>JAILIS010000025.1 GCA_024695145.1 Lachnospiraceae bacterium
ACCGGCTGGTCGGACGATATGGATTTTGTATTCGCTCATACCGACAGAGTATGCAACAGCTTAAAAAGAAAACAGAAACCTCATGATCCGAAAGCACCTTATGACGGATATGATGAACGAGATGACACTGAGGAAAAGGCAAGAAACATAAGGCTTGAGAAAGTGATTCCCGTATAAGACGGGATAATCATGATGAGGCGCATATCTCAGGTCGACATGAAAACGGATTACAAAAAAGGGATACATTTATGAAACAGCAATCAATGGAAAAGGATGTAAAAAAAATACGGCACGTTACACAGCCAAACTCCGGGAAATGTATGCCTCTCCACAGTTTAAAGCCCAAAACGTCTATCCCACGATGGATGTGACATCCATCTACGCCGTGATTGCCATGTGCCTTGAACTGCGTTCCATGGCTTTTCCAATGACGAGATCATGGCTTTTACCGATGCTGCTTTCAAAAAACGCAGGGCATTCTTTGACGGGCTTATCAGGCTTATCAACCTGCTTCCAAACAGCTTTCGGATCGCGAAAAAGTGGAATATCAAAGACCATGCCAAGCGGTTGGATAAGTATAAGATCCGTGTCGTTCTCGCTTCTCATCGATCAGATGCGAGATATCCGCATAGTGAGTAGGCATGTAAAAAGAAAAGGATATCTCATAAAAGTAACATTCGGGATAGGCTTTCTGTTTCATGATGGTCCTGCAACATATCACGGAAGCGACCCGATGATCCGGGTGAGCGCTCTCGTTCCATGGGAGGAAAACCTTTGTGTATTGCGTGAAGTCAATAGAATCCGCCGCCTCATGGTGTTTGGGAAGTGTTGTGTCCTCGTATCCAAGCCAGTATACATTTCGAGGTTTTACATATGACATCTCCTCATCAAACTGTTCCTTGCGTATCCGTGCCTCTTCCTCAACAGTCTTTTCCTTGTTGCCGTGACTGCCATCAGTAAGCACGTATACATCCGTTCTTTCCGGCGCTGTAAGCAGAACAAAAGATGCTCCAAGGCACTCATCGTCAGGATGGGGCGCTATCACTGCAATTACATCATCATGGCTGATCTTTATTTCTTTTATCGTTTTATTATCTCGCATTTTATCGTATTTAATCTGCAATATCCTTGATGTCCGTCCCATGCCGGATCATGCCAAACATCTCTTATATTTTTTGCCAACCATATAAATCATGAAGTAAAATACCATAGAACAAGCCATAAAGCAATAAGTCATCCTTACGAGTGGGGATTTACGGGGAGTCTCTATGAATAAGCAGGAATGCAAGTTTGCGGAGTGTTATGATAAAATAAAAATATGGGAAATATGGGAAAGCAAAATAGAATTAAACGCGTTTATAAAGGCGTATTTCTCCGGCGAAAGGATTTTACCCTTGGAGATCTGCTTGACATCTACTATGGAAAAAAGACTTACGCCCAATATGACAGATCATCGCTTCAATGGAACAAATTCGTAAAAGATTTCTGTATGGATGAGGCAACAAAGATATACAGCGATCGCTTAAAGGCAGCGGCCGCTCTTTGGAGGATCGTCAGAGAGTCGGATATGAAGAAGGAATACTCACATGAGCTGTTTGAACAATACAAAGCGAACAATATGATATACTTAAGGAATGGGAATACTGATCAGTGAAACGACAAAAGAAGAACGGGAGCGTATAGTGGCCGACTCCTTGGGAAACATTGACGGCGCTTGCGATGGCTGTGCGGCAGGTCTGGCCGAAATGTATAACGACTATATTGAGGGTAGGAGAGAACTGCGTGAGATCAACATGGAGTTTAGGGCTGACAGAAGCGGTTGATTTTCACAAAGGAAGTGTGAGTAAATAATGGCTGAAACAGATCGTTTATATGACATTGTAAAGAGACTTCGGTCGGAAGACGGATGCCCCTGGGACAGACAGCAGACACATGAGAGTCTTAAACCGGAATGTATAGAGGAAGCGGCTGAGGTGATAAGCGGTATCAACATACTTGATGCTACCGGGGATGCGGATAATCTCAAAGAGGAACTCGGAGATCTGCTGTTACAGGTTATGTTTCATTCCGTGATCGCCGAGGAAGAGGGATTATTCACATTTGATGATGTGGCCGAAACTGTTTCCGAGAAGATGATAAGAAGGCATCCGCATGTGTTCTCCGGGGTCACATATTCATCAAAGGAAGAGCAGCACACCGCCTGGGAAGAGATAAAAAAGGCGGAAAAGGAAGGAAAGGAATGGCATGAGGATTACCTGAAGGATGCGTTTGTTGAGTCGAAGGCTCTTATAGACAAAGCCAGAGAACGGAAGGGATACTGAAGAATGCGTTTATTTGTTGCAATAGAGCTGTCCGATGATATGAAGAAGGCGGCGGTACAGATATTACATTCACTTAAGCAAAACGGTGTAAAAGGCAACTATACACCCGTGCAGAACATGCATGTAACACTTTGCTTTATCGGAGAGGCTGCAGACAGCAAGGCGGTTGAGGAAGCATTATCAACCGTAAACTATAAACCGTTCAAGCTCGGATTTACTGAACTTGGTAATTTCAACGATCTGTTACACATAGGGACCCG
Source organism: Lachnospiraceae bacterium (assembly GCA_024695145.1). Taxonomy (GTDB): domain Bacteria; phylum Bacillota; class Clostridia; order Lachnospirales; family Lachnospiraceae; genus UBA2868. The sequence goes on from JAILIS010000025.1 coordinate 2,582, forward strand.
GGGAGGACAGGGAGTTAACAATCTTGCCAATGATATCAGAAAAGCTTTTGATGCAGCAGGGATAGATTATGACAGGAAGAAGTTCACTCCCCATATCACGCTGGTACGAAAGTCTTCGGGAAAGCCGGGAAAGATTGTGATCCCAAATGTTGACATGATGGTAAAACGTGTATCGCTTATGAGATCCGATCATGTTAAAGGAAAGATGGTATATACGGAAATCTATCACATATGATTATACGAAAAAGGCTTGAAAACATAAGGAACGTATGCTGGCAAATGTTGTAACGGATGCTTCCAATGTATATCTTGTGAAAGACGGAACATTATTTCTGATGTTTGGGAGGAAAGATTTTGAGAAGATGACAAGCCGCCGGCCGGTATGAGTATGTTAAGGGGCTGAATGGTCTCGGATGAGGCTGATAACGGGATCCAGTTATGGTATCTGCCGTTTGAAAAAGGAGCCGAGACACCGGTGTTCAGGAAATGTGCCAAACATCCTCATATAGATGAGAAGGGCTATGTTCTTTACTATACAAATCAATGTCCGTTTAATGCAAAGTATGTACCGGTTTTGGAAGAAACCGCCGGGAAAAACGGCATACCATTTAAGGCGGTGAAGATTGAAAGCAGGGAAGATGCTCAGAATGCACCGACTCCGATCACGACATATCTGTCAGTGTACGGTGTGAACTCAAAGATACTTCCTGAAACAGACAGTAAGGAAGTGCTGAAGCGATATGCGTCTAACGGCCTCGGGAACGCTTTTTCGATATACTCACAGATTTTTGTTTACAAGGATAAATATACAGGTAAGGCGATCCTCAGTCCTGTTGATATTATCCGAAACCTTTACGGGAGGGGGTACTGATTTGAGAAAGACATACCTGGACAATATAAAGTGGATCACGGTAGTCAGCGTAGTGGTCTACCACGTGATCTTTATGTTTAACGGCGTGAGCCCTAACGGTGTGATAGGGCCTTTTTCTGATCACCAGCCTCAGGATGTGTATCAGTACATCGTGTACCCCTGGTTTATGTTTCTGCTGTTTGTTGTTTCCGGAATGTCGGCACGGTTTGAACTGGACTTAAAGGGAGAGGACGGGTTTGTAAAGAAAAGGACCATAAAGTATCTGGTCCCGTCTTCTATAGGACTTTTGGTTTTCTGGTGGATCCTTGGATATTACAACATGCTCATCAGCGGCGCCTTTGAATCCGTGAGCGGCCTCCCGAAACCGGTAATATTTCTGATCATGTGTGTCAGCGGAACCGGTCCGTTATGGTACATTCAGATGCTGTGGCTGTTCAGTGTCCTGCTCATTCCGGTCAGGAAGATCGAAAAGGATAAGTTTTATGATCACGGGAAAAAGATGAATTTTGTCACACTGATCCTGTTTGTGTTTCTTGTATATGGCGCTGCACAGATCTTAAATACACCGACGATCGTTGTATACCGGTTCGGTATCTACGGCCTTGGATTCCTGGCAGGCTATTTTATATTTTCACATGATGAAGTGATGGACAGACTGGAGAAGAACTATATAGTGTTTGCAGTACTTGCGGTTATTTCCTGCATCATCTTTGTTATTATGAACTGGGGCAGATCCTATGCCGATCACGAAGTACTGGATACATTTTTCTGTAACGTATATGCGTGGTTTGGAACCCTCGGAGTTCTTTCGGTCATGAAAAAACGGGGCGGTTTTGAAAATGCTTTTTCAAAATGGATGTCCGGAAAATCATGGGGCATATACGTTTTTCATTATTTGCCGATCGCAGTCAGTGCGTGGTATTTAAGGAAAGATGTGCCGCAGATGCCGGCCGTGTTCATGTATCTTCTGGTGGCTGTTTCCGGATTTGCCGGAGCATTGATCCTGTACGAGATCATAAGGCGTATTCCGGTTATCAGATGGTGTGTGCTGGGAATTACGAACAAAGGAAGAACCGGTAACGGATGATCATAAAGTAGTCTAAACATGGAACAGCAATGAAAAACGGTATTTTAACAAGTGATCTGTCGGCGGCTGTCCTTGTGGGCCTGTCAACCCGGATGGGATCTGACAAAGCCCGCCTTGTGCTGAACGAGCAGACATTTATAGGACATCTCATACAAGAGCTTTCCATCTGCCGCGAGGTATTTATATCAACGACACTCGACACGGATTACTCGGAATACGGAGTGAAGGTTTTTGTTGATGAGAACAAAGGGATCGGTCCGCTTGAGGGTATCAGACGTTCTCTTGATAACGCCTTATGTGATAATGTGTTTATCTGTGCGGTAGATATGCCGTATGTAAGCGGCACTATGATAAAGTACCTGGCAGACTCAGTGCCTTCCGACTGTGATATATGTGTATTTCGTGATACGGAAAGGATACATCCTCTTTGCGGAATATATAACAGGAACGTACTGCCCGTTGTACAGGATGTGATCGAAGAGGGCAGATACCGGCTGAAAGAGCTGCTCTCACGCGTCCGGACGAAATATGTGGATATCGAAGCCGGCGGTTTTACGAAGGATGCACTTATTAATATCAATACACTCGAAGAGTACCGGACTATAAGAGGACTGTGACAAGAGATGATACGTGATGAGATAATACAGGAACTGTTCCGACTGCAGGACAGCAAATACCGTGATTTTCAATATAAACTCATACCTACGGCCGATGCGGACACGATCATAGGAGTCAGGACACCTGACCTCAGAAAGCTTGCCGCAGAGCTTGTAAAACGTGAAGATATCGATGATTTCCTTCACAGCCTTCCGCATGATCATTTTGACGAAAATCAGCTGCATGCATTCATCATTTCAAAAATAAAAGATTATGACCGCTGCGTAAATGAGGTCACACGATTTCTGACGTATGTTGACAACTGGGCAACGTGCGATCAGATGTCTCCCAAAGTATTCAAAAAACACAGACAGGAGCTTACCGTTAAGATCAGGGAATGGCTGGCTTCGGATATGACTTATACGATCAGGTTTGGGATCGGCATGCTGATGGAGCATTTCCTTGATGAGGATTTTGATGTGAAGTATGTACAGGCCGTTGCCGATATCCGCTCCGATGAGTATTACGTCAATATGATGATAGCCTGGTATTTTGCAACGGCACTTGCAAAACAGTATGACACCGTACTGCCGTTCATGGAAGAGCACAGGCTGGATACGTGGACACACAACAAAGCCATCCAGAAGTCAGCAGAGAGTTACCGGATACCGGACGAACACAAGGAATATCTTAAGTGTCTCAGGATAAAAGCGAAGAAGAGATAAGAGACCTGTACTTACATATTAAATCTTCGCCGGATCTCCCCGGCCACGGTGCGACCCTTGAATATCACGGCTCCCACAAACAGTATTACGCTGATCAGCATGCATATGATCCAGGTGGCGAGGGTGTTGTCACTTCGCATGCGCATAACGAAATAGGCGAGTACACCGACCAGAAGATTCGTCAGAAGATAGACCATCGCATTTCCTTTTTTATCCAGCATCGCCAATACAAAATTGGCGATCATTGTACCGGTGATCACTATCGGAGCTATCCAGTCAAGAGTAAAGTCGAGCATGTTGAAATAGTATGCGGTCACAGACAGCAGTATCAGGATTATGAACACCATGAGCGTCATAGTTCTTGCGGAGCCGCTGCCTTTTCTGAACAGTCTCATTATAAGAAACTCAAAAGCGATCAGCCACATCGCGAGCAGAAGACTCCACCTCACATCGGTAAAGCCGGGGATCCTTACGTCAAACAGAAAATCCACACCAAGTCCTGCTATCACTATTGTCCATATTATGAACAACTGAAGTTTATAAAGGAAGGATTTGATCTTCTGAGTAGTGAGTTTAGGAAAATAAGGCCTTTCTCCTTCTCCCGACAGTTTGCTCTGGCAAAGGGGACATTTTTTCAGATCCCCGCCGACTTCTATTCTGCAATACGGACATGTCTTCATTATCCGATCACCTCCGAAGCATATACTCTGATATTGACATCCGAATGTGAAAATCGTCTGACAAGGTTTTTCACGACACCTGTATTGATATAAGGCGATGAAACGCCGAGAGACAGATCCCCGTTGTAGCTCGACATAGTTGAGAACAGATTCTCGCTGCTGCAAAAAGCACTGTAATTATCGATGAACGCTGCAAGCTTCTCCGGGGGCTTTTGAACTCCGAGGTTGGAGAAGACCATTGATACCTTTTTGTCAGCGATCTTTTTTCCGTGACGGACTACAGGCTGTTTGATAAAAAGCGGTACGGCCCGCACCGGAGCAACATACTCCATAGTCTCAAAACTGTCCATCTTCTTTTTGATGTTTTCCTCGGTAAGCTGATTTTTAAGAGCCGTGTCAAATTCGCGGGAAAGGTCCTCGAGTGTTATATCCGTATCAAATACATGTGTAATATCCACGTTGTTGAAAAAGTTCCTGCTGGTATGTGAAGGATAGTAATTGCGCAGATTGACCGGAAGGGTGATCGTCACGGGAAGAGAGCGCTTTCTTGGCGGCATATCATCTTTTATCGCAAGCATCCATGCTGCACCCAGATAACTTGTAAGCGATACTCCGATCTCTTTTGCGGCGGGAAGTATCTGATCGGTAGGCATATGTATCTCGAAAAACTGGAGCTGGTCGTAGGGGAGTTTCAGCCCTCCGGGATGATAAGCTTTTCCTGACAGAGACACACTTGATAACCCGGGACTTCTGAAAAACTGCTTGTAGCTGTCCTGACTCAGGTCGTCTGCAGATGCACCCGAATGGACGGTCACATCAGACAGTTCTCCCGGATGTGACAGCCTGAGATAATCGAGAACTATTATATTGAGGAATTCAAGCGCGCCTGTCCCGTCGGCAAGAGCGTGGAACACATCGAGATTTATACGGTTACCGAAATATGTGACCGAAAAATGGAGCATGGCTTTTGCCGGAGTATATAATAGCGGACATATTCTGTCATGCTCTTCCGTGACCTGAGGTATTATATCGGTGTTCTCCAGATAGTGCCAGAAGATCCCTCGACGTATCCGCATCTGGAACTGCGGCCGGTCGGAAAGAGCCGACAGCACAGCCTCCTGCAGAAGGGACGCATCTATTTCTTCCTTGAGAGTACAACTGACTCTCAGAGCTTTTGTGTCTCTTCCGGATACGGTTGCAAGAAAGACTTTTGCAACATTATCTAATCTGTACCAGTTATCTCCCATGATGGTTCTCCGTAAACCTGCTTTGATACGTGGGTGGAAAGCCGCCTCATGGCCCGTGATGCTATCGGCACGGGCATTTGCTGGTATACATGCCAGCCGTGTTCTTCTATATCAAGGACGGCATCGCCTCCGGCATCCGTCACTTTATCCTTAAGCCTTATGCTGTCATCAAGCAGTATTTCATTTCTCCCGGCCATGATATAGACGGGCGGAAAAGAAGCAAAATCTCTGAACAGGGGACTGAAGTGCATATCATTCGAAGTCCCCCTGCCGTTTATGTATACTTTTGATACTTCTTCCACATATTCTTTTGTCAATATGGGATCTTTCTCCGCCATCTCTTCATATGACGGGGCAGTCGCCGTCATGTCCGTCCAGGGGGAGAAGAGAAGAAGTTCAGCCGGAAGAGGACGTCCGGATTCCATAAGACTTCCGACCATGCACAGTGCGAGATTGCCGCCCGCAGATTCGCCGGACAAAAAAACCCGTTCCGGTATGTATCTATTATCGGTAAGGTATGACCATACGGCAAGACCGTCTTCAAGAGCTGCCGGATACGGGTATTCGGGAGCCAGACGGTAATCAAACGAATAAGTTGTGAATCCCGTGGCTATGGCGAGCTTGGCGGCCAGTATCCTGGCATAAGGCAGACCCCCGGAGACATATCCTCCGCCGTGAGCATGTATTACGGCATAGTTGGGATTATGGGCATTTTCCGGTTTTATCGCCTCGCATGCAATACCGTTTATGATCAGTGGTGTGATCTCAACACCGCTTTTGGGTGCGGCGATCTTACCGGCCAGTTCCATGGCTTCGCGGTGCCTTTTAAGATCCGTTTCGGTCAGAGATCTTCCTGAGATGGAGTTTACTATCTTGAGTGTTTTCATCAGCGGATCATTGAAGTTGATCATATTGCTGACGGATTTTTTGCTGACTCTGTGTTTTGCAGGTGACATTTTCGTGTTTGATCGTTCCCCAAAAAATAAAATATGCTTACAATCGGAGTATGGTGATATAATAATAAATCGGTGACGATTTATCAAGTAAGAGACGGAGTTGATGTGCATGGGCAGTAACGATCCGAAAGACAAGGGTACAAAAGATCCTCTTGAATGGGAAGAGGTCAGTACGGAGCATATCGTTAATGACGAATGGATGGATATCAGAAGATCCGAGTTCCGCCTCCCGGACGGCAAAGTGTTCGGGCCGTACTATACTTACAGCCGAAGGGATTACGTTGTTATAGTCGCGACCGATACAAGAGGTGACTATATTTGCGTCAGGCAGTTCCGGCAGGGTGTCAGGCGTATTACTACGGAGTTTCCCGCCGGCGGTATAGAACGAAATGACGGCAGACAGTACGGCAGATCCCGGGACGGTTTGGCAGAGAACGCACTTGAAGCCGCAAAACGCGAGCTCCTTGAAGAAACGGGATATGTGTCCGCCAGTTGGGAACATCTCCTTACCGTTCCTTCAAATGCGACCATAGCGGATAACTATGCACATATTTTTTCCGCAGGAAACTGTACGAGGGCAGGAGGCCAGGATCTTGACGAGACCGAGTTTTTAAATATCACGCTGCATTCCCGAAAAGAACTTGATGACATGATAAAAAGCGGTGAATTCGCACAGGCTACGCATATACTGGCCATGATGCTTGCGGATCGCGATAACATATAAATTGTGCTTTTTTATCCGATATAATAATCGGAAGGAAACAGAATATGAGATCAAATGACAATAACTGTAAAAACAGCGGGTTATCCCTTATAGAACTGATCATAGTGATCGCGATAATGGCGATCCTTGTCGGGGTGACCGCGCCCATGTTCGTAAAATACGTTGACAAATCCAAGAAGGCGAAGGATGTATATACTGCGGATCAGATAGCCAGAGCCGTTAATATCGCTTTTGTGGAGAATTCGGAAGCTTATGATACTTTTGTGAATTGGAACAATAACGGCACCAAAATGTCGGTAACCGCGACTGTAGACGGAGTGACAACAAGATACAATATCTTCTACATTGCCGCAAACGGCGTTCAGGATACAAACAAAGCGTCAAACTGCTTTAACGGCGGATCCGGCGGTCTTTATAAGAGATACAGGGACGGAAGGGACGGCTTCTACGGGACTATAAACAGAGAACTGGGCCTCAGTACTACGGAGATGAACGCATCGATAGTACCGCAATTCAAAGTCAACGGCAAATCCATCAAGAACCCCGAAAAATATGCAGACCGCTGGAGAATATGCAAGAACGATAAAGGAACACTTGAGATATGGGTGGCTCAGCCGGATCCCTTGGGAGGTTATCCGATCTACAGGCTGTGACCTAACCCTGATGATTTTTATACGAAATGACAGTGGATCATTACGATCCGGATGACAGCACGGTAACGGCCCCGGAGAAATACTCCGGGGCCTTCTTTTCGTTGAAATGTACCTTTATATATAGTAAAATATCTTGAAGATGATACAGGACATTTATCCGAGCAAATTGAATAATCAATTCACCGATCTGACTGCCGAGGGAGCCGATATCACCTTTGTGTTTAATGAAAAGGGTGAGCTTATGGCACGTTCCGATACGGATGGGGGGCTGATACTCCCCGATAATATGCTTACCAGACCGGAACGATCGATATATCTTTTTTCGATAGATGCCGTACGCTACTTTCTCGCGATGACCGGATGTGATGATGCTACACTTGCATCGGCCGGCTATGAGCCTTATCCGGTCAGAAAACTCCGGGACCGGTTCTCGGGAAAAGAGCTGTACGCGTCTTTTACCGCGTATCACCTTTGGAAATGGTATCATGACAACAGGTTTTGCGGTGTCTGTGGCGCACCTCTTGAGACCGATCATGCGGAGAGAGCGCTCAGATGTAATAAGTGCGGCAATATCGTTTATCCACGCATCAATCCGGCAGTGATCGTCGGTGTTACCGATAATGACCGGATCATCATCACGCAGTATAAGAGCGGATACGCCCACAATGCATTGATCGCGGGATTTTGTGAGATCGGAGAGACACTGGAAGAGACCGTGGCACGCGAGGTCATGGAAGAGGCCGGAGTCAGAGTGAAGAATATCAGATATTACAAGTCACAGCCGTGGGGCATGGCACAGGATATACTGATGGGATTTTACTGTGATGTTGACGGAAGCACGGCTATCCGGATGGATGAAGGCGAACTGAGATCTGCCGTGTGGACAGAACGGGAAGATATAGTCCTGCAGCCCGGGGATCTGTCCCTTACGAACGAGATGATGCGTATGTTCAAGGAAAACAGGATATAAGAGGAACCGATGATAGATACGAAAGCAATAGAAGAACATGTGAGGGGGATCCTTGTTGCCCTCGGTGATGACCCGGACCGCCCAGGTCTTGTTGACACGCCGAAACGTGTTGCCGCCATGTATTCCGAAGTCTTTGAAGGAATGAACTACACGAATCAAGAGATAGCCCGGATGTTTGACAGAACATTTGATGACGACATAGATACAGGGAAGAAAAAGATCGTGGTCATGAGAGATATCGGATTGTTTTCATACTGTGAGCATCATATGGCCCTTATGTATGACATGACCGCGAATGTTGCGTATATCCCGAAGGGCAAGGTCATAGGTCTGTCCAAGATAGTCCGTGTATGCGAAATGGTCTGCAAGAGACTGCAGCTTCAGGAACGGATAGGAGAGGATATCGCAGATATCATATCACAGATCACCGGCAGTGAAGACGTGGCCGTTGTCATAGAGGGATGTCACAGCTGTGTTAATGCCAGAGGGATCAAAAATCACAATGCCAAAACGCGTACAGCGGAGCTGCGCGGAAGGTTTCTGACAGATAAAGATCTGCAGGAATACGTAAAATAGACCGAACATTTAACATTTCCGGGAGGAATAAGATGGAACCTTTGTTTACCCCTGACATTCATGTATTCTACGAGCATACAAAGATCCCGCTTGCCGTATACTACGTTGAAGGGTCCGGATTCAAGGCATATCTTGTATCCGAGGGCTTTTGCGAGATGTATGAAGCAACACACGAAGAGCTCCTTGAGCGGCTGAACAGTGATGATCCTCTTGTAAACATTGTTGAAAAGGAAGAGATGCAAAAAGCCATCGAAGCCTTTTCGGATAATGATGATGCTTATAATGTCGTTTTTCACGAATATATCGGCAAGGACAGAAAACTCAAGACGGTACACGGTGTAGGCATTCACGAATACACAAGAGACGGAAGAAGGTACAGCATCGTCAGATATGATGAGATCTCCGACAGATCCAGAAGATTTCTGTTCCGCGATGAGGAAAAGGAGATGGCCGAGCGTGAAAAACTTCTGGCCGAGATCGATGATGCCATAGCAAGGAGTTATACTTCGGTAATATATATTGATACCGAAGATCAGACAGTATATGCCGTAAGACTCAACAGATTCGGGAACACGCTCAGGGAGGAGGGTGAAAAGGATCCTCATCTGCGCCATGTCATCGATGTTTATGTCAGATCGCTTGTTTACAGGGATGATGCAAAAGAAGTTCTGCGCTTTGGTGATTTTGACTATGTGATGGAGCGGCTGAAGGAAACAAACCCGATCTTTTATACATACCGCACGATAAGGGACGGGAGGATCGTCTATTACAGACTGAAGATAATCCCTTTCGACAACGGCAGGAAACTCATATACGGATTTGAGCACTTTGACTCACAGATACGCGAGAGGATCGCAAGAGAAGCCGAGCAGGAGACGCAGATGACACTGCTGGCCGGACTTACGTGTGAGTATGAGTCGGTATGGCTCGTCGATGCGGCAATGCATCACGGGAAGCTCATTCGCAGCAACATGGGAGATACGATATCAAATGAGGAGATGAACAAAGTCATCGAGGGCAATTATGAGATGATCCTCGGTAACTATATAGATCACTATGTTGTGCCTGAGGACCGTGAAAGAGTGTATCTTACGTCGTCTCTTGAGCACCTGATCAGAAACACCAAGGAAAACGAGATCTATCATATCAATTTCAGCAGGATATGTCCGGAAGGTGAAAGGAATTATATCCAGCTTTCCGTCGCCAGGGTTACCGACGATATGGGAGTGATACGTTTTGTGATAGGCTTCAGAAACATAGATGCCATAATAGAGGAAGAAAAGAACAGGAACATGCTTTACAGCATGGCTCATATAGACAACATGACCAACGTCAACAACAGGCGCACGTTTGACGAGCATATGGACAGCAGCGCAAAAAGACGTCCGACGGAAGATACGGTATTCTTTTCCTTTGATCTTAATGAATTGAAAGAAGCTAACGATTCCGCCGGGCATGAGGCCGGGGACGAGCTGATAATCGGAGCTGCACAGTGCATGCAAAGTATACTCGGCCCGTTCGGCAAGGTATACAGGACGGGTGGCGACGAATTCTCCGCTGTCGTGAACATACCGAGGGAGGAGTATGACAGCGTGGTTTCGCGCCTGAAAAAAGCGTTTGACGGCTGGAAGGGTAAACTTTACCCGAAGCTTTCGATTTCAATGGGGCATGTCAGCGCATCGGAAAATCCCGAAATGACACTCGATGAAATGAGAAAGGAAGCCGAAAAACGCATGTATGCAATGAAAGCGGATCATTATATGCAGGAAGGATACGACAGAAGAAGGAGAGGAAAATGGTAAAACACATTATATTATGGAACCTGAAGGAAGAATATGATGAGGAAACGAAGGCGCAGATCAAACAGGGCATCAAAGAAGGTCTTGAAGGACTGAAAGGTCAGATCCCCGGACTTGTCGATATCAAAGTATACACGGAGCCTTTAGCCAGTTCTAACTGTGATGTTATGCTTGAGTCTGTTTTTGAAGATCAGGAGAGCCTTGTCAGATATTCGGGACATCCTCTTCACGTGGCGGTTGCCACAGGAAAAGTGAGGCCCTATATCGCCTCGAGAATATGCATGGATACGGAGACACTGTGATGGATTATGATGTTATCATTATCGGAGCCGGCCCCGGCGGGATCTATTCCGCATATGAACTGAAGAAACTGTGTCCCTCTCTCCGGGTCGGCGTGTTTGAAGCGGGACAGGAGCTTGAAAAAAGACACTGCCCCATAGACGGAGACAGGATAAAGAACTGTATAGGATGTAAGTCCTGCTCCATCATGAGCGGTTTCGGCGGTGCCGGTGCCTTTTCGGACGGCAAATATAACATAACAAATGATTTTGGCGGAACGCTTTATGAGCATATCGGAAGGGATAAGGCCATAGAGCTGATGGAATATGTTGACAGCATCAACGTCGAAAACGGCGGAAAGGGATGCAAACTCTATTCCACGGCGGGAACAGGCCTTAAAAAGGTATGCATGCAGAATAAACTGAAGCTTCTCGAGGCATCCGTAAGACATCTCGGTACCGATATCAACTATATCGTGCTTGAAAAACTCTATGACGACCTGAAAGACTGGGCTGATTTTCACTTTATGACAGCAGTCAGGGACATAAAAGTGATCGACGGCGGATATTCGGTCGCAACTGAAGGCAAAGAGTACACATGCAGACAGTGCATAATCTCGGTCGGCCGCAGTGGCAGCAAGTGGATGGAGAGCGTATGCGAGGATCTGAATATTTCGGCCAAGAGTAACCGTGTGGACCTTGGAGTCCGCGTGGAGCTTCCCGCGGTGATCTTTTCACACCTTACCGATGAGCTTTATGAGAGCAAGATCGTGTACAGGACGGAGAAGTTCGAGGACAATGTGCGCACATTCTGCATGAACCCGCACGGTATAGTCGTTACCGAAAACACAAACGGTATCATTACCGTTAACGGTCACAGTTACGAGTCAAAGGATAAGCAGACCGAGAATACCAATTTCGCGCTTCTTGTCGCAAAGCATTTCTCGGAACCTTTCAAAGATTCCAACGGATACGGCGAGAGTATCGCGAGACTGTCAAATATGCTCGGCGGCGGAGTCATTGTGCAACGGTTCGGAGATCTTATGAGAGGACGAAGGTCCAACGAGAAGAGGATCGCAGAGGGAACGGTTCACCCGACATTAAATGCAACGCCCGGAGATCTGAGCCTGGTTCTTCCAAAGAGGATCCTCGACGGGATAATGGAGATGATACATGCTCTTGACAAGATCGCTCCCGGTACAGCGAATGACGATACTCTTCTTTACGGTGTAGAAGTTAAGTTTTATAATATGGAAGTAAAAGTTGACGAAAATCTTGAAACGGAGTATCCGGGACTGTATATAATCGGAGACGGGAGCGGTGTCACACATTCACTTTCCCACGCTTCGGCAAGCGGTGTGTTTGTGGCCAGAAGGATCGCATCGGGGGAATAAGATTGATTGAGGTTGTTCTGAAATGATATATGTTATGTACAATCCCCTCGCGGGAAACAGGACGTGTGAGGAGGCCTGCAAAGGTGTCGGCGAAATATTCGCTTCTGATGATAAACAGTATATAGATCTTCTTACGATTGATGATCTTGAGCAGTATATCAGACAGTTTTCCCCGGAAGATCAGATAGTGGTCTGCGGAGGAGACGGCACTCTCAACTATCTGATCAATCATATCAATACCGCGGAGCTCGAACAGGACATTTTCTATTATCCGGGCGGCAGCGGAAATGATTTTTACCATGATGTTGATGAGGAAGGCACGAACGGCGTCTACCGTATCAATATGTATCTGAAGTGCATTCCCGTTGTAAAGGTCAAGGGAATGAAAAAACTGTTTCTGAACGGCATAGGCTACGGAATAGACGGATACTGCTGTGAAGAGGGAGACAAGAAGAGAATAGTCAGTCCGGGAAAAAGGGTCAATTATTCCATCATAGCGTTAAAAGGTCTGGTATATGATTTTAAGCGTGTTAACGCAAAAGTGACCGTTGACGGCGTTACAAAAGAGTATCACAATGTCTGGATGGCGCCTACCATGAACGGCAGATATTTCGGCGGAGGAATGAAATGTGCACCCAACCAGGACAGGATGAACGAGGACGGACTCGTATCCGTGATAGTGGTACACTCCAGGTTCAGACTTCCGGTACTGCTAGCTTTTGCTTCCGTATATAAAGGAAATCATATCAGATATAAGAGTCTTGTAACGGAACTGTTCGGAAGCGATATCACAATAGAATTCGACAGACCCACTGCCTTGCAGATAGACGGAGAGACTGTAACAGACGTATTGAAATATGAGGTACACAAAGACAAAAAAATTATTTGTTAACATAATTTTTTTTGTTGACATAAGTTATATATTGGGGTTACATTAGATGTTGTTGATATTTGTTACTAAGTGTCATTCTGGCAGGAATATTTAAAAGGGAGAAGGAAAACATGAGAGGATCATTCAAATCAGTAATCGGCTTTTTTGCCTTCGTATTATGCCTTGGGTTTTTTAAAGCTGATGTCCAGGCATCAACCGGTATTTACGTCGGTAAGGATGTGAGCGCGGACGAAACAACGATCATCGGAGTGTCCGTTGAGAGCTCCAATATGGGCATGGTGTCAATGCCTGAGATCGTGGAAAAGGGCGAATACAAAAAGGGTGACGTTATAGAGGCGTCGAACGGGTATAAGTATACACTTCCCGAGGACAACGCCAAGATGATCATCACCCGCACCATGACATGCGTCGAAGATAACGATTGGAACTGTTCTGCGACAAATGAATACGGAGTATCGGTGATGTCCACTATCACAAGTTACATCAGTGAAGAAGCTGAAGCAGCGGATCCTTTTGTTGAGGACGGTCTTTATGAGGAAAAGCTGGCAAGTATCGTGGCATCAACGTCAAAGAGTGCCGATGAAGCCGTAAAACTTCTTTGCTCGATCGTGGAGGAGACCGGGGCCGCATCATCCGAGATAGTACTGATCGCAGACCAGGAAAGTGCATGGGTATTTGAGAACTTTACCGGTCATGAGTATGTTGCCAAAAAGCTTCCTGCCGATGTTATGGCTGTTTTCTCAAACGATCCCATAATCAAGACCGCTGACCCTGAAGATCCGGATACGATCTGCTCCAAGGGCGTACTGTCTCTTCCCGAAGAAAATGGCTTTGCCGTATATGACGATGACAAGAATATAGATCTTATAGCTACATACAACTTAAATCACGGTTTTTCTGAAGAAGCCCATATCCGCGGATGGGTAGGTCATGATCTTTTCGCACCATCCGAAAATCTTGCATACTCACCCGATGAAGAATATGATATATTCTTTACTCCCGATGAAAAAGTCAGCATAACAGAGGTCTTTGATTTCTTCAGAAACAGATTCGAAGGAACCGATTACGATCTTACCGATAGGGATAATGCCAGTTTATACTGGGGCATCAACAACCAGAAAGTTGCAAATGTTGATGTTATTCAGATATTCGGGGATGTTCCTGCAGCTATGTCAACGGTATTATGGGAGACGCCCGCCAATCCGACGGCATCGCCTTTCATTCCTTACCCTGCGGGCACAAGTGAGCTTCCCGAGATAATATCCACTGACGCAGAGAATGCCAACGAACTTGACGAGACCGCACAGTTTGATTTTATAAAGCTCAATAACAGCGTTGTGACCAGAAGAAACCTGTACGGTGCTTCCATAAGGGACTACTGGAAGAGCGAGGAGGCTGCAACTGCAAAAGACATAGCAAACAGCATCAGAGACAACTGGAAACACGTTTATGACGGCTCTTCGGAGGCGGGTTCCGGATGCTTTAACGATTTTGTCGAAGAGATCGTCAGCAAGGCAGATGAGGACTGCATCAGGATCAGTAATGAACTGAACATGTATCTGTTCAATAACGGTATATACTCCACTGATGTAAAAGATGAAGAGCTTCCGGCGTTCCAGTGCTCGGTTGATGTTGAGGCGATTGCGCAGTCATACGGATGGGATGCGCTCGTTGAGGATGGAGTCCTTTCAGTGACAAGAGACGGAAAGACCATTGAAGTGGAGCTTGAAGGCGACGAGGAGGGCGTTGTAAGGATTTCCGGATACGATATCGACACGCTGCTTGACAACTTCATTACAGAAGGCGAATTCTTCCCTGATGATGAAGAAGAAGTTGATGTTATAATCGAAAGCGAAGATGATGAAGACGGCGACTCTGTAACGGAAGTTACGATAGAAGAAATAGATGAAGAAGATGAGGAAGATGAAGAAGCTGTAGAAGAAGACGAAGAAGCAGAAGAGGCCGAAGAGACAGATGAAGCTGAAGAGGCTGTAGAAGAGGACAGCAAACAGCATAAAGATGATCCTCCCACTGAAAATAAGGCATCCAAGGAAGAACTGAAGGCTTCCCAGGACGAAGAAGATATTACCAGAACAGTAACGGAAAAGGTCGAAGTTGATACGATCGCTGAACTTGAGGAATATTTCGGTGAAAAGATAGCGGCTATCCCCAGAAACGGATGGGCTGAGAACGAGATCACAGGTGAACTGAACAAAGTTGCAGAGGGAGTCGCTTCTATCATCAGCAGGCACTTTACCGGAGATCTTGAACAGCTCATGGGAGCAGACTACAACAAGCTCGGAGAGGATATCATAAATGATCCCGAAACTGCCGATGCCGTTGAGAGGATATCCAAGGCGGGCACGGACCTGTCCGGTCTGATATCAAATTACTTTGACAGCCTGTACAAGGATGTCGCTGCGGATGTGGAAGACGGCAGACTGACCCAGGAAGGCGCTGAAAATATCCTTCTTGAAGCGGAGAGAGAGATTGAAGGTATCGCAACGGTATACCTTGAAGCGGTTCAGACATCTTTCTCGGAAGTATTCGATACGGAGCTTTCAGAAGAAGAGTTCAATGAACTTCTCGATGAGATAAGCAACGCGGCAGATGTGATGGACGAGTACGGTGTTATAGACCTTGAAGGTGCGGGCCTTAAGGGCGTGGATCTGAAAGACCTTTCAGAGGCTGATATCGATGTGGTCATCACTCTTGACGGAATGGATCAGGAGATCATCGACGGTATATCCGATATATTCGGTGTTGATGCAGGGGCTATTCTGGACCAGTATGTGGAAGCCATCAATGAGGCTGGGCTGAACTGAGAAAAATAATGCTTGCTTTTTTGATCTGATTCATATAATATTGACAGGTACGGCTCGTTGGTCAAGCGGTTAAGACGCCGCCCTCTCACGGCGGAAACAGGGGTTCGATTCCCCTACGAGCTGCTTGTACTTGTTATATGAACTAAAAGCCTCAGGGATTGCTGTAGCAAACCTTGAGGTTTTTTGAGATAAAGGGAACAAAATGGCGGATGAGCGCGAAACAAAACTGATAATCGATGACGGCGCATTCAAGGTGTTGTCCGAACATCAGAGCCCTGACGAGCTGTATCAGGAGCTTATTTCGCGTGTCAAAAAATATCATCCGTCCGATGACATATCTCTTATAGAAAAGGCGTATAACCTTGCGAACATGGCGCACAAAAACCAGCTTCGCAAATCCGGCGAGCCATATATAATCCATCCGCTTTCGGTAGCAATAATCCTTGCAGAGCTGCAGCTTGACAAGGAAACGATAGTTTCCGGTATTCTCCATGATGTCGTGGAGGATACGATCATAACAGATGAACAGCTGCGCATTCAGTTCGGCAACTACGTCGCGCTTATCGTTGACGGTGTGACCAAACTTGAAAAGATCACATATAACGGCGACAAGCTTGAGTATCAGGCGGAAAACCTCCGTAAGATGTTCCTGGCCATGGCAAAGGACATCAGGGTTATCATGGTAAAGCTTGCGGACAGGCTTCACAACATGAGAACGCTTCAGTACCAGCCGCACGATCGCCAGATTGAGATCGCAAGAGAGACGATGGACATATATGCGCCTTTGGCACAGCGCCTCGGCATATCGAAGATGAAGGTCGAGCTTGATGATCTTTCTCTGAAATATCTGGAGCCCGAGGTGTATTATGATCTGGCCGACAAGATAAACATACGCAAATCCGAGCGTGAAAAGTACGTCAAGGATATAGTTGAAGATGTTGCCAAGCATATACGAAATGCGGGTATCGAAGCCGAGCTTGATGGCCGTGTCAAGCATTTCATGTCCATATACCGCAAAATGCTCAATCAGGACAAATCGATCGATCAGATATACGATCTTTTCGCAGTCCGTATAATCGTCAACACCATACCTGACTGTTATGCGGCGCTCGGGATCATCCATGAGATGTACAAGCCCATTCCGGGGCGTTTCAAAGACTATATTGCCATGCCCAAGCCCAATATGTATCAGAGCCTTCATACGACCCTGATAGGGCCGTCCGGCAGACCGTTTGAGATACAGATCCGGACTCACGAGATGCACAGGACAGCAGAATACGGTATCGCCGCTCACTGGAAATACAAGGAGAATTCCGACGGTAAGAGGGTGGAGGAATCGGAAGCGGAGAAGATGAGCTGGCTGCGGCAGATCCTTGACTGGCAGGTCAACCTTTCCGACAACAAGGAATTCCTCAACACGCTGAAATCAGACCTTGAGCTTTATTCGGATACGGTATACTGTTTCACTCCCACGGGTGATGTAAAGACACTTCCGGCAGGGTCGAATCCGATCGACTTCGCATATACGATCCATTCCGCAGTAGGTAACCAGATGATAGGCGCCCGTGTTAATGGACAGCTGGCTACGATCAATTACAAGATACAGAACGGCGACCGCGTGGAGATCATTACCAGCCAGAATTCAAGGGGCCCGAGCCGGGACTGGCTCGGCATTGTCAAGTCCAATCAGGCCAAATCCAAGATAAACCAGTGGTTTAAGAACGAACTCAAAGAAGACAACATACAAAAAGGACGGGAGATGCTTCTGGCATACTGTAAGTCCAACGGTATCGATCCCTCAGTAATAATGATCCCGCAGTATATGAACGCCATATTGCAAAAATACGGATTCCGTGATTGGGATGCCGTAAGAGCCGCCGTAGGTCACGGAGGTCTTCGTGAAGGTCAGATAATCAACAGGATGAAAGACCTTTACGATAAAGACCATCCGCAGATCATATCAGACGAGGAACTGATCGAGGACGTCAACGAAGCCGGAAGCCACAAAAGACTTACGGTCAGGCGCAACGGCGGTGTTGCCGTACAGGGTACGGAAGATCTGGCCGTGCGGTTTTCAAAGTGCTGCAGTCCCATACCCGGCGACGAGATCATAGGATATGTGACCCGCGGGCGCGGCGTATCCATACACAGGACGGACTGCGTCAACATCATATCACTTCCGGAAGATGAGAGAGCACGCCTTATAGAGGCTGTATGGGAGCGCGAGGACAGTGCCGATTCATCCGGCAGATATGAGACAGGCATAAATATCTTTGCGGATGACCGCAAGGGCCTGCTGGTCGACATCACCAGATTTCTGTCCGACAAGGGCGTCAGCATCCTGAACATGAACGTCCGGACGAGCAAACACGGTACGGCAACGATAGCTATTTCGTTTTCCACCTCAGGCAAGGATGAACTGAGGGATGTTGTTGAAAAACTGAGAGGAATACCGGGAATAATAGACATAGAAAGGACATCCGGCTGATGAGTAATATCAAGGTAGGGAGAATGGTTCTCGGCATGGTCGAGACAAACTGTTATTTTGTATATGACGAAGATACGAGAGAATGCGTTGTGATCGATCCGGCTAAGAATGGCTTATATGACAAACTTGCCGGGAACGGCTTTGAAGTAAAAGCGATCCTTCTGACCCACGGTCACTTTGATCACATCATGGGAGTGCATGAACTTACCAAAAAGTCAGAAGCAAAGCTGTATGCACTTGCCGCCGAAGACGAACTGTGCAGGAATTCATATCTTAACGCGTCCGAGCAGATCGGCAGGCCTTACACGGTTGAACCCGACGTACTTCTTACCGACGGGGATGAGTTTGAGATCGGGGAAATGAAGTTTAAGGTCATTGCAACACCCGGACATACGCTTGGCAGCTGCTGTTATTATCTTGAAAGCATGAAATGGCTGTTTTCGGGAGATACACTGTTTTGCGGGTCCATCGGAAGGAGTGATCTTCCGACAGGCAACGGCAAGCAGATAATGGAAAGTGTCGGCATGCTCGTTGATACATTTGATGAAGATGTCAAAGTGTATCCGGGCCATGGCGATACGACTACCATCGGGTATGAAAAGACCCATAATCCTTTCTGCTCATAGTATGCGTGTACGTTTGAACAGCCCCGGATTTTCATATGATGTTCATTCTCTTGTAAAGGCATTCTTCCCCCGCGAGGAAGTAAAGATCGATATGGGAGAAGGTGAAGATGCCTGCGATATATGCGTCTTTGTGATGCCCGCAGATATCGAAACGGACGGTGTTTATTCCGGATACGTACGTGTGTCGGCGGGAGCCGGCGATCGCACCGATACTGGGAAGATACCCTTTGACCGGCAGACAAGAGCCGAGGTCAAAAGCGTTGTAAAGAAAGCATTGTACGGGGTTCTTTCGGATATTACGGGCAAAAGCCTTCCCTGGGGCACGATGACGGGGATCAGGCCCGTGAAAGTCCCCATGAAGCTCATAAGATCGGGAAGCAGTGATGAGGCAATACGTGATCACATGAAATCCGTATATCTTTGCTCCGATGAGAAGATAAGTCTTGCGACAAAGATAGCCCATCTTGAAAAAGAAGTGACAGAAAGCCTTCCGGAGAACGGCTTTTCACTTTATGTGGGGATACCGTTCTGTCCCACGACATGCATGTACTGTTCTTTCACCTCGTATCCGATAGCCGCCTGGCGGGACAGGACAGATGCGTATCTTGACGCCCTCCGGCACGAGATGGATCGCATAAGCGAAAGGTTTGCCGGAAGAGTGGCAGACAGTATTTATATAGGCGGCGGGACTCCGACAACGCTGAGTGCAGCGCAGCTGTCGCGTCTTATCGGCGATATAAGGGAGAGATTCGATCTGTCAGAACTTCGCGAGTTCACTGTGGAAGCGGGAAGGCCCGACAGCATTACCGAAGAAAAGCTTCTGGCCATTCGTGAAGGCGGTGCGGACAGGATCTCAGTCAATCCCCAGACCATGAACGATAAAACGCTTGAGCTCATCGGAAGAAGACACACGGTAAAAGATGTTTATACCGCCATGGAGACGGCAAGAAACGCGGGTTTTTCCAATATCAACACGGATCTTATTCTCGGTCTTCCGGGAGAGGACGAAGAGGATGTAAGGCACACGTTCCGGCTGATCGAAGAGCTGGCACCTGACAGTCTTACAGTCCATTCCCTTGCGGTTAAAAGGGCATCGGCGATACATGAATACATAGCCGAAAACGGTATTCATGATGATACCGGCAATATGATGCGGATCGCAACCGATACCGCCGGAAGGCTCGGCCTTGTTCCGTACTATCTGTACAGGCAGAAGAACATGTCGGGCAATCTTGAAAATGTAGGTTTTGCCCGAAAGGATCACCCCGGTATATACAATATCGTCATAATGGAAGAGATCTCGGATATTGTCGCACTCGGCGCAGGCACCATATCAAAGCGTGTTTTCCCGGACGGCAGGATAGAACGGTGCGACAACGTCAAAGATGTCGCAATGTACATCGACAGGATCGATGAGATGATCGAAAGAAAAGAAAAACTGTTCGGTACATGAACGGTTTGTGATAAAAGGAGAAAAAACATGGCTCTTATCAAAAAACCAACAACAGGCATGAAGGATATCCTCCCGGCAGAGATGAGGATAAGGGATTACGTTACCGGTCTTGTAAAGGAAACGTACGAAACATTCGGATTTACACCGATAGAGACGCCGGCGGTAGAACATATCGAAAACCTTCTGTCCAAACAGGGCGGCGAGAATGAAAAGCTGATCTTTAAGGTGTTAAAGAGGGGCGAAAAGCTTGTTCTCGGACCTTATGTCAAAGAAGAAGACCTTGCGGATTCGGGCCTTCGGTATGATCTGACCCTTCCGCTGTCAAGATTTTACGCGTGCCATGCTTCTGAACTTCCAGCTCCTTTCAAGGCACTTCAGATAGGTCCGGTGTGGAGGGCTGACAGACCGCAGAAAGGACGCTTCAGGCAGTTTGTACAGTGTGACATAGATATACTCGGAGATGCCACGAATCTTGCGGAGATAGAACTTATCACCGCAACAACAACCCTTCTCGGAAAGCTCGGATTTAAGGATTTTACGGTCAGGATCAATGACAGAAGGATCCTGAAAGCCATGGCCGAATACAGCGGTTTTTCTGAAAAAGATCATGACACCGTTTTCATCATACTTGATAAGATGGATAAGATCGGTATAGACGGCGTAAAGGATGAACTTATCTCTTCCGGATTCGACAGGGACAGTGTTGATAAATACACAGGTCTGTTTTCGGAAGGACTTGCCGGTAACAGTGATGTAATAAAGCTTTCCCGGATATTAAACGATCATTTGGAAGACGGCTGTGCTGCTTCGCTTTCCGGCATCATGAGCAGTGTCATGAAAGTTAAAAATGCCGATTTTAACATAGTTTTTGACCCGACTCTTGTAAGAGGCATGTCTTATTATACGGGAACGATCTTCGAGATAACGATGAATGAGTTCGGATCCAGTGTTGCGGGCGGCGGAAGATACGATGAGATGATTGGAAAATTCACGGGGAACAAGGTATGTGCATGCGGATTTTCCATCGGATTCGAAAGGATCATCACGATCCTGCTTGAGAAGGGATTCAAGGTGCCGGAAAAAGGAAGCAGGTATGCATTCCTCATTGAAAAAGGGGCCGATCCCGAATTTGTGGCATCTGTTATGGAAGAGGCCGCACGCCTTCGGGAAAAGGGTTCATGCGTCCTTGTATCCATGATGAACAAAAATAAAAAATTCCAGAAGGAACAACTTGAAAAAGACGGGTTTATCACAGATAATATTAAGGAGTTTTACTATTCCGGATTGAAGATGTGATACCGTCTTTGAGGAGGAAGTATGAAATATTGCAAAAAATGCGGAATGCTGCTAGAGGATACTCATGATAACTGTATCAGATGCGGCGCCGATGTGACTGATCCGGATAATTATTCGCTTTATCCGATCGAGATCATGGAGACAATCGAAGAAGAGAACAAGAGAGCACGTGCTTCGGGAAAGCTTGTGGCAATGATCATCGCGCTTGTTGTACTTCTTGTGGGACTTGTTATCTTTTTCTTATACGGACTGTCTCACGGAGTGCTCGATCGAGCAAGCAAAAAGGCCGAAAGCGCTAACGCGGGTGCCGCTGCGACAGAAGCTGCCGCAACACAGAGCGAGGCCGCGGCCCAGGAACAGCCTTCGGAGCTGGAAGCAACGCCCACACCCGAGGCGACTCCGACTCCTACACCGGAACCGGAAAAGGATAAAAATGTCAAGGATGACAAGGGCACATATTATGATTATATTACGGAAAGCGATGATGCCGGAAATGTGGTCTTTACGACTGTCGTTCCCGAGGATCTGACCGAGAGGGAATTCTTTCAGGATCCCTACGGCTGCAGCGACCGCTATCCCTTTATGATGAGCTATACCGCCACGACTCCGGAAAATGAAGTGAGATTCACTTATCTGTCACCGAGGAAACTGTGGTACAAACTGAGCGATAAAGGAAAGGGAAGAAGCGACGAACGTGATCTGACCCATTATATGACGTATTTTACGTACGAGAATGACAGAAGCTATCTTGATGCCCTTCTTACTCAGAGTTATCCGGGCGCGAAGATCGAACTGGTGGATGAGCAGGAAGCATCGGCGGAGACTACTGAAAAGCTCGAGGAACTTGCAAAGCTTCGGAAGAAGGAACTGAAGGATTTCAAAGGAGATATCGCCTATATCGGGGAAGATACCGTATATATGTTCATGAATTATGAGGTATCTGCCAAAGTATACGAATATGAGGTCACGCTTCCCGACAAGGATATGCTGTTCTGTAAATACTTTGTTCCTTCCCTTGCGGAAAATCTTACGTATGCCAGCGGAGAAAGCGATGACAAGGGTACCATCACAGAATGGTACAATTTTGCGATAGTCTGTTTTGAGACCGGTAACGAGGATGAATTTGATGATTACGAAGCCGCTTTTGATATGTTCGCGGCCAATTCGCTTCCGACGGATCTTTTCATGTTCATAAACGAGGCATATTCGAAAGAGATCAAGGAGGCGGTGAAAAAGGATGAGGATGCGGAACCCCTTGATTCGAAAAAGCTGTCAAAGATCGGGAAAGAATACAAGCCTTCATCAAAGCTTGATGAGTTTGATGCGGATGTGATCGGGGCTTTGAGATCGGTGGGAGCAAACTGTTATGCAAATGACAGTGTGACGGTCTACACGCCGGATTCATACAAGATCGCGTATTACAGTGATGATAAGATCAAGGTATTTATATCTCCGCAGGAAGATGAATATCCCGGGGATGCATATGAGGAGTTAAAAGCCGCCAAAAGGCCTGAAGCGGAAAGCTCACAGGGGCAGGAGGAAAGCCCGCAGGGGCAGGAGGCAGATGATAAGAGCGATGACGCCGAAAGCGAAAGCTCGGATAGTCAAGAGGTAATATGATGGCTGATTACGAAGAAGTAATGAACGCACAAAAAGTCGACACCATGAAGGCTACGGACAGAAAGTGTCCGCAGTGCGGTGCGACCATGGATTTTGATCCGACCACGGGAGGGCTGTATTGTCCGTACTGCGATCACCGTGAAGAGATAGAAACAGCCAATACCGAGGGTGAAACGGTGGCGAGCGAACAGGATTTTGAATCTGCCGAGTTCACCGGAAACTGTGACTGGGGAGTAGCCCAAAAGACCGTTACATGTAAATCCTGCGGAGCTGTTTCGGTGTATGATGCCCTTGAGGTGGCCAACGAGTGTCCGTATTGCGGTTCCAATCAGGTCATGGAAGCAAATGATGTACAGACCCTTGCCCCCAACGGGGTAGTTCTGTTCAAAGTGACGGCAAAGCAGGCCGGAGAGAGGTTCACACGGTGGCTTCAGCACAAATGGTTTGCTCCGCGTGCCGCCAAGCAGAGTGCAAAAGCGGAAAGCTTTAAAGGTATATATCTTCCGTATTGGACATTTGACTCCGATACCGTAACAACATATACGGCCGAATACGGAATAGACCGGACGGTCGGTTCGGGGGACAAGAAGAGGACCGTTACCGACTGGCATCATACGGACGGAACACACGAGGAATTCATAGACGATCAGCTCGTGGCAGGCTCGGGAGATCAGAACGTGCAGATGCTGCGGCAGGTTGAGCCTTTTGATACAAAGGACAACAAATCATACAAACCCGAATATCTGGCCGGATTCCTTGCAGAAAGGTATTCGGTGGGACTCAAAGATGCGTGGGAGAAGGCCAAGGACTTTATCAGAAGCCGACTCAAAGCCAATATTGAAAGCGAGATAAGAAGACGCCATAATGCCGATCATGTCAGAAACTTTAAAGGGAACACGACTTTTTCAAACATCACATACAAGTATCTGATGCTCCCCGTGTGGCTGTCATGTTTCACATATAAAGACAAGGTTTACCAGTTCATTGTAAACGGGCAGTCCGGCAAGGTGGGCGGAAAGTACCCGATATCGCCGTTGCGTGTTGCAATAGCCGTGATACTGGCCCTGCTGATACTTTTGCTTTTGTTCAATCTTACACAGTGAGAAAAGCCTTTTCAATTCAGCACTGTTATGATATAATGCCATAGTTGTTATCTTTTCACGCATTTATGCCGTTTGGAGGGATCATATGAAACACATTAAGACATTACAGACAAGGGACCTTAAAAAGTCAATGAAAAAAGGCGGATGCGGCGAGTGCAAGACTTCATGTCAGAGCGCATGCAAGACATCCTGCACGGTAGGAAACCAGAGCTGCGAAAAGGCGCAGTGAAGGGGACTTTTATATTGTCTATTTAAGAGAAAAGCTCTTAGGGGCTTTTTTCTCATGCAGTGACAAATCGATGAGAGGGATATCGTGATCCATCAGTACAAAAACAACGGATACAATATCGTCATGGACGTGGAAAGCGGAAGCATTCACGTCGTTGATGACATCGTTTACGATATGATCGCAGCTCTTTCGCATCATACGGACAGGAAACAGACAAACGATGACAAGATAAAAGATTATCTGCTGGAGCAGCTGCCGCAATATGATAAAAGTGAGATCCTCGAGGCTTATGAGGAGGTATCGTATCTTATCGACAACGGCAGTCTGTTTTCCGAGGACCCTTACGAGGAGTATATCGGAGAGTTTACAAAGAGGCAGACCGTTGTCAAGGCTTTGTGCATGCATGTTTCGCACGACTGCAATCTCGCATGCAGATACTGTTTTGCGGGAGAGGGCGAGTATCACGGAAAGAGAGCCCTCATGAGCTTTGAGGTCGGCAAAAAAGCTCTTGATTTTCTAGTGAATGCTTCAAAGGGACGCAGGAATCTCGAAGTTGATTTTTTCGGCGGCGAGCCGCTTATGAACTTCGAAGTGGTCAAGCAGCTTGTCGCATACGGACGGTCCCTTGAGAAGGAACATGATAAGGAGTTCCGTTTTACAATTACGACCAACGGCCTTCTTCTTGATGATGAAAAGCTCGATTTTATCAATCAAGAGATGGATAATCTTGTCCTGTCCCTTGACGGAAGAAAGGAAGTACATGACAGGATGAGGCCCAGACGGGGCGGTCAGGGCAGTTACGACGAGATACTTCCGAAGATAAAAAGAGCCGCTGAAAGCCGTAAAGACAGGGATCACTATATCAGAGGCACATACACCAGAAACAATCTTGATTTTTCCGAAGATGTAAAACACCTGGCAGAGCTCGGTTTTGAGCAGATATCGGTCGAGCCGGTGGTGGCTGCCCCCGATATGGAATATGCCATCCGGGAGGAAGATGTTCCACAGCTTCTTGAACAGTATGATATACTGGCAAAGTACCTGCTTGAGAGAAAACGCAAAGGATGCGGTGTCAATTTCTTTCATTTCATGATAGATCTGACAGGCGGACCGTGCGTGGCAAAGCGTCTTTCGGGATGCGGCTCAGGTACGGAATATCTGGCTGTTACGCCTGACGGGGATCTGTATCCATGCCATCAGTTCGTCGGAATGAGTGATTTTCTCATGGGCAATGTTGATACGGGAGTTACGAACACGGTTCTTCAGGATTCCTTCAAGCTTTGCAATGTTTATTCCAAGACGGAATGCAGGGATTGTTTTGCGAGGATGTACTGCAGCGGCGGATGCGCCGCAAACGCGTATAATCTCTCGGGTGATATAAACGGAGTATATGAGATCGGATGTGCGCTTCAGAGAAAACGGGTTGAATGTGCCATTATGATGAAAGCAGCACAGGACTGATCGTTTTCAGGAAAACAGACAGTTTTTGAAAGGAAACAAAAAGCAATGAAAAAACGTAATGCCATCATAGCACTTGTAGCGGTCCTTCTTATGATCGCGGCCTTCGGTTACATGGTGTTCTACGGAGTCGGAGTTGATGCGGTAGGTTCCGCGAAGGGTATCCATCTCGGACTCGACCTTGCCGGAGGTGTCAGCATCACATACCAGGCTGTGGGAGAGGAAGCTCCTTCGGCTGAGGATATGGATGATACGGTTTACAAGCTTCAGCAGAGAGTTGAAGGATACTCTACAGAGGCGCTCGTATACAAGGAAGGAAGCGACAGGGTCAGCATAGAGATCCCGGGACTGTCGGATGCCAACGCGGTCCTTGAGGAGCTGGGACGGCCCGGAAGCCTCTATTTCATCAATCATCTCGACCCCGAAGGTAAGGAAAACTATGATGTATACGGCAATCTTACCAGGAGCATAGATGAGCTCGAGAAGGACGGATCGATAGTCCTGACCGGTTCGAACGTCGTGGAATCACGTGCGGGTGCCATCAAGAACGAGATGGGCAATACCGAATATATTGTCGAGCTTACGCTTGATGAAGAAGGTACCAAAAGATTTGCCGAGGCTACTACCAAAGCGGCCAAGACTCAGGATACGATCATGATCTATTATGACGGCAAGCCTGCTTCGATACCTGTCGTAAAATCAGCCATCACGGGCGGTATGGCACAGATATCCGGACAGAAGACCATTGAAGAAGCCGAACAGCTTGCATCGACGATCAGGATCGGCGGACTCAAACTCGAACTTGAAGAACTGCGTTCAAACGTTGTCGGAGCTCAGCTTGGAACAGAGGCGATATCTAGATCGTTAAAGGCGGGAGCGATAGGTTTCGGGATCATCGTTATATTCATGTGTGCGGTATATTTCATTCCCGGACTCGCATCCTCGATCGCTCTGGTGCTTTACTGTCTCATAACGATATTCTGTCTGAATTTCTTTGATATGACACTTACCCTCCCGGGTATCGCCGGTATCGTTCTTTCCATCGGTATGGCGGTTGATGCTAACGTTATCACATTCGCCAGGATACGTGAGGAGATAGCTGCCGGCAAGAGCGTCCGTTCTGCTATAGATGAGGGTTACAAGAAAGCTTTATCCGCCATCATAGACGGTAACGTTACTACACTTATCGCAGCTCTCGTTCTCGGCGTTATAGGAACAGGTTCGATAAAGGGCTTTGCCCAGACACTTGCTCTCGGTATCGTTGTATCGATGATCACGGCGCTGTTCGTTACAAAGCTGATCATAAGAGCTTTCTATGCGCTCGGTATCACGGATGAGAAATATTACGGCAAGGCCAAAGAGCGTAAGGATATCGATTTCCTTGCAAAAAGAAAGATGTTCATCATCATTTCGTCATGCGTCATCATAGTCGGCATCATTGCCATGATCGCCAACTCCGCGATGGGCAGGCATTCGCTTAATTACAGCCTGGAGTTTTTAGGCGGTACATCGACGAATGTGACATTTAATGAAGACATGCCTCTTTCGGATATCGACTCCAAAGTTGTGCCGTCCATTGAAAAGATCACGGGAGATCCCAACGTTCAGGTTCAGAAGGTTACAGGATCCAATGAGGTCATTTTCAAGACAAGAGCGCTCAGCGTCAATGAAAGAGAAGCCTTCAATGATATGATGGAGAACGATTTCGGTGTTTCTCCCGATAAGATAGTTGCGGAGACGATCAGTTCCACGATATCTTCGGAAATGTCAAGAGATGCCATTATCGCCATCGTTGTTGCAACGATCCTGATGCTCATATACATATGGTTCAGATTCAAGGATGTCCGCTTCGGCGCAAGTTCGGTAATATGTCTGATCCATGATGTACTGGTTGTCATCACGTTCTATGCACTCGCAAGGATCACGGTGGGATCCACGTTTGTGGCATGTATCCTTACCATAGTCGGTTACTCCATCAACGCCACCATCGTAATCTTCGACAGGATACGTGAGAAACTGGCCGTATCGAAGGACGGACTGGACAGTCTTGTTAATGAAGCAGTCAATCAGACACTGTCACGAAGCCTGTTCACGTCACTGACCACATTCATCATGGTCGCGGTCCTTTATATACTTGGCGTAAGTTCGGTCAAGGAGTTTGCACTTCCGCTCATGATAGGTATTATCTGCGGTACTTATTCTTCGGTATGCCTTGCAAGTGCGATATGGTATATCTTAAGGACCAAAGCGGGAGTTAAGAACAAACAGTAACATATACAAATGCGCAGTTCGGACGGACGGGCGGACATTGCCTGTCTTCCGGACTGTTTTTTCATTTAATGAGAGAATTCTTATATGAGCAGGAAATGGGTTGTGGTCTCCAAAGGGGCCGATTTTAACAAAATAGCGGCTGATTTTAATATAAGTCCTTATCTTGCGAGGATCATCAGGAACCGCGGAGCCGTAACATATGACGAGATCGATATGTTCCTGAACGGGGATATCTCGAAGATGCACGATCCCGCACTGCTTCCTGACATGGATGAGGCCGCGCAGATACTGACAGATGCCATACAGGCCGGTGTCAGGATGAGAGTCGTCGGCGACTATGACATCGACGGTGTTTGTGCGTCCTATATACTGAAAAAGGGGATAGAATCTGCCGGAGGCATTGTCGACGTTACTCTGCCGGAGCGTATAAAGGACGGCTACGGAATCAATGAAAACATCATCAGAGCAGCATACGATGACGGGATCGAGCTGATAATAACGTGCGATAACGGGATAGCGGCCGCGAAGGAAACAGATCTTGCACTTTCTCTTGGAATGAGCATGATAATAACGGATCATCATGAGGTTCCTTATGAGGAAAGGGACGGAGAGAAGGAATACCTCCTGCCGCAAGCGGATGCTGTGATCGATCCGAAAAGAGCTGACTGTGATTATCCTTTTGACGGGATATGCGGAGCCATGGTCGCTTATAAGCTGATATCATACCTTTATACTGAAACCGAGGCGGGAAATGCGGTATCCGACCGTGAAGAGCTTCTGACAGAGTTCCTGTCATTTGCGGCGTTTGCGACCGTCGGGGACATAATGGAACTGAGGGATGAAAACCGCATAGCCGTCCGATACGGACTCGATATCTTAAAGAATACGAAGAACACAGGTATGCGGGCCCTGATAGAGGCCGCACATCTTACGGGAAAGCCACTGTCGGTATATCATATCGGATTCGTCCTGGGTCCCTGCATCAATGCCACCGGAAGGCTTGAGAGCGCAGATGCGGCGCTTGAACTGTTTTTCGAAACGGATGAAGAAAGGGCACGGGAGCGCGCGAGATCGCTCGTATCAGTCAATGAGAGTCGAAAGAATATGACGATCGCTTATACCGATCAGGCGATCAGCCTTGTCACAGAAAAGTATGCAAAAGACAAGGTACTTGTAGTATATATGCCCGAGTGCCACGAAAGTCTGGCCGGGATCGTGGCGGGACGTCTCAGAGAGCATTTTTACAGGCCGTCTATTGTATTGACAAATGACAGTGAAGGAAATATAAAGGGGAGCGGCCGGTCTATAGAAGGCTATTCCATGTTCGATGAGCTCGGAAAGGTCAAGGATATGTTCACAAAGTTCGGGGGGCATAAGATGGCCGCCGGACTGTCCATGAAAGCCGGGCTGGCGGATGCATTGCGGGAGGCCATGAACGATAAATGCACTCTTACCGATGACGATCTTGTTGAAAAGATGAAGATCGACATCCCGCTTCCAATCGGATACATCGATGATGCGCTGGTAAGTGAACTTGACAGGCTCGAGCCCTGCGGTGTGGCTAACCCCAGGCCTCTGTTTGCCGAAAAAGACGTGATCATCCGAAGCATATCTCTTGCGGGAAAGAATAATAATGTGGTAAAGTTCACACTTGAAGGAAAGACGGCGACGGGCGGCAGAAAGATAATAAATGCGGTATGCTTTGATGATGCCGAAAAGGTTTATGAACAGCTGAAGGATCGAGACAGGGTATCAATACTGTATCAGGCGGGATTTAACGAATATGAGGGCAGACGGAGCGTACAGCTTGTAATAAAAGATTATATGTAGAAAATGAAAAGACCTCCGGGGGAGGAGGTCTTTCCATCTTATGAGGGGGAGATAGTGAGTGTTCATCAACTACCTTGACTACATGATAAAACTAAAATGTGTTTAATTTGTGTTCAAATGGTGAAACATTTTACAAATATGTTCACAATTTTCACATAATTTGAACACATTTCAGTCGCTTACGGATAACGGGGACCAAAGAATATGAAAAAACTGGATGAACTTTGTAAAGACCTTGAATATGATGTGCTTTTCGGGAGCATGGACAGGGAATATTCCGATCTTGTTACCGATAACAGAAAGCTTACCAAAAACTGTGTGTACATATGTATCAAAGGCGCCAATTTCGACGGGCACACCTGTGTGAGGCAGGCAGTCGATGCCGGAGCCGCACTTATTGTTGTGGAAAGAAATGCCGAAGAACTGGGTCTTGCTGACGGTGCGGGCGGCAGCAGCATCATAAAGGTCGATTCAACACGTAAGGCAATGGCTCTTATATCATGTGCGTATTATGATCATCCGGCAAAAGAGCTCACCGTTATAGGGATAACCGGGACCAAGGGCAAGACCACCACGACATATCTTATCAGATCGATATTGGAGCAGGCGGGGCGCAAAGTCGGCCTGATCGGAACAATAGAGACGATAATAGGAGATGTGCATACACCGGCAAAAAACACAACACCCGATTCGCCGGAGCTCCAGAAAATGCTTCGGCAGACAGCCGACAGCGGATGCGATACCGTTGTCATGGAGGTCTCAAGCCAGGGTCTGATGCTTCACAGAACATACGGTATAGATTATGATATCGGGATCTTTACCAATATCGAGCCTGATCATATCGGACCGAACGAGCATGCCGATTTTGACGATTATATAAGATGCAAATCGATGCTGTTCAGGCAGTGTGCGACGGGAATAGTGAATGGAGATGACGGGCATGTGGAGAAGATACTTGAAAACTCCTCCTGTAAGGTGATAAGATACGGATTTCGCGAAGGACTGGATTACAGCGCCCAAAATGTGAGATTTACGGGGAGCGGATCCGATCTCGGGATGGAGTTTGATGTCAAAGGACGTGTAAACTATCCGGTAAAGATAAACATGCCCGGCAGATTTTCGGTATATAACGCATTGTGTGCGGTGGCTGTATGCGACACCCTCGGTATAGATGAAAAGACAGTCAGGGAAGCGGTCACAAAAGGCCATGTAAAGGGCCGGATCGAACCCGTAAAGGTCTCGGACAGGTATACGATGCTGATCGACTATGCTCATAACGCCATGGCACTTGAAAGCCTTCTTGAAACACTTAAGGAATATCATCCGAAAAGGCTTGTGTGCCTGTTCGGGTGTGGAGGAAACCGTGACCGTAACAGGAGATTTGAGATGGGTGAGGTATCTGGAAGACTCGCGGATCTGACCGTCATAACGTCTGACAATCCCCGTAATGAAGATCCCATGGATATAATAGCGGATATCAGGTGCGGGATCGGTAAAACAAGCGGACGGTACGTCGAGATACCTGACCGGAAAGAAGCCATACGCTACTGTATAGAGAACGGACAGGAGGGAGATATCATAGTTCTTGCCGGAAAGGGACATGAGGACTATCAGGAGATAAAAGGAAAGAAATATCCGATGGATGAGCGGGTGCTTATTGCGGATATATTAAAAGAGATGAATCTGACGGGAGGAGAGAACTGATCATGGATTTTAAGTTCAATTTCGGGAAAAACTACCGGGATCTTGACAAAGAGCCCGTGAAGATGCCGAATTTCGGAAAGTACTACAGGTATGTACTCATTATTGCCGCTGCCGTGATAATAATATTCGGGGGCTTTTATAACGTATCGGAGCAGGAGAATGCCGTTGTCACGATGTTCGGAAGAGTGATCCGTACCGATACGGCGGGACTGTATTTCAAGATACCGTTTCTGCAGAAAGTCCATTACGTGGATATAACCACTCACGGAACGGGTGTCGGATACTCACTCGACAACAACGGACAGAATATCACGGATGAGACGAACGGGATAATGATAACATCCGATTTTAATCTTCTGGATATTGATTTTTACCTGGAATACAGGGTTTCGGATCCGGTGGCATATCTGTATGCATCGGATAATCCGGAAGAGATACTGAAGAATATCGCACTGTCAAGTATCCGCTCGGTAGTGGCTGATTTTACGGTAGATGAAGCCATGACTACGGCCAAAGGACAGATACAGGCAAACGTCAAAGAGGATATGACCCGTGAACTCAATGAACACGATATAGGTCTTGCGGTTGTCAATATAACCGTTCAGGACTCCGAACCGCCCACGGATGAGATCAAGCAGGCTTTCAAAGCGGTTGAAACGGCGAAACAGGGTGCCGATACTGCCAAGAACAATGCGCTGGCCTATCAGAACGAACAGATTCCCAAGGCCGATGCGAATGCCGATAAGATAATACAGTCGGCAGAAGCCGACAAAGCGGCAAGGATAGCCGAGGCAGAAGGCCAGGTTGTCAGATTTAACGAGATGTATGATCAGTACAGACTGTACCCTGGCATCACGAAAAAGAGGATGTTCTACGAGACCATGGAGGAGCTGCTCCCGTCACTGAAGGTTATCATATCCGACGGAAGCACGCAGACACTTATGCCACTTGACAGTTTTTCCGCCGATACGCAGGAGACGGCGGGCTCGAACAGTGCATCTGCAGATACAACCGCAAATACAGCCGGTACTGCAGCTGATGAAAGGGGGGAAGAGTGATCATGAAAAAAGCGATAATATGGATCATAGCCGTTGCGGCAGTCATAACCCTTGCATCATCACTTTATACGGTAAACTACAAGGATGTTGTGCTCATACAGCAGTTTGGACGTGTTGTTGCGATACAGAATGAGCCGGGGCTTCACTTTAAGATCCCGTTCATTCAGAGCACATTCCCCATATATGACGGAAACAGGATATATGACATACCGCAGAGTGATGTCATAACAAGAGACAAAAAATCAATGATCGCCGACGATTACGTCATATGGAGCGTGGATGACGTGATGAAGTATTATCAGACTCTGGGCGGTGTCGGAGCCCGTGCCGAGGAGCGTATCGATGCCGCGGTATATAACGCGACCAAGAATACGATATCTTCTATGACCCAGGACGAGGTCATCGCTGCGAGGGGTATCGAGCTTACGAACCTGATAACCGCCGAATCCAATTCCGATATCGCCGGTTACGGTATAAAGATCATGACAGCCGAGATAAAAGCGCTCGATCTTCCCGATGACAACAAGGAAGCGGTATATGAAAGAATGATATCGGAGCGTGGAAATATCGCAGCGGGCTACAAGGCAAAGGGTGAGGCCGATGCGCAGAAGATACGCAACGAGACCGACAAGAACGTAAAGATCACGATCGCGGATGCCAACAGGCAGGCCGAAACACTCCTTGCGGAGGGAGAGGCCGAATATATGAAGATACTGTCCGATGCGTACAGCAACACCGAAAAATCGGATTTTTACAATTATCTTCGAGGGCTGGATTCACTTAAAGGCTCGCTTAAGAACAACAGGAGCAACACGATAATCCTCGACAAGGATTCGGAACTTGCAAGGATACTGTACGGCGATATCGAGTGACGAAAGAAGGAGAGCGGTAAACATCTTGATTATCCGCTCTCTTTCTGATATAGTTAACGCATTATACGTAAAAAGCTGAGGTGAGATCTTCCATACTATGGATCCGGACAGTCGATCTATACTGATAGTAATTCTGCTTTTTATAGCATCCGCATACTGTGCCCTTACCGAGACGTCTGTTGCGAGCGTATCGAAGAGCCGCATCAAGGTCAGAGCGGACAAGGGTACTCCGGGAGCTAAAAAAGTTCTGTATGTTCTCGACAATTTTGAGGACGCCATAACAACACTTCTTGTGTGTACTAATATTGCCCATATTGCGGCAGCCGCCATTGTGACAGCAGTTGTTACGAGAAGATGGGGGCTTTCAGCAGTCACGGCATCAACATTCATCATGACTCTCGCTATGTTCTTTCTCGGTGAGATGATCCCCAAAAGTATCGGAAAGAAGTCAAGTGAAAAATCAAGCCTTGCGTGCGCAGGGCTTCTTGTAGTACTCATGAAGGTCATGAAGCCGTTCACGTTCATACTGTCCGGTATCGGCAAAGTGACGCTCAGATTGGCCGGAGGTGATGAAGAAGTATCCGTTACCGAAGATGAGATATACGATATCATTGAGGATATGACCGAAGAAGGAAGTCTTGATGAAGAGCAGAGCGAGCTGATATCTTCGGCGCTCTCATTCGGGGATCTGACGGTCGCCGCCATCATGACCCCCAGAGTCGATGTTGAAGGCATAGATATCAATACGCCGAGCGAGAAGATACTCGAGAATCTTCTCGGGCAGAACCACAGCCGCCTGATCGTATACGACGGCACTGTCGATAATGTTGTCGGTGTTCTGCAGCTTCGCCGGTTTTTAAAATCATACATATCACGCAGGACTATACCCAGTCTTCGCCGTATGACGGATACGGTATATTTTGCTCACCAGAGCATGCCGATAGATGAGCTGTTTGACAAAATGACTGCGAACAAATTCAACATAGCGGTCGTTCTCGACGGTTTCGGAGGCACGCTCGGTATTGTCACGATCGAGGATATCCTCGAAGAGATAGTAGGTGAGATATGGGATGAGGACGATGAGATCGTAGAGCCAATCGTAAGGCTGTCGGATGATACCATCCTGGCCGGCTGCGACGAAACGGTCGAATCCGTTTTCGAGGAGATGGGATACGAGGAGAAGGATGAAGATCTTGAGGAGAGGTTCAAGAACCTACTTCTGTGTGATTTTATATTCGAAAAGGTCGGCAGCGTCCCCCAAAAAGGTGATTCGTTTGAGTACGGCGGTATGAAGATCAGGGTTGAAGATGTTGATCACAACCGTGTGCTGAAGGCAAGGATAACGATGACGGATAAAACCGAAGATAAGGATACGGCAGAAGCCGGAAACGATTCCGATACGACGGAGGTGCGCTCATGAGTATGTTGATCATCGTCGCTGTCGGGATAATCCTGTGCATCATTCTGTCCGGTGTGTTCTCGGCGGCTGAAATGGCTGTCATTTCATGCAACAAGGTCAGAATGGAAAACGAGGCAAAAGACGGCAGTAAGAAGGCCGCAAGAGTCATAAAGCTTTATGAGGATTACGATAACACTTTAAGCACCATTCTGCTGTCAAATAATCTTGTGAACATTGCCGCATCGTCGCTCAGCACGGTTTACATAATATTACTGACGGGGTCGGATGACTTGAATTGGTTGATCGCGGCATTGGTTACGGTGCTCGTCATAATATTCGGAGAGACCATACCCAAGATAATCGCCAATAAGCATTCCAATTCGCTGTCAAGGGGTCTGTCGGGATTCCTTATGATGCTGTACGTTCTTCTGTGGCCCGTAAACTTCATTGTTGTAAAACTGACGGCATTGTTAACGTTTCCTTTGGGAAGAGGTGACGGCAGCAGCGATAATGACGAGAAGACGGAAGAGCTTCAGGCCATCATAGAGACGGCTGAAGATGAGGGCGTGATCGATTCCGACCAGTCCGAGATAGTAGCTGCGGCCATTGATTTTTCCGATGTATCCGCTTCCGACGTGATGACGGCCCGGGTGGATATAGAAGCCATTGATATAGATGATCCCATTCAGGAGATCGTGAAGATGGTATCAAAGTCCAGAAAGAGCCGCTTCCCGGTATATGAGGACAGCATTGACAACATCATAGGTGTAATGCACTTAAATCCTTTTCTGAAAGCCATGGCATCCGGGGCGGAGCCTGACATCAGAAGTATCATGAACGAGCCCTGTTTCGTATATAAGACCGCAAAGCTTCCGCATGTCCTTGATGTTTTAAAGGATGCCCGTCAGCATCTTGCGATAGTTACCGACGAATACAGCGGAACGCTCGGCATTGTCACAATGGAGGACGTTCTTGAAGAGATAGTGGGCGATATATGGGATGACAATGATGAGATCGAAGAGGAGGTTGTGGAATCTCAGACCGGTGAACTGATAGTGGACGGAGACATGCCTATCGGCGATTTTCTTGAACTTCTCAATATCGATGAGGATGAATTTGATTACGAATCACAGACCGCCGGAGGATGGGCGATCGAGTATCTCGGCGATTTTCCCAAAGAAGGAGATCAGTTTGATTTTGAGGGATTTCACATAACCGTAACAGAGGCAGGAGAGAGGCGCGTGGGTAAGCTTACGGTCAAACATGCGGTGAACGAGCAATAAAGTATTGCAAACCCGCCTGACTTATGGTACATTTTTAAAGTTGTCGGGCTATGCCCAAGTAATCACGCGTGCTGATGAACGGCCGGTTCCTGATCGTTCAGGTCGCCATATCAGTTGAAGCGCGCGGAAGTTTAAACCCGGAGGTATTAAAATGAGCGTTATTTCAATGAAACAGTTACTTGAAGCGGGTGTTCATTTCGGACACCAGACCAGAAGATGGAACCCTAAGATGGCTCCGTACATCTACATGGAGAGAAACGGTATCTATATCATAGATCTCCAGAAGACGGTAGGAATGGTCGACGATGCGTATAACGCAGTATCCGAGATCGTATCAAACGGCGGAACGATCCTCTTTGTGGGAACCAAGAAGCAGGCCATGGATGCTGTCCAGAGTGAGGCTGAGCGTTGCGGCATGTTCTATGTCAACGAGAGATGGCTCGGTGGTATGCTCACCAACTTCAAGACTATCCAGTCACGTATCAAGAGACTCAAGGACATCGAGAAGATGAGCCAGGACGGTACATTCGATGTTCTTCCCAAGAAGGAAGTCATAGGGATCAGAAAAGAGTGGGAGAAGCTTGAGAAAAACCTCGGCGGTATCAAGGATATGAGAAAGATACCCGATGCGATTTTTGTCGTTGATCCCAAGAAGGAGCATATCTGTGTTCAGGAAGCTCATTCACTCGGTATCACTCTTATCGGTATTGCCGATACAAACTGCGATCCCGAAGAACTTGATTATGTTATACCCGGAAATGATGATGCCATAAGAGCCGTTAAGCTCATCGTCTCCAAGATGGCTGATGCCGTTATCGAGGCCAAGCAGGGCGAGACAGCTGAAGAGAGCGCTGAAGGAACCGATACGGCCGATGCTTCACTTGAAGGGGCAGAAGAAGCTAAAGAGGCAGATGCCGAGGCATAATCCGATCATCATATGTTTATTATCAGGAGGAATATATAATGGCTAATATTACAGCTGCAATGGTTAAAGAGTTACGTGAGCTTACCGGTGCCGGCATGATGGACTGCAAGAAGGCACTCGGCGAGACCGACGGTGATATGGATGCCGCGGTTGATTTTCTGAAAAAATCGGGAGCTGCCAAGGCAGAAAAGAAAGCGAGCCGTATAGCGGCAGAAGGTATATGCCGTGTGGCTATGTTTGAAAACAAGAAGGCAGTCGTTGCCGAAGTCAATTCGGAGACTGACTTTGTTGCAAAGAATGAGGTATTCCAGGAGTTTGTACAGGCTGTAGCGGATACTGCTCTTGCAAGCGGCCTTAACGGCGGCAAGAACGGTGAGGACGTTGAAACACTTCTTGACAAAGACGGTCTTCGCGAGCTTGTTGTCGAGAAGACAGCCAAGATCGGAGAAAAACTCTCAGTCAGAAGATTCGTAAGAGTCGAGGGAGATCTTGTGGTATCTTACCTTCACGGCGGCGGCAGGATCGGTGTTCTTGTATCGGCTAAGTGTGCCGAGGCTACCGATGCGGTTAAAGAGGCACTTCAGAATATCGCCATGCAGGTAGCGGCCATGAGCCCCGAGTATCTGAAAGAGTCAGATATCTCAGATGCCGAAAAGGCCAAGATGCTCGATATCACGACAGACAGTGCACTCAATGATCCCGCATCTCTTCCGAAGCCCATACTTCAGAAGCTGATCGACAAGGCCATAGCGGACAAGAAGTGGAATGACGAAACAGTTTCCATATACGAAGACAAGAAGAGCAACATGAACTTCCTGTTCAATTTCCTTCCCGAAGAGGCCAAGACAGCCCTTATCGAGCTTGCTATGGCAGATAAGGACAGCATCGTAAACGACAAGATCTTTGAAGGACTCGTAAAGGGACGTATTGCAAAGAGAGAGAAGGAAGTCGTTCTCTTAAACCAGGTATATGTAAGAGCCGAGGACGGCAAACAGTCTGTTGCCAAATATCTCGAATCAGTCGACAAGAGTCTTGAGATCGAGAAGTTCGTCCGCTTCGAGGTTGGCGAAGGAATGGAAAAGAAGAACGAGGATTTTGCTGCTGAAGTTGCAGCTCAGATGAACGCATAAGAGGGAATTGACCATGGCAGAACGCAGAGTAGGAACCGTATCAAGAGGAATCCGCTGCCCCATTATCCGTGAAGGTGATGACCTTATACAGATCGTAACGGACAGTGTTATAGAAGCGGCACAGGCGGAAGGTTTTGAGCTTCACGACAGAGATGTTATTTCGATGACGGAGTCCATAGTGGCCAGAAGTCAGGGTAACTACTGCACCGTCAATGATATAGCTGCCGATGTCAGAACCAAGCTCGGTGGAGGCACGGTGGGTGTTATATTCCCCATCCTGTCAAGAAACCGTTTTGCTATATGCTTAAAGGGTATAGCAATGGGATGCAAGAAGATCGTACTCATGCTTTCATATCCTTCGGATGAGGTGGGCAATGAACTGGTAAGCCTGGACCGCGTTGATGAGGCCGGGATCAATCCATACAGTGATGTTCTTACTCTTGAACGTTACCGTGAGCTTTTCGGATATACCAAGCATGAATTCACCGGAGTCGACTATGTCGAGTATTACAGCGATATCATCCGGGAAGAGGGCTGTGATGTTGAGATCATATTTGCCAATCAGGCAAAAGCCATACTTGACTATACCAAGAACGTGATCAACTGTGATATTCATACAAGAGCCAGGACGAAGAGGCTGCTTCTGGCTGCCGGCGCCGAGAAGGTATACGGACTTGACGGGATCATGAACGAACCTGTTGACGGAAGCGGATTCAATGAAAAATACGGCCTGCTCGGATCCAACAAGGCGACCGAAGGACAGGTAAAACTGTTCCCGAGAGACTGCCGGGACATCGTGGACGGAGTTCAGAAGGTCATTTTAGAGCGCACCGGAAAGCATGTGGAAGTAATGGTATACGGTGACGGAGCGTTCAAGGATCCCAAGGGAAAGATATGGGAACTTGCGGATCCCGTAGTATCTCCGGCATTTACCAAGGGCCTTATGGGAACGCCCAATGAAGTAAAGATCAAATATCTTGCAGACAATGATTTTGCAGATCTTTCGGGAGAGGCTCTCAAAGAGGCTATCTCAAAGAGCATCAAGGAAAAAGACGCAAACCTTGTCGGACAGATGGTCAGCGAGGGAACTACTCCCAGACAGCTCACCGACCTGATCGGATCGCTGTGTGATCTGACATCCGGCTCGGGCGACAAGGGAACACCGGTCGTGCTCGTGCAGGGTTACTTCGATAACTATACCAACAAATAAGATAAAAAAGAAGGTTCCGAGGAACCTTCTTTTTTATTACGTATATCCGAGTGATTTGAGCTTTTCGAATACGGCGTCCGCAATGGCGTCGTATGATGCCTGTGACAGATGCGTATTGTCTTCGCTGTAGCCGTATTGATTGATCAGATCGATCACATCCATATAGTGTTCACCGTAATGAGCTTTAAGATCGTTGTTGATCGGAACGTACAGGTCTCCGAGAATATGACGTGATGTTGTACCTATCATAATGTATTTGTCTATGCCGCCCTCTGCAATAAAACGGTCAACATCGTTTATGACAGGGGCGGTGTCGGAATTTGGATCCCCGTCGTTGGCCCAGTCACATGAACCTACCCAGAATATGTATATCTTGTCCGGATCGATCGTCTGGTTCATATGATCGCTGTCAGTATATACCCACAGTATGTCATGCGTCTTGTAGCCGTAGAATCCGTATCCTTCCACGGGTACATTAACCTTTTTCTTAAGACGCTCGTAAGGAGCATTGGCCAGATTGTCATTGTTGTGTCCGAGTGATCCCTGGGTAAGGGAATCACCGAGCCAGACTATCCCCTTTGCATCGGACTTCGGGGAAGCCGTTTCTTCGGTAACCGGAGTCTCATCAGCAGCCGGGGTCTCTTCAGCAGCCGGGGCCTCATCAGCAGCCGGGGTCTCTTCAGCAGCCGGGGCCTCATCAGCAGACGGAGCTTCTTCAGTAGCCGGAGCTTCCTGCGTGGCCGAAGACTCTTCGGGAGCCAAAGTGACAGTTTCACTTACAACCGCATCTTCCGCTATGACATCCATAGGTTCGCTTTTTGAGGAACCGCTGCAGGCCGAAAGGGCCGTAATGATCATTACCGATAATAAGACTGCAGATACTGATTTTACGTTTTTGATTTTCATTTTCCATCCTCCACTATATAGCTTATTATATGATATAATTGAGTTCCAGTGCAATTTGTTTCTATCGAAGGAGTGCCGGGTATGGGTTTTACAATCACAACTGAAAGCATCAGGGATAATCAGACCGTGTTCATCTATGAGGAATGCGCTTTTTCAGGTGTTCGGAAAACAGCCGGATGGGTAAGGGACGACATTGAAAAAGTGTTCGGAGTCAAGCCTATAGGGGTCGAGTATGCCAATTTCAACGACACCGCCGCTTTTTTCTCACATCCGGTATTCTTCGGGACCGTAGGCAACAGTGATGTTCTTGATGCACTTGCATCCGAAGGCAGGATCGATCTTTTTGATGTTGCAAAAGAGCGGGAAGTGTACTCTTTCAAGATCGTAAACGGCCTTCAATTCGGCGGATTCGAGTTCGAATCCGCGCTTATCATTGCAGGTTCCGATAAACGCGGGACCATATACGGCCTCCTGAAACTCTCGGAACTTTTAGGGGTGTCTCCTTTTGTGAACTGGCTTGATGTCAAGCCGGCTTCAAAGGACAGGTTCACACTCCTGACGGAGGATTCGTTTGTGTCGCGTACGCCGTCGGTTCAGTACAGAGGATTTTTCATCAATGATGAGTGGCCGGCATTCGGCACGTGGTGTGAACGCAATTTCGGCGGATTCAACGTCAAGGTTTACAGCCTTCTGTTTGAACTGCTCCTCCGGCTGAAAGGTAATTATATGTGGCCCGCCATGTGGACGAGCGT
Source organism: Lachnospiraceae bacterium (assembly GCA_024695145.1). GTDB lineage: Bacteria > Bacillota > Clostridia > Lachnospirales > Lachnospiraceae > UBA2868. The sequence goes on from JAILIS010000025.1 coordinate 44,469, forward strand.
TTTTTATGAGGACGGTCCCAAGGAGGCCTGTGCGGCCCTTGCGGACGAGCTTGGTATCGTCATGGGTACATCCCATCACGAACCGTGTCTGAGGCAGGGAGAGGAGTACTCGCATCTGCGGGGGAAAGATTCCGTCTACGGTGATGCTTGGGATTTTGTCTCAAACAGGGACGGGATCATTAGATTCTGGGAGGACGGTATCAGCCAAAGATGTAAATACGAAAACATCATCACGCTTGGAATGCGGGGAGAAAATGACACGAAGATATTAAAAGACGATGCTCCGCTTTCCGATAATATTGAGCTCCTTCGCGATGTGATCTCAACGCAGAACAGGATAATAGCCGATAAGACCGGGAAGGATCCAAAAGATACAAAAAGGCTCTTTGCACTCTACAAGGAAACAGAACCGTTTTATTACGGTGATGATACTGTGCAGGGCCTGATGGACGATCAGTGTCTGGACGGCGTAACTGTTTTACTGTGTGATGATAATCACGGAAACCTGCGGACACTGCCTTCAGAGAAGATGCTTGATCATAACGGTGGGTTCGGCATGTATTACCACTTTGATTATCACGGGGAACCCGTATCGTATGAATGGTTTAACACCACGTATCTTCCGAAGGTATGGGAGCAGATGACCATGGCTTACGATAACGGCGTAAGGACGATCTGGATAGTAAATGTCGGGGATCTTTTCACCAATGAATATCCTCTGGCATTCTTCCTTGATCTGGCGTATGACTTTGATATATGGGGAACATCGGACAAAAACAGCGCCGGGAACTATACGGCGTACTTTGTCAGCCGTAATTTCCCCACGCTGTCCGAAAATGACAGGCAGATGATACAAAAACTGCTGCTCGGATATACGCGGATAACTTCGATGCGAAGGACCGAGGCGATGAATGACAGTGTGTATGCTCCGGCAACGTACGGTGAGAGCGAAAGAATGCTCTCACAGATCGACGATCTTATGAAAAATGCCGCAAAACTGTATGAAACGCTTGATGAGGATACGGCATTCGTCTTTTACGAGATCGTGTATCTGCCTCTTACCGCCACACTCAATGTTCAGAAAATGTGGCTTTTGTGCGGCCTTAATCATTACTATGCCTCCATCGGATCGACTGCAGCCAATATGTTTGCGCATGACATAAAAGATTGTATCAAAAAAGACAGGAAACTTATGGAAAAGCTTGATACGGTCCGCAAAGGGAAATGGTACGGCATGGGCAGGAGCGAGCATATCGGGTTTACCCGGTGGTGCGCGGAAGAGTGCCGTTATCCGGTGATCCACACGGTAGAGCCGTCAGACAGTCCGAGGCTTATCGTCAGCAACCCCGTTACGGGAGAATACACTGAGGGCGGCTTCTGGTCCGGCAGGACGCTCACGATGCCCGATGCCCTCAATCCCGTCGTGTGCGGCGGATATATATACCTTTCCGCGGCATCGTCGAAAAAGGTTCCGGTCAAGGTCACGACAAAGGATCCCTTTCTTGAGATCACAAAGGTACCGAAAAATGTCAAGAGCGAGAAGCTTGAGAAACTGTTTGTATTTGTTGACAGGATGAAGATATCGGATGATATTGATCTTGCGGTCGGGAAGATAAAGATCAGTACACCGGAGAGGGATATTGAAGTGAGAGTTCCGGTAAACAATACAAAAGACGGAAAGGATGCAGCCGACAATACGTTTTTGTACTGCAGTGATGAAGGGTCATCCTTTGCCGATCATATAAGCATGAATGCGGCAAGCTTTTATGAAAGATCAAACGGCACTCCCTGCGGATCGTTTGAGATCATAAAGGGTTACGGAAGAGGAGGAGATGCCGTAAAAGTTTATCCTCAGAACGTGACTTTTACGCCCGGATCATCCCCGTATATAAAATATGCATTTATCCTGAAACAGGCAGGCATCTATAATGTCAGGATGTATACGTCGCCCGCAAACCCCGCTTATCCCGGAGGGAACATAATGTTTGGCATTGCGGTCGGGGACGGTGATACGATGTACGTTAACATGCTTCCTGATCATTACAGGGTAGAAGACGGCGAGCAGCCGTGGATGAGTTCGTTCCTTGCCAATGTCCGTGTGATCGATATACCGCTGAAATTTGAAAAGGGATTTAATACACTTAAGATATCGGCCGTATCTTTGGGATTTGTTCTCGAGAAGATCGTGATAACACCACAGGAGAATCCGATCCCGTATTCGTATCTCGGGCCGCCGCAGTCGTATTGCGTCAGTTCATAGAAAAAGTCAGTCGGAGGATATTATGTCAACCATACGATTTGCCAGAGTATTTACGGATAACGCCGTATTACAGAGGAACAAGCCGATCCGCATATGGGGATTTGCAAAGAAGAATTCGAAGGTCACTGTCGAGTTTGCGGGAAATAAAAGTGAATGCACCGCAGATGATAACGGGAGATTTGATGTCACTTTCCCGCAGATGGATAAGGGTGGGCCTTATACGTTAAGCGCATTTGATGATGAAGGCGGCAGTACAAAGAGCAGCGGGATAATGACAGGCGATGTCATCATATTGTGCGGCCAGTCAAATATGGAGTTTCCGATGGTCCGCGTAAAGGAGACATACCCCGCTGAATGGGAAGGTAAGTTCGATAAACTAATAAGAGCATTCAAAGTGACCGAGAACGGAGTATTTACGGCTCCGCTTGCCGATGTCGAGACCGGACAGTGGAATGAACTTGCAGCCGATACCATAGACGACTATTCCGCGGTCGGCTATTTTACGGCAAAACATCTGCGCCTTCAGGAGGATGTTGCCGTGGGTCTTGTCGATCTTACTCTCGGCGGAGTGATAATGGAAGCATTTATGAGTCCCGAGATGCTCGAAGGCTTTTCGGATGCTCTTTCGGAGGCGGAAAAGTTCAAGGATGATACGTACAGACTGAAGGTACTTGAGGACAATGAAAAGAATGCACAGGAATGGCTTTCGGAACTCGACAAAAAGGACGCAGGCAGAATAAACCGTTTTGAGGACGGCTGCAGGATACTAAAAGACGGCAGGGACATAGTTCTTCCCGATTTTTTCTCAGATACGGAGCTTGCCGGTTTTGTCGGCAGCCTCTGGATCGCGAGAACTTTCACCGTGCCGCCCGAATATGTCGGTAAAAAGGCTGTTTTGTGGTTCGGAGCGATCACCGATTTCGATCACTGTTACCTTAACGGAACGTTCATAGGCACTACGGATTACTGTTATCCTCCGAGGAGGTATGAGATCCCGGAAGGTCTTATCAAAGACGGAGAGAATACGCTCGTATTTCGTATCGGAGTAGAAAAAGGATACGGAAGAGTCACCCCGGGAAAACTGTACGGCATAGTATTCGGAGAGGGGATAAGGACCACGGACAGTTTCACGGAAGGAGTGGATGGTGCCGATCATATTGAGCATATTGGCGGAGTATGGAAATATATCATCGGCTGTCATATGGATCCTCCCCAAGAGACAGTATTTGTCAACTGGAAGCCGACGGCACTGTATAACGGAATGCTCGCTCCGCTTGCGGGAATGAGCGTATGCGCTTTTGCCTATTATCAGGGGGAGAGCAACTGCGGGAAATACACGGAATATACGGAGCTGACTCACAGGTTTGTAAGACAGATACAAGATATGTGGGGAGATATCCCTTTCATCTGCGTACAGCTTCCGGAGTTCAATACACGTATGGAAGAGATCAGCTTCGATCACGGAGAGGGCTGGAGAGGCGTTATGGCAGCGCAGGAGGAATGTACGTCCATTCCGGGATATCATCTTGTAAGATCATACGGATGCGGAGAACTCAATGACATACATCCGCAAAGAAAAGAACCCATCGGACGTATGATCGCCGAAGTACTTTGCGATCTGCGTGATCAGAAGAGCGGCGGACAGAAAGTATGAAAGGATCCTATATTACAGGAAAATACCCGAATTTCTTCGAAGCGGCCGGATATTCATCCGATGATACGGAACGCAGGATCGAGGAGATCTTTGATACGCTTTTTTACGGATCGGACGATGAGCGGATATACCATGCGGTCGGTGATGACATGGCATTTATCATGGATACGGGAAATATCGATGCCAGGACAGAGGGCATGAGCTACGGCATGATGATGTGCGTGCAGCTTGACCGCAGGGAGGAGTTTGACCGGATATGGAAATGGGCAAAGACCCATATGTTTCTTACCGATGGCCCCAACAAAGGGTTTTTCTGCTGGTCGAATGCTCCTTGCGGAAGCAAAAACGCTGACGGTGCGGCTCCCGACGGAGAAGAGTACTTTGCCATGGCTCTGCTGTTTGCATCAAGCCGCTGGGGTGACGGTGAAGGGATATATGAATACAGCCGCGAGGCATGCGATATACTGCATGAAATGATAAGAGAAGGGGATGAAACGAAAGGACGTGGGATGTTCGATCCCGGCAATCATCTGATCCGTTTTATCTGCGAGGCTGATTTTACCGATCCTTCATATCATCTGCCCCACTTTTATGAGATTTTCTCAAAGAGGGCTTATCCGCAGGACCGTCCTTTTTTCGGCAAAGCCGCCGAAGCGAGCAGGCAGTATCTGCACAGGGCGTGCCATGATATAACCGGACTTTGCAGTGAATTTGCATATTTTGACGGAAGAGCGTATGAGAAAGGTAAGGACACCTGGGGAAGACACGACTGGTATTATTCCGATGCATACAGGACGATAATGAACATCGCCCTGGATCACATCTGGTTTGATAAGGATCCGTGGCAGGAAGAAGAAGGCGAGAGGTTCCTTCATTTTATGTGTCATACGATCACCGAAAGTAGATGGGACAAGGTCATTGAGGTTGACGGGACGGTACTTGATACGGATGCACTTCATCCCGTGGCTGTCATTGCAACAAACGCAGCAGCGGCAGCTCTTATCGGCAGTTCGTCACCGGCGTGTCCCGATGCCGTTACGGTCCTTCATAAATTCTGGAACACACCGCTTCGCACCGGGAAGCGGCGCTACTACGACAACTGCCTCTATTTTTTCTCTTTTCTGCTTCTGTCCGGCGGGTACAGGATCTTCTGATTTGCGAAGTTCCCTTTAGTGTGGTAAAATCCCAAAGTATGTGTGAGCATTGTGTCGTTTCGGGAATGACTTTTCCGGTACGCTCTTATGTGACGGATATTTCCAGGCCCGGTTCTTTTTATGACAAATGGTTTTATAAGATGCCGCGGTCACGTCAGGAGAAGTGCGAAAGGTTTCGGTTCAAAGATGACAAAAAGCGGTGCATCATCTCTTATGCGCTTTTGGTAAATGCCCTTCATGAACTGGCAGAAGATCTCGGGACGGACAAAACGTGGCAGCTGACAGAGGGCTTTCCCGCCATATCGGCAGATGCCAACGGCAAGCCGGCCTTTTCGGATATTCCTGTTTTTTTTAACATCTCACATTCGGGCGAGCGTGTTATGGTCTGTCTGTCTCCCGGTGAAACAGGATGCGATGTCGAACACAAGAGCAACGGTGCACTGAAGATCGCGAAGAGATTCTTTGCTCCGGCCGAATACGAGTATCTTCTTCAAATATCCGATGAGAGCGAACAGTCCGGGGAATTTACAAGGATCTGGACGCTCAAGGAGAGCGTGGTCAAATGCTGCGGAGAAGGTATCAGACACGAGTTCAGTGATTTTTCGGTCATAGATGACGGCTGTGCGGTAAAGAGCATAAAGCTTGACGGCGGTGACGGGTTGTATCATATGAAAGAATATGACGCTGAGAACGGATACTGCTACAGCTGCTGCAGCATATATGATGACTTTGAGCCCGGGATAAGAAACATTAAGTTTACATAACATTGACATAAACATTGAAAGGATTAAAGATGGCTGACAATACCAAAAAAGAAAAGGAATACTTTGAGAACCGTCCTGTCTCGATGAATGAAGGCAACAATCTGCTTCAGATCGAGGAACATATGTATATCCTTGATGATATCGAAAAGCCCAATGTATTCAGAAATATGTTCCCGTATTCGGAAGTTCCGAAGATCCCGTTCAATGACAGGACCGTTCCTCACAACATGCCGAAAGAGATATGGATAACCGATACCACATTTCGTGACGGGCAGCAGTCGAGAGCTCCGTATACGACGGAACAGATCGTGACCATATACGATTATCTTCACAGGCTCGGCGGCCCGAACGGTATGATCCGTGCGAGCGAATTCTTCCTGTATTCCAAGAAGGACAGGGATGCTGTCGATAAGTGCCTCGAGCGCGGATATAAATTCCCGGAAGTCACCGGCTGGATCAGAGCCAAGAAGGAGGACTTCAAGCTCGTCAAGGAGATAGGACTTCCCGAGACCGGAATACTCGTCAGCTGCAGTGATTATCATATTTTCTTAAAGCTCAAGATGACAAGACGCCAGGCGATGGATCATTATCTTTCCATAGTACGCGACTGTCTTGAAGAAGGCATTTCGGTAAGATGCCATCTTGAGGATATCACAAGAGCGGATATTTACGGATATGTTGTTCCGTTCTGTCTGGAACTTATGAAGCTCATGGAAGAGTATAAGATACCTATCAAGGTCAGAGCGTGTGACACTATGGGATACGGCGTCAACTATCCCGGTGCGGTCATACCGCGAAGTGTTCAGGGTATAATCTATGCGCTCCATACCCATGCAGGGGTTCCGTGTGAACTGATCGAGTGGCACGGGCACAATGATTTTTACAAATCGGTCGTAAACTCCACCACAGCCTGGATATACGGATGCTGCGGTGTCAACACATCGCTTTTCGGTATAGGAGAAAGAACAGGTAATACGCCGCTTGAAGCCATGGTATTTGAATATGCACAGCTTCGCGGCACCCTTAACGGCATGGATACGAGAGTGATCACGGAGCTTGCCGAATACTATGAAAAAGAGATAGGATATCATATCCCGCCGCGTACGCCTTTTGTCGGCAGCAACTTCAACGTGACGAGAGCGGGCATACATGCGGACGGTCTTCTAAAGAACGAGGAGATATACAATATATTCGATACCGAGAAGTTCTTAAACCGTCCGGTACTTTGCGCGGTATCAAACACATCGGGACTTGCGGGTATCGCTCACTGGATCAACTCATTTTACAAGCTCAGTGATAACGATCAGTATTCCAAGAACGATCAGCTCATAGTCGAGCTCAAGAAATGGGTCGATGCCCAGTATAATGAGGGCCGTGTTACCGTTATCGCCGACGACGAGCTGGTCCGTCAGATCGAAAAGACCGCAAAAGCGCTTGGAGTATGTGCTCCGTCAGAGAGATAACCCCGCTTTTTCAAAGGTTTCCCAAAAACATGTTGACAATCATGAAAAAAGGATTATAATATGATCAAACATATGAATAAGTGTTCATATGTAAAAACGAATGATGATATTCATATCAGGAAAGGAAGTAGACGACAATGAAGAAAACATACGGAATTGAGGTTGACTGTGCCAACTGTGCCGCGAAGATGGAAGAGGCAGCAAAGAAGACATCAGGCGTTAAGGACTGCACCGTTAATTTCATGACTCTCAAGATGAATGTGGAATTTGAGGATGGCGCCGATGAAAAGAGCGTGATGAAAGATGTATTGAAGAACTGCAAAAAGGTCGAAGATGACTGTGAGATATTTATATGATGTTTAAACGCTGTGACCGGGAGCCCAAAAGAGAAGGAAAAAGATGACAAAGAAACAGAAGAAAACACTCATAAGGATCATAACAACTGCGGTGATGCTGATACTGCTGGCAGTCATATCGCCCGTCATCAGTGACAGGATCACCGGATCGGTCGAATATACCATACAGGCTGTACCGTGGGAAGAATTATTTATATTCCTTTTGTATCTGATCCCGTACTTTGTCATAGGACATGACATTTTAAAGAAAGCGTTCAAAGGTATCGTTCACGGACAGGTACTTGATGAGAACTTCCTGATGGCAGTCGCAACGATCGGATCGATGGTGCTCGGAGAGTATCGCGAAGCGGTCGCCGTAATGCTGTTCTATCAGATAGGCGAACTGTTTCAGAGCTATGCCGTCGGCAAGAGCCGTAAAAGCATCGCAGCCCTCATGGACATAAGGCCCGACAGTGCAAACATGATCACCGGAGAAGAGACGACGGTCACGGTCAGCCCCGAAGAGGTTCCCGTGGGATCGATACTGGTCGTATCTCCCGGAGAGAAGATACCTATAGACGGCATTGTAGTGAAAGGAAATTCGACCATAGATACGAGTGCGCTTACCGGAGAGAGCGTGCCGAGAACGATCCACAGCGGTGACGAAGTTATAAGCGGCACGATCAATCAAAGCGGCGTCATCAATATCAGAACAACGAAGGAATTCGGAGAATCGACTGTTACAAAGATCCTCGAGCTCGTTGAAAATGCCAGTTCTCAAAAATCACGGTCCGAGAATTTCATTACGAGGTTTGCAAGAGTATATACTCCGGCGGTCTGTGCCTTTGCACTTGCAATTGCAGTGATCCCGCCCGTCTTTAACCTGATCATGGGCAATCCCGCCGATCTTAAGACGTTTGTGTACAGAGCACTGACTTTTCTTGTCATAAGCTGTCCGTGCGCGATGGTCATCAGTATCCCTCTCGGTTTTTTCGCGGGGATCGGCGGAGCTTCAAGAGCGGGTATACTCGTAAAGGGCTCCAATTATCTTGAAGCTCTCTCAAAGGTCGATACCGTCATATTTGACAAGACCGGGACACTTACAAAGGGTGTATTTGAGGTCGTATCGATACACAAGAAGAAGATGAGCGACCAGCAGCTCCTTAAGTATGCGGCTTATGCCGAAAGCTACAGTACCCACCCGATCAGCAGGTCGATCGTAACCGCATACGGCCTTGAGATAGACAAAAGCCTTGTATCATCCGTTGAGGAGATATCCGGCCACGGCGTCAGTGCTCTGGTGTCGGGAAGCCGTATACTTGCGGGAAACGCCAAGCTGCTCGAGGAGAACGGCATTTCATGTCAGAACTGTCCCGACGGAGGTACGATAGTTCATATCGCCGTCGACGGTGAATATGCCGGGCACATCCATATCTCGGATGTTATAAAAGAGAGTTCGCCCGGTGCCGTAAGTAGTTTACATAACATGGGAATCGGGAAAACTGTCATGCTCACGGGAGATGCGAAGGAGGTAGCCGAAAAGGTTGCCGCAACTCTCGGTATTACCGATTATCACGCAGAACTTCTCCCACAGGATAAAGTCAGCCTCGTGGAGGAAATGCTTAACAACAGGAGTGAGAACGGGTGCGTGGCATTTGTTGGTGACGGTATCAATGATGCCCCGGTGCTCACAAGAGCCGATGTCGGGATAGCAATGGGAGCCCTCGGATCGGATGCCGCGATAGAAGCTGCGGATGTCGTGATCATGGATGACGATCCTGCAGGTATTGCCCGGGCAGTGCGGATCGGAAAGAAGTGTATGCGCATCGCTTATGAAAACATATATTTTGCGATAGGGGTTAAAGTGATCGTACTTATACTGTCCGCACTGGGCATAACCAACATGTGGCTTGCCGTATTTGCCGATGTCGGAGTCATGATACTAGCGGTACTCAATGCGATCAGAACCCTTAAGGCCAGGTAACAGTGCGTTGTTGATTTTGCGATAAAGAGGATATATAATCATGGATAACGCGATTCTTCTGGGAGATCTGGCTGATCTTTTCAAAGTATTCGGTGACAGCTCGAGGATCAGGATACTGTATGAGCTGCTTGAAGCCGAGTCGTGCGTCAACGACCTGGCACAAAGACTTGACATGACACAGTCCGCCGTCTCCCATCAGCTCAAGATCCTTAAAATGAACAAACTGGTAAACAACAGACGCGAGGGAAAGCAGATAATATACTTTCTTGCCGATGACCATGTGTCAACGATACTGTCCATGGGAAGAGAGCATCTGCTTGAAGGAAGATGATAAAAGTATTCCTGTGTGAGGACGAATTTGTCGTTCGCGAAGGTATCAAAAAGAATATAGACTGGGCCGGTAACGGCTATGAATTTACAGGGGAAGCTTCCGACGGAGAGCTTGCCCTTCCTTTGATCAGAAAACTTGAACCCGATATAATCATAACGGATATCAAGATGCCGTTCATGGACGGGCTCGAGCTTTCGAGGATCGTAAAAAAAGAGCTTCCGTTTGCCGAGATAGTTATCCTGTCGGGCTACGAGGAATTTGACTATGCCAAACAGGCAATATCCATAGGTGTTGCCCAGTATCTGACAAAGCCGATATCCGGAGCGGATCTTCTGAGGGAGCTTGACCTTCTGAGGGACAAGATCGAAAAGAGCAAGGAGGAGAGGGCTCTCAAGGAGAAATTCAAAAAAGAGATGGAGGAAAATGACCGGAGGGAGAGAAGCACGCTTTTCCGGCATCTTGTTTCAGGAAATTATCCCGTCACTGAACTTATAGATACGGCAGGCAGACTCGGGATGGATCTGTCGGCGATGTGGTATAACATCATACTGCTGTTCATCAAGTCGGAGCATCATGAGATAGAGGAGTATTCGAAAAGCTCCGTTACGATAGATGAGCGTATTGATGAGATCGCAAAAGAAACTGGATGCATAACGTTTGACCGTGATCTTGAAGGGAAGGCTCTTCTGATAATGGGAGATTCCGACCGCGAACTTGCCTCAAGGCAGAAGCAGATCGTGGAAATGATAGAATCCGTGTTTGCCGATTTTTCCCACGTCAGATATAACGGCGGGATCGGGAAGAGTGTCAACCGTCTGTCAAGGCTGAACGAGTCATATGAGAATGCGGGCCGCGCCCTTGCAAACAGGTTTTTTGTCACCGAGAGCGGATTCTTTGATACCGATATGTACGTTCAGGGAGAGAGCGTGCAGGACGGGAACTTTGATATCAGTTCGGTTGATGCAAAGCGCATAGACAAGAGTAATGTTTCCAAGTTCCTAAAGCTCGGCAACAGGGAAGAGGTTTCGTACTACGTCAGTGAGTTTGCAAAAAGCGTCGGCGAGGATGCGCTTCGATCATATATTTTCAGGCAGTACATTACGATGGACGTATTCTTTGCCGTATCTTCATTTATAGAGGAGCTTTCGGGGAAAAAGCCTTCGGATATCATTAAGGAAGTCACAAAAGAGGCACTTGAAAGTCCGCAAAGTACGGTTGATTATATCAGACAGATCCTTGACGGAGCCATAAGCTTCAGGGATTCCATAGCCACGAACAGATACAAGGAGATCGTTGATGAAGCGGTCAAATTCATAGAAGAAAACTATGCCGATGAGGAGCTGTCCCTCAACCAGCTGGCAAGCCATGTCAATGTATCGCCGAACCATCTGAGCACGATCTTTTCACAGAAGACCGGCCAGACGTTTATCAGATATCTGACCGAGTACCGTATGGGCAAGGCAAAGGAAATGCTCAAATGTACGAGCATGAGATCCAGCGAGATAAGCGAAGCTGTAGGATACAAGGATCCCCACTATTTTTCGTATACCTTCAAGAAGACCGTGGGGATGACCCCCACCAATTACCGCGGGTCATCATCAAACGATGAGGATGAAGGATGAAAAAACTCCGTGAATATTTCAGGAACACTTCACTTACCACGAAGATACGCATATCGTATCTTCTTCTTGTCATTCCCCTGGTTCTTCTTCTGATCGTTTCATTATATGTAATGCAGCGCTCATCGAGAAAGTACAGCGAGATGATATCAAGTGCTGCGCTGGCGGGCGATTTTTCCCTTGATTTCAAAAAAGACTTTGACTATGAAACATATCTGCTCATAGTCGGGAACAAGACCGTTGATGAAACACCTCTTATCGATATGATAGATGAGGCGGACAAAGTAGTTGACGGGCTCATACCGATAACGTCATCCGGAGAAAATCTCGACAGACTCAAAAGCGTCAGGAAGTATCTGAAAAACCTTCGGAAGTACGAGAAGAGGATAGAGAGAAACCTGTCCGCAAACGCGGAGTATGATGCAAATATAGAGATATGGGAAAATGATGTCCAGATAGTTACGGGACTTATAAAGGAAGAGATATTCCAGTACATCTTCCATGAGATAAGGGATATGCAGGCGGAAAAGGCCGAGATGGACCGGTTCTATCAGAATGCCATGACCTGGGGGTTTGTGGCTCTTCTGATACTGACTGTCATGATCGTATTTTTTTCCGTATATCTGCCGCACAGCTTTACAAGGCCGATCACGGACCTTGTTCATGTCACGGACCGTATATCAAAAGGAGATCTGAGCGCCAGAAGCGACAATGATTCCAATGACGAAGTCGGTGTGCTTTCGAAATCCATGAATCAGATGATCGAGAAGATCAACGAACTGCTGAGCCAGATCACCAAGGAACAGATCAGGATCAGGGAGGCAGAACTCGAACTGCTGCAGTCCCAGATTAATCCGCATTTTCTTTATAATACGCTCGATACTATCATATGGCTTGCGGAGGGCGGCGATGAAAAGCGTGTTGTTGATATGGTAAAGAGCCTGTCGGCGTTTTTCAGGACATCGCTTTCACGGGGCAAGGATATAATCACGATACGGGAAGAACTCGTTCATGCCGGCAGTTATCTTCAGATCCAGCAGTTCCGTTATCAGGATATACTTGAGTATGAAATAGATGTACCCGCTGATATGGAAGATCTTTCCATACCCAAGATAACGATCCAGCCTCTTATAGAAAATGCTCTCTATCACGGGATCAAAAACAAGAGGGGCGGAGGTAAGATCGTGGTATCCGGCAAAAGAAACGGTGACGATATAGTCATCAGCGTCTCGGACAACGGCATCGGAATGACACCGGAACGGCTCGCCGAAGTCATGGACGGGCTTAACGGTACCGAACCGGCCGATAATGCCATATACGGGCTGTACAATGTAAACGAGAGGATCAAGCTTAAATTCGGTGACAGATACGGCATTACGCTACATAGTGTATACGGAAGCGGCAGTACATGCGATATATTGTTGCCGGGATCTGCGTGAAAAAATCATACCGTTCGGATAAAAATTCCAACCCCGCTGTTTTTACTCAATAAAAATTCCAACCATGGACGTATTTATGTTCATGGTTTTTTTGTCACCAAATTATTATCATGGTTAACGTCGGGTGCAGGATAGGCTTGTACCCAAAAAATAATCCAGGGAGGATACAAAATGAAGAAGAAAGTTTTAGCAGCTATCATGGCAGCAGCAATGGTTGCACTTACAGCTTGTGCAGCAGCAGCTCCTGCAGCTCCCGCAGCTGAGGCTCCGGCAGCAACAGAAGAAGCAGCTCCCGCTGAGGAAGCTCCCGCAGAAGAGGCAGCTCCCGCAGAAGAGGCAGCTCCTGCAGATGATGCAGCAGCAGAAGATGCAGGCGGACTTATCAAAGTTGGTTTCGCTCAGGTTGGACATGAGTCCGATTGGCGTACAGCTTCAACAAAGTCCTGTCAGGACGTTTTCTCAACAGAGAACGGTTATGACTTAAGCTTCGTTGACTGTGATAATGATGAAGCAGCTCAGAAGGAAGCAGTTCGTTCATTCATCGAGCAGGGTGTTGATTACATCATCATCGACCCCATCATCGCAACAGGTTGGGACACAGTTCTTACAGAGTGTGAAGATGCAGGTATCCCTGTAATCGTTATCGACAGAACTATCGACGATTCCGACAAGTATGTATCATGGGTTGGTTCTGACTTCCTTACAGAAGGTAAGGCAGCAGCTGAATGGCTCAAGGCTTATGCAGATGCTCAGGGCATCAAAGAAGTTAACGCTCTTATCATTCAGGGTACAATCGGTTCTTCAGCTCAGATCGGACGTACAGACGGATTCCAGGAGATCGCTGACAGAGAAGGTTGGACAGTTCTTGACAAGCAGACCGGTGATTTCACGGAAGCTGGCGGACAGGAAGTTATGGAATCTTACTGCAAATCTTATGCAGGCAAGTTCAACGTAGTAGTTTGTGAGAACGATAACGAAGCATTCGGTGCTATGACAGCTATGGACAACGCTGGTGTTACATACGGCCCCGGCAACGACGTAATCCTTATCTCTTACGATGCTTGTACAGCAGGTCTTGAAGATGTTAAGGCCGGCAAGATCACAGCAGACTTCGAGTGTAACCCTCTTGCAGCACCTACAGTTGAAGGCGTTATCAAGACTCTTGAGTCAGGCGGAACACCTGAAAAAGAGATCCTTGTTCCCGATAACTGGTATGCTCTTAAGGATCAGATCGTTGACTTCTCAGTTGACGGCAACGCTCAGAGCATGATCGAGGTAACTGACGACGTTATCGCTGCTCAGTACTAAGAATCAGTAGCCCGCTAAGGGCGATAAGGGTATAGATCCAATATCCTCGGGAGCTCCCGCAATTTCCGGGAGCTCCCTTTGTTAATGCAAGGAGAACGGCTCTAACCGTTCATATCAGAAGAAAGGAGAAGGTACATGGAAGAGAATGTTGTGCTGACTGCGCGGGGCATATCGATGACTTTTCCCGGCGTCAAAGCTCTTGACAATGTTGACTTTACGTTGCGCAAAGGCGAGATCCATGCACTGATGGGAGAAAACGGAGCGGGCAAGTCCACGCTGATAAAGTGTCTCACGGGCATAAATGATTTTGAAGCCGGCGAGATCCGTGTTGAAGGCGTAGACGGACCTGTAAAGAACCGTTCTACAAAAGATGCTCAGAACATCGGCATTTCAACAGTTTATCAGGAGGTTAACCTCTGCCCGAATCTTTCGGTCGCAGAGAACCTGTTCATCGGTCGCGAACCTCTTACGAAATTACATACCATCGACAGAAAATCATACAACAAAAGATCCATGAAGATCATGGAGGATCTGGGTATATCCGTTGATGTAACACAGAATCTGGAAAATTATTCCCTTGCCATACAGCAGATGGTTGCCATAGCAAGGGCTGTAGATATGGATTGTAAAGTACTGATACTTGATGAGCCTACATCATCGCTCGATGATGAAGAGGTTGAAAAGCTCTTCAGTCTTATGAGGAAACTAAAGGAGAAAGGTGTCGGTATCATATTTGTCACACATTTCCTCGAGCAGGTCTATGCGGTATGCGACAGGATCACTGTTCTTCGAAACGGCGCATTTGTCGGGGAATTCCCGATAGCCGAACTGCCGCGAGTCAAACTTGTAGCTGCAATGATGGGTAAAGATCTTGACGATCTCGCAGAGATTCAGAAGGAGCAGAAGGATTACTCCAAAGAGCCCATGGAGATCGAAGCAAAGGGACTGTCCCATGCCGGAACGATCAAACCGTTTGACCTTAACATCCATAAGGGAGAGGTTGTCGGAATAGGCGGACTTCTCGGTTCGGGAAGAAGTGAGCTTGCACGTTGTATATACGGTGCAGACAAGGCCCAGACGGGAACTCTTGCCGTAGCCGGTCAGCAGGTCAAGATCAATCAGCCGATAGATGCCATGAACAAAGGTATGGGAATGCTTCCCGATGACCGTAAAGCAGAGGGCATCATAGCGGATCTTTCCGTTCGCGAGAACATCATACTTGCGCTTCAGGCAAAGCGCGGTATGTTCAAGCAGCTTTCAAGAGCCCAGCAGGAGGAGATCGCCGACAGATATATCGATCTTGTGAAGATCAAGACCGCCAGCAAGGATACACTTATAAAACAGCTTTCCGGCGGTAACCAGCAGAAGGTCATTCTTGCACGTTGGCTCGCCACGGATCCTGATTTTCTCATTCTTGATGAGCCGACCCGTGGTATCGACGTCGGTACCAAGTCAGAGATACAGAAGCTTATAGTAAAGCTTGCCGGCGAAGGAAAGAGTGTACTGTTCATATCATCCGAGATCGAAGAGATGCTTCGTACATGCAACAGAATGGTAATAATGCGTGACGGCCAGAAAGTCGGAGAGATCGATCATGATCTGTCTCAGGAAGGTGTCATGAAAGCCATAGCGGGAGGTGAGTCATAATGAGTACATGGAAAAAGATAAAATCATGGCCGCTGCTCCTGCCCGTTGTGGCACTGATACTGGTCATGGCCGTCAATATCATACATGATGCGGCAACCGGAGTGAATCCTCTGTCGTTCTTCTCGATCTCCTTAAGGGAGACGACCACAAACGGAACGATCCTGTACGGCCGTCTCATAGACGTCATCAACAGAGGTTCCGAGATAGCCATTCTTGCGATAGGAATGACACTTGTAGTATCCGCTTCGGCAGGAACTGATATATCGGTCGGATCCGTAATGAGTCTTTGCGCCAGCGCAATGTGTGTGACTCTTGCGGGATACGGTGTATCTTCAACAACGACGCTTGCAAAGCCTCTTGTTATAGGTTTGCTTGCAGCCATACTCATGGGTATCGTATGCGGTGCCTTTAACGGAACGCTTGTTGCACACCTGTCGATCCAGCCGATGGTTGCAACCCTGATTTTGTATTCGGCAGCAAGAGCCATAGGTCTGCTTCTTTGTAACGACCTTATAGTTTATGTCAGGAATCCGTCTTTTGCTTTCATAGGATCATTTTTGGGGCCTATCCCCACTCCCATCGTGATCACGGCAATTTGTATCGCGATTGTATCCGTTGTGCTTAAGAAGACTGCTCTCGGTATGTACATCCAGTCGGTCGGTATCAATGCAAGGGCAAGCCGTATAGCGGGACTGAATTCCAAACTTCTCATATTCCTTGCATATACGCTTTGCGGAGTATTTGCATCCATAGCAGGTATCGTTGCATCATCGAGGATCACATCGGCCGACTCGAACAATATAGGTCTCTATCTTGAGATGGATGCGATCCTTTCCGTGGCGCTCGGCGGCAACAGCCTCGGCGGCGGTAAGTTCAATCTTGCAGGTTCGATCATCGGTGCATATACGATACAGGCGATCACGACGACACTGTATGCACTCGGTGTTTCATCAATCCAGGCACCGGTGTACAAGGCGGTCATAGTTATTATCATTGTTGTTATCGAGGCGCCTCCGTTCAAGGCATTTCTCAAGAGGCACAGCGCAGCGTTTGCGTCAAAGGGGGTGTAGGCAATGAAAGCAAATTCAAAAAAGAGTTTTAACAGCAACACCCTTTTGCTCGTTATCACGATAGTACTTTTCTGCGTTCTCTATGTGGGAGGATGTATAGCATACGGTTCGAAAGGTTTTACTCACTTTCAGACGTTTCTTAACATTCTGATCACCAATGCGGGACTGATATGTGTAGCCTGCGGCATGACATGCGTAATGCTGACCGGAGGTATCGACATCTCGGTCGGTGCGCTTATCGCTATGGACTGCATGATGCTGGCGGTCGGAATGGAAAAGGGTATAGGAGCTGTTACGATGGTACTTATCGTACTTCTTGTGGGTGTGGTATTCGGAGTGGTTCAGGGATTCCTTGTCGGATATCTTGAGATCCAGCCCTTTATCGTGTCGATGGCAGGCATGTTCTTCTGCAGAGGCATGACAGCAGTTATATGTACCGATCAGGTCTCGATCACCGAGAAGATCAATGCAACGTTTTATAAATGGGCAAACACCAAGGTCACGATACCGTTCGGCGGGTATGTTAACAACAAGGGAAAATACATGGCGCCTTATGTAAGACCCGGTGTTATAGTAGCCATCCTTGTTCTTATCATCATATTTATAATGCTCAGATATACGAAGTTCGGCCGTTCTCTCTACGCAGTAGGCGGAAGTGCACAGTCAGCCGCCATGATGGGTCTGAACGTTAAGAAGATCAAGATGGGTGCTTATATGCTCTCCTCAATACTGTGTTCCGTAGGCGGTGTATGCTACTGCCTGAACACTATGGCAGGATCCGTTACTCAGGCTCTCGGTCTTGAGATGGATGCCATTTCATCCGCGGTTATAGGAGGTACGCTGCTTACCGGCGGTGTCGGAAACGTTATCGGCTCCTTCTTCGGAGTGCTCATTAACGGAACTATTTCGTCCATAGTAAAGACGAACGGAAAACTGGCCAGTTCATGGCCGAACATCCTTACGGCAGCACTGCTGTTCATATTCATAGTAATACAGAGTATCTTTGCAGCTGTAAGGGCAAGAAGAAAATAAAACGAGCATACGAATGGCATGAAGAAAAGACTTATCATTACAGCCGTATATATGCTCATGGCAATAAGCCTCTGTTGTTTTACGGCCGGGTGTTCATCCCGGCCGCAGAACACGGAGGCTGATTCCAATGTTAAGGAAGATGATCTTATCGTTGTCGGTTTCTCACAGGTCGGATCGGAGTCCTACTGGAGGAACATGAACACCGAATCGATGAAGTCGGTATTCACGAAAGAAAACGGATACAGGCTGATCTTTGAGGATGCCCAGCAGAAACAGACGAACCAGATAACCGCTATCAGGAGCTTTATCCAGAGGGATGTTGATTACATCGTTCTCGCACCGGTAGTTGAGACGGGATGGGATACGGTCCTGTCGGAGGCAAGAGAAGCGGGTATTCCGGTCATTATAGTAGACAGACAGGTCAATGTCTCCGATGACAGCCTTTTCAGATGCTGGGTAGGCTCGGATTTTGAACTTGAAGGCAAGCTTGTGTGCATGTGGATGTCAAAGTATTTCAATCTGAAGGGCATCAGTCCGGAGGAGATCCATATTGCCGATATCCAGGGTACCCTCGGAAGCAGTGCGCAGATCGGACGTACCAACGGATTCAATCAGATGTCGACTCTTTACGGATGGGATGTGGTGGATTACGAGGAAGGTGAATTTACCAAAAGTAAAGGTAAGGAAGCGATGTCAAACATACTTCGTGTTCACAAAAACGTGAACGTGGTGTATTGTGAAAATGACAGTGAAGCTCTCGGAGCGATAGAGGTTCTTGAAGCTTCCGGTAAAAAATGCGGAAGCGATATTTTAAACGGCGAGACGATGATAGTATCCTTTGACGGGTTCAACAAAGAGGCAAGGGAGTGTATTGCAGACGGAAGGATATCGTGCATAGGTGAATGCAATCCGGACCACGGTCCGCGTGTTGAATCTATCATCAGAAAGCTTGAAGCCGGGGAGGAGCCCGAAAAGTATCAATACGTTACTGAAGGGATATTTTCAAATACTCCTGAGATCAAAAGTGTAATGATAAGCGGACAGGAACGCACAGTCACAGTAATAAATGACCAGAACAAGTAAAAGGAAAGGAAGAAAATCATGGATGCAAAAAATATCATAGCCGAAGGAAGATCATATCTCGGTATTGAGTTCGGATCCACAAGGATCAAGGCCGTTGTAATTGACGGAGACGGAAATGTACTGGCAACAGGAGGTCATTCATGGGAGAACAGGCTTGAGGACGGAATATGGACGTACACCCTTGATGATATATGGGGCGGTCTTCAGGACTGTTATTCGGACCTTGTTCGTGACATAAAGGAGAAATACGGTATTACTCCCACAAAGTACGCATCCATGGGCTTTTCCGCCATGATGCACGGATATCTTGCGTTTGACAGGGATGAAAAGCTTCTTGTACCGTTTCGGACATGGAGGAACACGATCACTGAAGAAGCTGCGGCAAAACTGACAAAAGAGTTCGGATTCAATATCCCTCAGAGATGGAGTATCGCTCACCTGTATCAGGCTATTCTCAACAAGGAAGATCACGTATCGAGCATTGATTTTGTGACAACGCTTGCGGGCTATGTTCATTACAGGATGACCGGCAAAAAAGTGCTCGGAGTCGGTGATGCTTCCGGAATGTTCCCGATAGATTCATCTACAAAAGATTATGACAGTGCCATGATGGATAAGTTTGATGCGCTTATCGCACCGTGCGGATTCGGATGGAAGCTTAAGGATGTTCTCCCTGCGTCGATCAGTGCCGGTGAAGATGCCGGAACGCTGACGGAAGAGGGCGCTAAACTCCTTGATGTTTCCGGAAATCTTGCTTCAGGCATCCCCGTTTGTCCTCCCGAGGGTGATGCGGGAACCGGAATGGTTGCGACCAACTCGGTCGGGCTTCGCACGGGTAATACATCAGCAGGAACCAGTGTGTTTGCTATGGTCGTACTTGAAAAGCCGCTGTCCAAAGTATATGAGCAGATCGACATGGTAACGACTCCCGACGGAGCCGCTGTTGCAATGGTTCACTGTAACAACTGCACCAGTGACATCAATGCCTGGGTCGGACTGTTCAAGGAATTCGGTCAGATGATGGGATATGACATCGACATGAACGATCTGTTCACAAAGCTGTACAGCAAGGCACTCGACGGTGACAGTGACTGCGGAGGACTGCTGTCTTACAATTATATTTCCGGTGAACCCGTTACAGGTTTTGACAAGGGAGCCCCCCTGTTTGTCAGAACGGCAGAGTCAAAGTTCACGCTCGGAAATGTTATGAGAATGCATCTTTATTCGGCACTTGCCACACTCAAGTCGGGACTGGATATCCTCATCAATGAGGAAGGAGTCAGGGTTGACAAGATGTACGGTCATGGGGGATACTTTAAGACAAAAGGTGTAGGCCAGTCATTTGCGGCTGCGGCGATCCATGCTCCGGTTTCCGTTATGGAGACTGCAGGAGAAGGCGGACCGTGGGGAATGGCTATCCTTTCTTCCTTTGCCGATAACAGGGAAAACGGCGAGAATCTTGAAGACTTCCTTAACCGCAGGATTTTTGCGGATGCCAAGGGCAGTACCGTTGATCCCAGCCCGGAAGATGAGAAGGGCTTTGATGATTTCATGAAGGTATATATGGAAGGCCTGAAGATAGAACATGCTGCTGTGGAGGTATTGTCATAATGCTTGAGGAATTAAAGAAAAAAGTATATGAAGCGAACATGCTTCTTCCCAAATACGGACTTGTTACGTTCACATGGGGCAATGTTTCGCAGATAGACAGAGAGTCGGGGCTTTTCTGCATCAAGCCGAGCGGAGTTGAATATGACAGACTCACACCCGATGATATGGTTGTCATGGATCTTGAAGGCAATAAGGTTGAGGGTAAATACAAGCCGAGCAGCGACACGCCGACACACCTTGAGCTTTACAAGGCATTTCCCGAGATAGGCGGAATCGTTCATACCCATTCCTCCTATGCTACAAGCTGGGCCCAGGCGGGACGGAGTATTCCCTGCTACGGCACCACACATGCGGACTATATCTACGGAGAGGTGCCGTGTGTAAGATGCCTTACAAAGGAAGAGATCGACAGTGCCTATGAGACCAACACGGGACTTCTGATCATCAGTGAGTTCAAGCGCCTTAACAAGGATGTTACGGCGGTGCCCGCAGTACTGTGCAAGAATCACGGCCCGTTTACATGGGGAAGCGATGCCCACGAGGCGGTTCATAATGCTGTCGTCCTTGAAGAGGTAGCCAAGATGGCCATGAGATGCGAGACGATCAATCCCGATGTTAAACCTGCGCCGCAGGAACTTCAGGACAAACACTATTACAGGAAGCACGGAGCGAATGCATATTACGGGCAGTGACTGCTTTTTGCATGTGAGGTATTTTCATGTTTGATAACACCGTATCGATGTTTGAAGGCTACAGGAGCAAACTGAAGAAGATCAAAAAGAAAACTTACGAGGAGAGATTCGCTATTTTCTTTTTCGACAACAGGGCATGTTTTGAAGACATGTTCCAGTATATCGTCGGAAGGGAAGATACCGAGGTTGCCGCAAAAGAGGTGGCCAATATATTTGCCGAGAACGTTTTTGCCGAATACGGTAACGCCGGTAAACTGTCCGCGAGCGACAAAACGGATCTCTCCCTGTTCATGATCTATTTTGTGTTTCCTTCCATACTGAAACTGGAAAATGCCAATTCAAAAGTATTGTGTGATATGATAAGGGATGAGTGGAGAAAACGTACCGACAACCCGGCATTCGATTACACAACATATGAGGATCTTCATGGATCTTTTCAGGAAAAGATTTTCGGGATTTTTTAGCCCGGCGGTCATCCTTGCGGTGATCTTATGTTTTATAATTATGGATGATTCCGGAACAACTGCGGCTCTTTGCTGGCTTGCAGTTGTTTTTTCGGTTTCTTTTTTTATGCGTCCTTTTATTTCATTTGGAAAGCTTACTTTTCCGGACGAGGGATTCGGTATACGTTTCGGAGCGGGACTTGTTCTTTGTTTTCTGCCCTTATGGACTGTAAGTGCACTCGGCCTTTGTGATTTTTCGGCGCTCGGCGCATACATCACCGCAGCTGTACTTTTTGCCGCCGGAGTTTTTATAAAATGCGGAATACGTAAAGAGAAGTATGTAACTGCCGGCGAGATACAGAGATTTCTTCGCGGCTTTGCGGTATTTGCCGTTATTTTCCTGATCTGCTTCTGGGTGATAGGATTTAATCCCGTCATAGACAACGGTACGGAAAATTACATGGATTTCGGATTTATGCAGACCATATACAGACAGAAGAGGGCTGTTCCGATCGATATGTGGTTTTCCGGCGAGCACCTTAATTACTATTATTTCGGACAGTCTGTTTCGGTCTTGATGTGTTTTCTTTCCGGAACAACCCCGGAATACGGCTATAATATGATGTTGGCGACTTTTATCGGTATGGTCGCCGTAATGGTATATGAGATCGTTTACGCTCTGACAGAGTCACTTCTTTTGCCGCATCCGCAAAAATCATTCTGCGCGAATCTCGGTGCAACAGCAGGAGCTGTTGTCGCCGCACTGGGAGGGAACTGCCACTGGATCATATTCGGGATCATAATACCGGCTTTTCAAAAGATCTTCGGAGGAGCCGGTGGCGGATTCTACTGGTTTTCGGACGGGACCGTATATATCAGAACACAGCTCGGAGATCCGGATAACGGTAAGAATGAATTTCCGGCTTATTCGCTCATACTCGGCGATCTTCATGCACATGTGATAAATCTGATATTTGTCCTGCCGCTTGTTGCGATCCTGCTTGATCTGTGCCTTTCGGATGATGACAGAAAAAGAAGGGGGGAGCGCATATGGCAGCTTGTTCTCATATCGATCCTTCTCGGGTTTTATAAAGGAAGCAATTACTGGGACTTTGCCATATACTATGTCATAACCGGAGCTGTGATCGTTTTCTCGCGGATCACCAAAGACGGATTTACCGTAAAGGGTTTTACGGATATTGCAGAAAAGGCCGTTACGGTAACAGCCGTATCTTTCATATCGGTTCTTTTGTTCACAATGAATTTCAACAGGATGGAGGCCGGGATAAAACTTTGCGACAATCATACTCCGGTCGCAAAACTCATGGTTCTTTGGCTGTTTCCCGTGGCCGTGACGGCCGGTGTCATAATCTTTATGTATTCCCGAAAAGGAAAAGCCGTAACGGACAGACTGTGCAGGAACAGCATGCTGGCACTTATGCTTTGTACGATCGGTCTTGTGATAACCCCCGAGGTGATCTACGTCAGGGATATATACGAGGGTGTCAACAGCAGGTTCAATACAATGTTCAAACTGACATATGAGGCTTATACGCTGTTCTGCCTGGTGATCGGTGTTGCTTTCGCGATAGTTTTGTATATGCTGTTTAAAAACCCGGCCCGGCCTGCGGTTCCGGCAGTTTTTTGCGTATTCTTTATTGTCATGACAGTGCTTTTGTCATCATATACATTTTATTCGGTAAAGCAGTGGTTCGGAAACGTTTTTGATTCTTCGCGCAGATGGGGTATATCATCACTTGAACCTTTACGGTATGACGAAAACTACAGTTTTGAAATGGTCGCGTATGATGCGATCATGAACGATGCGTCAAGGGATATCAATATAATAGAGAGTGCCGGAAACAGTTACGAACATGAAAGTGCACTGTCCGTATATACGGGAGCCGCAACTCCGGTCGGCTGGCATGTTCACGAATGGATGTGGCGGGATGACTCCGAGACCGTTAACAGACGTGAAAATGAAGTGATGTGCTTCTATACACTGGGAGACGAGGAGTACTGCAAGAGTATCCTGAATAAATATGACATAGATTATATACTGGTCGGACCGACCGAAGTATGTAAGTATTATGTTAATAGGGAAGGTTTTGAAAACCTTGGTGAAAAAACAGCGGCTACCATCTGGCGCGACTGTGAATTGTCTCTTATCAAAGTGGATAAATCAGCACTGTTGTGATAAAATAACATGAAGGTGGTTTCTTTTGCGGAGGGTATATGAAAAGATGTTATATAGCACAGGCGGAAGATAAGATCAGCACGGTTGCTTATCCGCTGATCCTTGAACAGCTTACCGAGAACGGGAAGCTGATAGAGCCTGTTCTTGTGATCTTTAATTCGGATAATGCGAACTTCTCGTGGTATTCCCGCATGCTTTCCAATTCGTTCCCGACGGCGACGGTCATAGGAGAGACGTCTAATGAACTGTACTCATCCAAAGGTGTCGCACGTATAGGCATCAGCGTTATGGCTGTTACTTCCGGGATCAGCGTCACTTCAGGGGCGTTGTTCAATGTCTCCAGGTTTCCGCAGCGTTCGGCTGATTCCATAAGAGCCGCACTTGACGGCATACCGAGGGAGAATACGGTATGTCTTGAATTCAATGCATCGGTCGGAAACTGTGAAGAACTTGTGATGGATACATTCAGGGAAGTGATGGAAGAAACGGACATCCCCGTCTGCGGATGTACCGCAGCTCCCGCAGACAATCCCGACAGACAGTCCGCGGTGTCCCTTAACGGAATAGCTTATATGGATGCCTGCGTATTCGTAATGATCCATAATGAGAACGGGATCGTAAAAGTGGTCAAAGAGAATATCTTTCGACCTACGGAGCATTTCTTTACATCCACCGATGTGGACTGCGATGAACGAAGAGTTTATGAGTTTGATCATAAGAGTGCCGCAGGTGTTGTGGCCTCTGCCATGCAGATACCCGAGGATGAACTGATGATCAATGCTTTCTTTCACCCGGTGGGAAGAAATGAAGACGGCGATCTGAACATAATAGCGGTCAAGAATGTAGAAGAAGATAAGAGCATGAGCTTTTTTTCCAGGATATACAATCAAACAAGGGTAATGCTCCTCGATCCGATAGAACCCGTTGAAGATGTATGGGCAGATACGGCACGCTCGGTTCACGAGGCGATCCCGAAGCCTTCATTTTCATTTGTGATCAACTGTTTTTCGAGGATACAGTATTTTACCGAGATGGGAAAGATGCTTGAGTATAATGACTCCCTGACGAGAGATTACGGGAATTATATCGGTGCATCGGGACACGGCGAACAGTTTCAGTATAAACATATCAATCAGACTATGCTGGTACTTGCTTTTGAATGAAGCGGCAGTAAGGGTGTTATCAAATGAGAAGATACAATGACGGAATGATAATCACAAATGACAAATGTGTCGCATGCAATCATTGTGTTCATGTTTGTCCCTCGATCGGTGCGAATGTCTCAGCCAATGATGAAGGAAAGTTCAGCATTGATGTATCGGACAAAAACTGTATACACTGCGGAAGCTGTATCAAGGAATGCATTCACGGAGCAAGGGTATACAAGGACAGTCTTGACGAGATCCTTCTTGATATCAAAAGGGGAATGGAGGTATCTGTCATCGTGGATCCTTCTTTTGTCGTATGTTACGGCAAAGAGCGGGCGAGACAGGTGTTCGGATACTTAAAGTCCATAGGCGTAAAAGGTGTTTACGACGCCTCTGTCGGCGGAGACATCTCTTTGTATTATCATGTAAGATATCTTCGGGAGAACAGGGATGAGCAGGGTAAATGTGACAAGTTCTTTGCCCATACCTGTCCCGGATTTTCCAATTATATAGCGCGTTATGTTCCGGAAGCTTTGGACAGCTTTATACCGGTCCAGCTCCCTAACGTCTGCGCTGCCATTTATTACCGGAAATACATGAACGTACGCGGAAGGTTTGCACTTCTGTCACCATGTACGGCAATATATGACGAATTCAGTTCATACAATACCGGGAGAAATATAAACTATCTCCTTGGATTTTCAAGCCTTCTCGAGTATATAGGCAATAAGGATATCTCATCGTTTGATTCGGGATATGATATCGAATGCGACGGCGTAGGAGCCGTTTTGTGCGAAAACGGGATCTTTTCACTGCTTGTATCAAGCTATTTTTCACAAAAACATCTTTTCAGGTCAAGTACCGGGATCGGGACAAAGCTCGACAAGGTGCTCGGCAATCCCGGCCTGCGGGACAGGGACAATCATCCGACTATGGTCACGGTTGATTTTTGCAGGACTGGGTGCATTGACGGACCGGCTATTAAAAGGGAAAGTGTCGAAATCAATCATTCCGTTCCGGTTTACGCGCAGATATACAGCGAGGTAATGAAAACTGCGGGCGATGAAGATCTTACTCCCGACGAGAAATATGAGAGACTGAAAGAAAAGTATTCATTTCTCAGAACATTTGATTTTGAATGGGAGGGAGAGGAGACATACAATCAGAAGTGTTCCGTGCCTCAAAACGTCATAGACGAGATATTTATATCGATGCACAAGACGAATGAGATCAAAAGAGGTCTTAACTGCAGCGCGTGCGGGTACAAGAGCTGTTTTGAGATGGCGTGCGCGGTGGCAAACGGTTATTCAAGGATCGAGGACTGTGTTCACTATCTGAATGATGAGATGAAAGTTCAGATGGGCATGGACTCTCTGACAGGGCTTTACAATCAGAGGGGATTTTATTCGGCTTCGTCTAAGCTTTTAGCGGACAATCCCGGCAAAAGATATGTTCTTACCGTCGGAGATATAAACGGACTGGGTGGTATTAACGACCTTTATAACAGTACGGGCGGTGATCTGGTACTGCAGTATATCGGGAAGGTTCTTGATGAATTCTCGGACAAGAGAGGGATATGCGCGAGGATGGGATCGGGAGTGTTTGCCTGCCTGTTTGAGAACACACCTGAAAATCTTGAGAAGTTCAGGGCGGATACCCAGATCTCGATAGCGCACCTCGGGATAGAATATCCGCTTTCCATTAAATTCGGCCTGTATGAGATCAACGATCTTTCCACTCCGATAGGCCGTGCAACATTGTATGCCACATATGCTTTCAGGACATCAAAGGACAGGAGCAGGAACACTTATGTTCTGTATTCCAAAGAGATGTCGGAGAGTATGCTTCGCGAGGCTGAAGTAACCCAGAAGATGAAGTCTGCTATGAAGAACGGTGAATTTGTCCTGTTCATGCAGCCCAAATATGATCACAGGACCGGTGCCATGGTAGGCGCCGAGGTGCTCTCAAGGTGGATCAAGATCAACGGTGAGATAGTCAGCCCTTCGGTGTTCATTCCGGTATTTGAGAAGAACGGATTTATAACGGAGCTTGACAGACATGTGTGGAGAACATCATTCGAGACGGTTGCAAAATGGATCAAAGATGGCCTCACACCTGTCAGCGTGTCAGTGAACATATCCCGCGTAAGCCTGATGGATAACGGGATAATCACTTTTATAGATAATCTGGCCAAGTATTATCCTGCGTCCAAGGATTATATACAGTTTGAGATAACAGAGAGTGCCTACGTAGGTGATACTGACGAGATCTTTGCAAGAGTAAGGGCTTTGCAGGAGATGGGATTCAAGATCAACATGGATGATTTCGGAAGCGGATATTCTTCTCTGAACCTTTTAAAGGATGCACCGATCGATATAGTCAAGCTCGACATGGGATTTATGCGTGGCGAAGATAAAGGCAGGAGCATTGAGAGGGGAAATGTCATCATCTCATCGGTCATCAACATGACAAAAGCCTTGGGACTTGACATAATCGCGGAGGGCGTGGAAACAAGGGAACAGGCAGATACACTCTCCGGCATGGGCTGTGACCTCGTACAGGGTTTCTATTATTCCAAACCGATGCCCGAGGAACAGTTCAGAGATCTTCTTTAAACAGACGTTATGAAAGCTGATTTTTTCTATTGACAAATAAACGGACCGTGGTTATAATTTTCGGGTACGTCATAAAACATCCGTAAAAGGAGGTGTTATCAATGTCAATCTGTCCTAAGAACAAATCTTCCAAAGGAAGAAGAGATAGAAGAAGAGCGAACTGGAAAATGTCCGCTCCCACACTCGTTAAGTGCAGCAAGTGCGGAGCTTTAACGGTTCCCCACAGAGTATGTAAGGCATGCGGGTCCTACAATAAGCGTGAGATAATCAGCCAGGACTGATGCTGACGGCGTGAAATAACAGCTTTCCGGAGTTTTCCGGGAAGCTTTTTTTATGTTTGCATTTTGACAATATATCTATTATATTATATGTTGTTTGTAATAAGGAGGAATATGATGGTACACGTTGTACTGGATGCCATGGGCGGTGATAACGCTCCCGGAGAAATCGTAAAGGGCGCTCTTATTGCGATCAATGATTCGGATTCCGTTACGGTAACACTTTGCGGCAAAAAAAGTGATATCAAAAAGGAACTTGAAGGAAAAGAGTATCCGAAGGACAGACTGCAGATCGAGGATGCCGCTGATGTCATTTCGACGGAAGAAGCGCCTGTTATGGCCATCAGACGTAAAAAAGATTCTTCCATAGTAAAAGGACTTACGATGGTCAAGGAGGGAAAAGCCGATGCTTTTGTTTCCGCCGGATCATCGGGAGCTGTTCTTGTGGGAGGCCAGCTTATCGTTGGCAGGATCAAAGGAGTGGAACGCCCTCCTCTTGCACCGCTTATCCCTTCCACGACCGAAAAAGGAGTATCTCTTCTCATCGACTGCGGAGCCAACGTGGATGCGAGAAGTTCACATCTTGTACAGTTTGCCAAAATGGGTTCGATATACATGGAACATGTCGTGGGAGTGAAAAATCCGAGGGTTGCCATAGTAAACATCGGTGCCGAGGAAGAAAAGGGGAACATGCTGGTAAAGGAAACATATCCGCTGCTTAAAAGCTGTCCCGATATCAATTTCATCGGTTCCATCGAAGCCAGGGAGATCCCGAACGGGGGAGCTGATGTCATAGTGTGCGAGGCTTTTGTCGGTAATGTCATCCTCAAGATGTATGAAGGCGTCGGTAAGATGATGCTGAAGTCGATCAAAGAAACGCTTATGGCAACCGTAAGGGGAAAGCTCGGCGGCCTTCTTGTGAAACCTTCTCTGAAGGAGCTTATGAAGACCTTTGATGCTACCGAGTATGGCGGAGCACCGCTTCTGGGGCTGAACGGTCTGGTAGTCAAGGTTCACGGGAACGCAACATCCAAAGAAGTTTCAAACGCCATAAAGCAGTGCGAGACATTCAAAGAACAGAACATCAGCCGGCGTATCGCCGACAGGATATAAGGAAAGGAAAAGGGAGACAGTATT
This sequence comes from Lachnospiraceae bacterium, assembly GCA_024695145.1. Lineage (GTDB taxonomy): Bacteria > Bacillota > Clostridia > Lachnospirales > Lachnospiraceae > UBA2868. The sequence goes on from JAILIS010000025.1 coordinate 73,733, forward strand.
ATGGAACTTGAAAAGCTTAAGAAGATCATCACAGAGGTGCTTAACGTGGATGAAAGCGAGATAACGATGGATACCAAATTCATCGATGATCTCGGAGCGGACTCTCTTGATGTCTATCAGATCATCATGGGAGTGGAAGAGGAATTTGATATCGAGATAGATGCCGACAATGCCGAGTCGATCGTGACTGTTGCCGATGCCATCGAGCAGATCAAGATAGCCATCAGCTGATATACCTTTATAACAGATCCGTAAGACAGAGTCCTGACAGCGGGACTCTTTTATACTGACCGGATGTGCCGGGGAGATTGTGCGAATTGAATATTACAGACGGCCATGTTGAGCTGCAAAAGAGGATCGGGTATTTTTTCGGATCGGAAGAACTGTTGATACGCGCACTTTCTCACAGCTCATATGTCAATGAACTGAAAATGAACAGGCACGATGATTATGAGAGACTCGAGTTTCTCGGAGATGCCGTGCTGGAGCTTACCGTGAGCGAGTTCCTTTACAAGGAGAACAGCAGTATGCGCGAGGGGGATATGACAAAGCTTCGCGCATCTCTTGTATGTGAGCCTACGCTGGCATACTGTGCCCGCGAAGGTTTTGAACTCGGGAAGTACATTCTTCTCGGAAAAGGCGAGGATGCCTCAAAGGGACGTGAACGGGATTCTATCGTATCCGATGTTTTCGAAGCTATCGCGGGTGCGATATATCTTGACGGAGGATTGGAGCCCGCCAAGGATTTTATACACAGGTTTGTTCTGACGGATTATGAAAAAAAGATAGAGTTTGTTGATTCAAAGACAATACTGCAGGAGTATGCCCAGGACAAGGGGATCAGTCTCGAATACGAACTGATCGAGGAGCTTGGCCCGGCGCATGACAGAGATTATGTTGTCAGAGCCGTACTTGACGGAAAAGTCAGCGAGACCGGGATGGCAAAGAGCAAAAAAGCCGCCCAGCAGAGTGCGGCCTATGCCATATTGCAGAAACTGCGGGATCGTACGGAGATTCATTAATGTATTTAAAAAACATCGAGGTGCAGGGATTTAAATCCTTTGCCAACAGGATCAATTTTGAATTTCATAACGGAATTACGGCTATTGTCGGACCGAACGGATCCGGAAAGAGTAATGTTGCCGACGCGGTGAGATGGGTGCTCGGGGAACAGAGCGCCAAGCAGCTTCGCGGTTCGTCGATGCAGGATGTCATATTTGCCGGAACTCAGATGAGAAAACCGATGGGTTATGCGTATGTTGCCATAACCCTGGACAATTCCGACCATGCACTTCCGACCGATTATGAAGAAGTGACCGTTGCAAGACGGGTATACCGTTCGGGTGAGAGCGAATATCTTATAAACGGGAGTACATGCCGCCTTAAGGATGTCGCTGAGATGTTCTATGATACCGGTATAGGAAAAGAGGGTTATTCGATCATCGGACAGGGACAGATCGACAGGATCCTTTCGGGAAGACCCGAAGAACGCCGTGAACTGTTTGATGAGGCGGCCGGTATTGTCAAGTTCAAGAGGAGAAAAGGCGCGGCCATCAAAAAGCTTGAACAGGAGAGAGCCAATCTTGTCCGTGTGTCGGATATCCTTGCCGAACTTGAACGCCAGGTAGAGCCGCTCGAAAAGCAGTCCGAAGTGGCCAAGAACTATCTGAATATGAAGGAAGAGCTTAAAAAGCTCGATGTCAACATATTTCTTCTGGATAATGACAAGGCCAGGACCGCTCTTTCGGAATGTGAGAGCAGGATAGATGCCGCGCAGAACGATCTGAACGAGACAAATGCGGAAAACGAGCAGATAAAGCAGGAATACGACAGGATCGAGGAAGAGATAGCTCAGCTTGATGCAAAGATAGAAGAAAAACGCAACAAGCTTTCCGAGGATTCGCTGCTTCGCGAAAAACTTGAAGGTGAGATCAATGTTCTTGCCGAAAAGATCAATACCGCCAAAATGTCCGGAGAACATTACAGAACGAGATCCGAATCACTGACGGAGGAGATCGGGACAAAAGAATCCGAAGCCGCCGGACTTGCCGCAGAGCAGGAAAAACTTGACAGGGAAACCGGAGAACTCGTTGCCAAACGTGATGAGGCGGTGGCAGAGCTTGAAAAACTGCAGGCCGAGATCGAAAAAGAAAATGATTTTGTCGAAAAGAACAAAAATCTTATAATCGGGCTCTTAAATGACCGTTCCGACATAGTATCAAAGCTCGGTCAGTTCGGAACGATGCTGGAGCAGACAAAGATACGTGAGGCAGAGATACAGTCGAAGCTCATATCGGCAAAAAGTGAAGAAACCGAGCAGGATGCACAGGTAAATGCACTCACACTCGAGCTTAACACCATATGTTCGGAGATCCTTGCGATCGACGGCAAACGTGAGACTATGGAAGAAAAGCTCGGCGATTACAGAGTAAAGCTGGAGGAACTCGACAACAGTCTCGGTAATGCCCAGATAGCATATCACGGTATCAAATCAAAGCTCGATACACTGAAAAACCTGGCGGAGCGTTATGACGGATACGGCAGTTCCATCAAGCGCGTTATGGAACAGAAGAACAAGGTTAGCGGGATCATAGGCGTTGTTGCCGATATCATGCAGGTGGAGCCGAAATATGAGACTGCGATCGAGACCGCGCTTGGCGGGAACATACAGAACATAGTCACAAAAGACGAGGAAGTGGCCCGGAAGCTGATACAGTACCTGAAGGAAAACAAGGCCGGAAGGGCAACATTTCTTCCGCTTACAACCGCAAGGAACAGGGGCGAGTACGAAAAGAGTGAAGTAAGAAACGCAAAGGGCTTTATCGGCATGGCCGATGAACTCGTATCCGCAAAGAGTGAATACAGGGACGTTATCAGCCAGCTCCTCGGTGCCATCATAGTGATGGATAACGTTGAGAACGCTCTGAAGCTTGCGAAAGAGTACAATTACACTCTTCGTATCGTTACGATCGAAGGAGAGTATCTTACACCCGGCGGTGCTCTTGCCGGCGGATCATACAAGAATACGTCGAATCTTCTCGGCCGTAAGCGTGAGATAGATGCACTGGAAGAAGAAGCCAGGGCAGGCCTTAAAAAGATCGAGGCGATCATGGACGAGATCGACAGCGTCAAGGATGAGCGTACAAAGCTTCGCAGTGATATAGAGGAATGCAAGACAAAACTGCAGGAGCTGTATATCGCACAGAATACCGCTCAGCTAAATGTTGATGCCGCCAATAAGCATAAAGAGGATATGATAGCCGAGCATGCCAGTCTCGAGACCGAATTCGAGAAGATGAAGGATACTGCAAGGTCGATCACCACCGATCAGGAGGGGGCCAAAGAAGAACTTGCGGCATCCGAAAAGAGTGAGGCTGATCTTAATGCCGCCATATCGGAGGCAGGACAAAGACTTGAAAAACTTCGTGATATCGAGACCGAAAAAGTGTTTGCGAAGAGCGATCTTGATCTTGAAGTCACAAAAGAGAAACAGAAACAGGATTTCGCAAGACAGAACGTAGAGCGCGTGCGCGGTGAGATAGAACATCTCAGGAATGAACTTAGCGAAGTCAGTGAAAAGATCGGGGAATCCGAAAGGGAGATCACCGAAAAACAGGAGAATATAGAGAAGTTAAAAGAGACGATCGAAGCTTCAAAAGGTGCCGTGGATGAGAACGAAGAGGCATTGAATAAAGCTATCGCATCAAAAGAAGACTATACCAAAAAACAGAAATCGTTCTTTGAAAAGAGAGAGAGCGTTTCCAAAAAGCTTGCAGATCTGGATAAGGAGCTTTACCGCTTAAATGCGCAGAAGGACAAGGTTGAGAGCGAGCAGGAAGGCCGTATCAACTACATGTGGAACGAGTATGAGATAACACTTTCACATGCGGCCCAGATGCGTGATGAGACTCTTACCGACGCATCTTCGATGCGAAGACGTATATCCACTCTCAGGGACGAGATCAGAAAACTCGGTGATGTTAATGTCAACGCCATCGAGGATTATAAAGCCGTCATGGAAAGATACACTTTTACCAAGACTCAGCATGACGATCTTGTTGCAGCCGAAGAAGACCTTCTTAACATACTTGAAGAACTTGACCGACAGATGAGGATCCAGTTTGAAGAAAACTTCAAGCTCATAGGCCAGGAATTCGATAAAGTGTTCAAGGAACTGTTCGGCGGCGGAACAGGAACCCTTAAGATAAATCATGACGAGGATATCCTTGAGGCCGGCATCAATATAGAAGCACAGCCGCCGGGCAAGAAGCTGCAGAACATGCTGATGCTCTCGGGCGGTGAGAAGGCTCTTGCAGCCATAGCGCTGCTGTTTGCGATACAGAATCTGAAGCCTTCGCCGTTCTGCCTGCTCGATGAGATCGAGGCCGCACTTGACGAATCGAATGTCGGAAGGTTTGCAGGGTATCTTAACAAGCTGACGGAGCATACCCAGTTCATCGTCATCACTCACAGGAGAGGAACGATGGAGAAGGCTGACAGACTGTACGGTATAACAATGCAGGAGAAGGGTGTTTCGGCACTCGTTTCCGTCAATCTTATAGACAAGGATCTGGATGACTGATTATGGCGTTTTTTGAAAAGCTTTTTGCCGGACTTTCCAAATCAAGAGCAGCGATAGATGAGAACCTGGCCGAGGTGTTTGAACGGGACAGGATCGACGAGGACTTTTATGACGATCTTGAGGAACTTCTCATTCTGTCGGATATCGGAGTCACTGCGACTGCCAATATCGTGGACGGTCTGAAGCGCGATGAATATTATGATCATATAAGAAAACCGAAAAAGCTCGGGATGCATATGATCGGCAAGATCAAGGAAGTTATGTCAACCTGCGAAGCGGATTATGAGTTTGAACAAAGACGTTCCGTAGTTCTGGTCGTCGGTGTAAACGGAGTAGGAAAGACGACAACCATCGGAAAACTTGCCGCGAAGTATCATCAGGACGGAAAGAAAGTGATGGTCGCTGCCGCCGATACGTTCAGGGCAGCCGCACTTGAGCAGCTTACCATTTGGGCCGATAGAGCAGGGGCCGATCTGATAACGGGAAGGGAAGGTCAGGATCCTTCATCTGTAGTGTTCGATGCCGTTAACGCGGCAAAGGCAAGAGGATGCGATATACTTCTCATAGACACTGCGGGAAGGCTCAACAACAAGAAAAATCTTATGGCGGAACTTGCCAAGATGAACAGGATCATAGACCGTGAATATCCCGAAGCGTTCAAGGAGACGCTCATAGTACTTGACGGATCCACAGGCCAGAATGCGGTCAACCAGGCCAGGGAATTCAAGGAAGTCACGGATGTGTCCGGGATCGTCATTACGAAGCTTGACGGGACCGCAAAGGGAGGCATCGCCATAGCCATTCAGTCAGAGTTGTCCATTCCCGTTAAGTTCATAGGAGTCGGAGAGGGGATAGATGATCTTCAAAGGTTCGATGTTGACGACTATATCAAAGCTCTTTTTTACAAGGAGGATGTGACCGATAATGCCGACGAAACAGAAGAATAACAAAGCCAATAATACGGATATGCTCACTCTTGACAGGTTCGAGGAGGCAAGCACGGTTGTCAGGGAGGTTACCAAAGAGACCAAACTGATGTACAGTTCTTATCTTTCCGAGAGGACCGGAAACAAAGTATATCTTAAACCCGAGAATATGCAGATGACCGGAGCTTACAAGCTTCGCGGCGCATATTACAAAGTGAGCACTCTGTCCGATGAGGACAGAAAAAAGGGAATAATCACCGCATCCGCGGGTAACCATGCACAGGGAGTTGCATATGCGGCCAGGGCTTTCGGCCTGAAAGCGGTCATAGTGATGCCTACCACGACCCCGCTCATTAAGGTAAACCGGACAAAAAATCTCGGTGCCAGGGTCATACTGTTCGGCGATGTATATGACGAGGCATGCGAAAAGGCTCTTGAACTTGCCAAGGAGAAAGGGTATACATTCATTCATCCGTTTGATGATCCGGTTGTGGCTATAGGACAGGGAACCATCGCGATGGAGATATTCCAGGATCTTCCTGTTGTGGATTATATACTTGTACCCATAGGCGGAGGCGGACTTGCTGCGGGAGTGGCTACTTTTGCGAAGCTTCTCAATCCCAAGATCAAAGTGATCGGCGTTGAACCCGAAGGTGCCGCCTGTATGAAGGCGTCCATTGAGGCGGGCAAAGTCGTAAGCCTTCCAGGTGTATCCACGATCGCTGACGGAACGGCGGTCAAGACTCCCGGGTCCGTGATCTTTCCCTATGTGCAGAAGAATATCGACAGGATCATTACCGTGAAGGATGAGGAACTCATTGTGGCATTTCTCGACATGGTCGAAAATCACAAGATGGTTGTTGAGAATTCCGGGCTGCTTACCGTTGCGGCGCTTGATCATCTGAAAATAAAAGACAAGAGGGTGGTATCCATATTATCGGGCGGAAACATGGATGTCATCACGATGTCTTCGGTCGTATCCCAGGGTCTTATAATGAGAGACAGGATATTTACCGTATCCGTCCTTCTGCCCGATAAGCCCGGCCAGCTCTCACAGGTTGCCGGCGTGATCGCAAAAGAAAACGGAAATGTTATAAAACTTGAACATAATCAGTTCGTATCAACCAACAGAAACGCGGCCGTTGAGCTTCGCATCACACTTGAAGCATTCGGCACACAGCATAAAGACAGCATTATCTCCGCTCTCGAGCGTGGCGGCTACAAGCCCAGGATCGTGAGGACATCGATCTGACGCCGGAGCAGAGCATCAGAGGAACTGCCGGATGAAATACTACATGCCTGTAAGGCTCTATGATGAGAAGGACTGCGTTGTCCGGCATGCGGACGATATCGCGAATGTCGGCAGGAAGGCTCTGATAGTAACGGGCCGCAGATCGGCATTTTTAAACGGAGCTTTTGATGATCTCATATCCGCTCTCTCCTCCGGAGGCGTTTCATACCTTGTATTTTCCGAAGTTGAAGAAAATCCTTCGACAGACACCGTACTATCTGCAGCAGCGCGTTTTGCCGGTGAAGGTGTTGATATGGTCATAGGTATCGGCGGAGGATCAGCCATGGATGCGGCTAAAGCCATTGCGCTTTTGCTGAGACACCCGGGTGCCGGTCTTGACTATCTGTATGATCCGGATAAGAGTCCGGAAGCGCTCCCTGTTATATGTGTTCCGACCACATGCGGAACGGGCTCGGAAGTTACCGGTGTTTCGGTTCTGACACGGCATGATAAAAAGACAAAGATCTCAATGGTTCATAAGGTTTTTCCGGTTCTTTCACTGATCGACGGAAAATACCTGAAAAATGCGCCTCATTCCCTTATAGTCAACAGTAGCGTTGATGCGCTTGCACATCTTTACGAGAGCTTACTTAATCAAAAAGCCGATGATTATGTGAAAATGACGGCTTTTGCGGGCCTTGGGATGTGGTCTTTGACAAGGGACGTATTAACCGGAAAGAGAGAGTGTACCGATGAGGACCGCTCATATCTTATGCGCTCATCCGCTATTGCGGGAATGTCCATAGCACAGAGCGGAACGAGCATTCCTCATGCTCTGAGCTATACGATCACTTATGATCTCGGTATTGCTCACGGAATGGCGGCCGGTTTCTTCCTTCCGGGATTTATCGCTCTTGCACCGGGCAAAGAGCGAAAAGAGATCCTGAACCTTTCCGGATTTGCCGATACGGATGAGCTGACATCTTTTATCGCAAACGCATCCGGCGGCATAAATATCCCCGATGATGAGCTCGAAAAAGCATATGAAAAGGTAAGGAATAACGAAGCGAAGATGAAGTCCGCATCATTTGATATCGATGAAAAGACCCTAAGGGATATTGTTTGGTATATGATATGATTTTCTGCACATCCGGGCTGTCAAGAGAAAATACTTGACAGCCCTTTTTTGTTGTAGTAATATAGCGAAAGTTATGGATGACATAGAAAGAAAAAACATGCTGTATGATTTTTACGGAGAGCTTCTGACGGATCACCAGAAACTCGTGTATAAGGATGCGGTTTATAATGACTGTTCACTTTCGGAGCTGGCCGAGGAATACAGTATTTCGAGACAGGGCGTTCATGATCTGCTGAAGCGGTGCGACAGGATACTTGAGGATTATGAGGAAAAGCTTGGACTTGTCAGGAGATTTAGGATCCTCAGGGAAAAAGCTTTACAGATAGAAAAGCTCACAACGGATGAAAAGATCAGATCACTGGCCAAAGATATCATAGACGGTCTGTAACAGGGGATAAAAATGGCATTTGAGAGCCTTACGGATAAACTTCAGAATGTATTTAAAAGCCTTCGCGGCAAGGGACGCCTTACCGAGGAAGACGTACGACGTGCGCTTCGCGAGGTTAAGATGGCGCTGCTTGAGGCTGATGTAAACTTCAAGGTTGTAAAACGGTTTATAAAAAGCGTTGAGGAGCGCGCGGTAGGTGCCGATGTAATGAACGGCCTCAATCCGGCACAGATGGTCATAAAGATCGTCAATGAAGAGATGACTGCTCTGATGGGCTCGGAGATGACCGAACTTGAATTTCTTCCGGGACAGGCCAAAACCGTTATCATGCTGTGCGGTCTGCAGGGTTCCGGTAAGACGACAACCGCCGCAAAGCTTGCCGACAGGCTGGCAAAGAAGGGCAAAAAGAGTCTTCTCGTTGCATGTGACGTTTATCGTCCCGCTGCGTACGAGCAGCTGAAAGTCAATGCCGGCAAGGTATCGGCTGATTTTTTCGGGATCGAATGTGAAAAGGATCCTATCCGTATCGTAAAGGAAGCCATGAGCGCAGCCGATGGCAACAAAGATAATGTTGTGATAATCGATACCGCGGGCCGTCTGCAGATAGATGAAGAGCTGATGGATGAACTGACGCGGATCAAGGAAGCTGTCGGAGTGCACAAAACGCTGCTCGTAGTTGATGCCATGACCGGTCAGGAAGCCGTAAACGTGTCCGAGACTTTCAATGAGAAAGTCGGCATTGACGGGGTGATCCTGTCCAAGATGGACGGCGATGCCAGAGGCGGTGCGGCTCTTTCGGTCAAAGCGGTAACCGGAAAACCGATACTGTTTGTCGGTATGGGAGAAAAGCTTACGGATCTTGACCAGTTCTACCCCGACAGGATGGCTTCAAGGATACTTGGGATGGGTGACGTCCTGAGCCTTATCGAAAAAGCATCCGAGCAGGTAGACGAAGCCAAAGAGAAGGAAATGGCTTCAAGGCTCAAGAAAGGTAAGTTTGATTTTGACGATTATCTTGAGAGCATGAATCAGATGAAGAAGATGGGCGGGTTCGCGTCTGTTCTTTCTATGATGCCCGGTATGTGCGGTATGCTCCCGAGAGGCGCCAAGATGGGGGATCTTGCGGATCAGATAGATGAAAAGAAGATGGCGAGGACCGAAGCGATCGTTTTGTCCATGACAAAAGAGGAGCGCAGAAAACCCGACATACTAAATCCTTCCAGAAAACACAGGATCGCAAAGGGTGCCGGAGTTGATATAGCCGATGTTAACAGGCTTGTAAAACAGTTCAAAGAGGCACAGAAGATGATGAAACAGCTTCCCGGTCTTATGGGTAAGCGCGGAAGGTTCGGTAAATTTCCGTTCTGATGGTAAACGAAAAAGATTCGTTCACTATAAATAAAAATGTAATGTTTTATATCAAGGAGGAAACAAAATGGCAGTAAAGATCAGACTCAGAAGGATGGGACAGAAGAAGGCACCCTACTACAGGATCATCGTAGCAGATTCAAGGAGTCCCCGCGACGGAAGATGTATCGAAGAGATCGGCACATATGATCCAAATACGGATCCCAGCACATATTCGATCGATGAGGAAAAAGCTAAAAAATGGCTGAACAACGGTGCCATCCCTACCGAAGTTGTCGGCAAGCTCTTCAAACTCGCCGGTATCGAGAAATAATGTCAGGAGGGTTGATATGAAAGAACTTGTTGAGGTTATTGCGAAGGCACTGGTTGATAATCCCGACCAGGTCTCGGTGACCGAAAAAGAAGATTCGAGATCCATAGTAGTGGAACTCAAAGTTGCTCCTTCCGACATGGGAAAAGTCATCGGCAAGCAGGGACGTATCGCCAAAGCCATCCGTGGTGTGGTAAAAGCGGCATCTGCCGATCTTCCCAAGAAGGTTCTTGTGGATATCGTAAATGACTGATGACGGAATAAAAGATGATTATCTGCAGATAGGAGCCATCACGAGGACTCACGGCATCGACGGGAGAGTAAAAGTCTTCCCCATGACCGATGATGTGAAACGGTTCAAAAAGCTGAAGCGGACTTTCCTTGAGACAAAGGAAGGGATGATCGAACTTGAATGCGTATCTGCAGGATTTTTCAAACAGTTTGTTATTTTGAAGTTCAAAGACTTCGACAGTATCGAATCTATCGCAAAATACTGCGGGTGCGGTATTTTTGTTGCAAGAAGCGATGCCGTACGTCTTGAAAAAGACGAGTACTTCATTGCGGATCTTATAGGGATAACGGCCGAAGATGAAGAGCTTTCGCTTAGCGGAACCGTTACCGATGTTATCGCAACCGGAGCAAATGACGTATATGATATAGCGCTTGACGACGGAAGGCGTCTGCTGCTCCCGGCTATCAAAGAATGTATTCTTGATGTCGACATCGCGCAAAAGAAGATGAAGATACACATCCTCGACGGGCTTCTGGATCAGTGATCCCGGCAATCGTCCCGGATTAGGAGAGCAGATGAATTTTCATGTTATGACGCTTTTTCCGGATATGGTGCGTGCGGGTCTTTCGGAAAGCATTATCGGAAGAGCGGCAGAAAAGGGGCTTCTTTCTGTAGAGGCTTACAATATACGTGATTTTGCATTCAACAAGCATAACAAGGTCGATGATTATACGTACGGCGGCGGTGCGGGGATGCTCATGCAGGCGGAGCCTGTATACAGATGCTATGAGGACATATTACGCCGTATAGCCGTTCGGCGAAATAAAGAAGATGTTTCCGGTGTAAGAGTCGTATATATGACACCGCAGGGAAAACTCTTCGACCAGGATATAGCATCCGAATTTGCAAAAGAGGAAGATCTGATACTTTTGTGCGGCCACTATGAAGGCATCGATGAACGCGTACTTGAAGAGATAGTGACCGACAGTGTTTCCGTCGGAGACTATGTTCTGACGGGCGGAGAGATACCGGCAATGGCGGTTGTCGATGCGGTTTCAAGGCTCGTTCCCGGAGTGCTTCACAACGGGGATTCATCCGAAACGGAATCCTTTTCGGACGGACTGCTCGAATATCCGCAGTATTCACGGCCGGAAGTATGGCATGACAGAAAAGTTCCGTCCGTGCTGCTGTCCGGAGATCACGCTGCGGTCGATCGGTGGAGACATGAGCAGGCACTTCTCAGAACGAAAGAACGAAGGCCTGATCTGTATGAAGCATATTGTTTGAAGCATGATTAACGGCCGGTGATATGTCCCGATGATACTTGTGCTTGCATTTAGTGTGGCCGTATGGTAATATAACAAGGCTGTAATTAACGACGGTCCTCTGCTTTTGTGGAAGTCAAGAACGTCTGTGTTATTTGGAGGAATTGAAATGAACGACATTATCAGAGAGATCGAGCAGGAACAGCTCAAGGAGAATGTCTCCGAGTTTTCTATCGGTGATACCGTAAAAGTTTACGGTAAGATCAAGGAAGGAAACCGCGAGAGGATACAGGTGTTTGAGGGTACAGTGATCAAGCGCCAGGGTGGTTCAAACCGTGAGACATTTACGGTTCGAAAGAATTCAAACGGTGTCGGTGTTGAGAAGACATGGCCCCTTCATTCTCCCAATGTTGAGAAGATCGAAGTAGTAAGACGCGGTAAAGTCCGCAGGGCTAAGCTCTTCTACTTGAGAGAGCGTTCCGGAAAGAGTGCTAAGGTTAAAGAGCTCATTCGCTGACAGATATTAAAAGCACTTGCGCAGGCAGGTGCTTTTATTGTAGGCAGGGGGAATAAGAACCCATGAAATTCGGCCGGCAAAAAAGCGGTCCTTCCCTTTCCTATATAAACAGGGAAAGAAAGGTAAACATAAACATACTCTACCAGATCCTGCAGTGTATATTTCTCGCATTCATCGCTGTATTCCTCGGTGTTGCCCTGGTATTTGCATTCGGGATAAGAACCAGCGTTGTGGGAGAATCCATGGAGCCGACACTGTCAAACGGACAGGAGGTTCTGATAAATAAGATCGCATACCAGTTCTCCGCACCGAAGCAGGGAGATGTGATCGTTTTCAGACCCAACGGCAATGAGAACGCACATCTGTCGGTAAAGAGAGTTGTGGCGACTCCCGGAGACTCTGTTTTGATCAAACAGGGAAAGGTTGTCATCAACGGCGCCGTATATACAAAGGATAAGGCTGAGGATACAAGGGATGCGGGTGTTGCATCTTCCGAGATAGTCCTTGGCGCCGATGAGTATTTTGTACTCGGGGATAACAGGCGCAATTCCGAAGACTCAAGGAGCGCAAATATCGGTAACATCAGCCGTGGGATGATCGAAGGAAAAGCCTGGTATCATCTCAAAGGCAGGAACAGTGAGGCGGGGAGGATTGAATGATGCCTATCCAGTGGTATCCGGGTCACATGACAAAGGCAAAAAGGATGATGCAGGAGGATATCCGCCTCATCGATCTTGTCATAGAACTTCTTGATGCCAGGATACCCCGTTCATCCCGCAATCCTGATATAGATGAACTTGCAAAAGGAAAATCACGTCTTGTACTTCTGAACAAATCCGATCTGTCAGATCCCGAGATCAACGAAAAATGGTATCAGTATTTCAAACAGAAAGGTTTTGTAACTCTTCTTACGGACTCCAAAAACCGCAAAGGCTTCGGGCCGATACATGCGGCTGTAGAGGAGGCATGTGCCGAAAAACTGATGCGTGACCGGAAAAAGGGTATAACGGGAAGACCCGTAAGAGCGATGGTCGTAGGGATCCCGAATGTCGGAAAATCAACCTTTATAAATTCACTGTGTAAAAAGGCAAGCGCCAAAACCGGAAACAGGCCCGGAGTCACAAAAGGAAAACAATGGATCAGGCTTGATAAGAGTGTGGAGCTACTTGATACTCCCGGTATTCTCTGGCCGAAGTTTGAGGATGAGAAGACAGGGATCAACCTGGCGCTTATCGGATCCATAAGCGATCAGATAATAGACGAGGGTGAACTTGCCGCGATGCTTATAGACCATATCCGGAAACATTCGCCCGGTATCATGGCCGGCAGATATGAGATTGATGAAAATGATGAAACGGCAGCCATATTTGACGCTATAGCTTTAAAAAGAGGCTGTATCAAAAAAGGCGGACTGCCAGATTATGATAAAGCGGCTCACATTATCCTTGATGATCTGAGATCCGGAAAGCTCGGAAGGATATCACTTGAAGAGCCGGAGCAGTAAAAGGAGAGCTGTTTATTTTTTATGGAAAAGAAAAACAAGAAGAGATCAGGCGGAATCGCCGTCGGCATACTTAAGATCGGACTTTTTGTACTTGCGGTTCTGATAGTTTCGTTTATATTGTCCGAATATGTCGTTGAGCGGGCAAGGGTCACCAACCATTCCATGGAGAGTACGCTGGAAAGTGACGACGGTATTCTTATCGATAAGATCACTTACAGGTTCCGTGAACCCGAAAGATTTGATATTATAGTATTTAAGCAGACGGGGACCGGTGAAGAACTGGTCAAACGCGTTATAGGACTTCCGTTCGAGACGGTACAGATCGTTGACGGGAAGTTTCTGATAGACGGGGAGCCGATCGATGATGTCAAAGGAGTCGATGCACCCGAATATGCCGGGCTTGCTCAGTCGCCCGTTGAGCTTTCGGCAGGTGAGTATTTTGTCGTGGGTGATAACAGAGAAGAGAGTATCGATTCAAGATACGAGCAGGTCGGAATCGTTACATCAACAAGGATAACAGGCAGAGTCTTTATGAGGATCATCCCGTTTTCGAAGATACGCTTTTTCTGAACGGCCAAACAAGTGGTTTTTATTATGATGAAAAGTATTTCCGATATTAAAACTGAATTTAATGATCTGCAAAACGGCGAATATGATGATTTTATACGCAGGTATTCATCGGATGACAGAAGCGGTGTTATCCAACTGGTCCAAAGAGCTCAAAAAGCCATAGAGAAAAATAACGCAGAGATCAAAAGAACGGAACTTATGTTATCTTACGAAAGAAAATACAGCAGTTATTCGTTCATCTGCGGTATAGATGAGGCAGGACGGGGGCCGTTGGCCGGACCGGTTGTTGCAGGGGCTGTGATCCTTCCGAAAGATGATATGATACTCGGACTGAATGATTCAAAACAGCTGTCCCCCAAAAAACGAAGCGAACTGTTTGATATAATATATGAACGCGCTCAGGCCGTAGGAGTCGGTATAGCGGATCATAAACGCATAGATGAGATAAATATTTTGCAGGCCACGTACGAAGCCATGCGCGAGGCCATTATGAAACTCGGGAAAAAACCCGATATATTATTAAATGATGCCGTTACGATACCCGGTATTGACGTTACCCAGATCCCGATCATAAAAGGTGATTCCAAAAGCTGTTCCATAGCTGCGGCAAGCATAATCGCAAAAGTGACCAGGGACAGGATCATGGAAGAAATGGATCTGAAGTACCCCGGATACGGCTTCGCAAAAAACAAAGGTTACGGATCGGCAGATCATATAGAATCCATTAAGAAGATCGGTCCGTGCCCGATACACAGGAGATCGTTTATCGGAAACTTTATCTGACTTATAAAGGATATCATATGGCCATATCCATTGACTCATTATCAAACAGTGACTATAACAGGATAGGGAACACCCAGAGTACCGATGCAGCCGGAACTTCCGGCAGAGCCGCTTCGCGCCAGGCATCGGGAGGAGAACTTGTCGGCGGATCAACGATAAGCGGTCAGATCATAGAAAAAGAGGGTGACCAGGTCACTATCAGACTTGCAAATGATTCCACCATCTCAGCCAGACTTCAGGGTAATGCGGATATTGAAGTCGGAATGCGGCTGACTTTTGAGGTTGCAAAGGGCGCTAACGATCAGACTGCGCTGAGGCCTCTGTTTTCCAATCTGGCAGGTAACAATGCTGCCATGTCTGCCCTTCGGGCGGCGGGACTTCCAATCAACAATACCACATTGACGATGACAGACAGAATGATGACTGAGAGTATGCCTGTCAACAAAAATGCGCTGGTTGATATGTTCAGGAACGTATCATCTCATTCAAACGTCTCGCCGGAATCCATCGTCCAGATGACTAAACTGAACATGCCGCTTACGGAATCAAATGTCATCCAATTTGATAACTACCGTAATTTTCAGCACCAGATCACAGGAGACCTTCAAAATGTCTCTGATGGGATAGCGGATATATTCAATGAAGCCGTTGTTAATTCAAAAACAGATGTTATTAAAGAAGTCCTGGATCTTATAGATACATCGAGTCTTGAGACAATAACGGTATCAAAAGAAGGAGATGCTGCAGCGACAGCTGCCGGTGCCGGTCCTTCGGGTGAAGCTGTGCCCGCTTCGGGATCAGAGACCGTAAACGTCGAAGCACGGCTTGCCGCTGCAGATACCCGGATACTTGCACAGGACGGGACGGCCGCAGGTGCCGATTCTGCCGGACAGCCGCTTTCTTCTGACGGAGCAAATGTCATCACACAGGAAGCGGTCTATAATCCGGAATTGTCCCTTACCGCGGGTGAACAGCTGTCACTTTCATCGGATCTCCAGAACATACTTATTCTTGCCGGAGAGAGTGCCGATATACATGAACCTTTGGATCCTTCACAAATCATGACGGCTGTCAAGGAACTCGTCAACGAGTATCCGCCGGAAGTCACGCAGATAGAGGATGCACAGCTCGGTGCATATTCGGAGGAGGAATATGAGGCGGCAGATGAAGCGAATGCGAATGACGCTGCCAGGGCTGATATTGCAGCTCTGAAAGGAAATGATACGACGCAGCCGTCCGGAACTGGCCGGCCGTCAGAAGCAGCCCGGCCGTCAGAAACGGCCCGGACGGGAGCAAATATAAATAACAGCAGTTTGCCGGATCTGAATGCAGGCGTCAGGAATGCTGCCGATACTGCCAGGGCAGCAGCCTCGGCGATACTTGATAAAGATACCGATCCCGAAGCCGCAAAAAGCACGATATCCAAAAAGCTCGGCGAGCTTCTCAGATCGGACGGATTTACAAAGCTCGTAAGGGACTCCGTAAAGTCTCAGATGTCGATAAAACCACAGGATGTTGCCGAGAACGGAAAGATAGAAGAACTGTATGACAGGATCAGGAGAACTACGGCAAAAGTGAGCGATCTTATGGAGAATTTAGGAAGAGCAGATTCGCCTGTTGCAAGCTCCGCCGCAGCTCTTTCCGACAATGTCAGCTTCATGAACCAGCTCAATGAATTTGTCAACTATATCCAGCTGCCGCTCAAGATGGCCGGAGAAGATGCGAACGGTGAGCTCTATGTGTATACAAACAGGAAAAATCTTGCCGACCGTGACGGAAACTATTCGGCGCTTCTGCACCTGGATATGGAGCATCTCGGCCCCATGGATGTATATGTCACCATGCGGGACCATACGAAAGTGTCTACGAATTTCTATCTTGAGAGCGAGGAAGTGCTTGATTTTATCGAATCCCACATAGACCTTTTGACAAAAAGGCTTACCGAAAAGGGATATAATACGAGTACGCATGTTACAAAACGTGAGGCCGGAGAGACTATCGGGCCTATAGCGGATGAATTCACAAAAGAGGACGCCAATTCCAGAACACCGGTTATTGTTTCGCAGATGAGATTTGATGTCAGGGCTTGATATGGCAGAAGAAGAGAAGAAGAAAATCAAACAGGCGGTAGCCCTTGAATATGATCCGAATGATCTTGCACCGAAGATCGTTGCCACAGGCCGCGGACGGATCGCGGAACGCATCATTGAACAGGCAAAAGAGAACGATGTTCCGATCCATGAGGACGAGAAGCTTGCGGGAACGCTGTCAAAGCTCGATATCGGCGAATACATCCCTCCGGAACTGTATGAGGTTGTGGCTGAGATACTGGTATTTGTCGACAATATGGAAAAGATCAGAGGAAAACTCGGTACCTGATGAACAAAAGAAAAGTCGGATTCAAAAAAGAAGATGAGGCGGCACGGTTTCTTACGGAGTGCGGACTTGAAATACTGGAACTGAACTTTTCAAACAGATTCGGGGAGATAGATCTGATCGCAAAAGATGAAGACTTCATTGTCTTCGTGGAGGTCAAGTACAGAAAAAATCCCGTGCTCGGTCATCCCGAGGAGGCGGTTGGCATATCAAAAGCAAGAACCATATCAAAAGTCGCCGATCATTACCGGCTGTACAGAAAACTTTCCGCAGATACTAAATTCAGATTCGATGTCGTTGCGATAGAAGGAGAACAGATACGGTGGCACCGGAACGCTTTTTCGTATATGGGATGAGCGTTATGCGTTGTCATCTGCCGTATATTCGGAGCCGATCCTCTGGTTGTAACGCCTCAGCACATCCTGGATCTTCTCGGTGTTGGTGTGGACCTTGGACATTGCTATGTCGTGGTTCATATAGTCAACGACCGTTGCAAGAAATTCACTCATATCGGCTTCTATAAAGTAAGGTCTTGTATTGATCTGGGGATCGTGATAGCACAGGTTCGTGCAGATTATCTTGTCAAAAACGCAGTTATCATAAGCTTTGTCAAACAGATCGATACCTTCGGTAAACAGGCCGAATGTACAGCAGATGTATACACGCTTGGCGTTCATTGATTTCAACTGTCTTGCGGTATCTATAATGCTGCCGCCGGTGCTTATCATGTCGTCTATTATAATGACATCCTTACCGTCGATCTCATCACCGAGGAACTCATGAGCCACGATAGGATTCTTGCCGTTGATGACTTTTGTATAGTCACGGCGTTTGTAGAACATTCCCGTATCAACACCGAGTACTCCGGCAAAGTATACGGCACGATCCAATGCACCCTCATCCGGGCTGATGACTACCAGATGATCCTTGTCTATTATGAGATCGCGTTCGTAGTGGATAAGACTCGATATGAATTCATACGGTGTCGTGAAGTTGTCGAATCCGCAAAGCGGAGTGGAATTCTGGACTTTGGGATCATGTGCGTCAAATGTTATTATGTCGTTGACCCCCATATTGGAAAGCTCTGCAAGAGCCATTGCGCAGTCAAGCGATTCCCTAAGAGCACGTTTGTGCTGGCGGGATTCGTATAAAAACGGCATAACTACTGTTATTCTGTGAGCTTTTCCGGCGATCGCCATTATGATACGTTTAACATCCATAAATATGTCGTCGGGTGACATATGGTGTATAAAACCGTTTACGGTAAAAGAATTGCTGTGGTTACATACATCGGCGAGAATGAAGATGTCCCGGCCTCTTGCCGTATCCCGAAGAAGTGCCTTGCCTTCACCGGTGCCGAATCTTGACCATTCGCAGTCAAGGATGTACGAATCCTTTTCATATTCGAAGAACACGCCGGAATCCCTGTGCTTAAGGTTCTGGTGCCTGCGGTATTCCGCCAGCTTACGGTCAACCGATGTTCCGAGATCGATGCAGCTTTTGTGGACGATCAGACCAAGCGGAGCCACCGGCCTGATATCTTCGATGTTAATATGTTCAGCCATGGATCATACTTCCTTTGATTAAGGTTCATTTGAATGGTGCTACATTAGTTTAACAATATCCGCAGGGATTTTCCACTGTTAATTTTCCGAAAATCGTACTATAATATTTCGGTATTTTGTCAAATGATATGTGTAAAAGGAGCGTAAAACGAATATGTCAGAGGTAAGAACAAGATTTGCCCCGAGTCCCACGGGCAGGATGCATGTCGGAAATCTGCGCACGGCTTTATATGCCTATCTTATAGCAAAGCATGAAAACGGCCGGTTTTTACTGAGGATCGAAGACACGGATCAGGAACGATATGTGGACGGAGCGGTTGACATAATATATAGGACTCTGGAGAAGACGGGTCTGATACATGATGAGGGACCCGATAAAGACGGAGGATGCGGACCGTATGTTCAGAGCGAGCGCCAGGCATCGGGGATATATCTGAAATATGCCAAACAGCTCGTCAAGGAAAAAAAGGCATACTACTGTTTCTGCACAAAGGAAAGGCTTGAAGGTCTTACAAAAAAGGTCGGCGATAAGGAGATCAACGTCTATGATAAGCACTGTCTGTCCCTGTCCGAAGAGGAGGTCCAGGAAAAGCTTGACGCGAATGTTCCTTACGTTATCAGGCAGAACAATCCCGATACCGGAACAACTTCTTTTCATGATGAGATCTACGGTGATATCAGTGTGGACAATGCCGAACTCGACGATATGATACTGATAAAATCAGACGGCTATCCGACATACAATTTCGCAAATGTCGTTGACGATCATCTCATGGGGATCACTCATGTGGTAAGAGGAAATGAATATCTGTCGTCCACGCCCAAATACAACAGACTTTATGAAGCTTTCGGATGGGATATCCCCGTCTATGTCCACTGCCCGCTGATCACGGACGAGGAACACAAAAAGCTTTCGAAAAGATGCGGACATTCATCATACGAGGATCTGATAGAGGCCGGATTTGTGTCCGAGGCGGTTGTAAATTTCGTCGCACTTCTCGGATGGTCGCCGGAAGACAATAACGAGATAATGAGCCTTGATGAGCTCATCGCGAAGTTTGATTATACCAAAATGAGCAAATCGCCTGCCGTATTTGACTATACAAAGCTCAAATGGATGAACGGAGAATACTTAAAAGCCATGGATCCCGACAGGTTTTATGAGATGGCACTGCCATATCTTAAAGAGACGATAACGAAGGATTATGACCTTAAGAAGATCGCGGCCATGGTAAAGACAAGGATCGAAGTATTCCCCGATATTAAGGATCATGTTGATTTCTTTGAGCAGGTTCCGGAATATGATATCTCCATGTATACACACAAGAAGATGAAAACGGATCCGGTATCTTCGCTGCAGCTGTTGACCGATGTCCTTCCGCTGCTGGAGGAATGCGGAGATTATTCGAACGACAGTCTGTTTGCTGTACTGTCTCATTTTGCCGCAAAGCATGAATACAAGACAGGTTTTGTCATGTGGCCGCTTCGGACGGCTCTGTCCGGTAAACAGACGACTCCCGGCGGTGCCACCGAACTGATGGAGATACTCGGAAAGGATGAATCCCTTTCCCGTATCAGGGCAGCGATCGAAAAGCTGAAATAAGGAGACATATGAAACTGAACAAAGAACAGTATGTGGCCGCACATCATGTGAACGGCCCCATGCTTGTTCTGGCGGGACCGGGCAGCGGCAAGACACATCTTCTTGTCGAAAGGATCCGGCTGATGATCGAGGAAAAGCATATCCCACCCGATAATATACTTGTCATCACTTTTTCGAAAAAAGCCGCCCGCCAGATGCAGGCAAGATTTGCCGGGCGTGTCGAAGGCAATATCTATCCCGTGACATTCGGGACATTTCACGCGGTATTCTATCACATACTTCAGGAATACGATCCAAACGTTTTAAGACTCATAACGGAAGAAGAGAGAAGAGAGTTCATAGGGCTTTCTGTAAGATCGTGCGCTCTTTATTCGGAACTTTTTACGGATGATGACAATACGGATACCGTCATAGAACTGATCGGTGCATTCAAGAACTTCGGAAAAGATATGTATGAACATAATGAATACGCGCGTGATATGACTGAAGGAGAAAGAGAGGAATTCGAAAAAATGATCACTGAATACGACAGAGTGTGCCGTAAAAACAATGTGATCGATTTTGACGACATGATCCTTTTGTGCGGAAAGCTTTTGTATAAACACGAGAGAGTGTTAAGAAAATGGCAGCAAAAGTACCGTTATATCCTTGTCGATGAATTCCAGGATATCAATGAGACGCAGTATAAGGTATTAAGACTTCTTGCGGGTGATGAGATGAATGTGTTCGCGGTGGGGGACGATGACCAGTCCATATATGCTTTTCGCGGAGCAAGGCCCGAACTTATGAAGAAGTTCCTGCATCAGTACAAAGGCTGCAGACAGGTCACGCTCACCATGAACTACAGATGCTGTGAGAACGTGATAGGAGCGGCGGATACACTGATAAGGCACAATGCCGACAGATTATCCCGCCCCATGCAGCGCCATCTTCCGTCAATGGCAGGAGGCCTTGTATATATCGTCAATTCCGAGAATACCGTATTGCAGGCGGCATTTGTATGTGACATGATAAGTGATCTTTTAAGGCAGGGGCTGTACAGAGCCGATGATATAGCCGTATTGTACAGAAGCGGTCATTGCGCGTCCATGTTTATCCGTACGGCAAAAGAGTGCAGGATACCGCTCAATGTCACATCACAGGGAGAAGAGGTCCCGCTTGATGTGAGAATACATGAAGCATATAAAAGAGCGCATGAAAACAGAGCCTCAAGGGCTGACTATTTCCTTATCATGAACAACCCGGAGAGGGGGCTTTCAAGGGAGGCGCTTTGTCCCGATACGGGAGATTATATCGGTGATCTGATGTCATATTACAGGGACGATCCCGAAAAACTTGAAAAAGTTAAAGAACTTAAAAGGACAGTAAGAGAGTATGATAAAGAGGCACCGGATGACATAAAAGAAAAAAAGAGCGGGGTCAGTGTTATGACCGCTCATGCGTCAAAAGGTCTCGAATTCGGATGTGTGTTCGTGATATCTTTACAGGAGGGCCTGTTCCCGCATCACAAGGGCATGACTGAAAGCGGGATATCCGAGGAAAGGAGACTTATGTATGTTGCGATGACCCGTGCAAAAGAGCGCCTTTATATGTGTACGGTAAGTACCGAACACGGAAAGCGCCCTTCAAGATTTGCTGCCGAATCCGTAGAAAACATGAGATACATAGAAGATACGTTAAAGATCATCAGATCGTAATATCATTCGTCCTTCAGCAGTTCGAATTCTTCGTCATCGAGATACTCGTCAAAAGCATCCGCGACTGCTTCATATTCGTCGTCATCATCAATGTAAATGAGCTCCGGCTCGACGTTCGGATCGTTTTCGTCCTCTTTGTAGCCGTAGAACCAGACTTCTCCTTCAGTGCACTGGCCTTCGTCATCAAGAGGGAGAAGGACTATATAATCCTTCTGTCTGACGGTCAGTATCGTAACTATGGCACAGCTGACTTTGGTCCCGTCTTCAAGTTCTATCTCAACGGTCATATTGATATCATCGTTCTCATCTATACGTTCCATGATACACTCCTTGGTGATTTATACGATTATACGGTCATCATACCGCAGCATGACAACGTTTACTATAACACCGCGCTTTTGTATAATCAATGATTTATTGAGGCTTTTTCTTGAAAATATGCCGATTTGTATTATAATTACATATAGTTTGCTTTTTTTACGACGACCATGACTTTAAAAAACGATCAAGATCACGTACAAGTACATAAGACGGGAAGCGGTTATCCTATGGGAGCTGTCAGGGTTCCCGGCGGAGTTCAGTTTACCGCAGCTCTTTCCTTCAGAAATACCCTTAAGCTGTTCATCCATAGCAAAGATAATGAGATCATAGATCATGTCAGCATGAGTGAGTATCGCGTGGCTCCGGGCCTTTATTCGTGTGTGATCGAAGGTGAGTGGAACAGTGAATATTCATACAGCTATGAAGTTGACGGTAAGAGCTGTCCGGATCCTTTTATGAGTGCATCGACCGCCCGCCGCGCTTTCGGTGACGGTGAAGCGGAAACCGACCGTGCAAAACTGCCGGATACCGGATTTGACTGGGAAGGTGACAGGGCTCTGGAGATCCCGTTTAATAATGTGATCGCCTATCAGCTTCATGTCAGGGGATTTACCGCTCATTCAAGTTCACATGTCCGTAACAGGGGCAGATTTTTGGGGATAGTCGAAAAACTCGATCATCTTCAAAAGCTCGGCGTCAATCAGATAGTCCTGATGCCCTGCTATGAGTTCGATGAGGTGATGCGCCCGGGTGATAACCAGTCGATGGAAAATATCGATTACAGGATGGAGACCGGCGATGGGGCACCGCTCAAGATCAATTTCTGGGGATTTACATCCGGACGGTATTATATGCCCAAAGCCGCATACTCTTCAAAAGACCCGGTGAATGAATTCAAGAGCATGGTAAAAGAATGCCACCGTGCCGGGATCGAAGTGATCATGAGGTTCTATTTTCCCGACCATTTAAATAAAGCTTTCATTCCGGACATTCTGAGATTCTGGGCAAGGGAATATCATGTGGACGGATTTTTCCTCATGGGTTCGGACATCCCCATGGAGATCATAGCCGCCGATGTATTCCTGCGTGATAGGAAGATATACAACACTTTCTTTAACAAGGATGCCATCACCTGTAAAAAATACGGTTATAACCGGAACATGGCTTTTGTCAATTCGGATTTTATGAACTGCTGCCGCAAGTTCTTAAAGAGTGACGAAAATCAGCTGTCCGAGTTCTGTTTCCGTCAGAGACTTAATCCTCCGGACGTACATGTTGTAAACTATATCACCGACTATTACGGTTTCACCCTCAATGATCTCGTGACATATGATTACAAGCATAACGAGTCAAACAGGGAAGACAACAGCGACGGAGAGAATTTCAACTACAGCTGGAACTGTGGGGCAGAGGGTCCTTCCAGAAAGAGATCCGTTTTATCCCTTAGGATGAAACAGATGAAAAATGCGCTCACTTTTCTGCTGCTCGCACAGGGCACTCCGATGCTGACGGCCGGAGATGAATTCATGAACACCCAGAACGGCAATAACAATCCGTACTGCCAGGACAATGAGATCGGCTGGGTAGTGTGGAAGGACAGTAAACAGGCTGCTCAGATATATGAATTCACAGAAATGCTTATCAAACTACGCCGGGAGCATCCGATACTGCATCCGGAGCGGGAGTTTCGGATAATGGATTACGCATCATGCGGATTTCCGGATCTTTCCTACCACGGTGATATGGCCTGGTCTCCGAGATATGACAATCATCTTCGGCATATAGGCATAATGATATGCGGCAAATATGCAAGACTGACGAAGATCAAAGAGGATGATTTTTTCTATATTGCATATAATATGCACTGGGAAGATCATACATTTGCGCTTCCCAAACTCCCGAAGGGACTTGTTTGGACCGTAAAGTATTTAACGTGCGATGACAGCGCGGGCAGGATAGTACATAAAACGATAGGCGAGAGAGGAGATACGGTGACGGTCCCCGACAGGACGGTTGCGGTATTTATCTCAACAGAGGATAAAGCGGCACAGACGGCCGCGGTCGATACAAAAAAGAAGGGAAACACTAAAGATGCTGGGAGATAAAAAAGTATTGTTTTCGGGAATGCAGGCCACAGGGAATCTGACCCTCGGCAACTACCTCGGAGCACTGAAGAACTGGGTGACCTTATCGGATGAATATGAATGCTTTTATTCCGTTGTTGATATGCATTCCATCACGGTCAGACAGGACCCCGCGGAACTGCGCAACCGTGCCAGAAGGCTTCTGATGCTGTACATAGCGGCAGGGCTTGATCCCGAGAAGAACTGCATCTATTTCCAGTCTCACGTGTCGGGACACGCGGAACTTGCCTGGATACTTAACTGTTATACATATATGGGAGAACTGTCCCGTATGACCCAGTTCAAGGACAAGTCGGCAAAGCATGCCGATAACATAAACGCGGGACTCTTTACTTATCCTGTACTTATGGCGGCGGATATACTGCTTTATCAGGCTGATGTTGTTCCGGTTGGTATCGACCAGATGCAGCATCTTGAACTGACAAGGGATATAGCACAGCGTTTCAATTCGATATACGGTGATGTGTTCACCGTTCCCGAGCCTTATATCGGAAAAGTCGGCGCAAAGATCATGAGTCTTCAGGACCCGTCAAAGAAAATGAGCAAATCGGATGAAAATCCCAACGCGAGCATTTATCTTATGGACGATCCCGATACGATAATGCGTAAGTTCAAACGTGCGGTGACCGATTCCGAAGGTGCCGTCAGATATGATGAAGAACGCCAGCCGGGTATATGCAATCTTATCGATATATACTGCGCATGTACCGGACACACGGCTGATGAGACCGTTGCCGAATTTGAAGGAAAGGGTTACGGGGATTTCAAGACTGCCGTCGGAGAGAGTGTTGTAAGCGTACTTCGCCCGCTTCACAGCAAGATGGAAGACCTGGCAAAAAACAAGGACTATATTGACAGGGTCATAAAAGACAATGCCGAAAAGGCACAGTACGCCGCCGGCAAAACACTTCGTAAAGTTCAGAAGAAAGTGGGCTTTCCCGAAAAGATAAGATGACAGATCATTCGGATTTCAGTTCTTTCCAGAGCGTGTTGTACAGCTCCAGGGTTTCGTTATCGAGAGTCTGATAGACTTCGCAGTGATCTATTGATTCTTCCGTGGGCACGACCGCCACATTGCTTTTTATTTCTTCATCCATATTATCGACAACGGTTTTGTTGGGAGTGGAATAGTATATATATTCAAAATTGGCCTCGGCCACATCTTCTCTGCACAGAAAATCAAGGAACTTCTGTGCATTTTCCATATTCTTACAGTTTTTTGTGACTACCCAGGAGTCTATCCACAGATTACTTCCTTCCTTGGGGATCGCGTATTGAAGATCGGGATTGTACTGGTTTCCGAGATATGCCTCTCCCGAGTATACGACAGCCATGACCGCGTTTTCGGCAACCACTTCATCTCTTGCCTCATCAACAAGATAGCTTTCCACATCTTTTTTCTGGGCTTTGAGAAGCTCGGCTGCTTCCTCGATCTGGTTTTTGTCCGTGGTGTTGAGCGAGTATCCGAGGTATTTGAGGGCTACCATAAAGGAGTCGCGCATGCTGTCCTGCATTATGATCTGTCCGCTGTACTGTCCGTCAAAAAGGACATTCCAGCTGTCAACGGGCGCAGAGACTTTTTTGGTGTTGTACAGTATTCCGACCGTACCCCAGAAATAGGGAAGAGAGTATTTGTTGCCCGGATCGAAACTCTCAGATTCCGCCATGAACTTGGGATCTATGTTCCCAAAGTTTTCCATAGATGAAAAATCAACACTCTGACACTGTCCTTCATCGATCAGCCTGTTGACCATATAATCTGATGTACATAAAAGATCATAGGAAATAGCCCCTGAAGTGTATTTCGTATACATCTCCTCGGGAGTAGTCGCCTCCTCATACTTTATCTCGATCCCTGTCTCCTTTGTAAATTTCGAGAGCATCTGGGGATCCAGGTATTCACTGTAGTTGAACACCGTGAGCACATTGTCGCCATTTGATCGCTGGGATGAACATCCCGTAAATGTGCAGCAGATGATGCATAATATGAGTGCCGTTGCCATGATCTTATTTTTCATAACCGTTGTTCTCCTTAGCAGAATGATTGGCGATGATGAGTATTATCAGCACCATCAGAAACAGTATTGAAGACAGTGCATACATTTCGGGTTTGATCCCTTTACGTATCTCTCCGTATATAAGAGTCGACAGAGTATTCACTCCGGGACCTTTTGTGAAGTATGTTATCACAAAATCATCCATTGACATAGTAGCCGATAAAAAAAATCCTGCCAGTATCCCGGGCATCAGATCCGGAAGGACCACTTTTACAAAAGCGTAAAGGTTTCCCGCCCCCAGATCACGTGCCGCCTCGAACTGACGTATGTCAGTGGTTTCGAGCTTTGGCAGGATGCTGAGTATTACATAAGGTATGTTAAACGTTATATGTGACAGCAGTACACTTGAAAAGCCCAGAGGCATGAATCTGACCATCCAGAGCATCAGGGCGATACCGGTCACGATATCGGCATTAAGCAGCGGAATGTCAGTGAAGAACATAAATGTCTTATAGTCTTTTTTTCTCATCGCATACATTCCGATGGCTGCAAACAGGCCGATGATGCTGGCGATCAGCGCAGATGCCGCAGCAAGCCCAATTGTGGTACCGAATGCGTTCATGATCGCGTCATTTTCAAAAAGAGAGCGGTACCAGTTGAGCGTAAAGCCGTTCCATACGACACGCGACCTTGAATTGTTGAAACTTAGCAAGATCAGCACCATGATCGGAGCGTACAGCAGTACAAGAACAAGTCCGATATATATCCTTCCGAGAACTTTTCCGATCATATCACGTACCCCCTGTCAGCACCGGAATCCCTGCCAAACAGCAGTGTGGATACGAGAACGAAGATCATCAGGGCAACGGACAGACCCGATCCGAGATTCCAGTTCATCGTGACCGAAAATTCCTGCTCGATGATGTTGCCGAGCAGCAGGATCTTTCCGCCGCCGAGTATGTTGGCAATGACGAACTCTGTCATTGAAGGTACGAATACCATGGTGATACCGCTGCCTATACCGGAAAGCGAGAGGGGGAGCAGTATCCTGGTCAGAACAGTGTATCTGTTGGCACCCAGATCCTTGGATGCTTCCACGATATCATCCGGGATCGCGAGGACACAGTTGAGCACGGGCAGGAGCATGTACGGAAGATAGTCATAGACTGTTCCGAGAATGATCGCAAACGTAGTGTTGATTATCTCGATCTGTCCAAGGCCGAGGATCGAGAGCAGATGATTGATGATCCCGTTTTTGGACAGAAGCATCTGTATGGCCAGTATCCGGAGGATAAAGTTCATCCACATGGGCAGGATCATGACAAAGATCATCGCTTTGCGGTTCTTTATCCTGAAGGAACGGATTATCAGGGCGGCGGGATATGAGATCAGTATGCATATCAGTGAACTTATAAAGGCAACCTCAAGCGAAGTGATAAGCGCCTTGCGGTGTACACTGTCGAATATCGCGGTAAGGTTATCGGCAGTAAGTCTGTCATCGGGAGTTACAAGTGCTTTTGATACGACAAACACGAGAGGTATCAGCGTGAAGCCTATGATCCAGATCAGATATGGGATTGAAAGTATCTGTATCTTTTTACGGTTCATGTGCGGCCCCTGTCTGTGCGTTCGCATCAAGGATCTCTTCATCTTCAGACTGCGGTTTGTGCATTATCTGAAAATTGTCGGGAATAACGCGTATACCAACAAAACTGCCGACCGGGAAATTTAAAGTTGTCTGAACCATAAAATTTATACCGATCGCGCTTGCGACCTGTATCTCATAATGAACACCTTTAAATATTATGGAAGTGACGGTTCCGGTCGTCTGGCCGTTCTCGGGGGGACCCAGCTCGACATCTTCGGGTCTTATAACGACGTCAACAGGCTCGTTGGGAGCAAACCCCTCATCAACACATTCAAAATCCTGTCCGCCTATACGGACAAGCCTGTCGGAAAGCATTATCCCGTCTATGATATTGCTTTCACCGATAAAATCGGCCACAAATGCATTTGTCGGCTCGTTGTATATGTCTTCGGGAGTACCTATCTGCTGGATGTATCCCTGATTCATGACGACTATCGTATCCGACATGGTCAGGGCCTCTTCCTGATCATGTGTTACATATATAAAGGTAATACCCAGTTCGTTCTTGAGACGTATCAGTTCATACTGCATCTCCTGGCGGAGTTTCAGGTCCAAAGCCCCGAGCGGCTCGTCGAGGAGCAGTACCTTGGGCTCGTTGACTATCGCACGCGCTATCGCGATCCGCTGCTGCTGACCGCCTGACAGTGAATCGGGCATACGGTTCTCAAATCCCGGAAGATTCACAAGATCAAGAGCGTACTCAATTTTCTTTTGTATCTCCTCGTTGCTTTTCTTCTTGACACGAAGACCGAAAGCTATGTTCTGGGCAACAGTCATGTGAGAGAACAGGGAATACTTCTGAAATACCGTATTTACCTGCCTTTTGTTCGGAGGCATCTTCGTGATGTCTTCCCCGTCAAAGAATACGCTTCCCTCATCCGGTGTCTCAAATCCGCCGATTATCCTGAGTAAAGTGGTCTTGCCGCATCCGGACGGTCCCAGCAGTGTGACAAATTCATTTTCCCTGATATACAGATCCAGTTCGTCAATTACAAGATCGTTTCCGAATGATTTGGATATCTTTTTAAGTTCAATAAGTTTTTTACTCAATTCCCGCCTCTGATACTATTGAAAAAATACGATCCAGCAAATTATACAGTAAAGTTTTCCAATATAAAAGGATTTTCTTTAACAGATAGGTATTAGTGGGGGTTTGACATCATGACAACAAAATGTTGAGGTTGACATTTAAAGTCTTCGGATAGAAAATAGATGGGTAGCTGAAAATACCGGGAAACAAAAATGGCTGAAAATGCTAAAGGCACCAAAGAAAACAAATACGTGGCATATGTCTCGACCTATACCAGAGGCAAAGAGATAGGTATACACGTTTATGATGTTGATGTCGAAGGCGGACGTTTTACCGAGAAGGATGAGGTCAGGATCACCAACAGTTCATATCTGACCATATCCCATAACGGGAAGTATATGTACGCCATAACCGACTTCGGTGTGGAAAGCTATAAGATAAAGAGGGACGGCCGCCTTGAAAATATCGGTACCGCTTCGATAAACGGCATGAGAGGCTGTTATCTCTCCACGGATTACGAGGACAGATATCTGTTTGTTGCCGGGTATCATGATGCAAAGGTTACGGTGCTTAAGATCAATGATGACGGTACAGTCGGACAGATCACTGACGAGATATTCTCGGCCGGTCTCGGCAGCATCATAGAGCGTTCTTTTCTTCCTCATGTCACATGTACAAAGATGACAAGGGATAACAAATTCCTGTGTGTATGTGATATAGGGATGGATCAGGTAAAGATATTTGATTTTGATCCCGTTGCGGGAAAGCTCAAGTTCAAGGATATGATCCGCTGCGATCAGGACAGTGGTCCGAGATACATCAAGTTTCACAAAAACGGCAAATTTGCCTATATATCACATGAAGATGCGAACAAGATCGATGTTTATTCTTATATGAATGTTAACGGCAATCCCGAATTCGAGAAGATCGGATCGGTATCGACCATTAATGATGATTACCGTACTTCGGGAAGTATCTCATGTGCCATGAAGTTTTCTTTCGATCATAAACTTCTCATGTGTTCCGTTGCAGGCAGCAACAGCGTGGCCATATTTAAGGTTGACGAAAAGACCGGGCTTTTGGATAAGAGACTGAGTCTTCCCGTATCGGGAGATTATCCGAAGGATGTTGCTTTTTTCCCGGATTCCAAGCATATCGTGAGCCTTAACCACGAATCGAACACGATGAGTTTCTTTACTCTTAACCTTAAAGACAATATAATCGTTATGAACGGACCTTTCATAAGTGTCCCGAGCGGCAACTGCATCATCACCAAAAAATTATGAAGAGTTTAGGCAATTGTATTGACAGGATCATAACCGGATTATACATAGCTTCCCTTATAGGAGGCGTTTTGGTGTGTGTTCCGAAAAAGGGGCCCGAGATCCCGGTCGAGAACATGATGGCTGCAGGGAAGAGGTTTGTAGCTTCCGTTGATTCCGATCTTGATTACATGACTGCTGACGATTTTCTCTCTCAGGGAGAAAAAGCAGCTGACAGAGAGGGTATAGCCCGGTATCTTGACAATCTGAAGAAAAACGGACTGTCAAATGAGCGGGGTGGTTCGCTTGACAGTGAAGAAGCCGTCTACACCGATGCGGCTGAAGGATCCGAAGATTCGACAGATAAATATACAGATGACGTAGCCGATACGGCTGATACAAAGGAAAACGAGATCGTCATAGATAAAGACGACTGGCGCCTGATGCTTGTGAACAAACAGAATCCCGTACCTTCAGGATTCGACGTAAAGCTTTCCAATATCAACGGGTCTCTTTATGCCGATGAGAGGATAATCGATGATATCTACAATATGATGGATGCCGCATCCGCTGACGGTGTTGATCTTATGATATGCTCTGCCTACAGGTCGTTTGACCGCCAGAGGACACTTTTTAACAACAAGATCAACAAGCTCATGGGTGAAGGTATGACATATCTTGAAGCATATAAAAAGGGTTCGATGAACGTTACCGTTCCCGGTACGAGCGAGCATCATATCGGTCTTGCACTTGATATCCTTACGGGCAGTTACACGACCATGGATGACGGATTCGGTGAGACGCAGGCAGGTAAATGGCTGGAGGAGAACGCTCCCGATTACGGATTTATACTCAGATATCCGAGAGGCAAGGAAGATATTACCGGAATAGTATATGAACCGTGGCATTTCAGATATGTGGGACCCGCATATGCAAGGGATATCACTTCCCGGGGAGTATGCCTTGAAGAGTATCTGAAGGGCGGATTCTGATGTATCGGGTTCTTACCGTAGAGGGAAGCGCCAAACGTTCTGTATTCAAAACGGTTCACGGTACGGTCGAGACTCCTGCGTTCATGAACGTGGGGACGGTAGCCGCCATAAAAGGTGCCGTCAGTTCCGAGGATCTCAAGGAACTTGGCTGTCAGATAGAACTGTCAAACACATATCATCTCCATGTCCGTCCGGGCGATGAGGTCATCAAAAAGCTCGGGGGACTGCACAGATTTATGGTCTGGGACAGACCTATCCTTACCGATTCTGGTGGATTTCAGGTTTTTTCGCTGGCATCACTTCGAAAGATCAAGGAAGAGGGAGTGTATTTCAACTCTCATATTGACGGACGAAAGATCTTTATGGGTCCCGAGCAGTCCATGCAGATACAGTCAAATCTCGGAAGTACGATAGCCATGGCCTTTGACGAGTGCCCGTCGTCCCTTGCCGAAAGAGACTATGTCCACGCTTCGGTTGACAGGACAACAAGATGGCTCATACGATGCAAAGATGAGCTGGCCCGGCTTAACAGCCTTCCGGATACGATCAACCCCGACCAGCTTCTGTTCGGGATCAATCAGGGGGCAGTCTATCCGGACATCAGGATCGAACATGCCAAGACCATCAGTGAACTGGATCTTCCCGGTTATGCCATAGGAGGTCTTGCAGTCGGTGAACCCAACGAGGTTATGTACGATATACTCGACCGGGTGGTGCCGTACCTCCCGAAAGACAAGCCCACGTATCTGATGGGAGTAGGAACACCGGTTGATATACTTGAATCGGTCAGCCGCGGGGTTGATATATTTGACTGTGTATACCCTTCGAGAAACGGCCGACACGGACATCTGTACACTCATCACGGTACCGTAAGGCTGTTAAATGCAAAATATGAACTCGATCCGCGCCCTATTGAGGAGGGCTGTAACTGTCCATGCTGCCGGAAATATTCAAGGGCTTATGTACGGCATCTTCTGAAAGCAAAGGAAATGCTCGGAATGCGTCTGTGTGTCCTGCACAATCTGTATTTTTACAACAGGCTCATGCAGGAGATAAGGGATGCGCTCGATAACGGATGTTTTGAGAGTTTTAAACGCGGTATGCTCGCGTCTCTTGCAGAGGATAATGAAAAATAGCCTTGAAACATCACATCCAGTTGTGTATACTTGCTAAATAAATACTACTATAAGTACGTCTACGGAGGACATTTCATGAATTCAGTGATATTAACTGCAGCAGGTGGCGGAAGTTCAAGTATTCTGTTGATGGTCGGCTATATTGCCATCTTCGGTGTGGCTATCTATTTCCTTATGATCAGACCGCAGAAGAAAGAACAGAAGAGGATGGAAAGTCTTCTGTCCACAATGGCACCGGGGGATTCGGTGCTGACTACAAGCGGATTTTACGGAGTGGTCATTGATGTTACGGATGATACGGTAATAGTTGAGTTCGGCAACAACAAGAACTGTCGTATACCGATGCAGAAAACAGCCATTACACAGGTCGAGAAGCCCGAGGATGCTGCGGCGACCGGAGAATGATACACGACAGTCACACGGACTGCCGTAAGGTGTACATTTAGGGTGTCCGCTACGGGCACCCTGTGTTATGTTATAACAGGTGGTTTGATAAGAACCGGAAAGGACATGATATGAAAAGCGATGCGGTAAAGAAAGGAAGTGCCCAGGCACCCCACAGATCACTGTTTCACGCTCTGGGGTTTACCAAAGAGGAGATGGAAAGGCCGCTTGTAGGTATAGTCAGTTCATATAACGAGATCGTACCCGGACATATGAATCTTGACAAAGTTGTTGAAGCTGCAAAGCTCGGTGTGGCCATGGCAGGGGGTACTCCCGTTGTTTTCCCCGCGATCGCCGTATGCGACGGGATCGCCATGGGCCATATAGGAATGAAATATTCGCTTGTTACAAGAGACCTTATAGCCGACTCAACGGAGTGTATGGCTCTTGCACATCAGTTTGACGCTCTTGTCATGGTACCGAACTGCGACAAGAATGTTCCCGGACTTCTTATGGCCGCCGCAAGGATAAATGTCCCCACCGTTTTTGTATCGGGAGGTCCGATGCTTGCAGGCCACGTTTCCGGCAGGAAGAGAAGCCTTTCCTCCATGTTTGAGGCGGTAGGTGCCCAGGCCGCAGGAAAGATCACGGAAGAGGAACTATGTGAGTTCGAAGAGAAAGTATGTCCGACATGCGGATCGTGTTCCGGAATGTATACGGCCAATTCAATGAACTGTCTCACGGAAGCGCTCGGAATGGGACTGGCCGGAAACGGTACGATACCCGCTGTATATTCGAGAAGGATCGCGCTTGCAAAACAGGCGGGAATGGCAGTCATGGAACTGTACAGGAAAAACATATGCCCGAGGGATATCATCACGAAGGAGTCAATAATAAACGCACTTACGGTGGATATGGCTCTCGGATGCTCGACCAACTCAATGCTTCATATTCCCGCGATAGCTCATGAGATAGGGTTTGATTTTGACATCACGATGGCAAATGAGATCTCGGAACGCACTCCGAATCTGTGTCATCTCGCGCCTGCAGGTCCGACGTATATGGAGGATCTTGATGAAGCGGGCGGCGTATATGCGGTAATGAAGCAGCTTATGGATGCGGGACTTATCAACACCGGATGCATGACCGTTACCGGCAGGACGATGGGTGAGAATCTTGCGGGATCCGTCAACAGGAATCCCGAGGTCATAAGGCCTATGGACAACCCTTATTCGAAAACGGGCGGTCTTGCGGTACTTACAGGTAATATCGCACCCGACGGTTCCGTCGTAAAAAGATCGGCTGTTGCCGAGAGCATGCTCGCTCACGAGGGCAGAGCACGCGTGTTTGACTGCGAAGAGGATGCGATCGCGGCCATCAAGGGAGGTAAGATCGTTCCCGGTGATGTGGTCGTCATCAGATATGAAGGACCGAAGGGCGGTCCCGGAATGAGAGAGATGTTAAATCCCACCTCTGCCATTGCAGGAATGGGACTCGGGGAGAGCGTCGCTCTTATCACCGACGGAAGATTCTCCGGTGCGAGCCGCGGAGCATCGATCGGACATGTATCTCCCGAGGCAGCAGTGGGAGGTCCTATCGCACTTATCGAAGAAGGTGATGTCATCTCCATTGACATTCCGAATGTATCGCTGAACGTTAAGGTTTCGGACGAGGAGATGGAAGAGCGCCGCAAAAAATGGCGTCCGAGACAGCCGAAGGTTACAACGGGATATCTTTCAAGATATGAAAAGCTCGTGACCAGCGGTGATAAGGGTGCTGTATTGCGCTCCGACATTTAACGCTAACAGGTATAACAAAACTTATCAGAGAAGGGATCAAGATGAGAAAAGAAAAGAACATGGAACTTACCGGTTCCCAGATCGTCATGGAGTGCCTGCTTGAGCAGGGTGTCGATACCGTATTCGGATATCCCGGAGGAACAATACTCAATATTTATGACGAGCTTTACAAATACAGCGATCGGATAAAGCATGTCCTTACAAGTCATGAACAGGGCGCGGCGCATGCAGCTGACGGTTATTCGAGGGCTACCGGTAAAGTCGGTGTATGTATGGCAACAAGCGGTCCGGGGGCTACAAATCTTGTGACCGGTATCGCAACCGCATATATGGATTCGGTTCCCCTGGTGGCTATAACGGCAAATGTCAATCTTCCGCTTCTCGGCAAGGATACATTCCAGGAGGTCGATATAGCGGGCGTAACGATGCCGATCACCAAGCACGGATACATTGTCAAAGATGTGACAAAGCTCGCAGATACACTGAGAAAAGCATTTGCGATCGCAAGATCCGGCCGTCCCGGGCCTGTTCTTGTGGATATCACAAAAGATGTTACGGCTGCCAAATGTGCATTTTCCCATGTTACCCCTCCCATGATCGAAGTGCCCAAAAGGTATACGGATAAGGATATAGAGACTGCTGTTAGTCTCATAGAAAAATCAAAGAAGCCTTATATTTATGCCGGAGGCGGAGTGGTCATCTCGGGAGCTTCAAAGGAACTGGCTGATTTTGCACATAAGATAGATGCTCCCGTGTGTGACACACTGATGGGAAAGGGCGGCTTTGACGCAAATGATCCGCTCTATACCGGAATGATCGGTATGCACGGAACAAAAGCATCCAATCTCGGGGTGAGCGAGTGCGATCTTCTCATCGCCCTCGGCGCGAGATTTTCAGACCGTGTTATCGGAAATGCCAAAAAGTTCGCACCGAGAGCAAAGATACTTCATATTGATATAGACCCTGCCGAGATCAACAAGAACATCAGGACCGATGCCAGTGTGATAGGTGATGTCAAAGAGATCCTCTCTATTATCAATCCTAAGCTGACGGCAAGGACCAATCCCGCATGGACAGAGCATATCGCGGAGCTTAAAGAAAAGTATCCTCTCAAATACGATACAACAAAGCTTACATGTCCGTTTGTGATCGAAAAACTGTATGAGGTCACAAAGGGTGAGGCTATAATAACGACCGATGTGGGACAGCATCAGATGTGGGCGGCGCAGTATTACAAGTATTCCAAGCCCAGAACGTTCCTTTCATCGGGAGGGCTCGGGACAATGGGCTACGGTCTCGGAGCATCGATCGGGGCAAAAGTCGGCCGTCCCGATAAGATCGTGTGCAACATCGGCGGTGACGGATGCTTCCGAATGAATATGAATGAGCTGGCAACGGCCAGTCGTTCAAATATACCGATAATACAGATAATCATCAACAATTCGGTGCTTGGAATGGTAAGACAGTGGCAGACACTTTTCTACGACGGAAGGTATTCGAACACGGTGCTGACCGATAAGGTGGACTACTGCAAAGTAGCCGAAGGGCTCGGATGCACGGCTATCAGAGTGACAACAAAGGAAGAAGTTGTGCCGGCTCTGACCAGGGCGATTGAAATGAAGGCACCCGTTGTGATAGAATGTGTCATTGACAGTGACGACAAGGTATTCCCCATGGTTTCACCGGGGGCTGCCATATCGGATGTATTTGATGCCGATGATCTTGGCTGAGATCACAGTCCGCGAGTATTAACAGTAAACAGGAGGAGATTAAGATGGGAAGAGTTTATAACTTTTCGGCAGGTCCCGCAGTTTTGCCGGAGGAAGTTCTGAGAGAAGCCGCAGATGAGATGCTCGATTACAGAGGAAGCGGCCAGTCGGTGATGGAGATGTCACACCGCTCAAAGGTGTTTGATGAGATCATCAAGGAAGCCGAGGCGGATATCCGCGATATCATGAACATCCCCGACAACTATAAGGTTCTGTTCCTTCAGGGAGGCGCATCACAGTTTTTCGCAGAGGTTCCGATGAACCTTATGAAAAACAAAAAGGCCGGATACATTCTTACCGGACAGTGGTCCAAAAAAGCATTTGCGGAAGCCAAGATCTACGGTGAGGCCGTCGAACTCGCATCTTCCGCAGACAAAACTTTTTCATACATCCCGGACTGCTCCGATCTCCCCATAACGGATGATATGGACTATGTATATATATGCGAGAATAACACGATATACGGCACCAAGTTCAAGGAGCTTCCCAATACAAAAGGAAAGACGCTCGTTGCCGATGTGAGCTCATGCTTTTTATCTGAGCCCGTTGACGTTACAAAATACGGAGTCATCTACGGCGGTGTTCAGAAAAATGTAGGACCTGCAGGCTGTGTCATCGCTATCATAAGAGAAGATCTTATAACCGATGATGTCCTGCCGAACACTCCCACGCTTCTTAAATGGAAGACACAGGCCGATGCCCTTTCACTGTACAATACTCCTCCGTGCTATACGATCTATATATGCGGCAAGGTGTTCAAATGGATCAAAAAAATGGGCGGTCTTTCCGCAATGAAAGAACACAATGAGAAGAAGGCGAAGATATTCTATGATTTTCTTGATTCTTCGAAGATGTTTAAAGGAACGGTTGTTCCCAAGGACAGATCTCTCATGAACGCACCTTTTGTTACCGGAGATGCGGATCTTGATGCGAAGTTTATCAAGGAATCGGCGGCTGCCGGATTTGTCAACCTCAAAGGTCACAAGACCGTCGGAGGTATGAGGGCGAGCATGTACAATGCGATGCCCATAGAGGGAGTGGAAAAGCTTGTAGCTTTTATGGAAAAGTTTGAAAAGGAGAATTCATAATGTTTCGTTATTCATGCCTTAATCCCATAGCAGAAGTAGGTCTTCAGAAGTTTGATGACAGGTTCGAAAAAGTAGATGGTATAGAGAACTCTGACGGCGTGCTTGTAAGAAGTGCTTCGATGCACGAGATCGATCTTCCCGACAGCCTCCTGTGCGTTGCGCGTGCCGGAGCCGGAGTCAATAATATACCTCTTGATAAATGTGCCGAGAAAGGTATCGTTGTATTCAACACTCCCGGAGCCAATGCAAACGGAGTAAAAGAGCTCGTGTTTGCGGGAATGCTTCTTGCATGCCGTGACATAGTCGGCGGCATCAACTGGGTAAGAGACAACAAAGAAGATCCCGACATAGCAAAGCGTGCCGAAAAAGAGAAGAAAAACTTTGCAGGCATCGAGATCCAGGATAAAAAGCTCGGTATCATCGGTCTCGGAGCGATAGGAGTAAGAGTTGCAAATGCGGCAAAGCATCTCGGAATGGAAGTGTACGGATACGATCCGTATATATCCGTTGATGCCGCGTGGAATCTCTCACGTGATATCAAGCATGTTCTTTCGGTCGATGAGATCTATGAGACATGTGATATCATAACGATCCATGTGCCTCTTATGGATTCGACCAAAAACACCATCAATGAAGAAGCCATTTCCAAAATGAAGGACGGCGTTATAATACTGAATTTTGCAAGAGATCTTCTGTGCGATGAAAAGGCTGTGATAGAAGCCATCAAGAAGGGAAAGGTTGCAAAATACGTTTCGGATTTTCCGAACCCGCTTACCGTAAATGCCGAGGGATGTATCGTGATACCTCATCTCGGAGCATCAACGGAAGAGTCAGAGGATAACTGCGCGAAGATGGCCGTGAAGGAGATGATCAATTATCTGACAAACGGAAACATCATCAACTCCGTAAACTATCCGAAGGCTGATATGGGTGTATGCCAGACAGAGGGCAGGGTGACGATCCATCACAGAAATGTTACGAACATGATCACACGGTTCTCCGGTATATTCTCGGAAGCGGGTATCAATATCTCGGACATGGTCAACGCATCAAAAGGCGAATATGCTTATACGATGATGGATGTTGACTCGTCTGTTACGCCCGAATTCGTGGAAAAACTTTCGGCAATAGACGGAGTACTCCGTGTAAGGGTGATCAAATAAACCGTTTTACTGAATAGGGAGATCGAGGACGTCATCTTCTCCGAATCTGTCACGGAATTCCCTGTCAGCGGTCACATTGGCCTCACTGGCAAGATCCATGTAACGGATGAAAACGTCTTCGACCTCCATTTTATATTCCATTGCCAGTTTCTGCATTATCGGCCGAAGCTTTTCGAGCTGCTCGGACACATGAGTTTTCTGGGGATCGATATCCCCGAGTTCCTTTTCGGCAAAATCATTTATCTTTTTCAGAAATTCCATATCTTCAACAGTCATGATCATCCTCCGATGCGCCGTTTGGCGCTTTTTGATATTTGTATAGTATCATTGACCAAAGTTATTGTCAAAGCGAGGGCATTTTTGGTACAATAGTAAAGTCGTGTATAGTGTGTGCCCGTACAAAACGGATACAATATATGGTATTTTACGGAGGATATGGGATGGCTGTAGTAAAACCGTTCTGTGCCATAAGGCCCAGACAGAATGTTGCCTCTAAAGTGGCGGCTTTGCCCTACGATGTATACAACCGGGCCGAGGCTGTGATCGAGACAAAGCGCGAGCCGTTGTCTTTTTTGTGTATCGACAGGGCGGAGACACAGCTTTCGGATGATGTTGACACGTATGATCCGAGAGTATATGAGAAGGCAAAAGAACTCATGAAGAAAAGGATTGAGGACAACACGTTTGTGAGGGATTCTCCTCCCTGCTATTACATTTACGAGCTTGTAATGGACGGCAGGAGCCAGACGGGTATCGTCGGGTGCGCTTCGATAGATGACTACATTTCCGGTGTTATCAAAAAACATGAAAATACGCGCGAGGAAAAAGAACTCGACAGGATCCGCCATGTCGATGCCCTCAGCGCCCAGACAGGGCCTATATTTCTGGCGTATCGAAAAAGAGAAGATCTCGCCGCTGTTATTGCTGCTGTCAAAAAAGACAGGCCGCTGTATGATTTTACATCTCCCGATAACATCACGCACAGGGTGTGGATAGTAAGAGAAGAGAAGGATATTGCAGCGATCGCAAAAGCCTTTGCCGATACGGATTCCATATACATTGCCGACGGACATCACAGATGCGCATCGGCTGTTAAGGTCGGGCAGAAAAGAAGGGATGAACATCCCGGATATACCGGGGATGAGGAATTCAACTACTTCCTCGCCGTACTTTTTGCCGATGATGAGCTGATGATAATGGATTATAACCGCGTGGTAAAAGATCTTAACGGCATGACGCCGCAACAGGTTCTTGACAGGCTGGCTGCTGTGGGCACGGTCACAAAAAAAGACGAGCCGTATTCTCCCACCGAAAAGGGAAGTGTAGGTATATTTCTTGATAACAGCTGGTACGGTCTGAAGTTTTCGGATGATCTTTTAAGCGATGATCCCGTCGAGGGACTGGATGTATCGGTCCTTCAGAACAGTGTTCTCGATCCGATGTTCGGGATAAAGGATCCAAAGACAGATAAACGTATTGATTTTGTCGGGGGTATAAGAGGCCTTAAAGAGCTCGAGAGAAGGGTATCGACTGACTGCGCCATCGCGTTTTCAATGCATCCGACCGGCATTGATGAGCTGTTTGCCGTTGCCGATAACGGAAGGCTGATGCCGCCCAAGTCTACATGGTTTGAACCGAAGCTTCGAAGCGGTTTGTTTATACATGAGATATAGATAGGAGGGTCCGGATATCATATGGACAAAAGACTTTACAAAATGATGGACTGGGCCAGGGTGGAGCAGATCGTCTACTCCGAGGAGGACGATCCCCACGGATATCTTGGCGCCCATCCCGTAAAGGGAGGATGGATGATATCATGCTTTATCCCGGGTGCGGATAAAGTCAGCGTGATCCATGGTAAAAAGGAATACAAAATGGACAGGATGGACGAAGAGGGATTCTTTTCGGCCCTTTTACGGTCCGTCACCAAGTCAAAGATAACATACAGATTCAAGATCACAAAGGGAAAGACAACATATATTGCCGAGGATCCGTACAGGTTCCGCTCTGCTATTGATGCGAAGACACAGAAAGCCTTCAATGCCGGGATATGCTATGACATTTACGAGTATCTCGGGGCGCATGTGCGCACGGCAGACGGAGTTGACGGAGTTAATTTCGCTGTCTGGGCACCGAACGCGGTCCGCGTATCGGTTGTCGGTGATTTTAACGAATGGGACGGCAGATGCCATCAGATGAGAAGGCTCGGTGATTCCGGTATATTCGAACTGTTCATTCCGAGAGTGAGGCAGGGGGATAACTACAAATACGAACTGAAGCTTAAGGGCGGAATGGTGATACTCAAGTCGGACCCTTACGGATATTATGCCCAGCTTCGCCCCGATACCGCATCAACTGTTTACGATATCGATTCTTATACATGGCATGACGCGGAATTTGTCAGTAAAAGAGCCGATCTCAACTCAAAGGACAGACCTTTTTCCGTATATGAACTTCATCTTTCGGGTTTTGCAAAGCCGGACGACGGACGTGAGTTTTTAAGTTATACGGAACTTGCTGAAGAGATAATCCCGTATGTGAAGGAAATGGGATATACCCACATCGAACTGATGCCGGTGATGGAGCATCCGTTTGACGAATCATGGGGCTATCAGGTTATAGGAATGTATGCTCCAACGTCCAGATACGGTACTCCCGATGAATTCATGGCTTTTGTTGACAGGATGCATGAAGCCGGTATAGGAGTGATCCTTGATTGGGTACCGGCACATTTTCCGAGAGATGTTCACGGACTTGCAAACTTTGACGGAACATGCCTGTATGAGCACCAGGACAGGAGACGAGCAGATCATCCCGACTGGGGTACACTCTGCTTTAATTACGGACGTCCCGAGGTTTCCAATTACCTGATCTCCAACGCCCTTTTCTGGATCAAAAAGTATCATGCCGACGGTATCAGGATGGATGCCGTGGCTTCAATGCTGTATAACGACTACGGAAGGATGGGGGGCGAATGGGTCCCGAACATATATGGCGGAAAGGAAAATCTCGAAACCGTTGAGATGTTAAAGCATCTGAATTCCGTCAACAGGAAGATGAACACAGGCGCGCTTATGATCGCAGAAGAGTCTACTGCATGGCCGAAAGTGACCGGAGAGCTTGAAGACGACGGACTCGGATTCGATTACAAGTGGAACATGGGGTGGATGAACGATTTTCTCGGCTTCATCAGGCTTGATCCTCTGTATAGGAGCGGTCACTACGGCGAGCTGACTTTTTCGATGATATACGCATACAGCGAGAACTTTGTTCTTGTCTTTTCACATGACGAGGTTGTGCACGGCAAAGCATCCATGCTCTCCAAAATGCCGGGAGAGAGGGACAGAAAGTTTGCGAATCTGCGACTTTCCCTCGGATACATGTTCACGCACCCGGGTAAAAAGCTCCTGTTTATGGGTCAGGACATAGGAGAGTGGGACGAGTGGAATGAAAAGCGAAGCGTCGAGTGGGATCTTCTTCAGTATGACGATCATTTCAACTACAACCGTTTTGTAAAGGAGCTGCTCGCCTTCTACAGGAACTGCCCCGCACTTTACAGCCTTGATAATAATGCGGACGGCTTTGAATGGATCAATAACATATCCGCCAATGAGACGATACTTGTGTTCTTAAGAAAGGACAAAGAAGGCGGTTCGGTGCTCGTTGTGTGCAATTTCGCGGATATAGACCGCAGGGATTATAAGATCGGTGTTCCGTTTTCTGGTAAATACAAGGAAATATTCTCTACGGATGAAGTCCGGTTCGGAGGATGCGGCCATAACAATCCGAGAGTCAAGAGGTCAAAAGTCGACGAGTGTGACGGAAGACCCAATTCGATAAGAATAGATGTTCCGGCTCTTTCCGTGTCGGTATTTTCATGTACTTTCTTTGAGCCGGAGGAACTCAAATACTACCATGCGCCCGTTAAAAAGAGAAGGAAGCGGAAACGTTGAATTTTCGGGCTTTTTCTGGTATAATGTTTCGGGTTTTTTGACGGGAGAGAGTACTGCTGCGGGAAGGATGAGCAAATGAATGTTTTAAAAGCCGTTTTGATGGGAATCATACAGGGTCTGACAGAGTTTTTGCCGGTCAGTTCATCAGGACATCTCGGACTTATAAAAGGTCTGTTCGGGATGGAAAACAGCAGCATACTGTTCGATATCCTGCTCCATGTTGCAACGCTTGCAGCTATCGTGGTCGTGTTCTTTAAGGATGTGCTCAGACTGGCAGTCGAGTTTTTCGGGATGTGCAAAGATATTTTCACTAATATCGTTTCGTTCGGAAGAAACCTGTCGGGAGGAGGCAGTCCGGAATATGTCCGCGTCATCAATTCTACTTACCGCAAGTTTGTTCTGTTGCTGATCATTTCAACGATACCGACCGGTATCATTGGGGTGTTTATGAAAGACATTGTTGAGTACACGTCCGGAAATCTTCTTGTGACCGGTATATGTCTGATCTGTACCGGACTCATACTCGCACTTTCCGATTTTCTCGCTGACGGGGACAAGAAACTCAAAGAGATGAATAACGGGGATGCATTCGCCATAGGAACCGTACAGGGTATTGCGACTCTTCCAGGTATTTCAAGGAGCGGTACCACGATTGTTGCGGGGATCCTCTGCGGACTCGACAGACAGTACGCCGCAAGATACTCGTTCATAATGAGTATTCCGGCGATACTTGGAGCCACCGTTCTTGAACTTTTTGATATCGGCGATGAAGCGATCACTGGATCCGATGTTGGATGTTATATACTCGGAATGGTCATCGCCGCGGTAGTGGGATTTTTTGCGTTAAGGCTCCTGATGAACCTTGTCGTAAGCAGGTATTTCAAGTATTTTGCATATTACTGCGGTGTTATCGGACTCATTTCGATCATAGTATACATCGTCAGGAAATAGAGTAACATCCGATCATTCATGAAAAGGGCATGAATGACAAACAGTGAGGTGGAGATAATATGGCTGCGGGGTCAACAAAGAGGAGGACACCCTCCAAAAGGTCAAGGAAAAAGCTTAAGAAAAATCAGAACCCGGGTATCGCTGAAGAGATAC
This sequence comes from Lachnospiraceae bacterium, assembly GCA_024695145.1. Lineage (GTDB taxonomy): Bacteria > Bacillota > Clostridia > Lachnospirales > Lachnospiraceae > UBA2868. The sequence continues at coordinate 117,578 of JAILIS010000025.1, forward strand.
TTCTGTTTGGCTCGCTCGGACTTTCGGTACTTATGTTTCTCGGATGCTGCGGTCTTCTCGGAAGCTTCGGGAAGGTCGTTCACTCGGTTTTGATCGGGCTGTTCGGCATGGTGGGATTTCTGTTCCCATTTGCTTTTTTTACGGTCTGCGCTTTCATAATATCCAACAAATGGGAAAAGGTTGCGAGGGTCAAGCTTGCCTCAAGCATTGTGATGATCATCACGCTCTCATGCACCGCGCAGCTTTTGTTTGCGTATGATACGGTTAAGAACAAGCCGGCATCATTTAAGGATTACTTTACGGAAAAAGCATTAAACGGCGGATTTATCGGCGGTGCGATCTCTCGGATCTTTTACAAGGGTCTGGGGCTTGCCGGTACGATCGTGATACTGCTCGTGCTGTTTATCATATGCATCGTTCTTCTGACGGACAGGTCTTTCTTTACGAGCATCAGGGAGAGCACCAAGATGATCAGTGCAGATGCGAAGCGCAATGCACAGTATCGTCGTCAGGTCAACGAGGTCCGCAGCATGGAAAGAGAAGAGAGGGATCTCGAACGATGGGCTAAACGCAACGAAAAGCATGAAAGACACGTTGCAAAGCAACAGGCAAAGCGCGAGGCACAGCTTGAAGAAAGAAGACGGCGCGCTGAGCAGCGCAAAGCCGAAAATGCCGGAAAGATCAATTTCGGTGCCAGCGATCTTAAGAAAACCGCACCTGAAGATTACAAAGAGATAAAAGACTTCGAAGAGGTCAAAGACTACGAAGAGGTCAAAGACTACGAGGAGATATACGATCACGACGAGATGAACGGGATAGAGCCCGTGACCGAAGATGCCGATGAGACATATACGTATCCCGGAGAGAGCGTGATACCCGAAGAGGAGATACGCGCGATGCAGGGTCCGGAGTCGATGTTCTACGGCAGCTCCGACGGATATGTATCTACGGTCTCCAAAACGGAGGCGGCAAAAGAAGTCCGGGCTGCGGTTGAGAGTGCAGGATTGATGGCCGGCACCAAACTTGAAAGACAAAAGTATACCGGTGATGTTACGGAGATAACAGGATTTTACAGCGGATCGTCCGAGGAGGAACTGTTCGGAAAGCCGGAGGTCACAGAGACTCCGAGGCCGAACGTTCGGACCAGCCACAGGATCAGCATCAGAAGCGACGAAGAGGCTGCCAGAGCGGAAGCGTACGAACGCGACATATACGTGGACGATACCGATACTTTCGAGGATGATTACAGTGATGTTGCCGAGATATTCGACAGGAAGAATGCCAAGGAAGTAGTTCCCGGGACTCTTCCGACAGATACCGGAAGGATCGATCTTGCGGAGGAAAACCGCAAGCCCGCCCCCGAATCGAGAGTGGTCGCAAAGGGCAAGACGGTCAGAGCCAAAAAGTCAGGCAGGATAAAACTTCCGACCGCGGTTCTGCTCAACGAGATCAGGGCATCCGCCCACGCCGATCATACGGCAGAGATAAACGAAACAGCACGCGAACTGAAAGATACGCTTAAGAGTTTCGGGCTGGAGGTAAGTATTCTCGGCTCATCAAGAGGGCCCGCGATCACCAGATACGAGCTTCAGATGCCCGCCGGTGTTTCAGTCAAAAAGATAACTTCCCTGGCCGATGACATCATGATGAGTCTCGGCGCCAAGGATATCAGGATCGAAGCCCCGATCCCCGGTAAAAAAGCTGTCGGCGTCGAGCTTCCGAACAAAGAGAGTTCCATGGTTCATTTCAGGGAACTGATAGAGAGCCGGGCATTTAAGAACTTTGACTCGAAAGTAGCCTTTGCGGTCGGAAAAGATCTGTCAGGCGACATAGTCGTTACCGACATTTCAAAGATGCCGCACCTGCTCATAGCGGGAGCTACCGGCTCCGGAAAATCCGTATGTATCAACACACTGATCATGAGCATACTCTACAAGGCCACACCCGATGACGTGCGCCTTATCATGATAGACCCGAAGATGGTGGAACTGTCCGTATATAACGGCATTCCGCATCTGCTCATACCTGTTGTCACCGACCCGAGGAAAGCGAGTGCAGCCCTGGCGTGGGCCGTCAATGAGATGACGGAACGATACTCGAAATTTGCCGAGCTTGAAGTCAGGGATATCAAGGGATACAATTCCAAGGTTACGGGATCTCCGTCATTTTTGCCGGAGGGTCATGAGAAGATGCCCCAGATCGTCATCGTCGTCGATGAGCTGGCAGATCTTATGATGGTCGCCGCGAAGGAAGTGGAAGAGTCCATATGCCGCCTCGCACAGCTCGCCAGAGCCGCCGGGATATATCTGGTGCTCGCAACACAGCGTCCGTCTGTTGATGTCATCACCGGTCTTATCAAAGCCAACATGCCGAGCCGTATCGCCTTTTCGGTATCTTCAAACGTCGACAGCAGAACGATACTTGACATGAACGGTGCGGAGAGACTGCTCGGAAACGGAGACATGTTCTTCTATCCGAGAGGTTACAACAAACCTGCCCGCGTGCAGGGAGCGTTTGTAAGTGATGACGAGGTTGCCCGTGTTGTTGAATTCCTTAAGGATCAGACCGACGGGGATGTATATGACAAAGAGGCACAGAGTAAAGTGGAGTCGGGTTCGGCCTCAGGATCTTCTTCAGGCTCTCCCGGACTGATAGATCCGAACGGTGCCTTTGATGATCTGTTTGCTGCGGCGGGACGTGCGGTTATCGAATCGGACAAAGCCAGCATCGGAATGCTTCAGCGCAAGTTCAAAGTGGGCTTTAACAGGGCGGCACGCATTATGGATCAGCTTTGTGATGAAGGTGTCGTCGGCGCCGAGGAAGGAACCAAGCCCAGAAAGATACTGATGAGCATAGAGCAGTTTAACGAATTACTGGAGGAGAAGAATCATCAATGAAAAGTGATATTGAGATCGCCCGGGAAGCGGTAATGGAGCCCATTTCCGCTGTCGCTTCATCACTGGGTCTTACTGATGACGATATAGAGCTTTACGGAAAGTATAAATGCAAACTGACCGAGGATTGTCTTAGGCGGCTTGAGGGCAAAAAGGAAGGAAAACTTGTACTTGTGACCGCCATCAATCCGACTCCTGCGGGAGAAGGCAAGACAACGACAAGTATAGGACTGGCCATGGGCCTTAACAGGATAGGCAAAAAAGCAGTGCTTGCACTTCGTGAGCCGTCACTGGGGCCGTGTTTCGGGATAAAAGGCGGAGCAGCCGGAGGAGGGTACTCGCAGGTTGTTCCGATGGATGAGCTGAATCTCCATTTTACGGGCGATTTTCATGCCATTACGTCCGCCAACAATCTCTGCGCGGCACTTCTTGACAATCATATACAGCAGGGTAACGAACTTGATATAGATACGAGGAATATCGTTCTTAAGCGCTGCGAAGATATGAATGACAGAGTGCTCCGAAACGTAGTGGTAGGTCTGGGATCAAAGGCCGACGGATATGTCCGGGAAGATCACTTCGTGATAACCGTTGCATCGGAGATAATGGCGATACTGTGTCTTGCGAGCGATCTCGAAGACCTGCGCGCACGACTTTCAAAGATGGTGATTGCATACAACAGAAAAGGTGAGGTCGTTACGGCGGCGGATATCAAGGCTGTCGGAGCCATGATGGCACTTCTGAAAGACGCGGCAAAACCCAATCTGATCCAGACACTCGAACACACGCCGGTTCTTGTTCACGGCGGCCCTTTTGCAAATATAGCACACGGATGCAATTCCGTAAGAGCCACAAAATGTGCACTCCGCCTCGGTGACATCGCCGTTACCGAAGCCGGATTCGGAGCCGATCTCGGAGCCCAGAAATTTCTTGATATCAAGTGTCCTTCTGCGCATCTGTCACCTGATGCCTGTGTTGTCGTGGCTACTATCCGTGCTCTTAAATATAACGGCGGTGCGGCCAAAGAAAACCTTTCAGAGGAAAACATCGACGCTTTGTCATCGGGGATAGTCAATCTCGAAAAGCACCTTGAGAATATGGAAAAATACGGTCTGCCGACGGTTGTTTCACTTAACCGTTTTGCGACCGATACCGACAGGGAGATCGAATTTGTAAGGGATTTCTGCCAAAAGAAAGGATGCAGATTTGCGATCTGCGAGGCCTTTGCAAAAGGCGGAGAGGGAGCGGTCGAACTAGCCGAAACCGTCTCGGATATCCTTCAGAACAAAAAGAGTTCATATTCACCGCTTTGCAGTCCTTCTTTATCCATAAAGGAAAAGATCGAAAAGATCGCACGGCAGATATACGGCGCCGGCAGTGTGAGCTACAGCGATGCCGTTAACAAGAAGATAGTACAGCTTGAAGATCAGGGATTTTCGGATCTTCCGATCTGTATGGCAAAGACCCAGTATTCACTTTCCGATGATCCCGCCTGTTTAGGACGACCCGAAGGATTCACTCTTTCGGTCAGGGACATGTATGTATCGGCAGGTGCGGGATTTATTGTAGCGCTCACCGGCAACATAATGACTATGCCGGGGCTGCCTAAAAAGCCGGCGGCATACGATATCGGTGTCGATGAAAACGGAAATATCACAGGATTATTCTAGGAGGCTGACATGACGAAGATTATTGACGGAAAGGCCATTTCCGCACAGATAAAAAACGAGCTTAAGGAAGAGGTTGCAAAAAGCGGTCTGAAAGCGACCCTTGCGGTGATCCAGGTCGGAAAAGATCCCGCAAGCAGCGTTTATGTCGGTAATAAAAAGAAGGCATGCGAATATATCGGAGTCGGCTCCGCATCATATGAACTTCCGGAGGAGACAAAGCAGGAAGAACTGTTAAAACTTATAGATGACCTGAACGCGGACGATTCGATAAACGGGATACTCGTGCAGCTTCCGCTTCCCGATTATATTGATGAAAAAACGGTCATCAACCGTATATCACCGTCCAAGGATGTGGACGGTTTTCATCCCGAGTCCGTCGGTAATCTCTGCATAGGACAGGAAGGTTTCGTAAGCTGTACTCCTGCAGGGATCATAGAGCTTATAAAAAGGAGCGGTATATCGATCGAAGGAAAGGAATGTGTTGTGATCGGCAGGAGCAATATTGTGGGAAAACCCATGGCACTTCTGCTCCTTGCAAATAACGGTACTGTAACCGTCTGCCATTCCAGAACAAAAGATCTTAAAGAGATATGCAAAAGAGCCGACATTCTTGTCGTCGCTATAGGAAGACCGCGTATGATAACCGCGGAATACGTCAAAGAAGGAGCGACCGTAATAGACGTCGGTATCCATCGTACGGATGACGGGAAGCTTTGCGGCGATGTTGATTTTGATAACGTAAAAGACATAGCGGGTGCCATTACTCCCGTACCCGGAGGAGTGGGCCCCATGACCATAGCCATGCTGATGGTAAATCTCATAAAGGCTGCCAAACTGGTGAAATAAATGCAGTGTAAAGTCTGTAATGCGTTTATTCCGGAAGGCTACATGTATTGTCCGGTATGCGGCGAAGAGATCATCATCGTATCCGATTTTGAGATCAAGCTTGAGGATAACATAGATGTGGCTGCTCTTGCCCATACGGCAGAGATCCCGGATCTGAGCAGTATTGCATATAAACGTAATATAACAAAAGAACTGAATAAAATAGACGAGTCCGATCTGAAGAGGGAAGTTTCGGTAAAAACCGTTCCGAAGGAAAGACCGAAAAAAAAGAAGTATTCCAAAAAACTTCTGATACCTCTGGCCGTGGCGGGGCTTATATTTCTTTCCGGATGCATATATGCCGGTATCGCCGTTGCACGGTACATGTCATATGACTACCAGTATAAAAAGGCTCAAAAAGAGTTTTCCGACGGTGATTACAAGCAGGCGATCAAGACCGGAAAACATCTGACGGGACTTGACGGTGACAAGAAGGGCAAGATACTTCTCGCGGATATATATATGGCGGATCATAATTTTGACGCCGCGATAGCCGTATTGTTCGATGCACTCAACGATGATCCGCAGGATGTCTCGCTTACCGACAGGATAGTGGAGTGCTACAAAGCGGAGAACAATAATGCGGGCATACACGAACTGATCAGTAACAGTGAGGATTCCACGCTTGCACTTCGATATTCGGATTATGTTGCGATCTCGCCGACTTTTTCGCTCGAATCCGGGACATACATAGAACCCGATCCGATAAAGCTTTCAGCACCTGAAGACGGTACCATTTATTATACCGTCGACGGAAGCGAACCGACCGAAGAGTCAATCGTCTACATGGGGCCGATCCCTTTGGAAACAGGCAAGACCGTTATCTCCGCGATGTTCATTAATGAAAAGGGTATCGAAAGCGAGATCGTCACCAATACATACGTGGTTGAACTCGACGTTCCCGATCCTCCGGAGCTTATGGTGGAACCGGGCGCTCTTTCAACACCGCAGCTGATCGGTGTCACGGCACCCGAAAATCAGACCGTTTATTATACGAGTGACGGCAGCACACCGACAATGGACTCAAAGGAATACTCATCGCCGCTTCTGATGCCGCTCGGAAAGAGCACATACGCGTTCATCTGCGTATCGGAAAGCGGACTTGTTTCCGAACCGGTCACGGCGAATTACAACCTTAATATGAACGTTGCCGTTGCAAAGGACATGGCGGAATATGCGATCTCATATCAGCTTGCGAGCACCGGAGAGATCACGGTCGGAAAATCATACAAAGCCGAGTACGGATTTTCGGACGGGAGCAGGTCATACTACATAATCAACGAGTATGAGGGAAACAAACAGACCGGAAGAATGTTTGCGGTAGATGTTAAATCAGGAGAACTATTCAGATTCAGCAAGGAGGAGAAAAAATGTATAAGATTTTAGAAGCACGCAATCTTGCTTCAAACATCTTTCTGATGGATGTTTTGGCACCACGTGTTGCAGCTGCGTGCGAACCGGGACAGTTCGTGATCGTCAGGATCGATGAGAAGGGTGAGAGGATCCCTCTTACCATATGTGATTATGACAGAGAAAAGCAGACCGTCACGATCGTCGTCCAGACTATCGGAGCTTCGACGAACAGAATGCAGGAACTGAAAGCGGGAGACAGTTTCCGTGATTTTACGGGCCCGCTCGGCAAGCCTTCCGAACTGATCGATGAAGATATTAACGAGCTTAAAAAGAAAAAGATCCTGTTTGTCGGCGGAGGACTTGGCACCGCGCCTGTATATCCTCAGGTTAAATGGCTCCACGAGCACGGAGTGGATGCTGACGTCATAGTGGGTGCCAAGACGAAAGATCTCGTGATACTTGAAGATGAGATGAAAGCTGTAGCGGGAAATCTTTATATCACGACCGATGACGGTTCCTATCAGAGAAAGGGAATGGTCACCGAAGTCATCAAGGATCTTGTCAATAACATGGGCAACACCTATGACTGCTGTATCGCCATCGGCCCCATGATAATGATGAAATTTGTCTGCCTTCTTACAAAAGAACTCGGTATTCCGACAATCGTTTCTATGAATCCGATAATGGTCGATGGGACCGGAATGTGCGGAGCGTGCAGACTTCTTGTCGGAGGCGAAGTGAAGTTCGCATGCGTGGACGGTCCGGAGTTCGACGGCCATCTCGTTGATTTTGATCAGGCCATGAAGCGCCAGAGTATATACAAGACCGAAGAGGGACGCGCCCTTCTGAAGCAGCAGGAGGGAGATACGCATCACGGCGGATGCGGTAATTGCAGTTAAATCTGCCCGCGACAGTCGGAGGAGCCTTAGTCAGATTATAAAGGAGACCATACAATGGATGTAATGAAGAAAGTACCAGTAAGAGAGCAGGATCCGAAAGTCCGCGCCACCAATTTCGACGAGGTCTGCCTGGGTTATAACAGTGAGGAAGCTGTAAGCGAAGCAAACAGATGTCTCACATGCCAGAATGCACAGTGTGTCAAAGCCTGCCCTGTGGGGATTGATATCCCTGGATTCATCAAAGAGATAAAAGAAGGAAATTTTGAGCAGGCCGGTGCCGTTATCGCAAAGGACAGTGCACTTCCCGCCATATGCGGAAGAGTATGTCCGCAGGAGAGCCAGTGTGAAGGAAAGTGTATCCGCGGCATAAAGGGAGAAGCAGTATCAATCGGAAAACTTGAGAGATTTGTTGCGGATTACTGCCGCGAGAAAGGAATAAAGCCCCAAAAGAGCGCCGAAACGAACGGACGCAAAGTGGCGGTCATAGGCTCGGGCCCTGCGGGACTGACCTGTGCAGGCGATCTGGCCAAGATGGGATATGACGTTACCATATTTGAGGCACTTCATGAAGCCGGCGGAGTGCTTGTGTACGGTATCCCCGAATTTCGTCTGCCGAAGGACGAAGTCGTTAAAAAAGAGATAGAAAATGTCAAGGCACTCGGTGTGAAGATCGAGACCAACGTTGTCATCGGCAAATCGGTAACAATAGATGAACTTATGGATAAAGAAGGCTTTGAAGCCGTATTCATCGGGTCCGGAGCAGGACTTCCCAGATTCATGGGTATTCCCGGTGAGACTGCAAGCGGAGTCTTTTCGGCCAATGAATATCTTACAAGAAGCAATCTTATGAAGGCGTTTCGCGATGATTACGACACTCCGATAGTTCCCGGGAAGAAAGTTGCGGTCGTAGGCGGCGGAAACGTTGCCATGGATGCCGCGAGGACTGCCCTTCGTCTCGGTGCTGATGTTCATATCGTATATCGCCGGTCCGAGGAGGAACTTCCCGCGAGAGTGGAGGAAGTACATCATGCCAAAGAAGAAGGCATCATTTTCGATCTTCTGACCAATCCCATTGAGATCCTGACGGATGAAAACGGCTGGGTCTGCGGTATGAAATGCATCAGGATGGAACTTGGTGAGCCTGATGAATCGGGAAGAAGATCACCGGTTCCGATAGAGGGTTCCGAATTTGTGATCGATGTTGACACGGTCATCATGTCACTCGGAACGAGTCCCAATCCGCTTATCAGTTCAACGACAGCGGGACTTGAGACAAACAGGAGAAAATGTATCGTGGCTTCCGAGGAAACGGGTCAGACAAGCAAGCCCGGTGTATTTGCCGGTGGTGATGCCGTAACCGGAGCTGCGACCGTAATCCTGGCAATGGGTGCCGGCAAGAATGCGGCAGCCGGTATTGATGAGTATCTGAGGAACAAATAATGTTAATGGTCGATATCATCAGGAAAAAAAGGGACGGAGGTGTCCTTTCACGTGAGGAGACAGAGTTTTTCATCAACGGATATGTAAAGGGTGAAATACCCGATTACCAGGTCTCTGCCCTTATGATGGCCATTTATTTTCGCGGGATGAACGATGAAGAGACACATGATCTTACGCGTGCCATGCTGAATTCGGGCGAAAAGCTCGATCTTTCCGCGGTAAAAGGATTTAAAGTGGACAAGCATTCCACGGGCGGCGTAGGAGACAAGACGTCTCTTGTTCTTACACCGATGGTCGCTTCCTGCGGCGTTCCCGTGGCAAAGATGAGCGGAAGAGGTCTCGGACATACCGGAGGTACGATCGACAAGCTTGAAAGCTTTAAAGGGTTTTCCACTTCCATCACGAATGAGCAGTTCATACATAATGTGAACACGATTGGGATCGCACTGATGGGGCAGACAAAGGATCTTGCTCCTGCGGACAAGCTTTTGTATGCATTAAGAGATGTCACCGCCACCGTAGACAATATGTCGCTGATCGCCAGTTCCATCATGAGCAAGAAGCTGGCAGCTTCCGCTGACGGGATCGTTCTTGACGTAAAATCAGGCAGCGGGGCTTTTATGAAAAATGATAATGACGCGTTCGAACTGGCGAACAAGATGGTCGCCATAGGCAAAAATGCCGGTGTCAAGGTGATGGCGGTCGTATCGGATATGGATCAGCCTTTGGGACGAGCCGTAGGAAATGCCATCGAAGTCCGGGAGGCCATTGATACACTTAACGGAAAAGGCCCCGAAGATCTTTACGAACTGTGTCTTACTCTCGGAAGCTACATGCTGAAATTTGCCGGCGCCGCATCCACTGTCGACGAGGCAAGATCATCTCTTGAGGATGCTATCAGCAGCGGAGGGGCTCTTGACAAACTCGGTGATCTTATCGAAGGCCAGGGAGGTAACAGAGATGATGTCTGTCACCCCGAAAATCTTCCTGTCGCTTCAAAACAGAGAGATCTTTGTGCAAAAGAGGACGGTTTTGTCTCGGCCATAAAGAGTGAGGATGTAGGCATAGCATCACTTCTTCTTGGAGGAGGCAGACGCTCCAAGGAGGATGTCATCGATCTTTCCGTAGGCATATACCTTAACAGGAAGGTCGGTGAGCAGGTGAAAAAAGGTGATGTCATTGCCACACTCTACGGAAACGATGATAAAAAGATTGACGAAGCATATAAACGTCTGGCCGGAGCATATGAGTTTGCAGCAAACAGTGTTCCCGCCAAAAAACTTATTAAAGGTATTGTCGAATGATGGATGAGCTGATCATCGAGCAACAGCACCTTCGTAATATATTCGGGCCTTTTGACGGACACGTTAAGATCATAGAAAAGGCTTTTAATACGACAGTCGTCGAACGTGACGGACGAGTCCGGATACTCGGGGATGAGAACGCCAGGAAGAGATGTGCTTGTGTCCTTAATGAACTGTATGAACTGTCAAAGAGAGGAAATACGATAACCGATCAGCAGGTGGACTATTCGATCGAGATGCAGTCGATGGACATTACCGATTCACTTCTGTCTGCAGATGAGACCATGATCTGTCATACGGTTAACGGTAAGAGTGTCAAGCCCAAGACGCTCGGACAGAAGGAATATGTTGAAGCGATCAAAAAGAACATGATAGTTTTCGGCCTCGGACCTGCTGGTACCGGTAAGACTTATCTTGCCATGGCTATGGCCATCACCGCTTTCAAGAAAGAGGAAGTGAGCAGGATAATCCTGACAAGGCCTGCTATAGAGGCCGGAGAAAAACTCGGTTTTCTTCCCGGCGATCTGCAGAGCAAAGTTGATCCTTATCTTCGCCCGCTCTATGATGCACTGCATCAGATCATGGGTGCGGAGAGTTTCATGCGCAATATGGAAAAAGGGCTTATCGAGGTGGCGCCGCTTGCTTATATGAGAGGGCGTACTCTTGATAATGCATACATAATCCTTGATGAGGCCCAGAATACGACACCCGAACAGATGAAAATGTTCCTGACAAGGATAGGCTTCGGCTCCAAAGTCATAATCACAGGTGACCGTACCCAGAAGGATCTGGCCGCCGGGTCGGTATCCGGACTGGATGTTGCGGTAAGGGTACTCGCAAATGTTGAGGACATAGCGTTCTGTAATCTGACGAGCCGCGATGTCGTCCGTCATCCGCTCGTACAGAAGATCGTTAAAGCATACGAATCATACGAAGAAAAGAACAGAAAGAAGAAAACAAAATGACTTGTCTTATCGACTGTGAAACTGATATCAACTGGGATTTTGATCATCTGACCCTGTATGAGCGGGCGGTGGATGCCGTCCTTAGCGCGGAAAACTGTCCGTTTGAGACTGTCGTATCCCTTCTGATCACCGATGATGAAGGTATCAGACAGATCAACAGGGAAAAGCGGGGCATAGATTCGCCCACCGATGTTTTGAGCTTTCCGATACCTGAATATGAGCATCCGGCTGATTTTACGCTTGCGGAAGAAGACAGCTCGAATTTTGATCCGGAATCCGGAGAACTGATGCTCGGTGATATTGTTATCTCACAGGAACGTATAGCGGCGCAGGCGGAAGAATACGGTCATGACATACAAAGGGAGTATGCATTTCTGATCGTCCACAGCATGCTTCACCTATGCGGATATGATCATATTGAAAAAGAAGACCAAGAGTTGATGGAGGAGAGGCAGAAGATCATCATGGCAAAGCTGACCGATGATTTTCCGAAGCTGGCGATTAACAGGTAATGGCCGAAAAGAATCCCAGAAATTCCAATTTTATAGTTCAGGGCGGGATACTGGCGGCAGCAGGTATCATAAGCAGAATAATAGGGTTTCTGTACCGTATCCCCCTTCAGAACACTATCGGGGATGCCGGTATGGGTTATTATTCGGCGGCATTTCAGATATACTCCATCATGCTCATCATTTCTTCATACAGTCTGCCGGTTGCCGTATCAAAGCTTGTTGCGGCAAGAGTAGCAAAGGGGCAGTACAGAAACGCCAGAAAGTTCTTTCACGGGGCATTGCTTTTTGCAAGTCTTACGGGTGGTGCAACCTGCCTGATAGTTCTGTTCGGTGCCGACACTCTTGCAGGTAATATCATGAGCATGCCCAAGTCGGCCATAGCGCTTCGTATGCTGGCACCTACTCTTCTGATCGTGGCGCTCATGGGTGTCATACGGGGATATTTTCAGGGACTGGGGACCATGGTGCCCACGGCCTTATCGCAGCTTCTCGAGCAGATAGTCAATGCGGTCATATCGGTCATTGCCGGTGTGTATCTGTATGAATACGGGACAAAGGTCGCGGCGCTTCTTCGTGACAGTGATTTTGCCCCGGCGTGGGGAGCCGCAGGCGGTACACTCGGTACCGGAGCAGGAGCGGCAGCAGGTCTTCTTGTACTTCTCATCATGTTCCTCATACATAAGAGGATGATCAGAAAGAACATCATCAGAGACAATGCAAGGTATGTGGATTCGTACGGCCGGGTGTTCTCCCTGATACTGTCAACGGTACTTCCGGTCATTCTTTCAACAACCATATACAATATCAGTGATACTCTCGACCAGGGTGTGTTCAATTATGTCATGGACATAAAAGGCATGTCTGATATCAAAGCCGAATACTGGGGTATATTTGCGGGAAAATACAGGGTACTGACAAATGTTCCGATAGCGCTTGCAAATGCGATGTGTTCATCCATGATGCCTTCTCTTACGGCCTGTATGGAAAACGGTGAGAGGAGACTGGCAAAGCATAAGATCGCAGTGGGAACAAGGTTTGTGATGATCATATCTTTCCCCTGTGCAGTTGCGCTAGCCATACTGGGGCGTCCGCTGATAGCCCTTATGTTCACGGGCGAAGTTGAACTTCCGGCCATGCTGCTGAGAATGGGATCCGCATCGGTCATATTCTTCTCCCTGTCAACGCTTTCAAACGGAGTGCTGCAGGGTATTGACCGGATGAAGGTACCGGTAAGGAATGCCGCTATCGCGCTTGTTCTTCATATCGGTATTCTCTATCTGACGATAGGTGTTCTCGACTGGAATCTGTACGGAGTGGTCGTCAGCTGTATGGCATTCGGACTGCTCATGTGCATACTTAACTGGATCAGCATATCAAAGTACATGCGTTACCGCCAGGAGATCAGAAGGACATTCATCATACCGTTCATATCATCGGTCGTTATGGGTGGCATAGTGTGGCTGCTCTACTTTATTCTTGCCAAAACGACGAGTGAACTGATAAGCGTACTCGTATCTTCGGTTGTCGGTATTATTGTATATTTTGTTGTACTTCTGCTTCTTCGGGGTGTAAGGGAAAGCGAGATAAGAAGCTTACCTATGGGCGGATTTTTAGCAGGTCTTGCCAGACTGTTCAGACTGCTGTAGACGGCATTTAAAGGAGGACGGATCATAAATACTGCAATCATAGGCGGCGGTGCCGCGGGAATGATCGCCGCGATCGTTTCCGTACAAAATAAAGATGAGGTTACGATATTTGAGCATATGCCACGGATGGGTAAGAAACTGCTTCTTACAGGGAGCGGCAAATGCAACATATCAAATACCGACATGGATATTTCGCATTTTCACGGCGGCGACATGTCGAGGATCAAAGCAGTGCTCGAAAAGTGTCCGCCGGATGTCACGCTGGATTTTTTCAGAGGGCTCGGATTACTTATGCGGGAGCGCAAGGGAGGTCTGTATCCGTATTGTGAACAGGCGTCCGCCGTTGTTGATGTATTAAGGTTTTCAATCCGTGATCTCGGAGTTGATGTTCTGACACAGGCGAACGTTCTGTCGGTGCAAAAGCTCATTCCTTCCGATAACGGTCTGGAGAGAGGATTTGCGGTCACGACCGATCAGGGCAGATTTCTGTTTGACAAAGTCATTATGTGTACGGGTTCGGCATGCAACAGGAACACCGGCTCCGACGGAAGCGGGTATTCGCTTGCCAAAGCTTTGGGACATACAGTGATAAAACCTGCCCCTGCACTGACACACCTTAAATGCGAGGAGGATTTTTTCGCATCGATAGCGGGTATACGGACACAGGCGAATGTCAGTCTTTATGAGTGTTCAAAAGACTGCGGCAAAGAAACGCTTTTAGGGTCAATGGGCGGTGAACTTCAGATCACAAGGTCCGGGATCTCGGGCATTCCGGTCATGAACCTCAGTTTTCTTGCCGTAAGAGCTCTTGACGACGGACAAAAGATCAAGGGATCGCTGGATCTTCTGCCGGATGTGGATGAAGAAGATATTCAGGGCTATATCAGATCAAGGATCGACAATAATCCCGACAGACTTGCGGATGAACTGTTCATAGGCGTACTAGCCAAGCCTCTCGGTATGTGCATATGTAAAAGAGCCAATGTCGGATTAAAAACACCGTGCAAAACACTTACATCCGCGCACATATCGATCCTTGGAAAGCTTATCAAAAAGTTCGATGTAACAGTGACCGGTTACGGCGGATTTGACGAATCACAGTCAGCGTGCGGAGGAGTGAGTCTTCTGGAAGTAGATGATGATCTCGAAAGCACGATCGTTCCCGGGCTGTTTTTTGCCGGCGAGATACTTGACGTTAACGGTGACTGCGGAGGATATAATCTTCAGTGGGCCGCAAGCTCTGCGATGGTAGCTGCGAGACGGCATCATGACAGTGGAGACATGATATGATCCGCATAAGGGATATAAAGCTTTTGGCCGGAAGCGGCGATAAGGAACTGAAAGAAGAGACTGCCAAGATACTGTGCCTGGATAAGATATATCCGGGCAATTCTTATCCGGATTACGGCATCGAACCGGTAAGACGGTCTGTGGATGCAAGAAAAAAGCCGGTAGTATATCTTGTATATACGGTAAAGCTTCTGATCGACGAAAAAGAAGAGAAGCAAATACTTAAGTTTCTCCGGGCGAATACAAGGATAGCAAGGGTGAGAAAAGCTCTTGAAAAGATAACGACAGAGCCGGTCGCACAATATGTGATCCCGGAGTGCGGAGATATACCGCTTAAACACCGCCCGGTCGTTGTGGGTTTCGGACCGTGCGGGATGTTTGCCGCTCTTATGCTTGCACGCCGAGGTTTCAGACCGGTAGTGATCGAAAGAGGGAGTCGGATCGACAAAAGAACCGAAGATGTTGAAAAGTTCTGGCAGGGCAACGATCTTGATCCGGATTCCAACGTACTGTTCGGAGAAGGAGGTGCGGGGACGTTCTCGGACGGAAAGCTTCAAACCCTGACAAAAGATATAAACGGACGAAATACATTTATACTTGAGACTTTTTATGAACACGGTGCACCGAAGGATATCACGGTCGACTCAAAGCCCCATGTCGGAACGGATATCTTAAGGACTGTTGTCGCAAATATAAGGGAAGAGATCATCAGTCTCGGGGGGCAGATTCTGTTTAACACAAAGTTTACCGGTATCGTGACGGATGATGCAAAAACAAAAAGGATCGCGGCGGCAACCGTCAGTACTTCCGAAGGAGTTACAGAGCGGATAGAGACATCTGTTCTGATCCTGTGCCCCGGACACAGCGCCAGAGATACTTTCGAGATGCTTTACAATCAGGGGATCGACATGAGCCGCAAAAGCTTTGCCGCCGGATTTCGTATCGTGCATCCGCAGAAGCTTGTGAACAGATGGCAGTACGGCATGGAAGATGCGGCATCCCTCGGCCTGCCGTCCGCCGATTACAAAGTTACCAACACCGCATCAAACGGACGCAGAGTATACAGTTTCTGCATGTGCCCCGGCGGTTATGTCGTCAATTCCTCGAGTGAGGATGGCGGGATATGTGTTAACGGCATGAGTATGTCAAAAAGAGACAGGAAGTATGCCAACTCTGCCATAGTCGCTGCCGTATCTCCGGATGATTTTATCCAGGATGAAGTTGCACCGGACCATCCGCTTGCGGGAATGTATTATCAGCGGCGTATCGAGAAAGAGGCATACAAAAGGGGAGACTCATATATCCCGGCCCAGTTTTTCGAAGAATATGCCGGATCTTTTGAAGCAGATAATGAAAGAATAAGCCGGATAGGTGATGAGGCGGTCAAGGGCAGGATAAAGCATGCCGATCTGCGGGGTATATTCTCCGAAGATATTGATGAAGCCCTGATTGAATCAGTGCGCAAATTTGGGTATACTATGGAAGGTTTTGATAATGAAGGCCTTCTGCTTGCGGTCGAATCCAGAACGTCTTCTCCCGTGCGCATAGAACGGGATGACGATCATGAGGCCAATATCAAAGGACTGTACCCGTGCGGTGAAGGGGCCGGTTATGCGGGCGGTATAGTGAGCAGTGCCGCTGACGGACTCAGATGTGCTGCCGGGATAATAGAAAAATATCATTTGGAAGAGGCGTAAAGTGGCTGATAAAATGACTGAAACAGAAGCACGTCTTCGTGCAAACATAAAGAACAGACAGCGTATCGTCGTAAAGATCGGAAGCTCGTCACTTCATCATATGAAGACGGGTGAGCTCAACCTGACCAAGATGGAAAGGCTTGTACGTGAGCTGTGCGAGCTGAAAAATCAGGGGAAGGACGTTATCCTCGTTTCATCGGGGGCCATCGCCGTCGGCAAAAAAACCGTAAACGTGTCTCCGAAGGATACCGATATCCCTTTGAAGCAGGCATGTGCGGCCATAGGCCAGGCGAGACTGATGATGATATATGAGCGTCTGTTCGCGGAATACAATCATGTTACCGCGCAGGTGCTTATGACCATGCATACGATGATGGAAGCATCCACCAGAAGAAATGCACAGAATACTTTTTTCAAGCTTTTTGAGATGGGTGTGATCCCGGTTGTTAACGAAAATGATACCGTTGCAACGCATGAGGTGGAGGATACGTTCGGAGACAATGATTTTCTCGCGTCCCTTGTATGTGCATTAACGGGTGCGGATCTCCTGATACTGCTGTCCGATATTGACGGGATGTACACCGATGATCCTCATGTGTCAAAGGATGCAAAACTGATCCATATCATAGAAAAACTCGATGAATCCTATGCAGGCATGGCCAAGGAGACCACCGGATCGGGGATAGGTACCGGCGGCATGAATGCAAAGATCCACGCCGCCAAGGTCGCTACGGCAGGCGGTGCAGACATGGTCATTGCAAACGGAAAGGATGTCTCGGTGATACACAAGATCATGGAGGGCAGGAATTACGGAACGCTGTTTACGGCAAACGCTGATGATGATTTTAAACTGGATGAATATATAAGAGCACGTATAGAGGGCAGGATCTGATGGGAGAAGATATCACTGCCGGATCATCTGCGGCTCCAAAGACACTTGTCAGAAAAGAAATGCTTGCAAAAAGACGCGCGCTTGATGAAAGCGATCGCGCTAAAAGATCAGCTAAGATCTGTGAGAGCTTTCTGAACAGCGGCGAATATGCAAAAGCTTCATCGATACTGCTTTATAAAGCATATAATAATGAAGTCGATACGGATATGATATTTAAAAAGGCCGTTGCAGACGGCAAGACTGTAGCCTATCCTATTTCAAGGATCACAGACGGCGAGCCTGAGCTTACCTTTTATGTGATAACCGACCATGATCAGCTTACAAAAGGCTACAAAGGCATACCGGAGCCCGATCCGCAAAAGGCCGGAGGGGTGGTTTGCGGCAGTGCCGATGTTTGTATCACGCCGATGGTCGCGTTCAGTAAAAGCTGCCAGAGGATAGGGTACGGCAAGGCGTTTTATGACAGATACATAAGACTCAACACACCGAAGAGTGTCATCGGAGTCGCCTATGACATTCAGATGGCTGACGGATGGGCAAGTGAGGAGAGCGACAGAGCAGTTGATATGGTTATAACGGACACGATGGTTTACATAAAATGACGGACAGCAGACTGACAGACCAAATTTCACAGGCAAGATCTGTGGTAGATGAACGCTCGGAAAAGCTTGGAAGAAAGCTTTCGTATCATGTCACGACTTTCGGCTGCCAGATGAATGCCAGAGATTCCGAAAAGCTCAAGGGTGTTCTTGAGGAGAGCGGATTCGTATACACGGATGATGAGCTTGATGCCGATATTGTGATCTTTAATACATGCACGGTAAGAGATAACGCCAATCAAAAGCTATACGGTCATCTCGGGAGCATCGGAGCGGTCAAGAGGACCCGCCCCGACATGATCATCGGTGTATGCGGATGTCTGGCGCAGGAACAAAGTGCCAGAGAAAAGCTCCTTACAAGCTATTCATTTGTCGATCTGATATTCGGAACGCATAATCTGTTTGAGTTTCCAAAGCTTCTTGTCGAGGTGCTCACAAGGGAAAAGACCACGGGCAAGGGCCATATAATATCGCAGATATGGGACTCGACGGACAGGATAGTTGAGGACATGCCGGCAAAGCGTAACTACAGCTTCAAGTCAGGCGTCAACATCATGTTCGGCTGCAACAATTTCTGCAGCTACTGTATTGTACCTTATGTTAGGGGCCGTGAGAGAAGCCGGAGCAGCGAAGATATCATAAATGAGATCGAAAGGCTGGCTGCCGACGGGGTTAAGGAGATAATGCTCCTCGGACAGAATGTCAATTCATACGGCAGGGGTCTTGATGAGGATATAACTTTTGCGCAGCTTCTTGAAAAGGTCGAAGCGGTTTGCGGGATCGACAGGATAAGGTTTATGACGAGCCATCCGAAAGATCTGTCGGATGATTTAATAGAAGTTATGTCAACCTCAGACAAGATATGCCGTCATATACACCTGCCGCTCCAGTCGGGATCTACCGGCATACTCAAAGCGATGAACCGGGGATATACGAAGGAACAGTATATCGATCTTGCACAAAAGATCCGCGAACGCATCAGTGACATAGCCATCACAACAGATATAATCGTAGGATTTCCGGGAGAGACGGATGAAGATGTGGATGAAACGATCGATGTGATCGAAAAAGTTCAGTTTGACGGGGCGTTTACATTCATATATTCTAAACGTACCGGAACCGTTGCGGCTTCGATGCCCTGCCAGGTGCCGAAAGATGTGGTCAAGGCCAACTTTGACAGGGTATTAAAAAGCGTTCAGGACATGAGCGTAAAACGTGCATCACTTATCGAAGGAAGAGTAATGGATGTGCTTGTCGAGGATATCAACAGGCAGGATGAAAGCCTTGTTACCGGGCGTCTTTCGAACAATCTGAACGTTCATTTCCCGGGCGACGGATCGCTCATCGGACAGATCATACCGGTGAAACTGAAACAGTGCAAGGGCTTCTATTATCTCGGAGAACGTGAACTGTAGCAGTATCCGTGCAATGTATAAACAGAGATCTATAATTATATTTTCATAAGAGGAGACAGTATTATGGCAAAGTATTATGATCATGAGAAGATCGAAAAGAAATGGCAGGCAAAGTGGGAAGATGCCGGAGTGTTTAAAGCCGAGGACGGCAGCAGCAAGCCGAAATTCTACGGGCTGGTCGAGTTCCCTTATCCGTCAGGTGCGGGTATGCATGTGGGCCATATCAAGGCATATTCGAGCATCGAAGTCATAGCCAGAAAGCGCCGCATGCAGGGCTACAATGTCCTTTTCCCCATCGGATTTGATTCTTTCGGTCTTCCTGCGGAAAACTATGCTATCAAGACAGGTACACACCCGGCTGTGATCACGCAGAAGAACATAGAGCATTTTTCGGACCAACTGAGGGCGGTCGGATTTTCATTTGACTGGAGCAGGGATATTGCCACGAGCAACCCCGATTATTATAAGTGGACACAGTGGATCTTCTTAAAGCTCTTTGAAAAGGGACTTGTGTTCAGAGCCAATACGCTCGTAAACTACTGTCCGCACTGCAAGGTCGTTCTCTCCAATGAGGACAGCCAGGGCGGTAAATGCGATATATGCCACAGTGATGTTGTCCAGAAGGAAAAATCAGTATGGTACCTTCGCATAACCGACTATGCGGATAAGCTTCTCGAAGGTCTTGAAACGGTTGATTTTCCCGATAATGTCAAACAGCAGGAAGTGAACTGGATCGGAAAGAGTGAAGGCGCATTTGTCAAATTCTCGATCAAAGATACCGATGAGAAGCTCGAGATATATACGACAAGGGCGGATACACTCTTTGGGGTCACATTTATGGTAATGGCACCCGAGCATCCTCTCATCGACAAGTACAAGGATAAGCTGTCTAATTTCGATGAGGTTACAAGATACAGAGAGGAGTGCGCCAAGAAGACGGAATTTGAGCGCACTCAGCTTGTAAAGGACAAGACCGGCGTTAAGCTTTCAGGCATTAGCGCCGTCAATCCCGTTGACGGCAGGGAGATCCCCGTGTTTATCGCGGATTATGTAATGATGGGATACGGAACCGGTGCGATAATGGCTGTTCCCGCACATGACCAGCGTGACTGGGAGTTTGCAAAGAAGTTCGGCGTTGACATCATTCCCGTTATCGAGGGCGGCGACATCAGTGTCGAGGCCTATACGGGTGACGGCAACATGATAAATTCGGGATTTCTTAACGGCTTTACGAACAA
This sequence comes from Lachnospiraceae bacterium, assembly GCA_024695145.1. Taxonomy (GTDB): domain Bacteria; phylum Bacillota; class Clostridia; order Lachnospirales; family Lachnospiraceae; genus UBA2868. The sequence goes on from JAILIS010000025.1 coordinate 138,277, forward strand.
AAAGGATTCCATCGCAAAGATGCTTGAGTATCTTGAAGAGAAAGGCATCGGCAAAAAGGGTGTCCAGTACAAAATGAAAGACTGGGCCTTTAACAGACAGCGCTACTGGGGAGAGCCCATTCCTCTTATTCACTGTCCCAAGTGTGGAGTTGTTGGGGTGCCTTACGAAGAGCTTCCGCTCACACTTCCCGATGTTGAGAATTTCGAGCCCGGTGAGGACGGTAATTCACCGCTTGCCAAGATAGATCATTTTGTGAACTGCAAGTGCCCGAAGTGCGGCGGCGATGCAAAGAGGGAAACGGATACGATGCCGCAGTGGGCCGGATCCTCATGGTATTTCCTTCGTTTCTGCGACCCGAATAATGACAAGGCATTTGCCGATCCCGACAAGCTCAAATACTGGATGCCTGTCGACTGGTATAACGGCGGGATGGAACATGTGACAAGACATCTTATATATTCGAGATTCTGGCACAGATTCTTATATGATATCGGTGTTGTCAATACTCCCGAGCCTTATGCAAAGAGGTCGTATCAGGGGCTTATACTCGGACCCGACGGAGACAAGATGAGTAAGAGTAAAGGCAATGTCGTTGATCCGATGGATATCGTCAAGGAGTACGGAGCTGATACACTCAGACTTTATGTGCTGTTCATGGGCGATTACGGTGCTGCGACTCCGTGGAGCGAGAACGGCGTCAAAGGCTGTAAGAGGTTCATCGACAGATTTGCGGCCCTTGTCGATATCGTTGATAAGAAGCCGGGTGATACTTCTCTTGAAGGAAGTCTTCACAAGATGATCAGGAAGGTCACGGAAGACATCGAACAGATGAAGTTCAATACGGCTGTTGCAGCCATGATGACCTTTATCAATGAAGTATATGCAAACGGATCCGTCACAAAAGATGAGATGTTTGTCTTTATAAAGCTTTTATCGCCTTTTGCACCTCATATATGTGAGGAACTGTGGGAGCAGCTTGGAGGGGACGGACTTGTTGCAACTGCCTCATGGCCCGAATATGACGTGGAAAAGACAGTCGATAAGACTGTTGAGATAGCTGTACAGATCAACGGAAAGCTCCGCGCAACGGTCATGATCGACAAGGATGAGAGTAAAGAAAGCGCTATCGCCAAAGGCAAAGAGGCTGTAGCCGACAAGCTGACCGGCAATATCATCAAAGAGATCTATGTTCCCGGAAAGATCGTGAACATAGTCATGAAGTAGGATAAGTATGCCAAAAGGTCTGTTCATAAGTGAAGACAAGTTCCTGCTTGACAGGATAAGAGCCGGGTTTTCCGATAAACCCGGCTGTGAGTATGTGTATGCTTCAACGAGTGAGGAGGCCGTTGAGATATCAAAGGACGGCGATATCGCAGTATGTGCGATGACTCTGTCCATGAGCATAATGGATGGGGAGGAGATCGCCCAGATCGTTGCGGATGACAATCCCGATGTAAGGTTTATCTTTATATATGAAGAGGCCAATACCGAAACCGCAGTCGGTCTTTTCAATGAATTCGAGATGTCGGGGATCATACCGCGTGAAAGCTTTTCCGTCGAAACATTAAAGGATATGTTCGACAGACAGATCGAATTCTACAACGCGGAGGATAACTTAAGACGCCGGGCGAAAGCTTACCGCGAAAAAGAGAGACTGTACAAGGCTTCGATGAATGAGATGTCATCGGTATTAAACTCACGTGTTGACTGTTATTCGCATATCATCAAGCTCTATGCCACATGCATAGACAGCATGTGCATAGATCTTCCGAAAGAGTATGCGCACAGGATAAGCTCATTCTTTTCGGATGAACTCAACGAATACGTGGAGCGTTTCATTGTCAGCCCTTTTGAACCAGAAGAATACTTTAAGTTTATAGAGGATAACGTTAACAATACTTCACAGCAGAAACATTTCATGCTCACCGGAGCCGAATCTGTTCCGAAAAATGAGTTCGGTGAACTGATAGGTTTTGTGTGTCATTTCATAAGTTTCGGTTTTACGACCAATATGGAAAGATACCGGGCAAAGCTTGAGATCAAAGAGGGACCTTCTGTAATAAGGGTTGATTTTCTTATCGATATGCGGCTCGGAAATGTTGATGAGGATATCTTTAACGAGTTCTGCAAAGTTATGAACGAACTTCTTGTGATGCTGTGCGATAAATGCGAAAGAGGCCAGAAGGACGGCATTTTGCAGTACCGCCTGTTTTTCGTAAAGCCTGACATCGAGGAGACGATACCCGGAGGTACAGCCTGATGGCCCGAAGGAAAAAGAAAAAGATAAAGATAAAGTTTTCGGATCTTCCGAGGTCGGAAAAGATAAGAAGGGTAATAACCTGGATATTTCTGGCAGCCGGTGTCGGGTGCCTTTCTTATTTCATCTTCTATGTCAAGGAAGCGGATGATACCCAGAGTAATTATGAGCGCCTGTCAGACCTTAAGGGAACGGATTTCAGACAGAACAAAAATCAGGTGGAGATACATCTGACGGAGCAGGAGGATGCTCCCGAGATACTTGATGACTATATCACTTTATATAATAACAATAAGAGTCTTGTCGGCTGGATAAGGATCGATGACACACATATAGACTATCCGGTGATGCAAAGTAAGAGCAACGATTATTATCTCGATCACAATTTCGATCAGGAGAAGGATAACAACGGATCCATTTTCATCGACAGTGAATGCAGCATCTGGCCCCGCAGTCAGAACATCATAATATACGGGCATAATATGAAGAGCGGCAAGATGTTCGGGGATCTTAAAAACTACAAGAACGAACAGTTCGCAAAGGATCATCCGTTCGTTTTCTTCGATACACTTTATGAAAAGGGCAAGTATCAGGTCATGTATGTCTTCGGTGATAATGTCTATGATGAGGTCGAGGTCACATTCAAGTACTATCAGTTCATAAATGCCAATTCGGAGGCCGAATGGAATTCGGCAATGAATGACATGTCCGAAAAATCTCTGTATGATACCGGAGTTGAAGCATCGTACGGAGAGGACATCATAACGCTTTCCACATGCGATTATGAAAAGGACGCGGAGCGGTTTGTCGTTGTTGCCAAACGCGTTAAATAGACCCTTGCCTCGTATGGCTTTAATATACCCGGCGTATGGTCATCATAATTGGATATGAGTTCCCGACCGGAAGTGCAGTCGAACAGGCTGCACTTTACGTTATTTTCTGTCCAGTTACATGCAACGGTAAGCACATCATCATCAAGTATCCGTTCATAGGCATATATACAGTCGCTGTCTTCAAGGAGCGGTCTGAACTTACCGTATACTATGATCTCATTTTCGTGCCGGAGTCTTATGAGCTTTTTGTAATAGCTGTATACCGAGTCCGGATCGTTTATCTGAGACGCGGCATTTATTTCCGTGTAATTGGGATTGACACCGATCCATGGAGCGGCGGTTGAAAATCCGCCGTTCATGCTGTTATCCCACTGCATGGGAGTTCGGGCGTTATCCCGGCCCATTGCCGAAAAGCACTTAAGCAGTTCTTCCGAAGATATCATCCCGTGCTTTGTGACATATTGTCTGTATGCATTGATCTGCTCAACATCTCGGCAGTCCGATATTGACGAAAAGGTCATGTTGGTCATTCCGAGCTCCTCACCCTGATAAATGTAGGGTGTTCCCTTCATCATGTGAAGGAGTGTGGCGAGCATTTTGGCTGAAAGGACCCTGTATTGCCTGCTGTCATTTCCGAAGCGGGAGACTGCGCGCGGCTGGTCATGGTTGTCCCAGTAGAGACTTCCCCAGGCCCTGCCCTCCAGTCCGGTCTGCCATTTGTTCAGTATGTTTCGAAGTTTTGTAAGATCCGGATGATCGTGATCCCATTTTCCGAATACCGGGGTGGTTGTGGCGCCTTTGGAAACATGCTCGAAGTGAAACATCATACCGAGTTCACTGCCGTCGTTGCCGGCATATTTTACTGCCTCTTCAATACTGAGGCCGTCAGCCTCGCCGACAGTCATGATGTCATATTTCGAAAGGACTTTTCGGTTCATCTCCCGAAGATATTCATGAACGTGAGGTCCCTGCGCGACATATGGCATTAATTCGCCGTACAGTCCGTCGGTAACCGGCCCCTCGGGGAAGGACGGGTCTTTGCTGATCATATTGATGGCATCAAGACGGAAACCGTCTATTCCTTTTTCGCACCACCATGTCATCATTTCATAAACGGATTCGCGGACTTTTTTGTTGGCCCAGTTCAGATCCGGCTGTTTTTTTGTAAAGCAGTGAAGATAATACTGACCGGTAAGATCGTCATATTCCCATGCGGAGCCCGAGAACACCGACTGCCAGTTTGTCGGAGGATAAGAGCCTTTACCGTCTTTCCATATATAATAATCCCTGTACGGATCATCCTTTGAACTGCGGCTTCGCAAAAACCACTCATGTTCATCCGAGGTGTGATTTACGACAAGATCCATGACGATCTTTATACCAAGTTCATGCGCGGTTGCAAGCATGTTGTCAAAATCTTTCATGGTACCGAATTCCGGCATTATATCCCTGTAATCCGATACATCATATCCGTTGTCGTCATTCGGACTCATATAGACGGGAGAGAGCCATATAACATCGATCCCCAGATCCGCCAGATATGGGAGGTGCTGCGTTATACCGTTCAGATCGCCTATCCCGTCCCCGTTACTGTCCGCGAAGCTTCTCGGATATATCTGATAAACAACAGCTTCCTTCCACCATGCTTTTTTATCGTTCATAGTATGTCTTATCCCTCTTTAACAGTGAATATTTTTATGTTTATTAGTGGATTATATCATATACTTAAGGATACACGGACGGTCATATTTTGTGGCGTACCTGTTATTTGACCACAAAATATGTACATTTTGCTTGATTTTTGTTAGGTTTATTGTAAAATATACTGTGTAAATTTGTGCAAAGTGATTTTTTTCTAATAGAATGGGTCGGATCGGACGATAAATAAAATGGCAGGGTCTAATTTGCGACCGGATATTACAGTTACATAACAGCATGGAAGCGAACATACATATTCTCCGACAGTCCTTACGGATAAGGGCAGGGTTATGTATGTTAGTCATGTTTTAAGATTTTTATGAGGGATACTGTGAGGGATAACGGGTCATCAAAAAGGGATATGAACATGGATGAGAAAAGGATAGGGTACAAATCTATCGAGGAGCAGCTCGCCGAAGTTGAGGCAAAACGCAGGGCAAAGCAGTCGCAGACGGAAAAAGCCGCAAAGCAGAGCCGGCAGAATCCGGCCGATACGACTGTTAAAAAAGCTTCTTCCGGGAAAAAGAGAAGAGGAGGAAAGCTTCGGCTCAAAAAAAGTGTCAGAAGGACGCTGGCAGGCCTTATGGCAGCTACGAGTGTTGTTGTGGCAGCGATCCCCGTCGGAAGTGTCAGCGCTGATTCTGAGGGTGTATACAGGGGCTCGATGAAAAAGGTCACAGACTTTACCGTCAGTGATACTAATGTGCAGAAGGATCTAAGCGTTCCCACATCCGGTGACCACTTCGGAGGATTTCCCATCATCCCGCCCGAAAAAGATGAATACGGTAATTACAAAAAGACGGATATAGGAGGTAAAGGCTTCTTTATCGTCGATTCAAACGGATATAAGACAACCGATTACGTGAGACCGATATATGCACTCGACAGCTCCAAGAGCGATATAGAAGGCTATTTCGAGACGAACGGTGAAGAAGATGTATATATCCCGCCCGGAGGCAAGCTGAATCTTGTTACCGGTTATATCACCGATACTACTTCAGCAACCGACTGGACAGCCGTGGATAAATCAAAATGGTGGACATATGACGGACGCCTTTATGTTCCGCAACTTAAAAAGTTCACGCTGAAAACGAAAGCAAACAATTCCTATACGCTGTACGGAAAGAGGATATGCATATATGACAAAGTGGAAGTTATAACCCACAGGGTAAATTTCTACATCGATGGTGAAGCCACACCGTTCTACTCGACGGATGTACGTCATGGAAAAAATGTCACGGGGTATCCTGCGGCACCGTCACCGATAGAAGGAGGGAGAACTTTTCTGTATTTTTCACCTGATCCGACAACCCTGGTGATAAACAAAGATGAGGATATTATAGCTCATTATACCGATCCTACTCCGACACCTACACCGACTACGACAGGTTTCGGAATGGGTGCGCCGATGTCTGCAAGTCCGAGCATGGAGATGACACCTCTCGGCGGCAGTGCATCGCCGGACGAAACTCCCGAAGAAGGTTCGGAAGATTCAGGTGGTGCATCTGAAAGCGGAGCCGGAAGCGAAGAGACACCGGAGCCTGAGTCTTCGCCGGGATCGGGCGGGCCGGATACGGCTGCGCCTTCCGAAGAGCCTGCGACCGATACTTCAGGATCGGGGGATGGATCCGAACCTTTAACCGTCATAGAAGAAGAACATGAAATGGAAGAGTCGGGGGCCGCATACAACGGACTTACCGGTGTACTCCTTCAATGGTATCCCGACCAGCCGGATCCGGGAGCAGTCGAATACAAAGATGAACCGAGCCAGATAATATACGTCTGTGATGAATATGCGGGCATCTCAAACATTCGGAACAAAGTGTTTGAAGGTACCCAGAATGTAAGGATCGTCGATCTGCCGACAAACATCCTGAATATCGGCAACAGTGCGTTCAAGAGTTCGGGAGTGACGTCGATAACGCTCGGTGATGGTCTTCAAGCGGTAGGCGCATCCGCTTTTGAGGGCTGCCAGGATCTGACATCAGCCTCGTATTCAAACAAAATGTCGCTTGTCGATATCGGATCGAAGGCATTTGCAAATACAAGCCTTTCCATGCTTTCTGATTCGGGCTCGGGATTTTCGATACCGTATACAGTCAAGAATATAGGTGACGGGGCATTCCTCGGCACCAAAATGAGTAAACTGGATTTTTCAAGAGTATCCGGATGTACGGTAGGAAACTGTGCTTTTGCCCAGTGCAAATCGCTTATGGAGATAGATCTCGATTATTATGACGGGACTGCTCTTACCATAAGCAATCTCGGGACTGTGGACGGTCTGTTTTGTGAAGATACGAAACTGACAAGTGCCGTTATGCCGACAGGTATGGCTGACGGCACTGTTTTGCAGCCCGGAACATTCGGGTCATGCGAAGCGTTTAACCATATCGTATTCAAGGACGGAGCCGGAACATTCTCTGACGGTGAGTTTGACAAGTATCAGATAACGGTTGAAGGACCGGCACCTACCAACACCGGGAATAACTTGGATCCTGCAGGTAACAGTTCCGCTTCGTTTACATCTGCAATGAAACCTGATGATCCTTTAACGCCTGTTTCCGATAATGATTATGTGTACAGGTATTATGCATCCGACGGTACGATGCACGAGGTCGCAAACGAAAAAGCCTATGTGCATTCGGATGATTTCTTCACCGACAAGAGTGCGGCAAGCGCCACGGAATTCATCTTTGATGTAAATGAATCTGACTTTTCGCTGTCGGCTTATTTTGACAGAAAGACGATCACCCCGCAGAAAGACCTTGAGATAGGTGATTTTATAGGTCAGAGGAGCGGCGGAGATATACCTATATTAAAGATTGGAAAAGACACCTTGGGGACCGGAGAAAAGGGTGTTTTTGAGACAAATCAAACGATCCAGTATCTGCAGCTTGATTCCAATCTTAATTCTGTTGGAGACAGTGCATTTAAGAATACCAAGATCAAAAGACTCTGGGCCAATGTTGACGGTGTCGCTTTCGGACCCAATTCGTTTTATGACAATGCCGTTCTTGAAAGGGCAACATTTGCGTATGCCGGAGAGGGCGGCTCTACCCTCGCAGATAACAGTTTCGGCAAGACCCCTGTACTCAACAACATCGATTTTTATGATGACAATCTGGAGACGGGTGACAAGAACAGATACGCCAGGTTTTTCCCGGGCTCGATAGCAAGCAATGCATTTTACACGGAAGGCAGAACCGATGAGATAACCTTTAAGGGACCGATGCTGAAAGATTATGCGCCGTGGGAGTTTGCCATCGATCCGAATTCCAAGATATCGAATAACACCATTTACACCATGTATTATTCGGGCAATCCCTGGAATCTTACCGCCCAGTACCAGGAGCAGCCTTTTGTCAGGACGTATGTTGACTACAGCAACCCATACTCCGATACTACTGCCGATTCTCCAAAGGAATATACCAAGACCAAGGAGTTTAAGATCACAGGCAGTGATTTTGAAACCGGAAACGGCGGTGTGTGCCTTCTCAAGTATCCGAATAAGACTTCATATGCTGATATTGATGACATAGACAATGAGTCCGGAACAGGAGCCGTTACCATCAAGAGTCTTGAATCAAAATCAAACCCGACACAGATGGAGCTTGACTGCATTGACCGCGCGGAAAACGTACTCGTTCCTTACGGTATCGATTATATTGATACGCTTCATACAAAGAGGACCGACTATACGGCAGGAGATTACTATTACAAGTTCATTGATGACGAAAGCGATCCGAATTACTACCTTTACAAGAAAGTCGGCGGTGAGTATTATGACATGTTCCGTTACAATCCCGACCTTCTGTCGGTGACATTTGCCGACGGCAGTGTTGATGATTTCCCTGACAGAACGTTTGAGGGTGCAAAAAATCTTGACAATGTCGTATTTAACAATGATGTAAAGAACATCGGTTATCTTCCATTTTTCATGCCGGATACGGAGGCGTATGTTCCTTTTTACCAGAAGTATCTTCCGTTTTTGTACAGCCGTAACGGCTCGGGAAATAATCTTGATGAGGAAAACAGATCACATTTGAGCAGCGTTGTGTTCAATGCCGAAAACCCAGCCGGTAGCAGTGACAATAAGAGATATTATGCAACCAACGGTATCTTCAAGGGGGATGACGGAAGTGATGTGATAGTTGTCCAGATATCGCCGAGTAAAGGAGATGCGGTCATAAAGAGCCAGCCTAACGGCGAAAAATTCTTCTCATCCAACACAATTACACCCGAAGACCTTCAGGATGTCACCAAGTATTCTCCTTATGCAGCCAAAGACTGTGACATGATCACGTCGGTAACATTCCCGAGTGACGGCTGCTATATATCATACGGATGCTTTGAGGACTGTGATAAGCTTGCGAACGTTGTAATGCCGAACAAATTCGTATCGGTAGGTGACAAGGCATTTGCATATATAAGTAATAACAATATGCAGGTCACATATCCGTACAGTAACGTAAACCTTAACAAGCAGCCGTTTGAGCCGGCAAACAAGACAGGTGATGACATTCCCTACGTAATCTTCCATGTTAACAAAGACGCGGAATATCTGCTTGACTATGCCGGAAAACATGCAAACATCGAGTCGACGATCAATGATGATACGATCACGATCACATATAAGGATCCTAATGATCCTTCGTATTTCCAGCAGGTCAAAGACATCAAGTCGGGATCATACGGAGTAAGTAATCCCCCGGCTGTATTGCCGCCGTATCCTGCAGGTACATACGACTGGATAGGAGCTTATGATTCCGGCGGAGTTGTAGACTGGAATAGTACCGCGCTTGTTGAGGATGCGACATTCTTTGCAACCAAAAAGGAAAACGTAACGATTTATTTCCTGTTTGATGACGGCAAACAGCTTGATGAGGTTGAGATCCCTAAAGGAGTCACGTTCACATCCGATATGATGCCGTCTTATCCGCCTACTTATAACGGGAGACCTTTCCAGTATATAGAAAACAATCCTGTCGGAAAATCGTTCAATGAACAGCCGACAAAACCGACTATAATCCATTATGAAGGATCTTCGAGTTCTTCCAGTTCAACGTCGACAACAAGTACCACAAGTTCCACAGGTACTACGAGCAGCACGGGTTCAACCGGAAGCTCGGGCTCAACCGGAAGCTCGAGTTCATCCGGAAAATCAAGCAGTTCGGGCAAATCATCAAGCGGAAAGAGCTCAAGCTCATCATTTGCATATCCGGTATATATTCACAGTGCAGACGGACCGCATGCGGCTGCAGGTATCGGTGGCGGTGCGGCACTCGGTCCGGGAGTCGGATCAACGGTATATGTTGATGACGGCAGCACCGGTGGATCAGGCGGATCCGGAAACGGAAGCAGCCACGGCGGAGGAAACACCACGGTTATCTCTACCGCAGGTGGTATAAGCGATCCGGGTAAGATCAGTGCAACCGTAAACGGATCGAGTGATAACTACATTGTTAAGATCACACAGACCCAGGAAGCCGATGAGGCGGGTCTTGCGGCCCTCCACTCCGAATACGGGGAAGACATCAGTGCCATAAGGTATCTGCCGTTTGATATTTCGCTCTATGATTCGACGGGAAGCAATAAGATCAGCCCCGTTCCGGAGGGAGTCAGTGTTTCGATCACGATGCCGATACCCGATGATCTTGCGATATACGGAGGAAATGCCAAGATAGCAAGCACCGAAGGCGGTTATCTGGACAAGATGCAGCCGAGATTCACTGTCATAGACGGAGTACCGTGCATGACATATACATGCACACATTTCTCGCCGTATATGGTATATGTTGATACAAACAATCTTACCGAAGCCGGAATAGCGGATGCCACGCCCAAGACTGCTGACGGCATCCATCCGAAGTGGTTTTTGTGCTTCGGCCTGGCGGCCATAGCGGTATTCCTGTTCCTGAAGAAGGATCCGGAAGAGTATTTGAGGAAAGCAGCCTGATCTTATGGGGAAGATAATCAGAAGGGTCATAGCTATACTTCTTTGCGCCACTGCGCTTATACTTGCCGTCATTCCGGCAAAAGAGGCAGAAGCAACATCGACTCACGGAGAATATGAATATGACGGGGCCACAGTTGCCAAATATTTAGGCAGCGATTATGAGGTGGCTATTCCGGCGTGGGTCAACAGGGTTGGCAAAGAGGCTTTTGAGGGAAATGATAAGATGACAAAGCTTATCATTCCCGATAATGTCACGACGGTTGATTTTGGCGCATTTTCAAACTGCAGTAATCTTCAGACCGTTCAAATGTCCGAAAGCGTTAGAACTCTTGGTTCCAGCGCTTTTTCGGGTTGTACGAACCTTTATTCCATAAGTGTTCCTGCAAAAGTCAGGACAATAGGCTCGGGCACATTCGCAGGATGTCCGTCATTATCCGATGTTCCGGTCAGTCCTCTTAACGAAAACTATACGAGCTATGACGGAGTGATATACACCTCCGATGGCAGTAAACTTGTACAGTATCTTGCCGGAAGGCCGTCCACAACATATGAGATGCCCGTTTCGGTCCGCGAGATAGAAGAATATGCTTTCTGGGGCGCCAACAACCTTTCAAAACTGTCCGTAACATACGGGATCAAAGCAATTCCGGAATATGCTTTTGCCAACTGTAAGGGTCTTCAGCATGTGACACTTCCGAGATCGGTCCAGTCCATTTTCGCATATGCATTTGAAGCCTGTGACAGTCTGTCTTACATAAATATTCCCGATACTGTCGGATATATCGATAACAGAGCCTTTGCAAATACAAGAGGTGCGATACTGCGGTTTCTTGATGCAAACGGAAACGTCGTCAAGTCGGTCAATTCCGATGATGTTGAAAATTACGGAAGCGGTACGAGCGGCGGAGCATATGTGAGCGAACCTGATTACAGCGAAGCAATGCAGTACAATACTCCTGCACCGGAAGAAGTTACGATCGTAGGCAGTACGGGAAATGCAGTACCTTCGGGTGATACAGTAACGACAGCAGACGGCTCTGCGGCAGGTAATACAGCAGCAGGAGACGGCTTAGCCACGGGAGATGCTGCTTCAGCCGCTGGTGATACATCCGCTCCGGGCAGTGCTTCCACTGCGGGCGATACCTCTGCTGCAAGTGATGGCGCTGCTGCCGGCAACACTCCTGCGTTTGATCCGACAAATGTCACTCCGCTGGATGAAGGGGACACTCCGGATAACGGAGCATCTTCTGCGGCCGGAACAGACGGCACAGCAGGCGCTAAGCCTTACGGAAATGCCAAGATAGATCCGGGCGGATCTACTCTTCAGACACCCGGCAATGTGTCGGTGGTCAGTCCTGATGGTACGGTAAATTCCGGTGTGAATGCCCTGTCCGATATGAATGCAGCCGGTGAAGGTACTGTCGCGCCTGAAGGCGGAACCGAGCCCGGCGGTATATATAACAACGGATACTACAAGGCGAGTGACAGCGGATCGCCTCCATGGAACACACAGATAGCGAGCAGGGATTTTGAAGACAATATGACCGAGAATGATCTCGGCGGAGGTGTCGTTCTGAACGGCTCTGCCGTGCTTCGCATGTCAAGCGACATTCCGGTCAGAGGGTTTAATCTCGGTGATGCCGAATATGAGGACGAGTTCGGAAATACCGCAGGGAATCTTACAAGAAAACCGGACAGTGATGTTATTGATGACGTATATGCTTCATATAACGGAAGTGCACCCGAAGTAAAGGCTCCTGCAGGAGTTACAAAAATAGGAGACCGTGCGTTCTATGGCAATGAGAATGTAGGCTCCGTCAGTCTTCCGGCAGGTATTACAGATATCGGGGAGTTCGCATTTGCCAGAAGCGGCCTTTCGGGCATTACACTTCCGGAAGGGACAAAAAACATAGATTATGCGGCATTTTATATGTGCCCTAACTTAACGGACGTAGGCATTCCTCAAAGTGTTGAGCATGTTGCCCTCGGAACATTCGACGGAACTCCGTTCCTTGAGAACTGGAAACAGGGCGGGGATACGGATTATCTTGTAGCCGGAGACGGTGTACTTCTTGCATATAAAGGAGACGAGAAGAAGGTCATTGTTCCCGAAGGCATAAAGCATATCGGACCGGCTGCGTTTGCAGGAAACAGCAATCTCGAGGGCGTTATCATCCCGGGAACAGTTACGGATATCGGCGAGGAAGCTTTCAATGAATGTCCTAACCTGCGGGAACTTATATTAAATGAAGGCGTAAGGGATATAGAGGACAGGGCGTTTAAGAACAGCGATCTTAGAGCCGTGAGCATTCCCGATTCTGTTGAGAATATCGGTCTTTCCGCATTTGATAACGGCGGTAAGCTTACGACGGTGATATTTAACGGTGATACGGCGCCTTCCGTATCATATGACAAAAGTGCCACCAGACTGTCCGCGAAGGATCTTCGCACCAATGCTTTCGAAGGAGTTTCCAACGCCATAGTCAGCAACAAATGCGATCTTAACAGCGGCACGATGTTCGATCCGCAGTATTACGGGTTTGCGGGTCAGGTATATACCATAGATTCCAATGAAGACAAATCGCTCATACTCGAGCGCTCGCTGACTGAACCCGATATCAACGGTAATGTCATCATCAATCAGAACGTAAATGTTGCCGGACAGCAGTATACGGTCGGTCATGTTAAAAGTGATGCTTTTGACAGCTACAGAAACTGGTCAAAGTACTATGACAACAAGCCGACAAATGTTATAGTAAACGGTGAACAGTCAGATGAGCTCGTGTCACTCCTTGACAGCGTGAGCGCCGATGTACTCGGATCTGCGGAAAGTGAGGATACCGAAGCCGCGCAGACTGGATCATTTGATGCGGGGCAGGATAATACAGAGGAGTCTGCCGATACTCCGGCTGAAGAGACGCCGCTGCCGGGCGAAGATGAAGAGGGCAATAAGTCAAATATTACCGTATCCGTTAACGGCAAGAGATTTCCCACACGCGGAAGTGCTTATGCCGATATTCCCGGGGACGACGGTAAATATCAGCTGAACATTTCCGAGGATGATTCACAAAAGGATAAGCTTGAAAAGGCGATGTATCACAGCACCGGTTCTTATCCGCAGGGTGATTTTGTGCCACTGTCCGTGGACATGTATGACAGAACGGGAACCGTTCCGATACATAAGCTCGGCAACTCCAAAATGGAAGTGACCATGCCGCTTCCTTCGGGGATGGAAAATGATGAAGGTATCGGCGTTGCCTGTCTTGACGACAACGGAAGCTTCACCCCGCTTGCAAGCGAGGTAAGTGATACCCCGGAAGGCCGAAACATAAGCTTTGTCACCGGACACTGCAGCCCATATGTGATCTATTCAAGAGGGCGAAAGAGTGTGACTGCCGTTGATGAGAACGGAAATCCGATAGAGACGTTTGACGACACATCCGCCGCAGCGTCTGATTTTGCCATGAGCGGTACATGGCAGACACTGAACAAAAAGGTATACGGAGATATTTCCGCTAAATGGATAATAATATTTATACTTCTGTGTGCCGCCGGTATACTCTTTTTGTACAGGCCGGCAAAAAAGTCAAAGAAGAGAGGTTGACATAACATGGAAAAGATTCAGATGAAAACGCCGCTTGTAGAGATGGACGGAGATGAGATGACCAGAGTGCTCTGGCAGATGATCAAAGACGAACTGCTGCTCCCGTTTATCGATCTTAAGTGCGAGTATTACGATCTCGGTCTAAAAAAGCGAAACGAGACGGATGATCAGATAACTGTTGATTCCGCCAATGCGACACTCAAATACGGTGTTGCGGTAAAATGTGCGACCATCACGCCGAACGCCGCACGCGTGAAGGAATATGATCTGAAGAAGATGTACAAGAGCCCCAACGGGACGATACGTGCAATACTTAACGGTACCGTATTTCGTACACCCATCATTGTAAAAGGGATCACGCCCTGTGTTAAGAACTGGAAAGAGCCCATTACGATAGCCAGACACGCATACGGTGATGTCTATCAGAATGTTGAGGAAGTGCTTTCAAAAGGCGATAAAGCCGAACTTGTCATAACAAGAAGTGACGGCAGCCGCGAGGTAAAGTTGATACATGATTTTGCCAAGGGAGAGGGTATAGTACAGTCGGTTCATAACGTTGACGCATCCATAGAAAGCTTTGCCAGGAGCTGCTTCAACTACGCACTCGACCAGAAAAAGGATCTCTGGTTCGGAGCAAAAGATACTATCAGTAAACAGTATGATCACCGGTTCAAAGATATATTCAATGATATATTTGAAAGTGAGTACAGGGATAAGTTCGCAGATGCCGGTATAGAATACTTCTATTCCCTTATCGATGATATCGTTGCCCGCATCATGAAGTCCAAGGGCGGTATGATCTGGGCGTGTAAAAATTATGACGGAGACGTCATGTCGGATATGATCAGTTCGGCGTTCGGATCTCTTGCGATGATGACATCGGTTCTCGTATCACCTTCGGGAGTGTACGAATATGAGGCGGCACACGGTACGGTACAGAGGCATTATTACAAACATCTTAAAGGTGAAGAGACAAGTACCAATTCCGTCGCGACCATATTCGCATGGACAGGCGCACTTCGTAAGCGCGGAGAACTTGATGACATACCCGAACTTGTGAAGTTTGCGAACAAGCTTGAACTTGCGACGACGCTTACGATCGAGGAAGGAAAGATGACAAGGGATCTTGCCATGATCACTTTACTTACGGAAACGGTAACGCTCTCATCTCTTGATTTTATAAAAGCGGTACGTAAATGCCTGGAAAACCTGATATGATGTCCATCAATATTTCGCCTGCCGTTATCAAGAGACTGCCGAGATATTACAGATATCTCGGTGAATTAAAAGATGAGGGCGTGATGCGCATAAGTTCGAGAAAACTGTCGGAGATGATGCACGTAACCGCATCGCAGATCCGTCAGGATCTTAACCATTTCGGAGGCTTCGGCCAGCAGGGATACGGCTATAACGTCAGGAATCTCTATGACGAAATAGGAAAAATACTCGGCCTTGATAAAGATCATAAACTTGTCGTGATAGGTGCAGGACATCTCGGTCAGGCACTTTCAAACTATGTAAATTTCGAAAGAAGAGGATTTCACATACTCGGGATATTTGATAAAGATCCTCTGCTTATCGGAAAGAAGATAAGGGATGTTACGGTTTCTCCGATGGAGAAACTTGAGGATTTTATCAGAATGAACGACATTGACATAGCCGTTCTGACCATTCCGAAAACAAGCGCGGTTGAGGTTGCGAAGACACTTGTTGACTGCAACATCAAGGCAATATGGAACTTTGCACATGTTGATCTGGCTGTACCGGATGATGTGATAGTGGAAAATGTACATCTGTCGGAGAGCCTGATGACACTGTCGTATAATATCAGCAGGAGATAAAACAGCTCCTTTTTAAAACAGATTATGAAAGACAGAGACAAATTTACAAATGCAATGCTGTCGGCCAAGATCCCGATACTGATCCTTGACAACAAATGGCACAGGATCTTCGGAAAGATGAATCCGACTGACGAGATCAAGCAATATGAAAACGAGCTTGCGGAGCTTATTAAGCGTCAAGGTAAGCTTGTGAACGAGAACAAGGATCTCAAGAAGATCAAGAGTGACCTGATGTCTGATATCGTGAGCAATATAGACGGAGTGGACTCAAGGGAATCGGACGAGGCGGTTGACAGGAAGCTCAATGACAACAAAAGACTGATCAATGACGTCAATGAGAAGCTTGATAATAACGAGGAAGAACTTAAAGATCTGCCGCGTGAGATAGACGGGGTCAACAAAAAACTCATGCTTGCGACCATGGATCTGTGCTATGAAAGACTACAGAGCAATACGACGCAGATCGAGGAGATCGCAGAGTGGGTCAAGGGTATAAGGGTCGAGCTGAAGAAAAATCTTGTAAAGAAGCAGGATATGGAACTGTACAATGCAGAACTGTATTCGTATATGCACGATATTTTCGGCCCGGTAGTCATGGAACTTTTTGACATGAAATATGTACCGACCATACATAAGGCTCCCGAATTGAAAAGCCCCGAACAGCTCAAGGAAAAGAAAGAAGAGAACAAAGAGGATCAAACGACAGATTAGTTTTTGACTTCAATATGGTATGAATGTTAAAATAACAATTTGGCAACACATAAACAAGATGAAGTAAAGGAGTATCCAGCACATGTCAGGACATTCGAAATTTGCAAACATAAAACACAAAAAGGAAAAAAATGATGCCGCAAAAGGCAAGATATTCACTATAATCGGGCGTGAGATAGCCGTAGCCGTCAAAGAGGGCGGCCCGGATCCGAACAACAATTTCAAGCTTGCGGCAGTGATAGCCAAAGCCAAGGCCAACAATATGCCCAATGATACGATCAATAACGGTATCAAAAAGGCGGCGGGAGACACCAACAGTGTCAATTACAAGAATTATACCTACGAGGGTTACGGCCCGAACGGTATAGCGATCATAGTTGAAACGCTGACCGACAATGCCAACAGGACCGCTGCCAATGTCAGAAGTGCCTTTACAAAAGGCAACGGCAGTATCGGTGCACAGGGCTGCGTATCTTTCATGTTCGATAAAAAGGGACAGATCATCATAGACAAAGAGGAGTGCGATACCGATCCGGACGAGCTTATGATGATGGCACTCGATGCAGGGGCGGATGATTTCAGCGAAGAGGATGACAGCTTCGAGATACTCACACCTCCCGATGATTGCGAAAAAGTGCGCAAAGCCCTTGAAGATGCGGGAATCTCAATGGTATCCGCAGAGGTTACGATGATCCCGCAGAACTATGTCAGCCTCACGGATGAGGATGCATTAAAGAATCTTAACCGCACACTCGATCTTCTCGATGAGGATGACGACGTACAGGCGGTATATACAAATCTGGAGTAGGCACTGAGGGGATTGCAAACGCAGTTTCCCGGAAAAGGGATGAATGGAAAAACAAAAAGCTGATCCCATTTTAATGGCTGCTGCCGCTATAGCTCTTATCGCCACGGTGTATGTTTTCTACGTGACCGTGTTCGAACAGATAATCAGTCAGAATCAGGGTTATTTTTACGCCGTGATCTTCGGCTTCATCCTGTTGATACTGTTTCTCTTATGTAATCTGTTCACAAAGCTGATAGCCATCTCGGGAGGCGGGCAGCGAAGTTCTTACCGTAGACTGGTGATCTTGATCGGACTGATCGTGATCGCGGGTCTGTTTTTGGTTACGAGAATGCGCTATTCAACGCTGCTGTCTCCGCAGGAATTCCCTGTATACAGGGGAGCCGTTGCCATGGCCGAGGGGATGTATTCGCAAAGCCTTGATCTCGTTGAGAGTGCATGTGCCAATCCGGGACAGTATCTGTATTCGTTTATCCTTTCGATCATATTCAGGTTCACCGGACCCGGTGTTAAGCCTTTTTTATGGACCAATGCGTTCTTTATAGTTCTGTGCGGCTTTCTGACATATAAGATCGTCACAACGTTTACCAATCAGATGTGCGGTCTGTTCGCGGCGATATTGTGTGCTTTTGTGCCGTCACAGACTTTTGCGGTATACTCGTTCACCTCGGAACCCATGGTTGCCGCTATTTTTCTCGGGGCTGTCCTGGCTCTTATCTCTTTGTATTCATATAATAAACGTGTCAAGGAGATGGATGATTACGGTGATGAGGGCGACCGGAATCTCGCGGGGATCATATTTACGATCGTCGGCGCACTTCTGATAGGACTGCTTCTGTTTGTCGAGCCTTTTATGATCATTCCGGTGATCCTTCTTGTTGTGGCTGCTTTCTTCGGCCGCAACGATAAGGCCCTGCATATACTTCTTGCATTTGCCGCCGGTCTCGTTCTGTTTTTCCTGCTGTGCTTTGTCAAGTCTATTCATATGAATGTCGATTTCGGAAAAGTCATGAAAGGCGAGATATCGGCTTTTGATCCGATGACCGACTACAATTCGGGACAGGTATCGGAATTTGGAGATGTCTATCATTCGTTCAATGTGGAATTGTCATCAACCGACAGAAACATAACTGGTAATTACGTGTTCATCACTGACGGAAGCGGAGCCGGAGCATATTCCGAGATGAGCGCCTCATGGGTAGTAGTGCTCAATCAGATAATGTATATGTTTGTCCTTATGATGAGCATCAGCTGTATGATACTGGCGGTCAAGGAACAGAAAGATTATGTTGTCACGATCAGTATTCTCATCATCGGGGCGTTTCTCATGCTGTTTTTCCAGCAAAACCGGGACGATCAGCAGTTCCTGTTCATCACTGTGTTCATAATCGCTTCCTCCACGGGTATACATTACCTGTATCTTGATCATCATCCGGAGCTTAAAGTCAGCATCAATGCACTTGATGCCCTTGAGAAGACGGGCCGCAAGGAGATGGCGGCGGCGACCAGATCAAATCTCATCAATGCCGCACAGATGACGGAGGCTGATTTTGTACGGCGTGCCAAAGCTCTGATCTTCGTCGGAAATGATGAAGATCTGTACATGCAGATCAAGAATCAGGAGCATGAGATGTCCGGCAAAGGATACAAACGTCCGGAAAGAGCGGCGCTTGAAGAGTCATTTGATGATTATGATGAGGATTTCTTCCTTGACAAAGAAGATGATGCGGGGGCTGTTTCGGTAACGACGGTCGCTCCCTCCGGTATCAGGCAGACGAGCGGAGGCGACGAATTGTACCAGCCCAATGCGGAGATGCACGAAGCCGCAAATGATGCATATAACAATTCAAATATTCCCGCATGGAAGAGACCCGAGAAATTCGGCGATGATGAGATGTTTGACGAAGATGAGCCCGATATAGATAAGGCACATTCCGAATTCGACGGAAGAGATGCTCTTATGGCAAGCGAAGGCCTGACGACCGGCGATCCGGCTCCCGTTGTGGAAAAGATAAAGAGAAATACCAAGAGACTCGACATCAAGCCTTCGAAGGAAACTGCCGCTCCGGCAAAAGACAGTGTTTCGGATTCAGGATCCTTGCTTGATGAACACGAGGAAGAACTGCTGAAGAGAGCTATAGCTGATGCAGAAAAGATCAGTACGCCCATTGCGGAAGAAGAGACTATCGAGCCGGAAAATGTTAAATCGGGCAGATTTAAAAAAGAGAAGATAAAGAAGGAAAAGGTTAAGAAAGAGAAAACCCGGAAAGAAAAGAGCACCGGCCAGCTTCAGACTGTTGCGGCATCCTCAGGTACGGCTGCAGGCGGCAGAGCGGTCAGACGCATAAAGACAGTCGGCAGCAGCAGTGCTCAGACTGTGAGCATCCCCGCAGATGCGGCAGTAAAACATCCGGTAAACACATCAGTACCTGTGTCAGAAGAACCCGCTCCTTCACAGCCGTTGCCTAATCCGCTTCCGGTACCGAAAAAGAAGGCTCACAAGGCTATGGATTATGATCAGAAGCCCAAAGCAAAGAATGAAGATGACTGGGATTTTGATTATGACACGGGTGCAGACGACGACTGGGATGTATGATACGGATGCATCCGATGAATTGTTTGACAATGCCGGGATGATAAAATATAATACGTTAGGACGCTCGTCAAATAGGAGTGTCGCGCCATGCAATCGGACGCTCGTCAATTTAAAAGGTGTGTCGCGCATATAAAATTCCGCTTCGCGGAATGGCGCTCCACGTGTAGGCAGGGTCCCACCGCTTCGCGGTCCCCCCTACCAACATATGCTTCCGTGGCTCAGCTGGTAGAGCGACGCATTCGTAATGCGTAGGTCGCCGGTTCGAATCCGGCCGGGAGCTTTAATAAAGGGAACAATAGATGTTCCTGTGATGAAATAAGGGGCAGTAGCTGCCCCTATTTTAATAATCTTAATGTTCATAACGGGAGATATGACATGGCTCAATTATGGGGCGGAAGGTTCACAAAGGAGACGGACGCGAAAGTATTTGATTTTAATGCTTCGCTCGGATTTGACAAAAGACTCTTTTATGATGATGTGGAAGGCTCTTTGGCACACGTTCAGATGCTGGCAAAGTGCGGCATCATCACGGAAGAGGAGATGGAGCTTATAACAGGAGGCCTTGGCTCGATCCGTTCGGATGTGGAGTCGGGAAAACTTGAGATATCCGGGCAGTATGAGGATGTTCACAGTTTTGTCGAGGCGGTCCTGATAGAGAGGATAGGCGATGCCGGCAAGAAAATGCATACAGGCAGGAGCCGTAACGATCAGGTAGCGCTTGACATGCGATTGTATACAAGGCGAAATGTCCTGCTTGTAAGGGGGAAAATACATGATCTCCTCGAGAGCATTTTAACTGTCATAGAGGCTAATAAGGAAACGGTAATGCCGGGCTTTACGCATCTTCAAAAAGCTCAGCCGGTCACTTTGGCGCATCATTTTGCGGCCTATTTTGAGATGTTCAGACGGGACAAAGACAGACTGCGAGATGTGTACGAAAGAATGAATTACTGTCCACTCGGTGCAGGAGCTCTAGCGGGAACAACGTATCCCCTTGACAGGAAATTCGTGGCTTCAAAGCTTGGTTTTGCCGCACCGACAGCCAATTCAATGGATTCCGTTTCCGACAGGGATTATCTTATAGAATATCTTGCGGCGCTTTCCATCATCATGATGCATCTGTCAAGATTTTGCGAAGAGATCATAATATGGAACAGCAATGAGTATGGTTTTGTAAATATCGACGATTCATTTGCGACCGGATCGAGTATAATGCCGCAGAAGAAAAATCCTGATGTTGCCGAACTGACGAGAGGAAAAACGGGCAGGGTTTACGGAGATCTTGTGAGCCTTCTGACCACGATGAAGTCTCTTCCGCTTGCATACAACAAGGATATGCAGGAGGACAAGGAGGCGGCATTTGATGCCATGGATACCGTTGCAGACTGTCTTGATGTATTTACCGGGATGATCGATACCCTTACATTTAATAAAGAGATCATGGAAAGATCTGCCGCAAAAGGCTTTACAAATGCGACCGATGCGGCTGATTATCTGGTCGGTAAAGGGGTACCGTTCAGAGATGCGCATGGAATTATCGGACAGATTGTGATATACTGTGATGCAAATTCGAAATCGATTGAAGAATGTACTTTGGAGGAACTCCGTTCCGTAAGTGAATATTTTGATGAGGATATATACGAGCACATCAGTCTGAATACATGTGTTGACAAAAGACAGACAATGGGAGCGCCTTCCGCGCAGTCCATGGATGAGTTCGTAAAAGCTGCGCAGGAGTATCTCAAAGTATCTGAGGAGGAATTGTGATGAGTGCAAAATTAAAAGCCGGAGTTCTCGGCGGAACCGGAATGGTAGGCCAGAGATTCATCTCTCTTCTCGAAGATCATCCCTGGTTTGAAGTGGCAGTTATTGCGGCAAGCCCCAGAAGCGCCGGCAAGACCTATGAAGAAGCCGTAGGCGGAAGATGGAAAATGGATACACCTATGCCTGAGTCCGTCAAAAACATGGTTGTAATGGATGTCGGAGAAGTTGAAAAGATAGCTTCATCCGTTGATCTGGTGTTTTCTGCCGTAGATATGACAAAGGATGAGATCAGAGCTATAGAGGAGCGTTATGCGCGGGCAGAGGTTCCGGTGATCTCGAATAACAGTGCACACCGCTGGACAGATGATGTTCCGATGGTCATACCCGAGATCAATCCCGAACATATAGAGATCATTAAGGACCAGAGAAAGCGCCTTAATACAAAACGCGGATTTATCGCGGTTAAGCCCAACTGTTCCATACAAAGCTATACACCTGCACTTGCGGCATGGAAAGAGTATGAGCCCGTGGAGGTTGTTGCGTCAACATATCAGGCTATATCCGGGGCCGGCAAGACTTTCCGTGACTGGCCTGAGATGGTTGAGAACGTTATCCCTTATATAGGCGGTGAAGAGGAAAAATCGGAACAGGAGCCGCTTAAGATTTTCGGACATATTGAAAACGGGCGTATCATAAAAGCACAGAGCCCCATCATAACATGCCAGTGCATCAGGGTTCCGGTGCTTAACGGACATACCGCATCCGTTTTTGTCAAGTTCCGCAAAGATCCTACCAAAGAGGAACTCATAGAAAAACTCGTTAATTATAAAGGAGTTCCGCAGGAGCTGTCACTTCCTTCAGCACCGAAGCAGTTTATCAGGTATATGAGCGAGGATGACAGACCGCAGGTAAAACTTGATGTTGATTATGAGAGAGGCATGGGCATATCGATAGGACGGCTTCGCAGCGATACGGTCTATGATTACAAGTTTATCGGCCTTTCCCACAATACTCTTCGCGGAGCCGCAGGCGGAGCGATACTTTGCGCCGAGCTTCTGAAGGCCCGGGGATATTTGGATTAAACGTAAAAGAGACAGGACATTGGAAGATTTAAAGTATCAGATAGATCTTTTAACAGCACTGAATGAGAGACTGCTCGCCAGTGAAAAAATGTACCGGCACATTGCTGAATGCTCCGGTACGCTTTTTATGTATTTTGACTACAAATCAAATCCCACAAAAGTCGATCTTGTAGGTCCATGGGATGAGATGGTAGGCGAGAAGATAGCCAATCATCCGTATGATGAATCTTATATGTTAAATCTTCTTCTTGATGAGGATCAGGATAAGTTCAGGATACATATGCTTGAACTCGAGAGAGAGCATCTTGAGAAGGACAGCATTGAGGTCAGATCCCGCAACAAGCGTTTCTGGCTTTCATGTTTTGCGAACGTGACTTACGATGAGGATAACAATCCCGTCGAGAAGATCATATCCATCAAGGACATCACGAAGATCAAGATGAATTCAGAGGAACTTGAGTATCTTGCATTTTACGATTCCCTTACAGGTGTTTACAACAGGAATTATTTTGTAAGAAAGTTCCGTGATATGTGTGAACTTGCTGACAGCGAAAAAGTCAGCGTGGAGATAATGTTCGTGGATATCGATGATTTCAAAAAGATCAACGATTCCATCGGGCTTCTGTTCGGTGACGAGCTTGTTCAGGAGTTCGGACAGTATCTTAAGGACTTCAATTCGGAAGAGGTCAATGTGGGACGGTTCGGCAGCGATGTGTTTGTTATTGCCGTATATAATCCGTGCGGTCAGAGAAGCTGCGATAATATTTACCGGAAGATACTTGAAAGACTTCGTCATCCGTTCACACTTACAAACAAGACAGAGATGATGTTCACGGTATCATGCGGCGTAGCAGAGTATCCCGATGCGGGCAGGACAGCTCTTGAAGTCATCAAGAACGCGGAGATCGTTCTGTACAAGGCAAAAGAGCGCGGAAAGAACGGAATCCAGTATTTTGAGCTGGAGATACTGAATAAATTCATCAAGAATGTCACGATCGAAAAACAGCTCAAAGAAGCTATCGAGACCGAAGACTTCCAGCTGTATTACCAGCCCCAGTATTATGCCGCTGATGGAAAACTGCGCGGGGCAGAGGCTCTTATCCGCTGGCCTGATCCGGAGGGGAGCGGCTTTATCACATCTCCCGGTGAATTCATACCGATCGCGGAAAAGAACGGAGCTATTTTACCGATAGGTAATTATGTATTAAAAGAATCACTGCGGACGTTTACCGACTGGCGCAATAAATACCATATCCCTATGATACTGTCGATCAATATTTCTGCGGTTCAGCTTGAAAAGGAGAACTTTGTCGACAGCCTGTCACATACCGTAGGAATGTATGGTATCAATGCGGAAAACATTGAGCTTGAGATAACCGAATCAGTGTTTATAAACAATTTTGAAGATGTTATAGATAAGATCAAGACCCTTCGGGGCCTTGGCATGCGGGTAAGCCTTGATGACTTCGGGACGGGTTATTCCTCGCTGTCATATCTTAAACAGCTGCCCATAGATACGATCAAGATAGATAAATCATTTATTCAGACGGCAGTTCGGGACGACAATTCAAGCATTATCTACGAGAGCGTTATCAAGATGTCTCAAAAGCTCGGCTTTGAAACGGTTGCCGAAGGCGTTGAGACCAAGGAACAGTTCAACTATCTGCGGGAGCGGGATATAGATATCGTTCAGGGATATCTTTTCGGCAGACCCGTCAGCAAAGTAGAGTTCGAAAAGCTTTTGATCAGACAGATCCCATAATATCGATATGTACAAAAAACAATACCTGCAGCAGCTTCAGGATATATTTGACAGAGTCACAAATGATACGGCAGTTCTATACGGGTCCGAAGAAAACGGACTTTTGGAGATCTTATCCGATTTTATAAAGGATAAGGATTGCTTTTATTATCGCGCCCAGGATGTGTGCGAGAGTGTCCAGAAAGAACTGTTCGCTTCCGAACTTCACGAGCAGACCAAATTCCCGATATTTCCCGATGTAAGTTATGAAAAACTGCTTGATACGTATGTTAACGATCATTCGGAAAAAAAGAAGCTGATCGTTTTTGACGGATTTCAGTTTATTGTCCGTGAAAATCCCACATTCATAAACTTTCTTTCAAATCTTATTTCCGAACGGGCTGCGTCGGGAACCGTAATGTATCTGCTTTCAAGTGATGATATCGACTGGATAGAGAATGATATGATCCGCCTTACAGGGCGAAAATCATATGAGATAGCAGGCGTTATTAAATTAAACGACCATACACCCACTGAGATGTTCTCACTCTTTTCCGACATGGACCAGAAAGAGCTTATGGGTATATATTCCGTAATTGGCGGTAAGAGCCGGTACTATAACGGCCTTAACGACAGTTCGACGGTACATGATGTTGTCATAAGTCTTTTGAACGATTATTATAATGCGCCTCCCGGTGCCGTGAGATTTCTCCCGAAGGATATAAGAGAGCCGCAGCTGTACAATTCTATCCTCGTTCATCTTGCGGCCGGCAGGGGAAAGCTCAATGACCTTTACGTATCGACAGGTGTGGAGAGGGCAAAGCTTTCGGTTTATTTAAGAACTCTTATCAAATGCGGAATCGTTGAAAAAGCGGGCACGGCGTTTTACAGGGTTAAAGACCCGATGGTACGATTTTATTACAGGTTTGTATATCCCTCGCTGTCATCTCTTTTTATCCTCGGACCGGAACGGTTCTACAGAAAGTTTATAGAACATGATCTTCCGGGATACATAGAAGATTTTTATCCCTTCTTCTGTATGGAGCATATAAGGTGGCTTGACAGCGCCAGACGACTGAATTTTAAGGTGGCTGCAATAGAGGAGTATCACGATAAAGCCAGGGTCATTGATTTTATAATAGTTGCTGCCGGTGGAAGCGTTATAGCCTGTGCATGCAGGTATGCCGGCCCTCATATGAGTTTTTCAACTTATGAGAAAGTGAAAAATTCAGTCAGAAAAGAAAAGCTGATATGTGACAATGTCTGGCTGTTTTCCGCAAGCGGATTTGATCAGAAGCTATCAATGTTCGGTTCGGTGACACCCGGCGTCAGACTCATTGACGGTACACATGTGGACGCTGATTGACAGTCGGCTTTTATCACTTTATAATCACTTATTGAATTGTTCAGTAATCTTACGGAGGTATATTATGAAAAAAATCATATCTGTTTTTCTAGCCGGTATAGCACTTGTAAGCCTTTGTGCATGTTCCGGATCAGGTTCGAAAAAACTTGTAATGGCAACAAATGCCGCATTTCCGCCTTATGAAATGGTTGAAGGAAATAAGATCATCGGAATTGATGCTGAGATCGCACAGCTTATCGCTGATGATATAGGCAGGGAGCTTGTCATCGAAGATATGGCATTTGACTCGGTCATCGCCGCAGTGCAGACCGGCAAGGCCGATATCGCAATGGCAGGACTTACGATCACAGAGGACAGAAAGCAGAATATAGATTTCTCCGATCCGTATACGGAAGCTGCACAGGTAATAGTAGTCAAGACCGGTTCCGAAGTTGCATCTCCCGATGATCTTGAAGGAAAGATAATAGGTGTTCAGATCGGGACGACCGGTGATATCTATGCCGCAGATATCGCCAATGCGACCATAGAGCGTTACTCAAAATATTTTGAAGCGATAAACGCTCTTGAGCAGGGAAAGATCGATGCGGTCATAGTAGACAGGGAACCCGCCAAAGTGTTTGCAGATGTTAATGAAGATCTGTCGATCATCGACGAGGAGTTTACCGTTGAAGAGTATGCGATAGGTGTCGGCAAGGAAAATAAGGAACTTCTTGATCAGATCAATGCATCATTAAAGAAGCTCAAGGATTCCGGTAAGGTGGATGAGATAATCAATAAATATATCAAAGCAGAATAATGGGATTAAAAGAGAATTTCTATCTCAATTTCATAAAAGATGACAGATACATGTATTTGTTATCCGGACTTGGAAACACATTACTCATCACGATCGTTGCGGTCGTGGTGGGTATTTTGCTTGGATTCTTACTCGCCTATATACGTACGACTTACGATAAGACGGGCAGATGGAAAGCAGCCAATCTGTTTGCGCATTTTTATATCACGGTCATTCGCGGAACACCTATGGTGCTGCAGCTTCTGATCGTGTATTTTGTCATATTCGCATCTGTCAACGTTCCAAAGATAATCGTGGCGTTTATCGCTTTTGGACTTAATTCGGCCGCATACGTTGCGGAGATAATCCGTGCCGGGATAATGTCGATAGATGAGGGGCAGTTTGAGGCAGGTGCCAGTCTGGGATTTTCATACACACAGACAATGATGTATTTCATTCTTCCCCAGGCTATAAAGAATGTTTTACCGGCTCTCGGCAACGAGATGATCGTGCTGCTCAAGGAGACATCGGTTTCCGGCTATATCGCGATGAACGATCTTACCAGGGGCGCCGACATAATAAGAAGCCAGACATATTCGGCTTTTATGCCGCTTATCATGGCAGCGGCCATATATCTTTTCTTTGTGCTGATATTTGACAGCCTTGTCAAGAAACTTGAAAGGAATCTTCAGAACAGTGACCACTGACACCAACAGACCTCTTATTGAGGTCAGGCATCTTTGCAAGGAATTTCATAACAGCCGCCATGATATGGAGGTTCTGCATGACATAAGTGTCAATTTTTACCAGGGTGACGTGGCGTTTATCGTGGGACCGTCCGGCGCCGGGAAAAGTACTTTTCTCAGATGCCTTAATCACCTTGAAGAGGCGACGAGCGGTGAGATATTATTTGAAGGAGTCAACACGCTTGATGCCAAGGTCGATATAGATGCACTTCGTCAGAAGATGGGAATGGTATTTCAGCAGTTTAATCTGTTCCCTCATCTTTCGGTCATGTCCAATCTCACGATCGGACCGATGAAGCTTCAGGGGCTTTCAAAAGAGGAAGCGGAAGAGCGTGCGATAAAGCTCCTTAAGCGCGTTAAACTTGAAGATCGTGCGGCATCTTATCCCAATCAGCTGTCCGGCGGACAGAAGCAGAGGATCGCGATCGCCAGATCCCTGTGCATGGAACCTGACGTGATGCTGTTTGATGAGCCTACCAGCGCACTCGATCCCGAGATGGTAGGAGAGGTTCTTGAAGTCATGCGTGAACTTGCTCAGGATAAGATGACGATGATAGTAGTTACTCATGAGATGGCATTTGCAAGGGAAGTGGCCAACCGCATACTCTTTATGGCCGACAAGCAGATACTCGAGGAGAACGATCCCGACAATTTCTTTGATCATCCCCAAAATGAACGTCTTCGTGCATTTCTTGATAAGATGATATAGCCTGTTATGTCAAAATCTGTATTCATAGCCGAAAAACCCAGTGTTGCCAAGCAGTTTGCTCAGGCACTCAAATTAAAGACACGGTCATATGACGGGTATCTGGAATCGGAGAATTGTATCGTTACCTGGTGCGTGGGACATCTTGTGACAATGAGCTATCCCGATGTCTATGACAGTAAATATAAGAAGTGGAGCTTTGCGACACTTCCTTTTTTGCCGTCCGAATACAAATATGAGGTCATAAAATCAGCCGAAAAACAGTTCAGGACAGTGAAAAGTCTTCTCACCCGCGATGATGTCGAGACGATCTATGTGTGTACCGACAGCGGACGTGAGGGAGAGTACATATACAGACTCGTTGCAAGACAGGCAAATGTTAAGGGTAAGATCGAAAAGCGTGTATGGATCGATTCCCAGACTGAGGAAGCCATCAGGAATGGTATAAGAGATGCGAAAGATATCTCGGAATATGATTCGATCGCTGACAGTGCCTATCTCAGGGCCAAAGAAGACTATCTCATGGGCATCAACTTCTCAAGAGCGCTTACTTTAAAATACGGGGAGGCCATAGCGCAGTTTCTGGGGCAGAAATACTCGGTCGTTGCGGTCGGACGCGTTATGACCTGCGTTCTCGGGATGGTAGTCCGCCGGGAAAGAGAGATACGGTCATTTGTAAAGACGCCGTTTTACAGGATATTTGCAAACTGCCTTGTCGGAGATACGGAATTTAAGGCTGACTGGAAAGCGGTAGAAGGAAGTAAATATTATATGTCGCCGGAGCTTTATAAAGACACCGGCTTTCTGGATGAGGCAAAAGCACGTGATTTTACGGAAGAACTGACTCAAAAGGCTCAGGGAAAAGGAACTCTTACTGATATCGGAAGGAAAAAGGAAAAGAAAAATCCGCCGTATCTGTATAACCTTACGGAACTGTCAGCCGACTGCTCAAAGTTTTTCAAGATAAGCCCTGCGGATACGTTAAACGTTGCACAGGAGCTGTATGAAAAAAAGCTGACAACATATCCGAGGACCAATGCGAGGGTACTCTCAACCGCCGTTGCAAAGGAGATCGGTAAAAACATTAAGGGATTGTGTTCATACCGGCCGGTAGCGGATATAGCAAAATCCGTTCTGGATTCGGGATCATATAAGGATATTGCCAAAACCAGGTATGTTAATGACAAACTGATAGAAGATCACTATGCGATCATTCCGACCGGACAGGGATTTGATGCACTGTCTTCGTTATCTGATCGCAGTGCGAAGATATACGAGCTTATCGTCAGACGTTTCCTTTGTATATTCTATCCGCCTGCGGTATACACAAATGTCAGGCTGACTGCAGATATAGGTGATGAGAGCTTCTTTGCGGGATTTAAAGTGATGGATTCGGAAGGTTATCTCGGTATATCAAAACCGTCATACTGGAAAGACAAAAGCACATCCAAAGAAGATGCCGATACAGAAGATGCCGACGGTAGCGCGGAAGACAGTGAGATAGCGGTTGATGCCGACTTTCTCGAAAAACTGAAGAAACTGAAAAAAGGATCGGAAGTTACCGTGAGCTCTGTCGGGATGAAGGAAGGTGAGACGAGTCCGCCGAAACGGTATACCACGGGGACGATGATGCTTGCCATGGAAAATGCGGGACAGCTGATCGAGGATGAGGAACTTCGTGCCCAGATCAAGGGAAGCGGGATCGGGACGAGCGCAACACGCGCCGGAATACTCGAAAAACTCGGAAAGATCAACTATCTGAAGATGAACAAAAAGACACAGGTCATAACACCGGCACAGCTCGGAGAAATGGTGTATGACGTTGTGAACGTATCGATCAGGGCTTTGCTTGATCCGAAGCTTACCGCAAGCTGGGAAAAGGGACTGACGATGGTTGCGAACGGGGAACTGCCGGCAGATGATTATATGACAAAGCTCAATGACTATGTTGCAAGACGCACGAATTACGTCAGGGATCTCCGTAATCAGCCGGTACTTAAAAAAATGTTTCAGGAGTCTTCGCAGTACTACAAAAGCACATCAAAGAGCAGTAAAAAATGATATGGATTTTTTCACCTGATTGTGAGAAAATAGAAAAGGTGTTTTCAATTCAAACTGAAAGGAGTTATTTCGCATGATCTATTCAAAAGAAGTTGAAGAAATGTGTCCGGTAGCGCAGGGCGTTCATCATGGCTGTGCTCCGATACCCGAAGAAGCAAAATGGGTAAAGGCAAGAGGAGTAAAGGATATCTCCGGCTATACACACGGTGTGGGCTGGTGTGCACCTCAGCAGGGAGCCTGCAAGCTCTCATTAAATGTCAAAGACGGTGTAATACAGGAAGCGCTCGTCGAGACGCTCGGATGCTCGGGAATGACTCATTCCGCAGCAATGGCTGCCGAGATACTTCCCGGACTTACTGTAATGGAAGCTCTTAACACTGACCTTGTATGCGATGCCATCAATACGGCTATGCGCGAACTGTTCCTGCAGATCGTTTACGGCCGTTCACAGTCGGCATTCTCAGAAGACGGTCTTGCGATCGGTGCAGGACTTGAAGACCTCGGTAAGGGACTTCGTACAATGACCGGTACAACATACGGAACTCTGAAGAAGGGTCCCCGTTATCTTGAACTTACAGAAGGATACATCACGGCGATCGCTCTTGACGAAGATAATGAGATAATCGGATATAAATACGTTAACTTCGGCAGAATGATGGATTTCATCAAGAACGGTGACGATCCAAAGGATGCTCTTGAGAAGGCCAGCGGACAGTACGGCCGTGTTGCCGATGCAGTCAAGCTCATAGATCCGAGAACCGACAAAGAAGTGAAGTAAGGAGGGAATAAAAATGGCATTATTTGAATCATATGAGAGAAGAGAGCCGCAGATCCTTGCTAAGCTCAAAGAGTACGGTATCTCATCAATAGAAGAATGTAAGGATATCTGTGATAAGGCAGGTATCGATGTATATCATCTGATCGAAGGCATTCAGCCCATCTGTTTCGAGAATGCAAAATGGGCGTATACGGTAGGTGCGGCTATCGCCATCAAGAAGAACTGCCGCAAGGCAGCGGATGCAGCAGCTGCTATCGGTGAAGGCCTTCAGGCTTTCTGCATACCCGGATCGGTTGCCGATACACGTAAAGTCGGCCTCGGCCACGGAAATCTCGGCAAAATGCTCCTCGAGGAGGAGACGGAGTGCTTTGCTTTCCTTGCAGGTCATGAGTCATTTGCTGCAGCGGAAGGTGCTATCGGTATAGCTGAAAAGGCTAACAAGGTCCGCAAGACTCCTCTTCGTGTCATCCTGAACGGACTCGGCAAGGACGCTGCTCAGATCATCTCAAGGATCAACGGATTTACATTTGTTGAGACAGAGTATGATCCGTATACGAACACGGTAAAGGAAATATCCAGAAAATGCTACAGCAAGGATCCTTCTTCACCGCGTGCAAAGGTTAACTGCTACGGATCAAATGATGTTTGCGAAGGTGTTGCCATCATGTGGAAAGAGAACGTTGATGTATCCATCACAGGTAACTCAACGAACCCTACACGTTTCCAGCATCCCGTTGCAGGAACATACAAGAAAGAGCGCGTAGAAAAGGGCAAGAAGTATTTCTCGGTTGCATCGGGCGGCGGTACAGGTCGTACTCTTCATCCCGATAACATGGCAGCAGGTCCTGCTTCCTACGGTATGACGGATACACTCGGACGTATGCACTCGGATGCACAGTTTGCCGGATCTTCATCGGTTCCCGCTCATGTTGAGATGATGGGACTTATCGGTGCAGGTAACAATCCTATGGTCGGCATGACTGTATCCACGGCTGTTTCGATCGAAGAAGCTGCTACGGCAGGAAAGTTCTGAAATATCAAAAAATGAAATCAACTTTAAAGCGTACATGGGCGGAAATTGATCTTTCCGCCCTTGAATTTAATTACAAGAAGATCAGGGAGCACATAGGGGATAACGTAAAGTTTCTCGGTGTGGTTAAAGCGGATGCATACGGACACGGTGCTGTTATGGTATCGAAGACCCTTCAGGAGCTCGGAGCCGATTATCTGGCAGTCTCCTCGATAGATGAGGCTATGGAACTTCGGTGTAACGGTATCACGATGCCGATACTCATACTGGGTCATACTCCTAAAGAACAGGTGGATCGTCTCATATGCTTTAATATCACACAGGCGGTAACGTGTGAGGCCAAAGCAAAAGAATACAGTGAGGAAGCCGTGCGCTACGGCGGGATACTGAAGATCCATGTCAAAGTTGATACCGGTATGTCCAGACTCGGATATATATGTGAAGGTGACTATTTTGAACACGGTGTTGACGGGATATGTGACGCCCTTTCCCTTCCGGGTCTCGAATGTGAAGGTATTTTTACTCACTTTGCGGTCGCGGATGAACATGATGACGAAAGTGCAGAGTATACAAGACATCAGTTCAGACTTTTTATGGATGTGATCTCGGCAGTCGAGAAGAAAAGAGGCCTGAAGTTTGCTCTTCGCCACTGCGCAAATACCGGAGCTACAACTGAGCTTGCGGAAACGCACCTTGACATGGTGCGCCCCGGACTTCTTTTGTACGGGTATGGGGAATATGCAAAGAAGCTCGGACTAAAAC
Organism: Lachnospiraceae bacterium; assembly: GCA_024695145.1. Taxonomy (GTDB): domain Bacteria; phylum Bacillota; class Clostridia; order Lachnospirales; family Lachnospiraceae; genus UBA2868. Next base: position 171,390 of record JAILIS010000025.1, read on the forward strand.
CCGTTATGACCATGAAGTCCACGATCAGTACCATCAAAATATACCCGGCAGGTACAAAGATCAGCTACGGCGGACTTTATACAACAACGGACAGGACAAGAGTAGGGGTCATACCGTACGGATATGCCGACGGATTTTTACGTACTCTTTCAAACAGGTACAGTGTTATGACGTCCTGTGGGGCGGCACCTGTTCTTGGCAGGATATGCATGGATATGTGCATGATCGATCTTACAGGAAAAGCCGATGTCGGAGTCGGAGATGAGATCGAGATATTCGGTCCGGACAATCCGATAGAGAAAATGGCCGAAATTGCGGGAACTATCCCTTACGAGATAGTATGTGCCGTGAGCAAACGTGTTCACCGTATTTACATGTCGGACGGTGAAGCGGTATTCTCCGAAGTTATGCTCAGGATGTGATTTTAAAGTGTCAAAAGTATATTGTCTTTTGACACTTTTTTGAATATGAAAAAAGATATACCATAAAATCATACATGCTGATACGTACCATTAGTAAGCGGCAACAATAAGACTATGACAGACGAACAGTTTAGCGGGTGTCTCGCCCGTATGAAAAATAAAGACAAATCCGGACTTAAGGAGATATATGAGGAATATGTATCCTTTATTTACCATGTGGTCCTGGATATTGTCAAAACAAAAGAGAATGCTGAGGACATTACGTCTGATTTCTTTATAAAACTTTGGGACAGACCCGACGGCTACCGGCCGGGGACCGGCCACAAAGGCTACATGGCGACCATTGCCCGAAATATGGCGATCGATCATATCAGGAAGTATAAACGAGAGGAGCCGGACAGCGGACCGCCTGATGGGGACGATCCGCCAACACAGACAGACAGAGCCGCAAGCACTTTACCGACACCGGAGGAAGAAGTTGTATCAAATCTGTCGGTAGAGGAGACTCTTGATAAATTAAAACCGGTATACCGGCAGATAATAACAATGAAAGCGCTGTCGGATATGACATTCAAGGAAATAGCCGCCGTTCTTGAAATGCCGATGGGAACCGTAACATGGAATTACAGGGAGGCAATAAAACAGCTGAGGAGGTTCGGATATGACTAGGAATTTCGAAGAAGAATATAAAAAATACGCCGATGCATCCGTACCGGATCTCTGGAGCAGGATAGAAGCGGCGATAGATGAGAAAAGCGGGGAAGATACGCTTCAAAAAACAGAAATCAGACCGGCAGGTTCCCGGAAAGTAACCGTATTTACAGCCAGATATGCCTGGATAATAGCAGCGTGTGCGTGCCTTTTGCTTACCTTCGGTGCCGTAAGACTAATAAACAGTTCGAAAGCCCGGACGGCGGCCGAATCCGCAGCACCGATGATGGCCGAAGCCGAAGCTGCGGCAGAGGAACCTCGCGAGGAAGCAGCAGATGATACCGTGAACAGTTTCGAGATGGCTGACAGTGCGCAGCATGCGGATAAGAATGCCGTCGCAACGATGGATGCCGCAGATGAAGACAGCCTTACCGCAGGAGAGATCATGGAAGCGGAAGAAAGTGCTGAGACAGAAGAGATCGCTGTGGCAGGGGAAAGCGCAGCAGCTGGGGAAAGTGCAGCAGCTGAGGAAAGTGCAGCGGCAGAAGAAAGCACTGCTGCAGAAGCAAGCTTTGATGCGGCAAAAACCGCCAAAGAAGAACATGACATAACGAAGCTGACCATTATATGCAGCATTGAAGACACATCCAAGCTTAGAAGCGATCATACTGTTGGTGTCATGATCAAGGATCCGATGGATTCGGGACTGAAGAAGGACAGCGTTATCAGTGTTGATATCAATGAAAAAGATACAACGGCATTTTCCGAAGATATTGCGGATACAGCAAAAGAACATACCATGATACTGATCTTCGATAGCGGTGATCGCTACACATTTGACGGTTTTGTAAAGTAAAACCGAAGAAGAATAAAAAAATTTCAGAAAAATAAAAAAAGTTCCATAAAAACGTGATCCTCCCTTCGTATCTATATCAGAAGCGCTTACAAAACGTAACTGATAACACACGGATACAAAGAGGAGGATCTTGTTATGAAGATAAGAAAAATCAGGAGTATTATCGGAACGATACTTACAGTAGCCGTCATAAGCACGACAGTAACGGGATGCGGCATAAGTTTTCAGCCGGGTATCATAAAGTCTGAGTCTGCAACGGTCATAGGTGATTTGCCGGCTGATCCAGGCCCCGCCCAAAATGAAGCTGCCGATGAGCCGGAAGCCTATACCGATGAGCTGTCAGCATGTACCGAGGAGCCTGAAGCCTGTACCGAGGAGGCGGAAGAGTGTGAAACGATTTTCTTCACTTCGTCAAAAAAGCAGAATTTAAGCGACGGAAGTTATCTTGACGGTCTTTATGATTATAACGCACCGTCAGAACAGTACGACACAAACGATAATACGGAAGAGTATTCCGAACTTAAGGAGATGGGCTATCTTTCGGTGAAAAATCACCCCCTTTCCACATTCGCAGCGGATGTTGATACGGCATCTTATTCAAATCTCAGGCGTCTGATAAATGAAGGATACGGACTGGGTGATTTTCCCGAAGGGTCTGTCCGTATCGAGGAGATGCTCAACTACTTTGACTATGACTACACAGGACCAAAGAAAAGCGAGCCTTTCGGTGTGAATACCGAGATCGTAAGATGTCCGTGGAATGAGGATGCGCTGCTTCTCGGAATAGGGCTTAAGACTGAAGATATTGATTTTGGCTCAACGCCGCCTTCAAATCTTGTATTCCTGATCGATGTGTCAGGCTCCATGGCGGATTACGATAAACTGCCGCTTCTTCAGGACGCGTTCTGCATGTTGGCGGATGAGCTTTCCGAAAAAGACAGGGTAAGCATAGTGACATATGCCGACGGTGTTGATACGGTGCTTAAAGGTGCAACGGGCGATGAAAAGAAAAAGATCAAAAGAGCCATAAGAAGCCTTAATCCGTCGGGCGCAACAAACGGCGGAGAGGGGATACAGACTGCGTACAGACTGGCTGAGAAGAACTTTATAAAAGGCGGCAACAACAGGATAATCCTGGCAACTGACGGTGATTTAAACCTCGGTATTACGGATGTTGACGATCTTCATGATCTTATAAGCGACAAGAAGGAATCGGGAATATACCTTTCTGTTCTCGGATTCGGAACAGGCAATATCAAAGACAACAGGATGGAGACGCTTGCGGATAACGGAAACGGAAACTATTCCTATATCGATTCCGTAAGGGAAGCCAAAAAGGTGCTCGTGGATGAGCTGTCCTCAAATATGCTGACAGTGTGCAAGGATGTAAAGTTCCAGGCCGAGTTTAACAGTGATGTCGTAAAGGGATACAGGCTTTTGGGATATGCCAACAGGGTTATGAAAGACAGGGATTTTGATGATGACAAAAAGGACGGCGGCGAAATAGGTGCAGGCCATGAGCTTACGGTCCTTTATGAGATCATCCCGCAAAAGAAGTATTCGGCTGACAGGATAAATAAGAAATGTGCGGATGAGGAACTGCTTACGCTCGCGATCAGATATAAAACACCTTCCGGCACAAAGAGCGATCTTCTTGAATATCCTATCACTTTTGAAAACTTTACCGAACGCCCTTCAGAAGATATCATGTTCCAGAGTGCGGTGGCAGAATTCGGACTTCTGGCATCAGACAGTCTTTTTTCCGGGGAGGCGGATATAGACAATGTAATAGAAAGGCTCGAATCATTAAGCTTTGAAGACGAATACAAAGAAGAGTTTTATAAAATGGTCGTTTCCGCATCACAATACAATTACGGATTTTACAATGAAGACATTGATTATGAAGATACGATCTGCCGGTAATATCATTAAATACGAAAAATATTGACATTCCGCCGCTTTGATGCTAATATTTTCGGGTATGCCGCACAGCGAGGTTATAAGCGATCAGATCCACCGAAGCTGGCGAGTAAATGATACAGGAGGTTCAACCATGTACGCTATCATTGCAACAGGCGGAAAACAGTATAAGGTTTCCGAGGGCGATACGATCAAGGTCGAGAAGCTCGGTAAAGAAGCCGGAGATACTGTTGAGTTTGATGAAGTTCTTGCAATAGGCGGTGACAAGCTCTTGGTGGGTGATGATGTCAAGTCTGCGTCGGTTACGGCTACGGTCGTTGAAAACGGCAAAGGCAAAAAAGTCATCGTTTACCGTTACAAGAGAAAGAGCGGTTACCACAAGAAGAACGGTCACAGACAAGCATACACTCAGGTTAAGATTGATAAGATCAATGCATAAATGATCTGCAGGTGGAAATGGTTACTGCAACATTTGTAAAGGATCCTTCGGGGTATGTATCTTTTTTCTGCAAAGGGCATGCCGGCTATATGGAAAAAGGCAGGGATATAGTGTGTTCCGCGATATCGATGCTGACCATCAATACGGCAAATTCCATAATGGCTCTTACCGAAACACGGATCAAAGCAGACGAGAAGGACGGATTTATATCCTGGACATTTGAAGAGACGCCGGATGAGAAGGCGACACTTCTGATGGATTCACTGCAGATGGGACTTGAGTCTGTAATCAGAGAGTATGGAAAGAAGTATCTTAAACTCGAAATAAAGGAGGTAAAGCCATGATCAAGTTAAACCTTCAGTTATTTGCTCATAAAAAGGGAATGGGCTCTACCAAGAACGGTAGGGATTCAGAATCCAAAAGACTTGGCGCAAAGAGAGCTGACGGTCAGTTCGTAAAGGCCGGTAACATACTTTACAGGCAGCGCGGAACGAAGATCCACCCCGGTGTGAATGTCGGGCGTGGCGGTGACGATACGTTGTTCGCAACCGTTGACGGAGTTCTTCGTTTTGAAAGAAAAGGCAGGGACAGGAAGCAGGCTTCCGTTTATCCTGTGGAACAGTAAGCTGTAAGGTCTTAAGGCGCAATGCTTTGAGACCTTTTCTTTAAACTGCGGAAAAACGCAGCGGGTGATCCAATCCATGTTTGCAGACAGAGCTAAGATTTACATCAGAAGCGGTAAGGGAGGAGACGGATGTGTCTCCTTCAGACGTGAGAAATACGTTGCCAACGGCGGACCCGACGGCGGGGATGGCGGTAAGGGCGGAGACGTTATCGTTGAAGTGGATGACGGCATGAACATGCTGACAAATTACCGCCATGTCAGAAAATACTGCGCCGGTGACGGTGAAAACGGAAAAAAACGCAACTGCAAGGGAAAGAACGGTAAAGACATCATATTGAAAGTCCCGGCAGGCACCGTTTTTAAGGAATCCGAAACAGGCAGGGTTATTGTTGACATGTCGGGTGATAACAGGCGCGTTGTACTTCTTACGGGAGGCCTAGGCGGCAACGGTAACCAACATTATGCAACGGCCCGTATGCAGGCGCCCAAATATGCCCAGCCCGGACAGGGTGCAATGGAGCTTAACGTCGATCTCGAACTTAAAGTCATTGCGGATGTGGGTCTTATCGGTTATCCGAATGTCGGAAAATCAACCCTTTTATCTGTTGTTTCAAACGCCAGACCGGAGATAGCCGACTATCATTTTACGACTCTTTCTCCTCATCTCGGTGTTGTCGATCTTGACGGAGGAATGGGATTTGTCATGGCTGACATCCCCGGACTTATAGAAGGTGCAGCGCAGGGTGCAGGGCTGGGACATGATTTTCTACGCCACATTGAACGCTGCAGGATGTTCATCCATGTGGTTGATGCATCAGGCTGCGAAGGCCGGGATCCGGTAGAAGATGTGTATGCCATCAATAAAGAACTGTCCGAATATGACGGGGAACTGTTAAAACGCCCCCAGGTGATAGCCGCAAACAAGACGGATGCCATACCGGAGGGAGAAGATCCCGTAAAGAAACTAAAAGATGAGTTCGAACATAAGGGAATACCGGTAATTCCTATCAGCGCCGTATCACATGAGGGGATCGATGAGCTGATAGATAAAGTAAGAACGATCCTTTCTGAAAACGAACGGCCCACTCTCGTATTCGAGAGTGATTACAAACCCTCAAGAGAAGAAACTGCCTCATCATATGAGATCCATTATGATGAAAAAGAAGACAAATACGTTGTTGAGGGACCGAAGATCGAAAAAATGCTCGGATATACAAACCTTGATTCCGAAAGAGGCTTTATGTTCTTCCAGAATTTTATGGAGGAAAACGGCATTCTGGACGAACTCAAGGAACTCGGTATAAAAGAGGGCGACACAGTAAAGATCTACGGATGGGAATTCGAGTATATGTAAACATGAAGAGGGATAGATCATGACCAGTAAACAGCGAGCATATTTAAAAAGTATTTCAAGCACATATGAGAGTATATTTCAGATAGGGAAGGAGAGTATCACCCCTGAGCTTTGTGAAGCCATAAGACAGGCTCTTGAAGCCAGAGAGCTTATAAAAATCAGCGTTCTTAAGAACTGTGCCGATGATCCGAAAGATGTTTCTCAGCTTATTGCGGAAAGAACAGGCTCGGAAGTGGTTCATGTAATAGGCAGGAAGATAGTGCTTTACAGGCAAAATCCCAAAAAGGAAGACAGAAAGATAGAACTTCCGGTTAAATGACAGTATGGAAAAGAACAGTATCTTAAAGAAGATCGGAATACTCGGAGGTACATTCAATCCGATACATATCGGACATCTTATACTTGCGCAGAACGCCCTGGAACACTGCGGTCTCGACAAAGTTCTGATCATGCCTTCAGGCTGTTCATATCTTAAAGATCCTAAGAACATTGCGGATAAAGACCACCGTCTGGCCATGGTAAGGCTTGCGACAGAAGATAACGACAGTTTTTGTGTATCGACCATCGAAACCGAGCGTGAAGGTAATTCCTATACGTGTGATACACTGAAGATACTCGTCGGGGACAACCCGGACACACAGTATTACTATATTATAGGCGAGGATATTCTTTTTACGATTGATAAATGGAAAGATCCGGAAGGGATCTTCTCGAGATGTACGATAGTATGTGCGCAAAGAGAAAATCAGCCCGATGACGGATTAAAAGACCGGATCAGACATCTGGAAAATGAGTATAATGCGAAGGTGATCTTAATGGATGTCCCGGAGATAGCCGTTTCGTCCTCAATGATAAGAAAGCTCATTTCAGAAGGAAAAAGCTGCCGGTATTATCTGGATGAAAAAGTCATGAACTATATCAAAGAGAATCATCTGTATGAAGTATAAAATGGGAACAATATCAATAGACGAAAACTATGACAGATGTCGAAAAATGCTTAAAGACAGCCTCAGCCACAAGAGGTACATGCACTCCATCGGTGTAAGTGATACAGCGGCATGTCTTGCCATGAGGTACGGCTATGACATGGAAAAAGCCCGTCTGGCGGGTCTTCTTCATGATTGTGCAAAGGCTCTTGGCACGGACGAACTGATCAGAACGGTCAGGGAGGCAAAGATAGAAACATCTCCGATCGAAGAAGAGAATCCTGAATTGCTGCATGCCAAAGCGGGAAGCGTCATAGCGTCGAAAAGATATGAAGTTGACGATCAGGAGATCATCGGTGCGATCTTTTATCATACGACCGGAAGACCTGAAATGACATGGCTTGAGAAGATAATATTCCTGGCAGATTATATAGAACCGAACAGAGTGGATATTCCGGAGCTAGAAAAGATCAGGAAACAGGCATTTACAGAAATGAATGAGGCGGTGGCGATGTGTTGCCGCAATTCGATCGAACATTTGAAGAGAAATTCAAGGATGATCGACCGTATAACGATCGATACGTATGAATATTACAGGGAAAACAGCAACTATAATGAATAACGGTACAAAACCGGGAACAGGAGATAATTCAAATGGCTGTATCAGCTGAAGCGGAAAAGATTATAGAAACCGGAATAAAGGCACTGTCTGATAAGAAGGCAGAGGACATAAAGGTCATAGACATATCGGATATAAGCGTAATAGCAGATTCACTCGTTATTGCCAGCGGAAACAACGCAAGACAGATACAGGCAATGAGTGATGAACTCGATGATAAACTTGAACATCAGGGGTTCAGGCATTATTGCATCGAAGGGTATGAGAACGCCAACTGGGTACTCATCGGTTGCGGAGATGTGATATTCCACCTGTTCGATAAAGAAACCAGGGAGTTCTATGACCTGGAAAGACTGTACAGAGACGGCAGGATCATGGAAGTCGTCAGTTGAAGAACCTGAAAACCCCGTATACACGCCCGAGTATCTGGACATTATCAACAATGATAGGTTCCATCGTATCATTCTCGGGCTGAAGTCTGTAATGCCCGTTCTCTTTATAATAAGTCTTGACGGTAGCGCTGTCATCCAAAAGAGCGACAACTATATCACCGTTTCTGGCTGTATTGCAGCATTCGACAAAGATCCTGTCACCATCCATGATCCCCGCATTGATCATACTCTCGCCCTTGACATCAAGTATAAAACTGTCGGCATTGGGTGCATATTCAACAGGAATGGGAAAGTAATCGGATATATTCTGCTGGGCGAGTATGGGCTGGCCTGCGGCAACCGTTCCAACAACCGGGATCTGGGCCATTTCACGCCTTGTCAGCTGGAATGTATCATCAACTATCTCGATGCATCTGGGCTTGGCGGGATCTCTTCTGATATATCCGTTCTTCTCAAGCTTCTCAAGATGATTGAAAACACTGGAAGTTGAGCTTAATCCGACAGCAGTGCATATCTCTCTGACCGAAGGCGGATAACCCTTCTTCAGTATCACTTCTTTAAGATATTCAAGAATCTCCTGTTGCTTGGCTGAAATATTACCCTTTGCCATATACACACCTCCAATAGTCTGTAGAATCTGATCAAGGCAGTTTTATCGTATCCCAAATGTTTTAACATGATAATCATAACACAGTTGTTCGAACAATGCAAACATATTTTCGGAAAATATGTTCGAAAAAATGACAAAAATGTATTGACATTCGAAAAGATGTTCGATATAATTCGAACATACAGAACATTTGTTTGATGGTGAAGCGATAATTGACGGATGGGATTACCGGCTGTTAGCCGAAGTGAATTGTTGTGATCCGGAGGTAATGGTATGAAATCAGCTTATTACGGGAATTACAGTTACATGACAAGAGTGGAGGAGAGCAGATCCAGAAGACTGGCAAGAGTCAGACAGGTAAAGCGCCAGAAGCTTTTCCTGATAATAGGACTTCTTATTACCATATTACTTTGTCTGTTTTTCTCGATTAAGGCATTTGCCGGCACGAAAGAGCGCACATCCGGTCAGGATAAACAGTTTACAAGTGTCATGATCTACTGTGGGGACAGCGTGGAATCACTGGCATCGGATTATTATGACGTGCATTATTCTTCTGAAGACAGTCTCGCTAAAGAGATCAGAAGCATTAATCATTTGGGTTCAGATGATAGACTGATACCGGGTAACTATATAATCATTCCGTATTACAGGCAGTAGATCCGAAGAAATATCTTCAGTCATTTTCACGGAGTTTCACGGCCGATGCAGCCATACGTCTTCTGTCATCTTCGAGAGCGGCATAGTGTTTTTTGGTTGTATTGACATCTGAATGGCCCAGTACATCTGCTACCAGGTAGATATCCCCGGTTTCACGATACAGGCTGGTGCCGTAGGTGCTTCTCAGCTTATGAGGCGTTATTTTCTTTAATGAAGTCACCGCTGATGCATATTTTTTCACCAATTTTTCCACAGCCCGGACTGACAGGCGTTTATTCTGAATAGACAGAAACAGTGCATCCTCGTGTCCGCTTTCGGGTATTATGGCGTTACGCTGACGAAGGTATTCTTTTAGTGCCGTTTCTACTTCATCTCCGAAATACACTACCGCTTCGTATCCGCCCTTGCGACGTATCAGTATTCCGTTATTCTTGAAGTCAACATCTTTTATATCGAGGCCTACACATTCACTCACACGTATACCTGTTCCGAGAAGGAGAGTGATCAGGGCAAGATCGCGAACCTTTGTCTTTTCATGAAAAGACTGTTGTTTACTTGTCATTTTATCTCCGTTCTCGACATGATCGAGCAGCAGGGCAACCTCATCGGGATCAAGTCTTATGATCTCTTTTTTATGAAGTTTCGGCATGGATACAAGAGCAGCGGGATTCTTTTCTATTATCTCCGAATTAAAGAAGAATTTATAGAAGCTTCTGAGAGAGGCGAGTTTACGCTGTTTTCCCCGCTCTTCATTGGTAATCTGCGTATCACCTTTTTCGTAATATGACAGATAATCCAGATATTCGGTAATATCGAGAGCTTTAACTTCATCGAGCCATTCAACCTCATATTCGGTTATATCCGTATTTTTGAATCTGGGATGATTTTCGTGAAGATATTCAAAGAACATACGAAGATCATATGCGTATGCCAGACGGGTCCTCGTTGATGTAGTATCCTTTATCCCGAGAAAGAATTCTCTGCAAAAGTGCGGGAGAGTTTGCATTAGATCACGCAGTTTTAAAGTGTTCTCCGCATTCTTTTTGTCATGATAGTTCATGTTTGCCATTATTCCACCCCTTTATATCGCTTCCCTCAATAGCTTTGAACATTCTGTCTTTTACTCCGGGTGTCTCCCGGTTTATATCTTTCAGAATGTTTTTTACATACTCCCTTTTTGTAAATCCGTCTACCGGACACTTTGATTTTACCACAGGAAGATTCATCCTGTTGGAAAAACCTATGACATCCGCCTCATCAATATACAGAAGCGGCCGTATTACTGTGATCCCTGTTCTGTCAAGATATGTGACGGGACTGAATGTGTGAAACCGTCCTTCGTATATCAGTGACATGAGCAGCGTTTCCACGACATCATCCTTATGATGGCCGTATGCGACTTTGTTTATACCAGACTTTACAAGATGTTCGTTCAGTGAACCTTTTCTCATCTTGGCGCAAAGACTGCACGGATTGCTTTCTTTTCTTATATTGAACACGATATCGTAGATATCGGTCTTTATAACGGTATAAGGGACATCAAGTTCTTTGCAGAGCGTTTCTATACCAGACATTTCGGAAGATGCATATCCGAGATCTACCGTGACGGCACAAAGTTCAAACTGTTTCGGATAGAATCTGCGCAGGTGGGAGAGCGCATACAACAGTGTAAGCGAGTCTTTGCCGCCGGATATCCCGACCGCTATGCGGTCACCTTCTTCTATCAGATTGTATTCATCTACAGCCTTTCGTGTCAGACTCAGTAATCTCTTCAGCTCCATATTGTCGATTATAGACCATTTTTCACCCGTCTTTCAATAAATTTCAAGTGTTTTTTTGCATGGAATGGGGTATAATATTAATGTTTGCTCCATGGCATTTTCGGAGGGTGAGTCGCAAAGATGAAACTCGAAAAAATATATAAGGACAGGACCCGCTCCATATCTATCATCGCCTGTACCGCTGCTAATGTTATTCTTTCATATATTGCTTACTGTTTCGGATTATCATTGTATCTCGATACGGTAGGAACTGTGTTCATTTCCGCTTCCGGCGGATTGTTTCCCGGTATCGTCACCGCAGTTTTATCCAACGTTTTATGTTCTTTGTATAACAATGATGCACTGTATTTTACGATCATAAATGTCATGATCGCGATCATCACGGCATGGTATGTTCGTAAACACAAAGAGCCGAAACCGGCGGATATCACTGTTCTGATCGCTTCTCTGAGTCTTGTTTCCGCCATCTCAAGCGCTCTCATCCAGTGGAGTCTTTATGACGGTCCGCAGGATGCGATCATAGCGAACATGGTAAATACGACATCCATGGCGACCGGTGTATCCGGTTTTGCGGTTTTTCTGATCATCATGGTCGTGCTCAATCTTATAGACAAAGGCGTTTCCGTTGCGATATCAGCCGTATCATACCATTTTCTGCCGGAGAGGGTCCGTACGAAAATATATAATGCAGGCTGGAAACAGCGGCCGCTTTCCGATGAGACATTAAGATCATTTAAGGCAAGAAACAAAGATATAGGATTTTCTTTACAGACACGTATATCTCTCATGTTTGCCGGTGTATCAATGATCCTTGTAATTGCCGTTGGAGGCATAGGGATCAGACTCTACTATAATACAGAGAAACAGTCCAACATTGAAAACGCTTTAAATGCCGCCAAATTCGCCGCGAATGTGATCGATGCGGACCGGGTGGAAGAATATATGCGTGAAGGCCTCGATCTGCCCGATTACAGGGAGACACAGGAACTTCTGTTCAATATCAGACAGAGTGCGCCCGGTGTTGATTACTTGTATGTAGTCAAGATCGAAAGTTACGGATGCAGATTTGTTTTCGACCTTCCCGATATTGAGGGCGGCGGTACGGAATACTCTCCGGGCGAGTTTGTTGAATTCGAAGATGCCTTCAAACCGTACCTGGCTGATCTTTTTGCGGGCAGACAGGTGGGCCCTATTGAAAGCGATGACACCTGGGGCTGGCTGATCACGATTTATTATCCTGTTAAGGACAGCTCCGGCAAGACGGCATGTTATGTCGGCGCCGATATTTCCATGAAGTATATGGCCGTTTATATAAGAAACTTTATCTGGAAGGTCGTTCTGATATTTGCGGGGTTCTTTGTTCTTATCATTTCATATGCGCTCTGGACCACCGGTGTATTCACTTATTATCCGATAACAAGTATGGCGGCCTGCGTGGATCATTTTGCAGTCTCCGGTGATGATCAGAAAATGCTCGATAAAAATGTCAAGATGATACGTGATCTTGATATTAAAACAGGAGATGAAGTAGAAAAGCTGTATGTGGCACTGTGTAAACTGACGCTTGACCAATCGGAGCAGATGCGAAATGTCAGGCGGCTTTCCGATTCAACTGCCCAGATGCAGGATGGCCTTATCGTAACAATGGCAAACATGGTCGAGAGTCGTGACTCCGATACCGGGGCACATGTCCAGAAGACCTCCGCATACGTTAAGATCATAGTTGAAGGACTTGAGAAGAAGGGCTATTATGCCGAAAAGATCACGCCCAAGTTCAAATCAGACTGTGTCAGGTCAGCTCCGCTTCATGATGTGGGCAAGATCAACATACCCGACGGTGTCCTCAACAAGCCCGGAAAGCTTACCGACGAAGAGTATGAGATCATGAAGACTCATACTACGGCAGGTAAAGAGATAATGGAAAATGCCATTTCCACCATTCAGGGAGAGAACTATCTGAAGGAAGCAAGGAATATGGCAGCTTACCATCATGAACGATGGGACGGTAAAGGCTATCCGGAGGGACTTCACGGAGAGGTTATCCCTCTTTCCGCAAGGATAATGGCTGTTGCGGATGTTTTTGATGCACTGTCTTCACCGCGTGTATATAAACCCGCGTTCCCGTTTGAAAAGGCTATTTCCATCATACAGGAGGGGGCGGGCACACAGTTCGATCCCAAATGCGTGGAAGTATTTATGGAAGCGCTTCCCGAAGTTAAAGTCATCCTGAAAAAATATAATGAAAATGTTTAATGCAGAGCGTTTTAAAAAGTCAATACTGATAACGTGTTTTACGGCATTTGCCGTGACAGCGCGGGTTTATGCCGCCGATGATGATATGAAGGTCGGAGGAGGATATGCCATAACCGGGCAGATCGTCCAGTCGGGTTATACCGCTCAGATATATGATGCAACTAGTGGTCTTCCGACTTCCGATGCAAATTACATCCTCGGAGCTTCTGACGGCCATATCTGGATAGGCGGATACAGCGGTATCTTCCGCTATGACGGGCAGTCTTTTGAAAGACTTGATACCGCAAAGGGACTGACGAGCGGCCGTGCTATATTTGAAGACAGCCGGGGAAGGATCTGGGTCGGAACAAATGATAACGGCGTAGTCATGATAGATGGAGAGGAAAGCGTACATTTCACTTATAAGGATGGGCTTCCCTCATCATCCATACGTGTATTTGCCGAGGACGGTAAAGGCAATGTATTCATCGGGACGACTGCCGGTGTTTGCTATGTCGATACCGGCAGTGCAATACATATTGTTTCGGATGAAGCCATTGATGAGGACCGTGTTCTGAAGCTTTGTTCGGATTCAACCGGAAGGGTATATGGGGCCACCAAAAACGGCATTGTATTTGCCATCGATGACTGCAAATTCTCGCATATATATACAAGTTCCGAACTTAAGATGGATCAGATCACGACCATCATGACCGATCCGAACAAGCCGGGATATCTGTATTTCGGTACCGACAGCAGCAAGCTCTATTACGGTACGTTCGGAAACAGTTCCCTTGCGATGAAGGAGATAGACGTTTCTCCGGTTGAGAATACGCATTGGATCAGTTATGACTGTAACAGAGTATGGGTAAGTTCAACGACGGTTATCGGATATATCGATGAGAACGATAAATTCAACACTCTGACAAATATACCGATGGACAGTGCGATCGAGATGACCACTTCTGATTACCAGGGCAACATTTGGGCGGCATCATCCACACAGGGTGTTATGAAACTTGTCGAGAACAATTTTGTAGATATGTTCAGAGTGTCCGGTATTCCGGCCGAGGTCACTAATTCGACATGCATTCATAACGGCATGCTCTATGTCGGAACCGATTCCGGAATAAGGATCATAGATCCCGATAACAAACCCGTTGAAGATGAGCTTACCGCGGTGGTGGGCGATAATCGAATACGCTGTATCATGGAAGATGGAAACGATAATCTGTGGATATCCACATACAAAGATGATGCCGGTCTTATATGCCAGGATCCTTCGGGTAAGATCATGCGATATGATACCACGAACGGCCTGCCGCATAATGAGGTCAGATGTACTTATGAATGCAGTGACGGCAGTATTCTCGCGGCAACCAACGGCGGACTTGCCGTTATAAAGGATAAGAAGATAACAAGGACTGTGGGGCTTGATGAAGGTATCAAAAATACCGTACTGCTTACTGTCACCGAAGGTGATGACGGCACATATCTTGCCGGATCGGACGGTGACGGTATATATGTGATAGGGGAAGACTCTGTAACAAGGCTCGGACGTGATGACGGGCTGACAAGTGATGTTATCCTTCGTATCAAGAAGGATGAAAAAAGGGATCTTTACTGGATAATCACATCAAACTCGATCGAATACATGAAGAACGGCAGGATCACTGATGTGATCTCTTTCCCTTACAACAACAATTATGATATATATTACGATAACAGCGATGATCTGTGGATACTGTCATCATATGGTATATACACGGTCAAAGCCGATGAGATGATAAATAATGATGTAAAGGATTACCGGCTCTATACTATCGCCAACGGAATGCCGTATTCCATCACATCGAACTCGTACAGTGCTCTTGATGATGAAGGTAATCTCTATGTTTCCGGAAGGGAAGGAGTGATACGTGTTAATATAGATCACTTCTTCAGGGAAAACTCCCAGATCCTTATGGGAGTGAACTCGGTATACTGTGATGATCTAAGGATACTTCCTGATGAGACGGGAACATATATTATACCTGCAAGTGACGGCAGAATAAAGATCACGGCATCCGTAATGGATTACACCAATAACAATCCGATGACCAGACTTTATCTTGAAGGTGCGGGTGATGACGGTATCACTTCCCAGCGCGGTGAAATGTCATCACTTGAATATACGGGACTTCCTTACGGCGATTATAAACTTCATATCCAGATCGTTTCGGATGATCTGAGCCAGGTGCTGCTGGAAAATGTTTTTAATATCACAAAGAAGCCGCTTATCACGGAACTTTTGCTGACCAAGATACTTCTTGTGGCATTTCTGGTGCTTGCGGCAGGATTTATCGTATGGCGTGTAATGAAGACCACGGTTATCAGAAAGCAGTACGATGAGATAAAGGTCGCAAGGGATGAAGCAGAACGGGCAAATACCGCCAAATCGCGATTTCTTGCCAATATGTCCCATGAGATCCGCACGCCCATCAATACGATAATGGGTATGGATGATATGATACTTCGTGAGGATGCATCCGGTGTGCCCAAAAACTATTTCATGTCAATGATCAACTATGCTCTTGACATCAGGAATGCATCCGAAACACTGCTCGGCCTTATAAATGATCTTCTCGATATTTCCAAGATCGAATCCGGTAAGATGCATCTTGTCGAACATGATTATGACACACAGGAACTCCTGCGATCGATCGTATCCATGATAAGAGTCAGGAGTACCGAAAAGGAGCTTACGTTTGATGTGGTGGTTGATGAGATACTGCCGAAATACCTGTACGGAGATGACGGAAAGATCAAACAGATCATTCTCAACCTTCTGACAAATGCCGTCAAATACACGAAGGTAGGCGGATTTGTACTGAGCGTATCGATGGATTCAAGGGAAGATGAGTTCTGCGACCTGCGATTTTCCGTAAAGGACACCGGGATCGGTGTGAAACAGGAAGATATGGATAAGCTCTTTACTGCTTATGAAAGGCTCGATGAAGAAAAGAACAGCTCCATTCAGGGTACCGGACTGGGACTTGATATATCAAAGAAATTTGCCGAACTTATGGGCGGTGAACTTACATGTGAGAGTATTTACGGAGAGGGCAGCGAGTTCATCTTAAAGGTTCGTCAGAAAATCGTGGACGATACGCCTCTCGGGGTATTTACGGAGCATGACGAAGGACAGGCGGAAGGCCCTTATGTGCCCCAGTTCATAGCACCTGATGCGGATGTCCTTGTCGTTGATGACAACCCGATGAACTTAAATGTTATAAAGGGTCTGCTTAAAGCCACAAAAGTCTTCGTTACGACTGCGTCAAGCGGCGAGGAGTGTCTGGAGAAGGTTAAAGGGTCACAGTTCAACATAGTCCTTCTTGATCACATGATGCCCGGAATGGATGGTGTTGAGACGGTTGAAAAGATCCGTGAATTTGATGAGGATCTGCCGGTTTATGCTCTTACAGCCAACTCCACCGTAGGTGAGGATTTCTACAGGGAGAAAGGGTTTAACGGTTATCTTGCAAAACCTATTGACAGTCTTACCCTTGAACGCACGATCATGAAACATCTGCCCGAGCAGATGATGGAAAAACCGACCGAGGCGGACGCGGTTGAAGATCTTTCCGAGATCCCTGAGGATATGAAGTGGATATATGATACGGAAGGTATCTCGGTAGATGAGGGTATTAAGCATTCGGGAGGAATATCCGGCTTTATTTTCTCGCTTAACATGTTTCATGATACGATCGATGACAACTACCGGATCATACAGGACTCATATGATGGCGGAAATATCAGGATGTTTACGATAAAAGTCCATGCACTCAAGACTTCAGCACGTATTATCGGAGCCACGCAGCTTTCCGAATTTGCGGCAAAACTGGAGGAGGCCGGCAATAAGAACGACATGGATTATATCAATGCAAATACGGCGATGTTTCTTGATGACTACAATGCATTTAAAGAAAAACTGTCAAGGCTGCATCCTGTAGAAGATGACAGCAATAAGGCGATGATCAAAGAGGATGAGCTCGCAGATGCATATGCGGCATTATCGGAGGTCATTCCGCAGATGGACTATGATTCGGTCGAGATGATACTTGAGCAGCTGAGTAATTACAAACTTCCCGAAGAAGATGCCGTAAAGATGGGTAAACTTGGCAAAATGCTGAAGAACTTTGATTGGGACGGTATGGAATCACTTGTAAAATCATAACAGCCGGAGGAGATTAGGCATGACAGAGTGTAAAATGATCGTTATAGGTGAGCGTGAATCCTTCATAGTACGAGTGCTCGTACAAAAATCGGCATCGGCCGGGGCGGACTGTAAGTTTGTTCCTGCCGACATAAACAGCATAAATGCCAACCTGGAAGGCGTTTCACTGATAACGCTGTTTATGGATAATAATGAGCGTCCCAAAGAGAATGTCCTTCATTTTCTTTCCGAAAAGATGGAAGAGTTGGCCATACAGATGATAGTGACCGGAGAACAGTTAGATGTTCAGTATGTCGTTGATCGTATTCCGGAGTCCCTGATATACGCTAAATTCATCAGACCTGTGGATAATGAGAAGTATGCCGAAAAAGTATCCGAATTTTTCGCCAAGGTTCAATCGGGTGATTTTAAAAAGAGCATTTTGATCGTTGATGACGATCCTCAGTATCTGGGACTTGTCAGGGAATGGCTTAAAGGTTCGTATAAGGTTGCCATGGCCAGTTCGGGGCTGCAGGCGATCAAGTGGCTTGGCAAGAACAAGGTCGATCTGATACTCCTCGATCATGAGATGCCGGTGACAAGCGGCCCGCAGGTTCTTGAAATGCTCAGAAGCGATGAAGACACCAAATCGATCCCGGTCATGTTTCTGACCGGAAAAGGTGACAAGGACAGCGTTATGGCTGTTGTTTCCCTTCAGCCTGAAGGATATTTCCTAAAGACGATAGGAAAAGATGAACTGCTTGAGAAGCTTGCGGATTTTTTTGTTTCTCACAGGAAACAGTTCTAAAGGAGTCAAATGATGTTGTTTGAACTGATAAGAGAACATCAGCTGAATATCATGCTCAATCTGTGCGCAGTCTGTACGACGATGGCTATCATGCTCCTGTTCACAAGATTTTTACGCCCGGGTCGAAAGAGGATCCTGGTCTTTATGCTTGTTCTGGCAACATGCCTTCTCGGATTTGACCGGCTTGCTTATGTATATGCCGGCGACAGCACGAGCAAGGGATATATAATGGTCAGAGTCTCGAACTTTATGGTATTTTTCTTAACGTCAGTGATCGTGTTCAGTTTCAACATGTATGTCATGGATATTCTGAAAAATGATATGAAGTTAGAACTTATTCCGAGGAGGATGTGGATAGTTCATATCATGTCCGTCATCGGAATGCTTTTGGCTGCAGTTGCGGCATTTACAGGCCTGTATTACACCTTTGACGAGAACAACCAATATCACAGGAGCGGTGGATTTCTGATTGCCTATATAATCCCGGTTGTCGGGCCGATCCTGATATATTCGGTCATAAGGCAGTACAGAAAACAGTTCAGTAAAATGATCTATATATCACTCGTACTGTATATCTTTTTCCCGATACTGGTCGGTATCATCCAGATATTCACGTATGGATTATCCATCGTTAATATGGCTATGGTCCTTGTGTCAGTATCGCTTTATATCTTCACGTATCTGGATATAAACGATGAAGTTGAAAGGGTTCATAAGCTCGAGATGGACAATCTGCTTGAAGAACATAAGAGCATGAAGCGCCTGTTTGAGCAGACGGCTATGGCATTTGTGACAGCCGTTGAAAAGAGAACGCCTTATTCGCAGGGACATTCCAAAAGAGTCGCTTCAGTGGCAAGGACACTGGCCCGTAATATGAACAAATCAGATGATGAGTGCGATGAGGTATATTATGCCGCGCTGCTTCACGACGTCGGATTGGCAGCCATACCCGATGAGGTATTGGCAGAGACAAAAGACACCGAAGAAGGAACTAATGAGATCCTCCGTCAGAAGCCGGTCATCGGAGGCGAGATACTCGATAATATAAGAGAGTATCCGTATCTTGGCAAAAGTGTTCTCTCTGCGTGTGAAAGGTATGATGGAAAGGGGTATCCCGAAGGTCTTTCGGGTGACAATATCCCCGAGATATCGAGGATGATAGCTATTGCGGAAGCATACGATAAAATGACAGTCAAACAGGGTTCGAACAATCCTCTTCCCGAGCCTGTCGTAAGAGAAGAGTTTGTAATGGGTGCAGGGGACAGATTTGATCCGGACATGTCAAATCTTATGATACACCTGATGGATTCTGATCTTAAATATGTTCATGAGGAGATGGACGAGGCTGTCGAGAAGGAACTTACATGCGGGAAATACAGGGAGAGCGTATCTAAAGGGATCCCTGTTGACAGTACTGTTACCCGCATCAGTTTTAAATGTACTCCCGACAGTACGGACAGCAAAACGTTCAGCGGTCCCTCCATCATCCTGTTTGATTCGTTTGACAGACACGTCCACCGAAGCAAAAAATCGATCAACGCCTATCACTATACCGAGTATGGAGAGGTGTGGTTTGACGGGCACGGTATATGCACCGGAGCCCGGAAGATGGAAACAGATAAGGTGGAAGAACATTCGGATGATGACGGATATTACATCACTGCATCACGTTATGAGGATCATCTGAAGATCGAGACAGTGTCATCTGCATACAGGACGGAGTCGATCTTTGCTCTGCCCGATCGTACGAAGGCCGCATATATCGGTATAACTGGTGAGAACTGCCATATCACCGATATAGATGTGAGCCGCTCGATAGAGGAGACGGTTGAGGGCGATATAAGGCGAATTGCGGAGGAGATCAGCTTTATTGACAGAATAGAGTCCGATGTTGCCAATGTTCAGATAGACAGATACCGTTCCTCGACAACCACAGGAATGAAGGTGGAAGATAGGCTACGCATCGGATTTCATGCCATGGCACTGCCATCAGCGACTCTTGTATGGCACTGCCCGTACATAGTCCTGTTCTATTCGGATGATAAGACGGTTGGCGGAAAGAATTACCACGAATATGCCCTTATCAAACTGAACGGGGAATATGAAGCGGTAGAGGTAGAGGCCAGAAACGAATTCAAGATGAATAAGAGCAGTGATTTTCAGGGGTGGAACATATGGAAGGAAGAGTTCCAGAAAGGTATTGAATGTGAAGTGCTCTTGTTAAGGAAAGGAAAGAGTATACGTTTATATACCGATACCCTCGGAATCAAGATCGAAAATACAACAATACCGGATGATGATCCCCGGGAAGTGTATGTTGCGCTTACCGGGGATGAGGTCGCACTGACCGATATAAGATTGTGGAATAACTAACAAGCGTTATTTAATGGAGGAAGATCATGACACAAAATCCTGTAGTTACTTTTGTTATGGAAAACGGAAACACATTTAAGGCAGAGCTTTATCCGGACATAGCACCGCAGTCCGTGAGAAATTTTATATCACTCGTAAGTAAAGGTTTCTATAACGGGCTGATTTTTCACAGGGTTATCCCCGGATTTATGATCCAGGGCGGTGATCCGGAAGGTTCCGGAATGGGAGGTCCCGGATATTCAATAAAAGGAGAGTTTGCCTCCAACGGTTTCAAGAACGATCTTAAACATACGAAAGGTATTCTTTCCATGGCGCGCAGCATGATGCCGGATTCGGCAGGTTCACAGTTTTTTATAATGCATGAGACAAGCCCGCATCTTGACGGAGATTATGCAGCGTTCGGAAAGATCATAGAAGGGCAGGAGAACGTTGATGAGATCGCGCTGACCAGAACGGGTTTCGGAGACAGACCGGTCAATCCGCAGGTCATGAAGAGTGTTACTGTCGAGACTTTCGGTGTGGATTATCCCGAACCGGATAAATTGTAAAAATCTTCATTGTGATTTTTTCATGTTTTGTGTTATAATATCTTTAACTCGAAAAGGATTTTGAGGTGAAGGTATGGTTTACTATGATCATTTGCCGTTGGATAAGGATATCCTTGAGGCACTTGGAAATCTGCACGTCAACTATGTGTTCCAGCCGATCTTTGAGGCGGACGGTAAAACAGTATTTGCTTATGAAGCGCTGATGCGTCCGGAAGGGAAGACGGTCATGGAGCTGATCGATGAGTACACGGGTCTTGATAAGCTTCATATTCTGGAAGTGGCTTCTTTCTTCGGAGCCATGCAGGAGTATTTCCTGAGAGGGTATGATGAAAAGATCTCTATTAATTCTTTCCCTTCAGATTGCATGAAAGAAGACGAGGCAGAGGTTTTTCTGGAGTATTTCGGTGAAGAGATCCGGGGAAGGATGATCATCGAGAATCTGGAGTATCCGTTTTTTTCGATCGAGCATTTCAGGGAAAAGGACAGATCGGTCAGAGCCATGGATAATCTTTTATCCGTTGATGATTTCGGAAGCGGGATCAATGATCTTGAAAGAGTCGATATAATATCTCCTGATTTTGTGAAACTTGACAGGAATCTTATATCCGGTATAGATCATATTCCGCAGAAACAGGAAAATGTTAAAGATCTTGTCGACAGGTTTCATAACAGAGGTATCCGCGTTGTTGCCGAGGGAGTCGAGGAAAAGGAGGAATTTGATTATCTTTTAGGCCTCGGTGTGGATCTGTATCAGGGATACTATCTTGCAAAGCCTGCATAAATGCATGTGTGTATAACAGTTATATCATTTATTATTATTAAATCCTCGAAAAGCCCATATTTAAGCCTTCCGAGGATTTTTTATTTTTCTGATTTTATGTCTTGGTCGCACTTTTGGTTGATTTATTTAAGTTAAAGTTGAGACTATGTAGAGTTTTGACATAGATCTGGATCAATTCTCTTTTGAATGGGATGAAGAAAAAGATCGTATCAACTTTGCTAAACACGGGATACATTTCAAAACAGCAGCAAAAGTCTTTCTTAATCCGGATAAACTAATATCATTTTTGTTGTATGTGCGTTTGAAGACCATGGCGTGATCAAGCTGATTTCAGCTAGACCGGCCTCCGTCCCGGAGAAAGAGAGGTATGAACTTGGTGAAGATGTCTTTTGATGAAATAAACAAAGAGCTTACGCAAGAAGAGCTTATAGAGCTTGAAATGGCTGAGAAAAAGGAGCCTGTATATGATGAGGATGCCCCGGCCATGACCATGGAACAGTTAATGCAATTCAAGCGGATCAACCGGGAGAACAGAACGAAACCAACTGTTTCACTGCGCATTACCCCTGCTACGCTTAAAAAGGCGAAACAATACGGCAGGGGATATACGGGTTTGCTCAGCAGGCTGCTGGATCTGGCGATAAATGACGAAGAAATGGTAAAAAAATGCATTTAGATGGAAATGGATGAAGTGTGACAGTTCTGTGACACTATTTGCGTTATTGTATAATTACAGTAATCTAAAAATGCACAAAGAGATAAATAGGAGGTTACGAGCATGAAACTTTTAGGAGATCTTAAAAATCAGGTAGAAAACGCAAAAAGCAAAGAAGAAGCAAAAAGCTTAATAGAAAAAGCGGGAATGTCCCTTACAGCAGATGAGCTTGAAATAGTGACGGGTGGTGGCTCAGTTCAGTCCGGAGCATCGATAGGATCATATCTTTTAGACCCTATTCAAACTCGTTTTGACGGATTAGAGTTTAAGGAGTGGGATTATCATCGTTTTAAAAATTTACGTGAAAATTAAGTAGAAAAATATGATTCTATTTCGGGACCCAGAAAATATTAAATATAATCATGTAAGTGGACAATAACGGGAATATATAAAAAGAGCCCTCGCCACCA
>JAILIS010000040.1 GCA_024695145.1 Lachnospiraceae bacterium
TGTATTAGCAGAAACCATCTGTGGGTACTCCTTTGAGTTTTGGTTTGGTCGCTAATACTCTAAAGGAACACGGATGGTTTTTCAATTGTAAAAGTACATCAGAGGTCAGGCATAGTACCCACCTTTATGCCAGAAGCCTCATTTTTTATACGTGTAACGCATGTATCATCCTGCAGTATCTCGATGATGCCGCTTACATGATCGCTGTCCATATGGGTAAGAAAACAGTATTCAACCTCCGATATCCTGTTTGCTTTGAGCACAGGAAGGATCCTGTATTTTCCGACCTGCTTCACGTCGGTACTGCCACCGTCTATCATACATACCGGGATGCCTGCTCCGAATATTACCGCACAGTCTCCCTGACCTACATCGATATTTCTGATCTCGACCTCATCCTTTGGCCTGAGCATCAGGATCAGGCAGGCTGAAGCTGTAAGGAGCAAAAAAATAACGATCGATAGGATTTCGGTAAGCTTTTTTCGGCGGGAATCGTGAGAAAATTCGATGTTATATGTTATTTTATTGCCGTTTCTCTTGTAATCACATGCGTTATAAAAGGCAAAATACCGACCGGTACGGTCAACGCTCTTTCTCCCGCCTATGTTATTTAATTTTCCGCTCAATGCAAGATTTCCTATAAACACGGCGATGGCAATAATCAGCACATATGTTATTATTTGATATTTCTCCGGTTTTCCGATGAGCAAAATATTTTTTCGGATTTTTGCAGACGTTTCTCCGAGAAGCTCATAAAATGATAAAATATAATGCGTTATCAGTAAAATAACGTATGGTTTTATGCCTAAAAGCCCTGCTGTTATCCCCAAAAAACCCGTAAAAAGTACGAGTCCCATCAATGGTATCACGGCAAGATTGATAACTGTGGACAGTAAGGAGACCTGCATAAAGCTGTATCCGGTCACCGGGAGCGTCATGATCATTACGGACAGTGTCACACATACGGAACGGCATATATTCAGAACGAGCCTGCCGGCTTTGTCCGGCAGAGGGAATAACGGTATGATGTGATCCGGGATATAGGAAAACAGAGGATAGATGAGAACTATACCCATAA
The DNA here is from genome assembly GCA_024695145.1 of Lachnospiraceae bacterium. Classification (GTDB taxonomy): domain Bacteria; phylum Bacillota; class Clostridia; order Lachnospirales; family Lachnospiraceae; genus UBA2868. The sequence continues at coordinate 1,079 of JAILIS010000040.1, forward strand.
CCGCGCCAAAGGAGAGCAAAAAGCCTGTATCATATATATAGTACGGATTTTCGAATAGGATCAGAACGGCAGAAACGGCCGCCGCCGATATAAGGTCGTATGACCGCCCGGCCAGGATGGCCGTCACGGAGAGCAGGAACATGAAAAGTGCACGGATCGTCGATGTGGAAAGACCCGTCATAACGGCATACATTGTGATGACACCGCCGGCGATGACAGAAGAGAAGCGGACGTCGATACCGAGTTTTTTAAGTATCCTGAGAAGTGCCAGTCCGACGGAAGCTATATGAAGACCGGATAGAGCCAGGACATGGGATATACCGGCACTTTGATACAGCTCCTTGATCTGTGTATCGAGCTGGGATTTATCGCCGAGCGTCATGGCGGCAACGAGCGCGGCGTCATTTTCGCTCATGTTTTCCGACAGGATTGCAAAAGACCTCTCTCTCAGCCGCCGAAGACTTTCGGTCAGGCGGTTATACCCTTTTGAAACACCGAGAAGCCGGGCGCGTTTCAGCTGTCCCTCGTATCCTCTTATCATGTAGTAGCTTCTTGCGTCAAACATTCCTTCGCACCGGGATATGTCAAAGGGCGAAAAAACTCCCGTGACCTCTATCCTTGATCCGAGCCTGATAAGATCAGTATGATCCGCGCCGTCATTAAGTTTTATGAGTATTCCTTTTGAATGTGAGGGAAAGTATGCCTTATCTGAATCAAATGAGACGTCTTTTAAAAAGACCTGAAATGTGCCGTTCTTTTCCTGCCTGTCAAAGACTTTGCCCGTAACCCTTACAGTAATTCCCGAAGCAGCATCCACGTCCCATGAAGGAACAGGAGCCTTGCCCGAGGTTGCGATATATATGATAAGCAGGAAAAACAAACAGATCAGGCATACCGGTCTTCTTACCGGCATAGGCCACCTCTTTAAATAAGATTGAAATGTGTTCTTATAAGTGTATCCGGAACGGATGACGTTAAGTATAACAGATACCTTCGTCTGCTTCAATGATTTTGACAAAGAATGAGATGTCAAATTATAATAGGAAAAAAGGAGTCGATAATGGATATAAGGTCCGGATATCAAAATGACGAAAAACTGGGAAAGAGCCTTGAAGATCTCGCCGGTTCGGTGTTTGGAGCCGATATTAAATACCGTATTTGGGGAAGATACAGACAGGATGAGTACATACCTTATTCCGTCATTGAAAATGATGAAGTTGTTTCAAACGTCTGTTTAAATGTGTGCAACATCAGATGGAGGGGCAGTATCAGGCATCTTGCAATGCTCGACTGCATCATGACACGTCCCGGTCACCGTAATATGGGTTATATGCGCGAGCTTATGAAAAAGGTGACTGACGTTTGTGACCGTTCTTTTGAAGGCACGTTTCTGTATGCCGACAGGAGTATGAGCGGCTTTTGTGAAAAGTTTTCATATCATGTAAGGGACGAGTGGCAGTACTCCAAGGAAGTTAACATAACATCAAAACAGAACATTCAGAAAATCTCTTTGGATTCGCCGGAAGAGCGCGGGAGAATAGTTGACATAATGCGCAGACCTGAACAGTACGGCGACAAGATAATGGTCAATAACATGGACCTGTTCATGGACCGGCTGACCGGGGAATTTTCGGACAGCATATATTATCTGCCGGAGACAGGAAGTTATACCGTGGCACGCATAGATGCCGGTGAACTGAAACTGTACGCAGTATTTTCTGATACGAAGGTGAGCCTTTCCGATGTGATAAAGTCATTCGGAGGCGATATCAGATCGGTCGTCCTGGCATTTTCTCCCGAAAACAATACCGGGTTTGAGTGCAGGAGAAGAGAAGATGACAAAAACGTACTGTTTACCCGCGGGGAGATCTTTGAGAAGACAAAGAACGAGAAGTTTATGTTTCCCGCAATAATTACAGCGTGATAAGGAACACTTGTATTTTAATACAACATATGGTATCCTTTTATTTGTGATGCACATTTAATGGTGCGCCGCGCAGGGGAATATAAACATCATCATATGAGGGAAGTTATCATGAATCTAGAGGAGATCCTGGAAAGACTTGAGTCCGCCGGTGAAGGTGAGCTTCAGGAACTTAAGGTGTGGTTGTTCAAAGAGAGCATCAGGCTCAGCAATGAGAGACACGACCTTGAGATGGAAAGAAGAGATTTTCTGAATGAGCGGGAGAATACCCGTGAAGAAAATCGCAGATATGAAGAGCATCTGGCACTTAGAGGCAGACAGCTCCGCAGAGAAGAAGAGCTTATAGCCGGCAAGCATGAGATTATTAAAAATGCTTTTGCCGAGCTCGATATTGACAGACAGGCATTATATGCCAGGGAAGCTGCCGTAAGAGAGCGCGAAGTCGAACTTGCGGGCAGATATCAGGTCGGCAGTCAGGAAGTCAACGACGTTCTTTTCAGAGGCGCGGATAATATTCTTTTGTTAAAGAAACGATACAAGGATCTGATGAAGATGTTCCATCCGGACTGTCCCGGAGGCGATGCCGAAATGGTCAAATCGCTCAATGCAACATATGACAGACTGGTTGGGGAATGTGATTCGGTCGGATACAGAAGGCGCGCCTAGCGCCTTCTGTTTTTTATACGCAGATAAATAATGCAGAAGATGCAGTAAGGAGGGCCGTATGCGAGCCTATATTCTTCCTCATCCGCCCATAGCGGTACCCGAGGTGGGCGGCGATGAGATCAAAAAGATAGAGATGTCCGAAAGATCCTTTGCCGAAGCGGCTGAGGATATAGCCGGCTATGATCCCGAGACCATAGTCATAATATCCCCGCACAGCGTTATGTACAGCGATGCCTTTTATATCGCAAAAGGCCCCGGCGGTGAAGGGAATCTTGCGAGGTTTAATGCACCCCGTCCTAACGTTTATTACGAGTATGACACGGAACTGTGTGACGAGATAGCACAGCTTTGTAAAGAGTATCACATTCCCGTGGCGTATTCCGAGGAAGGGAGCAGGGTCATAGATCACGGGGCCGTGGTCCCGCTGTATTTTATCAATCAAAAGTACCGGATGAAGGACCGCGCTCCGTACAGGATCGTCAGGATATCGCCGAGCTTTCTTTCCGACAGCGTTCTTTACGATATGGGATATCTTATCGAAAGAGCGATAGCGCATGTGGGCAGGCGTGCCGTTATAATAGCCAGCGGGGATCTGTCGCATAAACTGAAATCGGACGGCCCTTACGGATTTGTAAAAGAAGGACCGTTGTTTGATATAGCCGTAACAGATGTTATGAAAAGCGGAAAGCTTGAGGATTTCACATCGATCGACAAGAAGGTGAACGACCTTTCAGCAAACTGCGGATATCCCGGATTTGTCATGCTTGCAGGGGCACTGCAGGACTATAAAATAACACCCAGATTCTTATCTTACGAAGGACCTTTCGGTGTCGGATACGGATTCTGTATATTTGAATGTGAGAACTGGTATGTCAGACTGGCAAAATCATCCCTTGAAAAGTATATAAGGACGCATTCAAAGCTTTCAAAGGAAGAGATGGAGGAATATCCCGATTTTCTCCGTAAGGAGAAGGCGGGTGTATTTGTATGTATCAAGAAGAAGGGACAGCTTCGCGGCTGTATCGGGACCATCCTGCCGTCATATGACGATACGCTTGAGGAGACCGTGGCGCTGGCAATAAGCGCGGGAACAAACGATCCGAGATTTCCCGAGGTTACCGAAAAGGAACTGCCGGACCTTGTATATACGGTTGATGTTATGGGTACTCCCGAAAAAGCCGAAAGGGACCAGCTCGATGTCAGGAAATACGGAGTCATCGTCACGGCCGGCTGGAAAAGAGGACTGCTCCTTCCGAATCTCGAGGGGGTCGATACGGTGGACGAACAGCTCGAGATATCATGCAGAAAAGGCGGTATATCGCCGGCCGAGGATTACAAGATCGAAAGATTTATCGTGGAAAGGCATACATGATCTGCAATAACTGTTCCCACAACTGCGATCTGTCGGAAGGACAGGCTGGAAAATGCCATGCCAGAAGAGCCGTGTCGGGGAAGATCGTATGCGATAACTACGGTGCCGTCACGTCAATGGCACTTGATCCCGTCGAAAAGAAACCCCTGGCTATGTTTTACCCGGGAAAAAAGATATTGTCGATAGGCTCATTTGGGTGTAACATGCACTGTATGTGGTGTCAGAACGATTCCATATCCCGCGGATATGTAAGGGCTGATCACCTTACGCCCGAAGAGGTTGTAATGTATGCCGAAAATACCGTTTCGCGGGGAAATATAGGGATCGCCTATACTTATAACGAGCCGTCGGTCGGATACGAGTTTGTCCGGGACTGCGCCGTGCTTGCAAAAAAACATGATCTTATAAATGTGGCGGTCACTAACGGTATGCTTGAAAGAGAGCGATTTGACGCGCTTTCGGAGTATATCGATGCCTATAATATAGATCTCAAAACGGGCGATGAGAAAAGATACAGATCCATCGGCGGAGATCTTGAACTGATCTGTTCAAATATTAAAAGTGCTTACCGTAGCGGCCGTCACGTGGAGCTTACGACACTCGTGGTTCCTTCGTTTAATGATGATGAGGATGATCTTAGGCGTATCGTCCGGTTTATAAGTGATATCGATCCGGATATCCCGCTGCATATCACAAGGTTCTTTCCGGCGGGCGATATGCGGGACGTATCTCCTACAAAGCTTGAGACGCTGTATTCATTCAGGGACATTGCAAAATGCAGTTTAAAGAACGTTTTTCTCGGAAATGTATAACGGGTATGCTGAGGACGACTGCTCTTACGGCGGCAGCCCTGGTGATCTTTACGCTTAACGTACAGGCAGAGGATCTTTTGGAATCCGATCCCGTGGAAGAGTTTCTCTCACAGTCCGCGTTTGTCGGCAATTCTGTCGGAGAGGGCCTTACGATGTATAACGATCACAAGAAAAAGGAACCCCTCGGAAATGCCACGATGCTGACAAGAGTGAGCTATTCCTTCTATGCGGACAGAACAGCGGCAGCCCGTTTTCTTCCGGTCTTTGCCGGCACTCCGATGCAGGCGAAGAAGGCGATACAGCAGTGCGGTGCGAGATATGCGTTCATATGTATGGGAACCAACGATCTGGTGGGATCACCCGGGGCATCTTCGGCATACGAGCAGTATCTTGACTATCTTGCCGGTATAAGAGAAATAAATCCCGAGGTTACGATCTTTATCGAGAGTTGCACGCCAACGAGACCCGGAAGTAATGTAAACAATGAAAAAGTCACCGAGTTTAACGCGATGATGAGGACGTACTGCGATACGGCAGAAAACACGTATTATGTCGATATCGCAACTCCTCTTACGGACGAGAGCGGATATCTGGCGTCATCGTTTTCATCGGACGGAAGTGTTCATCTGACAAACACTGCCTATGCGGTATGGGCGGACAGCATCCGTGCATTTATCGCATCCTTCCTTGCAGCCGAAAAGGAGGCCATAGCGGCACAAAATGAGCTGGAACGCCAAAAGGCTCACGAGAACTATGTTGCCAATATGAAAGAGATGGAAGCGAAAAAGAGCAGTGCGCGTGCCGAGAGGATCACGGCAGAAAGAAAGGCCGAAGAAGCGGAGCGCGCAAAGAAGCATTACCGGCTGCTCAACGTCCCGGACGAAGTGTCCATCATGAAGGAGGCTGTTGCGAAAGTGAAGCAGGATCGATCTGGGCCAGGCAGTATTCTACAACATCAGGAAGCCGGCTTGATCTCCAGTCTTGGCGAGTGACTTCAAGCGACAGCGGATATATTATCTGCATATCAAGAGTTTCCCCGGGAACACGGCCGCTGCGAAGCGGTTCATAAAAGTTTTTTACAAAATCATCTTCAGTTGCGCTGCCATATTCATCCGGCTTCAGATATCGAAGCTGTTTTTTTGTATTTTCTATGAGTACTTTTGCCGCAAGGGAGCGTAACAGTTTATATTCTTTTTCATCAACGTGCGTAAATATCGCGGGAGCCGGACATGATATGATGTGCTCGCTCGTCCTGTCAACCTTTATACCCATGTGCTCAAATGTAAACGTCTCTTCCGTAAAGTTCAGCTTTAACAGGATACCGTACTCGGTACCGAACTGGCTGCGCTGGTAATCCGTGTCGAATATAAAGTTTCCGAGAGAATAGAATATGGCTTTGTTGTCAAAGAGTTCGTAGTTGTTCACTACATGAGGGTGATGGGCTATAACGATATCGGCGCCCATATCGAGATAGGATATGTAGCGGTCTCTTGTGTAAGGAGAAGGCAGTGCCGTGAATTCCTCACCGGCATGGGCTGATATGATGCAGTATCTGCATGTTTTTTTGATGCTGTCTATCTGTTTTCTGATCAGATCAAGATCGCTCCAAGAAAAACAGCCGGCATGATCATCACCTGCTTTTCTGCAGGCGCGCTGGTAGCCGACTCCTATCATTCCGATGCCGCCCGCCTCATTCAGTATGACGGGAGACGATGCACCGGCAATATCCAGCCCGGCCCCGAATGCGGTCGCATTACATTCTTTTGCGTATTCGAGAGTCGATCTGATGCCGTTTTCACCGGCATCCATTATGTGGTTGTTGCATATATTCCAGATATCCGCACCTATACCGGCAAGAAAGTGCCGCACATTCGGATCCATGCTGTGTAAAAGAGCGGCAACGGAGTTTTCTTTTTTTTCATAAGCCCCGTCATACAGGGGACCTTCCACGTTGACGATCAGATGACTGCCGCTTTTCAAAAAGGAAGCAACATCGGATGACAAAAGGGCAGGATCGCTCCATTTGTCTTTCATGTATTTGTCGAATCCGATATCTCCGGTAAAAACTAGGCTTGTGGTCTTTGTGGTCATTATCTTTTACAGTCCGCACATTTCACGGAACTTTTCCCCTCGCTCCTCAAAGTTCTTAAAGTATCCGTAGCTTGCGGATGCGGGTGACAGTATGACGGCCGACCCCGCGGGAGTGATCATTGCCGCGAGCTCTACAGCCGACTGCAGATCGGGAGTGTAGTGGCAGTTGTCGGTTATACATATGCTCTCGTATATCCGTCTGCCTGAATCGTATGAGAATATGTAATTATACTCCCTGTGAGAATTGATGTATCCGATCAGCATATCGTAACTGATACCCCGGTCCATTCCGCCGATAAGGACGGTCTTCGCATTGGGGACGGAAGACAGTGCCTGTATCGTGGCTGATGGGATAGTTGATATGGAATCATCATAGTAATCCACGCCTTCAACATTTCCTATGTACTGCAGCCTGTGCGCAAGCCCGGAAAAATCCGACAGGGCTTTTTTGATGAGCGCATCTTCCATATTAAACACTTCGGATGCTATGGTATACACAAAGTGTGCGTTGTAGTCATTATGGCTGCCGAGTATCTTAAGGTGGTAGTCGGGCACGGTGTTCATGTCCAGCCGGGTGATCACGGCATCGCTTTTAAGCCTCGGAACGTTTCCGCCGACAAACAGAAGGTCGTCCGGGGTCTGGAAAAGTGCGATCCGCGATTTGGCGGCAAAATATCTGTCAAATGTTTTGTAATAATCAAGATGCTCTTCAAAAAGGTTAAGAAATACGGCAATATGCGGTGACACGGTAAGGTGTGCGAGCTGATGACAGGACATCTCGAAAACGACCGCGGTATCATCGTCTATCTCGCCGAAGTGATCAAGACACGGTTCTCCGATATTGCCGAGGAGAACGGTCTTTTTCCCGGCCGAAGCCAGTACATGATGCAGCATGGCGCTTGTCGTGCTCTTGCCTTTTGTGCCTGTTATACCTATTGTGTTCTTTCGGTATGTCTCGAGAAAGATCTGTGTCTGCGAAGTATATCTGTCATCATCTTCATCCATCGGGATACCGGGACTCTTTATGATATAGTCATATTCATCCTCTTTGATATCTTCGCGTTTTCCTTCAAAGACGTCTACGGATGCGGGAGTACAGAACCTTGAGAGAAAATGCTGTGTGGACTTTCCTTCGCGTCCGAATCCCCATATAAGTATTCTTTTGCCGTCAAATCTGTCGTATGTTTTCATATTCCGATATTATATCATACATGTAAAATGAGGTTTCAAAAGGGACGGCACAAACCGTCCCTTTACTGAATTCTCCCAGATCGGCTTTAAGCCCGCAGCTTAATCATTTAAAGGCTTTGATGGAGCGGATAAGCCAGGGCTCAACTGCCTTTCCTTTGCATACCTGAACGAAGCATATGATCTTGACAACGCCGAGGATGCATAAAACGATGACACCTGCAACGGGAACGATGCACGTCCAGCACAAAAGGCATGAAAGAAGATATACGACTATGATGGCGACGTTGATCTTGAGAGACTCACGTGCATGGAAAAGAGCATAATCGGACTTCTTTGCAAGAACGTTACACAGCAGTATTCCCAGGAAAGAGAACAGATATGCCGAAAGTGCATAAACCTTGTTATCGGAAATATCCTGTGCATCGAACTCCTCCGTATGATCCCACTCATCAACGGTAACTGCGGGTACGCCGCCTGTTACGGGTGCACCGCATGCAGGACATGCATTTGCGCCATCGGGGATCTCCTTACCGCAATTTGAACAAAAAGCCATGATAAAACCTCCTTATTAACGATAATTGTATTTTATACTGCACATTATTTTATCATTTTGCACAGGAAAATACAATCAAAAATCATATTTTGGGAAGCGATGAGATGCTCTTCTGAAGGTCTTCGTCGGTGGGGATGTAGTCCGTCATCTCGCCGTCGTTGTACTTCTGGTATGCGACAAGATCGAAATAACCTGTTCCGGTAAGACCGAATACTATTGTCTTTTCCTCACCGGTCTCTTTGCACTTTAAGGCCTCGTCGATGGCGACTCTTATGGCATGGCTGCTCTCGGGAGCGGGGAGGATACCCTCTGTCCTTGCAAACTGTTCGGCCGCCTCGAATACGCTTGTCTGTTCAACGGAAACAGCCTCCATATAACCGTCCGCATAAAGCTGTGAGAGTACGGGACTCATGCCGTGATAGCGAAGTCCTCCTGCGTGGTTTGCCGAAGGTATGAAATTGCTTCCGAGCGTGTACATCTTGGCAAGAGGACATACCATTCCGGTGTCGCAAAAATCATAAGCGTAGACGCCTCTTGTAAAGCTGGGGCAGCTTGCGGGTTCAACAGCTATTATCCTGTAGTCTTTCTCGCCGCGCAGTTTCTCGCCCATGAACGGAGCGATAAGTCCGCCGAGGTTCGATCCGCCGCCGGCACATCCGATGATCATGTCGGGTACTATATCGTATTTGTCGAGAGCCGCCTTTGCTTCCAGTCCGATGATACTCTGATGGAGCAGGACCTGATTGAGCACGCTGCCGAGAACGTATCTGTAACCTTCGTTCGTGGTGGCCACTTCAACGGCTTCAGAGATGGCACATCCCAAGCTTCCGGTCGTTCCGGGATGATCTGCATTGATCTTTTTACCTATGTTCGTCTCCATGGAAGGAGAAGGTGTTACCGATGCTCCGTATGTTCTCATGACTTCGCGCCTGAAGGGTTTCTGCTCGTATGAGACTTTTACCATGAACACCTTGAGGTCCAGTCCGAGATATGCGCATGCCATTGAAAGAGCTGTGCCCCACTGGCCGGCTCCGGTCTCCGTTGTAAGACCGCGAAGGCCCTGGGCTTTTGCGTAATATGCCTGAGCTATAGCCGAATTGAGCTTGTGGCTGCCGCTCGTATTGTTTCCTTCGAACTTGTAGTAGATTTTTGCGGGTGTATCGAGGACTTTCTCGAGACAGTATGCACGTACAAGCGGTGAAGGACGGTACATTTTGTAGAAGTCCTGTATCTCCTGCGGAATGTCAAAGTATTCCGTGTCATTGTCGAGTTCCTGCCTGATAAGCTCATCGCAGAACACGGGACGCAGATCGTCAAAGCCCATGGGCTCGTGTGTTCCGGGATTGATGAGCGGAGCGGGCTTGTTCTTCATGGCAGATCTTACGTTGTACCATTTTGAAGGGATCTCGTTCTCGCTAAGATAGATCTTGTAAGGGATTTTTGTGTTTTCGCTCATGATGTTGCTCCTTTCTGTCCCCAGGGACATGTACATTAAACTCTGCCGGCAGATGAAACACGAACGGGAGTCATCGGGCGCGGGTGTCCGCAGTGATGCCACAAAGCGAGTTCCGCAGACGCGAGGTATGATTGATTTGACCCTCGAAACCCGGCTTCATACCGAGCAGTCGAGGACTGTTTGAGCGACTGGCGAACGCTTATCCCGTACAAAGTGCGGGATGCCGCCCGGCGAGGGTCGGACAGGACCCGCGGAGAGCCTGTAACTCTCTATAGTCCTCTTTGCGTGGATTGTTTTGAGACAGAAAAAAATCCTGTCCCAATGTCTGCTGGGACAGGATAAATATTCGTATCCTGCGGTGCCACCCGGCTTGGTACTTATCGTACCCTCTCATGCGTACAATCATACGCGGATCTTTGATAACGGAGGATCTTCTCCGGCTCGCATACTGTAATTTCAGCTCGCCCTCAGGAGTCCATTCGCATCCGGCCTTACTGCCGCCATCTCACCGTCGGCGGCTCTCTCATAGCAGGGTTGTCGGAAGTTACTCACTCTCCTTCAACGGTTTATCAGATTATTGCATGCTGCAAAATCATTTGTCAACAGTTTTTTTCAAAACCTATTTATGATAGAATAAATGCTGATATGAAAGTTGTACTGCAGGCGGATTCGAGAGGGATAAAAGATGGCGGCGCAGATGAAAAAACTTCGTGAGGATATCGACAGGATAGACAGCGAGATATTGAAACTGTACGAGGAGAGGATGGATGTTGTACGCGCTATCGGACAGTACAAGATCGAGAACGGGCTTCCTGTATATGATGCCGCACGTGAAGATGAAAAGATCGAGAAAGTCTTTTCTTCGGTTCATAACGAGCAGTATGCTGACGGAGCGGCGCAGCTTTTTATCACGCTGATGCAGGCCAGCCGTGAATTCCAGGAAGAACTGGCCGGAGGAGCCGACTGGGACGGGCCGGATGATTTTAACTGGGACGGAGAGCCCGTGGAATTAGAGCTGGAATTTCCGGGGGCAAAGGCCGATGAGTGAGAATATGAGAAGCAACGAACTGATACTGTACAAGAACTTTAAACGCGGCGAGATCCTTGAGGATGCCGCATATATCCTGTCCGGGGATACGGTCGATGATGAGGGTGTCAAGAACCGTATGAATTCATTTACCGGAGCACTTGTGGAGCTCGCGGTCAGTCACGGTTACAGCGGCAATCTCTGGCAGGCTTATCTGACTTATCTGATCGCAAATAATGAGAACGCCTATTCCACTTCGTGCGAGATAAGGGGAAAGGCACAGGGGACCATCAATGCGGTCGCACTTCATGATTTTTCGATCTTCCGTGAGATGTTCACGCAGGATCTTGAAGAGCTTGACAAACTGTGCGGAACGGATCAGGCGGGGCTCATCAGCAACTACATTCCAAGTGACGACAGATCGAGGACATTCAACAAGCGGATACGCGACAGGATAATCATGTTGCGCGATCAGCTGGCCGCGTCGTCTTCCGATGAGGACTTTGCCGATAAAGTCACGCAGTTTTACAAGGAGTTCGGCGTCGGAAAGTTCGGACTGCACAAGGCGTTTCGCGTCAGAAATGACGGAAACGGCGTTGAGATAGTCCCGATCACCAACATCAAGCATGTATATCTCGAAGATCTTGTCGGTTATGAGGCGGCCAAGAAAAAGCTCACCGACAATACCGAGGCGTTTCTCGAAGGGAGGCCGTGCAATAACTGTCTGCTGTTCGGTGATGCGGGGACCGGAAAGTCCAGCAGCATAAAGGGAATACTTAACAGATATTTTGAGAAGGGCCTTCGCATAATAGAGGTTTACAAGCACCAGTTCCGCGATCTCAACGATATCATCGCACAGATCAAGGACAGGAATTACAGATTCATCATATTCATGGATGACCTCTCGTTTGAAGAGTTTGAGACGGACTACAAATACCTTAAGGCTCTCATCGAAGGCGGGCTTGAGAAGAAACCCGACAACATACTCATATATGCGACGAGCAACAGACGCCATATAGTCCGTGAAAAGTTTTCGGACAAGGCAGAGCGTGATGATGAGCTTCATACGAACGACACGGTACAGGAGAAGCTCTCACTTGCCTATAGGTTCGGCGAGACGATCTTCTTCGGCAGACCGGACAAGAAACAGTTTGACGAGATAGTAAGGACGCTTGCCGACAGGTACGGTATTACCGTGGACGAAGAGGAACTGTTGCTTGAAGCTAACAAATGGGAACTTTCCCACGGAGGGCTTTCCGGAAGGTGCGCCCAGCAGTTTATTGATCACATGCTGTCAATAGGGGGTAAAGTGTGATATGGCACTTCGCGTTTTCGCAGCTGTAGATGTCGGCTCATATGAGCTCGGTATGAAGATATTCGAGTTCTCGCGCAAAAACGGAATGAAGGAGATCGACAGTATCCGCCACTCCATCGAGCTAGGAACGGATACGTATCAGAACGGTCTCATCGATATGAAAAATATGGATGAGCTGTGTGACGTGCTGTCTGATTTTTCATCCGTGATGAAAAGCTACAAGGTTGATGATTACAAGGCGTACGGAACAAGTGCCATACGTGAGACGAAGAATACCGAGATCGTGCTCGAGCAGATAAAGCTCCGCACCGGGATAAAGGTTGACGTACTGTCCAATTCCGAACAGCGTTTTCTTCACTACAAAGCAGCAGCGCTGAAGGGCTCGAGGTTTGACGAATTCATCCGGGAAGGGTGTGCGATAGTCGATATCGGAGGCGGAAGCATACAGATATCCCTGTTTGACAATGATGCACTCGTTACGACTCAGAATATCCGGCTGGGAGTCCTGCGCACCATGGACATGCTTGCGGATCTTCAGCCCAAAACACGCGATATAGAAGGGATACTGAGGGAGCTTATCGACAACCAGCTTCAGGTATTCCGCAAGCTGTATCTGAAGGGCAAGACGATCAAGAATCTGATACTTATCGATGATTATGTTTCCGAGATGCTGTATCATACCGGTTCCAAGACCCGTACGTTTACGGCCGAAAAGTTCAAGGAAATGTGCGACGAACTGAAGACGATGTCGATAAGCGACATAGCAAAGGTCTACGGTATAGGCGAAGAAACGGCACCGCTTCTCGTCCCTGCCGTGGCGCTCGTATCAAGAGTCATCAGGATCACAAAAGCTGAAAACATCTGGTCACCCGGAGTGTCACTTTGCGACGGTATGGCCTATGAATACGCCGAAAAGGAAAAGCTCGTAAACTACCGGCATGATTTTGACAACGATATCATTGCATGCGCGAAGGCAATGTCAAAGCGCTATCAGGGAAATGAAGAGCGTAATGAACTGATAGAGCGGGTTGCCGTTGACCTGTTTGAGAGCACCCGCAAGATCCACGGTATGGGCAAGCGCGAAAAGCTGCTTCTTCGTATCGCATCGCTTTTATCGGACTGCGGAAGGTATATCAGTATAGAGGCAGGTGCGGAGTGCGGATACGATATCATCATGGCGACCGAGATGATCGGCCTGTCCCATGTTGAGAGGGAGATCGTTGCCAACATAGTCAGGTTCAACAAAATGCAGTTCAAGTACTACAGTGAACTGGCGACGGATTCTCTGATCGACAAGGGAAGTTATCAGAAAATCGCGAAACTGTCCGCTCTTTTCAGGATCGCCGACGGTATATGCAGAAGCTACAGGACGAAGGTCAATGATGTCAGATTCTCCGTAAAGGGAAATGAGCTTGTGATCAACGTCTACACGGTTGATGACATCAATCTTGAGCAGGGATTTTTCTTCAGGAAGGCATCGCTTTTCGAGGAAGTTTTTTCAATAAAACCCATTTTGAGGTATAAGCGTCTATGAGTAAACATGATAACAGAGATTACTATGTCAACAGGGAACTTTCGTGGCTGATGTTTGACGAAAGGGTGTTGGGCGAGGCTACGGACACGTCCAATCCTTTGATGGAAAGACTCAAGTTTCTGTCCATAACGGCATCCAATCTGGATGAATTTTTCATGGTAAGGGTGGCTTCGCTCATCGACATGCAGCATGCCGGATACAGCAAGCCCGATATAGCCGGGATGTCAATAGACGAGCAGCTTGGCGCCGTCGCTGCCAAGACGCACGATCTTGTCGATACGCAGTATTTTGTACTGATGCATACGCTCCTTCCTCTCATGGAAGTCGAGGGCATCAATCTGATCACAAAACACGAGGATCTTTCCGAATCCCAGAAGGAGTACGTCGACAGATACTTTGAAGAGGAAGTATATCCGGTTCTTACTCCTATGGCAGTGGATTCGTCGAGGCCTTTCCCGCTCGTACGTAACCAGACACTGAACATCGGTGCGCTTATAGGGAAAAAGGGAGAGGATTCGAGAGATTTCGCCACAGTTCAGGTGCCCGGAGGACTCGACAGGATAGTTGAGATCCCGTGCTCAGACGCACAGCGCGACCGTGAAGGAGGATCCAGAGCTTTCATACTGCTTGAGGAAGTTATCGAGCGCAACATGCCCAAGCTCTTCCTCAATTATGACGTGTACTGTGCATATCCTTACAGGATCATGAGAAACGCAGACCTTTCCATCGATGAAGAGGAAGCCGCCGATCTGTTAAAGGAGATCGAAAAACAGATCAAACGCCGCCAGTGGGGAGAGGTGATAAGGCTTGAGGTTGCGGACGATATCGATCCCGGCCTTATGGAGATACTCAAGAAGGAACTGTCGGTAAGGCCCGACAACATATACAAGATACCGGGCCCCATCGATCTGACTTTTCTGATGAAGATGTACTCGCTTCCGGGATTCGACCGCTTAAAAGCGGGAAAGCATGTTCCGAAGCCGATCCCGGAAATAAACGACGGCGATGATATATTTGAAGCCATCAGAAATCACGATATCCTGATGCACCATCCGTATCAGACATTTGGTCCGGTTATTGATTTTGTCAAGAGCGCCGCTAAAGATCCCGATGTACTGGCGATCAAGCAGACTCTGTACCGCGTCAGCGGTAATTCCCCGATCATAGCCGCACTTGCCGAGGCTGCGGAGAACGGCAAACAGGTAACCGTTCTCGTGGAACTGAAGGCCCGCTTTGATGAGGAGCATAACATCGTCTGGGCACGCAAACTTGAAAAATCGGGATGTCACGTTATTTACGGCCTTGTGGGACTCAAGACCCACTGCAAGATCACGCTTGTAGTGCGGCGTGAGGAAGACGGTATACGCAGATACGTTCATCTCGGGACCGGAAACTATAATGACAGCACGGCGAAGCTTTATACCGACGTGGGCCTTCTGACGTGTGCCGAGCAGATAGGAGAAGATGCCACCGCGGTGTTCAACATGCTCAGCGGCTATTCGGAGCCTCTCTACTGGAACCGCCTTGCCGTTGCCCCGCTGTGGCTCAAGGACAGATTTATACATCTGATAAACAGGGAAGCACAGAATGCCCGTGACGGAAAACGGTCCCACATAATCGCGAAAGTCAATTCCATATGCGACAGGGATGTGATAAAAGCGCTGTATTCGGCGTCTTCAGACGGCGTGAAGATAGAGCTTATCGTACGCGGGATATGCTGCCTTAAGCCCGGGATCAAAGGTGTTTCCGAAAATATCACGGTACGCAGCATCGTGGGTGATTTTCTCGAACACAGCAGGATCTTCTATTTTGAAAATGCCGGCAACAGTGAAGTATACTGCGGATCCTCCGACTGGATGCCGCGTAATCTCGAGCGCCGTGTGGAGATAATGTTCCCGATACTTGACGAGGGACTGAAGAAAAAGGTAATCTACATACTTGAGACACTGCTTGCCGATACCGTCAAGGCACGCATAGAGCTCAGTGACGGTACGTATGAGCGTATAGACAAGCGCGGAAGGGATCTTATCAACGCCCAGGAGGAGTTCTGCAGGTGGGCTGCCGCGCAGGTCACCCAAAAAGATCCGGTTGAGAACAGCAGAGTATTTATTCCTATAGAAGGGGCTTAGGAAATATAGACTATACAGGAGGGTTGATCTATGTTTGATAAGGATGTAATCAATTATTTTCTGGAAAATCAAAGTCAGCTGTTTGACGAAGATGTGGCATCAACTCCGGCCGAAGCACAGGATTTTCTCGAGGACGCCATGGCGGAAGTAGTGGATGACGTGGAAGAGATCATGGAGTACTTCGATGAGATGGGAGTCGATACGGACGGGCTGTCGGAGGAGGAGATACTGCAGCAGCCTGAAGTGTTTGCGCTTCCGGACGGAAGATATCTGGTTGTAAATTCATAAGTTTTAATACAGAGGAGATATATTATGATTTCAGCAAATAACGTAACGTACCGTGTCGGAAAGAAGGCGCTTTTCGAGGACGTTAACATCAAGTTCACGGAGGGAAACTGCTACGGCCTGATCGGCGCGAACGGAGCGGGAAAATCAACGTTTTTAAAGATCCTTTCGGGTGAGCTTGATACGACGAACGGAGATATCGCCATCACCCCCGGCCAGAGGCTGTCTGTGCTCGAACAGGATCACTTCAAATATGATGACTACACCGTTATGGATACGGTCATCATGGGTAATCAGCACCTTTATGACGTGATGAAGGAAAAGGATCAGATATACGCCAAAGAGGATTTTACCGATGAGGACGGTATCAGGGCGAGCGAGCTTGAAGCCGAATTTGCCGAGATGGACGGATGGGAAGCGGAATCAAATGCGGCGACGCTCTTAAACGGTCTCGGTATCGAGACGGACCTTCACTACAGCAGGGTCGGAGATCTTGCAGGACCGCAGAAGGTCAAGGTACTGCTTGCAAGGGCGCTTTTCGGATCCCCCGATATACTGCTTCTCGACGAGCCCACGAACCATCTGGATCTCGATGCCATCGAGTGGCTCGAAGAGTTTCTGATAAATTTCGAAAATACGGTCATAGTAGTCAGCCATGACAGATACTTCCTCAATAAGGTCTGCACATATACCGCGGATATCGATTACGGAAAGATCCAGCTGTATGCCGGCAATTACGATTTCTGGTATGAGAGCAGCCAGCTTCTGATACAGCAGATGAAGGAAGCAAACAAGAAGAAGGAAGAGAAGATTAAAGAGCTTCAGGAATTCATATCAAGATTCTCCGCAAACGCAAGTAAATCCAAACAGGCAACGAGCCGTAAGCGTGCACTTGAAAAGATCGAACTTGAGACTATCAAACCTTCAAGCCGTAAATACCCGTATATTGATTTTCGCCCCGACAGGGAGATAGGCAATGAGGTTCTTACGGTTGAAGGCCTCAGCAAGACAATCGACGGAGTCAAGGTGCTTGACAATATATCGTTCATTTTGGGGCATGACGATAAAGTCGCTTTTGTCGGGACCAACGAACTTGCCAAGACGACCCTGTTCAAAATACTTATGGGCGAGATGGAGGCTGATGAGGGAACGTATAAATGGGGCGTTACAACGTCTCAGGCATATTTCCCGAGAGACTATACCGAGGAGTTCAACCACGATTATACGATCACAGAGTGGCTGACCGGATACTCACAGAACAAGGATGTTACATATGTGCGGGGATTCCTCGGACGTATGCTCTTCCCCGGTGAGGACGGCGTGAAGAAGATCAACATACTGTCGGGTGGCGAGAAGGTAAGGTGCCTTCTGTCCAAGATGATGATCAGCGGAGCGAACATCCTGATACTCGATGAGCCGACAAACCACCTTGATATGGAGAGCATCACAGCTCTTAACAACGGACTGATCAAGTTCCCGGGTGTCATACTGTTTGCATCCCACGACCACCAGTTTGTTGAGACCACGGCCAACCGTATCATGGAATTCCTTCCGGACGGCACCATGATAGATAAGATCACTACATATGACGAATACCTTGCAAATGATGAAATGGCAAGGAAGAGATTTGTATATACGGCAAACAAAGAGGAAGATGAGAACTAAGATACTGTTTTCGGATCTTGACGATACGCTTCTTGACTTTGACAAGAACGTAAGCGCTCAGGATCTCGATTCGATAAACCGGATGATAAAGGCCGGACACCGGTTCGTGATCGCGACCGGGCGGCCGGTATACAGTGCGAAGGTTGTTGCAAAAAGGCTCGGCCTGTACCGCGACGGCATTTTTCTCGTATCATCAAACGGTGCCGCGATATATGACTGCGGCAGTGAGAAGCTTATAAGTTCCGTGACCGTGGATCCGGAGCTTGTCGGCGAGATGTTTGATGCGGCTCTTGCCGAAGGGCTGCACATACATACATATACCGACACATATATCGCGTCTTTGCGCGAGACCGAGGAGATCAGGATTTACTCGCAGAAGATCAGCATGCCTTACAGGATACTTGAAAGGATCCCCGAAGATCTGCCGTCTGCTCCGCCGAAGTTTGTCGTGATGTCGATAAAACAGGACAGCCGGAAGATATTGGAGGATTTTCAAAAGAGACATTCTGACGTCACGGACGGAAAAGTACAGAGCGTGTTCTCGAACGATTATCTGCTTGAGTACCTTCCCCCGGATATATCAAAGGGCAGAGCTTTGAGGAATCTGTGTGAGCTTTCGGGCATTCCGGTCGAAGATTCGATAGCGGTCGGAGACGAGGCCAATGACATACCGATGCTTGATGCGGCAGGCCTCGGAATAGTGGTCAAAAACGGCACGGATGAGGCAAAATCACATGCCGGTTATGTGACAGAGCACACCAACAACGAGAGTGCGATATCGGAGATCATAGGAAAATTCGTGCTTAACTGACAGATTAAGGCTTGTAGTTTGTACGCACTTTGGTGTATAATTCAAAGTTGAGACGATTTGATTAAATATTCATCTTTTTTAAAGTTAAAGGAGAAATAAAGTGAGAAAGCAACAAAACAGCATTATCAGGATCCTGATCTTTGTATTTGCTGCACTGATCGCACTTACCGTGATCGTCGGCGGCATTTACCTGTTTGTGGCATCGAGACAGCTGAAGGAGATACAGCTTCAGCCCACGTTTTCCGAAACTTCTCTCGAAGTCGGAACACAGTACACGTTCAAGATCAATACGAAGCCTTCTAAAGCAAGCGTCAAGAAAGCGAAGGCAGTGGTTGATGATCCGACCAGTTCGTTTGAGATCAACGATAACGGCGAGGCGGTACTTACAACAGGTATGACCGAAGGAAATGTTACGGTCTATGTTGAATGCAAGGATGTCAAGAGCCAGGTTCTTACGTTCAGTATAGTTGATTCCGTTGCAAGAGCTCAGGCAGAGGCAGCGGCTCAGGCGGAAGCCCAGAAAGAGGCTGAAGAGGCGGAAGCGGAAGCAGCAGCGGCTGAAGCCGAAATGCCTGCAAAGATGTATGTCAAATGTAAAGGTGATGATGTTAACGTAAGGTCCACCAACAGCACCGACGGAGATGTTCTCGGCAAGGCCAAGAAGGGCGAGATGTTTGAGAAGGTTGAGGATGTTGAAGACTGGACCCATATCAAGTACAAGGACCAGGACGGTTATATGAAGACCGAGTTCCTTGAGGAGGTATCCGAGGAAGAGTATCAGACAGGCGGAAGCGAATCCGAGTCGGAAGAAAATACCGAGGAGAAGAAGGAAGAAAAGAAGACCGAGGGCGAGAACGCAGAAGGACAGACTGATGCTAATGCTACACAGTCAAAGGAAGAGGCTGAGGCAAAAGCTGCAGCGGATAAGGCAGCTCAGGAGCAGGCAGCAGCGGCGGCAGCGGCAGCAGCAGCGGCAGCAGCACCTGCACAGAGTTACAGTTTGTTGGGCGTTTCAATGACTCCTGCGGAATATAAGTATGTTCTGGACGCGGTACGACACGCAACAGCAAACGGAACCGATGAGGAGTGCGCACAATACCATAAGGAACATCATCAGTCAGGTGATATAATGACGATCCTGGTCGGCGGAGGATACAGAGAACAAACCTGGTAACATGGTGAGATTTTCCGTAAAGTTAATATAAAAGATTGTTGATTGCAAAAAGTAGCATTGGTCTTGCCGACGAGAATGCTACTTTTTGTGTGTAAGAAGGAGCAATGGAGATGTTAGACAAGATCAGGGATATCGCAAGGCAGGCGGGGGATATGATGATCGCCGCATCAAACCCGAAGGTCATGGCAAAGAGCGGCCATGCCAACTTCTGTACCGAAACGGATGAGAAGATCCAGGAATTTCTTGTAAAAGAGCTCGGCAGGATACTTCCGGAAGCCGGATTTGTCGGTGAGGAGGAAGGGCAGGATACGTTTACCGATGATATGAAGCGGGGATACCTGTTTGTTATCGATCCGATAGACGGTACATCAAACTTCATTTTTTCATACAGGCCTTCAGTCGTATCGATCGGCCTTATGAAAGACGGGAAGGCTCATATCGGGGTAGTCTATAATCCTTTCTTCGATGAGATGTACAGTGCGATACGCGGACAGGGCGCGTATTTGAACGGTGAGAGGATAATGTCATCCGACAGACCGCTGTCGGATTCTCTTGCGGTCTGGGGTACAGCTCCGTATTATGATGAGCTTCGGGACATATCATTTGAAATGGCAAGGAAGCTTCTGCCGCAGTGTGTGGATATTCGAAGGTCGGGAACCGCCGCGTGGGATTTTTGCTGTGTGGCAGCAGGCAGATGCGGACTGTACTTTGAACTTCGGGAGCAGTTGTGGGACTATGCGGCCGCCGCACTTATAGCCGAGGAAGCGGGATGCACCGTGACGGATGCATACGGCAGGCCTCTCTCTTACACAGGATATTCATCGGTCATATGCCGCAGCCGGGGAGTGGCGGATATTCCGGAGTGTCTGCTCATGTAAAGCTGCTCCTGTAAACAGCCATTGACCGCACTGGTCGTTATATGGTCTTTAGTCAAAATTTCCTTAAAATACAATGATCTTTGCATGTTTTTCTTTGGAGGAAACATATATTCAAATTTGGAATAAATATGCCGGTCAGGCAGCGAGATAGTTATAACGATAAAACAGTGGGGGATATTATGCCCGTAAAACTGCATTTTTAATGTTGCAAATTCCTGTAAACGGTGGTATTATCCATTATGATGTGTTGTTGTAGTTAAGAAGTGAGCTGTTCGCAGCTCACTTCGTTTCTTGTACGGGCAGGACAGATGGCAAAAAAAGAAGCGATAGAAAAACGCTGTGAAGAGCTTTTGGAGCCCATTCTTACGGAATTCGGATTCGAACTGTGGGATGTGGGTTATGTAAAAGAAGGAAAAGAATATTACCTCCGGGTGTTCATTGACAAGGAGGGAGGCATCAATATAGATGACTGCGTTGACGTATCCAGGCGGCTGTCCGATCTGCTCGATAACGAGGATCTTATCGAGGAAGCATACATACTCGAGGTCAGCTCTCCCGGACTCGGGAGAAAACTGGTCAAGGACAGGGAGTTTACACTGAGCATCGGAAGAGATGTCGATGTAAAGTTCTATAAGCCCTTTGACGGGTCCAAGGAGACCTCGGGACGGCTGGCGGCCTTTGATAAGGATACGATAACCATAGAGACAGACGACGGACAAAGATCACTTAACCGCAGCGACATCGCAACCGTAAAACTGTCGGTTGATTTTTAATTACAGTAAAAGGAGAACGATAATGGCAAAGAAGGAAGTAGTAAAGGAAGACAGCGGCAGAGAACTGTTAATGGCTCTCGAGATTCTTGAGAAGGAGAAAGATATAAGCAAAGAGACTATGTTCGAAGCTATCGAGCAGTCCCTCCTTACCGCATGCAAGCAGCATTTCGGCAAGAATGAGAACATGCATGTCGAGATCGACCGGCAGACCGGCAAGTTCAAGGTTTTCGCACAGAAGAAAGTCGTGATGAAACCCGAGGACAGTGTTTTTGAGATCGCAAAGGACGAAGCCAAGAAGATCCAGAAGGATGTTCATGTAGGGGATATCCTTGAGGTTGAGATCGAGAGCAAGGACTTTGGCCGTATAGCCACTACCAATGCCAAGAACGTTATACTTCAGAAGATACGTGAAGAGGAAAGAAGTGTTGTCGTCAAGACATTCAAGGATAAAGAGCGCAGCGTTGTGACCGGTGTTGTTCAAAGATACGTCGGCAAGAACGTATGTATCGATCTCGGAAAGGCGGATGCATTCCTTCCCGAATCGGAGCAGATTCCCAGAGAGACGCTTCGTATCAACGACCGCGTAAAGGTATATGTTGTCGAAGTAAAGGATAACAACCGCGGACCGAGGATATCCGTATCCCGTACGCATCCGTACCTTGTCAAGTGCCTCTTTGAAGCCGAAGTTTCCGAGATAAGGGACGGCAGTGTTGAGATAAAATCAATAGCCAGAGAGGCGGGAAGCCGTACGAAGATGGCTGTATGGTCCAACAATCCGGACGTTGATCCTGTCGGCGCATGCGTCGGAATGAACGGAACAAGAGTAAATGCCGTGGTTGATGAGCTTCGCGGTGAGAAGATCGATATCATATGCTGGGACGATAACCCGGGTATCCTCATTGAGAATGCGCTTTCACCCGCGAAGGTTGTGTTCGTTATCGCCGACAGCGATGAAAAATCAGCAAAGGTGGTCGTTCCCGATGACCAGCTCTCACTTGCCATCGGTAAGGAAGGCCAGAACGCAAGGCTTGCTGCAAAGCTTACGGGATTCAAGATCGATATCAAGTCAGAGACACAGGCCAAGGATACACCGGGCTTCCGTCTTGAAGATTATTATGATGAAGAAGAATACGAGGAAGGCGAATATATAGACGGCGAGTACTACGAAGGCGAGTACGCTGAGGGCGAATATGTCGAAGGCGAATATGCCGAAGGTGAATATGCCGAAGGTGAATATGCCGAAGGTGAGGTCGCCGAGAGCGAAGAGTACACCGAAAGCGGATCCGAAGAAGGAGAGAGCTGATCTGTATGAGACCCGATCCTGTTTTACAGATGTTAGGACTTGCCCAGAAGGCGGGCAGTGTCAAAAGCGGAGAGTTCATGACCGAGAACGCCATAAAGGAACAGAAGGCATTCCTGTGTGTTGTGGCCGGTGATGCTTCGGGTAATACGAAGAAACACTTTCGTGATATGTGTTCTTACAGGGATATCCCTTACATTGAATACGCTGATATGGAAAGCATAGGTCATGCGATCGGAAAACAGTTTCGGGCTTCACTGTGCGTAACAAACGCGCAGCTCGCACAGCAGATTCGGAATAAGGTTCAAAGCGGAGGTAGTGATTAATGGCAAAGATCAAAGTACATGAGATAGCAAAAGAATTCGACATAAAGAGCAATGAGGTGATCGCCGCTCTCGCAGATCTGGGTATAGAAGGTAAAACCGCATCATCCGGACTGGAAGATGATCAGGCTGAAGCGGTGCGCAAAAAGCTCGGAGGCGATAAGAGCACGCAGCAGCCGTCAAAGGAGGTCAAAAAGCCCGAAGAAAAGCCTGCACCCAAGACGGAAGGGGGAGCAGCACAAAGACCTGCGGCAAAGCCTGCAGCACCTCAGGCATCCCCCGGAGTCAGACCCGCGGGAGCACCGGTCAGGAAAAAGAAGCCGATCATCGTCGTATCATCGGCAAGAAATGCCCAGAACAGCCAGAGGAACCAGATGGGTGCGGGGAACCGCGGAGCAGCGCCGGCAAGACCCGGACAGAGAGGCATCATAAGGCCCACCGTTCCGACGACCGCAGAACGTGCCGCAAGATATGCGGAGAACAATCAGGGAGGCGAGAAAGATAGATTACGTAAAGCAGGCACTGCGCCTAAAAAAGAAATTAAGCAGACTGATAAAACTGATATCAATACTGTTGGGAACGATAACGGTAGCGCTGGCAGTGCTGCTGGAAGTACTGGACAGACGGGAGCGGGTGCAGCAGTCACACAGACAAGAGCACCTCAACAGCCCCAGACAGCAAGACCGCAGCCCGCAGCAAGACCAACAGGTGGCAACCGGCCTGCAGGAGAGCGGCCCGCAGCAGGTGACAGAGGGGCCAGAAGCGGTGAGAGACGCGGCGGCATCGTTATAAACCAGGGAAGAGGATTTAACGCTTCAAACGATAATTCATCGCCTGCGCGTAAAGGTGCAAGCGACAGGAAGGGCAATACTTCCAAAGATAAGAACAAGAAAGACCGTATCTTCGAAAATGAGGACGGGTTCAAAGGCGGAAAACAGGTAAAGGGCAAAGGTTCAAAGATGCCCGTACGCCCTGTTGAGAAAAAAGCCGAGCCCGAGGAGGAGAAGATCAAAGTCATCACTCTTCCCGAAACGATCACTATCAAAGAACTCGCCGACAAGATGAAGGTCCAGTCTTCACAGATCATCAAGAAGCTGTTCCTTCAGGGCAAAGTAGTGACGGTCAATGAAGAGATCTCTTATGAGGAAGCGGAAGAGATAGCCGTTGAATATGACATACTCTGTGAAAAAGAAGAGGTTGTCGATGTCATAGAGGAACTCCTCAAGGAAGAAGAGGAGGATACATCCACGATGACTGCCCGTCCTCCGGTAATATGTGTTATGGGTCATGTCGATCACGGTAAAACATCCCTTCTTGACGCAATACGTAATACGAAAGTCATAGAGGGCGAAGCCGGCGGTATCACACAGGCCATAGGTGCATATGTAGTCAATGTCAACGGCAGAAAGATCACATTCCTTGACACACCCGGTCATGAAGCATTCACTGCAATGCGTATGCGCGGTGCAAATGCCACGGATATAGCGATCCTCGTAGTTGCCGCGGATGACGGTGTCATGCCTCAGACGGTTGAGGCCATCAACCACGCGAAAGCAGCGGGCATCGAGATACTGGTTGCGGTAACAAAGATGGACAAGCCTTCGGCAAATATTGACAGGGTTAAGCAGGAACTTTCCGAATATGAGCTCGTTCCGGAAGACTGGGGCGGAAGCACGGTCTTTGCTCCCGTGTCCGCAAGGACCGGAGAAGGTATCAAGGAACTTCTCGAGATGATACTGCTTACGAGTGATATTCTCGAACTTAAGGCAAATGCAAACAGAAGAGCCAGAGGTCTCGTCATCGAGGCACAGCTTGACAAGGGACGCGGTCCCGTTGCAACGGTCCTTGTACAGAAGGGTACGCTCAAGGTGGGTGATTTTATCGCCGCAGGCGCATCCCATGGTAAAGTCAGGGCGATGATCGACGACAGCGGACGCCGTGTTAAGGAAGCCGGACCGTCAACACCTGTCGAGATACTCGGTCTCAATGATGTGCCCGGAGCCGGTGAGGTCTTTGTATCACTCGATTCCGACAAGGAAGCCAAGAGCTTCGCGGAGACGTTCATAGCTCAGAACAAGGTTAAGCTTCTCGATGACACGAAAGCCAAGACCAAGATGTCACTTGAAGGGCTGTTCTCCAAGATCCAGGAGGGTAACCTCAAGGAACTCAACCTTATCATCAAGGCTGATGTGCAGGGCTCGGTTGAGGCCATCAAGGAGTCGCTGCTCAAGCTTTCAAATGAAGAAGTGGTAGTAAAAGTCATACACAGCGGAGTCGGTGCCATCAATGAAAGTGATGTCATACTTGCAAGTGCAAGTTCCGCGATCATTATAGGATTCAATGTACGCCCCGATACTACCGCCAAGGCAACCGCCGAGAGCGAGGGAGTGGACATCAGGCTGTACGATGTCATCTACAAGGCTATCGAGGACGTGGAAGATGCCATGAAGGGCATGCTCGACCCGGTATTCGAAGAGAAGGTTATCGGTCATGCGGAGATCCGTCAGATATTCAAAGCCAGCGGCATAGGAAATATCGCAGGTTCGTATATGCTCGACGGTGTAATGCAGCGCGGATGCCTTATCAGGATCACGAGAGAGGGCGAGCAGATATACGAAGGAAAGCTTGCATCCCTCAAGAGATTCAAGGATGATGTCAAGGAAGTCAAGGCCGGATTTGAATGCGGTCTCGTATTTGAGGACTTCGGAGATTTTGCGGAACTTGATATCGTTGAAGGCTATATCATGGTTGAGGTACCGAGAAAATGAGAAAAAACAGCATAAAGAACACGCGTATAAACGCTGAGGTTCAAAAGACCCTGGCCAATCTCATACGCGGAGAGATCAAGGATCCGAGGATCGCGCCCATGACATGCGTTACCGATGTCGAGGTTGCTCCGGATCTGAAGACATGTAAAGTATATATAAGCGTACTCGGCGATGATGATACAAGGCATCAGACAATGGAAGGGCTGAAGAGTGCGGAAGGTTATATGAGACACCAGCTCGCAGAGAGCCTTAACTTAAGGAACACCCCTGCACTTACTTTCATTGAGGATACGTCTACTCAGTACGGGATGGAAATGTCCCGGAAGATCGACGAAGTCATGGCACCGATACATGCAAGGAATCAGGACTTACAAGAGGAAGAAGAATGAATCTGCTTAAAGAGATCGGAAATGCAAAGAGCGTAGCCATCGCGGGCCATATCAGGCCGGACGGGGACTGTATCAGTTCAACACTCGCGGTAAGAGCATACCTTAAGAATGCAAGGCCTGACATCAAGACCGTTGTTTTTACCGAGGACAATCCGCCTTCGATATTTTCATATCTTCCCGGTTATGATCAGATGAACCTTACATATGAGCCGAAGGAAAAATATGATGTGTTCATCGCTCTTGATGTGAGTGCACTCGATCGACTGGGCGGGTCAATATGGTTTTTCGAGAATGCTGACAGGAGAGTATGCGTCGATCATCATGAGACGAACCCGGGACTCGGCGATGTGAACGAGATAAAGCCGAAGGCATCAAGTACGTGCGAAGTACTGTATGACACTTTCGAGGAGCAGTATATCGACAGGGATGTTGCCGAGTGTCTTTATACCGGGATCGTACATGATTCGGGCGTGTTCCAGTATTCCAATATGGGAAAGCACAGCTTCGAGGTTGTCGGCAAACTGACGGAGTATGATTTTGACGGACCGAAGATAATAAGGGAAACGTTTTACGAAAAATCATATATCCAGAATCAGATACTGGGACGTGCTCTTCTCGAGAGCATGGTGTTCATGGACGGAAAGTGCATCGTCAGCATGGTTGACAGGAAGATGATGGATTTCTACGGGATACTGCCGAAACACCTTGAAGGGATAGTCAGCCAGCTCAAGAATACAAAAGGTGTGGAGGTCGCGATCTTCATGTACGAGATCGGCACCATGTGTTATAAAGTCAGCATGCGTTCAAACGGAGGCGTGAATGTAGCCGCTATCGCCGGGGTATTCGGCGGCGGCGGACATGAGCGTGCAGCGGGCGTTGAGATGAACGGTACGTACCATGATGTGATAAACGCTCTTTCAGGCGAGATCGCAAAGCAATTGTCGTAAGGAGATCGGCCGGATTGGACGGAATACTGAACATCCGCAAGGAGAGCGGTTACACGAGCCATGATGTTGTCGCAAAGCTGCGCGGCATTCTTCACATGAGGAAGATAGGGCATACGGGAACGCTTGATCCGATGGCGGAAGGGGTGCTGCCTGTCTGTGTCGGAGCGGCAACAAAACTGGTTTCACAGCTTTCGGATCATGATAAGGAGTATGAAGCCGTCATGGTCCTCGGAAAAACGTATGATACGCTCGATGTGACCGGAGTGCTGCTCAGCGAATCAGAAGTTATGTTAACCAATGAAGAAATAGAAGATGCCGTAAGATCATTTATCGGAGGCTACGATCAGGTTCCGCCAATGTATTCGGCAAAGAAGGTTGACGGAAAGAAACTGGTGGATATAGCCAGGGCCGGCGGTGTGATCGAGCGAAAACCGGTATTTGTGAACATATATGACATCGTTATCCTTGATGTGGATATACCGTACGTTACCATACTGGTAAAATGCGGTAAAGGGACGTATATCAGATCTCTGATAGATGACATCGGTAAAAAACTCGGCTGCGGGGCGGCTATGTCAAAGCTTACGAGAACAAGATCGGGAGACTTCGGACTGGACGGATCACATACGCTCTCGGATGTAGAGGAGGCTGTAAAGTCCGGCAGACTGCCGGATATCATGCTTGGCATCGAGGAGATCTTTTCGGGACTGGATGCGATATATACGACTGCGGAGCTGTCACGCCTTGTAAGAAACGGCAATGTGTTTTCGGCAAAAGGTGTCGAAAGAAAAGAAGGGATCTCGAAAAGACCCGATGAGGGCGAGCGTTTTCGTGTTTATGACGCCGACGGAAAGCTTGCCGGGATATATGAATACAAAACCGCAGGCGATATTTATAAACCATACAGGATGTTTTTATAATTATGAAACTGATATCAGGAACAACCGAATTTTGTATATCCGAGGAGACAGTCGTCTCAATAGGCAAGTTCGACGGAGTGCACAGAGGACATTTATGTATTCTGAAAAGGATGCGCGACTATATCCGCAGAGGATATAAACTGTGCATAATGACTTTTGATATGCCTCCTTCAAGCCTCGGGTTCGGAAGCGACAAGGGCGTTTTCTATACAAATGAAGAAAAGAGGATGGTCTTTTCGGAACTGGGTGTTGATTATTATATAGAGTTTCCTTTTTATGAGAAGACCGCATCCATTCACGCGCAGAGGTTCATTGAAGAATACATCGTGGACAAGATGAATGCAAAGGCGGTTGTTGTCGGCGAAGACTGCACTTTCGGTCAGGGAGCCGAGGGAAATGCACAGATGCTGCGTGATTTCGGGCCTATATATGATTATGAAGTCGAGGTGATAAAAAGGCTCCGGGACGGAAAGCACGACATCAGTTCCACATATCTTAAGGAACTCATAGAAAAAGGAAAGTCGAAGAAGGTCAGGGACCTTGCATTCCATCCTTATTTTGTTCGTGGAAGGTTTCGCAGGGATCCGGTCAGCGTCGGAGGCGGGGTCTGGTACTATGTTATGGATATTCCGGATGAAAAAGTCATGCCGCTCGGGGGTGTATATTACTCCCGTACGCTTTATGAGGACGAGGAATATGCGGCCATGACGAATGTGTGCACCGATAACAGGACACTTGAGACATACATTTACGGCGGTGTAAGAGGCATAGTACGTAATGAAGTCGCAATAGAACTGCTCGAATGGAAGCGGGAGGAGATGAAATTCTACAAGACCGCCGATATGAACAGAAAGATAAAAGAGGATATATTCGACGGACAGAAGTGGCACAAGGAAAATATGGTTTACAAGCGCGGAACGCTATGGTAAAATAGCAAATGTTGTAAAAACCTGTGCTTCGACAGAGGCTTCGGGCCATGCCGCAGTACATGGGGCTGATCTTTGAAAAGTGCGAAACGCACAAAGGAGGATTTTATGATCACAAAAGAAAAGAAAGCTGCAATAATGCAGGAATACGCAACGGTACCCAATGATACCGGATCACCTGAGGTTCAGGTCGCTGTGCTTACAGCAAGGATCGCGGAACTCACGGAACATCTGAAAGCAAACCCCAAGGATCATCATTCCGCAAGAGGTATGTACAAGATGATCGGTCAGAGAAGAGGACTTCTTGACTATCTGAAGAAGAAAGATATCAACAGATATCGTAGTCTTATAGAGAGGCTCGGGATCAGGAGATAATTATCATAAAAGGGACGGTCGTTATGCCGTCCCTTTTAGCGATATATTATATATAGCCGTTGTCCGCATAAGTGGGATGGACTCCGGCCGGTAGAATGGAAGAAGAAGGAGAGAAAAATGTACAAATCTTATTCAATGGAACTTGGTGGACGCACCCTGACAGTTGATGTGAACAGGGTTGCAAAGCAGGCAAACGGTGCAGCGCTCATGCATTATGGCGATACAACCGTGCTTTCCACCGCAACCGCTTCGGAAAAACCCAGGGATGGAATTGATTTCTTCCCCCTTTCGGTGGAATTTGAAGAAAAAATGTATTCGGTAGGCAAGATCCCCGGAGGTTTCAATAAGAGAGAAGGCAAGGCCAGCGAAAATGCCGTACTTACGGCCCGTGTCATTGACCGTCCGATGAGACCCCTGTTTCCGAAGGATTACAGAAATGACTGCACTCTGAACAATCTGGTACTTTCGGTCGATCCGACGTGTCGCCCCGAACTCGTAGCGATGCTTGGTTCTGCCATTGCCACCAGCATTTCGGATATCCCTTTTGACGGTCCGTGCGCAACAACCCAGATCGGTATGATAGACGGACAGTTCATTGTCAATCCGTCTCAGGAACAGTGGAAAACAGGTGATCTTAACCTGACTGTTGCTTCCACAAAAGAAAAAGTCATAATGATCGAAGCAGGTGCCAACGAGATACCCGAAGCAAAGATGATCGAGGCTATATACATGGCTCACGGCATCAATCAGGAGATAATAGCTTTCATCGACAGGATCGTTGCCGAGGTAGGCAAGCCCAAGCATGAATATACGAGCTGCGCGATCCCCGAAGAGCTCTTTGCTGCTATCCGTGAGGTCTGCCCTCCGGATGAGATGGAGACGGCGGTATTTACCGATGATAAGCAGACCCGCGAAGGTAATATCAGGGACATTACCGAAAAATGCGAAGAGAAGTTCGCCGACAATGAGGAATGGCTGGCAATACTCGGTGAAGCAATTTACCAGTATGAAAAGAAGACGATCCGTAAGATGATACTGAAAGACCACAAACGTCCCGACGGACGTGAGATCACTCAGATCCGTCCTCTTGCAGCAGAGGTTGACATAATTCCGAGAGTACACGGAAGTGCGATGTTTACACGCGGACAGACACAGATCTGCGACATCACAACACTTGCACCTCTTTCGGATATGCAGAAGGTTGACGGACTTGACAGCTTTGAGACATCAAAGAGATATATTCATCATTACAATTTCCCGTCATACTCGGTCGGTGAGACAAAGCCTTCAAGAGGCCCCGGAAGACGTGAGATAGGTCACGGAGCCCTTGCGGAACGTGCTCTGATCCCCGTACTTCCTTCGGAAGAGGAATTCCCTTATGCGATCCGCTGCGTATCTGAGACATTCGAGAGTAACGGTTCCACATCAATGGCCAGCACATGTGCAAGCTGTATGTCACTTATGGCTGCCGGTGTTCCGATCAAGAAGATGGTAGCGGGAATATCCTGCGGTCTCGTAACGGGAGATACCGATGACGATTTTGTTCTTCTTACCGATATCCAGGGACTCGAGGATTTCTTCGGAGATATGGACTTTAAGGTAACCGGTACGACAGAAGGTATCACGGCCATTCAGATGGATATCAAGATCCACGGACTGACAAGGCCCATCGTGGAAGGAGCCATCGCAAGATGCCGTGAGGCAAGACTGTTCATTATGGATAACTGCATGAAGCCGGCCATCGCCGAGCCCCGTAAGACCGTTAACGAGTATGCACCCAAGATCATCCAGATCAGGATCGATCCCGAGAAGATCGGTGATGTTGTCGGCCAGCGCGGCAAGACGATCAATGCGATCATCGATCAGTGCGGTGTACGTATCGATATTACGGATGACGGTGCCGTAAGCGTATGCGGAACAGATCAGGCAGGCATGGACAAGGCCATAGAGATGATAAAGATCATCACAACCGATTTTGAAGCAGGACAGATTTTCAAGGGCAAAGTCGTATCCATCAAGGAATTCGGTGCATTTGTCGAGTTTGCTCCGGGCAAGGAAGGAATGGTACATATTTCCAAGATCGCAAAACATCGTATCAACCACGTTGAGGATGTCCTGACACTTGGAGATGTTGTTACCGTCAAGTGTCTCGGAAAGGACAAGATGGGCAGGATGTCATTCTCGATAAAGGACGCAATGGAGGAGCAGTGATCCGCAGGGCGTTTGATCCGACAGAAGATAAAGGCTTTCCGGTCAGACCGGAAAGCCTTTAATTGTCAGATAATGATATAGAAAAACGACTGTATAATGTGAAGGGCCCTATTAGATTTCTAACGTTATAAAAGTCAATTTTACAAGAAAAACCATGATATCCACATAATTAATAAAAATTAAATCAAACATTAAAGAATAGAAATTTATTAATAACATATGTTCTAAAACCAGTAATAACAACGTTTTTTCGCATCTGCAGTTTTACATAATTTTTCATTTCGAACGGATTTTT
Organism: Lachnospiraceae bacterium; assembly: GCA_024695145.1. Lineage (GTDB taxonomy): Bacteria > Bacillota > Clostridia > Lachnospirales > Lachnospiraceae > UBA2868. The sequence continues at coordinate 33,189 of JAILIS010000040.1, forward strand.
GCCTTCACGTCAAAAAATGTGGATAAAATCACCAAAACATGTGAAATTCCGATAATTGTATTAATTTTCATATGTTTTCGAACAATTCAAAGACAAATCATATCCGGTGTTATTTCGGCTTTTGCCTTAACAAGGGTGTTCCCATGTGGTAAAATTAATCGATAAACGGAGGACGCTTATGGCAAAAAGAGCAGTACTTATTGTTATGGACAGTTTCGGGATCGGACGGGCAAAGGACGCGGGATCCTTCGGCGACGAGGGAACCAATACCCTCAGGTCCTGCACAAAAAGCAAATATTTCCGGGCTCGTAATCTTGCCCGCATGGGATTGTTTGCCATAGACGGCGTCAAGGAAGATGTCAATGTTCCGGAATGCAGCATAAATCCTACGGGCACATACGCCCGTCTCGAGGAGATGTCCATGGGAAAGGATACGACCATAGGACACTGGGAGATCGCGGGGCTTATATCACCGGATCCGCTTCCGGTATATCCCGAGGGCTTTCCCAAAGAAGTCATCAGCGCATTTGAGGATGCGACCGGCCGGAAAGTTCTGTGTAATCTTCCGTATTCCGGCACGAAAGTGATTAACGATTACGGCGATGAGCATATGAAAACCGGTGATCTGATCGTATATACTTCCGCGGATTCGGTATTTCAGATAGCCGCTCATGAAGATATTGTCCCTCCCGAGGAGCTGTATGACATATGCCGTAAAGCCAGAGAGATCCTTACCGGAAAGCACGGGGTAGGAAGAGTGATAGCAAGACCGTTTACGGGAACGAGCGGTAATTACGTCAGAACATCGCGCCGGCATGATTTTTCGCTGCTCCCTCCGGAAGATACGATGCTTGATGTATTGTCTTCGTGCAAAAAGGACGTCATAGGAATAGGAAAGATCCATGATATCTTTGCCGGCAGGGGACTGACGGAGTATACATACACGACAGGGAATGAGGATGGCATCAACAGGACGATCGAGTATATGGAGAGAGACTTTGACGGTCTTCTGTTCGTCAATCTTGTGGATTATGACATGCTCTATGGCCACAGGCGCGATATTGACGGCTACGCAAAAGCTGTCGCTTACTTTGATGACAGACTTCCCGAGATCGTTGGCAAACTTCGGGATGATGACATACTTATGATCACTGCCGATCACGGATGCGACCCGGGATACCTTGCGACGACCGATCATACAAGGGAGAATGTCCCGCTGTTATGTTGCAGGCGTGATTTTATGCCGGCATCGGACAGAGGCGGAAACTTAAAGACCGGTAAAACATACGCAGATATCGCCGCATCAGTGCTCGAATTCCTCAAAATACCCGAAAAAGAGCGCAAAAGGATATCGGGCGACCCGATTTTGTCACATGGATAAATAGCGTGACGGCTGTTAGAAAAAGCTAACCGAAAAAATCAATATATTGTATAATGACCGGCGTTATTGCATGATCAAATACATATCATAACGCTCGCGAACATATAAATATGTGACACGAAACCCCGACCACACCGGTCAATAATTTTTACGCTTAAAATAACGCGCGAAATGTATATTGCGCAGAACAGGAAATATCACATAATGACAGAAAAATCACTCGCCCGGGAAATAGAAAAGAGAAGGACTTTTGCGATAATCTCGCATCCCGATGCAGGTAAGACGACACTGACGGAAAAATTCCTTCTGTACGGAGGCGCAATCAATCTCGCAGGGTCCGTTAAGGGCAAAGCAACGGCCAGACACGCTGTGTCCGACTGGATGGAGATAGAAAAAGAAAGAGGTATATCGGTTACCTCATCGGTATTGCAGTTCAATTACGACGGATTCTGTATCAATATTCTTGATACACCGGGGCATCAGGATTTTTCGGAGGATACATACAGAACCCTTATGGCTGCGGATTCGGCGGTCATGGTGATCGATGCGGCCAAGGGTGTCGAGCCGCAGACGAGGAAACTGTTCAAGGTATGCGCGATGCGCAAGATCCCTATCTTTACGTTTATGAACAAACTGGACCGTGATGCGAGGGATCCTTTTGAACTGCTTGATGATATCGAGAACGAGCTTGGGATACCCACGTGCCCGATGAACTGGCCCATAGGCTCCGGAAAGGATTTTAAGGGCGTATATGACAGAGAAAGGGAGATGGTCGTTCTGTTCTCGGACACGCTCAAAGGTACCAAGGAAGGGGTCAAGGAGGAGATTCCGCTGTCCGATAAAGATGCACTTCTTGAAGCACTCGGAAGCGAGGCTTTTGATGCACTGATGGATGATGTAGAGCTTCTCGACGGCGCGGGCAGCAGTTTTGACCGTGATGAAGTGGATGCCGGCATGCTTTCGCCTGTATTTTTCGGCTCTGCGCTTACCAATTTCGGGGTTGAACTGTTCCTGCAGAATTTTCTTAAGATGACGTCATCACCGATGCCGAGGGTTGCCGACAGCGGCGAGATCGCTCCCGTTTCGGACACATTCTCGGCCTTCGTGTTCAAGATCCAGGCCAATATGAACAAGGCTCACCGCGACAGGATCGCTTTCATGCGAATTTGTTCGGGGAAGTTTAATGCCGGTATGGAAGTGTACCATGTCCAGGGGGACAAGGTCATGAGGCTGTCACAGCCCCAGCAGATGATGGCCAGCGAGAGGCATATCGTGGACGAAGCCTATGCGGGGGATATCATAGGAGTATTTGATCCGGGTATATTCTCCATAGGAGATACGGTATGTTCGCCCGGCCAAAGATTTGCTTTTGAAGGCATTCCCACATTTGCACCTGAGCATTTTGCGAGGGTAAGGCAGATAGATACCATGAAGCGCAAACAGTTCGTAAAAGGCATTACGCAGATCGCGCAGGAGGGAGCCATACAGATTTTTCACGAGCTCAATACCGGGCTCGAGGAGATAATTGTCGGAGTCGTAGGTGTTCTTCAGTTTGAGGTACTCAAGTACAGGCTTGAAAACGAGTATAATGTGGAGATCAGGATGGATACGCTTCCGTACGGTCATATCAGATGGATAGCAAACCGCGATATCGATGTGGATAAGATTTCGGGAACATCTGATATGAAAAAAGTTACCGATCTCAAGGACAGACCACTGCTGTTATTTATTAACAGCTGGAGCATAGGAATGACCCTTGAGAGAAATGAGGGGCTTGAACTTGAAGAATTTTCGAGAAACTGACCTTTTCAGAAGAATAGCAGTAGTTATCATAACACTATCATCTGTACTTTTTCTCTTCGGGTGTAATGATACCGGAGAATCTTTGGAGGAGGGTGATGATCCGAATCCCGGTGCGATCCAGGTTATAGACATCAACGGCGATATACATGAGACAACGGTGAGTGTCATAGAGGAGGAAGGATCAGGGGAGCCGGAAGAGGCGTCTCCTTCAACCCTGCCGGAGAGAAATCTTGCCCAAGTTGCACAGAATCTTTCTGTTTCCAACGACTCCAACTATGCATACAGCGGACTGGATGAGACGGGCAAAAACTGTTATCTGGAGATATATGCCATTCTTTCCGAAATGCTAGAGAACGTTGAACTGTCCAGCAAAGATCCCGATGAGGTGGATCTCGCATTTCGCGCCGTTATGGTCGATCATCCGGAGCTTTTCTACGTAAAGGGATACTCGATCGGTAAATACATGAACGGCAAAATGCTCCGCAAGATCGTATTTTCGGGTTCGTATACAATGACAGAAGACGAGGTGGAAAGAGCCCGGGATCAGGTCGAGGCATACGTCGATGAAGTGATAGCGGGCTGTCCCGAAGATGCGGATGATTTTGACACGATAAAATATGTTCATGATTATCTGATCAAACACAATGAGTATGACACGGATTCGGTAAACAACCAGAATATCCTGAGCGTAGTACAGAACGGCCGTACGGTGTGCCAGGGATATACGAAGATGATGCAGCTGATCCTTAACAGAATGGGAGTGTTCTGCACGCTTGTTAACGGTAAGGCATGCGGAAGCAACGGTGTGCCTGATTCTTCCGAGGAACTTGCGGATGCGAAGAATGCCGAATGGGGAGGCCATGTCTGGAACATAGTCAAGTGTAACGGCATGTATTATAACGTTGACGTGACGTGGGGTGATGCGGTCATTAATCTTATGAGCGATGACGGAAGCCTTTCACGTGATATAGAGGTCAATTACGAGTTCTTTCTGGTGGACGACGCAACCCTTGACGAGACCCACGATCCGGAGCCTGTTGTTCCGATGCCGAGATGTATAAGCATGGAGGACAATTATTACCGCCATGAGGGACTGTATTTTACGGATGTGGATCCTGAGGGCCTTAGAAGAGCCATAGAGAATGCATATGCTTCGGGAGAGGATTATCTGTTTCTGAAGGCGTCATCGCCCGAGGTATACGAAAAGATCAAGCAGCATTTGTTTGATGATCAAAATGTGTTCAATTACGTGGGAAGGACAAATGTCCGTTATGTTGAATTTGCCGAAAGAAATTTGATAATGATTTCGCTATGAAAAAGAATCCTGTTGTGTTACAATCACTTGTAGCGTTTTCGGAAAACACTTGGAGGAATTATCATGGAAGAAAACTATGCTGTTTGCGATGATGTTCTGGGCGATGTCAGGATATCCGACGAGGTTGTTGCCAACATCGCAGTGATCGCGGCCGGTGAGATAGAAGGGGTATCGTACGTTGTAGGCGATACTAAGCCCAATGAGTTCAAGAACATCGTCGGTATCAAGAATTATTCCAAGGAGATCAGGGTGGAGGTTTGCGACAGGATCGTGTCCGTTGACATGGCCATCGCCGTCAAATACGGATTTTCCCTTCCGGCAGTCGGCAAAGCCGTGCAGGAACGTGTCAGGACTTCCATTGAGAGTATGACGGGACTCGAGGTTTCTGATGTAAATGTCCGCATTGCAAGTGTGGATCTCAAGTAGGAAAGCAGGCGTAAATGACACGATCGCTTGTAAGGGAGCATCTGTTCAAGCTCCTCTTCAGAATAGAGTTTAATGCTCCGCAGGACATGCAGGAGCAGATACGTCTGTATTTTACCGACGGATTTGCCGATGAGGATCATGAAAGCACGGGAGAGGATGTTCCCGAAAAAGACAGAGATTATATCATCGGCAAATATGAAAGTATAATCGGACATCTGAGCGAGATAGACGGTCTGATCGACAACTGTGCGAAAGGCTGGAGCATATCCCGTATCGGAAAGGTAGAGCTTGCGATACTGAGGCTTGCCGTGTATGAGATGCTCTACGATGATGATATTCCCGTCGGGGTTGCCATTGATGAGGCCGTGGAACTGTCCAAAAGATTCGGGCAGGAATCTTCGGGAGCCTTTGTAAACGGCATACTTGCAACGCTTGCCAGAAAATGATCTGTTCATTATGAATAAATACACTGTCGGGCAGCTCAATGCCTACATCAAAAGAATGTTTTCGCAGGATACGTTCCTGCAGTCTGTTATCGTATCGGGAGAGGTCAGTAATCTCAAATACCATTCATCAGGTCATGTATATTTCACCATGAAGGACGGATCGGGAGTATTGTCGGCTGTAATGTTCAAAAGCGATGCCGGCAGGATGACGTGGAAGATGAAAGACGGTGACATGATCGAAGCCGCCGGATCCGTTGCCGTGTATGAAAAATACGGCAGTTATCAGCTTTACGTCAGATCGGTGAGCAAAGCCGGTGCGGGCGATGAGCATGAGAAGCTCGAACAGCTTAAGAAGAAACTTTCCGAAATGGGAATGTTTGACGAAGCCTACAAAAAGAGCGTTCCGAAGTACTGCTTTTCGGTCGGTGTGGTCACGTCCCCGACAGGTTCGGTCATACACGATATCAGACAGATTGCCGCAAGACGCAATCCGGGAGTGGAGATAATACTGTGCCCGGCCAAGGTTCAGGGCGAAGGAGCGGCAGAGTCTGTCATCGAGGGCATACGGACCCTTGAGAGAAAAGGGGTAGATGTGATCATAATAGGCCGCGGAGGAGGATCGGATGAAGATCTGTCCGCGTTTAATGATGAAGGTCTGGCCCGTGAGATATTTGACTGCAGCATTCCGATCGTATCCGCAGTGGGTCACGGAGATGATGAATCGATCACGGACATGGTAGCCGACGTTCATGCCCCCACGCCGTCAGCAGCGGCGGAACTGACTGTATTTGTATTTGAAGATTTTGTCCGTGATGTACGGATGCGTCAGATGGCAACAGAGAGGCTGATGCAAAAGATCGTATCGGCAAAAAGAGCCGAACTGAAGCAGAAGAGGCTGAGACTTTCGGCACTCGGTCCTGCGGCAAAAGTCAGAAATCAGAAACTCGAATACAGAAACAGGGCACAGAAAATGGATGCCCTTATGAAAAAGAGACTTGACGAAGCCAGGCATAAAATGCTCATATATATAGAAAAATACAAGGCACTTTCCCCGCTCGAAAAGATCGGCCACGGATTTGCGGCCGTTTCAGACGGAGAAGGGAATAAAATAACTGATGTTACCAAAGTCAGCCCCGGTGACAAGCTGTTCCTTACTATGCGTGAAGGCCGCATAGAAGCAACGGCTGACAGGGTGGAAAAGAGGCAGTAAATGACACTTGAAGAAACTTTTGAAAAGATCGATGAAGTAATGGAAAAACTGTCTGATGACGAATTACCGCTGGAGGAGTCATTTGCCGTATACAAGGAAGGCATGGAGCTTCTGGATAAATGCCAGAAGATAATCGATGACGTCGACAGGAAGGTCAATGAACTTGCCGCAGCCGACGGAAGGCAGAGCGAAGAATGATACTTGATTCGATAAATGCTGCAAACGACATAAAGAACATTCCGGAAGGTGAGCTTAATGAACTGGCTCAGGAGATCAGAGATTTTCTGATCCAGAAGATAAGTGTCAACGGGGGACATCTGGGTTCCAATCTCGGTGCGGTTGAGCTTACGATGGCACTGCATCTGGCAGCGGATCTTCCGGAAGATAAGATAGTATGGGACGTGGGACACCAGAGCTATACCCATAAGATACTCACGGGGCGAAAAGATGAATTCGACAGGCTCAGGAAGTTCGGCGGGATCAGCGGATTTCCGAAAAGGCGAGAATCGAACTGTGATGCTTTTGATACCGGGCATTCCTCCACATCGATATCAGCGGGTCTCGGTCTTGCGAAAGCACGGGATCTTGCGGGTGATGATTACGGTATATACGCTGTCATCGGTGACGGAGCGCTTACCGGAGGAATGGCTTACGAGGCTCTGAACAACGCGGCAGACCTCGAAACGAACTATGTCATAGTACTTAATGACAATAATATGTCGATCGCTGAAAATGTAGGCGGTGTTTCAAGTTATCTACAGGATATACGTACCGCCGATGCATACAGAAATTTCAAGATGGGGCTCGAGGATGCCCTTAACAGGATCCCCGGCGGTGTTGCCGTCGTTGACAAACTGAAGAAGTACAAAAGCAGTTTTAAACAGCTCGTGGTACCGGGGATGTTCTTTGAAGACATGGGCATCACATACCTCGGACCTGTTGACGGACATGATATCAAGGCCATGGTCAAGGTATTTAAGGAAGCAAGGAGATATCCCAAATGTGTCATAGTACACGTCCTTACACATAAGGGAAAGGGATATCCGCCTGCAGAGAGACATCCCGCCAGATTCCACGGTGCGGAACCGTTTGATGTGGAAACCGGGCTTCCGTCGGTCAACAGAACGAAAGCAAACTATACCGATGTATTCTCAACGGTTGTGATAAAGCTGGGGGAGAGAAACGAAAAGGTATGTGCAATAACAGCTGCTATGCCTGACGGTACCGGACTCAAACGATTTTCGAGAAGATTTCCCGAGAGATTTTTTGATGTCGGTATTGCGGAAGAACACGCCGTGACATTTGCGGCAGGCCTGGCTGCGGGCGGATTCATCCCGATAGTGGCCATTTACTCATCATTCCTGCAAAGGGCATATGACCAGATCATACATGATGTGTGCATACAGGACCTTCCGGTGATATTTGCGATAGACAGGGCAGGTATCGTAGGGTCCGATGGAGAGACTCATCAGGGAATATTCGATCTGTCGTTCCTCTCAAGCATTCCGAACATGACCGTTATGGCACCCAAGAACAAATGGGAACTGTCGGATATGCTCAAATTTGCCGTGAAGTTCGGATCTCCCGTTGCGGTCAGATATCCGCGTGGGATAGCATATGACGGACTCGAAGAATACAGAAAACCAGTCATATACGGCCAGAGTGAGCTGATATATGAGGAATCGCAGACTGTTCTTATGGCTGTCGGAAGTATGGTAAAGACCGCGGAAGAGGTCAGAATGGTGCTAAAGAATGAATACGGTATGCACGTATCTTTAGTGAACGCCCGTTTTGTAAAGCCCATTGACGGCGAAATGATCTCGTATCTGGCTAAGCAGCACGATCTGATCGTGACTCTTGAGGAGAACGTCGAAAACGGAGGTTTCGGCGAACACGTCAGAGCGTATGCGGATGATAATAAACTGAACGTGGATGTACTTGTATGTGCCCTTCCGGATGATTACGTGGAGCACGGAAATGTCAGCATCCTTGCTCATGAGGTTGGGATAGACTGCGAGTCCATCGTGAAAAAGATCGTAGACAGATGAAACAGCGGTTGGATGTTTTACTTGTAAACAGAGGCCTGGCTCCTTCACGTGAGAAAGCAAAGGCCATTATCATGAGCGGGAACGTGTTCGTAAAGGGTGAGCGCGAGGACAAGGCCGGAGCCTCATTTGACGAAAATGAGCCCGATATCGTTGTCAGGGAAAATCCGCTCAGGTATGTGAGCCGCGGCGGTCTCAAGCTTGAGAAGGCCATTGATGTATTCTCGATAGATCTTGAAGACAGAACATGCATGGATATAGGGAGTTCCACCGGCGGATTTACCGACTGCATGCTTCAAAGCGGAGCCAAAAAGGTTTATGCCATAGATGTCGGACACGGACAGCTTGCCTGGAAGCTCAGGAATGACGAAAGAGTCGTTTGCATGGAGAAGACAAACTTCAGGTATGTAACGCCGGATCAGGTGGCCGAACCGATCGATTTTGCGTCTGCTGACGTATCTTTTATCTCCCTTGATAAAATACTTCCGGCCGCATTTCCTCTGCTTGTGGACAATGCGCGGATGGTCTGTCTTATCAAGCCTCAGTTCGAAGCCGGACGCGCCGAGGTTGGAAAACACGGTGTTGTCAGGGACAAAAAAGTCCATGAGGATGTTATAGCCAGGATAATGAACGTTGCCGTAAAAGAAGGTTTTGCATTGCGAGGCCTCTCTTATTCACCTGTAAGAGGCCCCGAAGGGAACATAGAATATCTCCTGCTGCTTGAAAAATGTGATGAAGATACACAGGCAGATACGGATCTTATTAAAATAACAGTTGATACCGCATTTGAGAGGCTGTAGATGAAGAAATTTTTTGTTATCACCAATGAAACAAGAGATCCGAAAAGTATGAAAGCCGCATCCATCAGTGAGTATATCAGATCACGCGGAGGCGTATGTGAATACGCTTCGATAGAGCGGGACAGCGGAAAGGATGATGCGGGCATACAAAAGATAATGGAGCTTTCGGAAGATACCGAGGCCGCCATCATCCTGGGCGGTGACGGTACTTTTATACAGTGCGCCGGATTGCTTGCAAAGAAGAAGATACCTATGATAGGTGTGAATCTCGGACATCTCGGGTATCTGGCAGAGGTGGACAAAGAAAAAATAACACCAGCTCTTGAGCGTCTCATGAACGATGATCATGAAATAACAGGCAGAATGATATTATCGGGAACACCAGTTATTAATGGTGAGAGCCTTGGCGAGTACAACGCTGTGAACGATATTGTGGTCAAGACATCGGGAAGCAGTGTGGGTTCATTCCTGATCGAAGTTAACGATACATATCTGACAACGATATCGGGTGACGGTATAGTCGTTGCAACCCCTACGGGATCCACGGCTTACAACATGTCGGCAGGAGGTCCGATAATAGAACCGGGTTCTTCAATGATAGTCATCACTCCGATATGCCCGCTTGAAGTTGTCAGCCGTTCGGTTGTGTTATCTGCAAACGATACAGTTGTTATTAAACTGATCAGGCCTTCCGGAAAAGTTTCAAAGAGTGCTGAGGTGTTCTTTGACGGCAGGGAGACACATACACTTTCCGATAATGACAGTGTCGTGATCAGAAAATCCTCGGAATCCATAAAACTCATCAAATTGAGCAGGGAAAGCTTTCTTGAAGTCCTGTCAAGAAAGATGAGCGTATAAAGGGGATCTGTGTATGAAAAACTATCGTCATCAGAAGATAATGGAGATCATACAGCAAAGTCAGGTTGAGACGCAGGAAGAACTTGCACAGCTTTTGCGGATGGCCGGATTTGACGTAACCCAGGCTACCGTTTCAAGGGATATCAGACAGCTCAATCTCCGAAAAGTCCCGATGCCGTCGGGCAGACAGTGTTATGCACCTTCATCGGAAAGGGAGTCCTTTGATAAGGACAGGCTGGTAGGGATACTGCGTGCGGGTTTTGTATCCATGGAGCCGGCGTCGAATATACTTGTGATCAAGACGATATCAGGCATGGCAATGGCTGTGGCGGCCGCCATAGACGGGCTGTCCATCCCGAAGATGGTAGGATGCATAGCCGGAGACGACACTATCATGTGCGCGATCCGTTCGGTTGATGATATGGACCGTGTATGTGCCGTTATCGAGGAACTGCTCAGGAGTACGGAGGATCAGTAAATTAAGGGAGAATAGATGTTACAAAGCATTCATGTCAAAAATATCGCGCTCATAGATGATGTGGAGATCGATCTTACCGACGGACTCAACATTCTTACCGGTGAAACGGGCGCGGGCAAATCAATAATAATAGATTCGGTAAATTTCGCCCTCGGTTCGAGGATGCCTCTCGATATAGTCAGAAACGATAATGAATATGCTCTATCTGAGCTTTTGTTTTCGGTTGAGGATGAGAAGACGAGGGAAGAACTTGAAGCATTAGATGTTATGTTAACCGACGACCAGGTTATCCTGCAAAGAAGGATCGTCAACGGTAAATCAAACTGCAAAGTAAACGGTGAAACGGTAACAGCCTCAGCCATCCGCGCTATAGCAGAGCATCTGATCGATATCCACGGACAGCACGAGCACCAGTCGCTTCTCTACCGTAAAAATCATAAGCGCCTCCTTGACAGTTTCTGCCGCGACGGATTCGATGATGAGTTATGTAAACTAAACAGCGACTATGATTCATGGAAGAAGGCAGAGGATGAGTATGAAAAGGCGGCGGCATCAAAAGACACAGCACTTTCCGATCTTGACTATGCAAAGTTTGTTGTGGAAGAGATAGAAAATGCCAGGCTCCTTCCCGGAGAGGATGAAGCTCTCGAGAGTGATTTTGCGAGAATGAACAATGCGCGCAATATAAGCGAGATGCTCGGGGAGGTTCTCGGCGCACTGTCGTCGGATGAAGAGGGTGCATCAATGATGGTAAGTCATGCCCTTGGAGTGCTTCGAAAGATCACGACGATCGATGAAAGTGTCAAGGATATATATGATCAGCTTCTCGGAGCCGAGGATATCCTTTCGGATACACTGAGGGCTCTTGACGATTATGCGGCAGGTCTTGATTTTTCACCTGAGGATTATGAGCGCGTCAGTACACGCCTTGATACGATCAACAGTCTCAAGATGAAATACGGACAGACCCTGGAACTTATAGACAAAAGACTCGAAGAGGAATCGGAAAAAATCAGTAAGTTAACCGATTATGAAACATATCTGGATAGTCTGAGGTTTAAAAAACAGGAGTTATATGATATACTCATCTCTGACTGCGGCCGCGTATCCGCTATGCGCCGCAAAGAGGGAGAGATTCTGAAAAAAGAGATCGTTTCGGCTCTCAATAATCTGAACTTTCTCGATGCACGGTTTGATATTTCCATAACATCGGATCCGGACAGGATCACGCGTGATGGGTATGATGATGTCGAGTTCATGATCTCCACCAATCCGGGGGAGGAACTGAAGCCTCTTACAAATGTTGCTTCGGGCGGTGAACTGTCGAGGATAATGCTGGCGCTTAAATCGGTCCTTGCGAAAAGGGATGGGATCGGAACTCTGATCTTTGACGAGATAGATTCCGGTATCAGCGGCAGGACTGCCCAGCTCGTCGCGGACCGTATGTCGGAAATAGCCAGGGACCATCAGGTTATCGCGATCACTCATCTACCGCAGATCGCAAGTCATGCCGGAACGCATTTTCTTATAGAGAAGACTGCAGACGGATCGCATACGAGTACGAAAGTCAGTGCTCTGTCATACGACGATTCGGTTGAGGAGCTGGCGAGAATGCTCGCCGGATCCGAGATAACGGATGCTGTACGCAGTAACGCCGCCGAACTGAAAAGATCATACGGCGGAAAGAAAAGATGACTGTCGGGGGGTCATTTTAGGGGTTGTATATTGATTTCATCTGTTGAAAGAAAAAGAAGGATCGTTGCGAGAAGGCGGCGCAGGAAGAGAAATGCAGTTCTTATCTTCGCGTTGCTGTTTATTTTGTGCGGTTTTATTGTCTTTTTTATGTTTATAAGGACTCCGGACAGGGAAGTTGACGCCTCCCAGTTTGTCAAAGTGGAGTTTTCAGGCTATAACCATGAAGGTGTTGCGTCTTTTTCCATCAATGATGATGTCGTAAACGAGCTTCTTGCATCGCTTAAAGAGGATTATGAGAGCGAGCTGTTTCATCCGACACTCATCAATGATGAAGATTATATCATGTTCAGGCAGGGAATGACTTTTACGTCGCCGAGGACAGAGGGCCTTTCGAACGGTGACGTGGTAAGTGTGGAAGTCGGCTGCGATAAAGACCTGTGTAAAAAGTTCGGGCTGGATATAACCGACAATACGTGCGAGGCTACCGTGGCAGGTCTTGAAGATGTTGAGAAGCTCAGCCTTGATGATGTTTTTGCCGATCTTGAGGTGTCTTTTACCGGATTGTCTCCGGATATTACCGTGGAACTTCGTAATATGAGCATACACCCGTTCATAAAGGACATGGTGTTTGAGGTTGTTGACCCGAAAGATGCGTATTCTGACGGAGATATTGTTAAGGTCCGCGGATCATATACGAAGGAGATGTGCGAACAGACCGACTGCGTGGTTGAAAAGCCCTCGGAAGAGTGCATACGCGAGTATACCGCTTCATCGGACCAGCAGTACGTGATGAGTGCCTCAGTTCTTCCGTCAAGCCTTGTCAATGAAGCCATTGAAGTGGGCAAGATGGCATTTAAGGATGCGAATGAATATGGCGTCAGGGTTTTCTGCGAAGGCGGCCTGGTTCCGGTATATGTCAATAAAAAGGCCACATTCGTTTACGGTACGCCAAAGTATATGAGCGCGTATTTCAAGACGGTATTTCCCGAAAAATCAGGACAGATGGGTCTGTCATTCAATGATCTCGACATATTATACAGTGTTACGTTATCCCAGGCTGACGGAGTGAGCTGTACAGCCTATGCCGCAGTGCGGTTTTCAGATATCATAATGAACAGTGACGGAACATGTTCGTGTGATTTTTCATATCCTACCATACTGTCCGAGTCTTACTATGCAGCACGTGTAAAGAGCAATGTCGTGGACAGTTACCGTACTTCGTATGATATCACAAAGGTCGGTCCTTAACACATTCTCGTAAGTTTATGGTATAATACTATAGTTAACGGCGTCTTTATGAAAAGGAGGCAGTTCATGAAAAAGATACTATTTGCCGCATCGGAATGTGTACCTTTTATCAAAACAGGAGGATTGGCCGATGTCGTCGGATCTCTTCCGAAGTGTTTTGACAAGAGATACTTTGATGTGCGCGTGATAATACCGAAGTATCTGTGTATGTCGAAAGAATTCACCGACAGGATGGAATATATCAACTGTTTCTATATGGATATCGGAAACGATAATAAATACGTGGGCGTCTTTAAGATGGAATACGAAGGCGTTACGGTCTATTTTATTGATAATGAGTTCTATTTTTCCGGGGCGAAGCCCTACGGAGATCTTCTGTGGGATCTTGAGAAGTTCATCTTCTTTTCCAAAGCCGTTTTGTCGGTTCTTCCCGTTGTTGATTTTCAGCCTGATATAGTACACTGTCATGACTGGCAGACGGGACTCATTCCCGTTTTTCTGAAAGAACGTTTTCATGAAGGTGAATTCTTCAGGAATATGAAGTCGGTTATGACGATCCATAATCTCAAGTTCCAGGGCGTATGGGATGTTGAGACGGTAAGAACGCTGTCAGGACTGCCGGATTATTTCTTCACACCCGATAAGCTCGAAGCGTATAAGGACGGAAATCTTCTGAAAGGCGGACTGGTATTTGCCGATGCGATCACAACCGTGTCCAATACATATGCGGAGGAGATCAAGATGCCTTTCTACGGAGAGGGACTGGACGGACTGCTGCGTGCACGTGCAAATGATCTCCGCGGTATCGTCAACGGTATCGATTATGATGAGTACAACCCGACAACGGATAAGTTTATTGTCAATCCTTATAACGCAAAGGATTTCCGTAAGGAAAAGGCCAAGAACAAGACTGCGCTTCAGGAGGAACTCGGACTCGAGAAGGACGAGAAGAAGATGATGATAGGTATCGTCAGCCGTCTGACAGATCAGAAGGGCTTCGATCTTATCGCATATGTAATGGATGAACTGTGCCATGACAATGTTCAGATAGTCATTCTCGGAACCGGAGAGGAACGCTATGAGAATATGTTCAGGCACTTTGACTGGAAATATGCCAACAAGGTATCCGCGAACATTTATTATTCCGAAGCCCTGTCACATAAGATCTATGCGGCGGCCGATGCTTTTCTGATGCCTTCGCTGTTTGAACCCTGCGGTCTGTCACAGCTTATGGCACTCCACTACGGCACACTTCCGATAGTCCGCGAGACCGGAGGACTCAAGGATACTGTTGAACCATACAACGAATACGAGAGCACCGGTACGGGATTTTCATTCATGAACTATAATGCACATGAGATGCTCGGATGTATCAGAAACGCCGAACGTATATACTATGACAGAAAGCGCGAGTGGAACAAAATGGTCGACCGCGCCATGGCGGCTGATTTTTCATGGCAGGTTTCGGCACTTAAATATCAGGAACTTTATGACTGGCTGATCGGTTGATGAAAGGGCCGCATAAACACTGGGTTTATCGGACCACAGATGATGCAATTGGTGCCGGATTCACACCATTCTGACACCAGTCAGCATAAGAATACGGTGTTAAGATCACTATAAACTGAATAAAACGAGTGTACAAAGACGCTATTTTCGGGAAACAAAATTCCGGAGAGAGCGTCTTTTTTCGTCTG
>JAILIS010000028.1 GCA_024695145.1 Lachnospiraceae bacterium
TGGCGACTGCAATGCTGACTGCGACGTCTCCGGTACAGTTGCTCATGCACCGAAACATTCCGACAAGGGAATCTATTCCCATGATAAGGCCTATCGCTTCGGTCGGAACGCCTATCTGAGTAAGGAGAACGCTTAAGCAGATGAGTCCGGAGCCGGGTATCCCGGGGGCTCCGATCGACAGTACGACTATAGAGATGATCATGGCGGTAAGCGCTGCGCCGGATACCTGCACGCCGTAGATCTTGGCAAGCGAGAGTGCAAACACTGCCATGTAGATGCAGCCGCCGTCCATGTTCACTGTGGCTCCGAGCGGTATAGACAGGCTGTAGAGCTTTTTGGCAACGCCCATGTTTTCGCACGCTTCAAGGTTTAACGGGATGGACGCGTTGCTTGATGCCATCGAGAATACCTGCATCATGGTCTGCGGGTATTTTTTGAGAAAGGGCAGGGGGCTCATCCTGGATATTCCCACCATCATTATGCAGTAGACAACCATCTGGCAGACAAGTCCAAACAGGAAGGTCGCAAAGATCCCGAAGACCGATGCGATGGTCCTGATCCCCATCTTCAGCATCATCGAGCATATCGAGCAAAATACCGCAACAGGCATGAAACTGATAATGATCGTTGTCATCTTAAGGAACAGGTCATTGAGCGCTTCGAAAAAGCTCTTGACCATCTGGGAATACTGTCCGATAGCGCCGGCGGCTATGCCGCATATGATCGCAAGAAAGATCAGCTGGAGCATGTTGGATTCGACAAAGGGCTGGACGAAATCGGAAGGCACGATGTCGACTATCATGTCTTTTATTGAAACGTTCATGGTCTGTGAAGTGATGGAAGATGCCGCATTTTTTGCCATGTCTGCGGGGATCGCCCCGCCCGGCCTGAACAGGTAAAACGCGCCTATTCCCACAAAGACCGCGATGATCGTCGTGATCAGATACAGTGACATTATCCGTCCGCCGAGGCGGCCGAGTTCCGATATGTCCGTAAAGCGGACGATGCATGATACTATTGAGAAGAACACGACGGGGGCCACGACCATCTTCAGGCCGTTTAGATACATTGTCTTTACGGGCGTGAGGATATAGGTGTCAAGAAGGTCATTAAACGATGCAGGCATTGTCTGTGACAGGATGAGTCCTGCAATGATCGCAAGCGCCATTGCTCCGAGTGTACGGAACAGGAAGGCACGTTTTGATCTTACGACCTTAAGGCGTATCACATTGGTGCTGAGGATGTGTCTGTATTTAAAGTGCTCGGACATCGACCTAAGCAGTATTGAACTGATCATGCTCTGGGTCGCCGCACTGCTGTCGGTATCGCTTAAGAGATCTGCTCCGGCCTTTTCGACGGGGTCAAAACGCTCGCCTTTCGAATATATATCGACCGTAACCGAGCCGCCAAGCTTCCTGATGATCACATCGACGTGATCGGCTGCGGCGTGGCCTATGATCATCGTTGCCGCTTCTTCAGCTGCAAGGCAGGCACGGTCTGTCTCACTGGCCTTGATCTTGCATCCCGTGATTTTCTCCCGTACGAACTGCACGATATCTGCTATGCCTGTTCTGTCGGCGGTGACGGTTTTCTTTTCGTTTAGTATTCTTGTGTTCATCATGGATACCTCTATAACATTGCTGCGCGCGCCTCAGAACATCTCGGTCTTAAGGCCGGGCAACTCGGTCTTAAGGTTGTCTATGATATTGCCGGCGACGCTGTCTTTTTCGTACAGGGCGATGATGCTGAGCCTGTCGGAGTAGCGGACCGAGATATCGTGGTTGTCGATCTTTAATGATATGGCGTTTGACAGCTTCTTGATGTACGAGGTAAGTTCGGTGCCTTCCATTGACTCATCGGAAGGGCCCGCGAATATCACGCGGTACGCCATGCCTTTTTTCTCCATCAGCTTGATGATATAGCACAGCATCCGGATGTGCGACGGGTGTATGATTTTCGCTCCTGCGAGCAGGTCGCTCTGAAGCCTTGATTCAAGGCGCGCGGATGTCGTGACCTTGCCGCGCGAGTCGACGGCCATCCCCTCGACGGTGTTTTCCGTAAGGTCTCCATGTTCAAGGAGCGCTGTAAATGCCTGCGTGAGGTTCGGATCGAACTGCGAACCGGAGCATCGCAGCAGTTCGCTTCTGACTTCTTCGCCGGTCAGCCTCCTCCTGTACACGCGGTTTGATGTCATGGCATCGTAACTGTCGGCGATGCAGAGGATCCTGGCAATGAGCGGGATATCTTCGCCGGCCAGGCCGTCGGGGTAACCTTTCCCGTCGTATCTTTCGTGATGGAACCTGATCCCGTCAAGGATGCCTTCTATTTCCCGGCCCATCGGGCTCATCAGCTCGTAGCCGATCTCCGTATGACGCTTCATAAGGCTGTATTCCTCATTGGTAAGCTTGCCGGCCTTGTTGAGAACGCTGTCGGCAACGCCGATCTTACCGATGTCGTGAACGAGTCCGATATAGTGTATGCGTATGATGTCCTCATCGGACAGCCCATATTCGTTCGCGACTTCTTTTGCCAGAAGATGAGCGTACATACCGACCCGTTCAGAGTGGCCGCCAGTGTACTCGTCCCTGGCATCTATGGCGCCGGCTATCGTTTCGATCGTCTTGTTCATCATTGCTGTGCGCTGTCTTTCATGCTCACGGAATTCTGCAAGGATATCGTATATGGTCTGCATGACGGTCGCTATCATCAGGCCTATAAGGCCGATGCACATGTAGCTGCCGAAGATGACGAACTCGGCAAAATAGAACCGTGCAAGTTCGATGAGCGAGAGAGCTATGAACACGAGCGCGCCGATCATGTTGATCCGGTATGATTTTATCCGCCCGCTCTTTATGTCCTGTATTATATTGATGATGATCATGATCGAAAGTGCGGCGGCCATTGCGTGGGATGCGGGCAGGGACTCGTAGAGTTCGCACACTCCTGTTGCCCACAGGATGATGTTGACCATTATCAGCAGTGCCGATGCTGCCTCGCCGATAAGGTATCGTTTGTGGTAAACCCTGTGCTGTACCTCGTCAAAATACATGCAGGCAAGCGCCGCGATCAGCTCGAGGGTCAGATATGAGAAGATGCGCGTAAGCGAGGGCCTCATAAAGATGAACTGCCGGAGGGCCGATTCGGAGAACATCCACATGGTAACATCCATTACCAAAAGCCCCAGGCACCCGGCAGAATCTGTTTTGTAACGTTTGCCGAGAATGAGGGCTGCGAGGCTTATCAGGACTCCGCATACAAATACCATGAGTGCGATGACATTGACCGCAAGAGCGCTCTTTATGACCCTGTACCATCCGTTGTTACCGTGCGCTATGGTGATGGGGTTGACGCTGCCCCGCGTTTTTACCGTAAAATGTACCGTGACCGGCTTTCCGCAGTCGTGCTCGTCAAGTTCGGTAACCACGTATGCACTTGGAATATAATAGCTCATGTCGCGGACTGAATTCGTGGAGTATTCTGCGCGCTTTTTGCCGTCGATATAGACTACGACATCTTCCATCGAAGCCCTGATCATAAGGGTCATCCCGTTGCTTAAGTTCATGGGAAGGGTGTTTGATATGATCAGCTCGTCTCCGGGGGCGCTGTCGGCGTAAAAGGGAAGAGTGACGGATTCTTTTTCGCCGTTATGCATAAGCGTCCACCCGGTGTTGAACTCCTTGACACCGAATGGGCCAATGGGCGCTTCATCGCTGTTGTCACGGTCGATGGCAGCAATGACCATAAAGATCAGGTTTACAGCAAAAAACATGATGAGGATCGCTTTGATGACATGTGTTGCGACCCCGGTTTCTTTGACTTTTTTTAGAAACATGGCGGCCTTTCGTGTGGTGCTTATCTGACTGGATCAAATGTTGTCTATCTCTTTAAGTTCCTCGTTGGTAAATTCTGTATTTTCAAGTGCCTTGATGTTAGCTGTTATCTGAGCCGCTCTCTGAGGCGGCACTTTTTTTGTAGACTTCCAGCTCGCCACCGTTAGGCACTTTACATATCACATCTTAGCTGATTTTTCATATGGATCTGTTCCTCCCGGTCATATGATGGATAAACAATCATGATTGCTATAGACGGATTATATCATAAAAATACAGCAGGCACAGACGGCGTTGTGGCAAGGCGTTGATGCAGAACGGGGAAACAGTAAAGATACCGGTGATGATCTGACTGATTTTTGTTATAATCTGTAATGAGACTTTCGTTCAGTTAAACGTACCGGGAAGGTAAGGGATACATATACGGTGACAGAAGTCTGACGGGCCCTTAGAATATTTTCTGAAACGGAACATCAGACAGAATAGAGATTCATAACAGGAAAGAGAACAATGAAGAGCGAAAACAGGGAAAAATTGAAGGAACGCATGGAGCAGCTAAAGGCTGAAAGGAAGGAAAGGCTTAAAACCTACCATAAATGGATGACTGAGAGTCTCTTTGGAAACTTTGGATTTCGAAAGCTTGATACCGAAAGGCGCCGTGGACGCATCACAAGGGATATCCTCATCGTCCTGATGGCTGTTTTAAGTATTTTGATCTATTGGCTGTGTATCACCGAAGCAGATGTCCCCGGAAATATTTCAGTTATTCTCTATATCTTCTACCTTATGCCGGTAGCCTTTGCATCTATCGTTTACGGATGGTATGGGGGTGTCATATGCTTTACCCCCTTCTTCGTGGTCGCCGTCCTGCTCTCCCCGGGCAATGCCTATTTCCTGTTCTTCCACCTTGTCGCCATATATGTCTACAGCTATATAAAAGCCAAGAACCTGTGCAGAAGCATAGTCCGCACCATTGTCACGGGACTTGTTTCGGGCCTTTTCATGTCGTTAGTCTACTATCTGGTATTTGTCCTTATAGCCGGAGAATCATTCTCCGAAGTCGAAGCATCCTCGATGCTCATACATATGTCCAATATTGTTCCGCAGTCTGTACTTATCTGCTTCTTCACATACTGGTTCAGTTCGGAAAAAAGGGTAGCATTCCGCAACCGCATAGGATACGTCGAAACATCCCCCATGTCCGTAATGCCTGAGAATGGAACCTCTCCGGGAAGAGGCTACAGGGGCTTATCGGGCAAGATATTTGCCATCCTTCTTATCGAAGCAGTGTTTATGGGTGTAGCGGCTGCTTTTTTTGCAAACAGCCTGGTTCCCAAAATGATGGAACGTTACAGAGAAGATCAGGCACAGGTCGTTACTGAGTTTACCGAAGACGGTAAGCCGACTGAAAAACCGTCATATAAACCTTCAAAAAGTCCCGATGCCGCATACGGCGACTTCTCGCAGTTAGTCGGCTTCAATGATGCTTTTGACGCTGCAAGAGAGCATGCCATACATGACCGGTTTGCCTTCGACGATAAGGGGATCGCCTTTGACCTGAAGCTTATCATGCTCCTATGGTGTGTGATCCATCCAATCGTTCTCGTGGCCAATTACGTCGGACAGATGCTTATAGTCAATCCAATAGTAAAGATCACCGGTGTCATGGATAAATTCGGAGACGAAGAAGAACAGCGCCTTCTGGTCGAAAAGGAACTGGGAGAGCTCACAATAAACAGTGAGGATGAGATAGAATCACTGTATAAGGTCATCTGCAGGATGTCGAGCGAACTGAACAGCTACATCAAAGACATGAAGCGCGAACAGCAGCTTAAGGAAGACCTGCGCGTGGCCAAGGCTTCGTCCGAGGCGAAATCAACTTTCCTGTCCAATGTCTCTCACGAGATAAGGACCCCCATCAATGCGGTCCTCGGTATGGATGAGATGATCCTTCGCGAGAGCAACGATAAAGAGATACTCAGATACGCTGCCGATATCAAGAATTCCGGGAAAACGCTCCTTAGCCTTATAAACGACCTGCTTGACTTTTCCAAGATCGAGGCAGGCAAAATGGAGATCATTCCCGTTGAATACGAATTAAGTTCAGCCATCAATGACCTTATAAACATGGTCCGTGCAAAGGCTGAGGATAAGGGCCTTGAGCTTAATATAAACGTTGACCCTGCTATGCCCCATGTCCTTTTCGGCGATGAGATCCGCATAAAGCAGTGTATCTTAAATCTCCTAAACAACGCCGTGAAATATACGCAGAAGGGATCGGTCACCATGACCGTATCATACAGAAACCTCGGGGACAATGATAATATAGCCCTCTGTATCAGGGTTCAGGACACCGGCATCGGCATTAAGGAAGAAGACCTTGCAAAGCTCTATTCGCCCTTCGAGCGCATCGAGGAAGAGCGCAACAGGAATATCGAGGGAACCGGTCTTGGCATGAGCATAGTCAAGCACCTCCTCGATATGATGGGGTCAAAGCTTACAGTAAAGAGTGTCTACGGGCAGGGGTCCGACTTTTCATTTGAAGTGACACAGAAGGTGATAAACCGGGAGCCCATAGGTGACTTTAACGAAACCTACATAAGGTCACTTGAGAGTATCAAACACTACCGTGTAAGCTTCATCGCACCCGATGCCCGTATCCTTGTTGTTGATGACACGCCGATAAACCTCTCGGTCATAAGGTCTCTCCTTAAGTACACGAAGGTTAATATTGATACTGCAGCAAGCGGGGCCGAGTGCCTCGATAAGATAAAGACCGTAAGCTATGATATCATTTTCATGGACCAACGGATGCCGGAAATGGACGGTACCGAAACCCTGCATGCGATGAAGGCCCTGACGCGCGATGAAAATCACAGTTACGGTGCACCGGTCATCATACTTACAGCCAACGTAGTCGCAGGTGCAAAGGAAGAGTTTATAAGCGAGGGATTCAATGATTACCTGAGCAAGCCGGTTGACGCCCTTAAGCTTGAGCAAATGATCGCAGCCTACCTGCCGGGCGATAAAGTATTGGACCCCCCGGAAGGGGAAGAGTTCACGGACGAGGCGGCAGAAACCGGGGACAGTAGTGACAGCAACGCTTTTATCAATGATCTTGCCGCAATAAAGGGAATAGATATCGATGAGGCATTGAAGAACTGCATGAATGCGGATATACTTGAGAATACAGTCCATGATTTTTACGTCTATTTCGAAACCGGCTCGGGGAAGATCAGGGATATGTGTGAAGCCGGAAATATAGAGGACTATACGGTTGCGGTGCATGCACTTAAGAGTTCATCAAGGCTTATCGGAGCCATGGATCTGAGTAAGATGGCTGCAGAGCTTGAGGACTTTGGGGACCGGCAGGATACAGAAGCGATAAACAAAGGAACTCCAGCCCTTTTGGAAAAATACACTTACTATTATGACAGCCTGGCTGCCATATTTCAGGAGGACGGAGAGGCTGATGACGACCGGGAGATGATCGATCCCTCTTCGCTGTCGGAAGCCTATGGGGCGATAAAAGAGGCCGTTGATGCCTTTGATTTTAATACAGCAGATGAACTTGTGGGGATGCTTAAGGACTATCGGCTGCCGCCTGATGAAGAAGATCGGTATGAGCGGATATGCGGCATGATCACAAGGCTTGAGAGAGATACGATTCTGGAGGAGCTGAATAATGGATAAAAAGGTACTGATAATCGGGCAGTCGGGATTTATGATGAATGCCATCGTAAACGGGATAAAGAAGGCGGATTATGAAGTCGAAAAAACAGAGGCCAAAATAGACGTGATCGACAAGATTGAGTCCCTGCCGAGGCTCGTCATCCTCTACCTTGATTCCGAGAATACATCCGACAGTCGGTTTTTAACATATCTTAAAGACCTTGTGTTTGAAAAGGAGCTGTGCTTATTCCTTGTCGGCGAGCCTGAAGAAGTGGAAGAGGTTGGGGAAATAATCCCTGATGAAGCGATATGTAAAGTCATGCTCCGTCCCCTTAATGTAAATGATCTTGTTTCAGAGCTTGACGAGGCTGTAAGGAAGGAAACGGAATCCGAAGCCAGGAAGAAGATACTCATTGTGGATGACGACCCGACAATGCTTCGGATGATAAAGTCACTTCTTGGGGAAAAATATCTCGTTTATGTGGCAGGGTCCGGGATGAACGCAATTACCTTCCTTGCGACCAACAAGGTGGACCTTATACTCCTCGACTATGAAATGCCTGTCGTCTCAGGCGCCAAGGTGCTCGAGATGATAAGGTCGGAAGTATCCACCCAGGATATTCCGGTCATGTTCCTAACCGCCAAAAACGATAAGGAGAGCGTCATGCAGGTCCTTGCCTTAAAGCCTGAGAAATATCTTCTGAAGACCATGCCCCCGGAAGAATGGATGCAAAATATAGATGACTTTTTCGGTGTTTAACCGGTCACGGAATGGAAATATATCAGGCAGTTTGATACTCTACGGGAGAAATCACTGATGAAGATAACGGTAATTAACGGTACGGAAAAGCATGGTGTTACATATAAGCTCAAAGAGATTTTTCTGCATGAATTAAGAGACCGGGCAGAGATAACCGAGTATTATCTGCCCAAGGATTGTCCGGGGTTTTGTGTGGGATGTACGGCGTGTTTTTTAAATACGCAGCATCTTTGCAAGGATGCAGAGTATGTTCAGAAGATTGAAAGATCAATGCTTGGTGCGGATCTGCTCGTATTTACATCCCCGGCCTATGTGTTCCATACCACCGGTGCAATGAAGGCAATGCTGGATCATTTCGGATATCGGTGGATGCCTCACCGTCCCGCAAAGGAAATGTTTGCAAAACGCGCGGTGATCATTACACAGTGCCTCGGAGCCGGAGGAAATTCCGCTGCAAAGGATATCAAGGACAGCCTGTCATGGTGGGGTATCTCTTCCGTCAAAGTCGTAAGTTTCAGACTGATGGCGGATATTGACTGGAACAAAATTGACGGAAAAAAGAAAGCGTTCTTTCAAAAGAAGCTGAGCGATCTGGCGCGAAAAATGAGATCCATAGATTATAATAAACCGGCTCATACGGGCCTTATCGTCAAAGCAAAGTTTTATGCCGTAAGAATGATGCAGACAGGTCTGGGTAAGCAGGATCCCGAATACACCGACTACAAGTACTGGAAAGAAAACGGCTGGGTCGGGAAAGAAAGACCATGGAAAGAGAGAACAGAATAGTGGAAACACTGTAATTAATGAGATCATCGACCGTCACGCCTATCTTTCCCGCCAGCTCTTCCTGCGAAAGATTATTGAGTTTTCGAAGCTCCGTAAGATTGTCTGCAAAGCTCATATACGATCTCCTTTTTTTATGCCGAGGACACACCAGCGAAGAACGGGATTTTCAGGGGTTTTTTGTGTGTGACAGTCTTGTGACGGTCGAAGGTTTATAACATAATCATCAAAAGGAACCGGACCCAATCGCCCGGACAACAAAATGAAAGAAGGCGATTAAAATGTTAGCAATCAGAGAAGAAGAACTTAACATGGTAAACGGTGGAATGGCAATTGGCGGACTTTTGGGCGGATCGAAGTTCGAGATAGGTGACAAAGTAATCTCCAAATCAGAACCGGATCTGGGAATAGGAGAAGTAGTAACCAAGGAATACAACAAGGGATGGTTCTACGGTGTAGTGATGTCCGGCGGAATGCTCTACACATATGAATACGACCTCGAGTATCCTATCATGTAAGAGAACACAGTAATTTTTCGTAAACAATGATCTTAAAAGAATACTGGTCGGCATCTGCCGACCAGTTCTTTTTACGTCGGTATACGGTTTTCAGTCTCATGTCACGCGTTCCGGTGTTGAAACCGTTCATGACACGCCGCTTCTTGGCTCGAAGCTTCTTTAAGTTTTTCTCAACCATGTCAAGATCCTCCTTTATTAATGATATTAGGTGTTCCTTTGTTATGACGGGGTCAGGAGTGTCCGGATCGTCTTCTCCAGTTCAGCGTATTCGATCGGTTTGGACAGATATCCGTCAAATCCCAGGGTGAGGTATTCATCTTTTGATCCGACGATTGCATTTGCAGTCAGCACTATGATCGGAGTGTCCTTACATGGACCGTCCGAAATCGCACGGATCCGATTCATGGCTTCCACACCATCCATCCCCGGCATCATGTGATCCATAAAAATTATATCAAATCTCTCTGCGGATGCAAGCGAGATGGCATCCTGTCCGTTTTCCGCTTCGACCACCCCGATCATTGATCTTTTGAGAAGA
This sequence comes from Lachnospiraceae bacterium, assembly GCA_024695145.1. Lineage (GTDB taxonomy): Bacteria > Bacillota > Clostridia > Lachnospirales > Lachnospiraceae > UBA2868. The sequence continues at coordinate 10,102 of JAILIS010000028.1, forward strand.
GCGCGGAAAACCTTACGGTTTGTTTTGCTGTCATCTACCAGAAACACCTTTGCCGAAGGCGCCGTAAACGCAGGCAGATCCGCCGTATTTTCCGATACGGCCTCTTCCGCATTTTTCCTGAAATCTCCTACAGGCTCACGGTTTACGATCCTTTGGACCAGATCAAACGAAAATACGGATCCCTTTCCATAGACGCTTTTCACCTTGAGTTCCGAGTTCATCAGATTCAGCATCTTCATCGTGATCGGGATACCCAGTCCCGTTCCTTCGATATTTCTGGTGCTTATACTGTTCACTCGTTCAAACTCCCCGAACAGTTTATCCATATCTTCGGGCCGGATGCCCATGCCGGTATCCTCGACTTCAAAATGCAGGAGGACAGTATCATCAGGAGCTTCGTTCTCCTGATCTATCATATTCACTCTGAAGTATATATACCCGTGTTCGGTATATTTTACCGCATTTGTCAGCAGATTGGTCAGGATCTGCCGGATCCTTCCGTCATCTCCGAACAGTCCGGACGGAATGTCCTCTGATACGCTGATGTCTAATGTCAGGTTCTTTTCTTTTGCCCTTATGGTAACCATGTTTGCAAGGCCTCTCAGTAACCTTGCAAGATCGTATTCGACCGGTATTATCTCCATCTTTCCGGATTCGATCTTACTGAGATCAAGGATGTCATTTATGATGGAAAGAAGATTTCGTCCCGCGGACTGTATATCGCCGGCGTATTCAAGAACCGTGCTGTCCCTGCTTTCACGAAGGATCATCTCATCCATCCCGAGAATGGTATTTACGGGAGTACGGATCTCATGAGACATCCGGGCCAGAAAATCAGACTTCGCTTTGTTGGCGCTGACCAGAACCTGTTCACTGACCCAGGCTTCAGCTACAACATCTATCTGAATAAAGATAAAGATTATGACGCATGAAAAACTGGTGGTCACATACGAGAAATCCAGGTCCGGATAAAAATACAAGATCCCCGTGTTCAGAAACGAGAAGATAAGATATGTGCTTAAGAAAAACACCTGCCGGAGCCCGAGCTTTCGTATCCCCCTAAAGGAAATGCAAAAGAAAGCGATCAGGCTGATAAGCGGGATCGTACCTATATAATCAGACCACGGTCCATAGACTGTGTAACCGTTTTCTATATAAAACAGTTTTCCTGTCACAACACCCGTTATGACACATGCGATATCAAGCAGAGCCAATGCAGCGGCAACGATTATAGCCGTGAGGGATATGTAATATTTTCTCTTATTGCGGCCGTAACATACAGAACAAAAAATATGGTACAGAAATTCATGGGGGTTGTCGCACTAAATTAGTGCGACGCCCCTTTTGCATGCCCTTCCTGCAGCATCCACCCGGAAATGTTTAGTTCGTCTGCGCAGTGATTTTCATAATCTCATACCCCCAGAAATGCTTTCTTTCGACCTTGCTCAAAG
>JAILIS010000043.1 GCA_024695145.1 Lachnospiraceae bacterium
GTATATCCGACATGACCGAAATATTCCTCGTATAAAGCTGTCTGAATATCGAGTTGGACAGTACCCAGCAGGCGCCTATTATGACACCGATGGACAGGTGCTCCATCTCCAGGTATTTTTTGTGAATGAACCTGTACGTTATTGCGGCTATCAGACAGATGACACCCAGGAGCATGAGGGCCATCCCGACAAACAGCTCCAGACCGTATATTCTGAAGAGGTGTGCAAGTATTCCCAGTCTTGTACCGATATATGTTTCATATACCATGCCGGAATTATACTCATAGTGTACGCGAAGCACTTTTCCCGCATCCCCGGGGTATACGGAAGCCATAACATAACATTCGGCGGAACGGTCTCCGAAAAAGCGGTAGTCCTCGGTTTTGTATACCGCTCTTTCTTCTCCGTCAACATATACCTCCATGTCCATTCCACGAAAGCATAATACGTTATAGTCCTTGTTAAGATGTTGCGGGAGAGTTGTTTCAAGAACGATATCGGAATCAGTCCTTCCGGGAACGGTAAAAGGCTCTTTGGTCCCGTCCGGGCAGACTTTCTCCCATTTATCACCGGGAAGAGTGTCACAGATATTTCCGTTTACCGGGGTGTTTGCCGGCATGAATATCTCACCGGCGAATATATATCCGAATACTGTTAATAGAATGATCGTAAGGATCGTTTGTATCTTCTTCAATATCTGCAGCCTATTCTATCGCCGGAGCGATCTGTCTGATGATCGCGGCAGCCTCGTCGTACATAAAATCCTCTATGAAAGAGGCGGCCTCTTTAAGTTTTTCTGCCTGAGTCAATCTGAAAGGATAACCGGACAGTATCTTTGTCAGCTTCTTTGCTCCCTCATCGTCAAAATCATCAAGCGCCTCCAGAAGTTTATCTACTGTTTCCCTCGCAACTTCAGCAGATATCTCGTCGGCAGCACGGACATCTCCCATAGCGCCTATCGGTGCCAGTTTTTGAATAAGATCGCCGTATTCTTTTAACGCGACGGCATTCTGCGCTTCGATAAGTTCTGTCTCGTTGTTTCTTGAAGCCGTCTCAAGAGTCTCAAACAGCGTCGACAGATCCCGCGCACCTATCATCTTGGCGTTACTCTTAAGAGCATGGACCGTGATCATATAGTTCTCATAATCTTTGGCATCAAGATACTCGCACACCTTTGCGCTGTTCTTCTCATAGTTCTTATAGAATCGCTGAAGGGCAGAAATGTACTTGTCCTGTCCGCCCGTATATGAGATCCCCGATTCTGTATCAAGTCCGGTTTCATTAAGCCATGCAATATCCATTTCTATCTCACCCCAGTATGTCTATGATCTTGGCCACAAGCTCGGATTTTTTCGCGGGTTTTACTATATATCCCTCCGGCTTCAGCTCGGCAAGTGTCTTTAATACCTTTTTCTTCTCGGTCATACCGGTAAGAAATATGACCGGTATATCCTCCCAACCCGATGTATCATGAATGTTACGAAGTACCTCGGGGCCATCCATCATCGGCAACAGATAATCGAGCAATATAATGTCCGGAGTTTTCTTGGCAAGATATTTGAATGCAGCAACTCCGGACTTGACGCACGTGACATCGTAGAATTCTTCGAGCTGCTCTTTGATATTTACAAGCTGCTCCGTATCATCATCAACGACCAGTATCTGTTTTCTTCGGCTTCCTCCGACGTTTTCATTGACATACTCCCTAAAAGTCGACAGATTGTTTTCTTTGGCCTCTTCAAGGGTCTTCTCTATTTCGGAGAGCTTTTCGTAAAGTGCGAACAATGATACCGGCCTTGACAGGAACAGCACCCTTTCAAGCTCGGTATATTTCATGAACATTTTTTCGTCATCGCTGTCAGTAACAACTATCGTAGTGATGTTTCCCTGAGAGAGTGCCGATCTCATCACATTGTATGCCTGTACCGTGACAGACGACTCACCTCCGAGGCATATGATAACAACCTTCGGAAGCTCCGATATCATAAGATCGAACAGTGCTGTTTTGTTCGGATCGCATTTGATCGTTACGTATCCTCTGTCCGCCTCAAGATGTTCACATATATCATTTGCAACCTTACGGTTCTTTCCCGTAACCAATACTTTTAACTGCATATCCGACCCTTTTTATACTTTCTGACGATCAAGGAAGAGCTCGAGCTGATCGTTCATTTCATTGACTGTACGTTTCCAATAGAGATAATTGAAGAGCCATATGAATACATATATGACAACGTAGATCAGCATTGCTATCGCAAAGTCCGCACCCCACGTAAACCATTTCATCGGAAGCTCGATCGCAAGTATCGTGGCAAGAGTGATCGTGGCATGTACAACCGTTGACTTTGTCAGGCCCCAGCTTTCGATCTCAAATACGGTCATCGCGCCGCACGGTATCAGTCCGTGTATCCCGGACATGATGATATGAAGGGCAAAGTTCCGGTCCTCAAGGTCGCCCGGAGAGTTTAACATCCACATTATCATTCCGACAGTCATTCCGGCTATGATGCCTATAAGTGAGTTTATTAAGAATCTGCTTTTTAATTCCATCTTCTAACCCCCCTTTATGCTGTTTTGCTTAAGAAGCGCCTTGATCTGTTTGACACGGCTTCTTGATACCCATGATTTGATACCGCAGTCGAACTCCACACCGATCGTTCCGGCAAGGTTAAAGTCAAAGCTCTTAACCTTGTACAGATTGATGATCTCCGACTGGGATATTCGAAGGAATCTGGAAGCATTGAGAACATCCTCAAGGCCGGCCAGGGTTCTTTTGACCGTATATACTTCGTTCTCGGTCTGTATTAAGAGCTTTCGTCCTTCCGTATGTACTCTGACGATGTCCCTCTGGGATACAAACACGACCGAATCATCTTGTACAGCCGCAATCTGCGGAAAATCACTGTGGGACACATCCTCGATCGCGCAAATGATATTCTCGACCTGTTGTGTGTTCGATCTTGTTCTGATCGTTACATGCGGATCTGAATACCGCTCATCAAGTACAACCTCGATCTCTACCATGTCTTTCATCTGTTCACCGTCCGTTTGCAGAAAATCTAATAAATATAATTATATGATATCAATTAAGGCTCCGTCCGTGACGTGTTTATTCGGTAGATTTTCGTGTTTATTCGGTAGAAATTGAACCCGTCAAAGACAAAGACCGTATCGCTCGCACAAATGCGGCGAATACGGGCTTTTCAG
>JAILIS010000046.1 GCA_024695145.1 Lachnospiraceae bacterium
CACACCTGATCTTAACGATCCTGAGTACAAGAAGGCTCTTAAGAACGCTATGCAGAACCGTGTAGACGCTGTTAAAGGATTTGCTGAGAAGAAGGAAGGATATGATAAGCTTCCCGATGAGGCACTTGCAGCTGTTCAGAAACTTGTTGATGCACTGTAAGATCCGCTCATCATATAAAAGATCACTACCCCCGCACAACCTGCGGGGGTATTTTTTACCTTTACGAGGTTGTCATTGACTAAATATCAGTAAATGTTATAATTTCTGAATGTATGTAAGATTATCGGAGGTATATTATGAAGATTTACGAAGAACTCGTGGCCCGCGGTCTTATCGCACAGGTTACTGATGAAGAGAGAATAAAAGAACTTATCAATAACGGGCAGGCCACATTTTATATAGGCTTTGATCCGACTGCCGACAGTCTTCATGTCGGTCATTTTATGGCACTCTGTCTCATGAAGAGACTGCAGATGGCCGGTAACAGACCGATAGCGCTTCTCGGAGGGGGCACAGGAATGATAGGTGATCCTTCTGGAAAGACCGAGATGCGCAAGATGATGACGAAGGAGACTATAGATCATAACATAGAATGCTTTAAGGAACAGATGAGCCGCTTTATTGATTTTGGCGAGGGAAAGGCCATAATGGTCAACAACGCCGACTGGCTCTTAAACCTTAACTATGTGGAACTTCTTCGTGAGGTCGGAGCTGATTTTCACGTTAACAACATGCTCAGGGCCGAATGCTACAAACAGAGGCTTGAGAGGGACGGCGGACTGTCATTTCTCGAATTCAACTATATGATTATGCAGAGCTATGATTTCCTTGAACTTTACAGGAGATACGGCTGTAATCTTCAGTTCGGCGGTGATGATCAGTGGAGCAATATGCTTGGCGGCCGTGAACTTATAAGGAAAAAGTACGGAGAGAAGAAAGCCGATGCGATGACAATCACACTTTTACTCAACTCCGAAGGACAGAAGATGGGCAAGACTGTCGGCGGGGCCGTATGGCTTGATCCGAAAAAGACTTCACCGTATGATTTTTACCAGTACTGGAGAAACGTTGATGATGCCGACGTATTAAAGTGCATCCGTATGCTGACTTTCCTTCCGCTTGAAGAAATAGATGCAATGGATACGTGGGAAGGGGCAAAGCTCAATGAAGCAAAGGAGATCCTTGCATATGAGCTTACAAAACTCGTCCACGGTGATGAGGAGGCCGAAAAAGCCAGGAATGCTGCAAAAGCCATATTTTCCGCGGGTGATTTTACGGACATGCCCACAGTTGACATAACATCGGACGATCTGAGAGACGGAGCGATAGACATTTGTTCAATCCTTGTCAAATGCGGATTTGCCTCATCAAGAACAGATGCCAGACGTACGGTTGAAGGCGGAGGCGCAAGTGTTGAAGGTAACAAAGTATCAGATCCGTTTTGCTCATATACACCCGATGATATCGGCGACGGACTTGTTATCAGAAAGGGAAAGAAAAACTACAAAAAGGTCATATACAAGAGCTGATGATGAAGACAAATATTCTTGAATATCTGACGGATGCTGCCGATGCTCATCCGGATAAGTGTGCTTTTTTTGATGAACAGATAAGCTATTCGTATTCGCGCATGCTAAATGAAGCGCGCGCCATAGGGACGAAGCTTATAAACAGGCTCAATGCAAAATGCAGTCCCGTTATCATTTACATGGATAAATCACCGGCTGCTCTAGCCGCATTCTGGGGCGTTTTGTACAGCAGGAATTTCTATGTTCCGATCGATACGCATATGCCGGACGTAAGGATGCGCCTGATCGTGGAGAACTTAAAACCTGCCGCGTTCATAACGGATATGGCATATTATGATGAAGCGCGAAAGTATTCGAACAATGTTTTTATCTTCGAAGAAATGGCACAGACTCCGGTTGACGATGCGACCCTTGATGAGAGAATGAGGACCTGTATAGACACGGATCCCGCATATGTTCTCTATACTTCCGGTTCAACGGGCGTTCCAAAAGGAGTCGTTGTAAGCCACAGATCGCTCATTGATTACGTGGAACAGTTCTGCAGTGCCGTCGGACTTGAAGAAAATGACATAATCGCCAATCAGGCACCGTTTTATTTTGACGCATCGCTCATTGACATATACTGTACTCTAAGATGCGGCGGGACAATGGGTATAGTTCCTGCCGAATATTTCTCGGTTCCTTTAAGGCTTCTTGAATTTTTACAGAAATACGATATCACGGCGATCAGATGGGTTCCCTCGGCCATGAAGATGATATCAATGTTCAAGGGCTTTGCTTCAATACGGCCGGATAAGCTCAAAAAGATCATTTTCGGTGCCGAATCGATGCCCACAAAAGTATATAACTACTGGAAAAAGAACTATCCGGATGCGATGTTCGTCCAGATATACGGGCCGACAGAGATCACCGGAGTATGCACATACCATATTACCGACAGGGAATATGCCGATGATGAGACCATTCCGATAGGAAAGGCATTTAGAAATACAGAGGTGTTCCTGCTTGATGAGGATAACCGGCTTATAACGAGAAGTGATGTTATCGGTGAGATATGTGTTAAAGGCAGCTGTCTGGCGCTCGGATACTATAACGCAAAAGAGAAGAGCGATGAGGTCTTTGTGCAGAATCCTCTTAATCCGTTCTACAGTGAAAAGATATACCGCACCGGCGATCTGGCAAGATACAATGAAAACAGGGATCTTGTATTTGTCTCCCGAAAAGATTTTCAGATAAAGCATATGGGACACAGGATAGAGCTCGGAGAGATAGAGACCGCCGTAAACTCGCTTCCGGGCATGAGGAATTCGTGCTGTCTGTATGACACGGACCGTCAGAAGATCGTTCTGTTCTATGAAACGGATGATTATGATGATATAACGATCACTGATGCACTTAAGAAAAGACTGCAGAGGTATATGCTTCCGAACACCGTACACAGGCTTGATGCACTGCCTCAGTTAAAGAACGGTAAAGTTGACAGGGTTACGCTCAAAAAGATGATATGATGTACTGCAAGGAGGTTTGTTATGGACAGAATAAAAGAGATATTAAAAGGTGTTCATCCCGAGGTTGATTATGAGAAGGAAGATCATCTTATCGATAAGAGGATATTTGATTCTTTTGATGTTGTCACCGTTGTCGGTGAACTGATGGATGAGTTCGATATTGAGATCACTGCCGAACATATGATACCGGAAAACTTCAATTCCGCCGAAGCTATAAGCCGTCTTGTGAGCACGTTAGAGGAAGAGTGACCCCATGTCTTTTATCTCGATGGATTTTGCGCTGTTTGTAACGGTCGCACTGATCCTGTATTATGCTCTTCCTAAAAAATGCCAGTGGGTGGTCCTTCTTGTGGCAAGCCTTACGTTCTATGCGCAGACCGACCCGAAGGATTTTATATATATCATCACGACTACCGTCAGCACATACATATGTGCTGCTCTTATAGAGGACAGATCAAAAAAACAAAAGTTATACCTTGAAGAGAACAAAGACACTCTTTCCAAAGAGGAAAAAAAGCAATACAAGGCAAAGGTCAAAGCTGTCCAGAAAAGATTTCTCATCAGCTGCCTTGTTCTTAATATCGGTATTCTTGCATACCTGAAATATGCAAACATCTCCATTGCCTATATCAATCTTTTCAGGCTGACGTATTTTAACAGCACTGAATTTATCCCTTTTATACGGGTGCTTCTGCCGCTGGGCATTTCTTTTTATACGTTCCAGACAATGGGATATATCATCGACATTTATTACGGCAAATATGAAAGAGAGCGTAATCTTTTCAGGTTTGCCCTCTATGTTTCGTTCTTTCCTCAGATACTGCAGGGACCGATAAGCCGTTTCGGAAACCTTGCTCCGTCCCTTTACGGCGAAAAATCATTTGATTTTAACAGGATCCGATCCGGGTTTTACCGCATTGTCTGGGGACTGTTCAAAAAGCTTGTTATTGCCGACAGACTGGCATCGTTTGTCTCATCGGTCATGTCGGCCAAAGAGTCATATCCCGGGCTTTACATCCTTCTTGCCGTATTCTTTTACTCAATGCAGATATTCGGTGATTTTTCGGGAGGGATAGATGTGGCTTTGGGTGTTTCGGAAATGTTCGGTGTAACACTTCCCGAAAACTTCGAGCGGCCGTTCTTTTCAAAATCGATATCCGAATACTGGCAGAGATGGCATATCACGCTCGGTTCGTGGTTTAAAGACTACATTTTCTATCCTCTGTCACTGAACAAAAGCATAATAAGATTCTCGAAAAAAGTACGGCAGATGGGACTTGAAACGTTCGGAAAGAGGATACCGATCTATATTCCCATGTTCTTTGTATGGCTTCTTACCGGTATGTGGCACGGTTCCCAAAGCCGCTATGTTGTCTGGGGACTGTTCAACTTTGTGTTCATAGTGCTCGGAACAGAGCTTGAACCGCTGTCGTTAAAGATAACGACGCGTTACAGCCTTAAAGAGAGCAGCTTCTTCATGAGAGCATACCGGGTCATAAAGACGTTTGCACTCATGTCGTTTCTGCGCCTTTTTGATATAAATGCGGATACGGCCGGCGCTTTTCGTGCATTCAGGCTGTGCTTTACCGGCTGGAAAAGCTTTGATATCACAAAGGTATTTGAAGAACTGTCACTTCCCGCGGAAGACTTTTATGTTGCCGTGATCGCGGTGATCCTGCTGTTCATATTCGAACTGATCCAGAGAAAGGGCAGTGTAAGAGTGAGGATCTTTGCTCTGCCTGTAGCCGTGCAGTGGGTCATACTGTCGGCTCTTATTACGATCGTAAGCGTATTCGGTTACTACGGTCCCGGATATGATGCGGCTTCATTCATTTACGGAGCGTTCTGATGAATAAAATGTCTTTTGGAAAATGGGCTGCGCCTTTTATAGTGATTATAAAGATATTGCTCATCATCTTTCTTGTTGTGACTCTCAACAGGGTTATGATGCCCAAATACATAAACGAGAACAAAGACGGGCGTATCACTCGCGAGTATTATCCCGCCGCAAAATATTCGGATGTTATCTTTGTCGGCTCATCCACGGTCTTTTCGGGGATCGATCCGCGCGTTGTATGGAATGAGGGTAAGATATCCTCGTTTGTCAGAGGCAATGCTTCCCAGACGATGTGGATATCATATTATATGACAGAAGATGCTTTTCGGTGGCATAAACCGGAGATGGTATGTCTTGATATGACGTTCATAAAATACGGTGATGATTTTGTCGAAGAACCGTCCACGCGAAAATCGATCGACGGGATGCGTTTGTCACCTTCAAAGATAAACTGTGTCAATGCTTCGATGGGTGAAGACGAAAAACTCATGGAATATATCGTTCCGCTCTTTAGGTTCCATACAAGGTGGAAAGAATTCACATGGGATGATATCAGATATGCGTGGTATAATAAGCCGGTGACGGTTAACGGATACATAGAAGATGATGAATGTTCGCCCGCACAGGAGGATGAGCTGACATATACGGGATCATTCGGGCCGATCAGCCCCAAAAACGAACAGTATCTGAGAAAGACCATTGAACTGTGCAAAAAAAACAGCGTTCAGATAATGCTCTTTAAGACTCCGGCGTTTTCATCAAACTGGAGTGACGATCTTGACGGCGAAATAGGAAAGATAGCCGATGAATACGATATAACCTATATCAACTTTGATAAATATAATGATGCCATGGGGATGGACTACAAGGTTGACACCCCTGACGGCGGGAGCCACCTTAACAACAGCGGTGCGGCAAAGTTTTCATCATACTTTGCAAAATATCTCAGAGAGCATTATGAGCTTGGAGATAACAGTAACAACAGCAGATATATAAAATACTGGAACAGCAGACAGTAAGGTAGATATAACATGGATGAAAAAAGAAAGATAAGCCTTGAGAGGGCGGAAAAACTGCGCAGCGAGATAGAAGATTATCTTGCGTTCAAGGCTGATTTTATTCAAAAGACGGAAGAGATCAGAGATGTTCTTTCAAAAAAGCACAAAGAAGAACTGATGGATTATTTCGGTGCAACGGAAGAAGAGTGGAACGACTGGCACTGGCAGCTGCATCACAGGATCAGTTCGGTTTCCCTTCTGTCCAAATTCATAAAACTCTCCCCGAATCAGTACAGTACGATCGAGGAGATCTCCTGCAAATACAGATGGGCGACCACACCGTATTATCTGTCACTTATGGATTATGAGGACATGAATTATCCCATAAACATGATGGCTCTTCCGAGTGCATACGAAAACGATGACAGCGGAGAGCTCGATCCGATGAGTGAGGAATATACCAATCCCGCCCCGTGTGTTACAAGAAGATATCCGAACCGTCTCATAATCAATGTCACGAGTTCCTGTGCGATGTTCTGCAGGCATTGTCAGAGGAGGCGCCGGATAGGGGAGAGCGACCGTATCGAATCGGAGGAAAATATCAGTGCGGCGATAGAATATATCAAAAATACTCCGGAGATCAGGGACGTACTGATCACCGGCGGAGATCCGCTGATGCTTCCGGATGAGATGCTCGAGAGCATAATCAGCCGTGTAAGAGCGATAGAACACGTTGAGATCGTAAGGATCGGATCCAGAGTCCCTGTAACGATGCCGCAGCGTATCACACAGGAACTGTGCGATATGCTTTCAAAATACCACCCGTTATTTATGAACCTGCAGTTCAACCATCCCGGTGAGCTGACAGGCGATGCCGTCCGTGCATGTGAACGACTGGCTGATGCAGGTATCCCGCTCGGAAACCAGATGGTTTTCCTTAAGGGCATCAACAACGATAAATACATAGTGCAGCTTCTCAATGAAGGCCTCTTAAAAGCAAGGGTAAGGCCGTATTATATATTCCATCCGAAGCAGGTCAGGGGAACAAAACACTTTGAGATAACGGTAGAAGAGGGCCTTAAGATCATGAAATATCTGCGTGGGCGTACATCGGGACTTGCGATCCCGCAGTACATAGTCAATGCGCCTCACGGTCTCGGAAAGATACCTCTGTTACCGAATTACATCGAGGAAAGTGACGAGGAACATGTAAAACTTAAAACCTGGGAAGGATGTGAAGTTGAGATAGAATACTGATCCGGCGGTTTTTAGTGCAGTTTATACAATTCTCTTGTTTTTTATTCTGTTTTTATATATAATATAAATAACCTGGAATGTTCGAATAAGTTCTTGTAATTTTGAACCTACATCACTTTAAACGGGATTCCTATATCGCCGGTCGGATGTCAGGCCTCAATTTCCGGTGGAAGGCAGAAGATCCGGTTGCGGTTACCCACCTGGCATATTGCTAGGAGTCAAAATACAGGAATCGGCATTTCGGGGCAGTGGATTCTATAGTATCGGCTATAGAATCTTTTTTGTTTTATAGTTTAAAAATTCCTTTATTTATGCTATCATTCTATGGTTAATGATTTGAATCATAAAGGTTAGTGCTTTGAAGATAAAGGAAAAAAGAATATACAAAGAGGTGTTCGGATTTTTATCCGTCTGCAGCACTAAAAGACTCGATACATATTCAGCCGCAGCTGCATTTTACATATTTGTGTCTTTTATCCCCTATCTGCTGATCATCCTTTCAACGATCAAATATCTTCCTTTCACCAAACAGGACCTTCTGGCTTTTCTCGGCGACCTTCTCCCGGGAGGAACGGACTGGTTTGTTGAGCGGATGGCGGATGAGATGTATGAGAAAGGTATCGGAGTACTGTCTTTTTCCGTTATAGCCGTCGTTTGGGCATCAGCCAAGGGTGTTTTCGGTATTACACGCGGTCTTAACGATATTTTTGACATCAAGGTAAACTACGGGATGTGGTATCTTCGGGCCAGAAGCGCACTCTGTACACTGCTTCTGATGATCGGGATGATTTTGATGCTTGTCATATCAGTGTTCGGAAATACGATCATAACGATAGTGAACAGGCATATTACGATACCGGACACTGTTATCAGTTTGATGGAAGCAAAGAATATCATAATGTTCTTTGTTCTGTTTACGGTATTTATGTTCTTCTTCTGCGTGCTTCCGGGTCGTAAGATAAAGCCTGGTACACAGGTGATCGGTGCCGCGATCGCCGGCATGCTCTGGATAGGGTTTACAAAACTGTTTTCGTATTATCTGTCGACTTTTAACGGATACAGTATGTACGGGAGCTTTGCGGTTATACTTATCATAGGAGTGTGGCTGTACAGCGGTATGTATATAATGTTTATGGGAGCTCTTTTAAACAAGACAATAGCTTCCAGGAAAGGCAATAAAAATGAAAGACAGGATCAAGGAACTTAAGGAAAAGTTCAGCGCACAGCTGGGAACGGTATATGACCAGAAATCCCTTGAAGAACTGAGACTGGCCTTTTTGAGTAAAAAAGGTCATGTGTCCGCTCTTATGTCGGAACTTGCCAAACTGCCCGGAGATCAGAAAAAAGAAGCCGGAGCACTCATCAATTCCTTCAAGCAGGAGATATCCGCTCATTTTGACGAAAAGATGGAGCAGATAAGAAAAGCCGAAGAGGAAAGGCTTATCAATTCAGCCGAAAGTTATGACGAATCACTTCCGGAGGAAAGGGCACGCGGTTCATATCATCCGATCACGCTTGTACAGCGCGAACTTGAAGATATTTTCGGTTCCATGGGATTTGACGTGGAGGACTACAGTGAGATAGTAGACGATTATCACTGCTTTGAGGCGCTGAACATTCCGCCGTATCATCCGGCCAGGGATATGCAGGATACTTATTACCTGTCAACACCCAATCAGCTTCTGAAAAGTCATACATCGGCAGCGCAGAATTCGATAATGCATAAATACGGTCCTCTTCTCAAGGAGAAAGGACGTCCCATCAGAGCCGTATTCCCGGGCAGATGTTTCCGTAATGAGGATATCGATGCATGCCATGAGAACACATTTTTCCAGATGGAAGGCATTATGATAGATAAGAACATCTCCATCTCCAATCTTATCTATTTCATGAAGACCATGTTGTCTGAAGTGTTCGAACGTGATGTTACAGTAAGGCTTAGGCCCGGATTTTTCCCTTTTGTGGAGCCGGGATTTGAACTTGACATTCAGTGCCTTATATGCGGAGGTAAGGGATGCAGTTCCTGTAAGGATTCCGGATGGCTCGAACTTTGTCCGTGCGGAATGATACATCCCAACGTGCTTAAATACGGCGGTATCAATTCCGAAGAAGATCCGTATGAGTATACGGGATTTGCTTTCGGACTCGGACTTACAAGACTTGCCATGATGAAATACGGTGTAAAAGATATCAGAACGTTCAACGAAGGGGATCTTAATGCATTGTCCCAGTTTGTATCTAAATAAACCGTTATTATCACAGCTTACGGAGGATTAAAAATGTTTGTTTCAATGAACTGGATCAGGGATTTTGTTGATCTTGAAGGTGAAGATATAGAAAAGCTCATACAAAGATTTACTCTTTCTACCGCCGAGGTTGAAGGAATACAGTATAAAGGCAGTGATATAAAAGAGGTTGTGGCCGGAAAGATCATTTCATGTGAGGATCATCCCGATTCCGACCATCTGCATGTCTTAAAAGTCGACGCGGGAGACGGGATCTATGATGTTGTCTGCGGAGCGCCGAATGCCAGATGCGGCATCACGACCGCTTTTGCAAAAACAGGCGGAAGTGTGGGCGGAATGAAGATAAAAAGCGCGAAACTGCGCGGCGTAGTGTCTAACGGAATGTGCTGTTCCACCAAAGAACTCGGAATAAGCGATGACCATGAAGGGATCATGGAACTTGACGATGATATAGCGTGCGGAACAGATATAAAGACTATATTTCCGATCGATGATGTTATATTTGAGGTTGACAACAAATCGCTTACAAACAGACCGGACCTTTGGGGGCATTACGGTATAGCAAGAGAATTTGCCGCTCTTACGGGTCATCCGCTCAAAGAGCTTCCTGTCATGGAAAATCCTTATGACGGCGATGCAAAGGTTAATGTAACGATAGCAAATAAAGATCTTTGTTTCCGATACACATCGATTCGTATTGAAAACATCACCAAGCATGTCAGCCCGATGCAGATGCAGATAAGACTGTATTACTGCGGATCGCGTGCGATCAATCTGCTTGCGGATATCACAAATTACATCATGCTCGAGCTGGGACAGCCCATGCATGCCTTTGACGGGCATTTCATAGATTCGATCGTGGTAGATACCCCGAAGGAGAATATAAACTTTACAACTCTCGACGGCAATTCTCATGAAATAACACCTGATACGCTTATGATCTACAACAATGATACAGCTGTTGCCATAGCAGGTATCATGGGTGGTCTTGACAGTGAGATAACTGCCGATACCGATACGCTTGTTCTCGAATCAGCCAATTTTGACGGTGTATGTGTCAGAAAGAGTGCCAGTCGTCTGGGCCTTCGTACGGATGCTTCCGCAAGATACGAAAAAACTCTCGATCCGGAGATGACGCTTACGGCCGTAAAGAGGTTCCTGAAGCTTTTATATGATGCCGATCCGGGTATTAAATGTGCAAGTGAAGTTACCGACGTTTATGTAAAGCATTATCCGACCATCACCATCCCGATAAACAAAGCATTTGTTGACAGATATACCGGGATAGACATATCTGCGGACAGGATAGAGGCAACACTTTCAAGTCTGGGATTTGATGTCAAAAGATCCGGAGACGAGATGAATGTTACTGTTCCTTCATACCGTGCGACAAAGGATATCAGCATGCAGGCGGACCTTGTTGAGGAGATAACGAGGATCTACGGATATGACAACTTTGAGATCAAAACAACTTTTGAACCGCTCCTTCCCGCACGCAAGACTGCACGCAAGATCAACGAAAACAATATAAAGGATGCTCTTGTGAGAAGATTCTGTCTTCACGAAGTTCATTCAAGGATATGGTGTGATCCCGATGATCTTCGAGATCTCGGACTGTCACCCGAAGATAACGTCAGACTTCTCGGATCTTCCGAAGAGAGCGAGACCGGTATACTCAGGACTTCACTCATGCAGTGCCTCCTGCCTTTCGTATACAAAAACAGAAGCTTTGATGACTCTTTCGGAATATTTGAGATCGGAAGGTGCGTCCGTAATACAAAAGCTGACGGTACGGCTGATGAGCGGCGCAATCTCGGTGTCCTGTTGTACAGCAAAGAAGAAAGTGAAAAATCACTTTATATGACTGCCGTTGATATCATCAACACTGTCTTTTCAGAGAACAAGCATCTGCGAGTCGAATACAAAAAAACGCAGCCGGAACATGCATGGCAGCATCCGAAGAACACGACGGAATTTTATGCCGAAGGCAAAATGGCAGGTACTCTCAATACGCTTCATCCCGCCATCCTTAAAAAGATAGCGAAAAACTGTGCGATAGTCTGCATAGAGATGGATATGGATGTATTTGACGCTATCGGAAGCTGCGATCTTGAATTCAATGAACCGTCAAGATTTCCGGCTGTTGATTATGATCTGTCGCTTGTCGTACCGGAAGGTGTCAGATTTGATGATATGGAACAGTGCTGGGACAGGAAGGACAATCCCGAACTTTCGAAAGTAAAAGTGATCGATATATATGATTCCGAAGATACAAAGAGCATAACAATCAGATTCTCGTTTGTTCTTGATGACAGGACTCTTACCGGAGAGGAAGTACAGAAGAGGATAGATGTCATCCTGAATAAACTGGAACAAAAGAATGTCAGATTAAGGTCATAAGATGAAGACTTCCGATTTTTATTATGAACTGCCGCCGGAGCTCATCGCCCAGGATCCTTTATCTGACAGATCCTCATCAAAACTCCTTGTTCTTGATAATGACAGTAAAAGGATCGAGCACAGGATATTTTCGGATGTTACTGATTATCTCAAAAAAGGGGACGTCCTTGTACTTAACGATACAAAAGTCATTCCCGCAAGGCTTTTAGGCAACAAAGAAGATACCGGCGCGGCTGTGGAAGTCTTTCTGCTGAAAAGATTATCAGGCGACACATGGGAGACGATCGTCCGTCCCGGCAAAAAACTTCGTCCGGGAGCCAGGGCAGTGTTCGGAGACGGCAGGCTCAAATGCGAGATAACAGATTCGCTGCCTGACGGGAACAGGATCGTCAGATTTGAATTTGTTGGTGTTTTTGAAGAAATACTGGATGTTCTCGGGCAGATGCCGCTTCCGCCGTATATCACGCACAAACTGGCGGATAAGAACAGATACCAGACCGTATATGCGAAAAACGACGGCAGTGCCGCAGCACCTACGGCGGGACTTCACTTTACGAACGAACTTCTGGCAAAGATAAAAGGATCCGGTGTCGATATCTGTTTTGTGACCCTGCATGTGGGGCTCGGAACGTTTAGACCCGTAAAATGTGAAGATATAAGCGATCATCATATGCACAGCGAGTGGTACAGTATCAGCGAGGACAGTGCAAAGCTTATAAATGAAGCAAGATCCCGCGGCGGACATGTTATCTGTGTCGGAACAACGAGCTGCAGGACGGTGGAAAGTGCTGCCGACGAAAAGGGAGTTGTACACGCCGGAAGCGGTGATACCGATATCTTCATTTATCCGGGATACAGATTCAAGGTTCTTGACGGCCTTATAACGAATTTTCATCTTCCTGAAAGCACACTTCTGATGCTTGTGAGTGCGCTTGCAGGTAAAGATGCGATCATGGACGCATATAAAGAGGCAATAGAGCAAAGATACAGATTCTTTTCTTTCGGAGATGCCATGTTCATATTGCCTCACAGCTTGTGCTGAAAGTTTTTTTGTATTAATATTGTGTATACTGACAGGGTTTACAAAGGAGAAAGGCTATGCAGGAAAAAAGAAAAAGTAAGAGATTTGTACTTGAAGCAAACATTGCAATGGAAAGAGTCGACGGCAGTAAAAACCGTCTGGTGCCTATCAACGTTATCGATGTATCCGGGTCCGGTATCGGATTCTCCTGCAGGGAGATTCTCGAGATGAACTCCGTTTACAAGATCAACTTAAAGATCTGGACCGGTGATGTTGTTGATGCACTTATCCATATCATCAGATTCGATAACAGCAATGACAATATGTATGTTTACGGAGCAAACTTTGTCGGAATGCCCGGTAATGACACATCAAAGTTTGATATCCATGAACTGTTCGAGGCAGCCAACGGAAACTGATCCGTTCGAAAATACTAAAGTAACAAGGAGATATTATGAGTAAAAAACCAACTGTACTGATGATCCTTGACGGATTCGGATTAAACGATGAGGAAGAGGGAAATGCCGTTTATCTTGCAAGAAAGCCCGTGATAGATTCTCTGATGGAGAATTATCCGTTTGTTAAAGGACTTGCAAGCGGAATGGCTGTCGGACTTCCCGACGGACAGATGGGCAACTCCGAAGTGGGACATCTGAACATGGGCGCCGGCAGGATCGTTTACCAGGAACTTACAAGGATCACAAAGGAGATCGAGGACGGAGATTTCTTTGAGAACAAAAATCTCCTGAAAGCGATCAACAACTGTAAGGAGAAGGATTCAGCCCTTCATCTTTACGGGCTTTTAAGTGACGGCGGCGTGCACAGCCATATCACACATCTTTTCGGGCTGCTAGAACTCGCCAAGAGGAACGGTCTTCGCAAAGTGTATATCCACTGTTTCCTTGACGGAAGGGATACCCCGCCCACATCAGGCCTTGATTATGTTCGTCAGCTTCAGAGCAAGATGCGCCAGATAGGGATCGGCGAGATAGCTTCCGTAAGCGGACGTTATTATGCCATGGACAGGGATAACAACTATGACCGTGTCAAGCTGGCATATCTTGCACTTACAAAAGGTGAAGGCCTTAAAGCCGCCAATGCCGAAGAAGCCGTATCGGCTTCATATGCAAGGGACGAGACCGATGAATTTGTAAAACCGACTGTTATCGTTAACGGTGGTGTTCCGGTAGGGACCATCAATGATGATGATTCAGTCATATTCTTTAATTTCAGACCCGACAGGGCCCGTGAGATAACACATGCATTCTGTGACGACGAGTTCCGCTCTTTCAAGCGTGAGAAGAAGCTTGATATCGTATATGTATGCTTCACGGATTATGATCCGCTCATCGAAAACAAGCTGGTGGCTTTTGAAAAGGTTGCGGTCACGAATACGTTCGGAGAATACCTTGCATCTCTTAAGATGACACAGGCAAGACTGGCAGAGACGGAAAAATACGCCCATGTAACATTCTTCTTCAACGGCGGAGTGGAAGAGCCCAATCCCGGAGAGACAAGAATACTTGTAAAATCACCGAAGGTTGCGACTTATGATCTCAAGCCCGAGATGAGTGCGTACGAAGTATGTGATAATCTCGTAAAAGCCATAAAATCCGACAAGTACGATGTTATTATAGTAAATTTCGCAAATCCAGACATGGTAGGCCATACAGGTGTTCTGGATGCTGCGATAGAAGCGATAGAAGCTGTTGATAAATGTGTCGGAAGAGCTTACGAAGCCATAAAAGAAGTTGACGGTACAATGTTTGTATGTGCCGATCACGGCAATGCCGAACAGTTGATAGACTATGAGACCGGCGCTCCTCATACCGCTCATACGACCAATCCCGTACCATTCATCCTTGTCAATTATGATGAGAACTACACTCTTCGTGAAGGTGGATGTCTGGCGGATATCGTTCCTACACTTCTTGAGTGTATGGGACTGCCTCAGCCGAAGGAAATGACGGGAAAATCACTGCTTGTAAAGAAGTAGACTTTTTCATATAATGTTAACAAGGTGCGCTTGCATCAAATCAAATCATATTGGAGGGTTACACAATGAAGGTTTATCCCAGTAATAAGATCCGTAATGTTGTGATTTTGGGGCACGGCGGATGCGGAAAGACAACATTGACGGAGGCTATGGCGTTTTTGTCAGGGATCACCACGAGAATGGGCAAGACCGATGACGGAAATACTATCAGCGATTACGACAAAGAAGAGCAGAAACGTCATTTTTCTATAGGGACAAGTGTTGTTCCGATAGAGTGGGATGACTGTAAGATCAACGTCCTTGATACTCCGGGATATTTTGATTTTGTCGGTGAGGTCGAAGAGGCTGTCGGTGCAGCTGCCGGTGCAATTATAGTTGTTTCGGGCAAAGCCGGTGTCGAAGTCGGAACCGAAAAAGCATGGGAGATATGTGAAAAATACAAGCTTCCCAGGATTTTCTTCGTTACCGATATGGATGTTGACAACGCCAGCTACCGCAAGATCGTTGAAGATCTCGAGGGAATGTACGGCAAGAAGATAGCTCCTTTCCATCTTCCTATCCGTGAGGATGAAAAGCTTGTCGGATACGTTAACGTTGTAAGTGAAAAGGGATTCAGATGGACAGACGCAGGAAAAGCTGATGAATGCCCCGTCCCCGATTACTGCACGGAATACCTTGAGAAATACAAAGAATCTCTTATGGAGGCTGTTGCTGAAACAAGCGAAGACTTTATGGAGAGATATTTTGCCGGTGAGACTTTTTCGGATGCCGAGATCCGTTCGGCTCTGTATGCAAATATCAACGACGGTACAATAGTTCCCGTTACAATGGGTTCCGGTATTATGTGCCGCGGTGTATATACTCTTATGGATGATATAATCAAATATTTCAAGAGTCCCGACCAGCGAGCTCTTAACGGTATCAATCAGAAGACCGGAGAGATATTTGAAGCCAATTATGATTTCTCAAAGCCCAAGTCGGCATATGTATGGAAGACCATTGTTGATCCTTTCATCGGTAAGTATTCACTTATCAAAGTCTGCTCGGGTGTTCTCAAGTCCGATGATACACTTTACAATGCGGACAAGAATTCGGAAGAGAGAATAGGAAAGCTGTACGTTCTTCGCGGCAACAAGCCTATTGAAGTGCCTGAACTTCAGGCAGGTGATATAGGAGCTCTTGCCAAGCTGACAAGCGTTAAGACAGGGGATACGCTTTCCACGAAAGCTACTCCCGTTCAGTATCCGAAGACCGAGATCAGCAAGCCCTATACATATATGAGATACAAGGCAAAGAACAAGGGTGACATTGACAAGGTTTCATCAGCTCTTGCGAAGATCATGGAAGAAGATCAGACAGTTAAGAATGTCAATGATTCCGAAAACAGACAGAGCCTTATATATGCTCTCGGCGATCAGGCGATCGAGATAATCGCGAGCCGTCTGGCCAATGTTTACAAAGTTGAGATAGAACTTGAAGAGCCCAAGGTCGCATACCGTGAGACCATCAGAAAGAATTCCGATGTTGAAGGTAAATACAAGAAGCAGTCAGGCGGTCACGGCCAGTACGGACATGTTAAGATGAGGTTTGAGCCTCTCGGTGATATGGAAAAGCCTTTTGAATTCGAGCAGGTAGTCGTGGGCGGAGCAGTTCCCAAGAACTACTTCCCGGCAGTTGAAAAAGGTCTTGCGGAATCGGTTCAGAAAGGACCTATGGCCGCATATCCTGTTGTCGGTGTCAAAGCCGTACTTTACGACGGATCATATCACCCTGTTGATTCTTCGGAGCAGGCATTTAAGATGGCTACGATCATGGCGTTCAAGAAAGGCTTTATGGATGCGGGTCCTGTTCTGTTAGAGCCTATCGCTTCACTTAAGGTTACCGTTCCCGATCAGTATACGGGTGATGTCATGGGTGATCTTAACAAGAGACGCGGAAGAGTGCTCGGCATGAATCCCATAGGCGGCGGTAAGCAGGTTGTTGAAGCCGAGATCCCGATGACAGGTTTGTACGGATATTGCACAGTCCTTCGTTCAATGACAGGAGGACGCGGTGTATATGAATATGAATTCGTTCGTTATGAACAGTGTCCTTCGGATGTTCAGGAGAAAGAAGTTGCTGCCAGAGCAAGCAAGCTTGAAGATGATTCAGCAGACTGAAAATGAATAATAAAAGAGGGTCCTGCAAATGCGCAGGACCCTTTAATTAATACCCGTATCAGCTGCTAACGACCTGATTGCGTCCGTTCTCTTTTCCTTTATACAGACGCTTGTCCGCGATCTCAATAAGAGTCTTGACTTTGACTGACGAATAATAACCCGAAACACCCAGTGTTATCGTTACGTGAAGTGTCTTTCCCTCATAGTTGAATTCGTAGCTCTCTATCGCGGATCTGATCCTGTTTGCGACTTCTATGGCAGTATCGACACCGTCAGTGATAAGTATCAGGAATTCTTCGCCGCCCCATCTGCATGCGCTGTCCTTTGCCCTGATCTGTGCACTGATGATCTTGCTGATGTTCTTTAATACAAAATCACCGCAGTCATGTCCGTATGTATCATTAAATATCTTAAAGTGATCTATGTCAGCCATGATCAGGCTGTAAGGAACATCATTGATAATGGCATTTCTGTGAATACTGCTTAAGCGTTCGTCCATACTCCTGCGATTAAGAAAGTGTGTAAGAGGATCAAAGCTCGCTTCGTCTTCAAGACGTTCCTGTTCACTTTCCATCTGAAGCTGCATCGAATTGACCTCTACCGCAAAAAGTGCGGAGAACAGAAATGTTATGGCAAGTCCGACAATTATATTCATATAGCTCAGTACGACCTCGAAACCCATGAGAAACGTGCCTGCCAGTGGAGGAAATGCATATGTTATACCGCGCATCAGAACATAAGCCGATATAACCGTGACGGCTGTTACTAACGGATATATAAGCCTTCTCCGAAAAGAGGATATGGAAAATGTCAGATAGAAAGCTACCGGGATCAATCCGGACAGATAAAACATGAACTGATAATTCCAACCGACAAAAAGAGTGGCAAGACACGCATGGAGAACAACCTCGATAAGTACAAATATATACAGTCTTCCATACAGTTTCAGATCGCTGACGATCCTGGATGTATAAAAATACAGAATGACTATTACGGTATTATATACGCCCATAAAGGTGATGCCCATAATATAAAAGATGATCATGAATATAAAATGGATAATGGCAATCCCGATCAGAAGTGCCGAATATCTCATTGCATCATAATTAGTCTGTTGATCGCCCCGGTGGCCGTATAAATACTTCTCAAGCATCGTTATTCTCCGATCACTTCCGTTATTATATCATCATTACTGTCATTAATCTATTTATAAAAATAACGGTTTACAAACATATGTTCGTGTAGTATCATAATATATCGGATAACAACAGGGATAATCATGAATAAAAGAGACATTCTTTTGATAATAACGGTGATCATCTTATCGGTTGCGGGAACGGTGGCGGTATACAGCCGTTCTTCACCGGGAATAGCCTGCATATATATCAAAGGATCGCTATACGGACAATATGATCTTGCCGTGCCTTCAAGCATTCATATCACAAGTGATAACGGTATCGTTAACGATATAGAGATATCCGAAGGCAGCATATATATGAAAAATGCCACATGTCCAGGAAAACAGTGCATGGCCTGCGGCAGGATCAGCCGTTCGAATGAGAGCATATGCTGTGCACCCGCGCAGCTTCTTATAGTCATATCATCCGACAGGGAAAGAGAATATGATGCGATCACACAGTAAGAGTATCACCATGTGCGCTGCGCTTACCGCGGCAGGACTTATTCTCGGATATCTTGAAAGCTTTATAGTATTACCGGTACACATTCCGGGAGTTCGTATAGGTCTCGCGAATATAGTCAGCCTTATGGCATTTTATATAGCCGGACCCGTATATGCGGTTACGGTCACTTGTCTCAGGGTCATATTATCGGCGGTTTTGTTCGGCAGTCCCGTTAGTTTTATTTACAGTATTTCGGGGGCTGTAATGGCTCTTTTGGGGATGTATGTATTCTCAAAAGCCGGATTTTCGATATACGGTGTGAGTGTTGCGTGCGCTGTTCTTCATAATACCGCACAGATATGTGTAGCTTTTATACTTGTCGGAAGCGGATATGTGTTTTATTATCTTGCTCCTTTGTGCGGTGTGGCTGTTATTACCGGTCTTATTGTCGGGTTTTTGTCAGACGTTCTGATCAACAGACTGGCCGGAATTACAGACGGATTTTAGGAGAGTATAATATATGAGCGGAGGGATGAAATGATCGGGTATCTGAAAGGCGAAGTCGCCGGAATATATGAAGACAGGATCATTCTGGAGGTAGGAGGCATAGGCTATAATGTTTATATGCCGGCAAGCTCCCTTGATCTTATAGACGGTATCGGGATCGATATAAAGGTATACACATATCTTCACATCAGGGAAGATGCAATGCTGCTGTACGGTTTTCTTACCAAAGATGATCTGGAACTCTACAAGATGCTTATCAGCGTAAACGGTATCGGGCCTAAGGCCGGACTGGCTCTTTTGTCGGTTATGAATGCGGACGATCTTCGTTTTGCGATAATGTCAGGTGATGCAAAACAGATAGGCCGTGCTCCCGGGATAGGCCCCAAGAGTGCCCAGCGGATAATAATCGACTTGAAGGACAAGATAGATCTGATGGATGCTTTTGAGCAAAAGACCGCTCACATCTCCGAAAGTACCGGGGCAGGGTCTGATCTTAACGCTGTCCGCAAAGAGGCTGCGGAAGCTTTGACAGCTCTCGGCTATTCACAGACAGACAGCTACAAAGCCGTAAGACAGGTCGAAGCTGCGGATGATGTGGAGACCGTACTCAAGTCAGCCCTGTCACTAATGTCAAGATTGTAGGTGGTAATGATGCAAAGGACCATTGAGACAAAACTTACCGAAGAAGACATCAGGATCGAAGGAAGTCTCAGGCCGCAGAGGCTCGATGATTACATCGGTCAGAAAAAGGCCAAGGAGAATCTTAAGATATATATAGAAGCCGCCCAAAAGCGCGGTGATACTCTTGATCATGTATTGTTTTACGGCCCTCCGGGACTGGGCAAGACTACACTTGCATGTATCATCGCCAATGAAATGGGGGTACATATCAAGACCACAAGCGGTCCGGCGATCGAAAAGCCCGGAGAGATGGCTGCCATACTCAATTCTCTTTCGGAAGGAGATGTTCTTTTTATCGATGAGATACACAGATTGAACCGGCAGGTTGAAGAAGTTCTGTATCCCGCAATGGAGGATTTTGCCATCGATATAATGGTCGGAAAGGGACCTACGGCCCGTTCTGTAAGACTTGACCTGCCGAGGTTTACTCTTGTTGGCGCAACAACAAGAGCCGGACTTCTTACGGCACCTCTTCGTGACAGGTTCGGCGTCATCCACCGTCTCGAGTTCTATAATACAGATGAACTCGCAACGATAATACGTCATTCGGCAAAGGTACTTAATGTTGAGATCAAAGAGGACGGTGCCTATGAACTTGCCCGCAGGAGCCGAGGCACTCCGCGACTTGCCAACAGACTGTTAAAGCGGGTCAGGGATTATGCTCAGGTAAGGCACGACGGAGTGATATGCGAGGCGGTTGCCATAGAAGCTCTGGATCTTATGGGAGTAGATCCTATGGGGCTCGATGCATCCGACAGGAACCTGCTGCTCACTATGATACATAAGTTTTCCGGAGGACCTGTGGGTCTTGACACACTTTCCGCTGCAACGGGAGAGGATCCCGGAACGATATCAGATGTTATTGAACCTTATCTGATCCAGAACGGTTTTATCAACCGTACTCCGTCGGGAAGGGTCATTACGCAAAGCTGCTACAGGCATTTCGGGCTTGAGGCCCCATCAGAAGATACATCCAAATAAAGGTTGTTTTATTCTCATCTTTTGGCTATAATATGTACGTTAGTCTGT
The DNA here is from genome assembly GCA_024695145.1 of Lachnospiraceae bacterium. GTDB lineage: Bacteria > Bacillota > Clostridia > Lachnospirales > Lachnospiraceae > UBA2868. The sequence goes on from JAILIS010000046.1 coordinate 20,792, forward strand.
AATCTTTTGGAGGATAAAATGATCGGGAACAATGATATTGAAGTCGTTATAGGGGGTAAGGTGATCACCCTTAGCGGTTCCGAAAGTGAAGAATATCTTCAGAAGGTAAGTTCATATATCAACAACAAGATCGCCGAATATAATAATGTAGACTCGTTCAGAAGACAGCCCGCGGATATGCAGAATGTACTGCTTCTTCTTAATATAGCCGATGATTATTTCAAGATCAAAAAGCAGATGGATGATCTTGCGGATGAGATCGAAGCAAAGGACAGAGAGCTGTATGATCTGAAGCATGAGCTCATAGCTGCTCAGATCAAGCTTGAAAGCAGGGAAAAGCAGATAAGAACATTTCAGGGGAAATGATAAACGGGATGTCGAAAGACATCCCGATTTTTATGAAGAACAATGAATAATGAACATGTTGAATTGTTATCTCCGGCCGGAGACTATAAGTGTTTTGAAGCCGCAATGGATGCAGGTGCAGATGCGGTCTATCTTGGTCTTACACGATTTTCGGCCAGAGCCAAAGCTTCCAATTTCACTGTGGAAGAACTGAACAAGGCAATAGATAAAGCACATATTCTGGGCAGAAAGATATATCTTACAGTCAATACACTGCTTCGTGACGATGAACTGGACAACCTCTATTATATGCTTTATCAGCCGTATATCAACGGACTCGACGGGGTCATTGTCCAGGATACAGGTGTGATTACGAAGATAAAGGAAATGTTTATTGACCTTCCCATCCACGTCAGTACCCAGGCGGCCGTTACCGGAAGCAGCGGGGCTTTATATCTGAAAGAACTCGGCGCCGTCAGGATAGTTCCGGCAAGAGAACTTTCACTTGATGAGATATCAAGGATGAAAAAGCTCAGCGGACTGGAGATAGAGTGTTTTATCCACGGAAGTCTTTGTTATTCATATTCCGGTAAATGTCTCATGTCATCTTTTATCGGAGGCCGCAGCGGTAACAGAGGAAGATGCGCACAGCCGTGCCGGCTTCCCTATGATAATACATATCCGCTCAGTCTGAAGGATCTTTGTACCATCGATCTTATCCCTGACCTTATCGGGGCCGGAGTGTCATCCTTTAAGATAGAAGGCCGGTTGAAGAGCAGTTCATATGTTTACGGCGTAACGTCAATATACAGAAAATACATTGACAGTTACTATAGAGGTGACGGATATCATGTGGATCCGCAGGACAGGACCAAGCTTGTATCATATTATACAAGAGGCGGTAACTGCAGCGGTTATTACAGGACTTATAACAGCAGGGACATGATAACCATAGACAGTCCGTCATATCAGACAAGTACAGATGAGAGCCCGGAAGATACCGTTAAGGCTTCGACAGCGATCAATATAAAATGCAGTATCAAAAAAGACAAGAATTCAGTTATCACCGTATCCGGTAACGGTTACAGTGCAGAGACTGTTACGGATATAGTACCACAGATATCCCTAAAGCATCCTTTAAGCGCCGATGAAGCATGTGCTTCTCTTTGTAAAACAGGCGGTACGCCTTTTGTGGTCAAAGCTATAACAGCGGAGGTTGATGAAGGGCTTTTCCTCCCGAAACGAAAGCTCAACGAGATAAGAAGGCTGGGCTTAGATGCTTTTACGGCCGGGATCCTGTCAGGATACAAAAGAGATCCGGCAAAGTGTTTTGATACAAAACCTATCTCAAGCGGTCAAAACACGCAGCATGAAGATAAAAACCCGGTTCCCGATGTCAGGGTATTTGTACTTAACGCGGATCAGGCAAGGGCGGCCGGCTCTTCCGGCGCGGATGCTCTTATTGTACCGATGTCCTTATATTCATCGCTTTCCGCAGAGTTTTCGCATACCGCAAAGAAAATATATGTCAGTCTTCCTTATGTTATCAGGAATGAAAAAAGGATCCGTGATTTTATCCGTGATCATGATGTTGCCGGATATTACGTGTCAAACTTTGAGGCTCTTTATATTCTGAAGGAACTGTCATTTAACGGTGAGATCGTGGCCGATATGCATATGTATGCATATAATAAAAAGGCTTATGAGCATTTTAGAGACCGCGGTATCAGAACCACTGTCCCGGTCGAACTTAACAGACATGAACTTATAAGACGCGGTATATTCGGTGAGGAGATGATCATTTACGGAAAACTGCCGATGATGATAAGTGCCAACTGTGTATACAATACCAAAACGGGGTGCAGATCCGTCAGAGGCGGGCATGATCTTTATATAACGGATCGCAAATCGGAACGTTTTTTCGTACACTGCGACTGCGATGAGTGCACCAATGTGATATACAACAGCGTTCCTTTGTCGGCAGCTGATGAAGACAGCCTGTTTGCTCGGCTGCGGCCGTCATCCGTCAGGTTCATGTTCACTGATGAAAGAGATGATATGGTTTCTGACATGATAGGCAGCTACCTGTCCGGAAGGAACAGTAACGGTTCGATAAATACAAAACCTTCCGGAAGATATACAAAAGGTCATCTGAACAGGGGAGTAGAGTAGTTTGGGCAGGATTGTGATCGAAATATCACGGTATATGATCATAATATGTATGGCGGTATATACCATACAGTGTTTTGCCGTGTTCCGATTTTCAAATGAATATGACCGAAAGGGTATATACCTTCGGCAGAATTTCTTTATGGTCGTGATCCATTTCGCGGGCTTTATATCTCTGTATGCCCGGGATGGGGATATTCGCTATTTCAGGGCATATCTTATACAGCAGCTTGGAGTGCTGGCGATCCTTGTCGCATACAAGCTCATCTACCCCAGGGCAAACGCTCTCGTCATAAACAACATGTGCATGCTGATCACGATAGGACTTCTGATATTGACCAGGATCTCTTACGATCGGGCAATGAGACAGTTCTATATCGTAATGGGCAGTGTGGCCGTAACTCTTATTGTCCCGTACATCATCAGTCATATAAGGTTTTTTGAGAAGTTCAAATGGGTATACGTTTTTGTCGGGATCGGATCGCTGGCTGCAGTACTGTTGTTTTCCACGGTAATAAACGGATCAAAGCTTAATATTCACATTGCCAGTTATACTTTTCAGCCGTCGGAATATGTCAAGATAATCTTTGTTTTTGCGATCGCATCCATCCTGGCAAGAAAGCACGGTATGAGGGAGATACTTATTAGTGCCGCGGTTGCGGCCGTTCACGTGATACTTCTCGTTGCATCAAGAGATCTCGGAAGTGCCATAATATTCTTTGTCGTATATTTTGCCATGCTGTATGCCGCAACAAAGAACATTCTGTATTATCTGATGGGTTTTGCTGCCGGAGCGGCTGGCGCATACGTGGGATACAGGATGTTTTCGCATGTCAGGGTGAGAGTCACGGCATTTCTTGATCCTATCGGGAACATCACAGATGCCGGATATCAGATATCGCAGAGTCTGTTTGCGATCGGAACCGGCGGATGGCTCGGCATGGGGATAGGACAGGGAGCTCCGTCAACGATCCCAGTAGTGTCGGCTGATTTTATATTTGCAGCGATATGTGAGGAGCTCGGTGTTGTCTTCGGAATGTGTCTTGTACTGTTGTGCCTGTCATGCTTTGTGATGTTCATGAACATCGCCATGAAGTTTGAGGATCCGTTTTTCAAACTGGTCGCACTGGGACTGGCTGTTGCATATATCTTTCAGGTATTTCTTACGATCGGTGGTGTGATAAAGTTCATCCCGCTGACCGGAGTAACGCTTCCGTTCGTCAGTTACGGAGGTACGAGTGTTGCCGTAACATGCTGTGTGTTCGCGGTAATACAGGGGCTGTACATAAGCAAAGGTAAGGATAATGCGCGTCCGCACCCGAAACCGGGTGATTTTAAGACCGAGAATCTTAATATAATGGAGCTTGAATAAATGAAACTGTTCGGATCCGTAATAAAAAAGCGCGAAAAAATCAAACGACGCGAAGGAAGACATCATATAGACAGTAACAGGCAGATAGCGGTCATAACATATCTGTTTCTGTTCCTGTTCATCGCCATGCTCGTATATCTCGGATATTTTACCCAGGTAAAGAATAAGAGCGTTATCAACAATACATACAACAAACGGCAGGCACTTCTTGAGTCAAGGCTTATCAGAGGGGATATCCTCTCAAGGGACGGCGAAGTCCTTGCGACGACAATGTCCGATAATGACGGCGGATATTACAGAAGCTATCCTTACAGGAATACCTTTGCACATATCGTCGGATATTCCACACACGGTGTTCTCGGGGTCGAGAGCATGGAAAATTTTACGCTCCTTTCATGTGACGGGAATATTGTCACAAGGGTTAGAAACGATCTGAAAGGTATGAAAAATCACGGAGACAATGTTTACACCACGCTCAATACACGTATGCAGGAAGCAGCATATGATGCCATGGATGACAGAAAAGGTGCAGTGATCGCAATGAATGTCAAAACAGGTGAACTTCTGTGCGTTCTTTCGAAGCCTGATTTTGATCCGAATGAGGTGATGGCAAAATGGGATGTGTTCAACGCGGATACGGAAAACAGCCCGCTCCTTAACAGGGCATTCCTCGGATCCTATCCTCCGGGTTCGACCTTTAAGATAGTGACGGCTCTTGAATATCTTAAAGAGCATAACGGAAACGTATCCGATTACGGGTTCGAATGCACCGGAAGTTTCGAATACAAGGGTTCCGTGATCAGCTGTTATAACGAACAGGTTCACGGCTGGCTTAACTTTGATGACAGTTTTGCGAATTCATGTAATTCGAGCTTCGCAAATATATCGTCCCAGCTCAGCAAACGCAGATTTGCAGATACGATAGATTCGCTGATGTTCAACTCCGAGCTTCCGCTGCCGTTCAAGTATTCCGAAGGGTATTGTGACATAGGGGAAGATTCGTCAACAGACGACCTGCTTCAAACAGGCATAGGACAGGGTCGGACACTCATCAGTCCCATTCACATGCTCATGATCACGTCAGCCATAGCAAATGACGGGGTACTTATGAGACCGTATGTAGTATCATCTGTAGTAAATTCCGACGGAGGTACGATCAGTACGGTAAAAGCAAGAGAATACGGACGCCTTATGGACAGCAGATATTCGGAAAGTCTTAAAAAGATGATGCGTCAGGTCGTGGTCAACGGAACGGCGAGACGTATATTTGATACAAAGGGTTATGAGATTTCCGGAAAGACCGGTTCGGCGGAATATTCTTCAAACAAATCGCTCTCACATGCCTGGTTTACGGGCTTTGCGGGAGCAGATGAACCGGAGATAGCAGTGACGGTTATCGTTGAGGGCGGAGGCTCCGGCGGTGCGGTGGCGGCTCCTGTTGCAAAAAGAGTATTTGACGCATATTTCAACTGATGTTATCATATGCCTAAATTTACTGTGAACGGCATGTCCGTTCATCCTCGGAGACAAAAATGATAGAAGCAGTCAGTTGCGGAGGTCTTGTGATATACAGGGGCAAGATCCTGCTTTTATACAAGAATTATAACAACCGCTATGAGGGTTGGGTCCTGCCGAAAGGTACGGTGGAAGAGGGGGAGACCCATGAAGCCACAGCCCTTCGCGAGGTCAAGGAAGAGTCCGGTGTTGATGCGACGATTGTCGAATACATCGACAAAACGATCTATTCATTTGTCGTACCGGAAGATACCGTTTCAAAGGAAGTTCACTGGTATCTGATGAGATCCCAGAGCTATGATTCGACACCCCAGTCCGAGGAATTTTTCAGGGACAGCGGATATTACAAATATCATGAAGCCTATCATCTGTTGAAATTCGATAATGAAAGACTGATACTCGAAAAGGGATACAATATATTCAGAAGACTGAAAAGAAGTCAGAGATGGGAATGATAAAAGCTTTGGTTTATACCAAAGCTTTTATTGACAGATCCTTTCTTGTCGTAAGATCTATATAATTGCCGTCAACCGTCTTGACCATCGGCCGGGAGTATTTCTGTTTATTGATAAGCACTACGACGCAGACAGTACCGTCAGAGAGCATTACCTCTTTTCCTATATATTCCTCAACCATTCGCTCGAGGAATGTTATATAGTAACCGGTGTCATATTTACCGTAACCGTCTTTTTCAAATATCTCTATGACCGTAAAGGGACAAAGCGGTGCACGGTAAGAGCGGTAGCTTGTCATGGCCTCATAGCTGTCGAGTATGGCTATGATCTTGGCAAAAGGTACGATCTGATCATCAACAAGATGCTGCGGATAACCGGACCCGTCGATCCTTTCATGATGCATCATCGCAGCCAGTTTGATCCGTTCATCGATATTAAAAGGCTGGAGCATTTCATAGCCGAGAGATGTATGACTTTTTATTGCGTCAAATTCCTCGTCGGTAAGACGGCCCTGCTTGAGCAGGATCTGCGCGGGTATCTTGAATTTACCTATGTCATAATAAAATCCGCACAAAACGAGAGCACGAAGGTCTTTGCCTTCCTGTTTGAACCATTTGCCGGTATAGTTACATATCAGAGCGACATTGATGGCATGTGTATACAGAAAATCAGACTCGGCCGTCTCAAGAACCGCAAGCATATCGAGTATCGTGATCTTGCTGTGTTTGAAAGGAGACATGATATCGTCAACTATTTCATACAGTCTGTCGGAGTCGATAGGAGTGCCTGTCTGAAGAAACTGTTCCATAAGATCTTTCAGTTCATAGAAGTTTTTGGAATAGATCTCGTAGAATTGTCTGAAAGTCCTGCTGACCCTGATCTTTTCGAAATATGTGGTCTTGTCGTCTTCAGGCTCCTTGATGTTAACGCAGGTGATCTTTGCTACGTTAAGCTTCTGGATCAGAAATTTGTCAAGAGTTGTATTCTTCTTGACAAAAACATTCCCCTTATGATCGAAAACATCCTCAGCTACCACATCGCCCGGTTTAAGGGCTATAACAGCTTTGAGTTCCATAATTTACTCCCCCTCTATATCTTGTAGTATAAAAATCACTTTGTATAATGTCAATAATCAGTATTAACTTTTTTGCCTTTTTTTGATATAATCAAAAAAGTTTTTTTACTGGCAAGGGAGAAGATAATTGGTCCGTTTTGTTGATGATGTATATGTATCGGATTCAGTCAGGCCCAAGCTGTCCTCCGTCAAATGGAAGACGGCCTGCGGTATCGGCATGATCGGGCTGCATTTTATAACACTTGCCGACAATTCGCGTGATATCTTTGATATATATCCGGCCGCCATGCTGAAGCAGAAACGGATCCGTAAGAGCGATCGTGTGATAATAGGTGTTGCAGACAGCTATAAAGGCGCAACGGAGCTTGTAAGGGTCATGATCGATGACTGCCTGAAAAATGCAGGAAACCTTTCGGATATACGCGGATATTATGAAAGATATATTAAGGATCATCTTTAATGGCCGTATTGCTTACAGTACTTAAGATAATCGGAATAATCCTGCTCGTGATCCTCGGACTTATCCTTCTGATCCTTCTGCTTGTTCTTTTTGTTCCGATCAGGTATAAGATCTCGGCAGCGCGTGATAAAGACGATGATGATCTGAGAGCCTCGGCCGGTATCTCTTACCTTCTTCATATACTGACCGCGGGCGTGACTTATGAAGATAAGGAAACAGATAAGTATATAAAAGTTTTCGGCATTAAGATAAACAAAAAAGAGGATAATACAAAACCCGTTAATAATGAACCTGAACCTGCAACGGAAGAAGCAGCAAACGCAGCAGAAGAAACAGAAGATAATACTGAAGAAACTGCAGCAGATACTGAAACAGGAGCAGAAACTGAAGAAGAAACAGAATATACTATAGAAGAAGAAACAGAAGAAAAAGAAGAGAGAGAAGATAAAGAAGAAGAATCCCTTGCGGATAAGATAAATAAGATATTGGATGCGATAGAGCGAAAGTACGGAAATCTGACCGACAGGATAAACGGTATCAGGAGAAAGATCCGTTATTGGGACAAAATGCTCAATGATAAAGGCAACCGCCGAGCTTTTGAACTGATAAAAGAGGAGACCGTAAAGCTTCTTCGCAGGATCGCACCGAAAAAGATAAAAGGATTCATACATTTCGGATTCGACGATCCGGCAACTACAGGTCAGATACTGGCTGTTCTTGGTGTTTTTTATCCCGTTCTTCCGAAAAAGCTTGTGATCGATGCGGGATTTAGCGATACGGATATATGCGGATACGCTGATATAAAAGGCAGGATCTTTCTGATCGTCGTTGCCGTAAGTCTTCTTCGGATAATGCTCAGCAAAGAATGCCGGAGGCTGTGGCGTTTATACAAAAAGAAAGATATGTACTGTTAAAGTCATTAACGGAGGGAGATATCATGGCTGAGAGTAGTTTCAATTCAGTAGTCAATTCACTTTTAAACGGCATGGAAGGTTTTCTGTCATCCAAAACTGTAGTGGGTGATCCTGTTACGGTTGGAGACACGATACTCATTCCGTTTGTTGATGTTTCATTCGGAGTGGGAGCCGGAACTTTCCGGGGCGAAAAGAAGGACAACGGAGCGGGAGGACTGACGGGAAAGATGACTCCCACGGCAGTTCTTGTTGTCCAGAACAATTCCACAAGGGTTGTGAGCATCAAAAATCAGGATACCGTGACGAAGATAATCGATCTTGTCCCCGAGATAATGAACAAGATCACCGCCAAAAAGGAGACTGCGGTGTCCGATGATGAAGTAAGAGCTTCTGTGGATGATACGCCGGTTGTGACAGGCGACTGAACATAGCGCAGCAAATAGAAAAGAACCTCTCTCGAGGTTCTTTTCTATGCCCGCTCAACCCTGTCCGACTTGAGACATCTGCTGCAGACATGCATTGTAGTGGGTGTACCGTTTACCATGCATTTAACACGCTTAACGTTAGCATGGAATATACGATTGGATCTTCTGTGGGAGTGGCTGACGTTGTTTCCGAAATGTACGCCTTTCCCGCAAATATCACATTTAGCCATGACAATGACCTCCTTAAACAGTGGTATTTTACCAAATGTTAATATTCATTGCAAGTAAAAGTTTTTATGTGTATAATGTATTTGTTTTTTGTTCGTTTTCATAGTATTAATATCATTTCGGATATCATCATAGATCAAGGAGGGTTCATATGAAGGAAACTTTGGCAACAGGTTCCGGTAATCTGATCATCGATCTCGATGTTGTTGCCCAGTATGCCGGAAGTGTGGCGGTTGAATGCTTCGGTATAGTCGGTATGGCAGCGGTAAGTATGTCGGACGGCATTGCAAAGATGCTCAAACGCGAAAATCTCACAAGAGGAATAAATGTTGAGATGGTCAACAACAAGCTTATTCTTGACTTTCATGTCATAGTCAGTTACGGCGTTAACATCCGTGCCGTGGCATCCAATCTTGTGAATAACGTTAAATATAAGGTAGAAGAATACACGGGATTTGAGATCGATAAGATAAATGTTTTTGTTGAGGGTGTCCGGGTCATAGACTGACCCCGGATTAAGGAGGATGAACAGGTGCAGTCAAATTTGATCGATGCGGGAACTCTTTCCACAATGTTCCTGGCCGGTGCGAGACGGCTTGAATCTGAAAAAGAGATCATAAATGAGCTCAATGTATTTCCTGTTCCCGACGGTGATACGGGAACCAATATGTCGCTTACGATCATGTCGGCGGTAAAAGAGGTTGAGGGCATAACGGATCTGAACATGGCCACGGTAAGTAAGGCCATATCCTCGGGCTCACTCAGAGGAGCAAGAGGCAATTCCGGTGTTATCCTGTCACAGCTGTTCCGTGGCTTTACAAAGATCATCAAGGATAAAGATGAACTTGATATGGACATCTTTACCCAGGCATTGCAAAAAGCTGTGGAGACGGCATACAAAGCCGTTATGAAGCCCAAAGAGGGAACCATTCTGACAGTTGCAAGGGCAGTCGCCGAAAAAGCTCTTGAAGTCAATTCACAGGATAAGGATTTTGATACGTATTTCAGGGATATCATATTCCATGCCGAAGAAGTACTTTTACAGACCCCCGAAATGCTCCCCGTTCTCAAGGAAGCGGGAGTTGTAGATTCCGGCGGACAGGGTCTGCTCGAGATATTAAAGGGCGGATATGCCGCATATTCCGGTGAGGATATTGATGAACTGTTCAAAGTTTCAAAACCGGAAAAAGCTGCAGCTGTACCGAAAGAAAAGATAATCACTTATGAAACTTCTCTGGCTCTTTTTACAAAGAGCTCGTTCGAAGATGCCGATAAGGAAACTGTCAAAGAATTTGTTGATGCATACGGAACAGGCGGAAAGATCAACGACCTCGGCGACAGGATATGCATATCCGTATTTACCGAAGAGCCCGGCAGGATAATATCCAAATGCCTGTCATTCGGAACGATCGATGATGTCGTGATCAAACCGTGGGATAAGGACGAGATCAAGCCCGTACTCGAAGAGGAATCGGATGAAAACGTATCTGTTGAAAAAGCCGATGATCCCGTTACGGAAGATGTCGCAGAACCGGAAAATGTTCCCGTTAAGGAAGAGAGCGTAAAAGCGGAAGCCAAAGAGCCCGAAAAAGAAATGGGCTTTGTTGCCGTATCATGCGGAAAAGGACTTGATGAGATCTTCAAGAGTCTCGGTGTCGATTACCTCATAACAGGCGGACAGACCATGAATCCTTCCACGGATGATATGATCAATGCCATCGACAAGGTAAATGCCAAACACGTATTTATCCTTCCCAACAATAAGAATATCATTCTTGCAGCCAACCAGGCCCAGTACCTTGTTGAAGACAAGGAGATAATAGTGATACCCACCAAAACAATACCTCAGGGTATCACGGCTCTTATCACATATATGAATGATGCGACTCCCGGTGATAATGAGACCGCTATGCTTGATGCGATATCCCGTGTCAAGACAGGACAGGTTACATATGCGGTAAGAGACACATCCATTAACGGTATGGAGATCCACAAAGGTAATATCATGGGTATAGGCGATCATGAGATACTGTCTGTCGGTACTGTTGTGGAAGATACGGCCATGCAGATGCTCGACAGGATGGTGGATGATGAATCCGAGATCATCAGCATATACTTCGGTGATGAAGTTGATGAGGAAATGGCAAATGATTTTGCAAAATCAGCCGAAGAGAAGTTTCCGGATATATCTGTTGAACTTCATTCAGGCGGCCAGCCCATTTATTACTATATTATATCGGTAGAATAAGATGACCAGCCTTACCGCCATAAAAGGCATTGGTGAAAAAAACGCAGTTCTCTACAGTAAGATCGGTATCGATACTGTAGAGGATTGTGTTTTTTATTTTCCGAGAGACTATGTAAAATATGAAAGATTATGCGGCCCTGATGAACTTACAACCGACCGCCTGCTCGCTTTTGAAGCTGTTGTTGTAAAACGGCCTTTGGTACGCAGGGTTAAAAGATTATCGATAACGACCGTTATGTTAAGTGCTTCGTCAACTGCGGTTTCTGCCACATGGTTTAATATGCCTTATCTGTCGAAAAGCCTCAAATCCGGAAGTTCTTACGTTTTTTACGGAAGGCTCGAGACGGAAGGAGATCATTTTCACATCAGACAGCCCCGTATATTTACAAAAGAGCAGTATGAACAGGCCTGCGCCCGGATCAATCCCGTATATCATCTGACAAAAGGGCTGACAAACAATGCGGTATCCAAAACGGTTAAAAGATCGTTCGAATATCTCGGAGACAGTGTCCGGCATGAACTGTATGACATGCACTTTCCGAAAGATGAGGAAACTCTGCTTCATGCAAGAAATTCTCTTGTATATGAAGAATTTCTGCACTTCATACTGAGGCTCCGTCTTTTAAGAAGCGAAGGAGAGGTCGCTCTTAATGATTTTAACATTATTGAAGTGGCCCAGTGCAACAGGATCATTGAAAAGCTGCCTTTCAGACTGACCGGTGCACAGCTTCGGGTATGGGATGAAGTAAAAGAAGACCTGTGTTCGGACCGGTCGATGAGAAGGCTCATCCAGGGAGATGTCGGAAGCGGAAAGACAATAATCGCAACACTTGCAGCGGTCATGTGTGCAATGAACTCCTATCAGTGCGCTATAATGGCTCCGACGGAGATCCTTGCCGACCAGCATTATCAGTCAGTAACAAACATATTAAAGGAAAGCGGTATAGACCTTAAAGTTGCACTTCTGACCGGATCCATGTCCGAAACCTCCAAGAAAAACGTAAGGGAAATGGCACGCTCGGGGGAAGTTTCCATACTGATAGGTACACATGCACTGTTTCAGGAAAAGGTAATATACAAAAATCTTGCGCTTGTGATCACCGATGAACAGCACCGGTTCGGTGTGGGGCAAAGAAGTGCGCTGACATCAAAAAACGCTTCCGACAACTGTCATGTTCTCGTGATGAGCGCCACGCCCATTCCGAGATCGCTGGCCCTGATACTGTACGGTGATCTTGATATTTCGGTTATAGATGAGCTCCCCGCTCACAAAAAACCGATAAAGAATGCCGTTGTCAATGAAAGTTATCGCGCTACCGCCTACAGATTCATCGAAAAAGAGGTAAAAGCAGGTCATCAGGTATATGTCATCTGTCCCCTTATCGAAGAAAGTGCCGGTATGGATGCCAGAAACGTCACCGATATGTACAGCGAACTTCGCAGTGTCTTTGAAGATTCGGTTAAGATAGGTATGCTTCACGGAAGGATGAAGGCGGCGGATAAGCAGAAGGTGATGGATGATTTTTCAAACAATTATATCAATATCCTCATCTCCACAACCGTTGTGGAAGTAGGCGTAAATGTCCCGAATGCAACTGTCATGATGATAGAAAACGCAGACAGGTTCGGACTGGCGGCACTTCACCAGCTGCGCGGCAGGATAGGGCGGGGACAGAATCAGTCCTACTGTATATTCATGAGCGCCAGCGATAATGAAAAAACGATGAAACGTCTTGAAATACTCAAAGAAAACAATGACGGTTTTAAGATAGCGGATGAGGATCTGAAGCTCAGAGGCCCCGGTGATGTTTTCGGGTTCGCACAGTCGGGAGAGATGGATTTCCTCCTCGCGGACATATATTCCGATGCCGAACTGTTAAAAAAGGCGGCAGCCGATGCCGACAGGATATTAAGAGATGATCCGTCTCTTTCAAAAAGTTCCAACAGTGAATTAAAACGCGCCGTTAATAATTACGGCAGAATACACAGAGTTGACGAGACTTTGTGAAAAATCAGCGAAAGCGCATACGACAGGTTGTACCGGAAGAAGAGCGCGGTACAACCTGTTGTGTTTTTTGCTTGAAATCCTGATTTTTTGTGATATAATTGCTAAGGGAGTAATCGGGAGTAATTATAATCAAGGGGAGATATATGTCACCGAAATCAACTTATGACGAGAAGTCTATCACAGTTCTGGAAGGTCTTGATCCTGTCAGAGCCCGTCCGGGCATGTACATCGGAAGTACAACAACAAAAGGACTTAATCATCTGGTCTATGAGATAGTCGACAACAGTGTCGATGAACATCTGGCCGGATTTTGCGACAGTATATGGGTCACGCTTGAAAATGACGGTTCCGCGACCGTTGAGGACAACGGCAGAGGAATACCCGTCGGCATGCACGAAAAAGGTGTCAGTGCCGAGCGTGTCGTATTTACGACTCTGCATGCCGGAGGTAAATTTGACAACGAAGTATACAAGACAAGCGGAGGACTCCACGGGGTCGGCTCTTCGGTGGTAAATGCCCTTTCGGAATATCTTGATATTGAGATCAAGCGCGACGGGAACATATATCATGACAGGTATTCAAGAGGTATCCCTGTTATCGATCTTGAAAAAGGACTGCTTCCCGTGATCGGAAAGACACGGTCAACCGGAACAAAAGTCAATTTTCTGCCTGACGGGGAGATATTTGAAAAAACAAGGTTCCGTGAGGAAGATATAAAATCAAGGCTTCATGAGACCGCATATCTGAACCCCAGTCTTACCATTCATTATTGCGATAAAAGATCCATACCTCATGAAAAAGTTGATTTTCACGAGCCTGACGGGATAATTGGCTTCATCAAGGATCTCGACCGTAACAAAGAGACGGTATGCGAACCGGTATTCTTTTCCGGAAGCTGTGACGGTATCAACGTCGAGATAGCATTTCAGTATGTCAATGAATTCCATGAAAACGTCCTCGGCTTTTGTAACAACATATACAATTCCGAAGGCGGAACGCATCTGACCGGCTTTAAATCCATGTTTACGAACATAATGAACAATTATGCCCGTGAGCTGAATATCTTAAAAGGAAAAGACCAGAACTTTACAGGTGCCGACATCAGAAACGGCATGACGGCCATTGTATCCATAAAGCATCCGGACCCCAGGTTTGAAGGCCAGACCAAGACAAAACTTGACAATCAGGATGCCGCAAAGGCTGTTTCCAAAATAACGGGCGATGAAGTCGTTCACTATTTTGACAGGAATATCGATGTATTAAAAGCTGTCCTTCAATGTGCCGAAAAAGCCGCCAAGATCAGGAAGAGCGAAGAAAAGACAAAGACAAACATGCTCAGCCGTCAGAAGTATTCATTTGATTCGAACGGCAAGCTTGCAAACTGTGAGAGCCGCGATCCCAAAAAATGCGAGATCTTTATAGTTGAGGGTGATTCGGCCGGAGGCAGCGCCAAAACAGCCAGAAACCGTAATTATCAGGCGATCCTTCCGATCAGAGGAAAGATACTTAATGTTGAAAAGGCCAGTATAGACAAAGTACTGGCAAACGCTGAGATAAAGACGATGATAAATGCCTTCGGATGCGGATTTTCCGAAGGATACGGAAATGATTTTGATATAGCAAAGCTTCGATACGACAAGATCATAATAATGGCCGATGCCGATGTGGACGGGGCTCATATATCGACATTGCTTCTGACTCTGTTTTACCGCTTCATGCCCGAACTCATATATGAAGGGCACGTGTTCATCGCCATGCCGCCTCTTTATAAGGCCATGCCGCAAAAAGGAGCGGGAGAATATCTGTATGATGACAAAGCTCTCAGCGAATACCGTAAAGATCATAGAGGCTTCAAACTCCAGCGTTTTAAAGGTCTCGGTGAGATGGATGCCTCACAGTTGTGGGAGACTACTCTGGATCCTTCCACGAGAAGGCTCAAACAGGTCGAGATAGAAGATGCGATGCTTGCTAGTGCAACTACCGAAATGCTCATGGGCAATGATGTCGCACCAAGGAAGGATTTTATATACAGACACGCAAGGGAAGCCGAACTTGATTTTTAGTGTTTCCCGATCGATAAAGGCAGGATTGTGATATGGCCAGAAAACAGGCAAAAGAAATAATCGAAGAGACCATAATCAAAACCGAATATTCCGAGGTTATGCAGAAGTCATATATCGACTATGCGATGAGCGTTATCATTGCAAGAGCGCTTCCCGATGTGAGGGACGGGTTAAAACCCGTACAAAGAAGAACGCTCTATGATATGTACGAACTTAACAACCGCTATGACAGACCGCATCTCAAATCGGCCCGTATAGTCGGTGATACCATGGGTAAGTATCATCCTCACGGTGACAGTTCGATATATGACTGCCTTGTTGTAATGAGCCAGGACTTTAAAAAAGGGATGGCTCTTGTTGACGGACACGGCAATTTCGGATCGATAGAGGGTGACGGCGCCGCAGCCATGAGATATACGGAAGCGAGGCTTGCCAGGATCACCCAGGAAGAAATGCTGAGCGATATCGACAAAGATGTGGTCGATTTTATCCCGAACTACGACGAGACCTCCAAAGAGCCCGTGGTACTCCCGTGCAGGTTCCCCAATCTGCTCGTGAACGGTACCGAGGGTATTGCGGTCGGTATGGCGACAAGTATTCCTCCTCACAATCTGGCGGAAGTGATAGAAGCCGAAAAGGCATATATGAAAAACGAAAACATTTCCACGGAGGAACTTCTCGAGATCATGCCCGGGCCTGATTTTCCGACAGGCGGGATAGTCACGAACAAAGATGAACTGAAAGAGATATATGAGACCGGAAGCGGCAAGATCAGGATAAGGGGCCGGGTAAACCTTGAGATGGGAAAGGGCGGCAGGCCGTCACTTGTCGTTACCGAGATCCCTTATACGATGATCGGGGCAAATATATCAAAGTTTCTTTTGGATATCGTATCGCTTATTGATTCCAAAAAGACAACTGATATAGTCGATATCTCGAACCAGTCCGGAAAAGAGGGCATAAGGATCGTCATCGAGCTGAAAAAAGATGCGGATGTTGAAAATGTCCGTAATATGCTCCTCAAAAAGACTCGTCTTGAAGATACTTTTGCCGTAAATATGCTTGCCATATGCGACGGAAGACCCGAAGTCATCGGTCTTCGCGCGCTTATAGCATATCACGTTAATTTCCTGCGTGAACTTGCGACCCGAAAATACAAGACCCTTCTGACAAAGGAACTGGAGAAAAAAGAGATCCAGGAAGGTCTCATAAAGGCCGTTGATGTGATCGACGTTATCATCGAGATCCTGCGCGGATCAAAAGATGTGAAAATGGCCAAGGCATGCCTTGTTGAAGGAAATACCGAAGGCATAGAATTCAAATCGAGGATATCAAAAAAAGTCGCACAGCAGCTCAGATTCACCGATAAACAGGCTTCGGCCATACTCGATATGCGGCTTCACAGACTTATCGGTCTTGAGATGGAAGCTCTTCTTGCGGAGCACGACAAGACTCTTAAGGACATAGCCGAATACAAAGACATCCTGACCCGTCCCGCCAAGATGGACCAGACAATAATAAAAGGTCTTGAATCCATCAAGAAGGAATACGGAAGGCCGAGAAGAACTTCAATTGAAAATGCCGGCGACGTAGTCTTTGAAGAAAAGAAAGCCGAAGAGATGGAAGTTGTGTTCCTTATGGACCGCTTCGGATATGCCAAGACGGTTGATGTTGCTGCATTTGAGAGGAACCGCGAGGCTGTGGATGCGGAATTCCCCACATACTTTAAGTGCCTTAATACGGGAAGGATATGTGTATTTACGAACAAAGGAATGATGCACTCGATAAAGACTTGCGATCTTCCTTTCGGAAAGTTCCGTGACAAGGGGATCCCGATAGATAACGTCAGTAATTATGATTCTTCGGCCGAATCCGTTGTATACATCACTCCGATGTCTGACCTTGTAATGCAGAAGCTTCTGTTCGGAACGAAAAAAGGAATGTTCAAACAGGTATACGGAAGCGAATTCGATGTTGTGAAAAGAACGGTCGCCGCCACGGGACTGCTTGACAAAGACGAAGTGATAACCGTATATCCCGTCACGGACCAGAAATATGTTGTGCTTCAGACGGAATTCGATGTGTTCTTAAAATTTGAAGTCGATGAAATACCGCTCAAGAAGAAAGGTGCCATCGGTGTTCGCGGTATAAAGCTTACCGGAAATGATAAAGTTGCAAAGGTATATACCGTATTCGAAGACGATGACACGATGATCAAAGTCGGCAGCCGTCAGGTCCTTCTGTCAAGGCTGAAAGCGGCAAGAAGAGACACCAAGGGTAGTAAACTGCGGGGATAGATATATGCGTGTGATAGCGGGATCGGCCAGAAGGCTGTTACTTAGTGCTCCAAAAGGGGACAATACCCGGCCAACGAGCGACAAGATAAAAGAGACTCTGTTCAACATCATCGCACCAATGCTTTACGGGGTTGATTTTCTCGATCTGTTCGCCGGAACAGGCGGGATCGGTATCGAAGCTCTTTCAAGAGGTGCCGGGAGCTGTACCTT
Source organism: Lachnospiraceae bacterium (assembly GCA_024695145.1). Lineage (GTDB taxonomy): Bacteria > Bacillota > Clostridia > Lachnospirales > Lachnospiraceae > UBA2868. The sequence continues at coordinate 38,576 of JAILIS010000046.1, forward strand.
CATGGAAAAGGACAAAGAAGCTTTGTCATGTATCAGGAAGAATCTTGAAAAGACTCATCTTGCGGACAAGGCAACGGTATATTCCACAGATGTTCTGACGGGTATTCATATGCTGCATCCCTCAAAGCCCTACGGTATCGTCTTTATGGATCCGCCATACGGCCGGGGACTTGTCAGGCCTGTACTTACGGCTCTTAAAACAGGCGGATTAACAGATGAGGATACTCTCATCATTGCAGAAGAGGCCATTTCGGCGGATATGTCTTATGCGGATGATCTTGGTTATGAGATCACGAGGATAAAAGAGTACAAGAACAATAAACATGTCTTTATGAGGCTTTCATCTTAAGGAGGCGGAAGGTATTATGAAAAGAGCCATTTACCCGGGCAGTTTCGATCCGGTAACATACGGTCATATCGACATCATAAAACGTTCGTCGAAGCTGTTCGATGAGCTGATAGTTGCCGTTCTTACGAACAAAGGCAAAACAACTCCATTGTTTTTAGCTGATGAACGTGTTAATATATTAAATGAGGTTCTGAAGGATCTTAAAAATGTCAGAGTTCTGAGCTATGACGGACTTCTTGTTGATTTTGCGATGGAAGTTGATGCGGATGTCATTGTAAGAGGTCTTAGGGCCGTGACGGACTTTGATTATGAGCTTCAGATGTCACAGACGAATTCAGTCCTGAACAGGAAGGTAGATACGGTATTTTTTACCACTTCACTTAAATATGCCTACCTTTCAAGTTCGACAGTAAGGGAAGTTGCCGCTTACGGCGGAGATATCAGTAAATTTGTTCCTCCGTATGTCGAAAAACTGACATATGAGAAATTCGGTAAAAAAGGGGATAAGTAACAGGGGTATTACAGGAGAGTGTAAATGAGCAGCAGGATCGAACAGGTAATCGACGAAATAGAAACCTTTATTTCGGAATGCAAGTATCAGACGTTTTCCACCACGAATATCATTGTTGACAAAGATCGTATGGATGAACTTCTCCGTGATCTTCGTCTTCGCACACCGGAAGAGATCAAAAAGTACCAGAAGATCATAAGCAACAAAGAGCGGATCCTTCAGGATGCCAGAGACAAGGCGGATGCAATGCTCGGTATGGCACAGGCCGAGACCGTCAGGATGGTGGATGAGAACGAGATAATGCAACAGGCATATGCCCAGGCCGGAGAGGTGGTCAAGCAGGCTACGGAACAGGCCCAGCAGATCGTTGACATGGCTACGGTCGAAGCCAATAATGTCAGACAGTCGGCCATGGAATATACTTTCGGACAGCTGTCCACTCTGCAGGATATAATAAATCATGCAATAGGTACGGCAGATGCCAAATACGGGGATCTGATCGCGAGACTTCGCGAATGTGAACAGATCATCGCTCAGGATCGTTCACAGTTGTATCCGCAGGTTGAGCTTGACAATGATATTGCGGCTCTTGAAGGTTATCCTACTGCAGACCGGAACAATAACGGTTCCAAATCAGATGGCGGCGGCAAAGGTGTAAGTGTAATATAGTCTGTCGTATTCCAAAGTTTATTCGGGCGGATCCGCTGCATGGTTCCGCCTTTTTTGATAAATATGTAAAAAGGAAGATACATATAATGGATAATGTGCTTAGCGGACTTAATCCCGAAAAAGTTTTTCACTATTTTGAAGAGATATCATCCATTCCCAGACCATCCGGCAAATGTGAGATGATCAGTGATTATATCGTTTCTTTTGCAAAAGAGCACGGCATGGAATGCATCAGGGATGATAATATGAACGTCCTCATAAGAAAGCCTTCCCAAAAGGAAGATGCTTCATGGGTGATAATTCAGGGGCATATGGATATGGTCTGTGAAAAGAGCTATGATTATGAGGCGAAGCACGATTTTACAAAAGATCCTTTAAAACTGGCAGTCCTCGACGATTATATCTATGCAAAAGGCACTACACTCGGAGCCGATGACGGTATAGCCGTTGCTTATATGCTCAGCATTCTGTCGGATGACGATCCGTCGCTTCCTTCCATAGAGGCACTTTTTACCGCTGATGAGGAAGACGGTATGAGAGGTGCTATGGCTTTTGATACTTCCCTGCTCAAGGGAAGAAAGATGATCAATCTTGATCATGAGATAGAAGGCGAGCTTCTGACTTGTTCTGCCGGCGGTAAGAGAGTGGTAAGTACGGTTCCCGTACAATATGAGAATGTCTCGGGTATAGGATATTCCATAGTGATATGCGGTCTTACCGGTGGACATTCCGGAATGGAGATCGACAAGGGCCGCGGTAATGCAAACCTGCTGCTCGGAAGACTTCTTCACAATATCACAAAGAATATGCCTTTCTCACTGAAGTATATAGGCGGAGGGCTCACCGATACCGCAATACCGCGTGAAGCCAAAGCGGAGATAATCATTGATCCCTCCGATGTCGATACGCTTGAGACTATTGTTGAAAAGTGTTCGAGGATCATATGTGATGAGTTTGAAGGCATAGAAGAGAACATGATGATCTATGCGGAAAACAAAGGTGTGGATGAAGGCCTTTGTCTTACGGCAGAATCTAAAAAGAATATAGGTTTTCTTCTGAACACAATGCCGGACGGGATCATCAAAATGAGCCGCAAAAACGATGGCCTTGTAAGGACAAGTCTTAACTGCGGCATCATGAAACTGACCGAGAAAGATTTTTCAATGATAGTAAATATGAGAAGTCTTGCGGAATCGGAGAAGGATGCGCTGTCTGATAAGATAGAATATCTGACCGAGATGTGCGGCGGAACATTTAGCGAGGAATATGATTATCCCGCCTGGGAGTATACGAGTGATTCCCGCCTTCGCAAAACCGCTTTTGAGATATACCAGAAGATGTTCTCGAAAAATCCTAAGCTTCGGGGTTTTCATGCGGGCCTTGAATGCGGTGTGTTCTTTAAGAAACTGGAGGAGGTTGACATAATATCATTCGGACCTGATATCAACAATATACATACACCCAAAGAACGGCTGTCGATCAGCAGCAGTGCCCGTATGTATGAGTATCTTCTTGAGATATTAAAGAGTATCTGAAATGGTTCTTCCCGAAAAATTCAAAGAATCCATGAAAATGCTCCTTCCCGGAGAATATGAAGATCTTATCGGATCTTTTGAGAAAAGACCTTATTCGGGACTTAAAGTCAATACAAAAAAGATCTCGGTTTCGGATTTTGAAAACAAAGCTCCTTTTCGGATCGAAAAGATTCCGTATATAAAAGGCGGTTATTATATCAATGATACGGATGCTTGGACGAAACATCCGTATTATTATGCGGGATTATACTATATCCAGGAGCCTTCCGCGATGCTTCCCGCTGAGATCCTTCCGGTATCCGAAGATGATACTGTTCTCGATATTTGTGCCGCCCCGGGCGGAAAAAGCTTCGGGATCATAAGAAAGAGACCGGCCTGTTTACTGTCAAACGACATAAGCTTTTCACGGACCATACCGCTTGTAAAGAACATCGAGCACACCGGATGGGACAACATCTTCATTTCATGTGAATCCCCGGAAAAGCTATCCCGTCACTATATCGAAGTTTTTGACCGGATAATCGTTGATGCACCGTGTTCCGGAGAAGGGATGTTCCGTAAAGATCCGTCTCTTATTAAGGAATATGAGAAGAAGGGAAGCAGTCACTATAGGCCTGTTCAGGAGAGCATACTAAGCTGCGTTTATCCGATGCTCAAAGCCGGAGGATACCTTATGTATTCTACCTGCACTTTTTCCGACGAGGAGAACGAACAGGTTGTGCTTGCATTTATCACAGAGCATCCCGATATGCAAATATGTGATATCGAAGGTATTCCGGGCCTTCGCGGCCCATACGACAGATACAGCGGATATTCCGGTCTTTCGGGCTGTGTCCATGTGCTGCCGCACAGGTTCTGCGGTGAAGGACATTTTATGGCTCTTATGAAAAAGAGCGAAGATTCAGAGCCTGTTCCTGCAGGAGGAGCTGATATCTCCGATATATCATGCGGATATGAAAGCCTTCCGGAGAGCATAAGAGAGTTTTTTGATCATCTGTCGGATGACCGTCTTAAGATCTTAAAAAGCCGCAGATATCTGACATCGGGAGACGGTTTCGTATACATCCTTCCGAACGGTTTTGAGAAGCTGTATGACAAAAAGATTCGGTATGTCCGGACCGGCACCTGCATAGGATTTATCAAGCCCTCCGGCGCTTTCACACCGCATACGGCTTTTGCGCTTTCGCTTGATATGAATGATTTTCGTCCTTATATCGATCTGGATATAAAGGATGTAAATGTCATCAAATATCTCAAAGGCGAGACGATCATTGATGACAGGGCAGAAGATAAAGGATATGTACTTATATGCACCGACGGATATCCGCTCGGATTTGCAAGATCCGACGGGAAAAGACTGAAAAACCTCTACGAAAAAGGCTGGGTCATCAGATAGAAAGATAAGAGATGAAGTATATCAACCGCGAACTGAAAGGCACATACGGCTATATCAGAAAACAACTCATTTTTGAGGCTGCGAAAACGCTCATACTTTTTGCAATGGCTGTAGGTATTTTTCTTATGGGATATCTGACTCTTCATACAAAAAAGAGTCTGTGGTCCGTACTGGCCGTTCTCGCGCTCCTTCCGACCTGCAGATCCATGGTCGGGGTAGTCATGCTTTTACGATACCGTTCACTGTCACCGGAAGATCACAGGCGTTTTTGTGATTGTACCGGCGGTATGAACACGATCTTCGAGAACATCCTCACCACAAACGAAAGGACCTTTTTCCTTCCCGTCATATGTGTGTGTTCCAAAAACGTTATCGCCTACATGCCGTCAAAAGATACGGATAACAGGCTGAAAGAGCATATCGACAGTGTGCTGAAAAATGCCGGCCACAGTGCGAATGTCAAGATCTATGACAGCCTTGATGCTTTTGAAAAGAGGTGTCTCGAGATGTCTCAAAAGCTTTCTTCCGAAAGTGATACAGGCTCCGCTGCCATAATCGATACGATAAAAGCGGTATCTTTATGAAAGAATTCGTGATAAACAAAAATGACGAAGGCCAGCGGCTTGACCGGTTCGTCTTCCGTATTCTGAAAAATGCGCCGTCATCATTTGCATATAAAATGCTGCGCAAAAAAAATATCGTGTTGAACGGTTCAAAAGCATCAGGTGATGAACGACTGCATGAAAACGATACCGTAATATTTTATCTGTCCGATGAGACTTTTGACCGGTTTTCGAAAAATGATGTTTCATATCCTGATACGGCCTATTTGATGCCGCCGGTCATATATGAGGATGATGATATCATAATTGTACACAAGCCTTCCGGTATGCTGTCGCAAAAATCGGCAGCGGAAGATATCTCTCTTAACGAGATATGTCTTTCTTACGTAAAGGGGGCAAAACCTTCAGCGACCGGCAGCGGATCTTCATATACTCCGGGAATATGCAACAGGCTGGACCGCAATACGGCAGGTCTTATAACCTTTGCAAAGACATACAGATGCGCAAAACATATGGCGGATGCTTTTCGCAACCATACGATCGGTAAGTATTACAGATGTATAACAGCAGGTATCATCAAAGATGATCTTGATCTTTCGGGACGACTTCGTAAAGATCCCGTGACAAATACCGTAATGATCACGGATACCGGTCCCGAAGAGTGCAATATAAAAACAAAAGTTCATCCGCTTAAGAACTGGAAATGCATATGTGATCTTTCGCTTCTCGAGATCGAGCTTATTACCGGAAAAACCCATCAGATAAGAGCTCATCTGGCCCACATAAAACATCCCGTGATAGGAGACGAAAAGTACGGGGATCACAGTATAAACCGCAGTTTTTATAAACAGTTCGGCATATCCTGCCAGATGCTGGTGTGCACCAAAATGGTATTTCCGGATGATTTTCCGCTTGATACGCTGGCCGGGATGAGCATTGAAACAGATACCGGGGATGATTTCAGGAGAGTAATGTTATGTCAACCTGGAACTCAAGAGGATTAAGGGGTTCAACTCTTGAAGAACTGATAAACAGAACGAACGATCTGTACAAAGAGCACGGACTGTGTCTTGTACAGAAAATACCGACTCCGATAACTCCGATCAGGATGAATGCGGATCATTCACAGATCACGCTGGCGTATTTTGACCAGAAAAGTACTGTTGATTATATCGGAGCTGTTCAGGGAATACCCGTATGCTTTGATGCCAAGGAATGTTCCGTCGATACTTTCGCGCTTTCCAATATTCATGAACATCAGGTAAAGTTCATGGAAGATTTTGAAAAGCAGGGCGGTATAAGCTTTATCGTGATATACTATGCCCATAAAGACCGGTTCCATTATCTTCGATGCGAAAGATTACAGTATTTCTGGAACAGGATGCAAAAAGGCGGCAGAAAAAGTTTTCGTATCGAAGAACTGGAAGAAGGCTTTGATCTGATACCGCACGAAGGGCTGCTCGTTCCATATCTGGACGGCATCAAAAAGGATTTGACATTAAGGGATACGAAGTTTAACGTATCTTAGGTGGAGGAGACATGAACGATATGATCCATACCCCGGAGGGAGTAAGAGATATTCCGCCTTCCGAGTTCGCAAAAAAACTTGAAATGACAGACCGCCTGCTTAAGGTTATAAAGGATGCCGGGTATCTGCTCATGCAGACTCCCTCATTTGAGTTCTTTGATGTTTTTGCCAATAATATGGGACTTACACCTTCAAAGGAGCTGTACAAGTTCTATGACAAAGAAGGCAGCACCCTTGTTTTGCGTCCCGATTTCACACCTGCCATGGCCAGGGCTTTTTCAAAACTGTATCAGGACTGTGATGATCCGGTAAGGCTGTGTTATAACGGTAATACGTTTGTAAACGCCAACGATCTCAACGGACGGCTTAAAGAATGCACACAGATAGGAGCGGAGCTTTATAACGACGCGTCATGTGAAGCAGATGCGGCAATGATCGGGCTTGTCGTTAAATGCATGCTCACAGCCGGCTTTGATGATTTTGTAGTGTCTGTCGGAAACGGAAGCTTTTTCAAAGGTCTCTGCCGTTCGCTCGATATCACCGGAACGGATGAGATGAATCTTCGGGAGCTGATATCTGCGAAGAACTATTATAAAGCCGAAGATCTGTTAAAACATCTCGGGGTAGACGATAAGATGACGGATATGATCGTTCATATATCAGACGATCATACGACCAAAGATTCACTTGATGATCTGAAAAGTATAACGGATCGTGATCTTTGCCATCCATCTCTTGATCGGCTCATAAAAATCATGGAGATACTCGAGAGAGATGGCGTTGATAAATACGTATCCATAGATCTCGGTCTTCTGAACAAGTATAACTATTATACGGGAGTATTGTTCCGGGCATATACATCCGGATTCGGTGATGCCGTTATCAAGGGCGGAAGATATGACAATCTTGTAAAGGAATTCGGTAAAGACACCCCGGCGATCGGCTTCGGTATCAGCCTTGATGAGCTTCTGATCGCCAGAAACGTGCAGGAGCGTAAGAGTAAGGATGATAGCAAATATCTGACCATAGCGCTCACCAAAGGCCGTCTTGCGGACAAGACCCTCGCCCTTCTCGAAAAATGCGGATTCTCCTGTGAGGAGATGAAGGACAAAGATACAAGAAAGCTCATATTCGTAAACGAAGAACAGAAGCTGCGATTTTTCCTTGCAAAAGGACCGGACGTTCCGACATATGTGGAACACGGAGTGGCAGATATCGGGGTTGTCGGCAAAGACACGATCAATGAGGAAGACAGAAAGGTACTCGAAGTCCTCGATCTGGGATTCGGAAAGTGCAGGATGTGCATCTGCGGCCACGCTGATATGAAAGAGCGTCTTGATACGGCGGATATGATACGGATAGCAACAAAATATCCTCATATCGCAAAGACATATTTTAATGATATAAGGCGCCAGAGCGTGGATATCATAAAACTGAACGGAAGCATAGAGCTTGCTCCCATAGTCGGTCTGTCTGATGTGATAGTCGATATAGTCGAAACCGGCAGTACGCTTCGGGAAAACGGCCTGTCGATTCTTGAAGAGATCTTTGACATATCGGCAAGAATGATCGTCAACCCCGTATCCATGAGGCTGCAGTCAAAACGGATAAACGAACTTATCGGCAGTATCAAGGAGGCATTATGAAAACCGTTAAACTTACAAAAGACTCTGTAGCGGGATTACTTACGGATCTGCTCCGCCGCAGTCCCGGTGAATATACCGAATATGAAAATACAGTAAAAGAGATCACCTCTAGAGTCCGGAAAGAGGGAGATGATGCTGTTTTTGAATACACGAATAAGTTCGACAAATGGGATATAAACGCCAATAACGTTAAAGTTACGGCAGAAGAGATCGAAAGTGCATACTCCTCATTTGATAAAGAACTGATCCGTGTAATGAAAAGATCCGCGAATAATATAAGGAAATATCATGAAAAGCAGCTGGTCAACAGCTGGTTCGATACTGAAGGCGGATGCATACTGGGACAGAAAATAAGTGCCGTTGAAAATGTCGGAGTTTATGTTCCCGGCGGTAAAGCGGCATATCCGTCGTCAACACTCATGTGTATCATACCCGCGTTGGTTGCAGGGGTTGATAACATCATCATGACAACGCCGGCCGATAAAAACGGGATAGTAAACCCGGCTACTCTTGTCGCAGCAAAGATAACGGGCGTTACCGAAATATACAAAGTCGGAGGAGCCCAGGCAGTTGCCGCCATGGCATTCGGTACAAAAAGCATTCCGAAAGTCGACAAGATCGTCGGACCGGGAAATATCTTCGTGGCCCTTGCCAAAAAAGAAGTGTTCGGCCATGTCAGTATCGATTCAATAGCCGGTCCGAGCGAAATACTTGTTTTGGCTGACGACAGTGCCAATGCGAAATATGTTGCCGCAGACCTTCTGTCACAGGCAGAACATGATGAGCTTGCAAGTGCGATACTGATCACCAACAGCAGCGAACTTGCCGATGAGGTATGCAAGTACATCGATAAGTTTCTTGCAAAGCTTGAGAGGGCTGATATCATCAAAAGTTCCCTTGATAATTACGGCTGTATCCTTGTTGCCGACAATATGGATGATGCAACAGCTGCCGCCAATGAGATAGCGAGCGAACATCTGGAGATCCTGACACGTGATCCGTATGCTGTCATGACGAAGATAAAAAATGCCGGAGCGATCTTTCTGGGCGATTATTCATCGGAACCTCTCGGAGATTATTTTGCAGGCCCCGATCATGTCCTTCCGACGAACGGTACCGCAAAGTTCTTCTCACCGCTTGGAGTTGATTCATTTATAAAACGTACGAGCATAATCAGCTATTCAAAAGAAGCTCTTGAGAGCGCATGCGATGATATCATGAAATTTGCAAAAGCAGAGGGACTGACTGCACATGCCAATTCCATAGGTGTCAGATTTGACAAAGGAGTATTGTGATATGCCAAGAAAAAGCACGGTTAACAGGGAAGCAAATGTCAAGAGACAGACAAAAGAAACACTTATAAACGTAAGTCTTAGTATTGACGGAGTCGGAGAAGCCAAGATAGATTCCGGCATAGGATTTTTCGATCATATGCTCGAAAGCTTTGCAAAGCACGGATTCTTTGATCTTACGCTTTCGTGTGAGGGTGATCTTCACGTGGACGGACATCATTCTGTTGAGGACTGCGGTATAGTGCTCGGTCAGGCCATAAAAGAAGCCGTAGCCGCAAAAGAGGGCATGGTCCGCTACGGACACTGCATCCTGCCAATGGATGATGCACTTGTTCTGACGGCAGTTGACCTGTGCGGCAGGCCTTATTTTGAATATGACGCAAAGTTTGAAACGGAAAAGATAGGATACCTTGATACCGAACTTATCAGGGAATTTTTCTATGCCATCAGTTACAGCGCCCGGATGAACCTTCACATAAAAGTGCTCTCGGGCAGCAATTCCCACCATATATGCGAGGCCATGTTCAAGAGTTTTGCACGATCGCTAGATATGGCAACATCTCTTGACCAGCGGATAACAAATGTATTGTCAACGAAAGGATCACTTTAATGAACAAACTTCTGATCCCGTGTGTCTATCTTAAAAAAGACAGACTCATAAGGGGCTTTAAAGACAATGAGACGGTAAGCACGGATCCGGTTGAATACTGCGTTGCCCTTTCCGTAAAAGGCGCTGATGCCATACTCGTATTCGATCTGTCGGAAGGTGACAACGAACACGAGGCTTCCCTTCTTACGATCCGTGAGATCACACGCCGGATGGATACACCCGTTTATGGTGCAGGTAACGTAAACCGCCTTGAAGATGTCAAAAAGCTGCTCTATGCAGGATGCAGAAAAGTTGCCCTTAATATGGCAAAGCAGTCAAACATCGATCTGATCGAAGACGCGGGAAAACGTTTTTCCAAAGAGAAGATCTATGTATGTGCCGACAGTACGGAGCAGGTACTTGATAATCTTAAGGTCATAAAGGAAAATGCGGAAGGTGCGCTTATACTCGGAATGCTGTTTGACGACAGATTTGACGAGATACCCGTGATACCCGTTATTAATGACGGTGATCCCGTAAAGATCCTCGGAAAGAAGTATGTATGTGCTCTTTCGGGAGATACGGTAAACTGCCGTAAAGATGACCTGTTCTCATTCAAGGAGGAGCTCATCAAAGCAGGAATACCGGCTGATTTTTGCTCCGTCAGCGTTAAATGGGAAGATCTTAAATGCGATGATAAAGGACTGATCCCGGTCATATGCCAGGATGTCAAAACAAATGCCGTACTGATGCTCGCCTATATGAACAGGGAAGCTTATGAGATTACCATCCGTGAAGGGATCATGACATATTATTCCAGATCAAGGAAATGTCTGTGGAAGAAAGGTGAGACAAGCGGACATTATCAGTATGTCAGGGAGCTTTACAGTGACTGCGACAATGATACGCTTCTGGCCAAAGTCGTTCAGATCGGAAATGCCTGTCATACAGGTGAATACTCATGCTTCTTTAATGAGATAATCAAAAAGGACAACCCTAACAAAGATCCTTATTCGATACTGGAAGATGTGTATTCGGTAATAATGGACCGCAAAGATAATCCCAAAGAAGGTTCTTATACCAATTATCTGTTTGACAAAGGCCTTGACAAAATACTCAAAAAAGTCGGGGAAGAGGCTACCGAGATCGTAATAGCCGCCAAGAATCCCGAAAACGAAGAGAGTAAATACGAGATAGCCGATTTTCTGTATCACATCATGGTACTCATGGCGCTAAAAGGCATAACATGGGAAGAGGTCTGTTGGGAGCTGGCAAACAGGTGAACGGTCTTGCCCTGTCAAACGAAATACTCATGTCGGTAGACAAGCCCGCACGATATATCGGACACGAGATAAATGCCGTATACAAAGATCCCGGGGGCCTTGTCAGATTTGTCATGTGTTTTCCGGATCTGTATGAGATAGGAATGTCTCATCTCGGAATACAGATCCTGTACGACATGCTCAATTCCTTTGATGATGTATGGTGTGAGAGAGTGTATTCCGTATGGACCGATCTTCACCGCATAATGAAAGATGAGCACATACCGCTGTTCGCCCTTGAATCTCAGGATCCTGTCAAAGACTTTGATTTTCTCGGGATAACGCTTCAGTATGAGATGTGTTACACAAACATGCTTCAGATCCTGGATCTCTCCGGCATCCCGTTTTACAGCAGTGACCGGGGTGAGGACGATCCGATAGTGATATGCGGAGGACCGTGTGCGTACAATCCCGAGCCTCTGGCTGATTTTACGGATCTTGTCTATATAGGTGAAGGCGAGACCGTATACCGCAGACTTATAGATCTGTATAAAGAATGTAAGAGCGCGGGAGTGACCAGGCGGGAGTTTATACACGAAGCCGGAAAACTGCCGGGTATATATGCTCCTTCATGCTATGAAGTGTCATACAATGATGACGGTACGATAAAAAGCTTTGATCCGTTATATGATGATATGCCCGACAGGATCGTAAAAGAAGTCGTATGCGATCTTTCAGATACTTATTATCCGGTAAAGCCGATAGTACCGTACATCAAAGCCACTCAGGACAGAGTGGTGCTTGAGATACAGCGCGGATGTATAAGAGGATGCAGATTCTGCCAGGCCGGAAGCGTATACCGGCCCACCCGTGAGCGCGATGAAAAAAAACTTGAAGAATATGCAAGGCAGATGATCGCAAATACAGGGCATGAGGAGATATCCCTCTCATCCTTAAGTTCATCGGATTACTCGCATCTTGAACAGATATGCGATTTTCTCATAAACGAATTCTCAAGTAAGCATATAAACATTTCCCTTCCGTCACTTCGTGTGGATGCGTTTTCCCTTGATGTGATGAGCAAAGTACAGGATGTCAGAAAATCAGTCATCACATTTGCTCCGGAGGCAGGGAGCCAGAGGATGCGAAACGTCATAAATAAAGGCCTTACAAGAGAAGATATCCTTAAAGGCTGCAGGGAAGCATTCATTGGCGGATGGACCAGGGTAAAGCTTTATTTCATGCTCGGTCTTCCGTTTGAGACGGAAGAAGACATGGAAGGGATAGCGGAGCTTTCAAACGAGATTGCAAAGCTCTATTACGACACGATACCGAAGGAGGAGAGAAAGACGAAAGTCAGCATCGTCTCGTCAACCTCCTTTTTTGTGCCCAAACCCTTCACACCGTTCCAGTGGGCCTCCATGAACACGGCAGATGAATTTCGTTACAAAGCCCATGTTGTAAATGAAGCGATGAGAAAACAGCTCAATTACAAGAGCATTAAATACAACTGGCACAGTGCGGATGTATCCGTTCTTGAAGGCGTGTTTGCAAGAGGCGACAGAAGACTTGCAAAAGTACTTGTCAGGGCATATGAAAAAGGATGTCTTTTTGATGCCTGGACAGAGACTTTTTCTTTTGCACCGTGGCAGGAGGCATTTAACGAGACCGGAACAGACCCGGAATTTTATTATAACCGCGTAAGAAGTCTTGATGAGATACTTCCCTGGGATTTTATCGATACCGGCGTGACAAAGGATTTTCTTATAAGGGAATATGAGAATGCCGCTAAAGGTACAGTCACACCGAACTGCAGACAAAAATGCAGCGGATGCGGAGCGGCGAGATACAAAGGAGGGGTCTGTTATGAAAGTTAGGATCAGATTCTCCAAGCATGGTGCCCTTGTATATATCGGCCACCTCGATGTTATGAGGTATTTCCAGAAGCTGTTTCGAAGAGCCGATATACCGGTAAAGTACTCCGAGGGTTTTTCCCCGCACCAGATCCTTTCATTTACGCCTCCGCTACCGCTCGGTATGGAAAGCTTCGGCGAATATGCCGATGTGGAGCTGACGCAAAGTGTTCCGACAAAAAAAGCACTCGCGGTACTAAGAAAAAAGAGTGTTCCCGAAATAGAGATAATGTCGTTCAGACAGCTGCCCGACGGCTGTGAAAATGCCATGGCATCGGTAAAAGCGGCATCTTATTCATTTATATATGATGATAAGGCGCAAAATGATGCCGTAAAAGATGCAGTAACGGCTTTTCTAGATAAGAGCGAGCTGAACATACTGAAAAAAACGAAAAAGAACGAACGGATCATCAATATAAGACCGCTTGTATATGATCTTACGGTTGATACGGATGCCGCAAAGATCGATATGACCATAAGTTCCGGAAGTCTTGACAATATCAAACCCGAACTTGTTCTTGACTGCCTGATACAAAACTGCGGACTGGACAGCACGATTCTGACAGGCTCACGGACCGTCCGGCTCGATCAGTTCACGGATGCGGGCGGTAAGCTTATCTCACTTGATGAAGCCGGAGAGGATATCATATAACAAAGAGATAATGGATACAAAACTGTCTCCCATGATGCAAAAATACATAGAAACAAAGGAGAGCTACAAGGACTGCATCCTTTTTTACCGTCTCGGTGATTTTTACGAGATGTTCTTTGATGATGCGATAACCGCATCTAAGGAACTTGAGCTCACACTTACGGGAAAAAGCTGCGGACTGCCGGAGAGAGCTCCCATGTGCGGAGTACCCTTTCACGCTGCACAGGTCTACATCAACAGGCTCGTTCAAAAAGGCTATAAAGTCGCCATCTGCGAGCAGGTTGAAGATCCGAAAGAAGCAAAGGGACTCGTAAAGCGTGAAGTCACAAGGATAGCGACTCCGGGCACAAACATAGACATGGACACTCTGAGCGAAGAGTCCAACAACTATATCATGTGCATCTATTATACCGAGAATGTGTATGGGATAGCCGTTTCCGATATAACGACCGGGATATTTGCGACAACGGAAGTTACCGATGCACGAAAGCTTTCCGATGAGATATACAAATATTCTCCTTCAGAGATAATATGCAATGAAGCTTTTACCGTTTCGGGCTTTGATTTTGAAGAGTTAAAACTTCATCTGCATACGGTCATATTCCCCATAGAATCATTCTATTTTGACGATGATACGTGTATACAGGCTCTTTCCGACCAGTTTCAGTCTTTTGATCCCGCATCTTACGGGATCTCAAGTCTCACCGGCTGTATCGTCTCGTCCGGGGCGCTCATACAGTATCTGTGCGAGTCTCAAAAGAGCGCCATCCCGCAGATAAGAAAGCTTACGGTATATTCCGTCAACGACTATATGGTGCTCGACAGTGCGACACGCAGAAATCTCGAGCTGACGGAGACAATGCTCGACAAGACGAAAAAAGGATCCCTTCTCTATGTTCTCGATAAGACAAAGACCGCAATGGGCGCGAGAATGCTACGGTCTTTTCTCGAGCAGCCGCTGACCGATAAAAAAAAGATAAATGAAAGACTTGATGCCGTAGATGCTTTTTACGGGGATCTGATCCTTCGTGAAGAACTGCGGGAATATCTGACTCCGATATACGATCTGGAACGTCTCATGGGCAAGATCAACTACCGGTCCGCCAATCCGAGGGATCTGATCGCATTCGCCAATTCGATCAGAATGCTTACTCCGATCAAAAAACTGCTGTCGGCATCAAAGGTACCTGAACTTGCCGGGCTCTGCAAAGACCTTGATACGCTCGAAGATCTGTGCGCTCTTATCGACGAATGCATAAGTGAAGACGCTCCCGTTACGATCAAAGAGGGCGGAATAGTAAAGAACGGTTATTCGGAAAAGGTCGACTCACTTCGAAATGCCAAGACTGACGGAAAAAAATGGCTTGCGGATCTTGAAGCTGAAGACCGGGAGCGTACGGGGATCAAGAACCTTCGTATCAAATACAACCGGGTCTTCGGATATTATTTTGAAGTGACCAATTCTTTCCTTGAAATGGTACCGGAAGACTATATAAGGAAACAGACACTTGCAAATGCCGAAAGATATACGACCGCCCGTCTTACCGAACTCGAAGATACGATTTTAAACGCTGAAGACAAACTGTTTTCGCTTGAATACGATATATTCATGGAACTGCGCCATAAGCTCTCGCTTTGTGTGGACAGGATACTTAAGAGTGCGCGTATCATAGCTGTACTCGATGCATATTCCTCCCTCGGTTATGTTGCTTCGTCAAATAATTATGTGAGACCGTCCGTGAATGATAAGGGAATTATAAATATAAAGGACGGACGTCATCCTGTCGTTGAAAAGCTTACAAAAGATGAGATGTTCATAGCAAACGACACGTACCTTGACTGCCAGAAGAACAGGATAAGTGTCATAACCGGCCCCAACATGGCCGGAAAATCAACATATATGCGTCAGGTTGCCCTGATCGTTCTGATGGCTCAGATAGGATCTTTCGTCCCGGCAAAAGAGGCCGAAATAGGTATAGTCGACAGGATATTCACGCGCGTGGGGGCGAGTGATGATCTCGCAAGCGGCAGATCGACCTTTATGGTCGAAATGACCGAAGTGGCCAATATACTGAGAAATGCGACATCAAAGAGCCTTCTGATCCTCGACGAGATAGGGCGCGGAACTTCGACCTTCGACGGACTGTCCATTGCCTGGGCGGTGATCGAATATATCAGTAACACAAAGCTGCTCGGAGCCAAGACTCTTTTTGCCACTCATTATCATGAACTGACGGAACTTGAAGGGAAGATAGCCGGTGTAAACAATTACTGTATAGCCGTAAGAGAGAAGAAAGACAATATCGTATTCCTTCGCAAGATAGTAAAAGGCGGTGCCGACAGAAGCTACGGGATAGCCGTTGCAAAGCTCGCGGGACTTCCCGAAAGCGTTATAGACCGTGCCAACGAACTGGTGGACCAGCTCTCGGAAAATGACATATCTGCAAGCGTTCGTTCCATCGCGGCAGATACTCCGAAAAACAGGATACTGAAAAAGAGTGATGACGTTGACAGAGGACAGATGTCACTCTTTGATACGATAAGCGATGAGGAGATAATTGATGAGATCAAGAGTCTCGACTGTAACAACATGACACCTGTGGAAGCGCTGAACGCACTGTCGATGATACAGAGCAAACTGAAGAACAGATGGTAGAAAAGTGAACCGGATCAACATACTTGATGATAAGACAATAAATAAAATAGCTGCGGGTGAAGTAGTCGAGCGTCCCGAAAGCGTAGTAAAAGAGCTTGTGGAAAATGCCATAGACTCGGGTGCAAAAAATATCAGCATCGAGATAAAGGGCGGCGGGATCGATTATATCAGGATCACCGATAACGGAAGCGGGATAAAAAAGGATGATATCCCTCTTGCTTTCTGCCGCCATGCCACAAGCAAGATCAGTTCGGAAGCGGATCTTATGAACATCACTTCCCTTGGTTTTCGCGGCGAAGCTTTATCCTCCATAGCCGCCGTCTCATCCGTGGAGGTGATGACGAAGACTTCCGACAGTCTTTACGGATACCACTACCGGATAAAAGGCGGGGTAGAGATGTCCCTTGACGAAACAGGCTGTCCTTCCGGGACCACTGTCATAGTCAGAAACCTCTTTTACAATACGCCTGCCAGACGGAAGTTCTTGAAAAGTCCCGTCACCGAAGGCACGCATATAACACATCTGGTTGAAAAACTGATACTTTCACATCCCGAGATATCATTTAAATATACGATCTCAAACAGGATGCTGCTATCAAGTACCGGAAACAGTGATCACGCGGCGGATATCTACTCGATATTCGGACGCGATATCGCACGCCGGCTGGTAGAGATCTCGTTCACATCGGAAAACTGCAGCATTTTCGGTTATGTCGCAAAACCCGAAGCGGCACGCGGAAACAGGGATTATGAACTGTTCTTTGTCAACGGCAGATGCATAAAGAGCCGTATACTCTCGTCTGCAGTCGAAGAAGCATACAAGCCTTTTCTGATGCTGCACAGATTTCCTTTCGTTGTCCTGTATATCGATATACCTTCGGAACTTCTCGATGTTAACGTACATCCGTCCAAGACCGAAGTCCGTTTTGCACAGGAGAGCGAAGTTTTTTCCGTCGTATGTGATGCCGTGACCGAAGGAATAACACGACGTGAACTTATTCCGGAAGTAAATGTACAGATAAAAGAGGCAGTCAGGGACGAGGAAAAAAAAGAGATCGTTCCTCCTCCGGAGCCTTTTGAAACAACACGCATAGAGCAGTACCGGGAGACGGTCAAAAATATTCAGGTTCCCTCTGTCAGCGAACCCGTCCAGGAAACCCTGTTTAAAGAGGGATTTCTCGGAGAACAAAACCGTATAAAGCACAGGATCGTCGGTCAGGTTTTTGATACTTACTGGATCATAGAATACGACGGTAAAATGTATATCATCGACCAGCATGCAGCGCACGAAAAGGTGCTTTATGAAAGATTCAGCAAACAGATCGCACAAAACGAGGTCACATCCCAGCTTCTGAGTCCTCCTGTGATCATATCGCTCTCTCCGGCAAATGAGGAAGTTCTTACACAGAATCTGGAACGTTTCCGTCTTTCGGGCTTTGAGATCGAACACTTCGGAGGGAGGGAGTATGCACTGACTGCCGTTCCCGCAGAACTGTTCAGGCTGACTGAAAAAGAATACTTCCTCGAAATGCTTGACGATATGACATCTTCACCTTTTCCTAAAGACAGCGCCATGATAAATGACAGGATAGCAACAATGGCGTGTAAGGCGGCAGTAAAAGGAAATATGAGACTGTCTGTACCGGAAGCCGATGCGCTTATATCAGAACTGTTATCTCTTGATAATCCGTACAATTGTCCTCACGGCAGGCCGACCATAGTATCTTTTACGAGAAGTGAACTGGACAAGATGTTTAAAAGGATCGTATAGATGAAAGACCTGATCATTCTCGCAGGCCCCACGGCCGTCGGAAAATCAGCCCTGGCGGTTGATATCGCATCAAAGATAAACGGATCGGTCATAAGTGCCGACTCCATGCAGGTATATCGCGGCATGGATATAGGTACGGCAAAGATCACAAAAGATGAGATGCGCTCTGTTCCTCACTATCTGATCGATATACTCGATCCGGAAGATGATTTTAACATCGTCACCTTTCAGGAAAAGGCAAAAGAAGCAATTAAGCAAATAACAGCTTCGGGCCGTATACCGATGATCGTCGGCGGAACGGGATTTTACATTCAAAGCGTCCTTTATGACATCGATTTTTCAATGGGCGATGAACTGACGCAATACAGGGCGGAGCTTAATGCACTGATCGAGGAAAAAGGAGCCGAGTATGTTCATAAGATACTTGAGCGATCGGATCCCGATGCCGCCGCCGCGATACATTATAATGACAAAAAGCGCATGATAAGGGCTCTTGAATACATCAGGCAGACAGGACGCCCCATATCGGAACATAACCGTGAAAGTGCGCAAAAGCCTTCTCCTTACAATTACTGTTATTTTGTCCTGACGGATGACAGAGAAAAAATATACCACCGTATAGATGAGCGTGTTGACCGGATGATAGAAGACGGTCTTGTCGACGAAGTAAGAAAACTGACAGAGCGAGGCCTTACAAGGGATAATGTTTCGATGCACGGTATAGGATACAAGGAGATCATCGATCATCTTGACGGGATATGCTCTCTTGATGAGGCGATATACACGATAAAGCGCGAGTCACGTCATTTCGCGAAGCGGCAGCTCACATGGTTTAAACGCGAAAAGGACGTTATATGGCTCGATAAGAGTAAAGATACCGATATTATGGGAAAAATCATGCAGTCACTTTCCAAAAGAGGGATAATAAATGAATGATCTATATGAAATGTACGGCAGATGCGGTATAAGCAAAGACGTATATATGTTCGGCGAAAAGGTACTTGACGGTCTTACTGACAGATTTGTGCAGTTTGACCGTATTACCGAGATAAACCAGCTGAAAGTCCTGTCGGCGATGCAGGAGTGCAGGGTCAGCGAAGCCTGTTTCATGCCGTCAAGCGGATACGGATATAACGATCTCGGGCGTGATACACTTGAAAAAGTATACGCAAAAGTGTTCCACACCGAAGATGCACTTGTCAGACCGCAGCTGACATGCGGTACTCATGCGCTTGCAACGGCGCTTTTCTGCCGGCTTCGTCCCGGGGATGAACTTCTGTCGATATCGGGCAAGCCCTATGATACTCTTGAAAAAGTCATAGGAATACGAAGAGAAAAGGGGTCTCTTGCCGAGTACGGCATCAGTTACTCGCAGGTCGATCTTAAAAGTGACGGAAGTTTTGACTTCGAAGGTATAAGAGCTGCCGTAAAAGAGAACACAAAGCTCATAGCGATACAAAGATCAAAGGGATACGAGACGCGCCCGTCGCTGTCGGTCGATCAGATAGGCGAAGCGATAAGATTTGTTAAAAGCCTTAATAAAGACCTGACAGTAATGGTCGATAACTGCTACGGTGAATTTACGGATACGAAAGAGCCTTCCGATGTGGGCGCCGATATGGTGGTAGGCTCTCTTATCAAAAATCCGGGCGGCGGGCTGGCTCCCATGGGAGGATATATAGCAGGAACCGCTTCATGTATAGAACAGGCGGCGTACAGACTGACGTCTCCGGGCCTCGGAAAAGAAGTCGGAGCGACTCTTGATATCAACCGTACACTGTTTCAGGGACTGTTTCTGTCCCCGACCGTTACAAACGCATCACTTAAAGGTGCGCTCTTTGCGGCCGCCATCTACGAGAAGCTCGGATTTGACGTTATCCCCGACTCCAAAGAGAGACGTAATGATATCATTCAGGCCGTGACTTTGGGATCTGCCGAAGCGGTATGTGCTTTCTGCAACGGTATCCAGAAGGCGGCCCCGGTCGATTCACACCTTACGGCCGAACCGTGGGACATGCCGGGATATGATAGCAAAGTGATCATGGCTGCCGGTGCTTTCATCTCTGGAAGCTCGATCGAACTGTCCGCCGATGCACCCCTAAGACCCCCTTATGCGGTTTATTTTCAGGGCGGACTTACCTGGTATCACGCAAAATACGGAATACTCATGTCTCTTCAGGCTCTTGTTGACAAAGGAATAGTTGATATATACATCTAGAGACTCTTGTGTTAAAATATGCTAGATATAGTATGACTTGTGAGGGTTTTCATTTTGGCTGTCAATGCTTTCGGGATAGATCTCGGCACATATAATATCAAAATATATAACGGTTTTACCGACAGGATCGTCTCCCATAAAAACATGATAGCGATCCAGAACAGGCGCAATCTCTTTGCCTATGGTGACGATGCCTTTACAATGTACGAAAAGTCACCTGATAACATTAAGGTTTCATTTCCGCTGACATACGGCGTTATAGCCGATATCAACCATATGCAGATACTGATCCGTAATTTCATCAATGATGAGATGGACGGGAACATCAGAAGTGCGGATTATTACATCTCGGTTCCTACAGATATCACCGAAGTTGAAAAACGTGCATTCGTTGACCTTGTTAAAGAATCCAATATCAGGGCAAAGAATATATATATTGTCGAAAAAGCGATAGCAGACGGTATAGGCATGGATGTTGACATGCACCGTTCCCAGGGATTTCTTGTTGTAAATGTCGGATATGAGACTACCGAGATATCGATACTCAGTCTTGGCGGTATAGTGCTCTCAAAGCTAATCAAAACCGGCGGCAAGAAATTTGACGAGAGCATCCGCAATATGGTCCGTAAAGAGTATAATCTTCTGATCGGAGCAAAGACAGCGGAGCAGACAAAGATAGAACTCCCGACACTTGAAGCCGAACAGAGGGATGCCGTTGTCTACGGCAGGGATATAGTCACGGGACTCCCGGTCGAGCGTACGATACCGACCATGCTCATAGAACGGGCCATGCACGAGAACTTTGAGACTATCATCGACAATGTGCGGCTGATACTTGAGCGTACACCTCCGGAGCTCGGAGCAGATATTTACAAAAAGGGGATCTTCCTGACAGGCGGAAGTGCGGGGATCGGAGATCTTCATGAACTGATCAGCAAGAGTACCGGGCTCAAGATACTGTTCTCCCCTAACGGAGAGGGCAGTGTGGCCTACGGTCTTTCCCAGATAATCAAGAACGAACGGCTTCATCCGATAGTTTACACCATGGAGGATTTCTCCGTTTAATCGCAGCAGGTGGCAGTTATCATAAATGGCACGCAACAGATCAAAAAGAAACAAAATCAATATACCGAGTAGATACGTATTGCTGGCACTGTCTGTTATTTGCATTATCATGATGGTGCTTTCTTATGCTACGGATATGATGAGCTATGCCCCTCAGGCTGTGGCAGGATACACCGTCATTCCTTTCCAGAAGGCGATATCATATGCCGGAAGCTGGCTGGCGGGAAGATCCGAATCCATCAAGGAACTTGAGGCTTTAAGGGTTGAAAATGCCGAACTGAAAGAGACCGTTAATGATCTTACGATCAAGATCAACGATCTGACTACCGATAAATACGAGCTTGCACAGCTGCGCCAGCTCCTTTCCCTCGATGAAAGATACAGCGATTATCCGACGGTTGGCGCCAGAGTAATAGGAAAAGACGCCGGAAACTGGTATTCAACATTCCTTATCGACAAGGGCACCAATGACGGTATAAAGGTCAACATGAACGTCATGGCCGGAACCGGACTTGTAGGTATAGTCACATCCGTCGGACCCAACTGGGCTACCGTCAGATCCATTATCGATGACGATTCCAACATAAGTGCAATGGTATTAAACACATCCGATACAATGATCGTATCGGGTGATCTTGAGCTGTATTCAAACGGCACCATAAAGTTCACCGAATTAAAAGATGACGATAACGTAGTCGAACAGGGAGATCAGGTCGTAACGAGCCAGATAAGCAGCAAGTATCTTCCCGGGATATCGATCGGATATATAGAGCAGATCAACAGCGATTCAAACAACCTTACAAAATCGGGATTCATTACCCCTGTTGTTGATTTTGAACATCTGGATATCGTTCTTGTGATCACCCAGATGAAACAGACAAAGGAGTGATATGTACAGAAAGATCACAATGCTTTTCCTAATACTGATAGGTTATCTGATACAGAGCACAATGATCCGTGTACTTCCCATGGGCGGTGTTGCGCCCAATTTTCTGATCATTCTGACATCCTGCTTCGGATTCATGCGCGGAAAAGGCGACGGAATGTTCATCGGTTTCATTTCCGGACTTATCATCGATATCCTGTTCGGCGGACTGATAGGATTTTATGCGCTGGTCTATATGCTCATAGGTTATGCCAACGGTTTCTTTGCCAGGATATTCTACCCCGAAGACATCAAACTTCCCGTGGTACTGATAACCAGCAGTGAACTCGTATACTGCTTCGTAATCTATATCTTCAGGTTTCTCATTCAGGGGAAGGTTCGCTTCGGATATTATATGCTGCATATCATACTTCCGGAGATCGTTTACACGATATTTGTGACTATCGTCATTTACAAAGTTATCCTGAACATTAACGAATGGCTTGAAGACATAGAAAGAAGGAACGCCTGATTGTTCTCGGATCTCAAAGAATGGCTTAAAGACGCCATTTTTAACCGATTCACAATACTGCTGGCTGTATATGCCGTTCTGATCGTTGTTCTTGTACAGCGCCTTTTTATGATGCAGATAATAAAAGGGCAGGAGTATCAGAACAACTTTAAGCTTACGATCAAAAAAGAAACGACCTTAAAGAGTACAAGGGGCAATATATATGACAGGAACGGAAATCTTCTTGCATACAACAAGCTTGCCTACTCGGTCACGATAGAAGATAATTTCGAATCCGGAAAAAAGAAAAATGCACTGATCAACGACTCCATATTCCGCGCGATAAAGATCGTCGAATCATGCGGAGACACCGTATCAAATGATTTTAACATTTATATCAATGATGACGGGCAGTACGAATTTGCCGTGACAGGCACGAGACTGACAAGGTTTCTCGCAGACATCTACGGTCACAAATCGATGGATGATCTGACAACGGATGAGCGTAATTCGACTCCGGACGAGGTGATACAGTATCTGGCGGACAATAAACGTTACGGCATAGGACATACCGTTATCGATCCCGAAGGTAACGGCAGTTTTGTTCCTCTTGACGGATACACGAAGGAGGAGGCTCTTCAGATAGTAACCGTCAGGTATCAGCTTTCAACGAACAGTTACCAGAAGTATCTGTCAACCGTTATAGCCGATGACGTCAATGAAGAAACGGTCGCCGCTATAAAGGAGAATTCGGATATACTACAGGGCGTCGGAATAGAAGTCAATACTCTGCGGCAGTATAACGATCCATATTATTTTGCACATATCATTGGGTATACCGGATATGCTTCAACGGAGGATCTGGCTGAACTTGCCGATTCATCGCACGATTACAATGCCGCTGATATGGTCGGTAAATCCGGCATAGAAAAATCCATGGAAGAGTACCTTCAGGGTACAAAAGGAAAGGATGCCATCTATGTCGATAATATGGGAAAGATCATCGAATCAATATCACACGTTGATCCGGCCGCCGGAAACGATGTGTATCTGTCGATAGATTCCGATCTTCAGAAAGCCGTATACAACATGCTCGAGCAGAAGCTCGCGGGAATACTTGTCTCCAAGATATTAAACGTCAAGACATACAACAACGACGTCGTAAAATCATCCCTTATGATGATCCCCATCGATGATGTATATTACGCCCTTATCAACAATAACGTCATCGATATCGAGCATATGGGAGGGGACAACGCGGCAACCTACGAAAGACAGGTTAACGATGCGTTCATCGCAAGGCAGGCGCAGGTCCTTTCATCCTTAAGAGATGAGCTTCTTGTAACTGCCACTCCTTATAAAGAGCTTCCCGAAGACATGAAGATATATGAGAGTTACATAGTCTCAAGGCTGATGTCACAGTCGGTCGGGGTGCTTGTTTCCGACCGTATAGACAGAGAAGATGCCACATTTATCAACTGGACCATCAATGAGACCATCTCACTTAACGAGTATCTCCATTACTGTCTGGCAAACAACTGGATCGATGTCACAAAATTCCATCTGGATAAGCAGTATTCCGATTCGGAAGAAGTTTACCGGCAGCTTGTTGACTATATACTGAACGATCTGTCTCAAAACGAGGGTTTTGCCAAGAAGATCTACAAATATATGATAGCTGACGATAACATAAGCGGCCGTCAGCTGTGTATGATATTATATGAGCAGAAAGTCGTGACAGGTACCGCACAGGATCGTGCCATGCTAGAATCCGGTGCCAAGACTTCGTATGATTTTATCATCAACAAGATCGCAAATCTTGAGATAACCCCCGCGATGCTGGCTCTCGATCCGTGCTCGGGTTCATGTGTCGTCAGCAACAGTTCGGGAGAGCTTTTGGCACTTGTTACATACCCCGGATACGATAACAACAGGTTTGCCAATTCCATTGATTCGGAATACTATGCCGCACTCCTGGGCGATCTGGCGAGCCCTCTTTACAATAACGCGACCCAGCAGATGACGGCACCCGGTTCTACCTTCAAACCTTGTTCTGCCGCCTGTGCTCTTGAGGAGGGCGTTGTCAATACCGGTGAGACGATACGGTGTGAAGGTATATTTGAATATTTTGATGTTGAAAAGCAGTGCTGGGTATACCCCGGAGGACACGGTGCTCTTGACGTCATAGGCGCTATAGGTAATTCCTGTAACGTATTCTTTTATGAAGTGGGCTACCGTCTGGCCACCAACACTCATACCGCCAACTATGACGAGGAACGTGGTCTGAACCGGCTGCGCAAATATGCCGACCTGTTCGGACTGACGACCAAGACGGGAATAGAGATGGAAGAAAATGAGCCCAAGTTCTCGGATGAACTGCCTGTAGACTCTGCTATCGGACAGGGTAGTCACAACTATACAACGGTAGGACTGTCGAGATATGTCACGACGATAGCAACACGGGGAACATGCTATAAATATACGCTTTTGTCAAAAGTGGTTGATCAGAACGGTTCGGTGATAGTTACCGGATCCCCGGATATCCAGAACAGTGTCCTTTTTGCCGAAAGCACATGGGACCAGATATACCGGGGTATGCGTATGGTTGTCGAGAAGGCTTCGGCTTTCAGGGGCTTCCCCATAGCAGTCGCCGGAAAGACGGGAACGGCACAGACAAGCAAATCACGGACAAATCACGCTGTGTTTATCGGATTCGCTCCGTATGATGATCCGGAGATCACCGTTGCCACACGTATAGCCTACGGATACACGTCCGCAAATGCGGCGCAGCTGTCAAAAGATGTACTCAGTTATTATTTCCAGGTTGAGTCTGCCGAGGAACTTGTAAACGGTGTTGCTGATGAAGCTTCAGACGAGATAATCGAGGATTAAGGAAGGTATTGATATGAGAGAAGCGGTTACCATCAAAAGTTTTCCAAACGGATTGAAGCTGATACTCAATCCCGATATGCCTTTTGAACAGCTTTATGTCGCGTTTGCCCAAAAGCTTATCGAATCGGAGCGTTTTTTGGGTGATGCAAAACTTGTCATTACGTTTGACGGCAGAAAACTGTCTGATCTTGAGGAACGTGCACTTATTGAAGCTTTCGGTGAATACACGCAGGTGACTGTTCTGTGCGTTATGGAGCGTGATGAGAAGAAAAATGAGGTCTTCATACAGGCGGCCAACGCCTTCTCACCGAGCGGAGAGGTTGAGAACACTTCCGTATACAAAGGAACGCTTCATGCGGGGCAGAATCTCGAAACCGAGGGGAGCATAGTGGTACTCGGGGATGTCAATCCCGGAGCCAGCATTACCGCTGCGGGATCCGTTGTCGTTCTCGGGACCGTCTACGGTGACGTCTATGCCGGAGTCAAAGGGGATGAGGGAGCATTCGTTGCTGTACTTGATATCAAGTGTGATGTCATCACCGTTGCGGGAAGCGAATGCACGATGTTTACGAAAAACGCCGGATTCCTGCGCAAGGTTTCCGGAGCAAAGATAATATATATCGGAGCCGACGGTATAGTCTGTGAGGACATTACAAAGGAGTTTCTTGCAAATATCCCTTTCTAGGTATGACAGATGTTTGAAAAATATAACTTCAAAAAATATGATTTTCTGCTTGTGATACTGTGCTGTGCGATAACCTCGTTCGGTATAGTTTTCATAAAAAGTGCCGATGAATCGTATGTCAGGCATCAGCAGGAAGGCTTTATTATGGGGATTGCGATGATGATCATCGTATCTCTTGTAAGTTATACTTTTGTACTTAAGTTCTACTGGCTGATATATGCGTTATCCATCGCACTTCTCGTTGCCGTGCAGCTTTTCGGTGATTCCGGCGGAGGAGCGCAGAGGTGGTTTGAGGTCGGCGGAGTCAGATTCCAGCCTTCAGAGCTTGTCAAGATCCTGTTGATTTTATTTTATGCCGCGTTTATTATGAAGCATAAGGAGAACATCAACACCGTCAGGATCATCGTCGCCTGTGTGGTGCTAATCATTCCGCCCATCATACTTATCTTCAAACAGCCCGATCTTTCCACGACCATAATGATCGTTGCTATCTTTGCCGTTGTGATGTTCATCGGGGGAGTCAGCTGGAAAGTTATCGGAGGAGCCCTGCTCATCAGTGTTCCGACATTCGTACTGGCGTTGCGTTATCTGATGCGTGATGATGTTCATATCATCAAGGATTACCATAAAGGCCGTATCCTTGCATGGCTGTATCCCGATGAATACGCAAGCACCGAAGCATATCAGACATTGAACGCGATGACCGCGATCGGTTCGGGCCAGCTCACCGGAAAAGGCATCAACAACAACGTTGTTGCGTCTGTTAAGAACGGTAATTTCATATCGGCTGCCCATACTGATTTTATCTTTGCCGTAATAGGAGAGGAGACAGGATTTGTGGGATGCTGTGTGGTCATAGGTCTTCTGTTCCTCATATCGATATGCTGCATCCTTGTCGCCCGCCGTGCAAAAGATACCGCAGGACAGATAATCGCAGGCGGGATGGCCGGTCTAATCGGTATTCAGACCTTTATCAACATCGGTGTTGTAACGGGCCTGCTCCCGAACACGGGACTGACACTTCCGTTTGTAAGCTACGGTCTGACCAGTCTGGTCAGTCTGTTTATAGGGATAGGATTTGTGATAAACGTTAAACTGCAATCTCCGGCCGGAGAGTATTTCGAAGGAGAATTCTGATGAACATTGGACTCATCGCACACGAATCAAAGAGAAAACTGATGCAGAATTTCTGCATCGCCTACAGGGGATCGCTTTCAAAGCATAAGCTTTTCGCAACCGGAACGACCGGAAGGCTTATAGAAGAAGTGACCAATCTCTCCATACACAAATATCTTGCGGGAAATCTCGGCGGAGAGCAGCAGATAGGTGCACAGATCGAACACAATGAGATCGATCTCATGATCTTTCTTCGCGATCCTTCGGCTCCCGATCTTCACAAGCCGGATATCAACTATATCGTGAGATTGTGTGACACGCACAATATCCCTCTTGCAACGAACCTTGCAACGGCTGAACTTCTGATAAAATCACTTGACAGAGGGGATATGGAGTGGCGTGAGATGTACAAGTAGTAAAATATACAGGGCTTTATCCGCCTTTGTCATATCCGCCGTCTTCCTGACGGGATGCTCTTCCGGACTGGTCATGCCTTTTGACGCCGATTCGGGTGAGACTAATTTCAACATCAACACAGTAGGCTCTTCGCTGTCGGTCAAGCCTTTTGCCTCTGATATATGTGTCTGTGACAGCAATTTCGAGGAACTGACGCTTGCGATCGATGATTCGGAAGCGGGAGGACTGTTTGATGCCACCTCCCGTGAGACAGTCTATGCCAAAAATGTTCATAAGCAGATGCATCCCGCCTCACTAACGAAAGTCATGACGGCATACCTGGCTCTCAAATACGGTCATCTCGAAGACACCCTCACAGCATCATCAAACGTTCTGATCACGGAATCCGGTGCTCAGCTGCTCGGTATAAAGGAAGGGGACCGTCTGACACTTGAACAGGCTCTCAATGCTCTGTTACTTTATTCAGCAAATGACGCGGGGGTACTTATAGCCGAATATCTTTCCGGCAGTGTCGAAAAGTTTGCCGCCGTCATGAATGAAGAGGCTTTAAAACTCGGCGCCACCAATACACATTTTACGAATCCTCACGGTCTTACGGATGAAGAACACTATACGACCGCGTACGATCTGTATCTGATGTTCAACGCCGCGATGCAGTTTGACGAGTTCAGAAATATTATCAACACCGTTGAGTATAAGAGCGAGTATAAAGACAGGGACGGCAATCCGAAAAAGATCGAGATAACAACTACCAACGCCTACCTGAAGGGAGATATCACCGCTCCTGACGGTATAAACGTCATCGGCGGAAAAACAGGAACTACCAAAGCCGCAAAAAGCTGTCTGATACTGCTTTCTAACGCCGATAATGAGCATACTTATGTCTCGGTCATACTCGGTTCCACCGATCATGACAGTGTGTACCGCGACATGACAACACTTCTTACGGATATACACTGATGTTTGATGTTATTTGTTGTCAATTAAGATCAAATAATCTATAATGATTTTATCTATTTTATTGAAGGAGGATCTGCAATGATTCAGCTTATTGTTGGAGCCAAAGGCAAAGGCAAAACAAAACACTTACTTGAGAAGGTTAACAATGCCGTCAAGACAGTAGACGGTAACATAGTCTATGTTGACAAGAATTCAAAGCATATGTATGAGCTCAAGAACAGGATCAGGCTCATCAACGCTTCGGAATTTCCCTTTGAATCCACTGAAGAGTTTATTGGTTTCATTTGCGGTATAGTCTCTTCGGATCATGATCTTCAGGAAGTTTATCTCGACAGTTTTATGGATGTGGCTTTCATAAAGGACAGATCAAAGATCGGAGATGTCTTTGAAAAATTTGACAGGATCAGTTCCCAGTTCAAAGTTGATTTTATCATCAGCGTATCTCTGGAGGCAGACGAAGTTCCCGAAAAGTTCAAGTCGCAGGTGATCGTCTCCCTTTAAGAAACAGCATTTCATCCGAAAGTCCCGGCCTGCCGGGACTTTCATTAGAATATCCTTATGGGACAGGTAAAGAATAAAAACAGGGGTCAGGACAATGCGCGACCCAAAAAGGTCGCAAAATACCGCAAGCCTATCGGTTTTAATCCGGGAGTACTCGTATTCCTGGTTATATTTGTTTACATCGTTATTATGGTCGTGTCCTTTTTCCGGCAGACTCATATCACTCCATACGAGGTTAAGCTCGGTTCCCTTGCTATAAACAACATATACAACGGTGTGATACTGCGTGATGAGGAAGTGATCACCAGCGATTTTTCCGGTTACATCAATTATTATGCAAGGGAATCGGAAAAAGTTAATGCCTATTCGATGGTCTATACGGTGGATTCCACCGGAAAACTGGCCGAGATGATAAATGATGACACTACCGACGAAAGCTCTATATCAAATGAGAATCTTAACGACATCAGGAACAGCATTTCCGATTTTGCGGTTGATTTTGATCCCGCCAAGTATATAGACACCTATAACTTCAAATACAAGATAGAAGGAACCGTACTGAAGCTTGCCAATACCGCCGTTTTGGCCAATATCGACAAGCTCCGCGCGGAAAACTATGCTGATTCGATAGATTTCGGTTATGCCCCGGCATCGGGAGTCATCGAGTATTCAACCGACGGATACGAAACACTGACTGCAGAGACGATAACACCGGAACAGGTTGAGGGCATCGATTATGAAAAAAAGGTCCTTCATTCAAACGATCTGATATCGGAAGGAGACAATGCATATAAGCTCATAAAAAGTGAACTGTGGTCGGTCATCGTGGAGATAGAAGAGGAGCGTGCACAGTCGCTTTCCGATGAAAACTATATCGAAGTGAGGTTTTTGAAGAACAACTACACTTCATGGGCTGCCGTCAGTGTGCTTCGGCAGAACGGTAAAACATACGCAAAGCTTGACTTCAACAATTCGATGATCACTTTTTCTTCCGACAGATTCGTGGAGATAGAGCTTCTCGACAATGCGCAGGAAGGGCTTAAGATCCCCAATTCCGCGATTGTCGAACGTACATTTTATCTGATCCCGGAAGATTATCTTACAAATGGAGGCAATTCCGGGGATCCGGGCTTTAACAGGGAGACCTACCTTGAAGACGGAACACTTTCATCCGAATTCGTCCCGACCGAAGTATACAATAATGAAGACGGCATGCTCTACGTTGACGAATCGGTATTTAAGATCGGCGACTATGTGATCAAGCCCGATGACGGCGAACGATATCCGATCTCCAAACAGGCCGGACTCATCGGAGTATACAATATCAACAAGGGATACGCCGATTTCAAACAGATAACGATCCTGAACCAGAACGAAGAATACTCAATAGTCAGGTCAAACACGGAATACGGTCTTGCGGTCTACGATTACATAGCCCTGAAAGGGGACTCGATCTCCGAAAACGATTTTATATATGAATAGCTTTTATCAGTCTTACAATATTCAGGAGAAACCATGATACAGGAAAATCTTGCAACCGTACAAAACAATATCGCATCAGCCGTAAAGCGTTCCGGCAGAAACGATGATATTACCCTGATCGCGGTATCAAAAACAAAACCCGTACAGATGATCCGTGAAGCTTATGACTGCGGCATAAGGGATTTCGGTGAAAACAAAGTACAGGAGATAGTCGAAAAATATCCCGAACTTCCCGATGATATCAGATGGCATCTGATCGGCCACCTCCAGACCAACAAAGTTAAATACATTATCGACAAAGTTGTAATGATCCACAGTGTCGATTCCGAAAAGCTCGCACTTGAGATAAGCCGCCAGGCCGTAAAACACGGAGTCTGTGTTGATATTCTTATCGAAGTCAATATAGCAGAAGAAGAGAGTAAATTCGGCGTTTCGGCCAAAGACGCGCTGCCTCTTATCGAAAAGATAAGCAGGCTTCCCGGTATTAAAGTTCGCGGATTGATGACTGTAGCGCCGTTTACGGATGATGCGGATCTAAACAGACCCGTTTTTTCCGCTTTGCGGCAATTATTAGTTGACATAGACAGCAAAAACATTGATAATGTCTGTATGGATTGTCTGTCTATGGGTATGTCCGGTGATTACGAAGTTGCTGTTGAAGAAGGGGCGACATTTGTAAGAGTCGGAACCGGTATATTCGGGGCAAGGGAGTATAAAAGGGTCGAAGGATAGGAGATTATTATGGGTTTACTTGACAAAATGCTTGGTGCTATGAAGTATGACGAAGACGACGAGTACGATGAAGACGGTTATTATGATGATGACTATGAGAAGGAAGCACCCAGATCCGTCAATAAAAGAGCGGTAAAAGCCCAGACACTCGACGACGATGATGACATAAAGAAAGCTCCTGCAAGGCCTGCACCGAGGAACGGCAGGAACAGGATGATGAGCAACGGAATGGAAGTATGTGTGATCAAGCCGACCTCCGTTGAGGATGCCAGAGAGATCACCGATACGCTGCTGGATAATCATACGGTTCTTTTGAACATGGAAGGGCTCGATGTGGACATGGCCCAGCGAATAATCGATTTTACCAGCGGAAGCACGTACGCGATAAGCGGTAATCTGCAGAAGATATCACATTATATCTTCATCCTCACTCCAAAGAATGTTGACGTTTCCGGTGATTTCCAGGAGATCCTGTCCGGCGCATTCGATGTTCCGGCCCTGAACAATAAATTCTAGAG
Organism: Lachnospiraceae bacterium; assembly: GCA_024695145.1. Lineage (GTDB taxonomy): Bacteria > Bacillota > Clostridia > Lachnospirales > Lachnospiraceae > UBA2868. The sequence goes on from JAILIS010000046.1 coordinate 70,870, forward strand.
CACAGGCTTCCGATGAACAGTCGGAAGCTTTTTTAAAACGATTATGGACAATATCAATGTATCATATAAAAATGCGGGAGAATACCCGGTTATCATCCGCGATACTTACGATCATCTTGCGGATGAGATCAAGGACCGGTTCGGCTCTTTTAAACGTATCTGCATCATAACCGATTCAAATGTTGCCCCTCTTTATCTCGATACTGTCAAGGAAGCGCTTTCTTCATGCGCCGATCTAATATGTGATCACATATTTACGGCAGGAGAGGAGAACAAGAATCTCGAAACGGTAAGGCAGTGTTACGACAAACTACTTGCAAATGATTTTAACAGAAAAGATCTCGTTGTCGGGCTCGGCGGCGGTGTCACGGGGGATATGGCTGCTTTTGTATCCTCAACGTACATGCGGGGTCTTACATTTATCAATCTTCCGACGACACTTCTTTCCATGGCGGATTCATCCGTGGGCGGGAAATGCGGAGTGGACTACTATGATTACAAGAACATGATCGGCAGCATTTATATGCCGTCCATGGTATATATGGCAACATCTGTCCTGGATTCTCTTCCCGACAGGCAGTATTCCTCTGGTATGGCAGAGATCCTGAAGGCCGGACTGATAAAAGACCATATATTCTACGAATGGCTCATAAACAGTTTTACCGAGATAATGGAAAAGGATCCGGAAACCGTTGCAAATATGCTTTATAAAGCCGTCGGGATCAAACAGTATTTTGTCACAAAAGATCCTTTTGAACAAAACGAGCGCATGATACTCAATCTCGGTCACACTGCAGGGCATGCAATGGAAAAATACTTCGGCTTTTCATATCTGCACGGAGAGTGCGTGGCGCTTGGCATTGTGGTCGCGGCATATATATCATATAAACGTTCATGGCTTACCGATGAAGAGTTTTATGAGATAAGGGATATGTTTGTGCCGTTCGGACTGCCTATATCACTTGATAGTATCGATACAGACAGTGTTATCAAAAACATCGCTCATGACAAAAAATCGGCCGGTGACGGCATCAGATATATACTCTTAAAAAAAGCGGGCAAAGCAGTGATCGCATCCGATGTCACGGAAGATGAGATAAGGGATGCTCTGGGATGCCTCGTTGTGGAATGGGACTGAAATGAACAGCAAAGCAAAAAGACTGATATTCGACGTTTTTCTCTTTGCGGTCCTTATATTTTTGGACCGCATTACAAAATACCTGGCTGTAAGCCACTTAAAGGACACTGACGGGTTCTTTCTGATCGACAATGTCCTTGAACTGTATTATCTTCCAAACGGTAATACGGGAGCGGCTTTCGGTATGCTTGAAGGACACAGGATCCTTTTTCTTGTGATATCTTTTGTCGTTGTCGGTGCTATCTTTTATCTGGTATATAACATGCCGGACAATAATAAATACAAGGCTGTTGAGATACTTCTCATATTCATTGCCGCAGGAGGGGTCGGAAACATGATAGACCGTCTCTTAAACGGCTATGTGGTTGATTTTATATACATATCCTGTATAAATTTCCCCATATTCAATGTGGCTGATATGTATGTGAGCATATGTACCACGATCCTCGCTATAATCGTCCTCTTTGTGCTCAAAGAGGCTGATTATGAAGTTCTTGAGAAAAGCTTTACGGCTCCTTTCAAAAAAAACAGGGATAAAAAGGACAGTCAATGAAGGAATATCTGCTGACGGTCACGGAAGATAATGAAAACGAAAGGATCGACAGGTTCGTAAGAGACGAACTTGCCGATCTTTCGCGTTCTTACATACAAAAACTCATTGAAGGAGAGAGTATCACGGTTTCCGGTAAGCCTGTAAGATCAAGTTACAGGGCAAAGCCGGGAGATGAGATACGGGTGATCACACCTGATCAGCTGATCCCCGATATCCTCCCCGAAGACATCCCCCTTGATATCCTGTACGAAGATGATGATGTACTTGTTGTTAACAAGGAAAAAGGTATGGTTGTCCATCCGGCCCCGGGGCACTACGATCACACTCTCGTAAACGCGCTCATGTACCATTGTAAAGGCAGTCTTTCCGGTATAAACGGGGTCATGAGACCCGGTATCGTTCACCGTATAGATAAGGACACGTCGGGTTCGCTGATCGTATGCAAGAACGACCTGGCCCACGAAAGCATCGCAAAACAGCTGGAACAGCACTCGATAAAGCGTGAATATCTGGCGATAGTATGCGGCACTTTAAAGGATGATTCAGGCACCATCGACAGGCCTTTGGGCCGCAGCCGTTCCGACCGTAAAAAGATGGCTGTTACAGAAGGTGCAAAGAGGGCCGTCACTCACTATGAGGTCATAAAACAGCTTGAAGGTTTTACACTCATACGATGTATTCTCGAAACCGGCAGAACGCATCAGATAAGGGTCCATATGGCATCCATCGGACACCCCGTTGCCGGGGATACGGTTTACGGTAACGGTATGAAGACACCGGTCGATACGAAAGGGCAGGCACTTCATGCTCATATTCTGGGATTTATACACCCGAGAACAGGCGAGGAAATAGAGACGGTCGCACCGCCTCCTTCATACTTTGAAATGTTTATAAACAAGTGCCAAAAAGTTTAGAAAAAATTCATTTTTAAATATAGTCATCATTCAATCTTTGTGTTACAATATACATCGATATACATTCTGTATATAAATAAACTTACGGAGGGTTACTTTTATGAGCGAAGAGAAAACAAATCCTTACACAAGCATGTCAAAGCTTACCGAATCGGAAGTGTCATCGATGCTTTCAAATGTCAAAGAAGGAGATATGCAGATCCTTGCCAGACTCCTTGTTGAGATGCAGAAAGATAATGCGGAAGCACATAAACGTGCCAAGATTCAGAGTTATGTTTCCATAGGTACATCATGTGTTTGTGTTATCATTCTTCTGATCGTCCTTTTCTGGGGCATGAAGTTTGTTCCTCAGGTTGAGGCCGCAGTTGCAAATGCCAATACCCTTATTGTTTCTGTCAATGAAGAAGTTGCCACCGTATCAGAAGCTATAGATGAAACGGTTGCAATGATCAACCAGACAAGCGAGATGATGAATCAGGCATCAGGAATGGTAGACGAAGCCAACAAGATCATCGGCGAGACATCCGCAATAGTAACCGAAACATCAACTATTGTTGAGCAGGCCAACTCTATGATGGGTGAGATCCAGGATGTTGTCACGAACCTTGACAAGAGTTCTCAGGAACTTGCCGCTACGGATCTTAACGGTATGCTTGATAATGTTAACTCTCTTGTTGAGACAAGTGAGAAGAGCGTACAGGATACTGTCCAGAAGATAGACGATATCGATCTCGATTCCCTGAACAAGGCGATCAAAGATCTGAGCACAGTTATCTCACCGCTTGCTAAGCTTTTCAAGAAATAAAGATTAACAAATCCAATCCATAAGGCAGGGTAATTTATGATTGGCGCTGATGCGATCGTAAAATGCCTGGAGAAAGAAGGGGTAACAACGCTTTTCGGGTATCCGGGAGTCGCGATTTGCCCCTTCTTTAACAGCATTTTAGAAACCAAGATTGAAACGATACTCGTAAGAAGTGAACAAAACGCCGCACATGCGGCAAGCGGATATGCAAGGGTAAGCGGAAAAGTCGGGGTCTGTGTGGCAACAAGCGGCCCCGGAGCTACCAATCTGATAACCGGGATCGCCACTGCTTATGCCGATTCCATACCTCTTATATGTATCACGGGGCAGGTCGATTCGAAACTGCTCGGGAGTGATGTTTTCCAGGAAGCAGATGTTACGGGGGCCTGCGAAAGCTTCGTAAAATACAGTTATCTGATAAAAGATGTCTCCGATATACCCCGGGTAATGAAGGAGGCATTTCATATCGCTTCTACAGGGCGAAAAGGTCCTGTATTGATCGACATACCCATTGATATACAGAATCGTCAGATTACGGGGTTCAAATATCCCGATTCCGTTCATATGCGTACATACAAGCCCACCGTCAAGGGACACGCGATGCAGATCGGCAAGATCGGAAAAGCGCTTGAAAAATCACGTAAACCCGTGATACTTGCAGGCGGTGGAGTGATTCTCTCGGGAGCCCGGAAGAATCTGCATGATTTTTCCCATAAATACGGTATTCCTGTCGTATCTACAATGATGGGGATCGGTGTCCTGCCCGGAGATGATCCGCTGTATTACGGTATGATAGGCAATAACGGCAGATCCTATGCGAACCTTGCCATGAAGGAATCTGATCTGCTCATAGTGATCGGTGCCAGAATAGCTGACAGAGCGATATCATCACCTGATCTTGTGGCCAAGAACACTGTACTCATACATATCGATGTTGATCCTGCTGAGATCGGTAAGAATGTAGGGCCCACAATACCGATAGTGGGAGATATCAAGAGTATCTTCGAAGATCTTGCCGGGATCAGCGCAAAATGTGATTTTTCCGAATGGATAAAAACGCTTGACGGATACAGACGTAAAGAGCCTTCACGAAAGAAACCGCGCCGGAAGTACGTGGATCCCGCCGGGTTCATAAGTATACTTTCCGACAAAATGGATGATAATGCCGTATATGTTGCCGATGTCGGCCAGAATCAGATGTGGTCATGTTCATATTACAAGGCCAAAAAGGGAAGATTTTTAACAAGCGGCGGAATGGGAACGATGGGATATTCAGTGCCCGCGGCGATCGGTGCCAAGAAAGCCGACAAACGCCTCCAGGTCGTTGCGGTATGCGGTGACGGATCATTCCAGATGTCAATGAATGAGCTGGCTACGATGATGCAGCACAAGATACCGGTCAAGATCATCGTCTTTAATAACGGATATCTCGGCCTTGTACGTGAATACCAGCACAACACCTACAATGCGAACTATTCGATGGTCTCTCTGTCGGGCGGTCCGGACCTCGCATGCATAGCCGAGGCGTACGGCATTCCTTTTATCAGGATCACCGACAACACCGGAATGGAAGATAAGATAGACGAATTTCTCAAAGAAAAAGGAGCCGGTCTGATGGAATGCATGCTCGATCCCTTGGACACGGTCAAATAATCAGGTCATGAAAAGATTATATTCAATACTTGTTGAAAACCGATCCGGAGTGCTCGCAAAAGTCAGCGGACTGTTTGCAAGAAGATGCTTTAACATCGATTCTCTTGCTGTGGGCGAGACGGATGACCCCTCCACATCGTGTATCACTATTGTCAGTTCCGGGGATAAGAGTACTCTTGAACAGATCGAAAAACAGCTGAACAAAAAGATCGATGTTGTCAAGATCAAGACATTTTCCGAAGAAGAGAGCATATCTCTGGAGTTGATGCTGGTTAAGATAAAATATACCAGATCGAACCGGCGTGAGATCATGGAGATCTGTGAGATCATGGATGCCAAGATCGTTGATATGTCAAGAAATCTCATGATGATACAGATCTGTGATACTCCGGAAAGAACGGCCGCGCTTCTTACAATGCTGAAGGGTACGGCGATAATGGAGGTCGCAAGAACAGGCACTCTGGCGCTCCAGAAATGCTCGCTTTCCGAGTAAATATATTTTGAAAGGATTATCTGCAATGATTAGAGTCTTACAGTTGATAGTTGACAATACTTCCGGTGTGCTTTCGAGGATTTCCGGATTGTTCTCGAGACGCGGCTACAATATCGAAAGTATCACCGCGGGAATAACCGCCGATCCGAGATATACAAGGATAACGATCGTAACAAGCGGTGACGAGGATATTCTCGAACAGATCGAAAAACAGGTCGGCAAGCTTGTGGATGTAAGGGATATACGCGTTCTGGAGACCCACGATTCCGTATTTCGCGAACTTGTACTCATAAAGGTCAAAGTCGGTGACGACAAGCGCCAGACGCTTATAAGCATATGTGAAGTGTTCAGATCGAGTATAATAGATATCACAAAGGATTCAATGATCATTGAACTGACCGGTGATCAGTCCAAGATAAACGCGTTCATAGAAATGCTCAGCGATTATGAAATACTTGAGATCGCACGAACAGGTATAGCAGGTCTTCGCAGAGGAAGCGAAGGTGTTATATATTTAAATGATTAAGCCAATAAGGCTTCAGGAGGAAAGAAAAATGCAAAGGATTTTTTATCAGGAAGACTGTAATCTGTCAATGCTCGAAGGAAAGACCATCGCCGTTATAGGTTATGGCAGCCAGGGACATGCACATGCATTGAATGCAAAGGAGTCCGGATGTAATGTGATAATAGGTCTGTATGAAGGATCTAAGAGCTGGAAGAGAGCAGAAGAGCAGGGTTTTGAAGTGTTTACCGCTGCGGAAGCTGCAAAGCGTGCCGATATCATCATGATCCTTATCAATGACGAACTTCAGGCCGACATGTACAAAAAAGACATAGAGCCCAACCTCGAAGCCGGCAATATGCTTATGTTTGCACACGGCTTCAACATCCACTTCGGATGCATCAAGCCTCCTAAGGATATAGACGTTACAATGGTAGCTCCCAAAGGCCCCGGTCATACAGTAAGAAGTGAATATCAGGCCGGAAAGGGTGTTCCCTGTCTCGTTGCCGTTGAACAGGATGCAACCGGTAAGGCACTTGATATGGCGCTTGCATATTCACTTGCTATCGGCGGAGCACGCGCAGGTGTTCTTGAGACAACTTTCAGGACCGAGACCGAAACAGATCTGTTCGGTGAGCAGGCGGTTCTATGCGGCGGAGTATGCGCACTGATGCAGGCCGGATTCGAGACGCTCGTTGAAGCAGGTTATGATGAGAGAAATGCATATTTCGAATGTATACATGAGATGAAGCTTATCGTTGATCTGATCTATCAGTCGGGATTTGCCGGAATGAGATACTCGATCTCCAACACAGCTGAATACGGTGACTATATTACAGGTCCCAAGATCATCACAGATGAGACCAGAAAGGCAATGAAACAGATCCTTGCCAATATCCAGGACGGATCCTTTGCCAAGGAATTCCTTCTTGACATGTCACCCGCCGGCAGAAAAGTTCACTTTAACGCCATGAGGAAGAAAGCTTCCGAGCATCCTTCTGAAAAGGTAGGAGAGGAAGTACGTAAGCTTTACTCCTGGAACAACGAAGAAGACAAGCTGATCAACAACTGATGTAAATAGGAGTCCTGCGATCATGCAAACCATTATCACTGTAGGCAGACAGTTCGGAACAGGCGGACACGAGATCGGACAGAAACTTGCCGAAAAGCTTTCCATCAATTGCTACGACAAGGAGCTGATAAAGCGTGCCGCAAAAGAATCGGGATTGTGTCCCGAGATACTCGAACACAATGACGAACGGCCCACAAACAGCTTTCTGTACAATCTGGTTATGGATACGTATTCGTTTGGGATCACCAATTCCAATTACGTTGACATGCCGTTATCCCACAAAGTGTTCCTGGCTCAGTTTGATACCATCAAAAAGATTGCCGAAGAAGGTCCTTGCGTGATCGTGGGCAGATGTGCCGATTATGCTCTTGCCGACTATGAAAATGTCCTGAACCTCTTTATTTACGGAGATCTGCAGAAGCGTATCGAACGTGTGATGACAAAGTACGATGTGTCCGAAAAAGACGCAAAGGATATGATCCTCAAGAAAGACAAGCAACGAGCCAGCTATTACAATTATTATTCCACGAAAAAATGGGGAAAAGCGGAGACCTATGACCTGTGTGTCGACTCTACCGTGCTGGGCAGGGACGGAACTGTTGAACTGCTGTATCAGTTTGTAATGGATTATGAAAAGACTCTGAAAAATGACTGATAATCGTAACAAAAATAACAATTTCTACTTTAAGTTCGGTATAAACGGACTGCTTATCGTATGCGGGGGGATATTTTTCTATTATATCCTTTTCCATTCCGATAAGCTCTCCGCGCTTATCGGCAGCTTCTTTTCGATGCTGACGCCCATAATATCCGGACTTATCATAGCCTATATTCTCAATCCCATAATGAGATTTTTGGAAAACAGGGTATTTTATCCGCTTTGGAATATAATAAAGCGTCAAAAAGATCATAAATACTCAAAAGAAGCTATTGTTATCAGGTTTATCAGTGCAGTGCTGACAATGGTTTTGGGGGTTTCATTGATATATGCTCTCGTCATTATGCTCATCCCTCAGCTGATCTCCAATATTCAGAGCCTGACTAAGCGTATATCGACTTACTTCCTTAATTTCAACGATTATTATTCGACTTTTCTTGCCACCTATCCCTGGCTCGATGGATTTGTGACCCAGTCAAATATTGATATGTCCAAGGTCTTTTATGAGAAAGTCCTTCCATATATAGAGACACTTTTAAGCAAAACTTCTTCGAGTGTTCTCGGAAGTATCGTGGCAGTTTTCAAGAGTGTACTCAATTTTATAATAGGCATCATAATATCAATGTATCTTCTCATTGACAAGGAGAAGTTCTGCGGGCAGGCCAAAAAAGTATTATATGCATTTCTCAAGCAGGAGAGAGCAAACAATTTTATAAATAACTTGCGTTATTCTGACAAGATATTCGGTGGTTTTATATCGGGAAAGGTCATAGATTCGATAATAATCGGGATCCTGTGTTATATCGGAATGATCATCATGAATATGCCGTATGCTCTGCTGATCGCGGTGGTCGTAGGTGTCACGAACGTCATCCCTTATTTCGGGCCTTTTATCGGCGCCATTCCGAGTGCATTTATCATATTGATGGTAAATCCGAAAAAATGTCTGATCTTTATCATTTTCATTCTGATCCTGCAACAGTTTGACGGTAATATCTTAGGTCCCAAGATACTCGGCAATTCAACCGGACTTAACAGTTTCTGGGTCATTTTCTCGATCACCGTTTTCTCCGGAATGTTCGGTGTGGTCGGCATGTTCATAGGTGTACCCGTATTTGCCGTAATATACGCAGCATTCAAAACACTTATCAATACAAGGCTCGAGATCAAGCATATGCCGGTAAATACGGAGTTCTACATCAAATCGGATTATGTACCGGAAGAGGAAGATATCAACAACTCCGGAAAATCATTCAGATTCGTACGTAAAACCTTCGACCGGGTTACGAAACAGACGATCGAAGAAGATGAGACGCGTGCAAATGCGAAAAACAGCTCCGCCAACAAGGAAAATCCGGCTGCGGTTGACGCACTTCTTAATGAAAAAGACAAAAGGACCGAACAATAATGAAATTTCTTATTCAGGTAGTTAAAGAAGCATCCGTTGATATCGATAATGAAACCGTTGGTCGTATAGGCCGCGGTTTTCTGATATTTGTCGGAGTATGTGATAAAGATACGGAAGAAACCGCTGACATGATGGTTAAAAAAGCGGTCAATCTGCGTATATTCGAGGACGAAAACGGCAAAACAAATCTTTCCATAGATGATATACAAGGATCAATGCTTGTTATATCGCAGTTCACTCTGTATGCCGACTGCCGCAAAGGAAACCGGCCATCCTTCATCAAAGCCGGAAATCCCGATCATGCCGAAAAACTGTATGAATATGTTCTTTCATCGCTGAAAAACACATACGGCATTGATGTCAAATGCGGCCGTTTCGGTGCTGATATGCAGGTTTCACTCATAAATGACGGTCCATTCACGGTCATGCTTGATTCCGATGAATTATCCGGAAAATGATCTGTGGTTTACATAAGCATCTCTTCGTTAAAGTTGTCTTTCGCGAATAGTTAGTTATGTAAACCAGGGCTCTCTGTTAAACCAGGGCTCTCGTAAACCAGGGCTCTACCTCTACCTCATAGTTATATGAACAGATCAGATGATGACCAAAGGACAATCGAAAAGGTAAAGCAGATCGTCAAAGATCATTTCCCCGGATTTGCAAGCAGATATTTCAACTACAATATGTATCTGAAAACTCCAAGATCGCTTTACGGCTATGCTTTGGATCTTAAATCGTTCTTTGAATTCCTCGAATCGATTGATTTCACTGTTAAGAGTATGAATCTGAGCGATTTGGAACGCATTACGCCACAGATTATAGAGGATTATCTGGAATATTGCCGTACATACGTAAAAAACGGAGTGAGAAAGGAGATGTCACTTGCAGGCCTCGCACGCCGGTACAGCTCTCTCTCCGCTTTCTTTAACTACTACTACTCTTCTGATCTCATTGAAAAGAATCCCGTACATAAAATTATTCCGCCAAGACCGTTTAGAAATAAGACATCCATACCGAGTAATCAAATTAATTATGAGATGCTTGATTTCATC
>JAILIS010000047.1 GCA_024695145.1 Lachnospiraceae bacterium
AGCATATCTGTCAGTCATTGTAAGTCAAATCGAATGACCGCAAACCCCTGATTTTACTGCATAAAAAGAAGCAGGGTACGGGAATCGAACCCGCCTCCTCGGCTTGGGAAGCCGATGTACTACCGATGTACTAACCCTGCATTTGAACGAACATATTTTATCATCTGATCGGATATATGACAAGTGAGCTCTTTGTAATGTGCTTACTCGCCTGCTCTCCATTTGCGTATCTCATCAAGCCGTTCTTTGATGGCGGCTTCGTCGCCGAGCGTACCCGGATCATAATACTGCCTGTCTTTGAGCGCGTCCGGAAGGCACTGCATTTTTGTGATCTTCTCTTCCGTATCGTGGGCATATATATATCCCTTTCCGTATCCGGCTTCTTTCATCAGGCTTGTCGGAGCGTTTCTGATGTGAAGGGGAACGGGCTCTGCGGGAGAATTCCTGATGTCTTCCGCGGCTTCTATACATGCTCGTTCCAAAGCGTTTGATTTGGGAGCCATGGAGAGATATACGGCGGCATGCGCAAGATGCACATTACACTCGGGAAGTCCGAGAAAATGACATGCCTGATAGGCATTTACAGCTACCGCAAGAGCATTTGAATCTGCCAGTCCTACGTCTTCGCTTGCAAATCTTACCATCCTTCTTGCTATATACAGCGGGTCCTCACCACCGTCTATCATCCTGCACATCCAGTATACCGCTGCATCCGGGTCTGAATTGCGCATTGATTTGTGAAGGGCGGATATAAGATTATAATGTTCCTCGCCGTTTTTGTCGTACAGAAGCGATCGGCGGTCCATACACTGGGAAACGGTTTCATCCGTAACCTCGACGGTGCCTTCTGAATTCATGGTACTGTTATTTACTACCATCTCGAGAGTATTAAGAGCACATCTGGCATCGCCGTTGGAAAAAGCGGCTATGGAGCGCAGATGATCTTCGGAAATATCGATCTGAAGATTTCCGAAACCCTTCGGTGATGAAAGAGCATTCTTTAGAAGATCATAGAGATCATTCTCCGTAAGGGCTTTAAGTATGAATACCTTGCAGCGCGACAGCAGAGCGGAATTGATCTCAAAAGACGGGTTCTCCGTGGTAGCCCCGACCAAAATGATGCTCCCCTTTTCCACAAAGGGCAGAAATGCATCCTGCTGGGCTTTGTTAAAACGATGTATCTCGTCGGTAAATAGAAGCGTCCGGATACCGCAACGGCGATTATCTTCGGCTTCCTTCATGACTTCCCTGACCTCTTTGATCCCGCTTGTCACAGCTGAAAACTCGACAAAATGAGCATTTGTGCTGCTGGCGATGATCCTGGCGAGAGTAGTCTTGCCTACTCCCGGAGGCCCCCAGAATATCATTGAGGATATCTGATCCTTTTCGATAAGCTGGCGAAGGATCATTCCCTTCCCGACAAGGTGAGTCTGTCCCACATATTCGTCAAGTGTTTCCGGACGAAGCCTGCTTGCCAGAGGCGAACTCTTAAATTGTGACGGAGTATCCGTAAATAAACTAAGCTGTTCCATAACTCATACAGTATAACATATAAGAGTAAAATAGTGATATAATGAACAAATGTAAAATCAGCCCGATAACACTTTGACAAGGAGATAAACTATGGTTAGCGATTCGACCGGCATCAGCGATCTGATAGATGAACTTGTGACATATGGCACGGACAGCGGTTTGATAATTGAGGACGACAGGATCTTCTGTATCAACAGACTGCTTGAGCTTTTCGAGGAGCCCGAGTACAAGCCGTCTCATAGGGCCGGTGATAAAAGAGAACTCCATCTCATACTGGAGGATATGATCGCATATGCAAAAGATAAGGGCATTTTAAAAAACGACACCGTGAACGGAAGGGACCTTTTTGATACTAAGATAATGGGCCTTATAACGCCGCCTCCTTCCGAGATACGAAGGGATTTCATGAGCAGATACAAAGAGTCCGCAAAGGCTGCCACCGATTATTATTATGATCTGTCGATCGCCACTAATTACATCAGAAAGGACCGTATCGCAAAAGACATAAAATGGGTAGCCGAATCCTCTTTCGGGGATATAGATATCACGATCAATCTCTCAAAGCCCGAAAAAGATCCGAAAGACATAGCAAATGCATTAAATGCTCCCAAGTCGGGATATCCTCTTTGTCTGCTGTGCCGCGAGAATGAAGGCTATTCCGGAACTTACACTCATCCGGCAAGACAAAACCACCGGATCATTCCGATAAAGCTGTGCGGACAGTCTTATTATCTCCAGTACAGTCCTTATGTTTACTACAATGAGCACTGTATCGTTTTTAATGAAGAACACACTCCCATGAAGATCGATGAGGATGCTTTTGCAAAACTGCTCGATTTTATCCAGGCATTTCCTCACTATACGATAGGCTCAAATGCCGATCTTCCCATAGTAGGCGGATCCATACTTACCCACGACCATTTTCAGGGCGGAAGCTATGAGTTTCCGATGGTCAGGGCGGACTATATGAAAACCTTTACGATAGAAGGATATGAGAATATCAAAGCGGGTATCATAAAATGGCCTCTTTCCACTATCAGGTTAAGGAGCAGCGATATGGCGAAGCTTGTAAAATGCTGTACGATGATACTTGAAAAGTGGAGAAATTACACTGACGAGAAATCGTTTATCTTTGCATGGACATATGAAGATGGTGAAAAGGTGCCGCATAATACTATCACGCCGATCGCCAGGATGAGAGGGGATCTGTACGAAATGGATCTTGTTCTTCGTAACAATATCACGACAGAGGAACACCCTCTTGGAGTATATCATCCTCACAGCGAATATCATCACATCAAGAAAGAGAACATAGGACTTATCGAGGTAATGGGAATGGCTATACTTCCCGCAAGACTTTCGGATGAACTTGGAAATATAGAAAAGCTCATAAAAGACCACATCGAAGAGGATGCGGATCAGGCTGTCAGTCACATATGTGAAGGACTTGAGGCAGACGAAAAGCTTCGCATCCATGCAGAGTGGATAAAAGAAATACTGCAGAGGGATATAGACGGATTGAGGACGCAGAGCCGGCAGGATGAGTCGGCAATATCACGGTATATCAGGCAGGAGACAGGGACAGTGTTTGCCCATGTCCTTGAAAATGCCGGGGTCTACAAACAGACGCAGGACGGCATGGAAGCATTTGAACGATTTATTAACGTGATCGCTTCTCAGACTATCTGAACGCAGCCGTATTTTCTGATCCTGTATTTTTTGGATGCTCCTTCTCCGAGAAGATCGTCCATTGCACGGATATACTCATCTGCATATTCGGTGCGGACAAATGTCTGGATCGTTCCCGCAAATCCGCCGCCGTGGACTCTTGCCGTGCCCTTGAGAGGAGTTCTGAGAACCTGTTCGCTTATTGCAAGGGCAATGGCCATACCCTGCTGCCTGGGGTCTTTGACACTGTAGATGTTCTGAAGATATTCAAAAGACGATCTTGCTGATGCTCCGAAACGTCTCAGGAATCTGTCGAAGTCGTTTTGGATGAGGCATTTGGCTTCTTCCTGTACTCTTGCATTCTCTCCGAAGAAGTGTATGGCTCGTACACATGCTCTGTCGCCGGTAACTTTTCTTATTTCCGGTATCCTGCGAACAAACTCCTCTTCATCAACTTCCGAGAGAACTTCCTTTCCGAAAAATCCTGCCACCGATCTCATCTCTTCGGGGATGGCTGCGTAATCGTCGGTGAGATTGGCATGACTTGCCTTGGTGTCGGTGATAACGAGTGTATAACCGTAATCACCGGGGTCAAAATCGATCTTCTCGATCTTCGGATATGAACTGTCAAAGAACGGGTCTTCGTTACCGGATGATGCGAAATCAATGTGAACGAATCCGCCTACACTGCAGGCCATCTGATCCATAAGTCCGCATGGTTTTCCGAGGTAATGATTTTCGGCATACTGCCCGATCTTGGCGATGTCGACGGTTGATACTCTTTCCCCGTTATACAGTCCGGAAAGGATGATGCCGATAAGGGATTCGAAAGATGCCGATGAGGACAGTCCGGACCCTCCGAGGACGTCACTTGTTACATATGCATTAAATCCTCCGACTGTCAGTCCTTTTTTTGCAAAGCCGGCAGCCACACCGCGTATAAGCGAAGCGGTTGTTCCCATTTCCTCTTCTAAAACGTCAAGAGTCGAAAGATCTATCTTGAAAGTGTCATAACCTTCGGAATGAACGGTAATGACATTTTCGGGAACAGTCGATGCGATGGCAAGCGAATCTACATTCAGGGATGCGGCGAGAACGTGGCCGCGCTGGTGATCCGTATGATTTCCTCCTATCTCCGAGCGTCCCGCGGCAGAAAATACATGATACTCTTTTGCGGACGGAAAGATTTCCTCGAATCGCCTGACAGCTGATGTTATCCTGTTTTTCTGATACGAGATGACCCCGGGGTCACAGCCGTATATTTCCTCAAGTCTTTTGTCGTCGGGTAAAGAATTCATATCCATTTGCAGATCTCCGTTTTCTTTGTATATATCAGTTGGTATTGAGAGTGCCGGCCGATTCTGTTAATATATATAGAATGTGACCGGCGATTTGTATTCTATAGTATACGACATTGCGTTTGTCCGCAAGAGCCGGAGAGCAAAATAAGCATAAAAAAGGAAAGGTCATGGGAAACAGTAATATTGAAATCAGATGGCATGGCAGAGGAGGACAGGGAGCCAAAACAGCGGCACTTCTTCTTGCCGATGTATGTTTTAAGACGGGGGCATATGTACAGGGTTTTCCGGAATACGGACCGGAAAGGATGGGTGCACCCATAACGGCGTTTAACAGGATAAGCGATACTCAGATACGTGTTCATTCGAACATATACAATCCCGATCTTGTAGTTGTAGTGGATGAGACCCTTCTGAACTCGGTTGATGTTACGGCGGGACTTTCGGAAGAAGGGGCGATCATCGTCAATACGGATAAATCGCCTTCGGATATCAAACCTCTTCTCAAAGGTTATAAAGGAAAGGTTTATACCGTTGATGCAAGGACTATATCCGTGAACGCGCTCGGCAGGTATTTTCCCAACTCTCCGATGCTTGCAGCGGCGGTCGCCGTATCAAAAGTCATGGAAAAGGATGCTTTTATTAAAGAAATGCGGGCATCATATGAGCATAAATTTGCAAAAAAACCCGAGGTCATCGACGGCAACATGACGGCTCTTACGCAGACCTTTAAAGCACTCGAGCCGCAACTGGATTAACGGGCAGGGCTCTTTTATATCTAAGGAAGGGAAAAGATGAGAACAGATGTAAGTAAGATTAACGGACAGTCTCCGTGCGAGGACCTTACAGAAGGCCTTATGATATTTGCCGGAGGAACTTCGAAGGCATTTAAGACCGGAGAGTGGAGAACATCCACCCCCGTGTTTGACAGGGAAAAATGCAAACAGTGTCTGCTTTGCGCCCCGGTCTGCCCGGACGGATGCATTCCGGTTTCAGACGGCAAAAGAGACGATTTTGACTTTGATCACTGCAAGGGGTGCGGTATATGCGAGAAAGCGTGTCCTTTTGGTGCGATCACGATGACAGAATGAACTGATGGAACAGGGGGCATGTGATGTCAAGAAAAGATAGAATGTCGGGAAATGAAGCGGTAGCATATGCGATACGTCAGGTGAATCCTGATGTTATGCCGGCGTTTCCCATAACACCGTCAACCGAGATACCCCAGATGGTATCGACCTATATAGCAAACGGAGAAATGGATACGGAATTTATCCCGGTAGAGTCCGAGCATTCTTCCATGAGTGCCACGGTCGGCGCCGAGGCCGCAGGTGCAAGGAGCATGACAGCAACGTCATCCTGCGGACTAGCGTTTATGTGGGAGGAACTTCTGGTCGCTGCTTCAAACAGGTTGCCGCTTGTACTTGCTCTGGTGAACAGGACTCTTTCAGGTCCGATCAACATCAACTGCGATCACTCGGACAGCATGGGAGCCAGGGATACGGGCTGGATACAGATATATGCCGAGAATAATCAGGAGGCATACGATAATTTCATCCAGGCATTTCCGATCGCCGAGGATCCCCGGGTACATCTTCCGGTAATGGTATGTCAGGACGGATTTATCACAAGCCATGCGGTAGAGAACATCCTGCTTGAAGAGGACGCCGACGTCAGGGAATTTGTCGGGGAATATCATCCCGAAGAATTCCTTCTCAATCCCGGAAAACCCGTGGCAGTCGGTCCCTATGCCGTATCCGATTACTCCATGGAAGCCAAGTTCAATCAGGAACAGGCGATGATAAGGTCCAAGGAGGTTATCCTTGAGATCGCCGAAAAGTTCCGCAGCAGATTTAACAGAGGATTCGGTCTGTTCGAGGAATACAGAACGGAAGATGCGGATTATATACTGCTGATCATGGGATCGGCTGCAGGAACATCCAAACAGGCAGCGGATGAACTTCGCGAAGCCGGGATAAAAGCAGGAGTATTAAAGCTCCGAGTTTTCAGACCGTTCCCTGCCGAAGAGATAGCAAATGCACTCAAGGGTTGCAAAGCCGTAGCGATCATGGACAGATGCGAGAGCTATAACGGACATGGCGGTCCTCTGGCAAGCGAGGTTATGGCAGCGCTTTACACATCAAAAGTTTACATCCCTGCCATCAGTTACATATACGGCCTTGCAGGGCGCGATTTTACGGTCGAGACCGCAAAGGATATATATAAGGAACTTTCGGATGTGGCAGATAAAGGTAAACAGATAAAACAGCACACCTATGTAGGGCTTCGGACAAGAGAGGAAAGATAACATGGCAGGATACAATCTGAAAGAACTGATGAGTAAACCTGAAAGGCTTTCCCCCGGACATCGTATGTGTGCCGGCTGCGGAGCCACGATAGGTATCAGAGCGGTGCTTCGTGCGCTTCATGAGGGTGACATGGCGGTTATAGGAAATGCTACCGGATGTCTTGAGGTGTCATCTTTTATGTATCCGTACACCGCATGGGAGGACAGTTACATCCACAATGCATTTGAGAATGCCGGAGCGACGCTGTCCGGAGTCGAGACAGCATACAGGGCACTTCAAAAAAGAGGACGCCTTCCCGAGAGTGCAAAATTTAAGTTCATCACTTTCGGCGGCGACGGGGGAACATATGATATCGGATTTCAGTCACTTTCCGGTGCGATGGAGAGGGGACACGATATGGTCTATGTCTGTTACGACAACGGTGCATATATGAACACCGGGATACAGAGATCGTCCGCCACTCCGCAGTTTGCCGACACAACCACGACACCTGTCGGAAAAGTCAGCAACGGCAAGGTTCAGACAAGAAAGGACCTATCCGCGATCATAGCCGAACATCACGTTCCCTATGTGGCGCAGACCACATTCACAAAGGATTTCAGGGATATTCATACAAAATCGGAAAAAGCGATCTATACGGAGGGAGCGGCATTTCTTAATATGCTCGCGCCGTGTCCCAGAGGATGGAGATATGAAACATCCGAAATAATGAAGATATGCCAGCTCGCCATAGATACATGCTACTGGCCTATGTTTGAGGTCGATCACGGCAACTGGAGACTGACATACGAGCCCAAAAAGAAACTTCCCATTGAGGATTTTCTGAGGGAACAGGGCAGATTTGCCCATCTGTTCAAACCGGGAAATGAGGAACTGATCGCAGCCTTTCAGGAGGAAGTGGACAGAAGATGGGAAGATCTTCTGTACAGGTGCAACAGATAATTTAGAGACTTATCCGTTATAAGGAGGTGTTTTAATGGACGGCACAATGTTCAACAACCAGCACATCATCGCCTGGCTTCGGTATTTTTCCGACAACACGGACATAGATCTGGAGCATGTGAAGATACTTGATATAACAAAGAAGAATAAAAACCTGATCCCCACCTGCGAAGTGCACAGGTGTGTTCTGGTGTTCACGGAAGCCGGCCATCCCGACATATTTTACAGAATGTACAATGCCGGGCTCGGTGACTGCAAAGTCATATATAACGAGGGGAGCGAACCGAGCGGTCCCATCAAGGAAGATCCGGTCAGTCATATGATTGACAGGGGAATAAATGCCTCTGCCGGTATGATCATACTGAATCCTAACGCCAGGGCGACTATGCGGTTCGGCATCGACAACAAGACTCTCGCAAAAGGCAGCGTCAAATATGTCGGAAGCGAGATCCGGTCGATAATCCTGTCCAAAATGCAGATCGAAGAAGGCAAGAACATCTGCGCGGTCTCGGCCGAGTCCATAGTTGTTGAAGCCGGACTTATCAACGGAGAGGGAACGATAATAGCGGTCGAGTATAACGGAAATGACCGAAACGCTCTTGAGGAGAATGTTGAACAGTTCGGACTCAATAATGTTACGATCATTGACCATATAGACAATGAAACAATGAAAGACCTTCCTGTCCCTGATGTGACCATGCTGGTTGCCAGCGCTTCAATGGAACAGGAGATGGACTGCCTTCTTGCTCTTAACCCGAACATGGAATTTGTGATCTATACCCTTGATTTTGTTCTTGCGGCTTCCATGATCGAAAGGTGTAAAAAGTTCTGCACATACGATCCCGAGATAATACAGGTCTGTGTCTCCAAGGTTACGAGCAGGCATAATGTTGACGTACAGCCCGCACCGTGGATCATATCTTTCAAAGCCGGGAGCTGAGATGACTGACAGCATTGACCAAAGCAGTATATATGACAGAAACGAAAGAGAACTTAGCTCTTTGGGGTGGCTGTTCCTTATATCGGTCATCCTTCATGTGCTCACTGCCCTCGCGCAGTCTGTTTTGGCGCAGAAGGGGATCGGGCTCAGTATTGAGATGAATCTTATCGTGTCGGAGCTGTCGATGCTTGTCCCTTCACTTATATATATCCTCGCGGGCAATCTGAACTTTCGGGAGGATCTGGGGTTTCGGCCCATAAAGGCTGGAACTTTCTTTATGTGCATACTTCTGGCGGTTCTTGTCACTCCCGTTGCTTCGTTTGTAAACGCCCTTTCCCAGTTGTTTGTCGATAACACCATGCTCAGGATGTCAGATTCACTCCTTGAAGGATCGAATCTGGCTGTTATGCTTCTTGGCGCCTTATATGGGCCGATTTGCGAGGAGTTTGTTTTCAGGGGTGTTTTTAACAACCGCTACGGTGTATATACGGGTCCCCTGCGAGCCGCATTTATCTCCGCGCTGTTTTTCGGTCTTGCACACATGAATGTCAATCAGGCAGCGTATACCTTTGTGCTCGGATTCATATTGGCGCTGATCAATGATGCTGCCGGAAGCATTTATCCGTCCATGATAATCCATGCCTGTATCAACGGAGCCAATCTTTCGTTTTTGTTCGCATCAGCGGCGGCGTCCCGCGCCCTCGGCAACGGGGCGGACTTTGCAGCCGAGGCGGCTTCTGCGATAAACAAAGACATCCTGTATGTTCTCATAGGAGTTACACTTGCTGCGGCCATAGTGTGCGGTGCACTTGCGATCCCGTGTGTTATCTGGATCGGAGAGCATGAAATGGGACATGACAGACTTCGCAGGATACTCTGCGCGGCTTATGAAAAGAAGCGGTGGCTGACTTTTCCCTGCGTTATTGCCATACTGTTTATACTGTTTATAATGTTCGGGCTCAATCCCGTGTTGTCGTTGGTCAAAAATCAGGTATAATAATGCTTATGGATACTTTAAAACAGATAACAAATCCTTACCTTCCATCCTGGGAATATATTCCGGACGGAGAGCCTTATGTATTCGGTGACAGGCTGTATGTGTACGGTTCCCATGACAGGTTTAACGGCGATGTGTACTGCATGGGTGATTACGTGTGCTGGTCGGCAGATATTAATGATCTCGGCTCATGGCGCTATGAA
Organism: Lachnospiraceae bacterium; assembly: GCA_024695145.1. Taxonomy (GTDB): domain Bacteria; phylum Bacillota; class Clostridia; order Lachnospirales; family Lachnospiraceae; genus UBA2868. The sequence continues at coordinate 9,891 of JAILIS010000047.1, forward strand.
GGGGTTATATATAAAAAATCAGACGATCCCGCAAATACGGACCTGCAAGGCAACCTGTACGCTCCGGATGTGACTGTCGGACCGGACGGCAGATACTATCTGTATTATGTCCTGTCAAACAGTGCGGTGGTCTCCGTGGCTGTGTGCGACGAGCCTGCCGGACGCTACAGGTTTATCGGCAATGTTCACTATGAGGACGGTACGCTTCTCGGTGAAAGAGAAGGGGATGAGCCTCAGTTTGATCCCGGCGTCATTACGGAGAATGATAAAACATATATGTACACGGGATATTGTCCGATCGACGATACCGCAAGGCACGGAGCGATGTGCACGGTTTTGGGTCCCGACATGCTAACGGTCATAAAAGATCCCGTTTTCGTTGCCCCGGCTACTCATAACAGCATCGGCACACAGTATGAGGGGCATGCGTTTTTTGAAGCGCCGTCGATAAGAAAAAAGAACGGTTTATACTACTTTATATATTCTTCACAGGTGTGCAGAGAACTGTGTTATGCAACGAGCAGCAGCCCGGATAGAGATTTCGTATACCGTGGAGTATTGGTGGATAACGGTGATATCGGGATAGATACGTACAAAAGAGCCGATATGCCCGGCTGTTACTGCGCGAACAATCACGGGAGCATGATAGAATTAAACGGACAGTGGTATATCTTCTACCACAGACATACCAACGGAACAAATTACAGCCGGCAGGGGTGTTTTGAAAAGCTGATCCCGGCCGATGATATCCGTTTTAAGCAGTCCGAACTGACATCGTGCGGCAGTGTGCCGTTTACGGTTAAGGGGTATTATCCCGCATATCTCGCATGTAATCTTTTCACCTCCGTAGAGGAACTGTCCGTTCCCTGGTGCGGCTGGATGGATGACAGATTTCCCAAGATCACGCAGGAAGGACGTGACGGCGATGAGGAGCTTGGATATGTATGCAACATGAGAGATACGGCGTCTGCCGGATTTAAGTACTTTGACTGCAAAGATGCAAAAGTCATCCGTGTGAAGACTAAGGGATATGCCACCGGAAGACTTGAAGTCCGTACGAAGTGGGACGGACCGCTTCTCGGTAGTTTTCCGATCGAATATGCCAATGTATGGCACGATACAGAAGGGTCTGTCAGCATACCCGACGGTATAAACAGTTTGTATTTTACATTTTCGGGAGAAGGACACCTGCAGTTTGCCGGCTTTACGCTCGGATGACTGAAGGCGGGGATAAAAGGAGAGAACGGTATGATAGATCAGGACGGGGTTAAACTGCTGTATGAGGCTTTCTTTGCGATCGCAGAGAGTTATACTTCAATAGTATATATGGATACAACCGATGATCGGACATATGTGATACGTCTTGACGATTATTCCATACGATATGAGGAGCGTCTGAAAGAACATCCGGTATTTCGTGAGATCATGAAAATGTATGTAAACGATATGGTATACAGGGATGATGCGCCTGCACTGATGCAGTTTTCCGACAAGGAATATGTGCTTGACAGGCTGAAGAAAGAAAATACGCTGAGGTTTATATACAGGGCGGTTCATGGTGACAAGATGGTGTATTACCGGCTGAAGATCGTGCCTGTTGAAGACGGTAAAAAACTCCTCTACTGTTTTGAAAACATTGATGACCAATACCGTAAACAGCTTGAGGTCAAGGCAGAAAGTGACAGGCAGATGATCCTGCTGGACGGTCTTTCGCGTGAATATATGTCTGTATGGTTTCTTGACGGAAAGAGCCGGAAGATATCCCTGATCCGGAATAACGGCAGCGAATCCGAAAACGGCGAGCCTGTCCGTATAGGTAATACGTTGGTTGATTATCATTTTTCTATGCAGAAGTATTTCGGTGAATTTGCAAGACCCGAAGATTTCGAGCGTCTGATGCGTGAGACGGGTTATGAAACGCTTGAGAAAAATGCCGGAGAGGATGATCTGTACATCGTAAACTATATCAGGATCAATCCTGACGGAAGCCTTTCTCATTTTCAGGCATGTTACGCCAAGATCGTTGATGGTTCGGGAGTTGCGAATTTCGTATTCGGATTCAGATGTATAGACTCGGCGATGAAATAAAAAAAGAGCGGTCCTTTCAGACCGCTACATCAAAGTTTGCTCCTACCGCCGGATTGACGGACAATTCCATTGCTTTGGTCAGATCACCGATCTGCGTGGTTGCCAGATCCAGTGTAGATTCGAGCATGCTTGTACCGACTGCCGACATAACGTTTTCGTGTGCCATGGCCATCGAAATGTAGGGTATAGCATCAATACTTAATTCCATAGTTACATGCTCCTTTCCGTAAAGATAGTTATATTATATCACATTAGATGAATAATACAACATTTATGATAAAAATATCGGATAATAACGAAAAGAAAATTATAATGGCAGCATTTCTTCTGCTTGCCGCAGTCTATATCTCGCTTGTATGGAACAACAATGTATGGATGGATGAAGCCTTTACGGCCTCTCTTGTGCATACGGGATTCAAAGGGGTTATTGCCCGTTCGATGGCCGATACCCTTCCGCCGCTTTACAATATCATACTGTGGATCGCGACTACCGTGTTCGGGTACAGCATACCGGTTATGAAGATCACTTCCGCGATCCCGATGATACTGACGCTCCTGCTTGGGGCGACAACGGTAAGGAAGCGTTTCGGGTTCAGGACCTCTCTCATTTTCATGATGTGCATTACCTTCATGCCGCTGATGCTGTATTACGGTGTGGAGATAAGGATGTACAGTCTCGGTTTTTTCTTTGCCACAGCTTCAGGCATTTTTGCATATGAGGTTATATGCAGTCCCTCCCGGAAAAACTGGATATTCTTCACATGTTTTTCCGTGCTTGCCGGTTATTCTCACCATTTTGCGTTTGTAACGGTTGCCTTTGTTTATTTCTGGCTTCTTGTCTACTTTGTGTTTTCAGACCGTACCGGTATCAGGAGCTGGCTTTGGTGCCTTCTTGGAACATTTGTTGCCTACCTGCCCTGCCTTATAGTAACTATCGCGCAGATTTCAAGAGTCAGCGGTTATTTTTCGATGCCCGATGTTGACCTGCCACTGTTTGTACAGTATGCATTGTATCCTTATACGGTGGGATTTACGCCGGCATCGGTTTTATGTGTCCTTCTGCCGGCTGCCGCATTTGCCGTTGTTATAAAAAAGATCTTTATCGATAAAGAAAAGCCGGCTGATATGCTTTTTGCGTTATGCTGTTTCAGTGTTTATTACGGTGTGCTGATCTTCGGAACCGTGATAAGCAAGCTTATGAGTGCAAATATATTTGTGGACAGGTATCTGTTCTTTTCAACCGGGCTTTTGTGGCTGTGCGTTTCGGTTATCCTCGGAAGTTCGGACAGGATCTTTGCCGCGGCAGCCGTGACGGTGCTCATAATAGGTGTATGTTCTTACATTCTTATGTATAGGACGGAATACGCCGAAAATGCGGATGATGAGATACTGTTCCTTCGCGACAATATCGGGGAGGGTGACATCTTCTTTGATATAGGCGGTCACGAGGAGATGCAGAACTGTATCCCGTTCTATACGTTTGTCGACAGTAAGACCCCGGATCTTTCGTATGTCTATCCCCTTGAAAGAGCGATCGAAGCTTCGAAGGAGTCAAAGACCGGTCTGTGGATATCGGTAATGGACGGATACGAGCTGTCCGAAGAGGATGAGGAAACGCTGAAAGATAACGGATTGGAACTTCAAAAAATGGCTGATTTTGAATTCGACAGATACAGGTGCGGATTCTACAAAGCCGTTGAAAGATAGTTTTGTGAAATAGTTACAAAAATTCTTTTCTTTTTTGGCAATATGTATTAGAATAATCGATATAATGCCTGTCGGGGTTATCAGGCTTAAATAAAGGAGAATGGTATGATTTCGAATCAGATACTGCAGAGCACCATCGAGGGGCTGAAGGGGATCACCAGGGTCGAGCTTGCCGTTATAGATGTCGATGGAAAAGTATTGGCATCTACATTCAAGGAGACGATCAATTATCATGAGGCGGCAGCCAGCTTCACGCAGTCTCCGGCGGACAGCCAGGAGATTTCGGGATATCAGTTTTTTAAAGTATATGACGAACTACAGATAGAGTATATTCTTGTGGCACAGTCGGCAACCGAGGATTCGTATACCGTGGGCAAGATAGCGGCATTTCAGATCCAGAATCTGCTGATAGCATACAAAGAACGCTTTGACAAGGACAACTTCATAAAGAACCTGATTCTTGACAATCTGCTTCTCGTGGATATATATACCAGGTCGCAAAAGCTTCGCATAGACGCGGAAGCCAGAAGGATCGTCCTTATAGCGGAGACACCTTCGGCGAAGGAAGTAAATGTTCTTGAAAGCATACGTACCTTTTTCAAATCACGCACAAAAGATTTTATAACTGCCGTTGATGAAAAGGGCATAATAATAGTAAGGGAACTTGCAGCCAATGAAACATATGAGGATGTTGACAAAGCCGCAAACCAGCTGCTTGAGACGGTTAATAAACAGACCGGTACATCCTGCCACGTTTCATACGGAACCATCGTGGGAGAGATAAGAGAAGTATCGAGGTCGTACAAGGAAGCGAGAATGGCACTCGATGTCGGACGGATATTCTTTGACGACAGGAATATAATCGCGTACAGCTCCCTCGGTATAGGACGACTTATCTACCAGCTTCCCATACCGCTTTGCAAGATGTTCATCAGGGAGATATTTGACGGCAGGAGTCCGGATGAATTTGACGAAGAGACACTCATGACGATCAACAAGTTTTTTGAGAACAGTCTCAACGTATCCGAGACCAGCCGGCAGCTGTACATACACCGCAACACGCTCGTGTACCGGCTTGACAAGCTTCAGAAAACAACTGGACTCGATCTTCGCGTGTTTGAGGATGCGATCACTTTCAAGATCGCTCTCATGGTTGTAAAATACATGCGCTACATGGAAAATGAAGACAGGGGTTAACGGGATCCCGTCTTCCAAGGAAGGGGAGTAAACAATGATAACAATGGAGTCTGTAAGCAAATCGTACTCCACGGGTGTACCGGCTCTGAACGATGTGAGCCTGCACATCAACAAGGGGGAATTTGTTTTCATTGTCGGAGACAGCGGTTCCGGCAAATCGACACTTATCAAACTTCTGCTCCGTGAACTTACGCCTACCAGTGGCCGCATCATAGTGAACAATTATGATCTTTCACGGCTTCGGAGGCGCAAGGTGGCTAAGTTCAGAAGAAACGTGGGAGTCGTGTTCCAGGATTTCAGGCTGCTTCGCGACAGAAATGTCTATGAAAATGTTGCTTTTGCCCAGCGCGTTATCGAAGTACCCACGCGCCAGATCAGAAAGAACGTACCGGCCATGCTTTCGCTTGTCGGGCTCGCCGGCAAGTACAAGGCAAAGACATGGCAGCTTTCGGGAGGAGAACAGCAGAGGGTGGCACTGGCAAGAGCGCTCGTCAACAATCCGCCTATTCTTCTCGCAGACGAGCCTACCGGTAATCTCGATCCGAGAAATTCCTGGGAGATCATGAAGCTTCTCGAGGAGATAAACAGAAGAGGTACTACAGTACTTGTTGTTACTCATAACAGAGAGATAGTCAATGCCATGCGCAAAAGGGTCATCACGATGAAAAAGGGAATAATCATCAGTGATGAGGAAAAGGGTGAGTATATAGATGAGGATTAGTACACTTTGGTATACATTTAAGCAGGGGTTTAAAAATATTTTCAGAAACAAAGTGTTTTCCCTTGCAACGACAGCGACCATTTCGTCGTGTATATTCCTGTTCGGACTGTTCTACTGCCTTGTGATCAATGTACAGTACAGTGTTAAAGCGGCCCAGTCCGGAGTTGCGGTAACGGTATTCTTTGATGAGGATCTTTCGAATGAGAAGATCCAGCAGATCGGCTCGCAGATCCAGTCAAGAAGCGAGGTTTCGGAAGTCAGGTTCGTCTCTTCCGAGGAGGCCTGGGACAGTTTCAAGGAAGACTACCTCGGAGAATATGCAGACGGATATGAAGGCGACAATCCGCTCGAAGGTTCCGAGAATTACGAGATATATCTGAATGATGTATCAAAGCAGCCGGAACTTGTGGCATGGCTCAACACCGTGCCGGGGATCAGGGAGGTCAACCGTTCCGATATCACGGCCGAGGTTCTGACGAACGTAAATATGCTTATCAGTTATGTTTCGCTTGCTATCATAGGAATACTTTTGCTTGTATCGGTGTTCCTGATCAGCAACACGGTGGCAATGGGTATTTCGGTCAGGCGTGAAGAGATCGGGATCATGAGACTTATCGGAGCCAAGGACTTTGTTGTAAGATCGCCGTTTGTGATCGAAGGGATCCTGATCGGTCTCATAGGATCGGCACTTCCTCTTATAGCCATCTATTATCTGTATAATCTGATGATAGAATATGCCAATGAGAATTTTGCCGTACTGTCCGATATGCTCAAGTTCATGAGTGCACGTGAACTGTTTGCCAACCTGATACCGATATCACTGATATTGGGAGTGGGAATAGGATTCCTGGGGAGCCTCATTACAGTGAAAAGACATCTAAAAGTATAGCGTTTGTGATTCAGAAGGGGAAAGACATGAAACGCAAAAGGGGAACGCGTTTTGTCGTATTATTGGTTGTATCGTCATTACTAGCGGCATATATGCCGCTATTTGTGCATGGTGCCTCTCTTACGAACGACAAGATCAAACAGAGTGAAGAAGAGAAGAAAAATGCAGAGAGTGAGCGGGCTGCACTTGCAAACAACCTGACGGATATAAAATCACTTCTTGCAGGTCTCGAGACCACCAAAAATGATCTGGAAACCTATATACAGGAACTGGATTCCGACCTGGGGGAGATAGATAACAAGATAAACAACATAAACCGTCTGATCAGTGACAAGGAATTCGAGATACAGACGACCGAAAAAGAACTTGAAGAGGCAAGAGCCACCGAAAAAACGCAGTACGAAATGATGAAGCGCCGGATCAAGTTCGTATATGAACGGGGTGAGGCTTCACCGGCACAGATGCTTCTTTCATCAAAAAGCTTTGTTGATTTTCTGAACAAAGCCGAATTTGTTCAGAGGATGTCCGCCTATGATAAGCGGCTGCTCGATCTGTATATCGATGCAAAAGACCGTGTGGCATCCAAAGAGATGGAGCTTCTGGATGAGAAGAGCATGCTCGAGGAAGCAAACAATGCGCTTCAAAATGAGCAGGAAGCCGTCGAGACTCTCATGGCCGACAAGGAGAAGGAGATCACAGAGTACGAAAACGACATAGAAGGCAAGGAGGCTGCAATTGCCGAATATGAGGCAATGATAGCCGAACAGGACAGGATCATAAAGGATATAGAGAATGCGATCCTTGCCGAGAAGAAACGTCTTCTTGAAGAGAACAAAAAGCCGATCGTATATGACGGGGGACAGTTCAAATGGCCCGCACCGTCGTACACGAGGATATCCGATGATTACGGATACAGGATACATCCGACACTGGGGACAGAGCAGTTTCATAACGGTGTTGACATGGCTGCTCCAAGCGGATCACCGATACTGGCAGCTTATGACGGGGAAGTCATAGCGGCATCATATTCCGCGACCATGGGCAATTACATAATGATCGACCACGGAGACGGTCTGGTCACGGTCTACATGCATGCGAGTTCTCTCGGAGTATCTCAGGGTACCATGGTAACAAAGGGTGAGCAAATAGGATGTGTGGGCTCTACCGGACGAAGCACAGGCCCTCATCTGCACTTTTCCGTCAGACTCAACGGTTCCTATGTAAGCCCCTGGAATTATCTGTCTTAAGGAGGGTGCGCCCTTATTTAAAATATGAAAGAGGAATGATATGGATTCGAATTATATGACCGATCAGGTAAAAGAAGCCAAAAAGAAAGGCATGGTACAGGGGCTTCTGCTTGCCTTTGCGATCTTCCTGATCGGTGGATTTATTTATGGGGCAACTTCGGTTGTCGGCATGATCATAAACGGAAGCTTCTATTCCAGAGTATTCGGAAGCGCGTCGAGTTCACTTCTTGACAGGAAGTCAATAGAAAAACTGGATAGTCTGTATTCACTTATAGACAGTACTTATCTGGATGACATAGACAAAGAAGCTGTTCAGGAAGGAATGTACAAAGGGGTCCTAGAGTCCCTAGGCGACCCTTATTCCGTTTATTACGATAAAGAAGAATTCGCGCGCATGATGGAGGATTCCTCAGGGACATTTGAAGGTATAGGAGCATATCTGTCCCAGGATCCCGATACGATGGATATCGTTGTTGTGGAACCCATAAAGGATTCTCCCGCGGAAGCGGCCGGTATACTTGCCGATGATGTGATCGCGGAAGTGGACGGCGAAGATATTACCGGACAGGATATCAATCTGGTCGTATCGAAGCTGCGCGGACCTAAAGGTACTTCGGTTACCGTGGGAGTCCGGCGTGAAGGGGAGGATGACCTGATCAGGTTTGACCTGACCAGAGCCGAGATAGAATCCAAGACCGTTTCATATGAAATGCTTGATAACAATATCGGATACATAGATATTTCCGAATTTGCGGATCCGACTGCTGACCAGTTCATTGCGGCATATGATGATCTCGAAGCTCAGGGCATGAAGGCACTCATTATCGATCTGAGATCAAACGGAGGAGGATACGTTGACATATCGGTGGAGATAGCTGATAAGCTTGTCAAAGACGGCGTTATCGTATCCGTCAAGGATAAGCACGGACTGTCCTACAAATATGAGGATGCGGGAGATGACGAGTATCTGAAGGTTCCGTGTGTTCTGCTCGTTGACGGTAATACCGCAAGTGCTTCCGAGATCCTTACCGGTGCACTGAAGGATTACGGACTTGCGACTATCATAGGTACCAAGACTTTCGGAAAAGGAATAACACAGATCATAACCCCCCTTGATGACGGCAGCGGTGTTAAGATCACAAATTCCAAATACTATACTCCGAACGGGGAGAATATCCATGAGGTAGGTATTGAACCCGATATAGAGGTTGAATGGGATCCCGACAAATACAAGGACGAAGGGATAGACAATCAGCTTGAGGCAGCACAGGATTATCTCAAAGACAAGATAAAGTAGGGAGAATTATTATGAACAACATCAGAGTATGCGACAGCACAGTCAGAAAACTTTCGTCCGGAAAAGACAATGTACTTTCGTTCAAGGAGAAACTTGAAGTTGCAAAACTGCTGGACAAGCTTTGCGTTGACGTTATCGAACTGGACGAGATCAGGAACAGCAGGGTGGACAGCCTGTTGATCAAGTCTGTGTCAACAGCGGTAAAAAACAGTACCATAGCCGTTCCGGTAGCACTCGGGGGCGATCCCGCACCTACAGCTGCCGCTCTATCGGAAGCAGGATCATTCAGGCTGCAGGTCGTAGCACCGGGAAGCAGCGTGAGAATGGAATACGTGTATCATAAAAAGGCTCCTGCCATTACGGAAATGGTAAAAACAACGATCGGAGCTTGCAGGGAATATACCGATGATGTGGAGCTGCTGATCGATGATGCCACGAGAGCCGACGGCGCAGTATTATCCGAACTTGTAAAGACTGCTGCGGATGCCGGAGCAACTACCATAACATTCTGTGATGATGCCGGAACAATGCTGCCGGAGGAATTTGCGGCGTTTCTCGAGGAAAGACTCAGATCAGATGAGGTGCTCGAAAATATGGCATGGGGCGTATCGTGTTCGGATGAACTGTCGATGGCGGATGCCTGCGTGATAGCGGCACTCTGTCACGGTGCAAAGGAGATAAAAGCATCTGCGTATCCGGTAAATACCGCATCACTTGAGAATGTCTGCAGGGTGATCGCGGGTAAGGGTGAGAGCTTCGGTGTACGTACGGGCGTAGCCACATCATCCATGAAAAGGACTGTCAGCGTGATAAACAGGTTCTGCGTTCCGTCGGAAGGAAGCAGAACAGTGTTCGGTTTTACCGGAAGTGTGGAAAGCAGTGATGACAGGCTGACATCGCATGATTCAAAAGAGGCTGTTACGGGAGTGGCTGAAAAGCTAGGCTACAGTTTAAGCGATGAGGATGCCCAGAAAGTATATGAAGCATTCATGAAGATCGCGTCCAAAAAGGAAAGTGTTTCCGCCAAGGAACTTGATGCCATAGTCGCGGTTGCCGCGATGCAGGTTCCTGCCCGTTATGTTCTTGAAAACTACATCGTTAATACGGGAAGTTCGATCACTGCAATGGCTCATGTCAGTTTACAGACAAAAGAAGGTACTCTTGAAGGAGTATCTTTGGGCGACGGACCCATCGATGCCGCTTTTCATGCCATAGAACAGATAACGGGAAGACGCTATGAGCTAGATGATTTTCAGATCAAAGCAGTGACCGAGGGAAAAGAAGCCGCTGCCGAAACGATAGTGAAACTTCTTGCGAACGGAAGGGTTTATTCCGGAAGAGGGCTGTCCACTGACATAATAGGGGCAAGCGTTCGTGCATATCTCAACGCAGTCAACAAGGTTGTTTTTGAGGAGGAGGCAGAATGAGATTATCATACTCCACCCGCGGATGGAACGATATGAACTGGGAACAGCTTCTTGATACAGCCGAAGAAATGGATTTCTCCGGGATAGAAGTATATAAGCTTATCGGCGAAAACGGGTTATATGTAAAAGGTGAAGCTTTCAACCAGTATAATATCGCGGAAACGACCAGACAGCTTCGCGGCCGTAAACTGACCATTCCCGTTTTTGACGGAAACTACGATCTGACTCAGGAAGAGTCGGTCGAAGAGATAAAAAAGATCATGGACATAGCAGGTTATATGCGTGTCGAGCATGTGGGCATAGGGACTACCACGGAAGATGAGGAGCTGATAAAACGCACCATATCCGAGCTTCTGCCGGATGCAAAGGAGAGGAACGTTATCCTGCTCATCGAGACAATGGGCATATATTCGGATACAAAACGGCTGTGTGATATGCTCGATTCGTTCGCCGATGATAATCTTGCTGCCCTTTGGAATCTGCATTACACATACAGGTTCGCAGGTGAGGAGCCGAAAGAGACCATCAAGAATCTCGGCGCGTATGTCAGACACGTCCATCTGTGTGATTCCGATGATAAGGATACATATAACCTTATAGGAGAGGGAAGCGCTCCGATAAAGGAATTCATGGACGCGCTCTATTCGATCGATTATGCGGGCTTTATCTCGCTTGAGTGGAAGCCGGGATATGTTGATGATCTTCGGGATCATGAAGTCATCTTCCCGTATTTCGTAAACTACATGAGCCGTTTTGAAAACACAAGAGGCAAGAAGAAAAAACTGTATCCGAATCATGACGGAACAGGTCAGTATGTATGGAAAAAGGATGAACTGATCAATCTGACTTTTCCGCAGGTACTCGATAGGATGGTAGAGGAGTTCCCCGATCAGTACTGTTTTAAATATACGACGCTTGACTATACGAGGACATATGAGGAGTTTCGAGATGATGTGAATGATTTTGCCAAATCCCTTATGAGTCTCGGAGTAAGATCCGGATCGAAGGTCGCGGTGTGGGCCACTAATGTTCCCGCATGGTACATCTCTTTCTGGGCATGCTGTAAGATAGGTGCGGTACTCGTAACGATGAATACCGCGTACAAGATACATGAAGCCGAATACCTCCTGCGGCAGTCGGACACCCATACGCTCGTAATGATAGAGTCCGCCGTTGATTCCAATTACAGAGAGATAATCAACGAACTCTGTCCGGAGATCGCGGCATCAAAGGCGGGTGTTCCGCTTCACTGCAACCGTCTTCCGTTCCTTCGCAATGTCATAACCGTCGGATTTAAGATGCCCGGAGCACTTACTTTCGAGGAAGCGATGGACAGATGTGATATGATATCCGATACCGAACTTGAAAAGATGGCGGCAAACGTCCGCCCCGACGACGTGTGCAACATGCAGTATACTTCGGGAACGACCGGATTTCCGAAAGGTGTCATGCTGACGCACTATAATGTCGTAAACAACGGAAAGTGTATAGGCGACAGGATGGGACTTTCAACGGCGGACCGCATGATGATCCAGGTTCCGATGTTCCACTGCTTCGGCATGGTGCTTTCGATGACTTCATCCATAACGCACGGGGCGACGATATGTCCGATGCCGTACTTTTCCGCAAAGGCATCCCTGGCATGTATCAATCAGGAGAGGATCACCTGCTTTAACGGTGTTCCCACCATGTTCATAGCGATGTTCAATCATGCGGACTATCAGAAGACTGATTTTTCATACATGAGGACCGGCATCATGGCAGGTGCCGGATGCCCCCCCGAACTGATGAAGCGTGCGGCAGATCCGAACGAGATGAACATGCGCGGGATCGTATCCGTATACGGGCAGACCGAGACCGCACCCGGCAATACAATGTCGGCGTGGACGGATCCCCTGGATGTACGAACCGAAACCGTCGGATATGCTTTTCCGCATGTGGAGTGCAAAGTTGTGGACCCCGAGACCGGAGAAGAAGTCGGGCCGGGTGAGAACGGTGAGTTCTGCGCAAGGGGATACAATACGATGAAGGGCTATTACAAGATGCCGGAAGCCACAAGAGAAACGATCGATTCGGACGGATGGCTTCATTCGGGCGATCTTGCAGCTGTGGATGAAAACGGGAACTACAGGATAACCGGCCGTCTGAAGGACATGATCATAAGGGGCGGAGAGAACATCTATCCGAAAGAGATAGAAGAGTTCATTTATACCTGTCCGAAGGTTAAGGATGTTCAGGTCATAGGGGTTCCGGATAAAAGATACGGCGAAGAAGTGATGGCGTGTATTATCCTGAAGGACTCCGAGTCGATGACAGTCGAAGAGATGGATGAATACATCAAATCGCATCTTGCACGGCACAAAGTTCCGAAATATATAGAATTTGTGGATGAATTTCCGATGAATGCAGCCGGAAAGGTTTTGAAATACAAGATGAGAGAGGAAGCTGCGACAAGACTCGGCCTCGAATAGGTCGCCGGCCAAGCGGAAATACAGAGGAGTTTATATGGAAAAGCAGATAGTTACGGTTGACGGAAACGGTGCATGCGCACACGTTGCCTATGAGTTCACGGAGGTTGCCGCGATATATCCGATAACCCCGTCATCGCCGATGGCGGCCAAGACAGATGAATGGTCGGCCAAAGGCAGGGAGAATATGTTCGGACAGCCCGTCCGGTTGGTCGAGATGCAATCGGAAGCCGGAGCCATAGGGGCGGTTCACGGGGCCCTCCAGACAGGCAGCCTTGCAACAACATATACATCGAGTCAGGGACTCATGCTTATGATCCCCACTCTCTACAGGATAACGGGAGAACATCTTCCCGCTGTTCTTCATATTGCCGCCAGAACGGTTGGAACACATGCGATGAGCATATTCGGAGATCATTCGGATGTCATGGCATGCAGACAGATCGGTCTTGCCATGCTTTGTTCGGGAAGTGTTCAGGAAGCTGCGGACATGGCAGCGGTAGCTCATCTGTCAGCCATCAGGGCGCGTGTCCCTTTTATGCATTTCTTTGACGGATTCAGAACTTCCCATGAAATGTCACGTATAGAGATGCCCGATGTTAAGGCACTTTCGGCTCTGACTGATGAAGATGCCCTGCATTCATTCCGGGAGCACGCACTCAATCCCGAGCATCCGCTCCTCAGAAATACCGTCCAGAACGATGATGTATATTTCCAGTTCAGGGAAGCCAACAACAAGTGTTATATACAGCTGTCGGACATAATCGAAGAATACATGGAGGAAGTATCTGAAACAGTCGGAAGGACATACAGACCGTATCAGTATTACGGGCCCGACAATGCCACTGATATCATAATCGCTATGGGCTCTGTATCCGGGACAATAGAGGAGACTGTTGATGCTCTTAATAAACGCGGACGCAGGACAGGATTTCTGCAGGTTCACATGTACAGACCGTTTGATGCGAAGAAGCTTCTTGCGGCGATACCTGAAAGCGTTAAGAGGATAGCGGTCCTTGACAGATGCAAGGAAATGGGTGCAGCGGGCGAACCGTTGTTTGTTGACGTATGTACGGCGTTCTTTAATTCTGACAGAAACGTAAAGGTGATAGGAGGACGATACGGACTGTCTTCAAAGGATACGAATCCCGAACAGATCGTCGCCGTGTTTGATAATCTTGCTTCAAACCGTCCCGTAAACAGTTTTACGATCGGTATAGAAGATGATGTCACCCATCTTTCATTAAAGACCGAACCGCTTGATTTTGAAGTCGGTTCTCACGATATGATCTGCTGTAAGTTCTGGGGACTCGGCGGCGACGGAACAGTCGGAGCCAACCACAATACGGCCAAGATACTCGGTGATCTGGCCAATATGTATTCCCAGGCGTATTTTGAATATGATGCCAAAAAATCGTTCGGTGTCACCAAGTCCAATCTCCGGTTTTCCAAGAAGCCCATCAGGGGCAGTTACTATGTCAAGTCGGGAGATATCGTTGCATGTCATAACCAGAGCTTTATCAAACAGTACGATGTTGCAGCCGAGGTAAAGAAGGGCGGTATCTTTCTTCTCAACTGTACCTGGTCGGATGAGGAGCTTGACAGGGAACTTCCGAACAGGGTAAAGAGACTGTTCGCCAAAAAGAAGATAAGACTCTTCACGATAAATGCGACCGACATAGCTGAGCAGCTGGGCCTCGGAAGCAGGACCAACACGGTGCTTCAGGCTGCATTCTTCAAAGTCTCCGGTCTCCTTCCGATGGATGAGGCCGTAAAGGAAATGAAGGCCGCCGCCGAAAAAGCGTATTTCACCAAGGGCAGCAAAATCGTCAAGATGAATACCGATGCGATCGACTCCGGAGTGGAGAATGTTCATGAAGTCAGTGTTCCTGCCGAATGGGCCTCTCTTACCGATGAAGAGATCCCCGGTACTCCGGATGCTCCCGCGGTGGTAAATGAAGTATGCGATCATATAAACAGACAGAAGGGTAACGACCTTCCGGTGTCGACTTTTGTTGACAGGATGGACGGTTCTATTGAAATGGGTCTTACTGCATATGAGAAGCGGGGTATTGCCGTAAATACACCAAAATGGGACCCTGAGAAATGCCTTCAGTGCAATATGTGCTCGTTTGTATGTCCTCATGCGGCGATACGCCCGCATCTGCTTGATGATGACGAAGCGGCAAATGCGCCTTCTTCCATGAAGATGACCGATGCGAAACCGAAAGGCGGTTACAAATACTCTCTTTGTGTTTCCGAATATGACTGTACCGGCTGCGGAAGCTGTGTTGCATCATGTCCGGCCAAAGAGAAAGCGATAACCATGGGACCTGTGGAGCTCACACAGGAAAAGCGCGAAGAGTGGGATTATTCACTTAAGATCACGAAAAAACCGGAAACATATAACAAATATACACTCAAGGGAAGCCAGTTTGAGCCTCCGCTTCTTGAGTTCTCGGCTGCATGTGCGGGATGCGGTGAGACTCCGTATGCAAAACTTATGACGCAGCTGTTCGGAGACAGGGTTTACTGGGCAAACGGCACCGGATGTTCACAGGCATGGGGAGCGACATATCCGGGCATTCCCTATACCGTAAACGAGAGAGGGTTCGGTCCGGCGTGGACGAATTCGCTGTTTGAAAACAACGCGGAGCTCATGCTCGGAATGTATCTGTCCGTAACTCAGCAGAGAAAACTTGCCAAAAAAAAGGTCTCGGCACTTCTTGAAGCTTCGTCAGACGAAGATATCAGGAAGGCATGCAGATCCTATCTTGATTCCTTTGATGATTATGATATGTCAAGAACGGCATCGGATGATCTTATCCGTGTTCTTAAAGGAGCCCGGGATGACACCAATGAGAAGCTGATCAGATCGATCCTTAAGCGCGCCGATCATCTCGCACGCAAATCATTCTGGATGTACGGCGGTGACGGATGGGCTTATGACATAGGATTCGGCGGACTTGACCATGTTATTGCCACAGGCGCCAATATAAACACACTCGTAATAGATACCGAAGTTTATTCCAACACCGGAGGGCAGAGTTCAAAGGCTACTCAGATAGGCGCGGTAGCTCAGTTTGCTTCTGCGGGAAAGACTACAAAGAAGAAGGATCTCGGAGCCATTTTCATGACGTACGGAAATGTGTATGTTGCATCCGTTTCAATGGGGGCCAATCCGAACCAGCTGATCAAAGTCTTAAAAGAAGCCGAGGAATATGACGGCCCGTCGCTTATCATAGCCTATACTCCCTGTATCACACACGGGATCAAGGCCGGAATGGGAGCTTCCCAGGAGGAGATGAAGCGGGCGGTTGACAGCGGATACTGGACACTTTATCACTATGATCCGAGACTTGACGATCCGCTCATAATGGATTGTAAGAAGCCTACACTTGATTACGAGGAATTTCTTATGGGCGAGACAAGGTATTCTTCACTTAAAAAGACGTTCCCTGAAAATGCCGAAAAGCTTTTTGCAAAGGGAGCAAAAGAATCCGAAAAAAGGTATGAAAAGTACAAAAACATGGAGGCTCAATGAAGAACGTCACACTTGGAAGAACAGGCATAACCGTTGTGCAGAACGGTTTCGGTGCATTGCCGATACAAAGAGTATCAAAGGAAGAAGCGGTAAGAATCCTCCGGAAAGCTTATGACGGAGGAATGCGCTTTTTTGACACCGCAAGAGCATACAGTGACAGTGAGGAAAAGCTCGGAGAAGCATTCGGAGACGGGTATATCGACAGAAAAGACATAATAATCACGACCAAGACCACGGCCAAAACTCCTGACGCTTTCTGGTCGGATCTGGAAACGTCGCTGAAGATGCTGAAGTCGGACTACATTGATGTCTATCAGTTCCATCTTATGGGGCAGTGTTACAGACCCGGCGAGGAGAACGGCATGTATGAATGCATGCTGAGCGCAAAGCAGCAGGGTATGATACGCCATATCGGCGGCACGGCACACAAATTGGGAGTGGCAAAGGATATAGCTTCCTCGGGTCTTTATGAGACGCTGCAGTATCCGTTCAGCTACCTTGCGGATGACAGCGAGATCGAACTGATACGTATGTGCCTCGAAAACAATGTGGGTGTGATATGCATGAAAGCGCTTGCCGGAGGTCTTATCACCGATTCAAGGGCGGCGATGGCGTTTATGGGACAGTTTGACGGACTCATTCCCATCTGGGGGATACAGAAGGAAAGCGAACTCGATGAATGGCTGTCCTATATGGATGATACTCCTGTAATGGATGAACAGATAAGACAGTTCATAAGATCGGAACAGGAGGAGCTCAAAGGCGAGTTCTGCAGGGGATGCGGTTACTGTATGCCCTGCACGATGGGAATAGAGATAAATCAGTGCAACAGGATGTCACTTATGATAAGACGTGCTCCGACCGATGTCTGGCTGGGAGAACACTGGCAGGCTGAAATGGAAAAGATCGATACATGTATAAACTGCGGAGCATGCCTTCCAAAGTGTCCTTACGGACTGAACATTCCCGAACTTTTAAAAAAGAATCTTGATGACTACAGGGGAGTGCTGGCTCAAAATCGTTAATGATCAATGACAGGAGGTAATGCCATGGGTAACATGAAACCGGAACAGTATACCAGCGAAGAAGTTATCAAACGGTTTGGTAAACTGGTTGATGTGATTATTGTGGTTGATAAGGCTACCGAAAGATACCGTGCCGTGATCAGAAGGGGAATGTTTGTAGATCTGTTTGAAGAAGAAGGCAGCTACAATGACCTCATCTCAACGCTCCTTATTCACCTGAACACCACATCGGAGAAGCTTCCCGAAGGTTATCAGGCGTTTCTGCCCAATTTCGGAACATTTACCCGAAAGTACAGCAGGCGGCTGAAACTTGTCACGGAAGAAGGCGAAAATGCCCATATAGTTCAGATGATGGTTTACCCGCTTGCCGATGAGGAGGCGTATCTTCTTATCATGGATGAACTGGACTCAAATGAGAACGAGCAGGAGAGTCAGGCCTACAGGAAAGTTGAGACCATCGAGAAGACGTTCCTGTTCTCAATGTATATAGATCTTGTTGAAGATGCTACCGGCAGTCTTAATATATCGGAGATATCCGAAGATGATGTTCAGGCGGAGCTGAAATATACCGACTGGAGAAACATGATAGTAAATGTCATCGGTAAAGATGACCAGGCGTTGTTTATGGAACGTTCCGATCCGGATTATCTTAAAAAGATGTTCAGTCCGGGGCGGACATCAAGTTTCGACTGTCTGATGCAGAATCTGGAGGGCATATATATCTGGGTCAAACTGATCTTTTCAAGGATCGAGACCGGTAACCCCGAGGATTTCAAGTATGTGTTCATGGTTCAGAACATCCATGAGGAAGCGACCGCGATGTTCTTGTCCCTTAAAAAACTCAGCGATATGGCACTTACCGATTCTCTGACGGGAGTGTTTAACAGAGGCAGGATAGAAACCACTGTCAAGAACGCCGTCAGGGAAAAGGGGGACGAGCCCGTATCATTGATGATCATGGATATAGACTATTTCAAATCGGTCAATGACGACTTCGGACACGCAGCCGGAGACAAGACGCTTAAACGGTTCGCACGTGTTGTCACGAATTGCCTCAAGGAAGAAAAAGCGGATATAGGACGCTGGGGCGGCGAGGAATTTGTCATTGTATGCTATAACAAAGACCTCAGCGGAGCGGCGGATCTTGCCGAAAGAATAAGATCGACCGTTGAGAATACGGCAATGTCCGACACCAAAGGTATCACGTGCAGTATAGGTGTGACCGGGATCATGGAAAACGACAGTTTTGAAGATGCTTTCGGACGGATGGATAAGGCTCTGTATGCGGCCAAGTCAGCAGGAAGAAACAGGGTTGAGACACATGAAATATGATTTTGACACTTTGACACACAGAAGAGGTACCGATTCCCTGAAGTGGAACGTTAAGGATAATGAGCTTCCGATGTGGGTGGCAGATATGGATTTTAAGGCTGCTCCAGAGATACTCGAAGCGATCAGGGAAAGGCTTGATCACGGGATACTCGGATATCCCGTGATAGAGGACAGATGGTATGATGCATATACCGGCTGGTGGGAGATGCGGCACGGATTCAAAATGAACAAGGACTCCCTGATCTTCTGCGCAGGTGTTATTCCGGCGATATCTTCCATGATACGGACATTTACTTCACCGGGGGCAAACGTTCTGATACAGCCTCCGGTTTATAATGCGTTTTTCGGCCTGATCAAAGATAACAAACGTCTCGTACAGGAGAGTCCGCTTATATACAGGAACGGTAATTACGAGATGGATCTTAGTGATCTTGACCGTAAAATGGCCGATCCTGCCACAAAGCTCATGATACTTTGCAATCCTCATAACCCTACGGGAAATATATGGGGAAAAGAGGAGCTTTGCACAGTGGGAGAGTTTGCAAAAAAGCACGGGGTTACAGTCATATCCGACGAGATACACTGCGATCTGACAGAACCCGGAAAGGCATATTATCCGTTCGCATCGGTTTCGGATACGTGTGCGCAGGTCGGGATATCATGTATCGCACCTACCAAAGCCTTTAATCTGGCAGGCCTGAAAAGTGCGGCGGTATATGCGTCCGACCCGGATCTGAATGAAAAGATCAGGGAAGGCTTTCGTGCAGATGAGCTGTCGGAGCCGAACGCCTTTGCAGGTATTGCCGCAATCACGGCATTTGAAAAGTGCGGAGGATGGCTGGATGAACTTCGTGAATACGTGTCTGAAAACAGAAGGACGGCAGATGAGTATATCCGCAGCAATATCCCGGATATTAAAGTTGTAAGGGGAGAAGCCACTTATCTTATGTGGCTTGATGTATCGCAGGTGAAAGGTGATCCGGCCGGATTCGGTGCGTATCTCAGGAAAAAAACGGGTCTGTTTGTTTCTCCGGGACATATATTCGGACAGCAGGGTCGGAATTTCCTCCGTATGAATATTGCCTGTCCCTCAAGTGTTTTAACGGACGGGTTATCAAGACTGAAGAAAGGCGCGGAATAACAGCGTTATGGAAAAGCTCTCGTTTGCTTCCGACTACATGGAGGGAGCTCACCCGGAAATACTTAAAAGGCTCATCGACACAAATATGATAAGATCGGCCGGATACGGTTTTGATGAGTTCTCTGAGTCTGCGAGAAACAGGATCAGAAAAGCATGTAACGCAAAAGATGCCGACGTTTATTTTCTTGTGGGCGGAACACAGACCAACGCCGTGATGATCGATGTGCTCCTTCAGCCTTATCAGGGTGTTATTGCCGCAAAAAGCGGACACATCACCTCCCACGAAGCCGGAGCCGTTGAACATACGGGCCATAAAGTTCTCGAGCTCGATCATATCGACGGTAAGATCACAGACTCGATGATCGACAGTCTCATTACAAAATACCGGCAGGATGAAAATCATGAGCACATGGTCATGCCGGGGATGGTATATATTTCACAGCCGACAGAGTATGGCACTCTTTATTCCCGCAAAGAATTGGAAGCGATCAGCAGTACCTGCAGGAAGCACGGTGTTTTCCTGTATATGGACGGAGCCAGGCTGGCATATGCGCTCTCCTGCCCGGAAAACGACGTTACACTTCGGGATATAGCTGCTTTGTGTGATGTGTTCTACATAGGAGGGACAAAATGCGGAGCGCTGTTCGGTGAGGCTGTTGTGATCCCGGAACACGATCGTATTCCTTATCTTTTCACCATGATAAAACAGCACGGAGCGCTGCTCGCAAAAGGAAGGATCGCGGGTGTACAGTTTGACACACTGTTTACGGACGGTCTGTATGACAGGATAGGACAGACGGCTGTCTACGCGGCTGACAGGATACGAAAGGCCCTTCGTGATAAAGGTTACACTCTCGCTGTAGATTCACCGACCAATCAGATATTCGTTATCCTCGATAATGAAAAGGCGGAGTCTTTAGCGGATAAGGTCGAACTTGCATTCTGGGAGAGGACAGATGATTCTCATGTGATCATGCGGATAGCAACAAGCTGGGCAACATCGCCGGAAGATGTTGACCGTCTGATAGACTGTCTGTAAGCACAAAGGACCGGATCAAAGTCACCCGGAGGATATATGGAATTTAAATTACACTCTGAATATAAGCCTTGCGGCGACCAGCCGAAGGCCATAAAAGAACTTGTAGAGGGTTTCAAAGCGGGCAACCAGTTTGAGACCCTGCTCGGTGTTACGGGTTCCGGCAAGACCTTTACGATGGCGAATGTCATAGCCGCTCTTAACAAACCGACGCTGATCATATCCCATAACAAGACCCTGGCAGGCCAGCTCTATTCCGAGATGAAGGAATTCTTCCCGGAAAACGCGGTCGAATATTTTGTGTCCTACTATGACTATTATCAGCCGGAGGCATACATACCGTCATCGGATACTTACATAGAAAAGGATTCATCCATCAATGACGAGATAGACAAGCTCCGTCTGTCGGCAACGACATCGCTTTCGGAACGAAGGGATGTTATAGTCGTTGCATCGGTGTCGTGTATCTACGGCATCGGTTCCCCTTCCGATTATCAGAACATGTGCGTGTCACTGCGCCCCGGTATGAACAAAGACCGTGACGACGTGGTGCATGAACTTGTGGATATCAATTATGAACGCAATCAGATCGATTTTACCAGAGGCCGTTTCCGTGTTATGGGAGATACGGTGGAAGTGTTTCCAGCGTGGGAAAGTGAGTACGGGATCAGGGTTGAGTTTTTCGGCGATGAGATCGACAGGATATCCGAATTTGATCCCCTGACAGGCAGGGTGCATTCCGCACTTTCACATTTTGCCATATTTCCGGCATCCCATTACGTTATTCCTAAAGACAAACTGGAGCGGGCGATCGGAACCATCGAGGAGGAACTGAACGAGCAGGTAAAGTATTTTAAGAGCGAGGACAAGCTTATCGAAGCCCAGAGGATAAGCGAGAGAACACGTTTTGATATCGAGATGCTGCGGGAGACGGGCTTCTGCTCAGGTATTGAGAACTATTCAAGGCATCTTACAGGCGGCGCGCCCGGGGACCCTCCGTACACACTGATGGATTATTTCACGGATGATTATCTTATCATAGTTGATGAGTCCCACATGACGATACCCCAGCTCGGAGCGATGTACAACGGAGACCGGGCGAGGAAGACATCACTCGTGGATTACGGCTTCAGACTGCCTTCCGCCAAGGACAACCGTCCCTTGAACTTTACGGAGTTTGAAGGTAAAATAGACCAGATGATGTTCGTCTCGGCCACTCCGGGTCCTTATGAAGAAGAGCATGAACTCCTGCGTACCGAGCAGATCATAAGGCCTACCGGACTGCTCGATCCGACCATAACGGTGAAGCCGACCGACGGACAGATAGATGATCTTATAGGTGAGATCAGAAAAGAATGCAGATCCGGCAACAAGACACTGGTCACCACATTGACGAAGAGGATGGCGGAAGATCTGACGTCCTACATGAAGGATGTGGGCATCAGGGTCAGATACCTTCATTCGGACATAGATACATTTGAAAGAGCAAAGATCATTCGCGATATGAGGCTTGATGTATTTGATGTTCTGGTCGGTATCAATCTTTTGCGCGAAGGACTCGACATTCCCGAGGTGGGTCTTGTGGCGATCCTTGACGCAGACAAGGAAGGATTCTTAAGAGCCCGGACTTCTCTGATACAGACTATCGGACGTGCCGCCAGAAACAGCGACGGACGGATCATAATGTATGCGGATACCATGACGGATTCCATGAAGTACGCGATAGAAGAAACCGACAGAAGGCGTAAGCTTCAGGATCTGTACAACAAAGAGAACGGCATCACTCCCACGACCATACGCAAGGCGGTACGTGATCTTATAAGCATACACAAGGAGATAGCGAAGGAGGAGGAAGGATTTGCAAAGGATCCCGAGTCCATGGATCGCAAGGAACTCAAAAAGCTTATAGCCGATGTTGAAAAACGCATGAGGCAGGCGGCTGCCGAACTTGATTTTGAAAGTGCCGCTGCTCTTCGCGACAGTATGATAGAACTCAAAAAGCATTTGGAGGATACGTGATTGAGTAAGATAAGCGTGGTGGTCCCCACGTTCAACGAGTCTGAGAATGTGGGCAATCTCGCCAATCAGATAGATTATGCCCTTCGCGGCATAGAATACGAGGTCATTTTTGTGGACGACTCCACGGATGACACGGTTGAAGCCATTAAATTCGTGATGGAAGAAAATCCCAACGTCAGGATGGAGCACAGGGAGACTGAGAAAGGTCTTGCCACCGCGGTACTTAAGGGGTTCGAACTGGCAAACGGAGATTATATTGCCGTT
Source organism: Lachnospiraceae bacterium (assembly GCA_024695145.1). Taxonomy (GTDB): domain Bacteria; phylum Bacillota; class Clostridia; order Lachnospirales; family Lachnospiraceae; genus UBA2868. Next base: position 33,293 of record JAILIS010000047.1, read on the forward strand.
ATGGATGCGGATCTTCAGCATCCGCCTTCAATACTGCGTTCCATGTATGCAGTCATGGAGACGGGAGTTGATTTTTGTGTTCCTTCCCGCTTTATTCCCGGGGGAAGTGACGGGGGTCTCGGACCTTACCGCAAGCTTGTTTCGGGAGTGGCAAGATATATCGGCAAGATAATGCTGCCTTCACTTCGAAAGATAACAGATCCGACAAGCGGATTGTTCATGTTCAGAAAGAGCGTTATAGAAGGTGCCGATCTTCGGCCCATAGGCTGGAAGATAATGGTTGAAGTACTTGCGATGGGGACGTATTCCAGTGTTGTGGAGATCCCTTACAAGTTTCAGGCCCGTCCCGCCGGTGAATCAAAGCTTTCTTCAAAGGTGACTTTTGAGTATCTCAAACAGGTTGCCGAGCTTACAAAGAGGGGAAAGAAGCAGTCCGCAGTCACGGTGACAAGATGGTCATCCGGCAGACTCAGAAATGAGTTGGAAAGAATCAGATAATGGTATTCAGTTCGGTCATATTCCTATGTATATTTTTGCCGGCTGTTCTGCTGGGCTATAATATCCTGCCTAAAAAGGCGCGCAACATTTTTCTTCTTGTTGCGAGCCTGTGTTTTTATGCATGCGGCGGACCGAAGCATCTGATATACCTGATCTCGTCGGTGATCGTCAATTTTATCTTCGGCATTGTTATTGCAAAGCTTTCCGCAAAGCCTTCCGGAACATCAGGTGAAGTCTGTCATCCCCGTGCGCAGAAGATCGCACTTTTTGCCGCGATGGTGCTCAATATCGGATCGCTCCTGTATTTCAAGTACTCGGGGATGCTTATCGAGACATGGAACGGGATATTCAAAAAAAACACCCCGATCCCGGATATCATTCTTCCTCTTGGTATATCATTTTACACATTCCAGTGTATGTCTTATCTTATCGATGTATATCGCAGGGAGAATACGCTTCTTCCCGACGGCAGTACGGAATCTTTTGCGACTCACAGTTTTACGGAGTTCGCCCTTTATATCACGATGTTCCCGCAGCTCCTTCAGGGTCCCATAATCAGATTTGGAGACGTCAGGGAAGCGCTTCGAAGACCGGTCATAACCGTTGACTCTTTTACCGAAGGTATTGAGAGATTTATAATCGGTCTTGCCAAGAAGGTGGTGATCGCAAATACTCTCGGAGAAGTCTGTGACCGTATTTTCCTGATCGCACCAGATGACCTTTCCGTGCCGCTGGCGTGGCTCGGAGCCGTTCTGTATACGCTTCAGATATTTTTTGATTTTGCCGGGTATACCGACATGGCCATCGGCCTCGGAAAGATGTTCGGCTTCTCCTTTGCGGAGAATTTCAATTATCCTTATATCTCAAGATCCGTGACTGAATTCTGGAGAAGATGGCATATCTCACTGTCGTCGTGGTTCCGCGATTATCTGTATATCCCGCTCGGCGGAAACCGCCGCGGGAACGTATATCTCAACCTTCTTATAGTTTTTCTTGCAACAGGCATATGGCATGGAGCGGCATGGGGATTCCTCGTATGGGGTCTGTGGCACGGCGTGTTCATGCTGATCGAACGGTTCATGAGAGGACGGAAGGCTCCGTTTGATATTCCGGCGGCTCTTGCATCGTTCCTCAAATGGTCATATACGATACTGGCGGTTACACTGGGATGGGTCCTGTTTAAGATCGAAGACCTTCCGGAGGCACTTTCTTATATCAAAGTCATGTTCGGGCTGGGTTCCGGCGGTTATACCGCATTTTCCGTCGGATTTTTCCTGAATGCCAGACTTGTATTCTTCCTCGTGATCGCCGTGATCGCCTGCGTTCCCTGGGCTCAGGTCCTTCCTGTCAAGCCCGCCTCATTTATCGCACAGTTTTCAAACAGCGACAGACCATCTTTCAGGACGGCCAGATATATATGTCTTATCCTCCTGCTGGTCGTAAGCTTTATATTTATTGTTAATTCAACATATTCTCCGTTCATCTATTTCAGGTTTTAGACGGAGGATATACACAGGAAAATGAGTAAGATCAGGATCGATAAAAATAAAATACCGCAGATACTGTTTATGGCAGCATTCCTTATCCTTCTGGTGCTTCCGGTCATCTTCATGAACCTGAAGAAAAATCAGACGTCGGAGTACGAGAACAAGATGCTTGAGGAATGGCCCGAATTCGAACTGTCCGAAGACTATATGAAGTCGGTATATAACTATTTCAACGACAGGATAGGTTTTCGGGAGGGATCCATAGCTTTATATACCGAAGCGAACAACGCTCTTTTCGGTGAAATGGTCAATCCTCTCTTTATGTGGGGAGAGGAAGGGCATATATACTATAAGGACAAGGATTATATTTCCGCATACCAGAGACTTAATACCGACAGGGAATATATCGACTCCATGGTTGATTTTCTCGTCAAAACAAACGACTATCTGGCATCAAAAGACATAAAGTTCCTGTATTTTGTGTGCCCGGACAAGAAGACGATATATCCCGAGTATTTCCCCAAAACGGTACACGTCGATGAGAACAGGGAATCGGTCCTTGAATATCTTGACAAGAAGATGGCTCAGACGGATGTGGCATATATCGATCCGAAAGACGACCTCATCTCGGCCAAGGGCGATAAGCTTTTATACAACAAACTGTATGACGTGACACATTGGAATGACAGGGGTGCATTTATCGGACACAGCCTCATAGACGGGAAGATCCGTCAGTGGTTCGATGATGTTCCGCCTCTTGAGATCGAAAACTTTGAGCTTGAAAATGTTCATGTCGATTCACTTGATAATGCGAAATTTGCCATCGATGAGGATGTTCCGCTCTTCTCTCTTATCGGAGATGAGACGACGGATTACACGGAAATGTTAAAACCGTATATGGAATGTGAGACGGATACTTTTTATACGCATCATATCAATCCGACCGCGCCTAACGACAGGAGACTTCTCGTGTTCACGGACAGCTACTTCCAGTCCAATCAGAAGTTCTACGACAACAGGTTCAAAGAGGTATACTTCGTTCACAGACAGAACTATGACTATGTACAGTACTTTGTCAATCTTACGTTCCCTGACATGGTCATATTTGAAACGGCGGAAAGATCCATATCGAGCGAGATGCCGCTGACATCCGATTTTACGGACTACTGGTATGAACCGGCCTATAAAGGGGATTTTGATTTTGAGGAAAATCCCGGCGTGACATATGACATTGTTGACACCAAAGGCGGCAGGGTCGACGGAACAACCGTCTGGCTGGATCCCGCAGACAGTGAACAGATATTCAGGATGGATGCAGTACTGAATGTTCCCGGACAGATGGGAGAGGTAAACGTATATGCGAGGACCGAAGATGAATGCATAGAGACCGATTACTGCAGACTTCACAGACAGTCGCTCGAGGAGGGCATCGACAGATTTTCCCTTAACATCCAGAGACGTTTCCTTGCCCGGTATGAGATCACTCTGTTTGCGGAAGAATCCGATACAGGCCGGACATTCGTGCTTGACACATTAGAGGTAAGATACGATGAGTAAGCAGCTTTCCCCCATGATCAGGATCAGGGGTGCAAGAGAACACAATCTCAAAAATATTGATATAGACATACCGAGAAATGAACTTGTTGTACTGACGGGACTGTCGGGATCCGGAAAATCATCCCTTGCGTTTGATACGATCTATGCGGAGGGACAGAGAAGATACATGGAATCCCTCTCTTCATATGCCAGACAGTTTCTCGGTCAGATGGAAAAACCGGAGGTTGAATCCATAGAAGGTCTTCCGCCGGCTATATCGATAGATCAGAAATCAACGAACAGAAATCCCAGGTCGACTGTCGGAACGGTAACGGAGATATATGATTATTTCCGTCTGCTGTTCGCACGCATCGGTATACCGCACTGTCCGAACTGCGGTAAAGAGATAAAACGCCAGAGCGTGGACCAGATAGTCGATGCCATAACATCGCTTCCGGAAGGAACGAAGATACAGCTTCTGGCTCCTGTTGTACGGGGGCGTAAGGGCGAGCATTCAAAAGTGCTTGAGCGTGCGGCCAAGAGCGGTTATGTCCGTGTCCGTGTTGACGGCAACATGTATGAACTGTCGGAAGATATCAAACTCGACAAGAACATAAAACATAATATAGAGATAATCGTTGACAGACTTGTTGTTAAGGACGGTATGAAAAAGCGTCTTACCGATTCCATAGAGACGGTGATGCACCTTTCCGAAGGCCTTGTTTATGTGGATGTGATCGATGGGAAAATGCTGACTTTCTCCCAGGATTTTTCATGTCCCGACTGTAACATAAGCATAGATGAGATAGAACCGAGAAGTTTTTCTTTTAACAATCCGTTCGGAGCATGTGAGGAATGTGCGGGACTCGGATATCGGATGAAGTTTGACGAGGATCTTATGATCCCCGACAAAACCCTGTCCATCATGGATGGAGCCATTGTGGTTCCCGGATGGCAGTCGTGCAACGACAAGAGCAGTTTCACATATGCGACCCTTGACGCAATGCGCAAAAAATACAGATTCAGTCTGGAGACGCCTTTCGGAAAATATCCGAAGAGGGTTCATGACCTCATTATTGACGGAACGCAGGGAGAGGTGCTGAAAGTATCATACAAGGGCATGAGAGGCGAAGGCGTGTATGATGTCCCGTTCGAGGGGCTTATCAGAAACGTTGAGAGAAGATACAGGGAAACATCTTCGGAAAGTTCAAAGGCCGAATATGAGACCTTTATGAGATTTACCCCCTGTCCGTCATGCGGCGGAAGGCGTTTAAAACCCGGTGCTCTGGCAGTTACCGTCGGTGACCTTAATATTCACGAGATGACGGACATGTCCATAACCGCTCTGCTTGAATTCATCGAGGGGCTGTCGCTTACCGAACAGCAGGAGCTCATAGGAGCTCGTATACTCAAGGAGATTAGAGCAAGGCTTAGATTCCTTGTTGAAGTGGGTCTCGGTTATCTGACACTGTCAAGGGCGACCGGATCTTTGTCCGGAGGCGAGGCACAGAGGATCCGGCTGGCGACACAGATCGGATCGGGTCTTGTCGGAGTGGCATATATTCTTGATGAACCGAGCATCGGTCTTCATCAGAGGGATAACGGCAAGCTGCTCGGAGCCCTCAAAAATCTCCGTGATCTGGGCAACACTCTTATCGTTGTGGAGCATGACGAAGAGACAATGCTTGCCGCCGATCATATTGTCGATATAGGCCCGGGAGCCGGAAGCGAAGGCGGAGAGGTTGTAGCCGCAGGTACGGTTGAGGATATCATGAACGAGCCCGCATCACTGACGGGGCAGTATCTGAAGCATGACCTTTATATACCGGTCCCCGCAAAGAGGCGTAAACCGGAAAAATATCTGAAGATAAAAGGTGCACGGCAGAACAATCTGAAAAATATCGATGCGGATATACCGCTCGGAGTGTTCACTTGTGTTACCGGGGTATCCGGATCCGGCAAGAGTTCTCTGATAAATGAGATACTGTACAAACGTCTGGCAAGGGATCTTAACAGGGCAAGGACGATACCCGGAGAACATGATTCCGTTAAGGGTACAAAAGAGCTCGATAAGATAATCGCGATAGACCAGTCTCCGATAGGCAGGACACCACGCTCCAATCCCGCGACATACACGGGAGCATTCGATCTCATAAGGGATCTGTTCGCAACAACAAAAGATGCGAGAGAGCGCGGATATGCCAAGGGAAGGTTTTCCTTTAACGTCAGAGGCGGCAGATGTGAGGCTTGCAGCGGAGACGGGATAATCAAGATCGAGATGCATTTCCTTCCGGATGTATATGTTCCGTGCGAGGTATGCAAAGGTAAGAGATACAACAGGGAAACTCTCGAGGTAAGGTACAAGGGAAAGAACATATATGATGTTCTCGATATGACTGTGGAAGAGGCACTTCCTTTCTTTGACAGTATTCCTTCGATCCGCAGAAAGATAGAGACTCTCAACGAAGTGGGTCTCGGATATATCAAGCTCGGACAGCCCTCAACGACTCTTTCCGGCGGTGAGGCCCAGCGTATCAAACTCGCAACGGAACTGTCGAGAAGAAGTACCGGCAGGACGATATACATTCTGGACGAGCCTACCACGGGACTTCACTTTGCCGATGTGCACAAGCTTGTGGAGATCCTTCAGAGGCTGACCGAAGGCGGGAACACTGTAGTTGTCATAGAACATAATCTGGATGTCATCAAGACTGCTGATTATATAATCGATCTGGGGCCCGAAGGCGGAGATGAGGGCGGAATGATCATTGCCACCGGGACACCGGAAGAGGTTGCAAAGAATAAGCGGTCCTTCACGGGAAGATATGTTGCACCGCTTCTCAAGAGGGATGCTTCCGATCATAAGAGGTGACTGTACGATGTATGAGGTACTTGCGATCACCGGGATAACCGGCAAATCCGGGCGAGCTTTTGCCCGCTTTCTTACAGAACATAAGGACATCATAAAGGAAATGTTCCCGGGAGGGATAAGACTCCTTCTTCATACGGAAAGACCCGGGGATAAAGATATCCTTTCTCATTTTGATACCGAGATAATGTACGGCGATCTTGAAGATGAGAGGTTCCTGTCGGAAGCGTTTCTCGGTGTGGATACGGTTTTTCATATTGCGGGGATACACTGGTCCAGACAGGTCGCAACGGCGGCCGCCGGCAATTTCATAAGAAGAATGATCGCGGTACATACTACCGGGATCTATTCAAAATACAAAGAGGCCGGTGAAGAATACAGGAACATAGATGATTTTGTATACATGATGTGTAAGAGCAAGAACATCATCCTTACGATCCTGCGTCCCACAATGATATACGGAACCGTAACTGACGGTAATGTTGCAAAGTTCATCAAAATGGTTGACCGTCTTCCGTTCATGCCGGTTGTAAACAATGCGGCATATGAACTTCAGCCGGTCCACTATGCGGATCTCGGAAGGGCGTATTTCGCCGTGCTCGTCAATGAAGAAGTGACGGGAGGACATGATTACATTCTCTCCGGAGGTGAGGAGATAATGCTCCGGGACATGCTTATCGAGATGGGGGCGTATCTGTCAAAGAAGATGAGATTTGTAAATGTTCCGTTCCCGATAGCATACTGCGGAGCATTGGTGGTATATCTTCTGTCTTTTACAAAAGTCGATCTTCGCGAAAAAGTCCAGCGGTTGTGTGAACCGAGAGTATATCCCCACGAGGAGGCATCGAGGGATTTCGGATACAGTCCGAGGACGTTCAGGAGCGCCATAGGAGATGAGGTCCGCGAATATCTCGAACTTGCGGATCGTACGAAAAAGAGCGGGAGAAGATAATGAAGATCCTTGTTGTATGTCAGTATTATCATCCCGAACCGTTCCGCATCCATGAAGTGTGCGAGGAACTGGCGCTGCGCAAACATCAGGTCACGGTCCTCACCGGACTTCCGAATTATCCCATGGGTGTTATTCCCGAAGAATACAAAAAGGGAGCACACAGAGATGAGACCGTGAACTCGGTACGGGTGATACGAGTAAAGGAGAGGCCGAGGACACCGGGAAAGATTGGACTTGCCCTTAACTATCTGTCTTTTGTCGTGAGCGCCGGATTAAAAGCCGTTGTGATGAAAAAGGATTTTGATGTGATATTTGTGTATCAGCTGTCACCGGTACTGATGGCGATCCCCGCGTATGTTGCAAAATGGTTTTCAAAGACAGAACACATTGCGATATACTGCCTGGATCTGTGGCCGGAGAGCCTTACAAGCCTCGGTATAGACAGAAACGGATTCTTTTTCCGCTTCATGAAAAAAGTCAGCGTGATGATATATAAGGGAGCTGATTCCATAGGATACACTTCGCGGATGTTCAGACAGTATTTCATTTCACAGCTTGGTGTTGAAAAAGAGCATTTTATCCACATTCCGCAGTTTGCGGATGATCTGTTTTCAAACATATCAGCCGACACGGACGGTATCACCGGCAAAGAGGAAGGGACCGTCAATTATGTTTTTGCCGGCAACATCGGGATGATGCAGTCGGTTGATACGATCATAAAGGCTGCGGCAGCTGTTTCGGATGAAAGGATACGCTGGCATATAGTGGGGGACGGTTTTGCTCTCGAGGATTGCAAAAAGCTTGTTTCGGACATGAAGCTTGAGGACAGGGTTTTCTTCTACGGCAGGCTTCCGGTTGAGAAGATGCCGCAGTTTTACGCCATGGCTGATGCGATGATCGTAACACTTGCCGATAACGAAATGATAAGCTATACGCTTCCCGGAAAGATACAGTCTTATATGGCGGCCCAAAAGGCGGTCATAGCCGCCGCGAACGGTGAGACCGCAAATGTGATAAAAGAGGCGGACTGCGGCATGTGCGCACCTGCGGAAGATGAGAAGATGCTTGCCCGCATTGCCGACGAAATGGCGGCTTCCGCTGATTTTAAGAGACTTGGAGAAAATTCGAGAAAATACTATAACACTCATTTCACAAAGAAGGATCATGTCGATCTGATCGAGAAAATGCTCATGGAATGCGCGAAGTGATCGGTAGGATCTGCGAACGGGTGATGATATGGCAGATATAACAGCTATAATCCTGACTAAGAATGAAGAAGTGAATATAGAAAAGTGCATACGCTCCGTTAAGCCCATCGTAAAACGGATAGTGGTCGTTGATTCCGGAAGCACGGATAACACTGTGGATGTGGCAAAGAGTCTGGGCGCTGAAGTCATGGTCCATGAGCTGAAGCCTTTCCTGTATGCCAGGCAGTTTCTTTACGGAATGGAAAACGCCGGCATAGATACAAAATGGGTTTTCAGGATAGATGCGGACGAAGAACTGACGGCGGAATCCGCTGAAGAGATAGACAGGCTTTGTAATGAGAATGAGGATACCGATGTGAACGGTATCGTTGTCAGGTTCGAGGTTAATTTTCTCGGGCGTCCCATACGGCACGGCGGTGTATATCCCCTGCGCAAGCTCCTCCTGTTCAAATACGGAAAGGGAACTATCGAAGACCGCTGCATGGATGAGCATTGTTTCCTTTTTGAAGGCAGGAGCGTGGAAGTGACCCATGACAGTCTTCATCATGACGACAAAGGGCTGACGGCGTGGATAGATAAGCACAACAACTATTCCACACGTGAGATGCAGGATTACTTCAACAGCCTTAAGGACGAAGGTGCGACAGGCCTTAACACGGAGCACGATCTTGATGCAAAAGCGAGATTCAAACGTTTCCTGCGCTGGAAGATATACTACAGACTTCCGGCCTCATTTCGGGCTTATGCATATTATTTCTACCGCTATTATATCAGACTCGGTTTTCTCGACGGCAGGGAAGGCAGGATATTCTGCTTTATGCAGGCATACTGGTACCGCTTTCTTGTAGATGCCAAGATATACGAAGCTGTCAAAAAGGATTCATCAGTCTGAAGGCATGGAGATTCAACATGAGAAAAGTGCTTGTGATAACAGGAAGATATCTGCCCGGATACCGTGACGGCGGTCCGGTCCGCTCCGTCCTCAATCTTACACAGTGGCTGGGGGATGAGTACGATTTCACGATCCTGTGTCATGACAGGGATCACGGAGATGAAAGGCCTTATGATGGCATAGATCCGGACGGGTTCAATAATGTCGGCAAAGCCAGAGTGAGGTATGTACGCTCATTTACGGCACAGATCATTGAAAGTCTGGCGGGATCGGCCGATATCGTTTATGTCTGCGGACTGTATGACGATTATGCGAGGATCGCCATGCGGCTGAAAAAGGCGGGAAGGATCCGGGTGCCCGTATGTCTCGCTCCCATGGGGTCATTTTCTCCCGAAGCATTCAGGATAAAGGGTTTTAAGAAACGCCTGTTTGTATTGTACATGAAGCTTTCGGGAATGTTTGACGATCTCGTATTTTCCGTCACATCAAAACGCGAGGAAGAAGAGCTTAAAGCTGTTCTCGGAAAAGACGCTGACTGCGTCATAGCTTCGGATCTTCCGAGACAGGGTACGACCGAACACACTCACATCAAGGAAACCGGCAGTCTGCGGCTGTGTTTTATCTCACGTATAGTTAAAAAAAAGAATCTTCTTACCGTCCCCGATATATTAAAACTGACAGATGATAACGTTCATATAAAGCTTGATATTTACGGTGAGCCCGAGGATAAGGATTATCTTCATGAATGCATGGCAAGGCTCGATGACTTAAGAAAGACACATCCGAACTGCAGATGGGAATACAAAGGTCCTGCAGACAGTGAAAAAGTTCCCGGCATATTTGCGGATTATGATGCTTTTCTGTTCCCCACACGAGGGGAAAATTACGGCCATGTTATTGCGGAAAGCCTGGCAGCGGGCTGTATACCGGTCATAAGCGATACGACTCCGTGGCTGGATCTTGGGGAAAAAGGGTGCGGCTATGTGTTCCCGCTAAAAGACATCAGGGCGTTTGCAGATACCCTCGATCTGCTTGTACAGATGAGCGAAGAGGAGATGAGCGTGATTCGGGACCGGTGCTGCGAATATATCGCTCGTGTGAACGAAATATCCGTAAAAGATTCCGGATACAGAACCTTATTTGAAAAAAACAGTTAAAGTTTTTCCGGCATTGTCCGATATATTAAATGACATGCATGGAAGCAGTTTAAAACGGACGGAACCGTTCCTGTTTTAGACTGCTTTTTTGTATATAAGACTGAACTTTTATAATTGAAAACCAAGGTTCTTTGAGTTATACTATATTCTGATTAAGTATGATTTATATATAAGCGTTGAAAGGGGATAGACATGCTTTATTCAGATATAGGTATAGATCTCGGAACGGCCAGTGTGCTCGTTTATGTAAGAGGGAGAGGGGTCGTGCTGAAGGAGCCTTCGGTCATCGCACTTGATACCGATACAAATACGATCAGAGCCATCGGAGAAGAAGCGAGGATGATGCTCGGACGTACACCCGGAAACATCGTGGCCATCAGACCTCTTCGTCAGGGAGTTATCTCGGATTATACAACTACCGAGAAGATGCTCAAATACTTCATCCAGAAGGCAGTGGGAAGAAAGAATTTCCGTAAACCGAGGATCAGCGTATGTGTACCTTCAGGCGTCACGGAAGTTGAGAAGAAAGCGGTTGAAGATGCTACATATCAGGCGGGAGCAAGGTATGTTGAGATCATAGAAGAACCCATAGCCGCGGCTATAGGAGCCGGTATCGACATCGGCAGACCGTGCGGCAACATGATAGTGGATATAGGCGGCGGAACGACCGATATAGCAGTTATCTCACTGGGAGGCGCCGTTGTTTCCAACTCGATAAAGGTTGCGGGAGATGATTTTGACGAAGCTATCGTCAGATACATGAGAAAGAAACACAACCTTCTGATCGGCGATAATACGGCCGAGGATATAAAGATCAAGATAGGAACGGCCTTTAAGAGACCCGAGATCGAGTACCTCGAGGTCACCGGAAGAAACCTCGTTACAGGTCTTCCGAGAACGGTAAAGGTTTCATCGGAGGAGACCGAAGAGGCTTTAAGAGATACAACCGGCCAGGTGGTCGAGGCCATACACTCGGTACTTGAGAAGACACCTCCGGAACTTGCAGCCGATATAGCGGCAAGAGGTATCGTTCTCACCGGCGGTGGAAGTCTTCTTCGCGGTCTTGAAGATCTGATAGCATACAAGACCGGTATCAATACCATGACTGCGGAGGATCCGATGACCGCTGTTGCCATAGGAACAGGAAAATACGTTGAGTTCCTGGCGGGGTATACGGACAACTTCAGTTAGAAATTGAATATGTGAGGAGTATTTATGGTTAAGGGACTTTACACGTCAGCAACCGGAATGATCAACGAACAGCGCAGGGTCGATGTGCTCGCCAATAATCTGGCCAACTCATCGACCACGGGATTCAAGGCAGAAGGGGCCACATCCGAAGCGTTCTATGATGTTCTGGCTTACAAGATCAAAGACACATCCGAACCCTTTGCGGCGCGAAGACTCGGGGCGATGAACCTGGGTGTCAAGATAGGTGAGACATACACCGATTATTCGGAAGGATCGTTTGTCACAACCGAAAATGACTACGATATGGCGCTGGCGGGAAAGGGATTCTTTGCGATCGAATTCACCTCGAAGAACGGGGAAGTATCCACAAAATATACGAGAGCCGGAGATTTCATCGTTAACACGGAAGGCTGGCTCGTCAATAAGAACGGTGATTATGTTCTTGATACGGACGGCAACCATATCAAGCTCGATCCGCTCATTGATACCGGAGTCGGTCTTGACGGTACGCTTTATCAGAACGGTGTAGCGGTAGCCACGATGCAGATCGCGGATTTTGAAGATTATAATTATCTGAGAAAGTACGGTGAGACTTATTTTGAACCTGTTGAGGGAGCGACTCTCATCGAATCGACGGCTCAGGTGCGTAACGGTATGATCGAGGCTTCCAACGTCCAGACAGTCAAGGAAATGGTCAACCTGATCAATTACCAGAGAGCATATGAGACTAATCAGAAAATGATACAGGCACACAACGAGACACTTGATATAGCGGTTAACCAGCTCGGCAAGTTATGATTTACAGTGATCTTTGATCTATAAGGAGGCAGCTATGGTAAGAGCACTTTGGAGCGGCGCATCGGGAATGATCGCCCAGCAGACTAATGTTGATACGATCGCGAACAACCTGGCAAATGTCAATACCGTAGGGTACAAGACAGAGCAGAACGAATTCAAGTCACTTCTGTACCAGGAGATACAGACAAGGACCACCTCGGCAAACGGTATACAGAAGCCCGTCGGAGCACAGGTAGGTCTCGGTGTCAGAAATGCATCGATCACATCCGAATTCACTCAGGGAGCATTTCAGGCTTCTGAGAGCCAGACGAGTTTTGCGATAAGCGGAGAAGGATTCTTTGCGGTACAGGATAACGGACAGACGGTATATACCCGTAACGGTGATTTTCATTTTGCGATAGGTCCCGGCAACCAGATGTATCTTACAACTTCGGATGGGTATCCCGTGCTGAACACTCAGGGACAGCCGATCACCATTCCCGCCGATTATATTTCCAGCAAGGTACAGGTCAATGCGGACGGTCAGCTGACATATCCGGATGCCAACAACAATCTGCAGCCGATCGAGGGAATGCAGATAGGTATGTATCAGTTCCAGAACCCGAGCGGACTGTTCAAGACCGGCGGTACGCTCTATATCCCGACGGAATCATCGGGAGCCGCACTTAACGAGGCGGAAAACGAAAACCTTACCAAGTCCGTGATCAGACAGGGCTATCTTGAAGCTTCAAATGTTCAGGTGGCTGATGAAATGGTCAATCTGATAATAGCCCAGCGTGCATACGAACTGAATTCAAAGGTTATTACGACATCCGATTCTATGCTGCAGGTTGCAAACGATCTTAAGAGGTAATACATATGGATATAGGAAGTCTGTACAGTGATTATTTAACATCCACGGCAACAAAGGCAAGCAATCTCGAGAAGACGCTTCAGGGTGCTAACAGCCGGAAGAGTGAGGACGAACTCCTTGATGCGTGCAAACAGTTTGAGGCGTACTTCTACGAGCAGGTCTTTAAAAATATGGAGAAAGCGATGGTGCCTTCCGACGACAGTGATGCAAACAACACGCTGATCGATTATTATAAGGGCAACCTTCTCGCTGAGTACAGCAAGGGCATTGTGGAACAAAGCGGCAACAGCACCAATTCCCTTGCACACCAGCTTTACGATCAGATGAAGAGGAACTATTCGCTCTAATACCTAAATGGACATCATTTCCGGTTTTATAGAACATATCATTTTTTCCAACAGGGATAATGGATATACCGTATTTTCGCTTACCACCGACACAGAGGAGATAACCTGTGTCGGTGCTTTGCACGCTGTCGGAGTGGGCGAGAGCGTCAGGCTTACGGGTGAATATGTCACGCACGATCTGTACGGCAGACAGTTTGCCTTTTCCGGCTATGAGGTGATAAGGGCCGGTGATGAGGCTTCCATACTTCGCTATCTTTCATCCGGAGCGGTCAAGTACATAGGACCTTCCACCGCAAAGAAGATAGTAGATGCATTCGGTAAGGATACGTTCAGGATCATGGAAGAAGAGCCTGAGATGCTTGCAGGTATAAAAGGCATTTCGATGAAGAGAGCACAGGAGATAGGAGCAATAGTGACTTCCATGCAGGACCTTCGCAAAGTCATGATCTATCTTCAGAAATTCGGCATATCCGCCTCTCTTGCCAACAGGATATATGCGAGATACGGAGCCGAAGTATACTCTGTAATGGACGAAAACCCGTACAGGCTGGCGGAGGACATCGAGGGGGTGGGCTTTAAGACTGCCGATGATATTGCGCTTTCGGCAGGTATCAGGGCCGACTCGCCCTTCAGGATCAGGAGCGGTATTCTCTATACACTCTCTCTTGCGACCGGCCAGGGTCATATTTTTCTTCCGAAAGAATCGCTCATAGGACGTGCGACACAGATACTTAATGCCGATGAGGAATATGTTTTGCTCGAATGCGAAAACCTCGCGATGGAAGGGAAGCTGATAAAAAAAGAAGTCGATGGCATGACGCGGTTCTATCCTCCGGCGTTTTATCATATGGAGCTTCTGTGCGCCAGAATGCTTCTGGATCTTGATATATCGGTGTTCCCCGACACCGGGAGGATAAGGGAGAAGATAAAAAGCCTTGAGGATCCGGAAGTTCCCCTTGAGGAAAGACAAAGGGATGCCATAGTAGCGGCGGTCTCGGGAGGAGTGACTGTCATCACCGGGGGACCCGGTACCGGAAAGACAACGATAATCAATGTTCTGATAAAGTATTTGGTCGGGTCGGGGGATGATTTTGTTCTGGCGGCACCCACCGGGAGAGCAGCTAAAAGGATGAGTGAAGCTACGGGATATGACAGTTCCACAATTCAGAGACTCTTAGGGCTTGCCCCTTCCGATTCGGACAAAAGGGCGTTTTCATACGAGTACAATGAAGATAATCCGCTGGAGGTTGATGCGATAATAGTTGATGAGATGTCAATGGTCGATCTTCCGCTTTTCAGGGCGCTCTTATCTGCCATAGTGCCCGGAACGAGACTGATAATGGTGGGGGATACTTTCCAGCTTCCCTCGGTCGGCCCCGGAAGCGTTCTTAAGGATATGATAGCGTCAGGATGCTTTAATGTGGTGCGGCTTGACAGGATATTCAGGCAGTCCGAAAAAAGCGATATCATTGTCAATGCCCACAGGATAAACGACGGTATCGTGCCTGCGCTCGACAATAAGAGCCGGGACTTCTTCATGCTTGAGAGAAATGAAGCAGATACCATACTTAAAAACATAGTTGATCTTGTGAGTCAAAAGCTTCCCAAATATGTCAATGCGGCTCCGTTTGACATACAGGTCCTGACCCCTATGAGAAAGGGCGTACTGGGAGTCGAAAATCTTAATCCCGTACTGCAGCGCCACCTTAATCCGCCGGACCCCGGAAAGCGGGAAAAGGAATACGGAAACGTGATATTTCGCGAAGGAGATAAAGTCATGCAGATCCGCAACAACTACCGGCTGGAGTGGGAAGTGCGCACACAGCACGGGATAGTCGCAGACCGCGGTATCGGGGTCTTCAACGGGGATATGGGTGTCATTGACCGTATAGATGAGCTTTCGGAAGTGTGTGAGGTTGTTTATGAGGATGACCATGCAGTGATGTATCCGTTCGCGGATCTTGACGAACTTGAGCTTGCATATGCGGTCACCATACACAAATCGCAGGGCAGTGAATATCCTGCGGTTGTGATACCGCTGCTGACGGGGCCCAAGCCCCTGTTTAACAGAAACCTGCTGTATACGGCCGTAACAAGGGCCAGAAAGTGCGTAGTGATCGTCGGAAGCCGCGACACGGTCGCACATATGACAAAAAACGCCGATGAACTGAACAGATATTCAAGTCTTGATGAAGCCATAACACAGATACATCTGGGGAAAACGGAATACAAATGAAGATAACGGATCCCATGGAGATCATCACGGATATGATCTATCCGAAGATATGCCCTGTCTGTAACTGCATAATGCCGCTCGGATGCAGGAGTGCCCATCCCGATTGCGCCGCAAAACTGAGTTTTGCGGTGGAACCTTATTGTGTTCGCTGCGGAAAGCCTGTAGAGGAATACATGGAATACTGCAGTGACTGCACGCGCGTGAAGCATTTCTACGACGAAGGACGGGCTGCGCTCATATATGACGAATATGCTTCAAAGAGCATATACAGATTCAAATATAACGAGAAAAGGGAATATGCCGCCTTTTATGCCGATATCATGCAGAAGCATCTGGCACATGTGATAAGACGATGGAATACGGATGTGATCATACCTGTCCCGGTTCACAGATCGCGTCTTAAAAAAAGAGGATACAATCAGGCATATCTTATCGCAAAGGAACTTTCAAAGAGGCTTTCGATCCCAGTGGATGATACTCTTGTTGTAAGAACATCGGCTACAGGCGTGCAAAAAAAACTGGGTGCAAAGGAGCGCCAAAATAATCTTAAAAAGGCTTTTAAAGTTTCCCGAAATGGTGTAGAATTAAACTCGGTCCTTGTCGTGGATGATATATATACCACGGGAGCTACCATTGATGCGATGGCTAAATGCCTTAAAGATTCAGGTATAAAGAAAGTGTATTTTGCCACACTTTGTATCGGACGCGGAGATTGAGGCCATCAGACTTGTTTCGGGAGGATTTTTTGTAATGGATGTTAAGAATTGTAAAAAATGCAGAAGACTGTTTAATTATATCGGAGGACCGGCTATTTGTCCGCAGTGCCGTGAAGAGCTCGAGAAGAAGTTCCAGGAAGTCAAGAAATACCTGTTTGACAACCGGAATGCCACGATCCCCGATGTAGTGGAGAACTGCGACGTGGAAGAGAGCCAGGTCCGTCAGTGGATCAGAGAGGAAAGGCTCGAATTCTCTTCGGGAATAGATATCGGAATGGCCTGCGAGAACTGCGGCGCACCGATAACCTCCGGTCGTTTTTGTGATAAGTGCAAGGCGGGCATGATCAATGAACTTCAGGCAGCGGGACGTCGTCCGGAAGCTCCTGCTCCGGAGGTGAAGAAGTCCGAGGCCCATGGAAATAAGATGAGGTTTTTGAATCAGTAAAGGTATGCTCAATCAGGAAAGGATCAGGCTGATGACGCGCATGGCCGCGTATGAGGAGCACGAAGGCAGAAAGGATATATCCATTTCCGGCTACTTTCGGGGCGACTACATCAGTTTTCAATTGTTAAAATCAGCTATTTACGCCACCGTCGGGTTTGCCCTTGCGGTGGCTATGTATGTTTTATACAACATGGAAACATTTCTTGAGGATTTCTACAAGATGGACATCCTGGAATTTCTCAAGGGTATCCTGTCAAAGTATTGTCTTGTTCTGGCCATATATCTTGTGATCTCATATTTTGTTTACAGCTACCGGTATTACCGTGCCCGGCGACATGTTAAGCAGTATAATCAGCTGCTTCGTGCGCTAATGCAGATGCTTAACATCAATCGCAAAGGAAGGAAACAGTAATGGAGTCTTTATTGATCATCAAACAGCAGCTGACGCGTTTTTATACGCGGTTTGAGGCGTATATCGTGCCTGTGCTGAAGTTTTTGGCCATGCTGTTTGCTCTTTTGTTCATCAATAACAGTGTGGGCTTCATGAAAAAACTTACGAATCCCGCAATAGTTCTTATACTGTCGCTTCTGTGCTCGTTCCTGCCTGCAAACGTTATAGTTCTTGCGGCCGGATTCGTCATAGTTGCGCACATGTATGCTCTTTCGCTGGAATGTGCGGTGGTCGTTCTGTTCATTTTCATCATCATGTACGCTCTGTATTTCAGATTTACCCCGTCGGATTCCATAGCGGTATTGCTCACGCCCATAATGTTTGCAATGCACTTACCGTATGTCATGCCTCTTGCCATGGGATTTACGGGCAATCCGATATCGTGCATTTCCGTAGGATGCGGGACCGCTGTATACTACATACTCAACTATGTGAGCGAGCATGAGGATTCCCTGTCGGGCAGCAGTCTCTCCGATCTTGACATAGAAGGTATGATGGGCGGGTTCAAGACAGTTATAGACGGCATTTTAAAAAATGACCTTATGATCGTGATGATCATCACTTTCTCTGCGACTATCATAGTTGTCTATGTCATCCGCAGACTCAAGTTCAATTATTCATGGCAGATCGCTCTCGGAGCCGGTATGGTCGTATGCTTTTTGGTTCTTATCATCTCCGGAGCCGTACTTGACGCCGATGTCGGAATAGGAGGAGCTCTTGTGAGCCTTGTCATTTCATCGGTCATAGTACTGATCCTGCAGTTCTTTATTTTCTGTGTTGATTATTCACGGGCAGAATATGTTCAGTTCGAGGATGACGATTATTATTACTATGTTAAGGCTGTACCCAAGATCACTGCGCAGGCTCAGCCTGTACGGACCAGACGCAGCAGTGTTCGGCGAGATCAGATGGATTTTGATGATGAAGACGAGGATGATTATTGATGCCTGAGCTTATTGAATCCATAACTTCATTTGTCGAGCGGTATGTTACATGGCTGTCCATACCTTCCATCAAATGGACCGATATAGTTGAGATACTTATCATTTCCTTCCTGCTTTATAAAGTACTGGCATGGATCAAAGTATCAAAAGCCTGGTCTTTGCTGAAGGGTATAGTTTTCATTCTTCTTTTTGTCATGGTAGCGGCAATGTTCTCCATGACCACGATCTTATGGATAGCAAAGAACATTTTCGGTGTTGCGGTAACTGCAATGGTTGTCGTATTCCAGCCGGAGCTTCGAAAAGCTTTGGAGCAGCTTGGACGCCGTAAGGTTCTGTCATCCATTTTCCAGTTCGACAGCAGGATAGCCGGGGAGCGTTTTTCCGATGAGACGATCAACGAGATAGCCAGGGGTTCGTTTGAGATGGGACGCGCCAAAACAGGAGCACTTATAGTTATAGCCCAGAATGATCCCCTGACTGATTATGAGAAGACGGGTATCATGCTTGATTCCGCCATTTCCAGTCAGCTTCTTATCAATATATTCGAGCACAACACACCGCTTCATGACGGAGCGGTCATAGTACAGGGGAACAGGATCGTATCTGCGACCTGTTATCTGCCGTTGTCCGAGAATATGGAACTGTCCAAGGAACTCGGAACAAGACACCGGGCCGGCGTCGGTATTTCCGAAGTTACGGATTCGATGACCGTCATAGTATCTGAGGAGACCGGAAGAGTGTCCGTTGCATACGAAGGCAATCTGACCAGAAATGTGGATTCCGAGGAGCTCAAAGAGATGCTCAGGAGTATCCAGGGCAAGACATATGAGGAGAAAAAGTCACCGCTTCGCTTGTTTAAGAGAAAGGCCGATAAATGAAAGATCTGTTCACAAAAAACCTCGGCCTGAAGATAGTCTCCGTTCTGGGTGCGTTTGTCTTATGGCTTGTGGTTGTCAATGTTGATGATCCCGTGATAAGCAAGACCTATACGGGGATACCGGTTGAGATACAGAATTCCGAGGTGCTTACCGAGCAGGGGAAGTGCTATGAGGTCATTGACGATACCGAAACGGTCAATGTGGTTGTCACTGCCAACAGATCCGTTATAGACGGAATGAGCAAGGACTACATCAAAGCCACGGCTGACTTGAAATCTCTTACGGCAGTTGATACCGTTCCGGTTGAGGTTCGTTCCACCAGGTATTCCGACAGGATCGAATCTGTTACAACAAGGGATGCTTATATCAAGCTGAACGTTGAGAATCTGATCAAAAAGGAGGTTTCCGTATCTACCGGTTATGAAGGTGTGCCTGCCGAAGGGTATATTCTTGCCGGAGTAGAGAATGCCCTCTCCACCGTAGTTGTGACAGGTCCCGAATCACTTGTGTCAAAAGTGGCTACTGCCAAATCCGTTGCGGATATTTCCGGTATCAGCAGAGATTTTACCATCACCGAACCGCTGCTTCCTTATGATTCCGGCGGAGAAGTGATAAACGACGAGAGGATCTCGCTTTCAAGAACCGTCACGGAGATCAAATATATTATCTACGCGACCAAGCCCGTACCGATATCCAGCGGTTTTTCGGGAGAGCCTGCACCCGGATACGGGGCTACGGGTCGGGTGGTCACGGATCCCGACAGTGTTGTCATAGCGGGTAAAGGAGAAAACTATGATGACATGGAGGTTGTATATATCTCTCCGGATCAGGTGTCTGTCGAAGGGGCTACGTCCGATGTATCTGTCAGAGTAAGTATACAGGGATATCTTCCTACCGGTGTCATTTTTGCGGATCCGGAATTCGATCCGAATGTTAACGTTACGATCAGTATCGCTGAAAATGAACGGAAGATCATAGAAGTTCCGGTTTCAAACATTACGATTGATAATGTACCTGAAGGTCTCCGCGCAACGATCACGGATTCTGCCGGAACTGTTCCGGTGGAGATACAGGGTATCGGCGATTCCTATGACAGGTTCAGCGGAGATCTTGTCATAGGTACAATAGATGCATCTTCGCTCATCCCGAAAAATACCGAGACACCCGAACAGGAAACGGGCACGCTCGTTCCGGGCGAATATGACGGACTCGTAACCTTTGATTTTCCTGCAGGCGTATCTCTTACGGCACCGGTTTCTCTCGGTATCACACTGGATAACGGGGAAGCGGCGACCGACACGGAATCTTCTGATGTTATGCCTTCAGCAGGTGCGGCTGCAGTCGAGTAAGACATTTATAAACTTGTGATTTTGGGTGATCAATGATATAATCCTGCTGTTGGGGATAGTTTACGGAAATGGAGGATTTGTTTCTTATGGTTAGTCAGAGGGTCGTTATTAAGAACCCTACGGGTCTGCATCTGAGACCGGCCGGAATACTGTGCAAAGAAGCAATGAAATATAAGTCTCTGATCACTTTTTCGTTTCGGGAAAGTACTGCCAATGCCAAGAGCGTGCTGAGCGTACTTGGGGCATGTGTAAAATGCGGCGATGAGATTGAATTTGTGTGCGACGGCGTTGACGAGTCCGAGGCACTGCAGGCACTGATCAATGCAGTGGACAGCGGCTTAGGTGAATAGAAGATAAGGCTCCGCTGATGCGGAGCCTGTTTTTGTTTTGGGACATATCAATGGATATACTGAATCAGATGATCACAAACAAAATACTTGTGACGGCATTTCTCGGGTATTTTACGGCACAGATCGTAAAGGTGATAATAGAGGCGGTCATGGATCATACATTCAGTTTTAAACGGCTGTTAACCGGGAACGGGGGGATGCCCAGTTCACATTCTTCCACTGTATGTGCGATGGCTACAATGACGGCTCTTACAATGGGAGTCGGTTCTTTTGAGTTCGCTTTTGCGGTGATATTCGCGATAGTGGTTATGGTAGATGCAAGCGGAGTCAGAAGAGAGACAGGCAATCAGGCCGTCATACTGAATGAACTCATGGAATATTTTGCCAAGCTTAAGGATAATCCGCCGAGATTCTCCCAGGATCAGCTCAAAGAGCTCATAGGTCATACCCCGCTGCAGGTCCAGGTCGGCGGTGTGCTTGGGGTGCTCATCGCAGTCATCACTCATTTCATATGGAGATAAAGCCTTCATCCTCGGCAAAATCCCTGATCGCTTTTTCCCAGTCGGCGAACTCATAACTTCCCGTCAGTTTGAGCATATAGTTTTCCAGAACGGAATATGCCGGTCTGTCGGCTGATGCGGGATTCATTTCCTTGTACTGCCGGCTTGTTACGGGATTTACCACAGTATCGGCTCCGGCCAGACGGAATATCTCTTTCGTAAAATCAGCCCATGAACACTGTCCTTCACACGTTCCGTGGAACAGACCGTAGTTTTCGCCGCCGATCAGTGTGAAAATGGCTCTTGCAAGTTCGTATGCACTTGTGGGTGAGCCGATCTGATCGTTAACGACACTTACCTCTTTATGATCGCCCGCAAGCCTTAACATCGTTCTTACGAAGTTTTTCCCGTCACCGTACAGCCAGGCAGTCCTTATCATGAAGAAACGGTCGCAGAACTGTCTGACAAAGTTCTCTCCCGCCAGCTTTGTTATACCGTACATCGCTTTCGGAGCGGGACTGTCGAATTCCGTATACGGACTTTGCGCATCACCGGCAAAAACATAATCCGTGGATATATGAACGAGCTTCGCACCTGTTTCACTTGCCGCTATTGCCATGTTTCGCGGGCCCAGTGCATTTATTTTGTAGGCGGCGTCTTTTTGGACTTCGCATCCGTCAACATTAGTGAGAGCCGCACAGTTTATTATGGCATAGGGCCTGACTTCGCGGCAGATGGAGAGCACACTGTCAAGGTCGGCAATGTTCAGATCGGTAAAACCGGGAACGTTGTAATCGGTTCTTACGAATTCATATTCCGACTCTGATGAATACAGCTTGTCTATCGCTCTTCCCAACTGGCCGTTACTTCCCGTTATGATGATCTTTTTCATAAAAAATCCCTTTCCTTTGCTCTTGATAGCCGCGCCGTAATATATATGTGCGGTTTAATACAAAATATAGTATACTTATGTTTGTTTTTAAATGCAATCATCATAAACGGATCATACTATGACTACAAGGCAGTGGAGTAACAGAAAAATATCGGCGGTATCACTCGCTGTTGCTGTTTTAGCGGGAGTGATCACCTCTTTTACCGACAGGGCTGTATTTACATTTCCCGACAGATACGATGAGAGATTCGCGACCGCACTTACGGATTACTGTACATGCAAGGTCATCGCGATGGCTGTGGTCTTTATGATCGCAAAGGCGCTCCTTACCGTTGTGTTTACGAAAGGCGAAAGGCGTGATGCGATCATAAAAGTCGTCCGCTATGCGCTCATTTACCTGCCCGTAGCGATCATCGTCCTTATCATAAAGCTTCCGCAGGGTTATATCACAAATGATGAGATATCTATATTAAATGATGCAACAGGCCTGATACACGACACATGGTTTAACTATATGACGGTGTATTTCTACATCGTGTCACTGATGTTGATGCCTTTTAAATACGGGCCGATCTTTATCAAGGTCATCATAGAGCTTCTTGTCATCGGATACAGTGTTTACCGCTGCGTTAAGTACTTTGGAAGAGGCGGGATGTTCATCTATGCACTGTTTCTTCTTTATCCTTTTATAGCCTATACCACAAGCGCCCACAGGCTTCCCGTCTATTTTCTTATCTACCTTCTGCTGTTTGGAAAGCTGTTGTTCGATCTGCTTGAAAAAGAAGATATAAGTAAATGCGGGGCTTTTTTTGCACTTCTTGCGGGAGCGGTACTCACTCAGTGGAGGACTGAGGGAATATACCTGCTCGTTCTCATCCCCGTGCTCATGATGATCGCATATCCCCGATATCGGAGCGTTCGCGGTGCGGCTGTTTTGATCGTTTCGTATATAGCCATACAGTATATCCTGTGGATCCCGCAAAACGGTGCCCTGTCCCGAAATCTTGACGGAGCCGCAAACGATCGGATGAAACCTTTTTACGCATACACGATAACCAACATGTATCGAAACGGTCTTGATCCCGTCAAAAACAGCAGGGATCTCGAGACGGTCGACAGGTATCTTTCGCTTGAAGCCATAGAGAAGATCAATGAACACTATGGAGACATCAATTATGAGGATGTGCTCATACTTTATAAGGACGGATTTGTCGGAGTGCGGGAAGAGGCTACCGATGACGATTTTATACAGTACTCACAGGCTTTAAAAAGGATATTTGCAGCCAATCCCGATGTGTTTGCAAGGACACGGTGGGGGGCATTCTGCTATGCTGCCATGCCGTTTCACATCACTTTTTCCGGAACCGGTGTCAGGGAGCTTGCCTCGTTTTTTATCAGCATCGTAAAATCAGTATCATATAATCTGTTTATCCCTTTACTGTTCTGCCTCTTTGAATGTGTTTACTGTGTTATCAGAAGGAAGTGGTTTTGTTTCTTTGTTTTCGGCGGGCTGCTGGCACACTGGTTTATCGTGTTTGTTCTTGCGCCGGCTTCTTATTTCAAATACTATTTCCCTATATACATAATGTCCTATTTTTACATGATACTGCTGCTTATATGGTATTTTTACGGAAGGCGGAAAGGTAAAGCCTGTCCGGTGGCCTGAAATGATCAAAGAACTGATATGGCAAATACATAACGGTCACAGAGAGCTTGTGGGAGACGGTGCGATACTTGTACTTTTTGTCGCATCACTTACGGCACTGCTGTTTTTGATACCGGTAAAGACAAAGAAGATCATCCCGCTGTTTCTGAGCGTACCCGCAACGATCGGATGCGCGATTGCAGGTTTTATAAAGGCTGTCCTTGACATCAGATACTCTTCAAAGCTATATAAGGCGTTATCCGTACTTTTGGCCGCAGCTCTTGTGATACTGGTGTGCACGGTCTCGGGAAGGATGGTGTTTTCTTCCGACCTGGCGGGAAAAAATGAGAACGATCTTCATATGCCCGCGGGTATTGTGGCAGCGGGAGAAGAGATCCTGGCACAAAGCAGCGACCCGAAGGTTCTTACGATGCCGGGGTGGGGGCTTTATCTTAAGAGTCTGTCCTCATCATTCACACTTATGTATGATGACGAAAACGGGGCCTCATCCCTGGACGGAGATCAGATGAGGGTATATGAGGAGCTGTTAAAAGACAGTCCTTCGATGAAAAAGATCGCAGCTTTTGCACATGCGGAAGACTGCGGTTATGTCGTTCTGTCAAAAGACATGTGGCCGGAACGCCCGATCACTTCATACGGATACGAACTCATCTACGAGGATGACTCCTGCGGCGTATACAGGGAGGTGATGACTCCTTGATCTTAAAAGCCATGACGGTTTTTGCCGTCTTTTTCCTTGCATCTTATTTTACAGGACTGTGGGCAGACATAATAATGCTGAGACTGCGTTCGGAGTGCACGGTATTGTATCGTATATCTTTCGGAGGATGTGTTCTCATCGCGCTCGGCATGATCGTGTGTTTTGCCGGTTCCCTTTTTGGCGCGTCTTCAACGGTCTGCATATGTATTTACGCGGTCATCGCCGCTGCGCTTACTGTGGCTGCCGTACCTGCCGCATGTAAAAGGAAAATAAGCCTGTTTCCCTTCGTCATGCCGCGCTTTCACGTATATGACTCCCTCTATCTGGCGGTGATACTGCTCATATCGGTACAGATCGCCGGGGTGTTCGGATATTCGTTTGATAATGCCGGTGTATTACGCGGTATTCCCGAAGCCGTAAAAGTTTTTGACAGCGGTGTTCTTGCGCCGGCCGATCCGATGATGCTGTTCACAGGCTCGCTCAGCCGCATCATGAACGTCCACCCGCTGCGTTTTGTTCACGGGTGTCTTGCCGTTCCGCTCATACTGTTCTATTATCTGTGCACTTTTGAAGTTATAAGAGTCATACTGCCCTCTGATGAGCGGCGCCCTGTCGCACTTTTGACGGTCACTCTTCTTGCGATGTGGGGATACCAGTCCGATTTTCTTTTGGGGGCAGCGCTTTTGCTCAAGTGGTACGGCATATGGGTCTTTGTATTGTTTGGTCTTGCCAATGTATCGGCAGTCATTCTTATCAGATATCTTGAGATGATCCCGGAAACTGTCCCCGTGCGGGATATTGAAGAGACAGAAGATGAAGATCCGGATCAGGAGGAGTGGGATATGAAAAAACACAGGATAGTAAATGCAAGAAATCTCGCCATAGCTCTCGGAGTGCTTGCGGCATGTCTTGCGGCATCGGTATTTATACTCAACGGCAAGATAAACAGATTATATGCCGCCACGGTCAATCTTCAGACCGATATCAACAGCAGATGCAGTATTTACGAGTTTATTCCGGAATCGGGACAGACGGAGGGATATCTCATCACGGGAAGTGACGGTACGGTCACTTTCATCGGAGGAGGCTCTTCAAAGAACTCGGGACTGCTGGAGACTTTTCTGGATGAACATGTAAATAATATCAATATATGGTACATATACGGTGAGGATGAGGAATCATCAGGTGCCATGCGCGCGCTCATCCACTCGGGACGCGTTGATCCCGAAAAGATATATGTTATAGACAGGGAAGATGTAACGGGGATCAGATGATAATAATAAAGGCTTTGGCCGTCGTTTTTGTCAATTTCATATTATATCTGGCTTTCGGCAGCTTCTTTACGGTCAGATCCGGCAGAAAGTGGTCTCTTATACTGACGGTTGCTATAGGCTTTTTTGCTTATTACGCTGTCTTTGCATTAGTGTGCCTTCCTGTAATGTTTACATACAGACCCCTTTCGCTTCTGACCCGTATATGGCTCATCCCCTGTATATTAGCCTGTGTGTGCTCACTGATACTTTATGGCAGACAGTGGAAAATAAAGGCCTTGGAAATTGCCTGGGATATACGAAATAACACTTTGTTCTGTGCGGCTGTTGCGGTCATCACGCTGATCTTTGCCGCCCTTGCCGTGATCACCTACAGTTTCACGCTTGATGCGGCATATTATGTGGCGACCGTGACAACAAATGTTGATACGAACATGATAAATGTCTATGATGCCTTTACGGGCAACTGGATGGATCATTTTGAACTCCGGTACGTATTTGCCACGTATTACGTCAATGATTCGGTCGTATGCCGGCTTACCGGTCTGCCGGCACTCGTGGAGACCAAATCTGTCATGACATTTATTGTAATGACAATGGCGAATGCATTGTATGTACTGATATGCCGGAGATTTTTCGAGGATCGCACACGTGCACTTTCGATGTATATTCTCATGGCGCTTACCAATTTCATGTTCATAAGTCTGTATACGTCATCCGATTTTCTTATGACAAGGACATATGAAGGAAAATCGATCGTCGGGAATATATCGCTGATCCTTATCTTCGTACTTTATATGATGCTCATTGACGGGGAAAACAGGGGTATCTTCATCAAGCTGTTTGTAGTATGTCTCGGGACGGCGACGGTCAGTTCCACTGCCAACATGGTAATTCCCGCTGCTGTGGCGGTACTGTTTGTTCCGTATGCCTTCATTCACAAAAAGCCCCTTGTTCTTGTAAAGATCTTCGCATGTATCATTCCGGAGCTTGTGATGATGATCGTCTATGTCCTTTATGTTAAAGGTTATTTTGCAATATATACTTTTCCGAGGTAGAAATGCAGGGTGTGAATGTTTTTGAAAACGGAATAGGGTATATGATGAAGTGTTTACATCTGTACACTTCGGGAACAGGGTATTTTCTGATGTATCTGCTCTGTCTTATGCTCATCGCCGTAAAGGGCAGTAAAAGGGACAGGCAGCTGTTCCTTCCCGGTGCGGTCGTGCTGCTTCTCACCGTTTACAATCCGCTCTTTCCCGTGCTTATCGACAGGGTATTTGACATAAGCAGTGAATATTACAGGTTTTTCTGGATCGCTCCGGTCATCATTCTGGTTCCGTATACGGCCGTAAAGACCATATACGGGATAAAATCAGCTGCGGCCAGGGTTTCTGCCGGCCTCCTTGTTTTGATAATGTTTATTGCAGGCGGGAATTTCGTATACGGAAACGGGTTTGACATGGCACAGAACGAATACAAGATCCCCGATGAGCTTATTGAGATATCCTCCGTCATTCACGAAGATTCGGGTACGGAGTATACGAAAGCCTTTTTTGAGTACGAATACAACATGGAGATACGCCAGTACGATCCCAAAATGCTCCTATGCATCGACAGGGAAGAATACATATATGCGATGAACTATTCATATACGGCGGAAATGCTTTCCGACGAGGATCATCCGACAAACAGGATACTTGCTCTTCTTGTGAGAAATCAGGAGGTGGATCGTGAAGACTTTACGGATGCACTTGAAAATACGGGAACACAGTATGTTGTCCTGACAAAGGGGCATCCTCAGGCGGGTTTCATCAAAAAAGCCGGCCTGTACGAGATAGGTGATACAAAGACTCACGTCATATACAGATATGACCTCAGACAGGAACATGCATATGAACCGGTGGATTATTCCGATGCCGTTCATAAGTTCAGCTGGAGGAGGCTCAAATGAGACTGACTGTATTTACTCCGACATTTAACCGCAAAGAACTTCTCAGGCGTGCATATCACAGTCTGACAGAACAGACGGTCAAAGACTTCGAGTGGCTCATCGTAGACGACGGATCTACGGACGGGACAGATGAAGAAGTAAGAAAATGGATCGATGAAGCCCTCATTCCGATAAGGTATTATTACAGGTCAAACGGCGGCAAGATGAGGGCTCATAACACAGGGGTCTTCATAGCAAGGACCGAGCTGTTCGTCTGCCTTGATTCCGATGACCGGTTTACCGAATCTGCGGTCGAGGATCTTCTCGGCGCATATGACAGTGCAAAAAGCACAGCGGCTCCGGGTACGGTCGTCGGAGGCGTGGTGGCACATAAAGGAAACACAGATGAGAATATTTTTGGAGGGGTTGATTTTCCCGACGTCAGTGTATCAACTCTTTACGGTCTGTACCGGGCAGGGTTTTCGGGAGAGACTACTCTCATGTATGAAACGCAGCTCTTAAGGAGATTTCCCTTTCCTGAAATAGAAGGTGAAAAATATGTACCCGAAGACTATATTTATGATAAAATAGATGGGATATGTGTGCTTGCAGTCCTGCATAAGATCGTGACCGTATGCGAGATAGTTAAAAGCGGGTACACAGATTCGGCCAAAAAGCTTAAACGCGAAAACGTCAACGCTTTTTATCTGTTTTACGAGCAAAGAGCCTTTATCACGCCTTGGGGCCTGTTGAAATTCAAATACCTCGGGCGTTATGTGATATATGCATACAGATCTTCCCGGCCTGTTTTTTCGGGAAGCCGATTGGGAGTATTCCCCATTTTGTGCGGATATGTTTACGGAGGTTTTTTGCTACTTACTCACAGGGAGTAGAGCACATTGAACCGAAAGCAGTTTGAAAAAAGAGTATATCTTTTTGTAACGGCCCTTCTGATACTGGCTCTGGAAACCGGGATAATGCTCTATGTCTGGTACTGGTATTACAACACCGGTCTTCCCAAAGCATTCTATTTCTGGGGACACTTTTTTATAGCTGCCGTTTATCTTGCGATCCTTTTGTTTTCATCGGTCATGTACGGCGGTCTCAAGATAGGGTCGTTTCGTATGATAGAACTGACCCTGTCGCAGGGTTTTGCAACACTTATCACAAATGTTCTGTTCTATGGCATCATCTGCCTCCTGTCTTACCGATTTCCGACCGTGATACCTCTTATAACGGGGATGATAGTGCAGTGCTTTGCGGTGGGGCTGTGGATCATAGGATCCACTTTCGGATATCGCGCCCTATTCCCGCCCATTGATGTGCTGCTCATATACGGCGGAAACAGCCAGGATATCATCATTGAAAAGTTCAAGACAAGGAGACATCAGTTCAGTATCACGCGATCCATGAGTGTATCCGGTGATATCGATGAGATATGTTCCGAGGTGGGGCGGCATGAGGCCGTGATGCTCTGGGACATTCCCAACGAGATCAGAAATACCGTATTCAAAAGCTGCTATGAGAATAACGTTGAGATATATGTCAGCCCGAAGATCATGGACATAGTTCTGAAAGGTTCGCAGAACGTGCATTTTTTCGACACACCGCTTCTGTTTACAAAGAGCGATCCGGTCGAGGCGGAGCAGAGGCTTGTAAAGAGGCTGTTTGACATTGTGCTCGCGGTTTTAATGATAGTGATTACATCCCCGATAATGTTGATCACGGCCATATGCGTAAAAGCGTGTGACGGCGGAAGTGTTTTCTATAAGCAGACGAGATGCACACGCGGCAACAGGGAATTTTCGATCATCAAGTTCCGGTCGATGATCGAGCATGCCGAAGAGGACGGAAAAGCGAGACTGGCTTCCGTCCATGATGACAGGATCACTCCGGTGGGACGGGTGATCAGGAAACTTCGTTTTGATGAATTCCCCCAGCTTTTCAATGTGCTTAAGGGCGACATGTCATTTGTCGGACCGCGGCCCGAGCGTCCCGAGATCATAGAAAAGTATACGAAGATAATGCCGGAATTCTCATACAGAACAAAGGTCAAGGCCGGCATCACGGGTTATGCCCAGGTATACGGGAAATATAATACAAGACCTTATGACAAGTTAAAGCTTGATCTGTATTACATCGAGAATTTTTCCGTCTGGCTCGATCTTCGTCTCATCATTCTGACTGTCAAGACGCTCTTTATGATAGGCAGTGCCGAGGGCGTCGGAGACGGATATGCACTCCCTATGGAAGAGGATGGCAATGAACAGTAAAGTCAGCGTCATCGTGCCGGTATACAATGTGGAAGATTACATCGCCGACACTGTCAAAAGCGTACTTGACCAGAGCTATACGGATGTGGAACTGATACTTGTCGACGACTCGTCCGATGACAGGAGTGCGGATATAATAAGATCGTTTCTGCCCGATGAGCGGCTAAAGCTTTTGACAAACGTCAATAAAAAGGGAGCCGCGGGGGCGAGAAATACCGGTATTGCCTCTGCTTCCGGCAGATACATAGCCTTTCTTGATTCGGATGATCTGTGGAAGAAGGATAAGCTGAGTAAGCAGACCGGGTTCATGAAACAAAAAGATGCGGCATTTTCCTTTACGGGATATGAATTTGCCAATGAACGCGGAGAGGGACTCGGCAAGGTCGTGAAGGTTCCCGGTACGATCACATATTCACAGGCACTGAAAAACACGACGATCTTTACAAGCACTGTCATGTTCGATATGGAAAAGCTTGATAAAGACGATATAATGATGCCTTATGTCAAAAGTGAGGATACCGCCACCTGGTGGAAGGTCTTAAAGAGCGGTATAAAAGGTTACGGTCTTGATGAGAACCTGACTCTTTACCGCCGTACCGCCTCTTCTCTTTCTTCGAACAAGATCGAGGCACTTCGCCGCATCTGGAATCTTTACAGAAACGTCGAGCATCTCAATATCATATACAGTGCCTTCTGCTTTTGCGCCTGGGCTGTGAGGGCAGTGGCAAGGAGGGTATAGATGGGCCCCGAAGTCCTGCTGTCAGCCATGTTCCTCGAGGACGAGAACTATATTGATACACTGAACATACATACCGACTGTGTGGTGATCAATCAGTGTGATGAAGAAGAAGAACGGGAGATCTTCCGCGACACTCCGAAAGGCCGCATGAGGATCAGCTATGTCATGACACGGGAAAGGGGTCTTTCAAAGAGCCGTAACATGGCAATATCAAAGGCGTTGGGTCCTGTATGCATATTGTGCGATAATGACGTGGAATATGTAAAAGACTATGACCGGATAGTAAATGATGCGTTTACCGATCATCCCGATGCGGATGTGCTCGTCTTTTTTGTAAAACGTCCCGAAAGAAATGTCCCGGTGTTCGGCTCTGCCCGTAAAATGGGATACCTTTCGGTCCTGAAGATATTTTCGCCCGAGGTGGCATTTCGGAAAGAGAAGATAAAGGATCTTGAGTTTAACGAGCTTTTCGGCGCGGGTGCGAGATTTTTCATGGGGGAAGAGAACCTCTTTCTGTATGAATGTTTAAAGAGACACCTGAAGATCATATATATACCGGAGATGATAGCTTCGGTGCGCCAGACGCAGTCAACCTGGTTTAAAGGCTATGATAAAGAGTTTTTTGTGTCGAGGGGCGCCAACTATGCCGCGATGTCAAAACGGTTTTCCTCCCTGCTGATCTTTCAGTATGCTTTTCGAAAGAGGGGGCTTTACAAAGACAATATGACGGTCCGCGAAGCCCTGCGGGAGATGTTTGAGGGCCGGAGGCAGTATTTTGCTATCGCCGGAGAACGGCGGAAAAGATCGGGATGAGGATATTTCTGGCAGGAGACGCCGTAACGGGAACGGGTCCCGCAAATGTTACAAAATATTATATAGAAAATCTTCCCGCAGGTACCCTTTATCAGAAGAGAAGAAACAAGGTGCTTCGTGCCCTCGAGATATTGATGTGTACTCTGCGTGCGGATGTGGTGGTCTATTCGGGGTATTCAAAGCAGAACATCCTCGGGCTGAGGATGGCGAAGCTGTTCGGAAAACCGTCCGCATATATCATGCACGGCTGTGTGGAATACGAGAATGAGATCAACCGCGAGCCTGATGTGAAAATGAACGCCGTTGAGCGCGCCACCCTTGAAATGTGCGATCTTGTCATAGCTGTCAGCGAAAGGTTTGCAACATGGCTTAAAGAATATTATCCCATGCATGCGGATAAGATCGATCATGTCACAAACGGCCTTGATATATCTCTGTTAAACAGAAACAGCGGCTCATCCGAAAGAGATCCGCATATGATATTTACGGTCGGGGGCGGGATGCCGAGAAAGAAGATCGTCCATGTCTGTGAAGCGGTGAAGAAGCTTCGCGGCACATATGACAAAGACTTAAGACTCTGCATTACCGGAGATACAGGCGCCGATTCGGCCGTGATAGATTCATATGAATTTGCGGATGACAGAGGGCTCGTTTCTTTTGAGGAAAACGCATCGTACTTCGGCAGTGCGGCGCTGTTCGTCCAGAACAGCTGCTTTGAGACTTTCGGGCTGGCTCCGGTCGAGGCACTTATGTGCGGCTGTCCGGTATTGTGCTCACGCCATGTGGGAGCGCTCGATCTGCTGAAGGATCTGCGTGATACGGATGTCATAGAAAACTTCGACGATCCGGATGAGATCGCCGAAAAGATCAGGTTTAATCTTGAAAACACAAATGCCGGCAGACTGTCGGCAGGTATTGACGGGGAGTCATGTTCATGGAAAGCGGCAAGCGATGCTTTGACACAAAAGCTCTCAAAGCTTATTTCGTCGAAATAAAAGAAGGATCCACGGTAAAGGATGTTGTAAATACTTGTGCACTCCTTTGCCTGTTCATATTTTACTCACTGACTTTTTTTGTTCCGAGGTTTTACGGACTGACGGAAAAGTATGTCGGTCTGTTTGTCTTTCTTGTACTTTCCGTGATCTTCGCGGTCAATGTCAATCCCTTTACCAGACTGAAGAATAAAGATGCCGATCTTATCGCCGTCATTATCTTAAGCATTACGGCGGTCGTTAACATTATTCTCGTGGACTCGGGATTCGGATGCTTTTTCGTAGTGGCTGATTTTGCGCTCGTATGGTATCTGTCGGGCGTTATCCCGTTTAAAAAATGGCAGGTTTATCTGTTCGGCATTCTCTATACACTGATGCTCATATACTGGTTTTTCGGGGTGTATACGTGGATGTTTGCCGATTATACATCCTTTGCCATGAACACGAACACCGCTGCCACATTTACGATCTTTTCGATGCTGTGTGTATTTCCGTTTTATGATGCTCTTTATGAAAAGCATCCGGCATTCGGTCTTCTGATCACCATAGCGCTCGTAAAGTGCTTCCAGATAAGTCTGTATCACAGATCACGCGGGGCATTTATAATGCTTACCGTTTTCTTTGTTTTGAGGTTTATCCTTCCGAAGAGGATATGGGACAACAGGAAGTTTTACAATTTTATGTGCATTTTCTCGACGATCGGCTCCCTTTTCTTTGTTGCGTTCTATGTGGTGCTCGGGTTTACCGGTATCAATTTTACGATGCCGTTTTTCTATAAAAATATCTTTTCGGGACGCGAGGCCATCTGGGCGGAGTTCTTCATGCTCTTTAAAGACAAGCCGCTGACGGGGATAGGCACCAACGTCACGATAAGCTCGTTTTTCGAATTCAACGTTCACAATGCCATGTACAATATACTCGTGATCCACGGACTCATCGTGTTCGCCCTTGTACTCTTTATCATGTACAGATCATGGAAAAGAGTCCGGGACGGTCTTGGCTCGAAAAGAGTCAGAAGATGCGCTGTGGCTGCGATATTTGCGGTGTGTATAGAAAGCTTTTTCGATGTGGATCTGATATGGGCAAATTATTCGCTGAACGTGTTCATATTGCTGCTGATAATGAATTCGGGCATGGATACTGTGGAGTGATATGAAAGAAACCGACAGCCCTAAGGGCAAATACCGTTATCTTGCCGGTAATATCGCCTTGTTCTCGGTCAGTAACTTTGTATCAAAGATACTGGTATTTCTTCTGGTACCTTTGTATACCAATGTACTTTCGACTTATGAATACGGCATCGCAGATATAATGCAGGTGACACTTCTTCTGCTGGTCCCCGCTCTTACACTCAATATAGGTGAGGCTGCCCTGCGCTTCGGGATCGAGAACGCAGGCAAAAGAGGGGGCATTCTCGGCATCGGCACATCTTTTGTTCTGCGCGCGGACGCTGTGGTGGTGGGGCTCTGTATTGCCTCCTTTGCATTTGCCGGGCCCGATGTAAGGTGGTATATCCTTCTGTTTGCCCTGCTTTTTACGGCCAATTCCTGTTATGAGTTCCTGATCCTGTTCTTTCAGGGATGCGAAGCCGTTCCGATCGTAGTGATCGGCTCCGTCAGCTCAACGGTCATCACGATAGTCTCAAACATAATCTTTCTGCTTGTGGTAAAGATCGGCCTGAACGGTTATATATACTCGCAGATCCTGGCGTTTGCACTGGCCTCGGCTGTTATGCTCTGCCTTGGCAGACGCTCCGGTATCAGACGTGACAAAGATCCCGATGAGGAACTGCGCTCTCAGATGCTCTCCTACAGTGTACCGCTTATCGCATATTCGACCGGCAGCTGGGTCAACAATGCCGCCGACAGATATATAGTCCTTGCCCTGTGCGGGGCGGCGGTAAACGGAGTATACGGGGTGGCTTACAAGATACCTGCCATACTCATGGTGTTCCAGAGGATATTTGCGCAGGCGTGGCAGATGTCGGCGACAAAAAGCTATAAGGACGAAAAAAGTGCGGAATTCTTTACGAACATGTACCGGACATACAACTGTGTCATGGTGATCGGGTGCGCGGTCCTGATACTGCTTGTTAATCCCATCGCCGCGTTTTTGTTCAAAAAGGATTTTTATGAGGCGTGGCTTTATGTCCCGCCGCTTCTGATATCAGTGATCTTCGGGGCTCTTACCGGATTTCTGGGATCGATCTGCCTGGCATATAAGGATTCGAGATCCATGGGAGTCGCAACATCGATAGGCGCCGTGGCAAATGTAGCCATGAATCTGGCTTTTATCCCGAGATTCGGGGCAATGGGTGCTGCGATTGCAACTGCCGTAAGCTATGCGATCATGTGTGCGTTTGCGTATCGTTTTGTCAGAAGGTATGTTGTCATTGAAAACAACATTCTCGCGGATATACTGGCATATCTTATTCTTGTGGCGATATCGGTGGCCATGATAGGGCAGATACGGGGCAGGTATATCATATGTGCGATACTAACGGCTATCGTGGCTCTTGTTTATTATAAGGATGTTTACAACGTGACAGTGCGGATGTATGCGCTGGTAAAGAACAGGATACATGCAGGAAGATAACATGATGACAAAAAGAAGGATGGTCGGGACTGCATCCGTAATACTCGCGATGGTAATACAGACGCTGCTTTTGTGGAACGAGTATGAGTGGTATGAGATATTTGCGCCCCTGGCTACTCTTATTTCGTTTGTATTTCTCGCAACAGCCTTTTTCTGCTTTGTGAAGATCAGGGAAGCTGTTACCGACCCGTTTTTCTATTTGATGGCGGCAGGTTCACTTATTGCCGGCATAAATCTTATCGTTATAGGTTCCAATAAAGGAGCCTGGCTTACCGCAACGGATGTTCTGCTTGTTATCTATCTTGCCGGCAGGATCAGACTGCCAAGACCCGTCACATGGTTTTCCTGCGCGTATACGGGATTTTACTTCTACTACTGGACATATGACGTTAAAGGGTTTTTTAAAGGCTATAATACAAATTACGGCGGTCTTGTGCTGATAACGGGTTTTGTATTTGCCGTAACCGGACTTTTTATTTTTCGCGAGAAGCTGAAAGGTGTTGAAGAGAAGGGCAAAGTGTTCCTGTCCGGTTTTATCGTGTTTATGTTTGCATGGGGGTATAACATCATAGCATGGTATAGGGCAAGATGTGCTCTTCTCGGCCTGGTGGTCTTCGCCCTTCTGCTTATCATGCCGTCGAAAGTGTGGAACAACCGGGTTTT
Organism: Lachnospiraceae bacterium; assembly: GCA_024695145.1. Taxonomy (GTDB): domain Bacteria; phylum Bacillota; class Clostridia; order Lachnospirales; family Lachnospiraceae; genus UBA2868. The sequence continues at coordinate 69,487 of JAILIS010000047.1, forward strand.
CTATACATTCATCACGATCGCCATGACGGTCGGGTCCGTTATAATGTCTGTCGTTTATGTCATACTCGGCTTTTTATCCGATTTTATACAGATCAGGATATTTTACAAAGATATAATATCCGGCAGGAACGAGATATGGGCCGATCTGTGGAGGGCGTTTTTGCAAAAACCCCTGACGGGTATAGGCAGTTCGTATATCATCAATGTTGACTGGATGGACGGTGTTTTTGAGGTCCATAACGGACTTCTGGACATACTTATAGTACACGGCATCATCGTCTTTGCGATCACATGCTTTATGCTGATAAGGGTGCTCCTCGGTCTTCGAGGACGTGCTGCATCCGGCATGGTCGGAAGATCTGCCGTATCTGCTGTCTTTGCCATTCTGGCGGCTTCTTTTATGGAGAACTTTTTTATCGTCCCGCCGTTCCTTATATGCACGCTTGTGTTGATTGCAATAGCGGAAAGTGAATGCTAAAATGAACCGGGAAGGAGAATACCATGTCCGATAAGCTTAAATTATGTACGATAGTCGGGACCCGTCCCGAGATAATACGTCTTTCCGAGGTGATCAAATGCGCTGATAAGTATTTTGATCATATACTTGTTCATACGGGACAGAATTATGCGCATGAGCTCAATGAGATATTTTTCGAGGAACTCGATCTTCGCAGACCCGATCACTATCTTGATGCGGTAGGAGCCGATCTCGGCGAGACAATGGGGAATATCATAGCCCGTTCGTATGAGGTCCTGTCAAAAGAGCGGCCCGATGCGCTGCTGATCCTTGGAGATACCAATTCCGCCCTGTCCGCCATCAGTGCGAAGAGGCTGAAGATACCTATCTTTCATATGGAAGCCGGTAACAGGTGCTGGGACTGGAACGTATCCGAGATGATCAACCGCAAGATCGTGGATCATATTTCCGATATCAATCTCCCGTATACGGAAAATTCGCGAAGGTATCTGCTTTCCGAGGGTATCGACGGCAAGACGGTATTTGTCACCGGCTCGCCGATGAAAGAAGTGATAAATGCCAACAAAGAAAAGATAGGATCAAGCGATGTCCTCTCCCGTCTGGGACTGACTGAGCGCGGATATATTCTTTTGTCTGCCCACAGGGAGGAAAATATAGATATAGAGGAAAACTTCATGGAACTTATGAATTCCGTGAATGCGATCGCGCAGAAATACGGGATGCCTGTCATATATTCAACGCATCCGAGAAGCGCCAAGTTCATAGAAAAGAGGAACTTTAAGTTCGATCCGCTCGTATCGAATATGAAACCGTTCGGTTTTCCCGATTATGTCTGCCTTCAAAAGAATGCATACTGTGTTCTTTCCGATTCCGGCACGCTTTCCGAAGAATCGGCCATGCTGGATTTTCCCGCGGTTCTTATCCGCACATCAACCGAGAGGCCCGAGGTGCTTGACAGCGGATCCATGATCGTCGGAGGGATAAAGAGCCGGGATGTATGTCAGGCGGTGGAACTTGCCGTATCCATGTATGAGAACGGTGAGAAGACCATAGAGGCAAGAGATTATGCCGATGATAACGTTTCGGCAAAAGTGGTCAGGATCATCCAGAGCTATACACATATTGTCAACAGGACAGTGTGGTTGAAAAGCTGAGGACTGCCGCGCAGCCGGAGAGACACTATGAAAGTGATGTGTATGTATCTGCCGCAGTATCATTCCTTTCCGGAGAATGATGAGTGGTGGGGCAAAGGTTATACGGAATGGGTGGCGGTAAAGGGAGCCTGTCCTCTTTTTAAGGGACACGACCAGCCGAAGATCCCTCTCGGGGGAGATTATTACGACCTTGAGAAGGATGGGGTAAGTACCCTTTCAAGACAGGCGGAACTTGCGAGAAAATACGGTGTATACGGCTTTTCCGTCTACCGGTATTATTTTAACGGCAGATCACTTATGAAAGGGCCGCTGGAAAAGCTTCTCGCTCATCCCGAAATAGATATCAATTACAATATATGCTGGGCCAATGAAACGTGGACCAGAACATGGTACGGCCTGTCCGATCAGGTGCTTATCGCCCAGGAATACGGAGACCGCGATGACTGGCGGAAGTTTTTTGACGATCTTCTTCCGTTTTTTCGGGACAGCAGATATATAAAAGTCGGAAACAGACCCGTTCTTCAGATATACAAGACTTTTGACATTCCCTGTTTTGAGGACCTCAGCTCGGCATTTAACGAATGGGCGCGTGCCGAAGGGTTTGACGGGATATATTTTATTTCAGGCAGGACCGCGGGAGGCTCCGATGACAGGGACAGATGTATCGACGGATATTACTATTTCGAGCCGGGATACAGTCTCAAGAACGATCTCGGACTTGCCGGAACCGTGTCATACAATGCCGGAACGCTTGTAAGGTCGCTCCGGAACCGGCTTCTTGGCAGGAGGTTCGGATATATACTTGAAAGAAGGGTATCCGCAGAACGTATAATGCGTGCCATAGCCGGCAGAAGCTACGCGGATAACGAATTTCCGGGGATAATCCCGGCCTGGGACAATACTCCGAGAAGAAGCTACAAGGGTCTCATATATAAGGGCTGTTCCCCCGAACTGTTTGAGAAGACACTGAAGGTGTTAAAGGAAAAAGTGGAAGGTCATCCGGCTGATTTTGTATATGTGAATGCGTGGAACGAGTGGGGAGAAGGTGCTTACGTGGAGCCTGATGAATCCGCCCGATACGCATACCTTGAGGCGATAAGGCGGGTACAGCAATGATAAGCATCATCATGATAGCGTATGACGTGGAAAGCTACGTCGCACAGAGTATACAAAGTGTACTTGATCAGACATACGGGGATTTCGAGCTTATCATAGTTGCCGACCGCGGTGCCGACAGAACGCAGGAGATCTGCGCAGAGTTTGCGGATCGGGATAAAAGGATTAAGCTCATATGCGGAGAAGCGAACGGTATCGCAGATGCGAGAAACCGCGGTATGGAAGCAGTCAGCGGAGACTATCTGGGATTTGTCGATTCCGACGATTATATCGAGCCCGGATTGTTTGAGCGCCAGCTGTCAAACATCGGGAAGTATGATGCCGACATAGCCGTATGCGGAAGGTTTTACGAGTTCGTCAACAAAACGCTTTCGGATACACCGAAGGAACCGGTGGTGATGACCGGAGAGGAAGCGATCAGGGTGACGCTCGGGCACGACGGATTCTTTCTTCACTGCTGGGACAAGCTCTATTCCAAAAAGGTTTTTGAAGGATTGAGGTTCAGGACGGATGTTACGGTAGAAGACAGGATAGTTGTCGACACTCTGTTGTCAAGGGCCGCGAAGGTTGTATACGATCCCACACCGATGTATCACTTCAGGGAGCGCAGCGGGAGCAACTCAAAGCGGAGCGGCATGATCGAAAACAACATACAGGCAGATCTTCTGATGGAGGAATTTATCAGGAAAAATCATCCGGATCTTGATGCACCTCTTTCAAAGTTTATGCTTTATGAGTTTATCACGGCCATTCAGAATGAGCTTGTACTTCCTGATCCCGATAAAGACAGTATCGGAAGATATCAGAAAAAAGTAGCAGGGATTATTTCCTCGCCTTCTTTTAAAACAGGCCCGGTGCTGAGGATAAAAGCTTTTATGGCAATGCATTTGCCGCTGATACTCAAAATATACACGAAGAATAATCAGAAGCGCACCGCTTCCGAACTGGAGAGATTTCCCTGATGGTAAAGGATTCGATATTCAAAAACAAAAGAATACTCATGATATGCCGGGAGACTTACTGCAAGCCCCTGTGGTTTCTCGCCGAGAAGCTTAAAGAGGACAACGAGGTCGCGGCATTTTTCATTATGTCCAGTGAGTGCAGCTACACGAAGACGTACTACAACGAGCATACATATTACGAATTCCAAAAGCTCGTTCCCGACATAAAAGTCTATGATGTGAAAGATATATGCGAGCAGTTCATTGAGGGGCTGAAGAACTCAAAAGAGCCGTATGATCTTGAGTATCTTAAGATGATCGAAGAGAAGTACTGCCATTACAAGAATCTGAACATGCAGCTCATGAGCTCACAGATGAACTCGCGGCATTATCACTGGCGCATGTACTGGAAGGTTACAAGCTATGCGGAGAACCTTTACTGGCTCGAGCTTAACTACAAAAAGATAATAGGACTCATTGAGGAGTTCCGGCCGGATGTGATCTTTGACATGGATAATGCGGAGCTTCAGCGCACCATTCTGTGTGAAGTCTGCTACCGCAAAAAGATCCCGTGCATGACGATCGAGTATTCAAAACTCGGCTATTACAAGTATCCGAGCTTTCAAAATGCCTTCGGGATCGATCCGTATTTTGTCAATCTTTTCAATGAGATAAAATCACACCCCGACAGCGCCATAAAAGAGAGCATAGAGTACGTCGAGAACTACAGAAGGGAAAACTCCATAATGAACAAGGAGTTCTCGGGCTCCGTCACGAGCAAATACGAAAGGGACAGCCTTATATGGATCGCCCGCGTCATGCACGGAAAGATCGAGTACTTCTATGATATGGATATCCGCAAGAAGAACTTAAAGCTCAAGAAACGCTCTCCCATGCTGTATGCACCTTCGATGCCGTACATCAGATATTATCTTGAAGAAGAACTCAAGAAGAGATATCTGTACGGGAAGAACAAGTACTTTGAGGATCCCGTCGAGGGAGAGGATTATGTTTTTATGCCTCTTCATCTGATCCCCGAGTCATCGGTCTTTGTAAAGGCATCATACTATGTGGATGAGCTCAATCTTATCGAGCAGGTATCAAAGGCTCTTCCGATAGGATGGAAGCTCTATGTCAAGGAGCATCAGGCGATGCTCGGTGAGAGGGGATTTGAGTTCTACAAAAAAGTGAAGGAGATCCATAACGTACGTCTTGTTCAGATCAATTATTACAAGGATCCCAAGCCCTGGATAGTAAACGCCAAAGGCGTCATAACAATAACCGGAACGGCAGCTTACGAGGCCGCACTTTTGGGGAAACGTTCCATCATTTTCGGTGACGTTCCGTTCGCTCTCATCGACGGGATTACGCGCATCAGGTCATTTGATGATCTGAGGGATGCCATCCTTTCCTTCGGGCCGGTGGACTCCCTTCATTCCGCGGCCAGCTATGTTGAGGCGGTAAAACGTGCGGGCAGTGAAGTCAAGATCTTTGAGCTTATGGATCAGGCCGATGAGATATTCTCCGGCAAACGCGAGCGCACTCAGGAGTTTGACGACATGCTCAATGAACTGATCGTGTTCTATGAAAAGGGTTATGAAAGATATCACGAGGCACTCGAGAAGGGGTATTTCATATCCGATATGCCCGTCGGCAGCGAAGATGATCTGCACGATAAGAAAGGATGACATATGAAAAGTACGATAATGGAACGACTTGGTGCGGGTAAATTTGTCCTTATAGCAGAGATCGGTGTCAACTATTATGATATAGCAAAGGTTCGCGGTATTTCCGACATGGATGCCGCGAAACTGATGATAAAGGAAGCTGCATCAGCCGGTATCCACGCGGTAAAGTTCCAGACATACAAGGCCGGGACGCTTGCCGCAAAAGAATCGCCGTATTACTGGGATATCACTGAGGAGCCCACAAGATCGCAGTATGAGCTGTTCAAGAAATTTGACAGCTTCGGTTACGACGAGTACAAAGAGCTCAAAGAGTATTCGGACAGTCTCGGCATTGAGTTTCTGTCAACGGCGTTTGATTATGAATCGGCAGACTATCTTGACGGGCTCATGAACGTATACAAGATATCCTCATCCGATCTGTCGAACATTCCGTTCATAGAATATCAGGCACGAAAGAACAAACCGGTCCTGCTGTCGATAGGTGCGTCCGATGAAGAGGAGATCAGCCGGGCCGTAAAAGCCATAAGAGATAATACAAACGCACCCATAGTACTTCTTCACTGCGTGCTCGAATACCCCACTCCACAGGAAGATGCCAATCTGTTAAAGATCGCATCTCTTAAGGAAAAGTACCCGGATCTCTATATCGGGTATTCGGATCACACCAAACCGACCGCGGACTGCGATATCATCAAAACGGCATACAATCTCGGAGCACAGCTTGTGGAGAAACACTTCACGCTTGACAAGACTCTTAAGGGCAACGATCACTATCATGCGATGGATCCCGATGATGCGAAAGCCATACTTTCGGCGATAGATAAAATGGATATGATAAGAGGGAACGGAAAGCTCAAATGTCTTGAGACCGAGAGTGCGGCAAGGAAAAATGCGAGACGGTCCATAGTGAGCGCATGTGACATCAAAAAGGGAAGCGTTATCATAAAAGATATGCTGACCTTCAAGCGCCCCGGTACAGGGATCAGCCCCGGCCGAATTGACAGCATAACGGGATGCATGGCAGCCTGTGATATTAAAGAAGATACGATCTTACAGGAGAATATGTTCATAAATGGCAACTGATGACAACAAAGTCATAAAATCAGGGCTGTGGTATACGATAGCCAATACTTCCGTCAGGGCAGTCGCCATTATCACCACCCCCATCTATACGGGGATGCTGACTACTGCCGATTACGGAAAAGCAAACACTTACAATTCGTGGATAGATGTTTTCAATGTCTTTGCCTGCCTGTGTGTAGTATATTCGATAGGCAGGGCAAAGCTTGATTTTAAAGACAGGTTCGACGAATATATGTCGGCGCTTCAGAGCCTTTCGAGCTCTTTCGGGTTCATCCTGCTCATCGCCGCCTTTATATTCCGCGAAGCCCTGTCAGGATGGATACATTACGAAGTTCCGCTGGTCGTGGGACTTTTTGCATATCTGTGTGTTTCCCCTTCGGTCGAATACATGATGCAGAAATGCAGATATGAGTATCGTTACAAAGAAAACATACTCATATCCGTTATAACGTGCGTCGGCCAGATCGCGCTGTCGATAACGCTGATGCTCTTATTTAATGACAGAAGGTACATCGGCAAGATCCTCGGAGTGATGCTCCCCACTGCCATTATGGGTATAGTGTTCTACATCAGGTTCATCATGAAAGGAAAGGTATTTTACAACAGGGAGTACTGGATCTACGCCCTTAAGATAGGCCTTCCTATGATACCGCACGGACTGGCGATCATCCTTCTGGCCCAGATGGACAGGATAATGATAAAGGACATAACGGGCGATGCGGATGCGGGTCTTTATATTTTCGGATATTCATTCGCCACGCTGCTCATGATATTCACAAATGCGATAGGGCAGGCGTGGCTCCCGTGGTTCAACGAGACTCTTTTTGCCGGAGGCAGGGAGCGGATCAGGCAGATCCAGAAAAAACTGGTACTTCTGGGCTGTTTTCTTTCCTTTGCGTTTATAGCGGCCGCCCCCGAGGCTCTGATGCTGCTTTCCGTCTCAAACAACACATACTGGATCGCAAAATATGTTGTTCCGCCTATAGTACTCGGAACGCTGGCACAGTATTTTTATACTAATTACGTAAATGTTGAGATATTCTGCAAACGCACACCGCTGATCGCCGCCGGATCCGTCATTGCCGCGATCATCAATTACGTGCTCAATGCCGCGTTCATTCCGGTGTACGGCTATACGGCAGCGGCATATACAACGCTTGCAAGCTATATGATCCTTATGATCATGCATTTTGTCATGGTCAGATTTGTGCTAAAAGAGAAAGTATATGACGATATGTTCATGTTTGCGGCCATGATCGTGATGACCCTGACGGGACTGTTGTTCATGCAGATGTACGGTGACGGTATCGCAAGCATCATACGCCGTTATGTGGCTGCGATCGCCGTGACTGCCGTTTTTGCAATTATATCAAGACGTGATATAATTAGCCTTGTCGGCTATATAAAGAAGAAATATCTCGCAAAAAACTGATGAAAACGCTTATAGTTATCCCCGCAAGGGGAGGTTCAAAGAGAATACCGAGAAAGAACGTACGGATAATGTGCGGCAAGCCCCTCATCGCATACTCCATTGAAAATGCGAAGGCCTTAAGGGACCAGCTCAACATGGATGTTGACGTGGCTGTATCGACGGATGATGAGGAACTCGGCAGTATAGTGAAAAAACGCGGAGTGGAGGTCATCGCACGACCGGCCGAGCTGGCCACCGACAAAGTCACTCTCGATCCGGTCATCTTCCATGCGGTAAATCATATGGAAGATATGAAAAAAGTGACATACGACGTTGTGATCACGATGCAGGCCACCAGTCCGACGCTCAAGCTTAACACCATAAAGAATGCCATAGTATATTTTGAAGAACATGATTTTGACACGGTCCTGTCCGCGACCAACAAACCTCATCTGTCATGGGGTGTATCTGACGGTGAATATGTCAAAAACTATGAAAAACGTCTTAACTCCCAGGAGCTTCCCGCCAACTACATCGAGACCGGCGGATTCCTGATAACGAGAAGAGAATGCGTGAGTGAAGCGGGACGTATAGGAAAGAAAGTCAGCATCTTCGAGATACCCGAAGACGAAGCCGTTGACATCGATACTTATTCCGACTGGGTGCTGTGTGAAAACATTTTAAAACGCAAGAAGATAATGTTCCGCACAGTCGGCAGAAGATCCGTCGGAATGGGTCATGTATACAGGTGCTTAACGCTCGCTTACAAGCTTACCGGACATGAAGTGGTATTTGCCGCATCAAAAGACTCCGATATCGGGATAGAGAAGATAACCGAATCGAACTTCCCGGTCATCAGGATAACGGATGATAAACACTTTGAGCAGATACTTCGGGAAGTAAAACCGGATATACTCGTAAATGATATTCTTGACACGACTGCCGAGTACATGCAGATGGTCACAAAGCACGTAAAGAGGGTCGTCAATTTTGAGGACGTCGGAAGCGGAGCCAAGTACGCGGATGCAGTCATAAACGCCCTGTATGAGAAAGGTGACAAGCTGCATAACGAATATTACGGCAGCAGATACTTCTGTATAAGGGATGAATTCCTCGAGGAACATCCGAAAGACTTTTGCGAAAAGGCCGAAAACGTCCTGGTGATATTCGGAGGAGCGGATCCTTCGGATCTTACCGGCAGACTGTACGGCATCTGTGAAAAGCTGCACGACAGGTTCCCCGACGTAAACTTTCATTTTCTTTTGGGATTTGCCTACCCTTATGCCGACAGGATAGTCAGTAAAGAGGCAGACAACATATTCGTGTACAAGGATGTGAAGCGCGTCAGTTCATATATGAGTAAAATGGATCTTGCCATAACGAGCCAGGGACGGACGGTGTATGAACTTGCAAGCATGGGTGTTCCGGCCATCGTACTTGCACAGAACGAGCGCGAGGCCAAGCATGTTTTTGCCGGGATCCAGAACGGGTTCATCAATCTCGGTATCGGAACGCAGACAGATGACGAAACGGTCATATCAACGATAGGTTGGCTCATCTCAACGCCCAATGTCAGAAGAGAGATGAGAAAACTTCAGCTTCAAAAGGATTTCTCAAGAGGACATGAGCGTGTCATTAAGCTCATCCTCGATGATGATGACGACGAAGAAGACGCACAGGACTGATATACAAAAAGTTTATTATAGATAATGAAAAAAAGACAGATCGCAGATCCTTTTGCGGAAGCCAGAAGGCTTGAGCAGGAGAAGCTTGAGAGAGAGCGGCAGGAAATGATCATGGCTCAGAATGACATTTCCGTTATATCTCTCGACAATAACATAGAAAACGAATTTATCGGACAGGGGATGACAGACCCCGAACCAGAGGTGCTCTATACCAAGGAAGCCAGGAAAGTCGTCCGTTCCTTAAACCACCTTGAGACGAGAAGAGTGATGCTCGTCAACACGGTAGTCGGAACAGGCTCCGTGGGAAGGCTGATGGCGGGGCTTTATTACACGCTTTCCGCCAACGGTTATGAATGCATGGTGGCATACGGACGCGGCAGCCATCCGGAAGACATGAATGCATACCGCATAGGCCAGGACCTTGACGTCTACATTCACGGCGGTCTTTCAAGGCTTACCGACAGGCACGGGTTCTATTCAAAAAGGGCTACCCGCGAGTTCATAAACGTGATAGAGGACTTTGCGCCCGATATCATACATCTTCATAATGTTCATGGATATTATCTCAATATCCGTATTCTTTTTGAATATTTAAAATCAACCGATATCCGTGTGATCTGGACGCTTCATGACTGCTGGGCATTTACCGGACACTGTTCGCATTTTGAGTATATAGGATGTACAAAGTGGATCACCGGATGTTACTCATGCGAGCAGCTGAGTGAATATCCGAAGTCAGTCGGAAAGGATAACTCCGTCAGGAATTACGCCGACAAGAAGGAGCTGTTCACGGGATTCGAGAGGATGACGCTGGTCACTCCTTCACAGTGGCTCAAGTCACGTGTGGAACAGTCATTCCTCGGATCATATCATACGGTTGTGGTACCGACCGGTATAGATACTTCGGTTTTCAGACCTGTCGCCGAGGAGCGCAGGGATGATAATCTGGTGTTCAGACTCAGGAACAGTTTAAACCTTCGAAACCGGAATGTCCTTTTGGGAGTTGCCAACCCGTGGAGGACCAGAAAAGGACTGCTTCAGTTTGTGAACCTTTCCAAACTGATCAGTGAGAGGTGTGTTATAGTTCTTGTCGGTCTTAACGACGAACAGATATCCTCACTTCCCGATTCCATAATAGGGATAGGTCATACCGATAACGCAGATGAACTTGCGGCATTGTATTCGATGGCGGATATATATGTCAATCTGACGCTTGAGGATACCTTCCCCACCACCAACATCGAAGCTCTTGCCTGCGGGACGCCTGTTATTACATACAGATCCGGAGGAAGTGCGGAGACCGTGGATGAAACATGCGGCATCGCTGTTGAGCGCAACTCGGTACAGGGTGTTGTTGCCGCGATAGATACGATCCTTTCCCAGAAGGGTATTGCATATACTGCTGCCGAGTGTGTAAGGCGCGCAAAGATGTTTGACAGGGAAGTAAGGTTTGAGGAGTATATACGCGAGGTCTACGAGGGAATGTAGATGAAACTGCATGATCTTTGCACCAAATTCCAGCATCTGATATTGTTTCTGATCGAGATCATTCTTTACGCCGCTTGTCTTGCGACGTTCTTTTTGATGTTTGCCATTGATAATCCCGAGATCATAGTCCTGTCAAGAACAGCGGCGGTTACGCTTTCGACATTTGCGATAATGCTTATCCTTCTGACGCTCATGTACGGCAAGTACGACATAGGCCACAGAAAATGGGGGCAGGTGGCTCTGTCGGTATCGATAACGGTGATCATCACGGACCTTGTGACATATTTAGAACTTTCGATAATGAAGACCAATGAGGCCAATAACCCGACGTTCCGGCTCGAGAACATAGGGATACTGTTTCTTGTCTTCATCATACAGATATTGCTGGTGTGCCTGCTGTCATATGCGGGAGAAGCCTTCTATTTCTGGATCAATCCGAAGGAAAAATGCCTTATCATCACATCGGATGAGACCGATGCCCGCCGTGTGGCCATGGCACTTTCGTCTTTTGAGAAAAAGTACGAGGTTGAAGATATAACATCATACACCGATCCCGGCCTTGAGAGCAAAATGGTGGCTGCCGATACGGTTGTCCTTTATGAACTTCCGGTGGATGAGCGCACGAAGATAGTTGATTTTTGCTACAAAAATCTTAAGAACATATATTTCAATCCGCATATAGCCGATATTCTCGAACAGAATTCGCGTTCGGTCATAGTCGATGACATCTCTCTCTTTTCAACAAGATACCACATGATCACTTTTGAGGAACGCCTTGTCAAAAGATTCATGGATACGTTCATATCTCTCGTCGCACTCATAATTACCAGCCCGATAATACTGATCTCCGCCATCTGCATCAAGAAACAGGACGGCGGAAGCGTATTTTTCAGGCAGAAGCGCGCTACTGTCCACGGAAAGGTATTTGAGATAATCAAGTTCCGGACGATGCATGAAAATGTCGAAAATTTCTCTTCTACGGAAGGCGACGAGCGGATAACAAAGGTCGGAAGGATCCTTCGCAAGTACAGGATCGATGAGCTGCCTCAGTTTGTGAACATTTTAAAGGGAGATATGAGTCTGGTGGGGCCAAGACCCGAGATGCTCGAGAATGTGGAGGATTATGAGAAGGATCTTCCGGAGTTTCGTTACAGGCTCCGTATGAAGGCCGGTCTTACGGGTTATGCCCAGATCTACGGCAAATACAACACATCTTCAAGGGACAAGCTGATGCTCGACCTTATGTATATAGAAAACTACTCACTGCTTCGGGATGCCCAGCTGCTGTTTCAGACTGTGCTCGTACTGTTCAAGGCCGAAGACAGCACCGAGGCTTTCAGGACGGAAAAGAAATGAGCGAAGACCGCGTAAAAATCTCCATAGTTACGGTTTCGTTCGATTCCGCCGCAACAATAGCCGATACGATAAGATCCGTGCTCGGTCAGACGTACCCGCCGTTTGAATACATAATCATGGACGGGGGATCAAAGGATTCTACGCTCGATGTGATCGAAGGGTTCAGGGATGAATTCGAACAAAAAGGCATCGCGCTTATCGTTACAAGCGAAAAAGATGAAGGTATGTATGATGCGATGAATAAAGGCATCGCAGCATCATCCGGAGACATAGTCGGTATTATCAACAGCGACGACTGGTATGAAAAAGACGCTCTTGAAACGGTCGCGGACACATACTTAAAAACGGGGTTTGACCTGTTTTATGCCGATCTTCGAATGGTTTTTCCGGACGGCAGAAGTTTTGTGAAGCATTCACGTAACCGCTCATATGCCACGAGCCGCGACTGGAATCACCCGACTACCTTCATCACGCGAAGCATATACGAAAACAACAGATACAGAAACGATACGCTGCATGATGATTATGATCTTATCCTGCGGCTGAAGAAACAGAATGTGAAGACGGTTGTCGTAAATAAAGTACTGGCGGATTTCAGGATGAACGGAGTCAGTCACAACAGATCGTTATCCAAGGCTTTGTCCCGGATAAAGATAAAATATAAAATATACAGGCAGAACGGATACGGCCGGTACTATATTTTCGAATGCATGATCGTTGAGCTCGGAAAACTGGTCATAGGATAGATGAAAACAGTCACTTTTTTCTCAAATTATTTCAATCATCACCAGCGCGCTCTCTGTGATGCTTTCCATGCCCTGCTTGGGGATGGTTTTACTTTTGTTGAGACAATGCCGATGGAATCTTTCCGCTCGGGAATGGGGTGGGACTCTACACCTCCCGGCTATGTGCTCAGGACTTATGAGAGCAGCGAAAACGAAGAGAGGGCAAAAGAACTTGCCCTGTCATCGGATCTTGTGATAATGGGTACTGCGCCCGAATATTACATAGAACCGAGGCTTGATGCCGACAGGATCATCTTCAGGTATTCGGAACGCCCGTTAAAGGAAGGCTTTATCAAGTTCTTCATTCCGCGTCTTACCCGGAAATATATCCATCTGCATGTCAGAAACAAAAACAAACGGATATACATACTGGCTGCAAGCGCATTTACATCATATGATTTTAAGAAGATGTTCGGAAGCTATCCGGATAAGTGCTATAAGTTCGCATATTTTCCGAAGCTCATGACATATGATTACGATAAGCTTTACGATAAAAAGAAAGAAATCGCCGAAAAAGCCGGCGCCGTGACCGTATTGTGGGAGGGCAGGATGATAAGGCTCAAGCGCGCGGATCTTCTGATAAAAGCGGTTGCGCAGCTCAGAAAAAAAGGATATGAGCTGCGGCTTAAGCTCATAGGCGACGGAGACAGGAAGGATGCGCTCATAAAGCTTACCCGGAAGCTCAGGATCGATGACATAGTGACTTTTGAAGGATTTCTTTCGCCCGATGAGGCAAGGCTGCGTATGGAGAATGCCCAGATATATGTTATGACGAGCAACTTCCTTGAAGGGTGGGGTTCTGTGATATATGAAGCCCTTAACGCAGGATGTGCCGTTGTGGCAAGCCATGCCTGCGGCGCCACCCCGTGGCTCGTCAGTGACAAAAGGACAGGGCTTGTATTTGAATCGGGAAGTGTAAGAAGCCTTGCCGCAAAGCTTGAAATGCTCCTTAAAGACGAAGGCATGCGGTATGACCTCGGTCAGCGCGCGTACGAACAGATGAGAGATATCTGGAATCCGCATGTTGCAGCAGAACGCGTCATAAAACTGTGCGATGCGCTTGAAGCGGGAGGTGATACCCTGTACACCGACGGGCCGTGCTCGAAAGCGCAGATCATTAAAAATGACTGGTATCGGGACATATCATAGATGGAAGCACGTAAACGGACAATACTATATCTCATGGAGTATCCCATAGATCTTCCCGGAGGAGGTCAGGAATCCACCAAGACACTGTGCGAAGGACTTGTAAAAGACTCGCGGTTTGCACCTGTTGTAGCGTGTCCGTCGCTGCTGACACATGATATTTCCGACTATCCGTTTAAGATCGTCTGCTATCCTTCCGATGAGAACAGGGAGCTTTCGAAGATCAGAAGGATAAAGAACTTTCTTTTGAGGATCGCTCATTTTAAACGGATCATAAGGGAAGTCAGCCCGGACCTGATCCATGTGTCCATGTCGGAATCGCTCATAACCTTCGGGGCGCTCAGAGTCCCGGGATCATTCAAAAACATCCCTTTTGTGTACACCGACAGGGGTCTTCGCTTCGGGTACAGAAAGCATTCGCTTATATGCATAAAAGCCACGATGAAAAGAGCGGCGAGAATGCTGACGACGACCCGTTACAATGCCTCTTTGTGGGATGATCTGTCTGTCCCGGTCACCGTGATACCAAATACGATCAGCAGTGCGTTTAACGATTATGACCCGAAAAAGCGCAGTCTGATGCGGGGAAAATACGATGTGGACGATGACGTGACGGTCATCGGATTTGCCGGAAGGATATCGGAAGAAAAGAACTGGGAAAAGGTTCCGGATGTGGTAAGAGCCATATCGGAGGCAGGCATAAAGATAAAAGTCGCGCTCGTGCTTTCCGTATACGAGAGCACGGATGAGAAGACGGCAGAGAACATACGAAGCGGTATTGCCGGCATTGTCGGCAAAGAGAATCTTATCTATATGCAGGATCTCGATCAGAAGGAGATATCCGCCTATTACTATCTTGTTGATTTTTTCATAATGACAAGCAGCTTCGAGTCCTTCGGAAAGGCCGCGGTTGAGGCCATGAGCAGGAAATGCGTTGTCCTCTCGACGGCTGTCGGAGGACTTCCCGAGGTTATCGGGAAAAAAGATGATCTATACGACATGGAAGATCTCGGCCGTCTTACCGACAGGATAAGACAGCTCCTCGATGACGAAGATGCCATGGAGCGGGAGCGGCAGATGTTTTATGAAAGGTATAAGGACAATTATACCGAAGATAAAAATATTGAAGGTCATATAAAGGTTTATGAAGAAATACTCGGCAGATAAAACTTCAAACGTTCTGTCATCTTTCCTGGAATACTTCTACGGTAATTTTGTCGTACTTATCCTGGGCTTTGTTTCGCTTCCCCTTATGACAAGGCTGCTCTCCACAGGGGAGTACGGACGCACGAATCTGTTCCTGTCCGCAGTGTCCGTCATATACATATTTGCGATACTCGGACTTGACCAGTCGTACATCAGGTACTATTACAACGAAAACGTTGATACGAGAAAACTGTTTACGCAGTGTCTGCGGATGCCCGTCATACTTGTGTGTTTTCTCACTCTGATATATTTTGCGTTCGCGGACCGTTTTAACATGCTGCTCTTTGAAAGAAGCGGTACGGATATAACGCTACTCGTCATAGGGTATACGGTAACATCGGTATTTGAGAGATTTCTTTTTCTCGATATAAGGATGAGACAGAGAGGAAAGCTTTATTCCAATCTGAACATAGCCACGAAAGTGCTGAACATTCTTTTTATCGTTGCGTTCGTATACATCCTCGGAGATGATTTCAGGGTGGGCCTGTATGCACAGACACTGCCTCTTATGATAATAACCCTCGGGCTGCTGATCGCATTCATCCGAAAAGGCCGCGGATATACCGGCAGAGCGCATACGGTCACGGAAAAGGAACTTCTGACCTACGGCATTCCTTTTGTTCCGATGCTTTTGATGGAATGGCTCTTATCTTCCATGGATAAATGGTCCATCAGGTTTCTGAACGATTTTCAGGAAACGGGAGTGTATTCTTCCGCCATGCAGATCATGACGATACTGCTCACCCTGAAGATCACGTATGTCGCATTCTGGGCACCGATAGCGGTAAAAAAATATGAGCAGGAGGACGAGGATACCGCAAAGGATTTTTTCGCCGACATATTCCTGAAAGTACAGTTTTTATGCCTTCTTGCGGCGTTCGGTCTTACCGCTTTCCGCAGCATTATAATACTCATCCTGGGGGAAAAATACCGCAGTGCATCCGCCATAATACCGTTCCTGTCGCTGATGCCGGTGCTTTCGATCCTGTTTGAGATGACCGGCCAGGGGATAAAGTTTAAAAAGAAGCCGGTGTATTTCAATTATGCCTCAGCCGTTGCCATATGCTGCAATCTGGTCGGAAATCTTGTGCTCGTTCCGCGCTATAAGGGCGTCGGTGCGGCTGTAGCAACAGCCTTTACCTATATAGTCTATTTTGCGATCGGGACATATTTTGCCCAGAAATGCTATCCCGTAAAATATGATCTTGCGCCCCTGATCATATCCGTCGCTGTGTATGTTATATATGCAGGGTTCGCTACGGTTACGCAAAATGAATGGATGAACGTGCTCACAGGTGTTATACTGATCATCGGACTGATGATACTGAACAGGAAGACCGTTGCCGCCCTGTGGGGTTACTGCATGGATTTTATCAAACAGAGGAAATAAACGTTGGCGCTAACAGTCAATGCCGATGATTTCGGCTTCAGCGAAAGTGTGAATACGGCCATAGCGGAGGCTTTTGCAAAAAAGCTCATTGACAGGACAACGCTGATGGCCAATATGCCGTGTGCCCGGAAGGCCATGGAGCTTGCCCGTAAGGAAGGTTTTTCGGACAAAGTCGGGATCCACGTAAATCTTACATCCGGACATCCGCTTGTTGAAGAGCTTTCAAAAGATGCCGTGATGTGCGATCCGGCCGGAGAATTTTCGGCTGATTTTGCAAGAAATATGAAGACACGGTTTCATCTTCCGAAAGAGACCTCATCACTTGTCGAGAAGGAGATAAGGGCCCAGTTTGATATGTATCGCGAGCTTGGTGGTACGCTCTGGCATGTGGATTCGCATCACTATGTCCATACGGACCCGTCGATCTGGAAGATACTTAAGAAAGTCATTAAGGATTATCCGGTAACTTCGGTAAGACTGACGAGAAACATGTTTACCGGCGGCAGCAGGCTGATGCATATATACAAGAGCATGCTGAACCGGTCGATAAGGCGGTTTTGTGCCGGTGATCCCGTGTATTTCGGATCCGCAGAGGATTACGCATCATATTTTGCCGATCCGGCAGCCGCATCCGCAAAGTATGACATCGAGGTGATGGTCCACCCCGTTTATGACGAGAGCGGAACGCTGTGCGATATTTACCATGAAAAGTATCACAAATTGACTCAACTGCATTGACGTTAAAATATTGTTATGTTAACATATTCGAGGAAGGGGAACATAATGAAAACATATCTTGTAACCGGAGGAGCCGGCTTCATAGGTTCCAATTTTATCCATTACATGTTTGACAGATACGGCGATGACATAAAGATCATCAATGTCGATCTTCTGACATATGCGGGTAATCTTGAGAATCTTTCCGATGTAAAGAACAATCCGAACTATTCGTTTGTAAAGGCGGATATCTGCGATAAGGTTGAGATATCGAAGATTTTTGCCGATAATGATATTGACAGCGTGGTTCATTTTGCTGCCGAGTCACACGTGGACAGGAGCATTAAAGACCCCGAGGTCTTTGCGCGCACAAATGTCATAGGTACACTTAACATGCTCAACTGTGCCAAAGAGGCATGGGAGACGAACGACGGTTTTAAGGAGGGAAAGAGGTTCCTCCACGTTTCGACCGATGAAGTGTACGGTTCATTAACGGAAGAAGGTACGTATTTTTACGAGACGACGCCCTATGATCCCCACAGCCCGTATTCGGCGAGCAAGGCATCGTCTGATTTTCTCGTTAAGGCTTATGTGGATACGTACGGTTTTCCGGCGCTGATCACGAACTGCAGTAACAATTACGGACCGTACCAGTTCCCGGAAAAGCTCATACCGCTCATAATCAACAACGTGCTCACGGGGAAGAAGCTTCCGGTGTACGGAGACGGCAAAAATGTGCGTGACTGGCTCTATGTCATGGATCATGCCAAGGCCATAGACATGGTCATCGAAAAGGGCCGGATCGGCGAGAAATACAATGTCGGCGGTCATAATGAAAAACAGAACATAGAGATCGTAAAGATCATTATAGACACGATAAAGGAAATGCTTCCCGAAGACGACGAGCGTCAGGCACATATCAATTATGACCTGATAACATACGTGGAAGACCGGAAAGGGCATGACAGACGGTATGCCATAGCTCCCGACAAGATCAGATCCGAGATAGGATGGGAGCCCGATACGATGTTTGCCGAAGGGATAAAGCTTACGATACGCTGGTACTTCGACCATACCGAGTGGATGGAGCACGTGACCAGCGGTGATTATCAGAAATACTACGAGGAAATGTATAAATGAAAGGTATAATTCTTGCGGGAGGTTCCGGAACCAGACTGTATCCTCTCACAAAGGCGATGTCCAAGCAGATGATGCCGGTATACGACAAGCCGATGATCTATTATCCGCTGTCGATCCTGATGCTGGCCGGTATAAGGGAAATACTGATCATATCAACACCCCGCGATATTCCCGCATTTCAGGAGCTGTTCGGTGACGGCAGCCAGCTGGGTCTTGATATGTCTTATGCTGTTCAGGAAACTCCCAGAGGACTGGCGGACGCGTTCATTATCGGAGAGAAGTTCATAGGCAGCGACGGTGTTGCGCTGATACTCGGTGATAACATCTTCTACGGTCAGAGCTTCTCGAAAATACTGCGCGACGTGACGATGAGAGAAAAAGGCGCCACCATTTTCGGATATTATGTAAGGGATCCGAAGGAATACGGGGTTGTGGAATTCGATGAGAACGGAAAGGCGATATCCATCGAGGAGAAGCCTGAAAAGCCCCGTTCCAACTACGCTGTCCCGGGACTGTATTTTTACGATAATGACGTTGTTGATATTGCAAAGAACGTTAAGCCCTCCGCAAGAGGTGAGATAGAGATAACATCGGTAAACAACGTATATCTTGAGCGCGGAGATCTGTATGTGGAGACACTCGGACGCGGATTTGCGTGGCTTGATACAGGTAATCACGATATGCTTCTCGATGCGGCTGATTTTGTCAGGGCATTCCAGAAACGCCAGGGCATGTATATCTCATGCATAGAGGAGATAGCATACAGAAGAAACTTTATAGACAAAGACCGGCTGCTTAAGCTGGCCGAGCCGCTTCTTAAAACGGATTACGGAAAGTATCTGGTGGACGTGGCGAACGGACTGTAGTTATGATCCCCGGAAGAGGGAGCCGGGGATGGGACATCTGATGACGTGGCTTTAATACGGGTAAGGGGAAAAATATGAAGAAACAAAAGTTTGACGGCAGGGGAGCCGAAGAATGCAAAAGACTTGACTGGGTGGAACTGTCTGAGACGCTAGAGGCAAAGGGCAGCGAGGAAAGTCCCATAGTGAACGAGACCATTTCCCAGATCGTTTCCGAAGACCTGAAGGTTGATACTCAGGGCCTTGACGGAGTAAGAGATGCTGTGGATTCATTCTACGCATACGACAAGAAACCTTCTGCCGCTAAAAAGGTCAAAAAGAGCGTCGCGGATAATCCCGTTGACGAGAAGATAATCATTCGCTCGGAAGAACTGAAGAAGAAACGCAGTGCGGCAAAAAGCTCTGCGGCAAAGAGTGCTACGTCAAAGAGCACATCAAAGAGCAGCGCATCAAAGAGCGGCACATCAAAGAGTACCGCAGCCAAGGCTGCATCTGCCAAGGGAAGTGTCGCCAAGAGCAAAACGGCGAAAAGATCATCCGCTCACAGATCGTCACATGTCGGCCCCGAAAGATCAAATGATTCTTTCAGACACGTAAAGGGTCTTGATAAATACAGAAAGATGGGGGTTCTTCCGACAAAGGAGGACGGGCCTTCGGATTTTCGCAAAAAATCAGCCGACTGGAAAGACGAGGAGATCAAAAAGGCCGAGGCCGTTGACAACGGTATCATAGCTGAAGACGAGGATCTTACGTTCGGCGAGAAGCTTAAGAACATGTCAGTCACAAGCATCCTTGCATATGTTATGGCCGGAGTTCTGTTCATCACATCGTTGATGACGACGACCGTATATGCGGATTACCGCGGAGAGCAGAGCAAAGCTATGGCGATGGCGAATCTCCCCTCTTTTGTCGATGATGTCACAAACGTTGCCTACAACGGAGACATTGTCAATACGCAGGAGTTCGAGATGGAAGATGCCGCATCGGAGATGCCTGCAAGTGAGAACAGGATGCTCTCGCTCATACTCACCAGCGTGGAAAAAGACCTTAAGGTCAAGCTCGTTGATGATGAGGATACGCTTGTAAAAGGCGTTAAATGGGGCATTACCGTTACGGACGACAAAGACAAGGAAAGTACGTACGAAGATGAAGACGAAGACGGAGTGATCCATCTTACCGGAATGAATGCCGGTGATTATTCCGTAGCGATAACGGATACAGGCGGACTTGACGGGTATCTCTATCCCACTGTCGGACAGAAGGTGAGCGTTAAGGCAAAGGTCGAATACAAGGTTATCGCAAATATCAAAGACGAGATCAAGAAAGAGAGCGAAGTAAATGCTGCCGCCGAAGATAACGGCAATAAAGCGGCAGATGTGGAAACGGGAACCGCTCTTACCGATACGGTGGAATTTGTTGAATCATCGAGAGAGGAGAACGGCGAGACCTACGAAGAGGCAATTGTGGATCTTTCCAAGACCGAGATCATCGCTACTGTCGGCGGAAGACTTGTTGCGGCACTTAAGAACATAGCGGATGTCGCAAATACATTTACTTCCGGCACACTGGCAAACATCGGCACCGCACCCCTCGGCAGGATGGTGGCGCTCGATCCTTCGGGTGAGGAAAACGCGAACGGATCTGGAAGCGGCGAAGAGAATAAGACAGAGGTGACTGCTACACCCACACCTACTGCGACTCCTGCTCCTGCTCCGGCACAGTCGGATCAGTCATCTTCGCAGCCCGAAGCCGCCCGGCCTCCGGAAGGGCAGCAGAACAACATCTCCATGGAAGAGATGATGCGCAGGTACGAGGAGTACAGGAAAGCAAAGGAAGCCAGGGAAAATCAGACGCCGACCCCTACCCCGACGCTGACACCGACACCGACACCGGCTCCTTCAAATATCACCGATCTTAACGCAACACCGACGCCGGTTCCGCTCGACATACAGAACCAGACGGTCGATACGGACTCATTCAAGCCTGAAGCACAGCTTTACGATTCAGCCAAGAACGAGCTCTACGTTTATGAAGACGGAAACTACAGACTGGCCAAGTTCGCCGATTACAAGAGCGGGAACTTCTCCAAGTATTACAGAAAAGTCGTCGGGTTCATCTATACCGGATGGCAGAATATTGATGGCAAGAACTATTATTACAACAAAGATCACCAGTTCGTTACCGGAGACCAGATCATAGGCGGAGTTTCATACAAGTTCAATTCCGATGGTTCTCTCGATAACGGTTCAGGCGTACTCGGCATAGACGTATCGAAGTATCAGCCGAGCATCAACTGGAGTTCGGTAAAGGCATCGGGTGTTGATTTTGTAATAATAAGATGCGGGTACCGCGGAGCCTCCACCGGAGCGCTGATCCAGGATCCTTACTTTACGAGCCATATAAAAGGTGCCAAGAGCGTGGGCCTCAAAGTCGGAGTATATTTCTTCTCCACTGCACTCAATGAAGCCGAGGCTGTAGAGGAAGCGAGTATGTGTGCGGCACTGTGCGGGGATTACGGTATCAACTATCCTGTATTCCTTGATGTTGAGTCATCAAGCAGACCCGGTTACAATACATTGTCCGCAGCGGAGAGAACGGCCAATATACAGGCGTTCTGCAAGACGATATCCTCTGCCGGATATACACCGGGACTGTATGCGAACAAGACATGGCTGACGGAGAAGATCAATACATCCTCACTGTCATGCAAGATCTGGCTGGCCCAGTACAGGGCGGAAGGTCCGACATACAACGGACGTTACGATATCTGGCAGTATACGTCAAAGGGAACGGTTGACGGCATCAGCGGAAATGTTGATATGAACAAGAGTTTCCTGAATTACTGATATAAGAAATATATACACGGAGAGCAAAATGGGAAAGATAACTGTAGAAAAAACACCTATCGACGGGCTTGTGGTCATCACACCGAAGGTATTCGGAGACGAACGCGGCTATTTTATGGAGACATATAATATAGCGGATTTTACGGAAGCCGGCATTGACTGTACATTCGTGCAGGATAATCAGTCCGCTTCCAAGAAAGGCGTTCTGCGCGGGCTGCATTTTCAGAAAGAACATTCCCAGGCAAAGCTTGTACGTGTATTTAACGGAGAAGTGTTTGATGTGGCGGTCGACATGAGAAAGGGCTCAAAAACATACGGAAAGTGGTTCGGAGTCCGCCTCTCCGGCGAGAACAAAAAAATGCTCTTCATACCGGAACACTTCGCTCATGGATTCCTTGTACTGTCCGACTATGCGGAATTCGCGTACAAGTGCACCGATCTTTATCATCCCGATGATGAGGGAGGGATCATCTACAACGATCCCGACATAGGCATAGACTGGCCTGTGCCCTCCGGGACAGAGCTCATTTTTTCCGACAAGGATCAAAAATGGCCGAGACTTAAGGAGCTTTCATGACAAAAAGAAAAACGGTCATTACCGTTGTTACGATACTTATAGTATCGCTTCTGCTGTACATTATCCTGCATCACAATCCCCTGGCGGATCCCGGCGAGGAAATGATCAAAAAGATCATTTCCTGCATTATTCTTGCCGCAGTTTATTCCGTATTCCTGTTTAAATACGATAAGATAGTTGTTCTTCCGGTTGAGCTCTTTCAGAACCGTCAGCTCATCTGGAAGCTTGCCAAGAATGATTTCAAGACGAGGTATGCCGGGAGCTATCTCGGTATAGTCTGGGCTTTTGTACAGCCGGTCATTACGGTCCTGCTTTACTGGTTTGTGTTCACCGTGGCGCTCCCCGCAAGGGCGGTGGAGGTAAAGGGTGATATACAGGTGCCGTATATTCTCTGGCTTATCGCCGGTATAGTGCCGTGGTTCTTCTTCTCCGAGGCACTGTCAAACGGAACCAATGCTCTTCTTGAGTACAATTATCTCGTCAAAAAGGTTGTGTTTAAGATCAGTATCCTTCCGATAATCAAGATCATCTCGGCACTGTTTGTGCATGCCTTTTTCCTTCTCTTTACGATAGGTCTTTTTTCGTGTTACGGCATGTTCCCCGATCTTTATACGCTTCAGGTCTTTTATTACAGCGCATGCATGTTCGTGTTTGTTCTGGGACTGTGCTACATAACCTGTTCGATCATTGTCTTTTTCAGGGATCTCGGGCAGATCATCTCGATAGCACTGCAGGTCGGCATATGGGCAACGCCCATACTGTGGAACATCAATACCCTTTCGCCGAGGCTTCGTATAGTATTTAAGATCAATCCGATGAATTATATCGTGGAAGGATACAGGGACGCTTTTATCGACAAGATATGGTTCTGGGAGAATTTCTATTCCACGGCTTATTTCTGGATACTGACAATGTGTATGTTCGCCTTCGGAGCTATAGTGTTCAAGCGCCTGAAGGTTCATTTTGCGGATGTTTTGTAAAGGAGAGACATGGCTGATTTTCTTGATGCCATAACACAATCAAATAACGTCAGTGAACACACGGATCATGTCAGCTCAGGCAGTATTTCGAATGAGATCGCCATAGGAGTGAGTCACATAACGAAAGTTTACAAACTCTATGACAGAAACCGTGACAGACTGAAGGAAGCCCTCCATATAGGCAGAAATATACACTGCAGGGAGCACTATGCCCTTGATGACGTCAGCTTTGATGTGTATAAGGGTGAGACGGTGGGGATAATCGGCACCAACGGTTCCGGCAAATCCACGATACTCAAGATCATCACCGGTGTACTTTCCCAGACGGCGGGAGAACTCAACATAAGCGGGCGGATCTCTGCCCTCCTGGAGCTCGGAGCCGGTTTTAACATGGAGTTTACGGGTATCGAGAACATATATCTGAACGGCACGATGCTCGGCTTTTCGGAAAAAGAGATAGACGAGAGGCTTGAGTCCATACTTGAATTTGCCGATATAGGCGATTTTGTGTATCAGAAGGTCAAGACGTATTCGAGCGGTATGTTCGTGCGCCTGGCGTTTGCAGTTGCGATCAACATCGATCCGGAGATACTGATCGTTGACGAGGCTCTGTCCGTCGGCGATGTGTTCTTCCAGAACAAATGTTACAGGAAGTTCGAGGATTTTAAAAAACAGGGAAAGACGATACTCTTTGTCAGTCACGATCTCGGCAGTATAAGTAAATACTGTGACAGGGTCATCCTGCTTGAAAAAGGACACAAGATCGGCGAAGGTGAGCCCAAAGAGATAATAGACATGTATAAGAAGGTGCTGGTCGGCCAGCTGGATTCGACGGTTGATACCGAAAAGAGCCAGAAGCTTCACACCGGTGCAATGTGGAAGGACAGCATGCAGCTGAACCCCAATGTTGACGGATACGGTAACGGACTGGCCGAGTTCGAGGATTACTGCGCTTACGATAACAGCGGGACCATAACCAATACCATCATAAAGGGAGATGAATTCACGGTTAAGGTGAAAGTCCGCTTCTTCGGGGATGTATCGGATCCCATATTCGCGCTTTCGTTCAAGAACATGCAGGGTACCGAGATCACCGGGACGAATACGATGTTTGAGAAGATCACTACCGGTACTCCGAAAGCCGGTGATGTATATACAGTCACATTTACCCAGAATATGTCGCTTCAGGGAGGCGAATATCTGGTCTCGCTCGGCTGTGTAGGGTATCGTAACGGTAATTTCACCGTATATCACAGACTGTACGACGTGTTTAATCTCACGGTCATCTCATCAAAGAACACCACGGGCTTTTACGATATGAACTCCATCGTGATAGTCCGCAGCAAAGAACAGGAAAATGACGTACAAAAATAATGACAGGATAGGAAATGTGGTCATTGACTACACATATTACAAAGGTGAGGACCTGTACTCCGAAGGAGCCGCCGAGGACAGGCTCCTTGACTATGTCAAAAATCACACCGCGCTCGATTACGAGCATTATATCCAGGAATCCAGAACATGGTCGGTAATGTATCACCTGTCCTATATCAGGCAGAATGTTGCCGGATGGCTGCCCATAAAACCGTCTGATGATGTGCTTGAGATAGGCAGCGGCTGCGGTGCGATCACGGGTATCCTGGCGAGGCTTGCCAATACGGTAACCGCCGTCGAGCTGTCACAGAAAAGAAGCCTTATAAATGCTTACCGCAACAGGGAATATGACAATATCAGGATCATGGTGGGCAATTTTGAGGACGTTGAGAAAGGCCTTGCAAAGAAATATGACTATATCACGCTGATCGGAGTGCTTGAGTACGCGGCCTCTTTTATCAGCGGAAGCGAACCGTACACTTCATTTCTTAAAATGCTGTCCGGACATCTCAATCCCGGAGGAAAGATCGTAATAGCCATTGAGAACAGGCTGGGAATGAAATATTTTGCAGGTTGTAAGGAAGATCATCTCGGAACATATTTCGGCGGTATAGAAGGTTACTCTGCTTCATCGCCCGTCAGGACATTTTCAAAAGAAAGCCTGAACGATCTTCTCACAAGTGCAGATATGAAGGATCCGCTTTTCTACTATCCGTATCCCGATTATAAATTACCCCACACGATATATTCAGATGAGAGACTCCCCGGCATGGGAGATCTCAATACGAACCAGCGCAACTACGATTCCGACAGACTCATACTGTTTGATGAGACCAAGGCGTTTGATTCCATGATAGAGGAAGGCAGGTTTCCCGAATTTGCCAATTCATTCGTAGTGATAACATCCCCGTTTTCCGGCTGGCAGGATATGATGGAAAAGATTCCGGTATATGCCAAATACGGTAATGACAGGATGGAGGACTACAGAGTATGTACCATCATAAACAGATCGCCCGACGGAGAATTGAGTGTTTACAAGAGTGCACTTTCGACCCACGCCAATCCGCACATAGACAAATTTGCCGAGAACTGTAAAAGGCTTACGATCCAGTTTTCGGATGCGGGACTTGTTCCCGCGGAATGCAGGCTTATAAAGGGGAAGGAAAAGGGTATCGCATATGCCGGGGTGGCGTCAACTGCCCGTGACTGCGTACAGTTCGAATATGTATCGGGGACCACGCTTGAAGACCGGCTCAATGAGCTTGAGGCCATGGGACAGTATCCCGAGATGGAATCCCTCATAATGGAGTATTGCAGACGACTCGGCAAGCTGTCGGGAATAATGGAGTTCAAGCGCTCCGTTAAGTTTGACGAAGTGTTCGGAAAGAGAGAATTCAAGAAGAAATACGTCGCGGTCAGTCCGTGCAATTTTGACATGATCTTTTCGAATATCGTTATTGAAGATAAAGATGCCGGCAATGCCGCATGGAAAGTTCTCGATTACGAATGGGTATGGGATTTTGCCGTTCCCCTTCAGTTTGTGATATACAGAGCCCTGTATTACCATTTTCGTGACAGGGCCGGCGACGGATTTTCGGTATATCTTTCGAGAAAGGGAATGGATGTTTACAGCCTGTGCGGCATGGATATAGGGGAGAGGATGCTCTTTTCCGAGATGGAGCATTCATTCCAGGTGTATATAATAGGCGGTGCGGCATCTCTTGAGGTAATGCAGGTTCTGATGCCCACAACATCCATCAGGATCGATAATATAGTAAAGATCGGGACATATTTAAGAAATCTTGACACTCCGAGGATATATTATTCGAGGGGTACGACATTTTCTTCCGACAATCAGCTCGGGGTCATTGCGGATGTGGATGATTCGCATGTCCATGTTCATATACCCATTGAGCGTTATATCAATTCACTTCGCATCGATCCTACGGAATACCCGTGCCTTCTGCATGTTGAGGAGATCTACTTTACTCTTAACGACGGTATCAGACATGATGTGTCGGAGATCATCGTTAACGGTCACAAAGTGTCGGAGAACACGTTCATATACGATACGAATGATGCCCAGCTGATAATTGAAGGAGTATTGCAAAATGCCAATTCAGTGGACGTTAAATATCATATAACCATGGTCGAGCAGCCCTTCTATGATGAAGTATTAAGAGTACTTACCAAAAAAGAAGAAATGCTCCTTGAAGAGAAGAAGAAGTTTTCCTACCGCCTGAAACGTAAAGCCGGCATTATAAAGGAGGATATACTGCCTGAGGGCTTTGTAAGAGCAAGGATAAAATGAAGGAAGACCAGTTACTTTCGTATAAAGAAGAATGTTTTAAACAGACAATGCCATACGGCTATGAGATGACGTTTATGGCGGACCGCTTTTATGCTCCTGCCACGGGAGAGGATGCGCCCATATACTCCGGCCGGATAATCCTGTTTCCCGATGACAGGGAAAATGTTCTCAATTTCGAAGGTATAAATGAAGACTATGTGGTCTTTGTAAGCCGAAACGGCGTATATGAGCCGGATCTTGTAAAACGGCTTCTGGCCATGGGTGGAGGAGCGGACATAATATATCCTGACGAGGATTTTACCGAGGATATGTCTGCCGATCTTTCCGATATCAACGAAAGAGTCCGTGCACTTCGTACACCCTGGAGAAAACCGGAGTATTCTCCCGATACGATCGTATCATTTCCCTATATTGAGACATGTTTTGCAATAAGAACGGCATTCGCACGGTATGTTCCCGCGATGAAGGTTTCTCCGGAGATAGGAGACAGTGTCCGCTGCCGTGATTTTCTGCTGCGCTCACTCGAAATGGCATCATCCGTTTCGCATGTACCGCTCATACTGTATCACAGGGATCTCAGAAGTCTGACCGGTGACCGCGATCCGGTTTCGGATTACGAGATATTTGCTGCTCTTTACGAGCGGTATATGCGCCCCGGTTATCTTCTGTGCCGTGAGGCGGCCGAGAAAAGACGGGGTATCAACACATATCCCGAAAGCAGGAAGGATTCCCCTCTTGTTTCCATCATCATTCCGTCGAAGGACCAGCCTGACACACTGAAACAGTGCATCAGGAACATAAGGATAAATGCGGGCAACGTTCCGTATGAGATAATCGTTGTAGATAACGGCTCATCGGATGAAAACAGGGACAGGATACAGAGATTTGTCACCCAGCTTCCGAAGGGACGCGGGACCTATATTTACGAACCGATGGAATTTAATTTCTCGGCCATGTGCAATATCGGAGCCGGAGCCGCTGCCGGAAAGTTTTTACTGTTCATGAATGATGATGTAGATGCCATTTCCGACAGCTTTCTCGACAGGATGCTCGTCTATGCCGCAAGAAGTTATGTTGGAGCTGTAGGGGCCAAGCTTCTGTTTCCGGATGATGAGAGTATTCAACACATAGGTGTATTTGAGATCAATCGGGGACCGACCCATAAACTGGCAGGTCATTCGGACAGATCCGTACAGTATTACTGCAGGAACAGGTTCGCGTGGAACGTGCTGGCAGTGACGGGCGCAGCGCTGATGATAGAGAGGGAAAAATACTATCAAGCAGGCGGCTTTTGTGATAAAATAAAGGTCGGCTATAACGATGTTGACCTGTGCGTGAGGCTGTTTGAAAGCGGATACTACAATGTGGTCAACAACGACTGTGTCATGACGCATCATGAATCGCTTGCGCGCGGAGTTGATGCAGCAAACGATGCAAGGTCCGAAAGGCTTTTGGCTGAGAGGGAGCTTCTGTATGAACGCCATCCGTGGATGCGTGAGCATTTTGATCCGTTCTACGGACCGGGCCTGGACCGTGATACCGTCGAGATAAAGTGCGATGTGACCCCCGAGTACCAGATCACGGATAAAAGGAACAAGGTCAAAGAACTGGCGAAGCTTCCCGGCAGAGTCTCCGACAAGGTTAAGATGTCAATAGACAGCTGCAGCATTGAACGCAGGATATCATCCGATGCGAAGGATGCATATGTGATAGAAGGGTGGGGGATCAGCCTTGCCTGGGATAATGCATATGTTAAAAAATATGTGATCCTTATCCCGCTTGATGAAAATGAAGAAGAGAAAAAGGAATGCCTGGTAGCCGCAACCAGTCCGAAATACAGGGAGGATGTCGGCGCAGTATTTCCGGACGCCGTAAATACCGAACTTGCCGGATTTGTGTGCCGGATACCGGCAGATGCCATCCAGCCGCACATACGATACAGGATCGGTGTTGTGGTGCGTAAACTGACCGGATTGAAGAAATGCAGGCTGTCCCTGGGTGATATATATGAACCGCGAAGAGGAATTGTCAAAGACGAGTGAATACTATAAAGATCTGTACGAGAAGGAACGCCGCAAAAATGACGAGCTTACCGAAAAACTCGTTGATGCCGAAAGAGAGCTTGCCGATCTTAACTATAAAATGGACAGACTGCGCAATTCCATGATATGGAAGGCGGTCTATCCCGCAAGACTTGCATGGAGTCATACCAAGAACTTTTTTATCAGGATCAAGCGTTACGGAAGTATCTCAAACCTTAAGAAGAAGATAGAGTCCAAGATAATAGAGAGAAGGGCATATAAAAGCTACGGCACCCTTTCCATGCCCTCGCCGGAGGAAATAAAGCGGCAGCGTGAGACCGTATTCCCCAAAAAGATCAGATTCAGCATCCTGGTGCCTCTATACAACACGCCTGAGAAGTTTTTGAAAGAGATGATAGATTCCGTCATCGCACAGACGTACACGGACTGGGAACTGTGTCTTGCGGACGGTTCCGATGATGAGCACTCATATGTCGGGGATATAGTCGCATCATACGGTGACGGGCGCATACGTTACGAAAAGCTTTCGGAGAATCTCGGCATCTCCGGCAATACGAATAAATGTTTTGAAATGGCCACCGGAGATTATATTGGCCTGTTCGATCATGACGATATTCTCCATCCGACAGCGTTGTTTGAGTATATGCAGGTCATCTGTAGCGAGGATGCCGACTACATTTACTGCGATGAGACCACTTTTTCGGGATCGTCCATAGATCATATGATCACACTTCATTTCAAACCGGACTTTGCACCGGACAATCTCAGGGCAAACAATTATATATGCCATTTTTCCGTTTTTTCGAAAGAACTTGTTGAAAAATGCGGAACCTTCAGGCCGGAATTTGACGGCAGCCAGGACCATGACATGATCCTGAGACTGACACGGGAGGCGAGGAAGATAGTTCATGTTCCGAAGATCCTCTATTACTGGCGTTCCCATGCAATGTCGGTAGCTTCCGATATCAACGCCAAGACGTATGCGATCGATGCCGCAAAAAATGCGGTGGCGGCTCATCTGACGGCATGCGGTTTCAAGGACTTCAAGATAGAAAGTTCAAGAGCTTTTGAAACCATATTCCGGATCAGATATGCGCTCACCGGATCGCCGATGGTATCGATACTCATCCCCAACAGGGATCACGCGGATGTTCTTCGCAGGTGTGTAGAATCGATAACTGACAGAACTTCTTACGATAATTACGAGATCATCGTGATCGAGAACAATTCCGTAACGGATGAGATAAGGGAATATTACGATACTCTTGAAAAACATCCGAAGGTCAGGGTCGTAAAGTACGAAGGTGAGTTTAACTATTCAAAGATCAACAACTTCGGTGCGGGTTTCGCGAAAGGCGATTATCTGCTGCTTTTGAACAACGATACCGAGGTCATTACGAGGAACTGGATCGAAGAGCTTCTCATGTATGCACAAAGGAGTGATGTCGGCGCTGTGGGATGTATGCTCTACTATCCCGATTATACGATACAGCATGCCGGTATCGTGCTGGGCCTTGGAGCCCACAGGACTGCAGGGCATTCTCACTACGGGATGGCCAAGGAGAATCTCGGATATATGGGACGACTCTGTTACGCACAGAATGTTTCCGCGGTCACCGGAGCATGTATGATGGTAAAACGGTCGCTGTTCGAAGAGGTCGGAGGATTGTCTGAAGACCTGGCGGTAGCTCTTAACGATGTGGATCTGTGCCTGAAACTTCGAAAGAAGGGACTTCTCAACGTTTTCACACCGTTTGCCGAGCTGTTTCACTATGAATCCGCTTCCCGGGGAACGGATGTCACCGATGCCGCCTCGCGTGAAAATGCACAGCGCTATGACAGGGAATGTGCGCTGTTCAGGCAGAGATGGAAGGCTGAACTTGATGCGGGCGACCCGTATTTTAACCCCAACTTTTCTTTGGATTATTCCAATTTTGTTCTCGCCGGTGATCATAAGAGCATGGTCGGATAGAGGATACGGAAGTTCATTGCAATAATACAGACAGGAGGATACGTTATGAGTTACATGGAGCAGTACAGATACTGGTGTGAGGATGACTATTTTGATGATGCCACCAAAGCAGAGCTTGAAGCCATCAAAGATGATGATGCCCAGATCCAGGACAGGTTCTACAAGGACCTTGAGTTCGGTACCGGCGGTCTTCGCGGCGTTATCGGTGCCGGCACCAACAGGATGAATATCTATACGGTCCGCAGGGCGACCCAGGGGCTTGCCAATTATATCAAAAAGCAGAACGCCGAGAAAAAGGGCGTTGCCATAGCTTACGATTCAAGACATATGTCCCCGCAGTTTGCTGATGAGGCGGCTCTTACACTCAATGCCAACGGTATTAAAGCCTACGTATTTGAAAGCCTGAGGCCCACCCCGGAGCTTTCGTTCGCGGTCAGGACGCTCGGCTGCACGGCGGGAATCGTCGTTACCGCCAGCCATAATCCTCCCGAATATAACGGATATAAGGTATACTGGGAGGACGGCGCACAGGTTACATCGCCAAGAGATACCGACATAATAGGGGAAGTACTTGCAGTTACCGACTATAACGATGTAAAGACCATGGCAAAGGAAGAAGCAATCGCGGAACATCTTTACAATATTATCGGAGGCGAGATCGACGATAAGTATATGGCTGAGCTCAAAAAGCAGATCATCCATCCGGAGATCATCGAGGCTGTTGCAGGTTCGATCAGGATAGTATATACGCCTTTCCACGGTACCGGCAATATCCCGGTGCGGAGGATCCTTTCCGAGCTTGGCTTTAAGAACGTGTATGTGGTTCCCGAGCAGGAAGAGCCCGATCCCGAGTTCACAACTCTTGAATACCCCAATCCCGAGGATCCGAAGGCCTTTACACTGGCACTGAAGCTTGCGAAGGAAAAGGATGCGGACATTGTCCTTGCAACGGATCCCGATGCAGACCGCCTTGGGATATACGCAAAGGATGCCGCCACCGGTGGATATTTCCCGTTCACCGGCAATATGTCAGGCATGCTCATCGCCGAATATATATTAAGAGAGAAAAAAGCGGCCGGAACGCTTCCCGATAATGCCGCTCTTGTCAAGACGATAGTTACCACAAACCTTGCCGATGCCATCACCAAAGCATACAATGTTAAGCTTATCGAAGTGCTTACCGGCTTTAAATACATCGGTGAGCAGATAAAGCTTTTCGAGCAGAATCACGAATATGAGTATGTATTCGGGCTTGAAGAGAGCTACGGCTGTCTTGCGGGCACTCACGCCAGGGACAAGGATGCCGTTGTTGCGGTAATGTGTCTGTGTGAAGTCGCCGCATGGTGTAAATACAACGGGATCACCGTCTGGGATCAGATGCAGAAGATCTACGGGCGTTTCGGATATTATATGGAAGGCATACATACCATTACGCTTAAAGGTATAGACGGGGCCGAGCAGATCAGCGCCATGATGGAGTCACTGCGCGCAGATCCTCCCAAGGAGTTTGACGGACTTAAAGTATTAAAGTTCAGGGATTATAAGAAAGATACGGTAACCGATCTTGCAACCGGCGAAGTCACGCCTACAGGGCTCCCGTCTTCAAATGTACTGTATTTTGAGATCGAGAACGACAGCTGGTGCTGCGCAAGACCTTCCGGAACCGAGCCGAAGATCAAGTTCTACATGGGTATCAAAGGAAACAGCATGGAGGATGCGACCCGGAAGCTTGAAAGCTTCAAAGCGGCGGTTGTAAAAGCGCTGGAAGGTTGAATGAGAACAGACGGATCACAAAAGCCTTATATACGCCTGATAAGAGCGGCCCTGCCGGCTATTATAGCCGTGCTGGCCGCCATCAGCCTGTATCAGGGTATCAGGAATGCACTCGCGTTTTCGCAGGATTTCCAATGGGATGCCGCCAAGGCCCTTGCCATGGGACTTGATCCTTACGAATTGTCGGGCAGTCCCTTGCCGGCCGGTAATATCCCGGAACTTGATGAGTTCTACACGATGTTTACGGAAAGGGGACTTAAGCAGCAGATGGAGGCCAACCAGTTTCCGTCGCTTCTTATGCTGCTGTACCCTATGACTCTGTTTAATGCAGGGACGGCCAAGGTCCTTTGGTGCATTCTTAACCTGTTATTTACCGCCGGGATCATCTTAACACTTGATGCGACCTTCTTTGAGAAGGTTTTGCCCTATGACAGGGTTATAATTTATCTTTTGATGATCGCCGGAACACCGTACCGGAACCAGCTCGGTGTGGGCCAGCATACGCTGTTTGCCTTCTTTTTCTTTATGCTGGCGGTATATATTGAAAAAAAGAAGGGCAGGGCCGGCACTGTCCCGGTTGCACTGTGTCTGTTTGTATCATATTTCAAATACACCCTTACAGCGCCGCTTGCTCTGTATTTTGTGTATAAGAAAAGGTATGCTCCACTCGTGATCTCGGTAGCGGCACATATGGTGCTTACCGTTGTTTCGGCTTTTATGCTGAAAAAGAGCGTGATATATGTGATTACCGCACCGATAAGGGTCGCGTCGGCTCTTACATCCGAGGGAGGTATCGATCTCGGCGTTATCATCGGAGGCACGGCAGGATATGCGGTGGCTTTTGTTATCGCCATACTGCTACTGTTAATATCGGTACGTCTTCCCGGGGGCAATGATCATATGCTCGTCCCGGTACTGGTACTTTCATCGCTGATACTTACCTATCACAGGACTTATGATTTCTTTGTCCTGTCGGTTGTTGCGATGCTGTTTTACGGAAGTCTTAAAGAAGATTTCGGAACAAAACTAAACAATGCACTTGTGTGTTGGTATGCGTTTTTGCTCGGTGCGGTTTATTTCGGGCTCAGATTATTTAACGAGAATACATTCTCAAAAATCATAACAGGAGTTATTTACTATGCCTTTACGGCCGTGCTCATCATCATGACGATGAGCCTCATAAAAAAAGGCAAAGTGAACAGGGTTTCGGATAATGGATAAAGAATTATCGGTAAAGGAAGAAAAGAGAAAGGCCCTCATCGCTCAGATCCTCAAGTTCGGCGTAGTGGGAGGCCTGGCATTTCTTATTGATTTTGTAGTCTATACGGTGAGCAACAAGCTCCTGCCGTTTGAAAAGGGATATATAGTTGCGGGCATCCTCGGATTCTCGATATCCCTTATATTCAATTATCTTGCGAGCATGAAGTTCGTGTTCGAAAGAAGGGAAGGGGTCAGCAGAAAAAAGGAATTCACCATATTTCTTGTTCTGTCCCTTATAGGAATGGTCCTTAATGAACTGTTCCTGATGCTTTATGTTGAAATAATGGATGCCCATGTCGGCTGGATCCACTCGATACATGAATGGATATATGCCTTTATCACAGACAGGGGTATTAATTTCGTAAGCTCCGTTAGGGAACTGGCAGAATTCTTTGCCAAGATATTTGCGACAGGGCTCGTAATGGTATATAACTTTATATCAAGAAAAATGACGCTTGAAAAGAAGGACTGAAAGGATTGAGGAACAGATGAGAGGGAAGTTGGCATTAATAACAGTAGTTATTGCAGGGGTGTTATTTTTTAACGGATGTAACGGCACGGGTCAGGCCGCACCGGGGGAACGTTCAGGAAACGGATCTGTGACAGAAAGTGATACAGGCACGAGTTCGGAAGAGACCGGAAAACCCGGCAACGGAGCGGATGATACGGCGGAATCCGGCGATACGGACGGTCTCGGTGATACGCTCATAACCGACGATATCTCATCTCAGACTTCCGATCAGGATGAGAGCCCCTCAGATCTTATAAAGGATGTAGATCTTATATTTTTTATGGGACAGTCAAATATGTCCGGAGCGGCTGGAGATGCATCCCTTGCTCCTTCCGTGGCCACTGACGCCGGAGAGGAATTCCGGGCGGTGTCGGATCCGACAAAGCTGTATCCCATAAAAGAACCATTCGGCGTAAACGAAAATGACCCTCAGGGACTCAACGAATACCCCGGCGCAAAGAAAGGGTCACTCGTAAGTGCATTTGTTAACGAGTATCATAAACTCACCGGCAGAAAGGTTATAGCCGTTTCAGCCTCCATGGGTTTAACGGAGATAGGAAAATGGACCGGCCCCGGCATCAGCTCTGATGTAAAGCAGCGATATGACAGGGCACTTAATTACCTTAAAGATAACGGTTACACTGTAGGGCATATATATGTTGTATGGCTCCATGGCGAATCCGATGCATTGTTTGGTACCGATCCGGAAGTATACAGAACCGATCTCGACAATATTATGAGACCTCTGTTTATAGACGGTCTGCAGAAGGTTTTCATCATCCTTCCCGGCAGAACGATAGATTACAAGGACATTTTTCTTCCTATAATAGATGTGGAGAGGAAGATATGCCGGGAGAGCGGCTACTATGCTCTGGCAACGTCGATACTGACAAAATTATCCACTGAATATATGGTCGATCAGTACCACTATAACCAACACGCGCTCAATCTGGTCGGTATCGAGGCTGCCAAGTCGGCAGCATACTATACGCAACACGGAGTTGAAAAGATAGTGTATGATTACAGGGAAGGAGAGTATTTCGTTCCCGACGATGTGGACAGTGACTCCCAGCCGAAAGAAGAGCCCATAGACCTGTCCGAGGTAGATATTAACGCGCAGTATTAACAAGGATCATCACACGGAGGTTATATAATGAAAAATGACAGGATATTACTGTTCATTCCCGCATACAACTGTGAAAAACAGATCGTAAGGGTACTTGAACAGCTTGATACGGCTATAATGGCGTTTGTATCCAAAGTCATTGTGGTCAATAACCGCAGCACGGACAGGACGGAAGAGGCCATTACGGATTATATGCATGCTCATGCATATCTTCCGATCACACTTCTTCGGAACAAAGAGAACTACGGCCTGGGAGGATCGCACAAAGTTGCCTTCGACTATGCGATGGAGCACGGATATGACTATGTGATAGTTCTTCACGGGGACGATCAGGGCATGGTCTCCGACTTTCTTCAGGTGCTGGCAAAACGCTACTACAGAAAACATGACTGTATCCTCGGGGCGAGATTCATGCGCGGATCAAAGCTTGAGGGGTATTCGGCCGTAAGGACGATCGGCAATGTCGTATACGACCTGCTCTTCTCATATGTTACGCAGAAAAAGATATATGATCTCGGGTCCGGCCTTAACATGTACAGTGTGAAGATGCTCTCATCACGTTTTTATGAGAAGTTTCCGGATAATCTGATGTTCAACTATCTTATGATACTTGCTGCACAGTATTACGGGCATGATATAAGGTTTTATCCGATAAGCTGGCGTGAAACGGATCAGGTTTCAAATGTCAGGCTTGTAAGTCAGGCACGTAAGGTTTTATCCATGCTTTGGGATTATTACAGGGATCCGACGGTAATAACCGGGGAGTACAGGAACAAACCCGTTGAACGATACGAGGCTGATCCCGTATGAAGATATTCACCGGAATCCTTATCCTGATCCTGTTTCTGACAGTGCATCTCATCAAGATGATGAGGATGTACCTGATAGTTATGGACCAGAAGATCCTATTTGACAGGTTTGTTCCCGCATATCTGCGTACAACGCTTGTAAATCTGCTGGTTCCTTATAAACTCGGCGAGATATACAGGATCGGGGTATTTTACAGGATATCGGGAGGCTTTAAGACAGGGTTCTTTTCGGTGCTTATAGACAGGTTTTTTGATACACTGGCCCTTGTATTCATCCTGTTGCCGTATCAGCTGTTCGTTACCCGGCAGGTGACGGTCCCGACACTGCTGCTGGCTGCCTTCCTGGCGGTCGTGCTTATCGCATACAGGGTGTTTATGCCGTCATATGAGTTTTTGAACAGGTACATCATAACAAAACGGACCTCAAAAAGATCCATGATGGCACTGGCAGCCCTTGAAAAAGTATCCGAATGGTATGTCTATGCCAGGGAACTTGTTACCGGGCGATATGGAATACTGTTTCTGTTTTCGCTGGCCGCATGGGTGCTGGAGATCGGTGTGCTGGCAGGATTTACCGGTCTGTTCGGACAAAGCTTTAAGGTATCGGATTTCGGATCTTACATAGAGTCGATCGTGTCTGGGGCAAGTTCCGTCATGAAGACACGCTATACTCTGGCCAGCGCGGCAGTAATCGCCGTCCTTACGGTCATATTCACAATAAGATATCTTGTCCTTGGCAGACATAAGGAGGGAGATCTGCAATGAACAGAAATGTCGCTATCGTATATGATGATACAAGAAAGCCCGGAAGACAGATCGCGGCTATAACCGGGAACAATTCGTTCGGCAGAACGATCTATAAAAGACAGACACTTATGGAGCGTATCCGGGATGCTTTTTCTTCGATCCCGGGGGTCACGGGCTTTTATGAGGCCGGTTCAGCGGAAAGTTCGCACCTTAAAGATACACATGTTATCCTATTTTTCTCTGACTTTGGAATAGCGAAAATAAAGGATTTGGAAACGATTGTATACAAAGCAGGGTATGCTCACGAGAACTATAAAATAACACAGGCGAATAGAATAGCTTGCGTTATCTTTAAAGACGAGCTCGAATTCTATAAAGCATCCCGAAACGATCTTGAAGGCTATACCGAAATAGAGAGCGATGTATTTACGGATCTGGGGGATGTAAATAATTTCAGATCCTTTATCACGGGAGGTTTTGATGCCAGATTTTTCAATTCGCTTACCGGAGATGACCACACCGTTGTAAAATTATCCGAGAAGAAGAGCAAGATCAAAGCCGAATACACTTTTTACTCTCTTCTGCCCGATGACATGAAGCAGTGGTTTGTAAGGCCGTTTGACTACTTTGAGGACGAGAAAAAAGCCGGATATAGAATGCAGCGTTACCATATGACGGATCTGGCCATAAGATACGTTCACGGATCGATAGGAGCAGAGGAATTTCGTGATATTCTCGCCCAGCTGTTCTATTTTCTGGCTCACCGCATGACGAAGGAGGTCACGGAAGCGGAATACGAAGCCGAGGCAAAGAGGCTCTATATCGATAAGGTAAAAGAGCGGACGGCACAGCTAAAAGAAACGGAAGGATATGAGGAACTGGCCCGGACCATAGCAGCCAATACCCCTTATCGTGATATTGACGAGATAGTGTCAAGATATGAAAAGCTTTATGAAAGCATACACTCCGGTAGGTCGTTTGATCATGTAAAGGCAGTCAGCCACGGTGATATGTGCTTTTCAAACATCCTTTATTCGGGATCCGCGGATCTGGTTATACTGATAGACCCCAAGGGAGCTATGACAACGGATGAGCTGTATATGGATCCGTTTTATGATCTGGCAAAGCTTTCACATTCAATATGCGGATATTACGACTATTTCAACAGCGGACTGTATGAGATATGCCTTGATGCGAATATGAAAGCTTCACTCAGGGTTGATGCGGATAACAGGCAGTACGTGGAAATGTTTAGGGAAAGCCTTGAGGAGGCAGGGATAGATCTGGCACTTGTCAGGCTTTACGAGGCTTCGCTTTTCCTTTCAATGCTCCCTCTGCATATGGACAGGCCCCAGAAAGTCTTCGGGTTCGTACTTAATGCACTGGCTATACTTAACAGTCTGGAGAGATGATATGTATGATGATCTGACATTTGTGTTTGATGTTGACGGAACGATCTGTCCCGTCAAAAAAGAAAATGAGAGATACGAGGATATCGTTCCATACAGCGAAATGGTCGATAAGATCCGTGAATATAAGAGGGGAGGAGCAAGGATAGTGCTCCTGACCAGCAGAAACATGAACACCTACAACGGAAACCTGGGTCTTATCAATGCCAATACCGCAAAGGTACTTCTTGAGTGGCTCGATAAGTGGGAGATCCCTTATGATGAGATCATCTACGGAAAGCCCTGGGCCGGCCCCCACGGATTTTATGTGGACGACAGGACCGTAAGACCGTCGGAATTCCTTACAAAGAGCGTTTCGGAGCTTGATGAGATCGTAAGGAGAGACAGATGCAGATAGTCATTACCATGGCGGGACTGGGGACCCGATTCAGAAAAGCCGGGTATGACCTGCCCAAATATGAGATAGAAGTCAGGGGCAGGACGCTGTTTTCCTGGTCGATGGAAAGCATTTCCTCATTTTTTCAGCCCGGTTGTGACTGTTACTTTATTGTCAGATCCGAGGACGGATCCGCTGATTTTATATTGAACGAGTGGAAAAAGATCACGGGATCAGATGCAGGGGCTCATGTTATACCGATAGATCATATGACTGACGGACAGGCCACCACGGCCATGCTTGCCGCTCCTTTGTGGAAAAAAGATGACAGCCTCCTGATCTATAATATAGATACGTATGTCGAAGCCGGTCAGATGAGACCGGAAGATGTCGAGGGTGACGGATTTATCCCGTGTTTTAACGCACCGGGTGACCACTGGAGCTTTGTAGCAACAGATGAGAACGGTGATGCCGTAAAGGTAGCGGAAAAACAGCGTATTTCAGACAACTGCACGGTCGGGGCATATTTTTTTGCCACCTGTGCACTCTATGAGAAGCTGTACAAAGAGTACTACAAAGATGATTCGAACATGCAGAAGGGTGAAAAGTATGTGGCGCCCATGTATGATCATATGATATCCAGCGGATATAAGGTCAGGATAAAAACGATTGATGCGGATCGCGTACATGTTCTCGGAACACCCGAAGAACTTAAGATATTTGCCGAAGAAGGAAATTGAGAAGACGCATGAGACCGGGCAGGAACTATTTCAAAAGAGGAATCAGTTACCTTAAGAGGAACGGACTGAAGAAGACGTTATGGAAAAGTGCCGAGCGAATTCAAATGGACACTGCAGAGAAGGATTACGTTCCTTACCATGCCGATGAGAGAACCCTTCACGCCCAGAGAAACCGTGAATTCCGCCATCCGTATAAGATAAGCATACTTGTACCCGTATATGAGACAGATCCGCATCTTTTCAAGAAGATGCTCGATTCCGTCGGCGATCAGACATACGGAAACTGGGAGCTGATACTTGCCGATGCTTCCGCGGATTCATCGAGAAGGGACATCGTAAGATCTTTTCTCGAGCAATATAACTTAAGGTGCAAAGACAGATACGGAAGCCCGTTTGACAAAGTCACGTATGTGAAGCTTGGTGAGAATAAAGGTATATCCGGCAATACCAATGAAGCGCTTAAGCGTGCGCACGGAGATTATGTTGCACTGCTGGATCACGATGATATTTTGGAAAACACGGCTCTTTTTGATATAATGTCTGCCATAGAAGAAGAGGAAAATGCCGGCAGGGATGAAGACTCCATCAAGAAAGTGATGGCGGTATACACCGATGAAGATAAGATAACCTCGGACGGTAGCACGTATTTTTCCCCGCATTACAAGCCGGATTTTGATCCTGTTGCGCTTTGTACGAATAATTACATTTGCCATTTCTTTGCGGTCGATGCCGATCTGGCCAAGGGAACGGGCGGATTCAGGCCGGAGTATGACGGAGCGCAGGATCATGATTTTATATTAAGATGCGTTGAAGGCATCAGGCGTGATCAGATCATCCATATCCCGAAGGTACTGTATCACTGGAGGAGTACACAAGGATCAACGGCGGAAAATCCCGATTCGAAGCTTTATGCTTACGAAGCCGGAAAAAAGGCCGTTGCGGATCACTTCAAGAGGATGGGGCTTGACGTTAAAGTAACAGACACTTCTCATCTGGGTTTTTTTGAGTTGGATTATGCCCTGCCACACGACCCGGTAATGTGCATCACAACCGAGAGTTACAGAAGGCTTTCAGAGTCGTCTTCGGAACTTCCCGGAGACGGATATATAATGATACTGTCGGGCGATCTTGCTCCGGAGGACAGGGACTACGCACGGATCATGGCATCGTGCATGTGTCTTCCGTTTGTCGGTTGTGTAACCGGAAAGATCATCGGCAGGAATAAGAAAATCGAAAGCGCAGGTTTTGACACGGATGAGTCCGGGCAGATCGTGCCGTGCTTTAACGGGCTTGACAGAAGATTTTCCGGATATATGCACAGAACCTCCACGGACCGGCTTGTTGATGCGTTTTCCGAGGACTGCGTTCTTGTAAGACTTGATGCCGTAAAAGAGATATATCCGCATATAGTGTTAAAAGACGGATTTGACGTATATTACATGGCCCGGGCGGAATTTGTCAGAAAGAGTGTATGAAAGAAGTAACCGTTATAATACCGAATTACAACGGGATCCGGTATATCAGCCACTGTCTTGATGCGCTAAAACTGCAGAGCATCGAGATCGATATCATAGTTGTGGATAATGGCTCCGATGACGGCTCCGATGAGGCGGCAGCCGCTTATGAAGGGGTGCGGCTCATAAAGCTTGATGAAAACACCGGATTCTGTCATGCCGTAAATGTAGGCATCAAAGCGGCCAAAACGGATTACGTGATCCTTCTCAACAATGATACGAGAGTCGGGGCGGATTTTGCAAAGGAGCTCCTTTTGTGTGCAAAAGCCCGCAAGGATACGTTCAGTGTGGCATCGAAGATGCTCCAGATGAGCGATCCCGGGAAGATAGATTCGGCGGGAGATCTGTATTGTGCTCTCGGCTGGGCTTTTTCCATCGGAAAGGACGGCAGCAGCAGTAAATACGACAGGGAAGAAGAGGTTTTCTCGGCATGTGCGGGTGCAGCCATATACAAAAAATCGCTGATAG
Organism: Lachnospiraceae bacterium; assembly: GCA_024695145.1. GTDB lineage: Bacteria > Bacillota > Clostridia > Lachnospirales > Lachnospiraceae > UBA2868. Next base: position 111,969 of record JAILIS010000047.1, read on the forward strand.
AAAAGCTCGGATACTTTGATGAGCAGCACATATCCTATCTTGAGGATCTCGATATAGGGTACAGGGCGAGGATAAACGGGTATATCAACCGTTATACACCAAAGGCCGTTGTATATCATGCGGGAAGCGGTACGACCGGATCAAGATACAACGCGTTCAAGGTAAGGATGGCGGCGAGAAACAGCATATACGTCATACATAAGAACATGCCGATTGTAATGGTCGTGCTCAATCTGCCGTTTCTTCTTGCGGGATTCGGCATAAAAATGCTGTATTTTGCAAAAAAAGGCTTCGGAAGGGAATACGTTACCGGTATCCGGCAGGGTTTTTCGCTCAGCCGCTCCAATCCGAAATATCCTTTACGTGTTGGGAACACATTGAATTACTGCCGCATTCAGCTGGAATTGTGGATAAATATAATCCGGAGGATAACCGGATAGGATTTTTCGGTAAAAGAGGATGTTATGATCAGGGACAACCAGAGGCTTATCAACAGACTGACACTTGTGATCGACGGTTTTGCCATCGCCGCCAGCTATCTGTTCGCATATTTTCTGAAATTCGAGAGCGGACTCTTACTGTATGAGGAAGGCCTCAGCACGCGGACATACATGACCGCGCTCTATTTTCTCATTCCCGGCTATCTGATCCTGTATTATCAGATGGATCTTTACAATACGAGAAGGGCATCGGGACGAAAGAGAGAGCTTTTAAACGTTATCAAGGCCAACACGGTCGGTGCCCTTATATTCATGATGACACTGTATCTGATCAATCAGCCTGATTTTTCGAGGCAGATGATCTTTATATTCTGGGGCGTTTGCATATGCTTGGAGACAGCGGTCCGGAACGCCATGAGAGCCCTGATGATGTTCTGGTGGAAAAAGGGCTTTAATCTCAAATATGTCCTTCTTGTCGGCTATTCCGGATCTGCCGAGAGCTACATCAAAAAAGTGATCTTAAATCCGCAGTGGGGTTATGTGATCAGGGGAATACTCGATGATAATATCGAAAGAGGTACCGAATATAAGGGAATAAAGGTTCTCGGAACGATCGACAATCTCCCGCTTATCCTTCCGGAAAACAAGCTGGACGAGATTGCCATCACCCTTCCTCTTGGACAGTACGGCAGGCTGAAAGAGATAGTCGCGCTTTGCGAAAAATCAGGAGTGCACACGAAGTTCATTCCCGATTATGCCGGTGTCATTCCGGACCGTCCGTATACCGAGGATATACAGGGACTTCCCGTTATTAACATACGCCGTGTGCCCCTTAACATAACGGTCAACAGCCTGATAAAACGTCTGGTTGATATAACGGGCTCCGTGGCGGGGATCATTATATCAAGCCCGATCATGATAGTGTCTGCGATACTTATAAAGCTTACGAGTGACGGGCCTATAATCTTTGCACAGGAGCGGGTCGGGCTTCACAACAAGCCGTTTCAGATGTATAAGTTCAGGACTATGATCGAGCAGACCGAGACGGAGGAAGCCGAGGGCTGGACCGTCAGGGATGACCCCAGAGTCACAAAAGTGGGCCGTTTCCTTCGAAAAACCAGTCTGGACGAGCTTCCGCAGCTGTTCAACATACTTTTCGGGCAGATGTCCCTCGTGGGTCCCCGCCCGGAACGTCCCCAGTTTGTTGAGAAGTTCAAGGAGGAGATCCCCCGATACATGATCAAGCATCAGGTTCGTCCCGGTCTTACCGGATGGGCGCAGATCAACGGGCTTCGCGGCGACACCTCGATAGAAGAGCGGATAAACTACGATCTTTATTATATTGAGAACTGGACACTGGAATTTGATATAAAGATCCTTTTCCTGACGGTATTCCGCGGGTTCATCAACAAGAACGCGTACTGATACGGGAAGGGACGATAAGACCATGACGGTAGATGTTATAATCCCAACATATCATCCGGATGAAAGACTTTCGCGGATCGTTTCCGACCTTGCGCGGCAAAGCACGCCCCCCTCGCACATAATTCTGATAAACAGCGAGGATGATCGCGGAAACAGCCTTTTACCGCCGGACATATTGACACATGAGCTTGTTAGGGTCATAAACATCAAAAAGGACGAGTTTGACCACGGTGGAACGAGAAATGCGGCAGCCACGGGTTCCGAGGCTGATTTTCTGCTCTTTATGACACAGGATGCCGTGCCTTACGATGATGATCTTATCTCGAATATGCTGAAAGCCTTTGAAGATACCGGCGTTGCCGCTGTATATGCAAGGCAGCTTCCCGATGATGACGCATCTCCCATCGAGAGATTCTCAAGATCCTTTAACTATCCGGAAGGATCCTGCGTAAAATCAAAAGATGACAAGACAAGACTCGGGATCAAGACGTATTTCTGCTCCAATGCATGTGCCATGTATCAGGGTGATGTCTTCCGGAAGCTCGGGATGTTTCCGGTCAACATGATATTTAACGAGGATATGGTATTTGCGCACACTCTTATAGAAAACGGTTACCGTATCGCCTACTGTGCGAAGGCGAAAGTGTATCATTCGCATAATTACACGAATATGCAGCAGTTTCACAGAAACTTTGACCTTGCGGTATCGCAGGCCATGCATCCGGAAGTATTTGAGAGTGTATCGTCGGAATCCGAGGGAGCGGTATATGTAAAGAAGGCTTTTTCGTATTTTTTGAAGGAAAAAAAGCCGTGGTATTTCATCCCCTTCGGAGTTCAGTCAGTATACAGGCTGGCAGGTTATAAGCTCGGAAAGAAATACGCAACGCTGCCGAAAAAGCTCGTGAGAAGATTCACGGCCAGCCCCGGATTTTTTGACCGGCAGGAAAGATAGAAGGAAAAAACAATGAGTGATATAAAAGAATACTGCCGTATGTGCGGCAGGAGTACGGATGATGTCGGAGAACTGCTGACTATCACCGGCGGACTCAGGGTGTGCAGAACGTGCCTTGAGGATGCCATGAGGATGGCGGAAAAGCTCATGCCCGGCCTCTCACCCGTGCAGATGAAAGACAACGGAAACGATACAGCAGGCAATACGGAAGTGTCCGAAAACACACCTTCCGATCCCTCCGCTCCCGAAGAAGGCGATACTCCCCCGGGTGAGGATGATCCCAAAAAGGGCGGTTCGGTGCGCTTTGCCGGGGGCTTTGGACTTCCGAATGTCGGATTTTTGAACATGGCGGATCTTCAGAACATGATGTTCGGCAATCCCGCCGCCAAGAAAAAAGACCGTAAGGAGAAGAAGGATGCACCTGTCATAGACATCAGGAATATCCCTCTGCCTCATAAGATCAAGGAACTGCTCGATGAATACGTTGTCGGACAGGAACAGGCGAAAAAGGTCATGTCCGTCGCCGTATATAACCATTACAAGCGAGTGGCATCGGAGAGCATGAAGCCCGAGGAGTTCGAAGAGGCCCTGCGTGATGTCGAGATCGAAAAATCAAACGTCCTTCTGATAGGTCCGACCGGCTGCGGCAAGACCTATCTTGTAAAAACGCTCGCAAAGCTTCTCGATGTACCGCTTGCCATTACCGATGCGACAACACTTACCGAAGCCGGATATATTGGAGATGATATAGAAAGCGTTGTATCAAAGCTCCTGGCCGCTGCAGACAATGATGTCGACAGGGCAGAGACCGGTATAATATTCATAGATGAGATCGATAAGATCGCCAAGAAAAAGAATTCACATTCAAGGGATGTATCGGGAGAGAGCGTGCAGCAGGGGATGCTGAAACTCCTCGAGGGCGCCGAGGTTGAAGTCCCCGTGGGAGCCAATTCCAAAAATGCCATGGTGCCGCTTGCGACCGTTGATACGAGGAACATCCTGTTCATATGCGGAGGAGCGTTCCCCGATCTTGATGAGATCATAAAGCAGAGGCTGCGCAAACAGACTTCCATAGGATTTAACGCCGAGCTCAAGGACAGCCTGGACAAGCGAAAGGATATCCTTTCCGAAGTCACTGTTGACGATGTCAAGAAGTTCGGAATGATCCCCGAATTTGTCGGCCGTCTTCCGGTTATATGTACGATGCACGGGCTGAGCGATGAAATGCTCGTGGATATACTAAAAGAACCGAAAAATGCCATAATCAAGCAGTATCAGAAGCTTTTATCCCTTGACGAGGTCGATCTGAAGTTCACGGATGATGCTCTTCTGGAAATAGCCAAAAAAGCGCAGGAGAAAGACACGGGAGCGCGGGCGCTCCGCGCGATCATAGAGGATATCATGCTTGATATCATGTATGAGATACCGAAAGATGACAACATCGGAAGAGTGACCATCACGAAAGAGTATCTTGAGGGCAGCGGTTCACCGCTCATCGAGACCAGAGGCTGATGCTTCATTTGTATTTATGTTCTATATTATTGCGTCTGATTTTGGTATAATAGATCAGACGCATTTTTTTGTAATATATCGCAGGGGAAGCTTTTCTCCTGCAGTTATTTGGAGGTCATATGCTGGATCAATCATTCTATGACAAGGCGGATGAGATCATATCCGTTCACGGAAAAGGGAAGGAATCTCTCATACCCATCATGCAGGATATACAGGCCGAGTACCGTTATATCCCGCCCGAACTGCTGTCCTACGTTGCGAAAAAGATCGGAGTGACCGAGGCCAAGGCCTATTCGGTCGCAACATTTTACGAGAATTTCTCTTTTGACAAAAAGGGCAAGTATGTCATCAAGGTCTGCGACGGAACCGCCTGTCATGTCAGGAAGGGAACACTTATACTCGAACGTCTGAACAAGGAACTCGGACTGTCGGCGGGCAAGCATACAACGGACGACATGCTCTTTACCGTTGAGACCGTATCGTGCCTCGGAGCCTGCGGGCTGGCACCCGTAATGACCGTTAATGACGAAGTTTATCCGGCCATGACCCCGGATAAGGTTTCCGAGACGATCCAAAAGATAAGGGAGGTAGAAGCATGAACATGTTACACTCACGCGAAGACCTTTCAAATACGAGGGCCCTTTGTGAGGAGCGCATATCAAAGATCAAATGCCGCATCCTCATATGTGCCGGTACGGGGTGTCTTGCCGGAGGATCCGGCAGTATATATGAGAAGATGTGTGATCTTTGCGGTAATGACCCCGATGCGCAGATAGTATTCGGAGAGGAAGTGGCACATGACGGCATCGACATTCAGAAGAGCGGATGCCACGGTTTTTGCGAGATGGGCCCCCTCGTCAGGATAGAGCCCTACAATTACCTGTATATCAAGGTCAGGCCGGAAGACTGTGAGGAGATATACAATACGACCGTCAAGGGCGGCAAGCCTGTTGAACGTCTGCTCTATAAGATGAACGGAGTCACCTATCCCGCGCAGGAGGATATACCGTTTTATGCCGGCCAGATGCGTCTGGTCCTGAAAAACTGCGGACACATAGGTGCGGAACATATTGAGGAGTCACTGGCCTTTGACGGATACAAGGCACTTGAAAAGGCATTGTTTGAGATGACACCCGAAGAGGTCATTGATGTCATATACGATTCGAATCTTCGCGGCCGCGGCGGCGGAGGCTTCCAGACCGGATACAAGTGGAAACAGGTGGCAAGGCAGGAAGAGAAGATGCGGTATGTCGTATGTAACGGTGATGAGGGTGATCCCGGAGCATTTATGGACAGATCCGTCATGGAGGGCGATCCTCACAAGATGATCGAGGGTATGCTGATCGCTGCATATGCGGTTGGAGCAAGTGAGGGATATATATACGTGCGTGCCGAATATCCCCTTGCGGTCTCCCGACTGAAGATCGCCATTGCGCAGGCTGAAGAGGCCGGCCTTATAGGAGAAAATATACTCGGGTCTGATTTTTCATTCAGACTCCATATCAATAAAGGAGCCGGGGCATTCGTATGCGGCGAGGGAAGTGCGCTTACCGCGTCCATTGAAGGCGAGCGCGGAATGCCCAGGACCAAGCCTCCGCGCACTGTTGAACAGGGACTGTTCGGCAAGCCTACCGTTCTCAACAACGTGGAGACATACGCAAACGTTCCGATGATCATTCTTAAAGGCGCCGACTGGTATCATTCCATCGGAACCGAAAAGAGCCCCGGGACCAAAGCCTTTGCGGTTACCGGCAGCATCAACAATACAGGTCTTATAGAAGTTCCGATGGGAACGACATTAAGAGAGATCATCTACGATATAGGAGGAGGCATCAAGGGAGGCAAAGACTTCAAGGCCGTGCAGATTGGAGGCCCGTCCGGAGGATGTCTTATATCTGCGGATCTTGATGTACCGCTGGATTTTGATTCGCTGAAAGCAAAGGGCGCAATGATCGGCTCCGGCGGACTCGTTATAATGGATGAGGATACATGCATGGTCGAGGTGGCGAGGTTTTTCATGAACTTCACCCAGAACGAGAGCTGCGGCAAATGTGTGCCGTGTCGTGAAGGCACCATGCGTATGCTTGAGATACTCGAAGACATCGTTGCCGGCCGCGGTACGATGCAGCAGCTGGATCTTCTCGAAGAACTGGGCCATGCCATAACTGACACGGCGCTGTGCGGACTCGGAAAATCAGCGGCGCTTCCGGTATTGTCGACCCTGAAGGTGTTCCGCGACGAGTACGAAGAGCACGTGCTTGAAGGCAAGTGCCGGACAGGTACATGTAAGGCCCTGTCAAAATACAATATAGACCCCGCAAAGTGCAAGGGCTGCAGCAAATGCGCCAGGAACTGTCCCGTCGAGGCGATCAGCGGGCAGCTCAAATCACCGTACACGATCGATCAGAGCAAGTGCATAAAGTGCGGTGCATGTATGGAAAATTGTCCGTTTGCGGCAATATCCGTAATGTAGGCATTTGAGGTAGGAGGATCATAAATGGATTATATGACAATAGACGGCATCAAGGTGCCGATAGAAGATGAGAAGAATATTCTCCAGCTTATCAGAAAAGCGGGCATAGACATCCCGACATTCTGTTATCATTCGGATCTGTCGATCTATGGGGCGTGCAGGATGTGCATGGTGGAAGATGAGAGGGGACGGATGTTCGCATCCTGTTCCGAGCAGCCTCGTGCGGGGCTTACGATACATACGAACACGAAGAAGCTCCAGCAGTACAGAAAGCTTATAATCGAGCTTCTCCTTTCGACCCACTGCCGGGACTGTACAACCTGTACCAAGAACGGAATGTGTGAGCTTCAGAGCCTTGCCTACAGAGTAGGAGTCCACAGCGTGAGGTTTGAGAACAAGAAGGAACCGCTTCCGCTTGACTTAAGCTCCAAATGTATCGTCCGTGACCCTAACAAATGTATTCTTTGCGGAGACTGTGTCAGGACCTGCGCGGAAAATCAGGGAATCGGAGCGATCGATTTTGCTCACAGAGGTTCCAAGATGCAGATAACACCGGCTTTCGGCAGGACACTGAGCGAAACCGACTGTGTCGGATGCGGACAGTGTGCCGTTGTATGCCCTACTGCCGCGATCTCGATCAGGACAAATGTCACCGAGGTATGGGATGCGATCGAGGATCCCAAAAAACGTGTGGTCGCACAGATAGCTCCGGCTGTAAGAGTGGCCATCGGAGACAAGTTCGGACTCCCGAGAGGCGAAAATGCCATGGGTAAACTTGTCAAAGCACTCAGGATCATGGGATTTGACGAAGTATATGATACCAATTTCGGAGCGGATCTTACCGTTATCGAAGAGTCGCGCGAATTTGCCGAAAGGCTCAAAAGCGGAGAAAAGCTTCCGCTCTTTACATCATGCTGTCCGGGATGGGTGAAGTTCTGCGAGAACAAATATCCGGAGTTTGCCGGTAATCTGAGCACATGCCGCTCGCCCATGGGCATGTTCTCGCCTGTTATCAGGGAGTACTTTAAAAAGCTTGATGAAGAGGAAGGAAAGGAAACATACATTGTTGCCATTATGCCATGTACGGCCAAAAAGGCGGAAATACTCCGCCCGGATAACCATACCGGCGGCAGGCAGGATACTGATATCGTCATAACCACCCAGGAGATCATACGCATGATCAAACAGGTCGGGATCAATTTCGGCGAGCTTGGCAGCGAGGCATGCGATATGCCGTTCTCAATGGCCTCGGGAGGAGCTTCCATTTTCGGTATAACGGGCGGTGTTACCGAAGCTGTCCTGCGTTACATGTCCGTCGACAAAGATCACGCTACGCTTGAAGACATAAAGTATTCGGGCATCCGCGGCAAGGAGGGATTCAAGAGGGCAACGGTCACACTCGGGGACAGACAGCTTAATATCGCCGTGGTTCACGGACTGAAGAATGCCTCCGATCTGCTTGAAGCTATAAAAGCCAAAGAGGCCGATTACGATTTTGTGGAAGTGATGGCATGCAGGCGCGGCTGTATACTCGGAGGAGGACAGCCGGTTCCGATGGGACCTCATACGAGAAAAGCGAGAATGGACGGTATCTATCAGGTAGATCAGCTTTCAAGTATCAGATACACAGATGAGAATCCTCTTATCGACAGGATATGGGAAGATATCATAAAAGGACATGAGCACGAGCTGCTTCACAGGAATATGCACTAAATCTTTCCGTAGCGTTGCAGCAGCTTTACGCCGATCAATACCGACAGAAGTTCCGATGTGACGAGGGCGGCCCACATCCCGATCCCTCCGATCACATTTGTCAGTATAAGGACCGAGACCGAATAGATCAGTAGATTTCGCACAAATGAGAAGAGTCCGGAAATCTTACCGTTTGACAGTGCGGTAAAATAACCCGAGACAAAGTTATTGAATCCGGAGAACAGATAGGACAGCCCTGCAAATGCCAGGGCTGTTACTGCTATACTGAAGTATTCGGACTCTTTGTCAAAAAACGCCTGGGAGATACCGGACCTCAGCGCAAACACTGCCACCGAAAGTATTATACTGACGATTATCATAAGAGTCATTCCGTTCGCCAGGAGCTTACCGACGGCCTTTTTATTCTTCTGCCCGTAGTAATATGCGATAACAGGCTCGAGAACGACCATGATTCCCATAAAAACGGCGGACGTCATATAACTGATATTTGACAGTACGCATACAACGCTGACACCGACACTGTTCCAGAAATATCCGGCTACATTGTTCAGTATGACTGTCAGTATTCCGGTAAACAGGCTCGATAAGAGCTCGGAAACACCGTTGAACAGTACCGGGCCGACATCTTTGATGTGTACGGCGCACAGACGCATTTTGTAAATACTTATTCTCTTTATGATGATCAGAACGGCGGCAGTCTGCAGAACATATCCGATACCGGTTCCGAGGGCGGCGCCTTCTATTCCCATATCAAGATATTTCATGAAAATAACATCAAGTATACAGTTTGTAAGTCCTCCGGATATTTCGAGAGTGACTACCGTTCCGACGCGCCCCTCGCCGAGCAGCATCAGGTTCATTATGCTTGAGATCAGAAGTGCGGGCATAAAGCATAAGCATATCCTGTAATATACATTTACATATGAGATGTTATCGGCTGTCGCACCGAGCAGCCTTGTTACCTGAGAAGTAAATATGAACAGAAGAACGGGCAGGACTACACTCACCACGCATGAGAAGGTAATGATCTGGTTGTAGATATTCTGTGCCCGTGATGTGTTGCCCTCACCCTGCGCTTTCATTATCGCGGCATTTGCACCTGTGCCCGTCATGTATCCCAAACCGACGAACAGGGCATTGATCGGAAGGAATATGTTGATCGCCGCTATCGCAGTCTCATTTATGAACCTGTCAATAAGCAGAGAATCGACAACCCCGTAAAGTGATATGAACAGATACAGCAGGGCACTGGGAGCGGCATATTTGATCAGCCCTTTAAGTGACAGGTCATAAGTCACCTGAACAGACGCATCATTATTCACTGTCTGCCTCTTTTCTTAAGCGGTCTGTAAGACTGTCCGGCTCATCCGCATACTGAACGAGCAGACAGGCTGTCTTTAAGAATATCTTTTTAAAACGATTTATACTGGAAGGCTCATAGCATTCCGCGATGTAGTCCATATAGAGCATGCAGCCGTCCTCGGTCTCCTGGATCTCGATATCCATGAGATTATCCGCCGCTTCATGATTTTTCGGGATCTCAAGAGGGAAATACTCGAGCCGGTTATCGCGTGTAATCGTCCGCAGATCCGACTGATAGATGATGCTCGCATCTATTCCCTCGTCATTGACGTGTTCCGGACCGGGATAAGGATAGCACGAATAAACGATCCCCTTTTCGATCTGTTGGAGAACGTCTTTATACAGACTGCCGATCGTGGTATCACGTTTGAAGCGGATCCCTACGAACAGGTTTCGGATCAGTGTTCCCACAATGTTGCGGTCACTTTCCTTCTCGCGGCCGTTGAATATCCACGATACCCTTATATCATCGCTTTTGTTGTATGTTGCGATCGTGATGAGGGCAGCGGTGATGAAGAAGGCTGTCTTTGTGATCCCGTACTGCTTCTGCAGTTTATCGAATGCGATATCCTCGACGGGTATGATCGTGGTGATATTGCCGTAGCCGTTGACAGTGATCTCGTGATCGATCTTCGGAAAACAATCCCAGGCAACGTTATCGAGAACTTTGGCATAATACTCCTTAGCCTCCCGGTACAGATCGGAAGACTCTTCGGAATTTCTTTCGACGACCTTCATATAGTAATAGTCTTTTTCGAGCTCTTTACCTTCATAGGCATTGCATATGTCGCGTATCAGGATCTGGATGCTTGTGCCGTCCGATATGCTGTGGTGCATGTCTATATACAGATACCCGGCGCGCTCTGTCTGAAACAGCCTGATTCGGTACAGCCTGGAATTGAGCAGTTTATACGGCTGTATCAGTGTTTCCCTGACATCTATGAACTGTGCTTCTGTTATCTGTTCGATGTCGACACTAAGGTCCATATCCGGGACGTAACGCTGGACGAGATCGGTATTGTCGTTGAAACAGTAGATCGTTGAGAAAACGGGGTGAGCCGCAAGAACGCGTTCCACGGCCTCTTTAACGCGGGGAATATCAACATTCGGAGAGAAGCACAGGAGCATGTTCAGATTCCAGGTCGTTGACTTCGGAACGTAGCACTGATAATCGAACATATACAGCTGAGTGATGGTAAGGGGCTGGTCGGAAGAAAGAGCTTCGGCGTTTCTCATCTCGGGACCGGCGGCATCAACAACACTGCTCCGGTAAAGCTTTGCGATATCGCGGGCACAACGGCCACGTATTACCATTGATATATCAAGCTGAGGTAGCTTGGCTTCTTCTATGAGGCGCATGGCGAGGATTGAAGATGCACCGAGATCGTAAAAATCATCCAGCGCGCCTACCCTGTCAAGGCCGAGCATCCCGGCCATTGCCGAACACAATGCCTCTTCGTATTTATCGGCGGGTTCGACATAATCCTTCCTGTATGAAGACAGGTCGGGTGCGGGCAGATCCTTTCGCGAGAACTTGCCGTTTTCGTTGAGCGGTATACTGTCAAGGTGGATGATAAACGAAGGTATCATGTAGGAGGGCAGCACATTGGCCAGGGAAGCTTTTGCCTCCTCAACGGAAACCGAAGGCGTGCCGATGTGGTAAGCACATATATAAGTGCTGTTTTCGTCGGAGAATCCTTTGACTCCGACCCATTCGACACCGAGGATACCCTTGAGTACTATCTCTATTTCGGCGGGCTCGACGCGGTTGCCGTTTATCTTGATCATATCATCGCTCCGCCCCTGGATGATTAGGTTGCCGTTTTCTATCCTGCCGATGTCTCCGGAAATATGATAATCGTTGATGTGACATTTTTCGGTCTCTTCGGGCATTCCGAGATAACCTCTGAAATACGGGGATTTGTAACATATGTTTCCGGGAGTGCCGTCGGGAAGGCGGTTTCCCTGATCATCCAGTATGCAAAGGTCCGCTTCGCTTATATTACACTTTCCGACAGGAGTCATATCATATGGTCTGTCTATCAGAAATGATGCCAGCGTGAAGCAGGATTCGGACTGGCCGTACATGCAGTACATATCCACGCCTTCTATGTACAGGTTCTTTGCGGGTTCACCGCCGGTCAGCACTTTGACGATGGAGTCAGGGAGCGGACCGAGGTGCCGCAGCAGTGTTGAGGTAACAAAGATAATGGAGATCTTATATTCTCCGAGCGCCTGTGTCAGGCGCGTCGGATCCTTGACAATATCCATCGGATAGATAACAAGGGTTCCGCCGAAGTAAAGGAGCGGGAAAGTATTAAGTATCGTGGCTGCAAAATTTAAAGGTGACAGGATGGCCATTCTGTCACCCCTGTCCATGATTATGCACCTGTCCGTGATGTCGCTCTTTGCACACATTTCCATCACGCCGTATTCCTGCATGGCGCCTTTGGGTTTACCGGTCGTGCCCGATGTGTAGACAAGGTATGCAAGGTCATGGGGTGAAGTCTTCTCGTATCCGTCAATGGGTTCGCGATCCATGATACGCGCAAATTCCGGGGTATCTATAAGCAGACGGCATGAAGCATCCTTATATATGTAGTCCCGGCGCTCGGCGGCAAAGTCCGGCTCGAGCATTACAGCGGCGGCACCTGCCCGCCATATCCCGACCAGAGCGATGAATGGCTGTACACCTCTCGGAAGACTGATCATGACTACCGATTCCCTGCCGATCCCGTTGCTCTTCAGGTAAGCATATACCTTGCCCGACAGCTCATACAGCTCGCCGTAGCTTATCTTTGCTCCTGTTTTGGCATTTATGACTGCCGCATCTTTTTCGAAAGATCTGCAGTTTTCAAAAAACTTCTCCATAAAACGCATCATCTGCATATAATCACCTCACGTGGAAATCACATTTACAATATAAGATTATAATTCAAAACACATGATCGGGCAATAAATATTGGTGTTTTCCTTTGACAAATACTACAATATATAGTATTTATAAGTATAAGGCACTTGCTTTGAAATGTGACAGTTTTGTGACATTTTGTCTGCTATTTTGAAGGGGTAGTATTTTGTAGCCTTATGGAAAGGAGAATAAGGAGATTATGAAAAAAACCATTTCACTGATAGTGGCAATACTGCTGTCAGTCACTGTTTTTGCGTCTGACATTGCGGGGATCGCCATGATAGTGCATGCTGATGACGCGTATATGGATGAGGTGGGCGAGGAGAGTGCACCGCCGGCAGAAGAGCCTCCGGCACAGCCTGAAGATCCTGCACCGCCGGAAGAAGAGCCTCCTGCACCGGCAGCAGAGGAGCCTGCACAGCCCGGGGAACAGCCGGGAGGTTCCGGAGAACTATCGGAAGAGGAGAAAGCATGGCAGGCTATGCTTGAAAGGGAAGCCGAAGAGGCTGAAAAGCTCAACGAGCAGCAACAGGGGGCCGAAGAAGCCCAGGCCGCCAAGGAAAAGGCAGATGAAGAGGCAGCCAAAGCCGCCCAGGCTGAAGCTGACGCCAGGAAGGCTGCAGAGGAAAAGAAGCAGCAGGAAGCTGCGAGCGGTACATACTCTCTTTCAGTAAGCCCTCAATCGGCCAATTTCGGCTCGGCAATGGTCGGAGCCCAGCGCGATATCATTCCGCTTACCGTCACCAACACCGGTGATTCACCTGTAGATCTTATCTGCACCAAGAGCGATGCAAACGGTGCGTTTTCCGTATCGCTTCACGGTGATTCATCGCACCTTGAACCCAGCAAGTCCGCTTTATATAACATTTCGATGAGTTCGTCCCTGCCGGTCGGTGACTATAAGGCAACGATCTCATTTGCTGACGGGGTAAAGGACCCCACTTATAAAAAAGGTGTTTCGGTTACCGTTATCGGAACAGTAACGCCCAACAAGGAAGTTGTATATTCGGTAACTGTATCTCCTTCGAAGATAAAGCTTGCAACCGGAGGCACGGCACAGTTTTATGCCGACGTTGATGGAAATGCCGATCTTATATATGATATTATCTGGTCCGTTTCAGGTAACCAGTCTTCCGGAACGTTTATTTCCAAAAACGGCGTTCTTAACATAGACAATAACGAGTCCGCATCGTCGCTCACGGTATTTGCGACCACGACGATAGATCCTTCGGTTAAGGGGAGCGCTTCGGTCATCGTTCAGAAGGACAGCTTTAACGTCAATGCATATGCCAGCCCGAAAGAAGGCGGATATGTGACCGGAGGCGGCGCGGTGGCCAAAGGCGGAAGCGTTACCGTATCGGCTGTACCGGACAAGAATTACTATTTCAAAGGCTGGGTCATTGACGGAAACACAGTATCGACCGCAACGAACTATACTGTCAAAAATGTTCAGAAGAATATAGATATCACGGCTGTGTTTGAACAGGACTATGTTACGGTTATAGCTGTTCCGAACAACCGCAATGCCGGTGATGTTATCGGTGGAGGAACCGTACCATACGGCGGCAGTACCATATTATCCGCAAGAGCTTATGACGGTTATGTATTTACAGGATGGAAAGAAGACGATACCATAGTAAGCAGGGATGCTTCCATAAGGCTTACCAACCTTACCGTTAACCGCAGGCTCACGGCTATGTTTGAAAAGACAAAGCATACGATCACGCTGGCGGTGGATCCGTGGGACGGCGGAACCGTTTCGGGTGGCGGAACGTTCAAGCTCAATGAGGGAACGACCATAAAAGCTGTTCCCGCAACCGGATACGTTTTTGACGGATGGATCGTTAACGGACAGTGCATCAGCCGTAATGCCGAATATCGTATCGATAAAGTGAAGCATGATATCACATGTACGGCCCGGTTTATCAAGAACAGTGTGGTAACTTATGAGATCTCATCCGGAGTTGCTACGACCGGCGGTACTATCAGTCCTTCAGGAAAGATCATGGCTGTAAAAGGACAGAGCCTTGTATATACGATCACTCCCAAGGCAGGATTCGCGATACTCGCTGTTTCGGTTGACGGTAACCAGGTAGGACCTGTGAGCAGCTACACTTTCACTAACATACAGGGACCTCATGTTATAGCGGCGGCATTCGTACAGACCGACGCAGGCAAGAAAGCCGCAGCGGAATCGGGTCAGAAGACCCAGAACGATAAGGTCAAGCCCCTGGAGAAAAACCTGAACAATACTGCAACATCGCAGTCTACCGTCAACATTGAAGATGCAGCTTCAGGAGGCAGCGGAGACGAATTTGTCGAAGAGATGGATCTTGAGAATGTGGTCATCCCTTCGGATCAGGAGCTTGGTATAGTAGTTGAAAGAGATACACAAAACGATTCTGAGGTAGCCAAATTCCTCGGCGTATCAATGGACGAAGTCAATTCCATGATCAGCGCCGGAGAAACGACTCCGATACTTGATGCCGCATTTATGACCGGCGGACTCGGAGCTTATGTTTACAACAAGTATGAGCCGACCAACATGGTAAGCGTTGATTACAACAAGATGACGAGAGACGAGCTCATGCAGGTTCCCGCAGAAGAGATCAATCCTTCGCTTCCGGATCTTGATATCGTTGTAACCAAGATGCTTTCGATGGATGAAGTTACAAAACTTGCCAACGGCGATCATCTCGATATATCCGTAAGCCTTACGAGTCAGGATAATCCCGATGAGGCTACTGTACGTATCATGAAAGGCGCCATCGGCAAGAAACCTCTTCAGTACTTTGACCTTACAATGCTCAAGAGCGAGGACGGTAACACG
This sequence comes from Lachnospiraceae bacterium, assembly GCA_024695145.1. Lineage (GTDB taxonomy): Bacteria > Bacillota > Clostridia > Lachnospirales > Lachnospiraceae > UBA2868. Next base: position 127,587 of record JAILIS010000047.1, read on the forward strand.
GAGAAGGTCACCGAGCTGCCGACAACCATGGAGGTTGTGATCGAAGTGCCCAATGAGATCTTCAAGAAGGGCAAGACATATTCGGTGCTTCGCGTACACGAGGGAGAGCTTTCGGTACTTCCGGATCTTGATGACGATCCGAAGACGATCACATTCAGGACCGACAGGTTCTCATCATATGCGATAGCGCAGGATGTAACAAGTGCAAACGGTATAGTGGCATGGCTTGCCGCAGGAGCGTTAGTAGCGTTCGGACTGGCTCTCACATGTCTGCTTATCCTCATCAATCATCAGCGCAAAATGAGAAAAGCGCATGCCAGGAAGTAGGATGAAATACAAGAGACTCAATAACAGGGATGAGCTTTCGGCTCTCGGATTTGGTTGTATGAGATTTCCCAAAAAGGGGAACGGATTTGACCACGACGAGATAGAACGGGAGCTGAGATATGCAATAGATAACGGTGTCAATTATTTTGACACCGCTTATCTGTATCCCGGAAATGAAGAAGCGTTCGGCAGGGCGCTTGAAAAGATCGGGGCCCGGGATAAGATCAATATAGCGACCAAGATGCCCCACTATTTTATGAAGAGTCCCGAGGACGCCGAGAAGCGTTTTAATGAACAGCTGTCAAGGCTTAGGACCGATCATGTGGATTATTATCTGATGCACATGCTTCCTGACGTAAAATCATGGGATGCGCTTTGCTCGAGAGGGATCGACAAGTGGCTTGAGGCCAAAAGGGGTGCAGGCCTTATCAGAAGGATAGGGTTTTCATTCCACGGCTCGAGCGATCTTTTTATAAAGATCCTTCACAGTTACCACTGGGATTTTACTCAGATACAGTATAATTATCTCGACAGGACCACCCAGGCCGGAGAACGCGGGCTCAAAGAAGCTGCCGCAATGGGGATTCCCGTGATCATAATGGAGCCGCTTCGCGGCGGAAAGCTCGTGAACGGTATTCCCGATAAAGCCAGGGAGATCATAAGCTCGTCCACACCGGGATGGAGCCCGGCCGAGTTCGGACTGCGCTGGCTGTGGAACCAGCCCGAGGTGACTGTCGTATTGTCCGGAATGAATTCCATGGATATGGTAAAGGAAAACATACGGATAGCCTCGGAAACAGATGAAGGTTCTCTGACAGGCGATGATATGCGCACATATGAGAAGGTTGTCGCGGAGATCGAGAAGAAGGTCAGGGTCAGATGTACGGGCTGCGGTTATTGTATGCCCTGCCCGGCAGGGGTAGATATTCCGGGGTGTTTTAAGACCTATAACACATCTTATCTTGAGAGTTATTTCGACGGTATACGTGAATATTTCATGTGTACGGCCATGAAGAACGAAAGATCCATGGCATCATTGTGTAAGAAGTGCGGTAAGTGCGAGAGTCACTGTCCGCAGGGAATAGAGATAAGGAATGAACTCGTAAGAGTAAAAAAGAGATTCGAAAATCCGATATTTAAACTGGTAACTTTTTTTGCACCCGGACATATTAAATAGATAAGAGTAGCATACACACATGAGAAGATCACTGATATTTATATGCATAATATGCCTTCTCATCCTCCCCTTAAGCGGCTGCAACGGAGAGGATCCGAACGCTGACGCCGCAGAACCTGCAGAAGCACAGGAAGAGGGCGGTGAAGAAACAAAGAGCGGTGATCCTTATGACGATTACATCAGAAATGCTCTCGAGAACGTTAATAATGACAAAGCTCCGGAAGATAATACCGCTGAAGCTGTACCTTCTCCGCCGGCTGTTGTGACGCCTTATCCGATCGTGACACCGGAGGCTCCTACCCCCGCACCTTTTGCCGGGACGCCTGATGATACATTCTATTCTTCGGATGATTATACCGATACAAGGGATGCGTCACCAAACGACAGTTCTTCAACGGATACAGCTTCATCAACCGGGAGCGATTCGACGACATCAACCGATGCTTCCGAAACACCCACTCCCACCCCGTATATCACACCTGATGAATTTACCGTCGGGAAGTGCTGCATCTATATCAACGGTGAAAGTGACAGTGCTTTCGGATCCGAGGTGGTGACGGCTATCAACAAGACGAGAAAGGATCTCGGATATGATGAGCTGATCAAGAATAAGGGACTGGCCACATGCGCCGACAGAAGGACAAGGGAAGTTGCAGCACTGCGCAGCCACCTTCGTCCCAACGGGCAGATGTACTATACTCTTGCACCGGAACATTTCAAAGCAGAGATGATCATAGTCGGCACCCAGAAAGCCGCGGCTGCTGTCGATGCGCTTATCAAGACCGACCCCGCATCCAGATATCTCGTATTCTCGGAAAAATACAAATCTGTAGGCGCTTCAAGTTTCAAATGCAACGGTTTACAATATACGGTTGTCGCTTTTGGCTTGTAAAGTCGGTATTATCTCTTGATTTTTCCTCGTGATGATAATAAAATAAGATGATGTGTAAGCGTTATCAATCTGTTTTATATAAAGGAGTCTTATTATGCCAAGAGATTTAGATCTGGATTTTGAATTTCAGGATGAGGAGCTTCGTGAGCGTCCTGTTAGACAGTCCCGTCCGGCACCGAGACGTGAAGGTTCGGGTCGTGGTCCGGGAAGGGGCGTTGCTCCTGCAAGGCGCAGGAAGAACGATATGACCAGCATCATAATCCTTGCTGTTGAAATCGTTGTATTTATTGCTCTTATTGCACTGTTCTTCTTCCTGAAGGGCAAGATAGTCGATTCGGACAGTTCGGGTTCGGCACAGGCATCAGAGAGTTCGGAAGGCGGAACTTCGGACGGCGTGAATGTCGAGAGTGATGATTTTTCACTTACGTGTACGAAAGTACAGCTTGTAATGGATGCAGACAATAATACTGCAGCCGTTGTATACTTTACATTTGTCAACAAGACGCAGACACCGCTTGCCATGAGCGAAGTATTTCCTGCCAGCGTCAAGCAGAACGGTACCGAGTGTCCGGAGGATACCAATCTTACAGATGTTCCTGTGGAAGTGGGCAATAAGGACATGCAGATCAGCGGCGGCCAGTCAGCCGAATGTGCATATGCATTCCTGCTTTCGGATCAGACCAGTCCTTTAACACTTACTATACGCGATAACTATTCAACATTCCAGGATATCGGCTCAACGGAGATACCTATCAGCTGACATCCTTTAGAGCGAATTGCCAGGAGTCGGGACAGTATTTGTTCCGACTTTTGCTTTATGCAGGGCAGGCTCGCCGTTTTATTTGAAAGGTCATATAAATGAAGATAATAATAGTCGGATGCGGAAAAGTCGGATCCACTCTGGCGGAGCATCTCGTCCAGGAAGGACATGAGATCACCATAATCGACAGACAATGGGAGAAGCTGAAATATCTGTCGGAAAGGATAGATGTCCTTGGAGTCGAAGGTAACGGAGCAAGTATATCCACACAGAGGGAAGCCGGAGTGCAAAGCTCGGATATACTGATCGCCACAACCAATTCGGACGAGCTGAATCTTTTGTGCTGTCTGATCGCCAAGAAAGCCGGAAACTGTCAGACCATAGCCAGGATAAGGGATCCCGAATACTACAATGAGATGCGCTATATAAGGGACGAACTCAATCTTTCAATGGTCATCAATCCCGAGCAGGCGGCAGCATCCGAGGTTGCGAGGATCATCAAGTTCCCGTCCGCCATGAAGGTTGACATGTTTTCGAGAAGCCGTGTGGAACTGATCAAGATCGGCATTCCCGAGGGATCAAAGCTTGACGGCATGAAGCTTACGGAGATGGAGAGCAGGCTTCACTGCAAAGTTCTTATCTGTATAGTGGAACGCGGCGATCAGCTTCTGATCCCCCACGGTGATTTTGCCCTTCGTGCGGGAGATTTCGTATCTTTTATAGCCCCGCACTCCGTGGCTCTTGCTTTCTTCAAGGCGAGCGGCGCTATCGTTACGAACACGGTCAAATCCATAATCCTGATCGGAGGGGGTAAGCTCAGCTATTATGTTGCAAAGCTCCTTGAAGATACAAAGATCGGGGTCAAGATAATAGAACAGGATTTTGCTAAATGCCAGCAGCTTTCGGAAATGCTTCCGCAGGCTGTGATAATAAACGGTGACGGCACGGAAAAAGAGCTTCTCGATGAGGAAGGTATAAGCGTGGTGGATGCCGTAGGGAATTTTACCGGAATAGATGAAGAGAACATCCTGCTGTCCCTTTATGAGAAGGGGATCAGCAAGGCAAAGCTTCTGACCAAGATAAACAGGATTACTTTTGAGGAGATAATAGCTGGCCTTGATATCGGCAGCATCATCAATCCCAACAGCATTACGAGTGACAATATCGTAAGGTTTGTCCGTGCCCTTAACAACAGTATGGGCAGTAATGTCGAGACTCTTTACAAGATCGCCCAGGGCAGGGCGGAAGCTCTTGAGTTCAGGGTGAGGGATGAAGGAAGAATTGTCGGCAAGCCGCTTATGGAACTCCGCCTGAAGCCGGGTATCATTATCGCCTGCATCACCAAAGGAAATAAAGTAGAGATCCCCAACGGTCACAGCGTGATCGAAAAGGACGATCTTGTGGTAGTAGTCAGCATAGAACGCGGGCTTAACGATCTGGAGGATATTCTCGCATGAATAAAAGAATGGTGGCTTTTTTCGTCGGCTACGTCCTTCGGATAGAAGCGGTACTGATGCTGCTTCCCACGATCGTTTCCGTAATATATCATGAAAAGGAATGGATGGTTCTTGCGGCAACGGCAGTGGCCGTTTTCGTGACAGGGTATCTGCTCAGCTTCAAAAAGCCTTCAAACATGTCATTTTATATGCGGGAGGGCATTACTTCCGTTGCACTCGGGTGGATATTCATGTCCATTTTCGGAGCTCTTCCCATCCTTATAGCTGTGCCGCATGTCGGATTTACCGATGCGCTTTTCGAGACTATTTCCGGTTTTACCACAACGGGAGCGAGTATTCTGCATGAGGTTGAATCCCTGCCGAAGGGTATCCTCTTCTGGAGGAGCTTTACCCACTGGGTGGGAGGCATGGGTGTTCTTGTATTCATGCTTGCGATCCTGCCTGAGACTGCAGGGGATAATATATATCTGATGAGGGCGGAAAGTCCCGGCCCCTCCGTGGGAAAGCTTGTCCCCAAGGTAAAGTCCACTGCCAAGATACTGTATGAGATCTATATAGCGATCACTCTGACCGAGATCATTTCGCTTGTTCTTGCCGGTATGCCGTTGTATCATGCGATGGTCATATCTTTCGGTACGGTCGGTACCGGAGGATTTGCCGTGACCAATGCCGGATGTGCCGTATACACACATCTGCAACAGAGCATAATAACGGTATTCATGATCATGTGCGGAGCGAACTTTAACATATATTTCCTCGTGATCGCAAGGAAGTTCAAGGAAGCTTTCAGATCAGAGGAGATAATCGCTTATCTGTCCATTTATTTTTTCGCGACGGCCTGTGTCGCCATAAATGTCGGCAATATGTTCGGCAATCACATGGAAGCCATACATCACGGCCTGTTCAATGTTGCATCGGTAATGACCACAACGGGATTTTCCACAACGGATTTTAATCTGTGGCCCAACTTTTCGAAGAGTATGCTGCTTGTGATGATGTTCATAGGCGGTTGCGCGGGTTCCACGGCGGGCGGCATAAAAGTCAGCCGTATAGTCATAGGCTTCAAGACCATCCTCAAGGAACTCGAACATCTTGTCCATCCCAGAAGCGTAAAGATACTAAAGTTTGAAGGCAAACCGATAGAGCATGCGGTTCTTCGTGGAATAAACGTTTATTTCCTGACGTATTTCACCGTATTTGCATGTTCGGTCCTGCTGGTGGCCCTTGACGGCAAGGATTTCACCACTACCGTGACAGCGGTGATCGCAACTTTCAACAACATCGGCCCGGGCCTTGAAATGGTAGGACCTACCGCAAACTTTGCCCATTTTTCGCCGTTTGCCAAATATGTCCTCATGTTTGACATGCTGGCCGGCCGCCTGGAACTGTTCCCGATGCTGCTTATCTTTTTACCGATGACTTGGAGAAGGCAAAGGTAGGAAGGAGGGGCCCGTTTCACGAAGTGAAATGGGAAGATGCCTTCCTACACGTGGAGCGCCATTCGCCGAGGAACGAGGCGAATTCAGGATGGCGCGACACTCCTTAGCAAATGGGCGAGCGACCTTGTTCATTAGGCGAATTCAGGATGGCGCGACACACTTTTTTACACATATAGTAACTGAAAAAAGGAGACAACCATGACACAATCAAGAACCCACAACTGCAACGAACTGCGTATCGACAACGTCGGTGAGAGAGTCACTCTTGTCGGCTGGTACGATAATATGCGAAAGGTAAGCAAAAACCTGGGCTTTCTGATCCTTCGTGACTTTTACGGTATGACACAGGCTGTTATAGAGACGGAAGAGATGATGGATGCTCTTTCCGGCATCAACAATGAGTCCACCATATCGATAACCGGTATGGTAAGAGAGCGCTCCAACAAGAATCCGAACATTGCAACCGGAGATATCGAGGTTGTTCCCGACAGTATAGAAGTCCTTGGAAAATGTATCTACAATGAGCTTCCGTTTGAGATATCACGCTCCCGTGAAGCCGATGAAGCTGTAAGGCTCAAATACAGGTATCTCGATCTGCGAAATCCCGAGGTCCGGGACAACATCACGCTCAGGAGCAGGATCGTGGCGGATCTTCGAAAGAGCATGATAGAGCATGATTTTCTCGAGATAACGACACCGATACTTACGTGCTCTTCTCCGGAAGGCGCAAGGGATTATCTTGTACCGTCAAGAAATCACCCCGGCAAGTTTTATGCTCTGCCGCAGGCCCCGCAGCAGTTCAAACAGATACTCATGGCAAGCGGGTTCGACAGATATTTTCAGATAGCTCCGTGCTTTCGTGACGAGGATGCCAGAGCCGACAGATCACCGGGTGAGTTTTATCAGCTTGATATGGAGATGGCGTTTGCCGATCAGGAGGATGTGTTTACGGTAATAGAAGATGTCCTGCCTCCCGTATTTTCAAAATACGGCATATATCATACGGCATCATCCGCTCCTTTTAAGAGGATCTCGTACAGGGATGCCATGGAAACATATGGCACGGACAAGCCGGATCTTCGTATAGACTTAACGCTCACTGATGTTTCGGATCTTATGCAAAATACCGGTTTTGCACCTTTTGAGGGGCAGACGGTTGAGGCAATTGCGGTAGACGGCTTTAATGCTTCCCGTAAGGTCATAGACAAGATAATGGCAGAGACCGAGGTCATCAGCGGCCAGAAAGGATACTGGTTCAGGATCGATGAGAACGGTGAGATCATCGGCGGTATAGCGAAATTCTTACAGGATAAAAAGGATGAAGTTATCGGAAAGCTTTCACTGAAGCCGGGTGATTTTGTGGGTCTGACCGCAGGTAAACGCGCGGATGCACTTAAAGGAGCCGGAGTATTAAGAAAACTTCTCGGAAATGCCGCGGAAGGACATATGAAAAAAGATTGTTACGAGTTCTGCTGGATAGTTGATTTTCCCATGTATGAGATCGGCGAGGAGTCGGGAGAGCTCGAGTTCTGTCATAATCCTTTCTCCATGCCGCAGGGCGGTATGAAAGCGCTTGAAAATGAGGATCCGCTGTCCATACTCGCATATCAGTATGATCTCGTCTGCAACGGAGTGGAGCTTTCATCGGGCGCTGTCAGAAATCATGATCCCGAGATCATGGTAAAGGCATTTTCGCTTGTTGGCCTCGGAGAAGAGGATGTCAAGGCCAAGTTCCCGGCAATGTACAATGCGTTTTGTTACGGAGCACCCCCTCATGCCGGCATAGCACCGGGCGTTGACAGGATGATAATGCTTATTGCAGGACAGGAGAGCATCAGGGAGATCATACCGTTCCCTATGAACAAGACTGCGATGGACGTTATGATGGGTGCACCGGCGCCTGTCGACAAAAAGCAGCTTGACGAGGTACATATAGCGATCATCGAATCCGAAGAATGATAATCATTTATTAATGATCTTTTAATCTTGCATAAAAGACCGTTTAAGAACTTTTCTGTATATTGTTCATTGTTCGAGCGAACGAAGACGTGCCGAAAAGGCGTAACAGTATATTATGAAAGGTTGGTAGGAGAATGGATACTTTTGAAAAGGTTGAAAAGTTAAGAGAGAAGGCAGATGTTTCTTTTGAGGAGGCCAAGGCGGCACTTGAAGAGGCCGGCGGTGATCTTCTGGATGCAATGATCATCCTTGAGAAGCAGGGAAAGGCCGATCCTAAAAAGGAAAGCTACAGAACAGACGAGTCAGCCGAGCTTCTGGTTGTCGATCAGCCCGAGGAGAATAAGGAAAAGAAGCACGGAAACGCGTTTACGGATAAGGTCAAAGCGCTCTGGCATAAATCATGCGAAAACTATTTCGTTGTGGAGCGCAATGACGAGGTCATAGTCAACATTCCCATATGGGTGTTCATCCTGATCCTTCTGTGCACATGGCATGTGATGGTGGTAGCGATGATAATCGCACTCTTTGTAGGATGCAGATACAGCTTCAAGGGTGCCGATGAGATGAAACTGGCCAATGATGTATGCGAAAAGGCTACCGAGGCAGCCGAGAAGGTTAAGGAAGAGTACAACAAGCTGTAAAAGGAATCGGATATGGCACACATACTGATCGTAGAAGACGAAGAAAAACTTGCAAGATTCGTGGAGCTTGAGCTTTTGCACGAAGGATATGAGGTCACGAAGAGCGGTGACGGGCGCGAAGCCCTGGAGCTTGCCACAGATAATTCATATGATCTGATACTTCTTGATATTATGCTTCCGGGCCTTAACGGCCTGGAAGTATTAAGAAGGCTCGGAAGGAGTCATCCGACGCCTGTGATACTGCTTACCGCAAGGGATGCGGTCATGGATAAGGTTTCGGGACTTGATGCGGGAGCGGTTGATTACATCACCAAGCCGTTTGCCATAGAAGAGCTTCTGGCCCGTGTCAGAGTGGCTTTAAAGCTTCATCCTGTCAGCGATACCGCCTCCGGTTCAAATAATACGGCATACGGAGACAGTACATCCGATGCACAGAACGGCGTTTACAGGTGGAAAGCCCTTATGCTTGATGAAAAAAAGCACCGCGTCACATATGACGGTAAGGAGATAACGCTTACCAACAGGGAGTTTGAGATGCTCAAAGTCTTCCTTACAAATCAGGATATAGTTCTTACAAGGGATACACTTCTGGAAAGAGTATGCGGATATGATTATGTCGGTGAAACGAATATTGTGGACGTATATGTGAGGTACCTGCGATCAAAAATAGATGAGGCCTTTGATATCAGGATGATCGAGACGGTCAGAGGTGTAGGTTATGTCATCAAATCAGAATAACAATGTTAAAGGGCGGGTGTCATCCATAAGACACCGACTGGCGGGTCAGCGCGTCAGGATGAAGATAGGTATGCATTTCGCCCACTATCTCTTTTTACTCATTATAATGTCGCTCGTCTGGCTTGCGGCGAGGGAATATATGGCAGATACGACGGTTCCTTTTGTTGACAGGAGCCGTACCATCACGCTCGCGCCGCCTGTCGGTACGATCGATACCGCGGGCCGGTTCATGCAGGTTCTTCGGACTTTGCGTTACACGGTAACTGCAGATACCGGCAGGATCCTCGTAAACGAGATGATCTTTGCCCCGGCGGTTATAATCTTTACTTTTTGCACGGGACTTTTCGTGCTGGAATTTCTGTTTGATCTTATTTCGTACTCGGGAGAGATGCGCCGCATCAAAAAGATGTTCAGGCCTCTTGACGAGATGGCATCCATGGTTGAAGAACTGTCCCGTATCGAGCTTTCCGAGGACAAGTATCATCTGATAGAAGAAAAGATCACAAGCCTTGAACCTTCCGAGGAAGCAAAGCTTTCATTCGGCGATGAGGATCTTAAAGGTATCGAGCGCGCAATGAATTCTCTGCTTACCCGTATACGCGAATCCAACCGGCAGCAGGCACGCTTCGTAAATGACGCATCACATGAGCTTCGCACACCTATCGCGGTGATAGAGGGCTATGCCAACATGCTTGCCAGATGGGGACGTGAGGATGAGAAGGTGCTCGATGAGTCGATAACCGCCATTCAGAATGAGTCTTCACATATGAAACATCTGGTGGAACAGCTTCTGTTCCTTGCCCGCGGAGATGCGGGGAGGACCGCACTTAACCCGGAGCGCGTAAATGTGTGTGAGATGATGGAATCGGTCTATGAAGAATCCCTGATGATCGATGAGAACCATATATACAAGTATTCCCATCCTATTGACGATATATTCGTTATGGCTGACGAGGGTCTCCTTAAGCAGGCTGTGAGGATACTTATCGATAATTCGGCTAAATATACAAAGCCCAGAGACGAGATAATGCTGTCGGTCGGCTATACCGAAAACGGTCGTATATACATCCAGGTGCAGGACACCGGTATCGGTATGAAGGAAGCGGATGTTGAGCATATGTTCGAGAGATTCTACCGCTCCGATGAAGCCAGAAGCTACGGCGGAACAGGCCTGGGCCTTTCAATCGCCAAATGGATCGTTGACAGACACAACGGCTATTTTGAGATCACTTCGAGAGAAGATCTCGGGACAAGGATAAAGATTGTTCTGGATAAGTGTGATTGATATTTACGGGCTTTGGTAGTATAATATAATCTCCAAAAGGAACGGTTTCCTCTCATTATGAGAAAGGAGGAAGTAGTTATGGCAGATATCAGTGGTGTTTCATTACAGAGCAGCACATATTCACAGATCGCGAGCGGTAAGAGGATCAATTCCGCGGCCGATGATCCGTCGGGACTTACCATTGCCCAGAAGATGAACAGCCAGGAAAACGGTCTTTCTGTCGGAGCCGAGAACGCGAAGGACGGAGTCAGTCTTCTTAATATAGCCGACGGTGCTCTTGCTCAGATCGGAGACAGCCTTCAGAGGATATACGAGCTCGGCGTCAAGGCAAGCAGCGGGCTGAATACCGGTGAAGAGCTCGGAGCGATCCAGAGCGAAGTCGATCAGCTTCTTTCGGATATCGAAGGCATTGCAAGGGGTACGGAATTCAATACGATGAAGATCCTTGACGGCAGCATGGCGGATATCAATCTGGCTACCAATCCGGACGGCACGGGCCAGAAGATACAGATGGTCAGCTCAACGCTTGAGGATCTCGGTATTGCCGGTTTTGACGTAACAAAGGAATTTGACCTTGGTACGATCACGGACGCTATCTCCAAAGTATCAGAATCAAGGAGCAATATGGGAGCTCAGACAAATGCTCTCGAATCTGCGATCAGATACAATGATTATGCGGCAGAAAATACCCTCTCATCGAGATCGAGACTCGAAGATCTCGACATTGCAAAGGCTATTTCCGAGCAGAAGAAGCAGGAGACACTCAACGAGTATCAGATAATGATGCAGAAGAAGCGTGAAGAAGAGGAACGCAACCTCGCAATGGGTATTATGCGTTTTTAATACTCTTGACACGCGGTATATATTTGTGATAAGTTTATGGACGCTCGGTCTTATGTTCGAAGCAATTGGAACGGGCTTCATACAGGGGATTGGTCAAATGGTATGATAGGGGTCTCCAAAACCTTTGGTGGGAGTTCGATTCTCTCATCCCCTGTTACTTGGGTCCTGAAACCCGAAAGGGTTTTAGGACTTTTGTTATAATAGTGATAACGTAACGTAACAGTCATCCGCAGAGACGTTTTCCATGAAAGATCTCAATACCATCAGACAGATGTTTTCACATCTGTTTGTCATACTCAATAAAAAGCAGCGTATAAAGATGTTCGGTATGATGATAATCATACTGATCGGGTCCCTTTTTGAGCTTCTCGGAGTGGCAGTGATGCTACCGTTCATGGAGGCACTTCTGACTCCGGAGGATCTGATGGAGAAAAAATATATACGCTTCTTCATGGATCTGTTTCATATTTATCAGCCGCACATGGTCCTGATCATGGTCGGCGTCGGTATAGTCCTGATATATCTCGTGAAAAATCTGTACCTTGCCCTGTCATCGCTTCTGCAGATACGATACAGCTGGAATACGAGGCGGGAACTTGCGGTCCTTATGCTGCGCTCTTTTATGAACCGTCCGTATTCGTTTTTTGTCGATAACGGAAGCGGCGTTATCATGAGAGGCGTGACAAATGACACGGAAGGGGTATATCTTGTACTGTCAAATCTCTTCAAGTTCGCGTCAGAGGGCTTTGTTATAGCTTCCGTTGCCATATACCTGTTTCTCGTCGATCCTTTTCTTGCCGGCGGAGTGCTCGGTATAGGGTTCCTTTGTATGCTTGTTATCGTGTTTGGCGTCAGAAAGATGCTGACAAAGATGGCAAAGCGGTACAGGAGCGGATTTGCGCAGCTGAATAAATGGCTTGTGCAGATAAACACCGGTATCAAGGATATAATGGCATATAACCGGCGTGATATATTCCTTTCAAGGTATGACGAGGCATATGAAAAAACCAATTCAGCCATAACGAGAAGTGATTTTGCGAGTATCATTCCGGAGAGGATAATAGAGACGTCGTGTATCAGTGGTATTATCATTCTGGTGCTTCTGAGGATATCAAGCGGTGCAAATGCAGCTGAGTTTGTTCCGAAGATGTCCGTATTCGCGATGGGTGCGTTCAGACTGCTTCCCTCCATATCGAGGGTTACCGGCTATATCTCCATATTCATCTTTAACCGTGCAAGTGTTGAGGCGGCATACGAGAATATAGTACAGGCAAGGACGGATCTTGCGAAGCTTGAAAAGGAGACCGCATCCGAGATCGACGACGGCACGCTGAAGTTTAATGACAGAATAGAGATCAGGGATCTGGTATGGAAGTACAGTGAGGGAAAGAGCAATGTGCTTGACGGCTTTGATCTGACCATTCATAAAGGCGAAGCCATCGGAATCATAGGAGAATCCGGTTCGGGAAAATCAACCTTTGCGGATCTTATGCTCCGGCTCTATAAGCCTTTGAAGGGCACGATCTGCATGGACGGTACGGATATCAATACGATACCTAAAACATGGACTAAGGTGCTTGCTTATGTGCCCCAGACCGTGTTCATGCTTGATGATACCATACGCGGTAACGTCGCATTCGGTGATGAGACCGGTAATGATGATCTTATATGGGATGCATTAAAGCGCGCATCACTGGCTGATTTTATCAGATCTCTTCCCGAAGGACTCGATACGATAGTCGGAGAGCGCGGCGTTAAGTTTTCCGGAGGACAGCGGCAGAGACTTGCGATAGCGAGGGCTCTCTACAATGATCCTCAGATACTGATCCTTGATGAGGCTACATCGGCACTTGACAATGAGACGGAAGAAGCTGTCATGGAAGCTATAGATTCGCTGTCCGGTTCCGTAACGCTCATCATAATCGCGCACAGGGTCACAACGCTCAAGAACTGCGATAAGATATATGAAATATCTGCCGGAAAAGCAAAGGAAAGAAACAAGAAAGATGTTCTCTAGTACTGCTCCGCCCAAGATCACCATAATAACGGTATGCAGAAACTGCCGCGACGATATCGCGTCCACGCTGGATTCGGTTCTTGGTCAGGACTATGCCGATCTGGAGTATATAATCGCTGACGGACTGTCAACGGACGGCACGGTTGATGTGATTAAAGAGCGTGCCGCGCAAGATGAGAGGATACGGTACATATCAGAGGCGGATGACGGCATTTATGACGCCATGAACAAGGCTGCAAGAATGGCAACGGGCGATTTTCTGCAGTTTATAAATGTGGGGGATCACCTTCATTCGACGGATACGCTTTCCGCGATAGTTTCAGCCATATGCAGTCATGATTCCGACATATATTACGGTGATTCGGTGTTCGAGGAAGTTCTGGGCGGCAAAAAGAAGACCGTTGTCAGGAGATATCCCCGGTATTGTTCGTGGGGACTGTATTACTGTCTCGGAGACTGTATCAATCATCAGGCTATAATCGCCGCAAGAAAGTGTTTTGGTGACCGGACATTTGATACATCATTCAAGGTCGGTGCCGACAGGGACTGGATGATACGGATGAAAAAAATGGGAATGCGCTGGCACAGCCTCGGATTTCCGGTCGTAAGGTACCGCATAGATGAGGACAGCTTCTCGGTAAAATATCAGGATGAGTTCTTCAGGGAAGTGGATGTGCAGACCCGCAGGTATTTTCCGGTTTACGGAATCCTTATCGGCAAAACCCTTGAAAAGATACGGTCCGGAAAGCTCAGTTCCAAACTGCTCCATACGATATCAAATGCGACGATATTTAAGCAGTAACCATCAGTTATGCCCGCCCGGGAGGAATTCTTATGTTTAAGCTTACCGTACCGGTCCTGCTGATAACATTTAACAGGCCGGACAGTGCAAAAGCGGTGTTTGATAGAGTCAGGCGTCAGCGTCCGACAAAGCTTTATCTTGCGTCCGACGGACCGAGGGATTCGGTGCCGGGAGAGCGCGAGGTCGTGTATTCTCTGCGAGAGGATCTTGAAAAAGCCGTTGACTGGGACTGCGAAGTCATAAAAATATATTCCGATAAGAACTTGAGCTGCGCAAAGCGCGTGGCTACGGCCATAGATGAGGTTTTTGCCCACGAGAACGAAGCGATCATACTTGAGGATGACTGTGTCGCTAATGACAGTTTTTTCGAATTCTGCCAGGAGATGCTCGTAAGATACCGGAATGACGAGAGAGTGCTTTCGATATCCGGAAGTAAGGTAATAGACTATGATCCGGGCCCGGATAAGGATTACTTCTTTTCGAAGGTATTCTGGTGCTGGGGATGGGCCACGTGGAAGCGGGCATGGGAGATATTCGACTATGATCTGAAGGACTACGAACAGCGCAAAAATGATCCTGTTTTTGACGAGGTCATCTTCGAAAAGGATGCCAACTGGATATTGAAGGAGAACTTTGACAAGCTCCTGCAGACCGAACCCAGATATGCGTGGGATTACATCTTTTATTTCTACTCCATACTGAACGGCGGCTATCATATTTTTCCGAAGTATAATCTTGTTACAAACATCGGCTTCGGAGGTGACTGTACCAATACGACTAAGAAACCCAAGTGGTATGTTGAAGAGACGAGGGAGATGACTTTCCCGATAAGGTTACAGGATGATATTGAGTGGGAAAGAGAATACGACAGGCAGTCCTTTATCAAGACCAAACAGCAGGGTATCATCGTACATATAAAGCGTTTTCTGGGAATGGATACCGACGTGTCGGTGTTCTCGAAGGAGTTCTGGCAAAGAAGGAAAGGTAAATAGTACGTTATGATCGAGTCAACAGGCAGGTTTATCGCAAGAAAAATCAGGGAGGCAGGGTCTGTCGTCTACCGCAGTGTGATTTTTCCGTTTGTCAGGATGCGGATCGAGAGGAAGACCGACAGTATCATCGCAAAAGGCGCATATCTTTTTAACGGGACGACGCTTGAGGGACAGGATTATATCAATGAAGGTGCGGCGCTTGGAAACGTCAGGGTCGGACATCATACATATATCAATCCCGGTTCATCGATCTCGGATGCCCGTATCGGAAACTACAGCTGTATTATGGTAAGGATAGCGTACGGCCGACATCCCGTAAAGGGAGAGAACATATCCATACATCCCGCATTTTTTTCCTCTGCGGCGCAGTACGGATATACACACGTCGACGAAGATTCGTTTACGGAATTAGAATATGCGGACAAAGAGAACGGTTATAAGATCGTGATCGGAAGTGATGTCTGGATCGGTGTCGAGTGCATCGTAGCTGACGGTGTGACCATAGGCGACGGCGCTGTCGTGGGCGCGAGAAGCCTTGTGCTTACGGATATCGAGCCATATGCCATATATGCCGGAACACCCGCGAAGAAGATCGGGACAAGATTTGATGAAGAGACTGTAAAAAAGCTTCTCGAGCTGCGCTGGTGGGATAAGGATGAGGCGTGGATAAAGGAAAATGCACGGCTGTTTAAAAATCCGGGAGAATTCCTTATAACAAATTCATAAAAGATATAAAGATAAAAGATCCCGGATCGATTCCGACCCGGGATCTTTTGTTACATGCTTTGATGATCACTGTACCGTTGAATAACCGAAACCGTTACAGATCGCATCAACGGGAATGTTTTTCGAACATAACGGGCAGCTGTCAGGGCTGTAGCTTGCATAATCGGGAAGATCTTTGGTCGAGAACAGTGATCTTATCGGTATGTTCTCGATCTGTGTGGCAACCGAGAAGATGGCGGATATCCCGACCGGAGTACCGCCGTAAAACCGTATAGAGCCGACAGCGCTTTTAAGAGTGCCGCCGGTAGTTGCCGAATCGATGAGGACAAGTACTCTTTTGCCCTTGATCATATGCTGGATGTTTTCGCGGAACATCATCTGCCCTATGATATTGTACTCGGGGCTGGTGATATATATGGTCTTATGACGGTTGGCGGAGATCATTCCGGATTTTGTGAGCTTGTTTGCCATATAAGCACCGACAACTTCCGTTCCGTTAAGGCACAGGATCGTATCAACGACATCCGAAGCAAGATAAAGATCGGCAAGTTCCTCACCGGTTGCTCTTGCTTCACGCTGCCGCGATTTCATATCGCTCAGATCCATGTAGTAGTTAACGTGAGTGTGTGGCGTGATAAAGTGCCCCGGGATATAGCGAAGAACCACATCCTTGTTCTTGGGGTGATCGATCTTTTTGTAATCCTGCATCTTATTTCCTCCCTCGCATCTCTGTATTAAGTGTTACGGATCACACTGTATAACAATATCTTGTGTATTATAGCATTTTTGTATACTGTTTTTCAATCCGGGCGTTCACATATTTTTCACAAATTCTGTTAGTACTCATACTTGAGGATAAAAGTGTGTAATCTGTCTGAGGTTGTAAAACCCTGTAATGCTGTAAAATAGGGCATTGCAGGGTTTTGTTATTCTTGACTGCTTCTGTCAGAATCTGTCAAAAAATGAAAATCTGGGGAAAATCTGGGGTAAAGAATAATTATTGATACGCGGCCTAATATAGTATATAATTTAGTCACACAAAGGAGGTGCGATATGCATATTGTTCCTATGCGAGATTTGAAGAATACAGTAGAGATTGAACGTAAATGCAAAGAGT
>JAILIS010000042.1 GCA_024695145.1 Lachnospiraceae bacterium
GCTTTGAGCAAGGTCGAAAGAAAGCATTTCTGGGGGTATGAGATTATGAAAATCACTGCGCAGACGAACTAAACATTTCCGGGTGGATGCTGCAGGAAGGGCATGCAAAAGGGCGTCGCACTAATTTAGTGCGACAACCCCCTCTTTTCGTATATTAAGGTCACTGCTGTTCAGATCTTAGAATAAGTCTCCTCACAGTATTTGCACCTGTATGTCTCCGTCTCGGGATCGGTTAGCACGAATATATGATCAAGCTCCTGCTCGATGCTCGTGATGCATCTCGGGTTCTTGCATCTGATAACGTTCTTTATCTCTTTCGGAAGGTGCAGTCTCTTCTTCTCGACTATCTCCCCGTCCTTGATAACATTGACCGTGATCTTATGATCTATGAATCCGAGCACATCAAGGTCGAGCATATCGATCGAACATTCCACCTTCAGTATGTCCTTCTTGCCCATCTTCTCACTTCTCGCATTCATTATCATCGCAACGGTACAGTCAAGCTCATCAAGCTTCAGGTCATGATATATCTGCAGGCTCTCTCCCGCATTCATATGATCGAGAACGAATCCCTCTTCTATCTTTCCTACATTTAACATTGTATTCCTCCCTTATCGTCAGGATGCCAGATCCAGCAGTGTCAGTATCAGCGCCATGCGGATGTACATACCGTACCTGACCTGTTTGAAATACATGGCGCGCTCATCATCATCCACCTCTACCGAGATCTCATTGACCCTCGGAAGCGGATGCAGGACCATCATGTCCTTTTTGGCAAGCGCCATCTTCTCTTTGTTCAGTATGTAAAAATCCTTCAGTCTGACGTAATCTTCCTCATTGAAGAATCTCTCACGCTGCACTCTTGTCATGTACAGTATGTCAAGCTCAGGCATCACATCATCAAGCTTAATGACTTCCTTGAACTCTATGTTGTTCTTTATCAGTACATCCTCACGTATGTAGTCGGGGATACGAAGTTCCGGAGGTGATATGAATACAAACTTTACATTCTCATATCTGCACAGAGCATTTATCAGCGAGTGTACCGTCCTGCCGAACTTCAGGTCACCGCACAGACCTATTGTCATATCCGAAAGACTGCCTTTCAGTGATCTGATCGTCATAAGATCCGTCAGCGTCTGGGTCGGATGCTGATGTCCGCCGTCCCCTGCGTTTATGACGGGTATCCAGGATTTGGATGCTGCGACCATTGGCGCACCTTCTTTCGGATGACGCATCGCACATATGTCGGCATAGCTTGAGATGATCCTGATCGTATCCGATACGCTCTCTCCTTTTGCGGCACTTGAAGAGTCCGCAGTAGCAAATCCGAGTACCTTGCCTCCGAGGCGCAGCATCGCCGATTCAAAGGAAAGCCTTGTTCTTGTGGACGGCTCGTAAAAGCACGTTGCCAGTATCCTGCCGTCGCATTTGTGCGCATATTTGGCAGGTTCCTTTTCTATGTCCACTGCCAGATCCATCAGCGCATCAAGTTCCTCCACGGAAAAATCCATGGGACTCATTAGGTGTCGCATAATCTTCCTCCTGCATTGTTCGTAATATAAAATTGGAGTTCCCAAAAACGGGAACTCCAAAAGATCATTTATAAGTCAGCAGATCCGAAACTGTTTTCCTCTTCGGCATCTCAGGTGATTCGGCGGGATGTCCGATACAGATGATATTAACAAGTTCCCGATCCTCCGGGATCTGAAGCACCTCCGGAAGAGTATCATCAAATATACCCATGATAACGGTACCGAGTCCGTACTCATGTGCCGCAAGACAGAACGTCTGGGATGCGATACCCGCATCAAACATCTGCCATGTATCTTTTCTGTTTGTCGTATATGATCCGTCTTTCTCAAATCCGCATCTGCCCTTTATGACGCAAACGGCGATCAACATGGGAGCCGATTCCATCGTTCCCGCATTGTAAGTGAATCCCGTTGTACAGTCTTTTGCGATCCTTGCCTTGAGTGCAGGATCTTCAATGGCGATATAACGGACGATCTGAGTATTTTTCCATGAAGGCGACCAGGATGCCGCTTCCACGATCTTCTCAAGAGTCGCATGATCGACCGGCTCGTCGGTAAACTTACGGATACTTCTTCTGGTGCGGATATTCTCTAACGCTTCCATAGGTACCTCCTTTTGTCGTCAAAAAACATGATAACTTATCTTCCCTGTTTTTTCAACAGATTTCAATTTCGTATCTGACCGTTTCCATAGATCCTGTATTTATATGACGTAAGCTCGGGAAGGCCCATCGGCCCCCTTGCATGAAGCTTCTGCGTGCTGATCCCAATCTCCGCGCCGAAACCGAATTCAAATCCGTCGGTAAACCTCGTGCTTGCGTTAACGTATACGCAGGCGCTGTCGACTCCGGAAAGAAATCTCTCGGCGTTTTCACTGTTATTTGTGATTATCGATTCGGAATGATGTGTTGTGTACCTGTTTATATGTTCTATTGCCTCATCAACGCTTCCGACGACCTGAAGAGATATCACGGGGCCTAAAAATTCCGCCGCATAATCTTCTTCGCTCGCAGCAACCATATCTTCAGCAGATCCGGGTGCGATCGTAAACGCCTTCTGCCCTGCCCTTATCTCTATATCTGCAGCCTTAAGACTGCGGCATATGGCAGGTATGACCCGATCGGCTACAGCTTCGTGCACCAGTAAAGACTCGCAGGCGTTGCACACACCCATCCGTTGTGTTTTTGCATTATATATTATGTTAACCGCCATATCAATGTCGGCGCTCTCATCAACAAATATATGACAGTTGCCTGTACCGGTCTCGATAACAGGGATCGTTGCATTTTCAACGACATTCCTTATCAGTCCGGCTCCTCCGCGTGGTATCAGAAGATCGATGTATTTATTAAGCTTCATCATTTCCTGTGCGACCTGCCTCGACGTATCCGTTACAAGTATCACAGCGTCCGGAGTTATGTTAACCGATTTCAGGGCTTTCCTTATTACATCGACTATGATCGTATTTGAATATATCGCATCACTGCCGCCACGAAGGATCACTGCATTTCCCGTTTTAAAGCAAAGTGAGAACGCATCAGACGTCACGTTGGGGCGGGATTCGTATATTATACCGATAACACCCATCGGCACCCTGACTTTTCTGATAAGAAGGCCGTTTGGTCTCGTCGCCTCAGACAGTACCTCCCCTATGGGGTCTTTCAGGTCACACACCTGCCTGACGGATAATGCCATATCGTCTATACGCTTTATATCAAGCCTCAAACGGTCGAGCATAGCAGGTGATGTTCCCGCCGTCTCAGCCTTTTCAATATCCCTGCGATTTTCAGATATGACAGTCTGTGCGTTATCGCAAAGCGCATCCGCAACGGCCCGCAGTCCCTTATTCTTCTCTTCTTCGGAAAGAGACTGCAGCAAAAACGCAGCCTCTTTAGCTCTTTTTCCAGCTTCATTAAGATCAAAGCCCATTATTGTTCCTCTCCTGTTTTATGTATCAGTTCTGCCGGAAGATATTTTTCCAGCATGGAACATATTCCCTGCTCGGTTATCGGTTTGGAGATAAAATCAGCAAACCCCTGGCGCAGGTAAAAATCCTTGGCATCGCTCATGGCGTTTGCAGTCAGCATGATAACCGGACTGTTCATACATTTGTGATTCATCATCTGCATCTTCCTGAGTGTCTCAACGCCATCCATACCCGGCATCCGGTGATCAAGGAAGATAACATCGTAGTAATCCCTCAGAACATAATCGAGACACTCATCGCCGCTTATTCCGGTCGTTATCTTGGCCTTTGTATCCCTGAGAAGCGCCTTGGCCACTATGAGGTTCGTCTTGCTGTCATCGATGATAAGAACACTTGCATCCGGTGCTTCAAATCCGGGTCCGATACGCTTTTTCGCAACACTCTTTGAACCCAGTTCACCTATCGTTTCATTTTTCGAGCCGCGTATGAACTGTGGTATGATCACGGTAAATACCGACCCCTTTCCGTACTCGGAGTAAACATTTATCTCGCCTCCCATCTGGTCGACAAGCTGTTTGGTAATGTTCATGCCGAGTCCCGTGCCCTCAACGGACCGGTTCAGTCTCTCGTCAAGCCTTACGAACAATTCAAAGATCTTTTCGATCTCATCCTTCTTGATACCGATACCCGTATCCTCAACCGAGAATATCAGATTACCCTTCTCCTCGGAGATCTTTTCAAATCTCGCACGCAGTGTCACACTGCCCTCCCGGGTATATTTAAATGCATTTGAAAGAAGGTTTGTAGCCACCTGGCGGATCCTGAGCGCATCCCCGTAGAGAACGCCCGGTATGTCTTTCGCTATATCGGTATTGAAAGAAAGATTCTTTTCATCGCCTTTGTGTTCAAACACCATGATGATATCCCTGAAGAAATCATCAACCCTGTATTCCGCATTGGCAAGTGTGACCTTGCCGGATTCGATCTTGGAAAAATCAAGTATCCCGTTTATCAGATCAAGCAGCTGATCCGCAGCATTCTGGATGTTACCTGCGTAATCCCTTAGCACGGGATCGTCGTAATCCCGAAGTATAACTTCACTCATACCCCGTACAACGTTTATAGGGGTTCTAATCTCATGGGAGACATTCGCCAGAAAGGCTGATTTTGCCTTGTTGGCGGAATCAGCCGCAATACGAAGTTCATCCATCTTGGTGATCTGAAGCTTTGAATCGGTCACATCAAAAAAAATGATCGAATAGCCGATGAAATTATTCTCAAATCCGCTTCTGGCATACAGCTCGTTGATGTGTACGTCGTAAAACCGTCCGTCGATCTCGACCTCATTGTTGTCCTTTCGGTCGAACAGATCATAGAAATCCTTACTCGCCACAAGCTGTCCGTAAGGTGTCCTGCCCAGTTCCGGAAACAGATTTACGGCTGCCCTGTTCGCCTCCTGAAAACCTCTCCTGTAATCAAGAACAACAATGGCATCATCAAGTTCCATCAATATATTTTCATGCGCGGTTTCCACGACATCAAATACGCGGCGGAATATGAGATTGGTACAAAAGATCAGAACACCTACAGCTCCGCCGACAGGGGCGGTATCGTAACCGTCTATCATGTTGCAGACACCGACTATGTAAAACAGCAGCGGCACCGCATTACTTAATATCAGGAGTCTGTAATTGGTCTTCATGTTCGGATCATCCGTTCTGATCGCCATGACTGCCGCAACTACAGTGTCCGCAATGAGTTCGGAATAAACGGTCACACTGAAAACGATATATAAAAATCCTTTGCTCAGTACTGCATGAGGGAAAACGCCGGTATATACGAATCCGACATTGGAATAATAGAAAGGAACGAACTCATAGCACCATACACAAAGAAGCACAGCAACGTCAATACCGAGAAGTGCTGCCTTAAGCCACGGTACAACCTTGACCCTGCAGTACCTGAATACAAACAGCATGGACATTGTCACGATGAAAGCTGTTCCGATGTATTCAAGCCTGATGGCGATCATAACCTCATCAAGATTATTGCTCATCATCTCAAGGAGGTAACCGGAGTTCTGTACAAAGACGCACAGACACACCACCAGCATAAGCTTTGATACTTCAGAGCCTTTCTGGATCAGAAGTACGGCTGCACTGGCGAGACTGAGTATTACGGCTATGATCTGTAGTGTCAGTAGTACTGTGTACATTTAATCTACAGGGATCTTCCCGCTTAGCGGGCCCCTCCTTCCTGCATTGACTAAGGACGCTCGGCCATTTAATTTCGCCTACGGCGAACGGGCCTCGCGGTGCAGGAAGGGATCTTCCCGTTTAGCGGGCCCCTCCTTCCTGCATTGAGTCAACGATAAGCCGGGTTCTGTACGGATCGCTCCGCGACAATCATCTATCTAGGATCGCCGTTACCGACGACCTCAAGCGACCTACCCGAAGCACGGCGGGCAACCGTATCGCTTCTGCTTGGTCTTGCTTCGGATGGGGTTTACACTGCCCCGCATGTTACCACCCGGGCGGTAGTCTCTTACACTGCCATTTCACCCTTACCTTCCGAAGAAGGCGGTATATTTTCTGTTGCACTTTCCTTGGAGTCACCTCCACCGGACGTTATCCGGCATCCTGCCCTGTGAAGCCCGGACTTTCCTCTGTATTTCAAGCGATTGTCTGGTTGACTCATATTTTATTGATGATCAGACATTAAAAATACTTCCACCCACGAACTCTCTGATGAGCGAATTGTTCGGCAGTCCCTCGCTCGTCACACCGAGGAAATAATCAAGGAACTTCAGAAGTCTTTTGGCTTCGTAATACTGATTATCCTCCTTGCTGATGCCGAACAGGAGCGGCTCCGCATAAAGCTTTAACACCGACAGTTCGTATATGAGAGCTGAATTGAACACCGCATCCGCGCCTTCCTGGAACGGGAAGATATATTTTTCTTCGCCGCGGCGCACGCTCTGCCACATGTTCAGCGTTCCTGAAGCACTTGTCCCGCGGGTCCTGTTGTCCCTTACCATCCTTCGAAGGAGTCTGACGTCCGTCGTCGCTATCCTGTTGTGTTCATCTACGTTCAGCGCGGTCAGAGCCGATATGTATACCTTGTACTTGCTCTCGGCGGGAAGCGCATATGACATCTTCTCGTTGAGCCCGTGAATACCCTCGATAACAAGGATGTCGTTCTCTTCGAGTCTTCTGTAATCTCCTTTGTATTCACGAAGTCCCGTCTTGAAGTTAAAACTCGGCAGCTCAACGGTCTCCCCCGAAAGGAGCGCAAGCATGTCCTTGTTGAACTGATCGACATCTATGGCTTCAAGACACTCGAAATCGTATTCCCCATTCTCATCCTTGGGTGTATCTTCTCTGTTCTTGAAATAATTATCAAGTGCGATGGGATGAGGTTTTAAGCCAAGTGCTCTAAGCTGGATTGACAGTCTGTATGAAAACGAAGTTTTTCCCGAAGATGAAGGTCCGGCTATCATGATGAATTTTCTGCCACCCTTTTCCACGATATCATTGGCTATCTTCGCAATGTTACTCTCCATGAAGGCTTCCTGAAGGAGGATAACGTCCTCAACGCCCTCATTACATATCATCTCGTTAAGATCTCCGACATTCTCAATACCGATACTTGCACCCCAGTTACTTGTATCCTGAAGCGCTTTCTGAAGTTTGGGAGAATGCGTCCTCTCGGGCACGACATTCGGAGAATGCCTTGACGGAAGCTGCAGTATAATGCCCTCCTCATAGGGATAGAGCTCATAATGGGTGATATATCCCGTTGAAGGAACCATGTATCCGTAGTAGTAATCCTTGTAATCACCGATCGAATACACATTGACTTTTGAAGCACGTCTGAACTTGAACAGCTTGACCTTGTCCTCCATGCCGGCATCGGCAAATATCCTGCGCGCCTCTTCAACCGAATATGAAGTTTTCCATATCGGGATATTCTGTGATATCAGTTCATCCATTCTGGCATGAACGCTTCTTAAAAACTGTTCCGTCGGCTCTACTCCGATCAGTTTACATAACAAACCGCGCCCGACGGTATACTGCGTCAGTATATGATTTTTGCCATCATCTCCTATAACGTCATGTACGGCCTTTACAAGCAGGAACGTGGCGCTCCTCCTGTATGTCTCCATTCCGATCTTCTGCGCAAGGGTTATGAACTCCAAAGTACAGTCATTCGAAAGTATCTTGTGAAGTTCACGCAGTCTTCCATCGGCTGAGACGAGCACTATCTTGGCATCGTGATCTTTCTGGAAATCCTTCACGATCTTCTCGTACGGCGTCCCGGCCTCGTATTCATACTCCTTGTTGGCGATCGTTACCTTAACTTTTCTCAATTACATCACCCCCTAAATGATCTGCCTGTTATCTTCAAAAAGTCCCGGCTCGGAGACAAGCTGTAACGCATCGGCGTTCAGTGCCAGGTCTGATTTGATCTCTTCGATCCTCACAAATACGTGGGGAATATCTTCTTTCTCCGACAGTTCTTTTAAAAGACCCGATAAATAATTCTTTTCAACTATGAGAAACTCATGGAGCACGGGATTTTCCTCCCGAAGAAGGATCTTTCCGTATCTGAAATATACTTCCGACTCCCAGTTCATCTGTCCGTGCACGGCCTTGAGGATGGGATAGAACTTGCCTTCCTCCGTGACCATGTTCTCACTGATGATCCTGTAACCACTGTCCTGCAGGAAATGCCGCAGATATCCCACCTCGGACTGAGGCTCCATGATGAGTTCCCTGGCTTCTTTCAGGATCGCGGCGCCTTCTTCTATTATACGGGCCATAAGCTTTCCGCCCATTCCCGCGATAACAACGGACTCGGCCTCACCCGGATCTATCACCGCAAGGCCGTCTCCCTGACGGACCTCGATCCTGTCATCCAGCTCGACATCTCCTATGTTCTCCCTGGCCCTCATAACCGGACCGGAATTAATATCGCACGCTATGATCCGGGGCGAGATGTTCTCTCTTGCCAGATATATGGACAGATACGCGTGGTCACATCCGATGTCCGCAACCGCAAGACCCGGAGTGATCATCTCGGCAACAGCCGACAGTCTTTCCGATAACAGCGCCATACGTTAATCCAGATAATCCTTAAGCTTCTTGGAGCGCGAAGGATGACGAAGTTTGCGAAGTGCCTTGGCTTCTATCTGCCTTATACGCTCACGTGTGACCTGAAATTCCTTTCCGACTTCTTCAAGAGTACGGGCCCTTCCGTCATCAAGGCCGAAACGAAGACGAAGTACTTTCTGCTCCCTGTCCGTGAGTGTCTCAAGGACCTCGACCAGCTGCTCTTTGAGAAGAGTAAATGCCGCAGCTTCCGCGGGAACCGGAACATTGTCATCCTGGATAAAATCACCAAGATGGCTGTCTTCTTCTTCTCCTATGGGAGTCTCGAGTGAGACAGGCTCCTGTGATATCTTCAGTATATCCCTGACACGGTCAACCGGAAGATTCATCTCCTCTGCGATCTCCTCGGGGGTCGGTTCGCGTCCGAGCTCCTGCAGGAGCTGGCGGCTCACCCTGATGAGCTTGTTGATCGTCTCAACCATATGTACGGGGATCCTGATGGTCCGTGCCTGATCGGCTATTGCACGGGTTATGGCCTGTCTTATCCACCACGTCGCATATGTACTGAACTTGTAGCCCTTCGTATAATCAAACTTTTCAACCGCTTTGATAAGACCAAGATTACCTTCCTGGATCAGATCGAGAAAAAGCATTCCGCGGCCGACATACCGCTTTGCAATGGAGACGACAAGACGGAGGTTCGCCTCGGCAAGACGCTTCTTGGCCTCTTCATCACCGTTCTCCATACGTTTTGCAAGCTCGATCTCCTCTTCTGCCGTAAGGAGCGGTACCTTTCCGATCTCTTTCAAGTACATTCTTACCGGATCTTCAATGGATACACCATCGGGAACGGACAGGTCGATGTTCTCAACGTCAACCTCCTCCTCTTCGGACAGATCGATCTCGCCTTCGGGAACATCCGCTTCTTCCTCCTCAACGATACGCAGAAGGTCGATCCCGTTCTGTTCCATGAATTCGTAGATACGGTCGAAGTTGTCGTCTGTCAGTTCATAATCGCTGAAAAAATCAGCTATCTCACCGGGCTCTAAGACATTCTTTTTCTTTTTGGCGAATGCCTTGAGCTGTAACAGACGCTCCTCAAATTTTTTCTGCATTTCTTCTTCCATTTTCTTTTCTCCTAAGATCATTATTGATTCAGTTTTATATCGGCAGATTCGAGCTGCTCCAGTTCTTTTCTGATCCTCTTAATGGCATCGAATCCGTTATCATCACGGTCCTGCCTCGTAAGCGACAAACGCTTTATATTGATCATAAGATCCTTAAGAGCACCCTCTTTCATTTTTATATTGTCAAGTTTTCCGACATCACTGTGAAAAGCTTCCGCTATCCTGCGCTGGTCCTCTTCATCCGGGAACATCGAGAGGATCTGTGCGGGATCAGGTCCGTCCTTTTGCAACTGATCGAACATCAGCTGCGCCACTTTGCGATACAGCGGATCCGCAAAATCGTCCGCGCTTATGTATCTGCTGACAACCGTGTATAGCTCAGGGCTGTCGCACAACCACGAAAGAAGGCGCCCCTGCGGAAGTCTTGACGCCTCATCCGCCGTATCAAGAAACTCTTTCCTCGTAGGGATCGGCTTCGGAGCTATCCGTATGTTCGAAGCAGACAGTGCCTGTTTACTGATCAGTTCGGCCAGGCCGTCCTTGGACACATCATATCTGTATGATATAAGCCCCGCATAATTGTCACGTTCCACCTGATCCTCAAATCGGAGCAGCCTTGCCGCGACATCCGAGATAAAAGCACTCCTGCCGGAAGGATCCTTCATGTCGTACTCATTCTCAAGCATCCGCACTTCAAACATGAACCCGTTTTCAGCCTCTTCGATGCGCTTTTCGAATTCCTGTGCTCCGAGAGCCTTTATGAATTCATCGGGATCCTTGTGCGGAGTCATGTTGATGACTTTTGCCCGCAGCCCTGCTTCATGCAAAATGACAAGTGCTCTTTTAGCTGCGTCCGTCCCCGGTCCGTCAGAATCGAAGCACAGCAGGATCTCTTTATGCCTTGCGATCTCGCCCTGCCGGACACTTTCTCTTGCATATCTTGCGAGAATGTTCGCATGTTGTGTGGTGAACGCGGTACCAAGCGATGCCACAGCCTGGTCAAACCCCGCCTGATGAAGCGCTATGACATCCATATATCCTTCACAGACGATCAGGTTCTTCGCCTTTGATGATTTGGCAATGTTGAGCCCGTAAAGGTTTCGGCTCTTATCAAAGATCGGTGTATCCGGGGAATTCAGGTACTTCGGTTCCCCGCTGCCCATGACCCTTCCTCCGAATCCGATGACACGGTGGCCGGTATCCATTATAGGGAATATGACCCGGTTCCAGAATTTGTCCGTCATCCCCTGATTTTCACGGAAATTGAACAGACCGCTCACATTAAGGAGATCATCCGAAAAGCCCTTGCTCTTTAAATATCTGTAGGTCTCATCCTTTGAGGATCTTGCAAAACCGAGGCCGAACTTTCGCATTGTCTCGTCAGTAAGACCTCTGCCTTGTAAATACTTCAAACCGCGCTCTCCGGCTTCGCTGCGAAGCTGGGCGTAATAGTACTTGGCGGCTTCCTTGTTGACGGCAAGGAGTAATGAACGCTGATCCTCGCGCTTTTTCGCCTCGGGATCGTCCGATTCGGGAAGTTTCATCCCCGCCCTGTCGGCCAGAAGCTTAACAGCCTCGGTAAATGACATATTCTCATACCTTTGTATGAAACTTATGACATTGCCTCCGACGTGGCAGCCAAAGCAGTAGAACATGCGCTTTTGAGGTGTTACGGAAAACGATCCTGTCTTCTCGTTATGAAAAGGACACAGCCCGAAATAGTTGCTGCCCCTTCTGTTTAATCGTACATAGGAGGAAATAACGTCGACGATATCGTTGCGCGCTATGACCTCCTCTATGATCTCGTCAGGATAGTACACAGATCGGGCCCCTCCTAACTACAGATCCCAGGAGTCTGGCAGGAACAGTTTGTTGAAGACTCCGATCGCGTATCTGTCGGTCATCGAAGATACATAATCGCAGACTGCCCGCTCTATGCTCGTGCCGCGCTCGCGCACGAGCGTGATGTACTCCTCGGGAAGCTCACCGGGATTGTCAAGATAATACTCGTACAGGAATATCACGAGCCTTTCCGCCTTCGTCTCTTCACCTTTGACGAGCGGATTCGTATATACCCTGTCGAACATGAACCGGCGCAGGTCCATCATGGCTTCGGAGATCTCATCTGACATGCATATGTCGTTCTTGCCCTCGGAATTCCTGATGATATCGTGCGTGAAACAGTCAAACCGTTTTGTTGTTGTGTCTCCGAGCGTGTTCCTAAGCTCTTTCGGTATATCTTCCTCGCTCAGTATCCTGCCTCTTATGGCATCATCCATATCATGATGTATATATGCTATTTTGTCGGAAAATCTGACTATCCTGCCTTCAAGGGTGCTCGGCATTGAATTCGTCTTGTGATTCAGTATGCCGTCCCTGACCTCTTTTGTGAGGTTAAGGCCTGCGCCTCTCTTTTCAAGCACTTCCACGACCCTAACGGACTGAACGTTATGCTCGAACCCTTCAGGGCATACGCTCGCAAGCGCGCGCTCACCCGCATGCCCGAACGGCGTATGACCTATATCATGTCCGAGGGCGATCGCCTCCGTAAGGTCTTCGTTCAGACGCAGAGCCTTGGCTATGGTGCGTGCATTCTGTGAAACTTCAAGGGTATGTGTCAGACGTGTCCGATAATGGTCGCCTTCAGGCGCCAGAAATACCTGAGTCTTATCCTTGAGCCGCCTGAAAGAGTTGCTGTGTATTATCCTGTCGCGGTCTCTCTGATAAACAGGTCTTATGTCGCATTCTTCTTCCATAACGTCCCTGCCGGCCGAATCCCTGCTCTTACTGGCAAACGGCGACAGGTACCGGTATTCACGTTCTTCTATCTCTTCACGTATCGTCATATTATGTATATTACGCGTCGCTGCAGGTTTTCCTTTTTTCTGCGCAAAAAATCATTCGCCTTCGCCCTCGCCCGCTGCCTCGGTCTGCTCTTTGGCCGTATCGGCACTGTCCGGGTCGTATCCGGGCATATATTTTCTATACAGGGCGATATGATCGTATATACATCTCCAGCTGCTCGTAGACATTCCGGTGACAACTATTATGTCGGTGCCGTTATCATCGGTCGCAAAGCTTGCGGCGCAGTTGCCCGATTCCTTGACATATCCTGTCTTGGCGCACGTGATCGTGGCGCCTATGGGCTTATCCTCCGCACGGCGAAGGAACCAGTTGGATATCTCAATACCGTTCGGATGCTGTTGCGTCGGCACGGTCGTATATCTTCTTGCGGAAAGCACCTCGCGGCAAAGAGGGTTGGCAACGGCGGCACGCATGATCATTGCCATGTCATAGCAGGTGCAGTAGTGATCATCATCGTAGAGACCTACACAATTCGTGAAATGCGCGGTTTCGGAAAGTCCGAGTGTCTCGAGTTTCTTGTTCATAAGCTCCACAAAAGCCTCGTGACTGCCGGCAACATAAGTTGCAAGACCTACAGCCGCGTCAGCTCCCGACGGAAGAATGGTCCCATAGAACAGATCCTTTACCGTCACGGTCTCTCCGTCAAGGAATCCAACACTGCTGGCCCCGTGACTGCTGCTGTAATACGTGATCTCGGGAGTTATGGTAAAAGTATCTTCAAGCCCGTCTTCGGGGATGTTCTCTGCTGCAACGAGAACGGTCATGACCTTGGTCATTGAGGCGGGACTTATCCTTGTTTTTCCTTCCCGTGTCGCAAGTATTGTATCGTTGTTCATATCAATGGCAATGGCATACTTGCTGATCACATCCTCGCCTATTGTATCTGTACTTTCATTTTCCTCTGCATGATACCGGGTACTCTTCAGCCTTTCCGTCTCCTCGGCCTCTTTACGTGCTTCATCGACCGCCGTTGTGTCTATGAGCGGGTTTGCGGCATATATAAACGGCCTTTTGGCAAGTTCCTCCTCAAGCTCTTTGAGCTCTTTGTATTTTGATATATCCGCGAACACAAAAATAAGGATTCCTATCAGGAACCCAAGGTAAACCGATATTTTTCCTGCCTTGCGCAACAGCCATGCGCGCCTTGATCTTTGCTTTTCGGCAGAAAGCTCCTCCTCATCCCGCTTGGCCTGCATCCTGCGAAACAGAAGATCTTCCAGCTCTCTGCCCAGCTCAAGTCTGATTGCATACATAGGTCAGATCTTTCCCTTATTATTCCTTTGCCTCATGTGTGGCAAAGAATTTTTCTATATTCTCCCTCAGCGTATTTTTATCTATTGTCTTTAACTGATAGCCTACAGGCTTTAATGCTAGCACCTTCATGATGCTCTCCTTATCGCTTTTGCCGGTAAGGAACATTACGGGTATTTTCGCTGTCCGGGCGTCGGATCTGATCATTTCAAGAACCTGAGGCCCGCTCGTTATCGGCATTTCGTAATCGAGAAGCAGCAGGTCGGCATGATTGTTTGCCAGCCATGTGATCGCTTTCATGGCGGAATTGGCCATGAACACGCGATATTTGTCTTTGAGCCACTCCATTATAATGCTCATGTAGGCTACATCGTCATCGACTATGAGTATGTTCTTTCTTTTGATCTCCTGGGATCCTCCCGTCATGTATTCACCGAGCGCAGTGATAAGATCCTCCATATCGAGCGGTCTTTCAAACATTCTGTATACCAGGCTTTCGGGAATGTATCCTTTAAGCAGGCTGTACTCCTCTTTTGTCCCTATCACGATGATCTGCTCTCCGTCGGCGGAACACCTGTCCTTGATGTAAGCAAGAGAATCCGCACTGTATCCTATACTGTCATCAGTGAATATAATGACAACATCTGTATTACCGAATTTCTCTTCAAGCTCCTTCTCCTTAAAAGGCGAATATATGGGTTCGCATCCGATACCTTTAAGCTTAGTCTCAAGGCCTTTGATGATAAAGCCCTCTGCCGCCGCCACTATCAGAATCCTGTGATACATATGTAAAACCTCCTGTTACTTATCCCTGGTGCTGATGACCTCTTTAATGCCTTCCCAGTCAAGGTCGGAAAGCTTCTTGCGAATATCGGCGAATATTTCATCATCCGCCGGCGAAAGCCTGTATTCCTTAACGGAATCCATTACCATCATGGCGAGTTCATAGTCCATGTTTTCGGCAAACTCAAGCAGTCCGCCATATGCGTCTTCAAGAGTATCTTCTGGGATATCGGGAAGATCGTCTCCGGCTCCGAATACCGGTGCCAGTTCGTCTTTAATGGCACGGTACTGTTCCATCAGGCTGTCATGATGTGCCATGATGTATTCGATGTCCTGCTTCTTTCCCGCCGTCTCAAGAGCCTCTGCATCATCTCCCAGCTTCACGGCACCCACGAGCCTTGCGCTGCTCTTTAATGCATGGACTTTGATCGTATAATTCTCCCAGTCCCCGGCATCATAATATTGCCGGATCTCGCCTGATTTTACGTCATACGTGTCATGGAATATCTTCAGAACAGTCAAAAACGACTCTTCGTTGCCGCTGTTTCTGATAGCGGCATCCTTGTCTATTCCCGGGATGCTGTTATACCATTTGTCATCCCCTGAGGGTTTTTCATCCGTTTCATCCGCCTCTGCGTCCTCCCCTGCCGCGGATCCTTCCGTATCGTCTTCTTCATACTCCTCGTTAGCCTTCGAAAAATACGAGCCGAGACTGTAATTATGCTCTCCCTTTTCCATGTATATGAGTCCGAATGTTCCGCCGCCACAGTTGGATGATATTCCGGCTGAGGCTTTCTGGAATATTATATTGTCAAACTTCATCCTGGCCTGAACCCTTTCTTCGACCCACAAAAGCTCTTCTTCCGTCATTCCCGCATAGGTTATGAACACAAACGAAGTATCGGGATATACACTGTTTGGAAGAGCATGCTTAATGTATTTCTCATAGCACTTCTTCTCACTTCCGAACATAAAATCACCGACTCCGAGCTTATCGTTTTTCATTCTCAGTACGGGACGCATCCAAAGAGTGTTCAGAATATTGTTCATGAACGGGCTGATCCTGTTACGCCTTGCCATGATGTCGGTGTTCCTGACTACGAAGCTGCACCTTATAAGCTTCTTGGCTTCTTCAAGTTCCGATACTATCTTATCTGCCGGCATTCCCTGCTGTGCCATTCTTGCCGCAGCGGCAACAAGTATTCCCGTACCGGTCGACAGACATTCCGAGTTGACTATCGAAACATTTTCAAATGATTTTGCAACATTTACCGCGCGCCCGTATTCCCTGCTGCTTCCGGTCGTAAGGGTGATATATATCAGATGATGTGCTCTTGCAAGCTCCGATGAAAAGAAAGCTGTCAGGACATCTTCCGTAGGTGGCTCCGAGTCAACCATCTTGGTCTTGTCATCCATATAGCGTACCAGTTCTTCGGAGTCTATGTCTATATTATCATAAAATACGCCTTCATTGGTAATAACCGTATAGGGGACGATGCTTATCTGAAGTTCCTTCACTGCTCTCGCCGGCAGATCGCTCATCGTACTCGTGGCGATCACGACCGGTTTCTTCCTTGCATATCTGCTGGCCGTGTTCATGGAAACTCCGGTCATTTCACCGTCTGCACGATTTTCTATCTTCTCTGCCGGAAGCTGGGCAAGGAGCATCTCTTCAAGCTGATGTCCCGAAACCGGTTTTACAAGATATCCGTCAAATCCCGTATTGTT
The DNA here is from genome assembly GCA_024695145.1 of Lachnospiraceae bacterium. GTDB lineage: Bacteria > Bacillota > Clostridia > Lachnospirales > Lachnospiraceae > UBA2868. The sequence continues at coordinate 16,328 of JAILIS010000042.1, forward strand.
ATACAGCTCAATGTTCTCTCCACCTGCGTTCGCTGTCAGAACAATGATCGGAACATCCTTGTTGAGTCCGCCTTTCTGGCTTCTTATCTGTTCGTAACACTCTATACCGTCCATTTCGGGCATCAGATGATCCATAAAGATCAGATCATATCTGTTCCTGAGTGTAAGGGCAAGAGCTTCCTGTCCGGAAATCGCCGGATCGATCTGCATCTGTGTGCCGTAGAGAAGCTTCTGCTCAACCTGCAGATTCATCTCATTGTCATCGACGATGAGTATCCTAGCATTCGGCGCGGTAAATGAGTGTTCAAACCTGCCGGAACCGGAAATACCCGCGTTCGTGATGTTGATGTCTCCCATCCGCCTGTCGGATGTCACGCCCTGTTTTAAAGTGACGGCAAATGTGGAGCCTTCCGAATAAACACTGTTTACGGTTATCTCTCCGTCCATAAGTTCTATCAGCTGTTTGACTATCGAAAGACCCAGACCTGTACCCTCGATATGCCTGTTCACTTCCTCATCAACTCTCTGGAACGAATCAAACAGATACGGGAGAGCCTCCTGTTTGATACCCATGCCCGTATCGGAGACATTGATCTTCAAAAGCGCCTCTCCGTCCTGCTGATAGACGCATTCCATGTGAAGAGTTACGGATCCTTCCCTTGTATACTTAACGGCATTGTTCAACAGATTGATCAGTATCTGTTTGATCCTGACTTCATCTCCGAACAGTTCGCCCGGAACATTCGGATCTATATCAACATTGAACTTAAGCCCCTTTTCCTCCGCTTTGAGCCAGATCATATTCACTATCTCGGAGATAAGAGATGCCATGTCATAGTTTACCGGCACTATTTCCATCTTACCCGCTTCGATCTTCGATATATCCAGGATATCATTGATAAGCGCGAGAAGCATCTTGCCGGCACCCTGAATGTTTCTGGCGTCTTTTTTGATCTCGTCTGAGGCATCCTCCTGACGCAGAATGATCTCGTTCAGGCCGAGCACCGTATTAATGGGCGTACGGATCTCGTGACTCATGCTGGAAAAGAACCGGTTCTGGGTCCTGTTGAGTTCCTCGAGTTCTTTTGATTTTTCCTCCGCTTTCCTTGCTTCCTTTTGAAATATCCTTGTCCAGAACGTTATCAGAACAGTAAGCACACTAAAGGCGATGACATACTGAATAAATGAATTGATAAAATCATTTCTGCGTGAGTATGTTCCAAGATATTCCGGGTGATGGTATGCAATAAGACAACACACGGCAAGAATGGCAGTGTCAAGCAGACAGATGATGATCCTGAATCTGCCTTCAAGGACCAGAACAAGATAGTATCCGCCGAGAAGAAACATGATCATCGTGCCGTTATATATACCGCCTTTTGTAAAAAACGCGGCAGGACGCAGTACGCACACGAGTATCAGTGTGATCACTACCTTGGCGCTCTTCATCCTTCCCTTTTTTATGAAATACACAAGCACGGCACCGCCGACGATCACACCGGCAGCGGAAACAAGCGCTGCGGTTACCGTTTCATCTATAAATACACTGAAAATGCTGCTTACAAGAAGGGCAAAGAGTTCGCAGAACGTGAACAGTACAAAGGTTCTGTCTTTGAAATAGATGGAGGAATCATAGAAATAATCGGTCAGCCTGTTTTTCAGCCTGTTTAACACTTTCATTTTTCTGCCCTCCCCTTATAATGTATCATATCCTCGGGCAGGACGTTCTTCATGACGCGTTCAAATTCCGAGATGTTGATCGGTTTGGCTATGAATCCGTCGAAGCCTTCCCTCATAAACATCTCTCTCGCTCCGCTCAGCGCATTGGCGGTAAGCGCGATGATTACGGGCTTTCGAAAACTTGCTTCGGCAGCCGTCCTGATACGTTTTGCAGCTTCAACGCCATCCATCTCCGGCATCATGTGATCCATGAAGATGACATCGTAATCACCGTCCTCATACTTCCTGATGGCTTCAAAACCGCTCTCGGCAGTATCTGTATCCATTTCATATTCTCTGAACAGTCCGGAGGCCACGACAAGGTTCATTACCTCATCATCAACAACAAGAGCTTTCACCCCGGTAAAAACAGGCTTTCCTTCATCGTTGCCTCTGATGACGGCACTTCCGTCACCGTTGAGAATACGGACAACAGGAAATGCATAGATCGGTTTGGGTATGACGATGATATTACTGTCAGCTGATGCGGTAAATCCGTCATTTGCAGATACAACTATCCGGTAACCTTTCCGGGCAAGCGCATCAAGAAGATCATGATCCGCTTCATATTCCTCTTCTCCCGTAAATATGTATGTGATCTTAAGATCTTCCGTCAGGCGCTCCAATTCCCTGCGATCACCTGCCGAATACAGATCCCCCCTCAGACCTGTAGCCAGATTGACTGCCATATCCCTGTAAAAATCTCTGATCTCCGGTACTTTGTACTTCTCCGGTTTTATGTAGAACACCATGCAGTGACTTTCATTTTTATTGATACGCAGACACGGCGCCGGATCGACAACCTGCTGAGGAACGGATATACGAACCGTTGTCCCCTTACCCTTCGTACTGCTGATGTTTACAAAACCGCCCATTTTATGAACAATGCCGTATACGATCGGAAGACCGATGCCTATTCCTCCCGTGCTGCGGTCTCTCTTTTTATTGGCCTGATACATTCCCTTTGATACACGTGACATATCGGCTCTTGTCATGCCCATTCCGGTATCCGTTATCTCTATCGTAAGGTTGATACCGTACTGACGGGATACCGGAAACACTTTGACATATACACCGCCGCGTTTTGTAAACTTTACGGCATTTTCGATCAGGTGCCTGAATATCTTATGAAGTTTCTGTATATCACCCTTAAGCATCGAAGGTGTAGCCGGTGCCAGGTCAACTACAAGTTCCAGATCCCTGTCACCTCTCATGGCCTTGTAGTTTTCCACAACATCGTTTATGAGCGAAATGCACATATAGTTTTCTTCTTCAAGAATAAGTTCTCCGCGTTTAAGCTCGGTATAATCCTGGATGTCCTCTATCTGATATGCGAGTCTTATCCCGGCTTCCTGAATGTTTGTAAGTTCCCTGCTGCTGCCGCTCTCCTTCTGCATAAGAGCGGTCATACCGCTGATCACATTAACGGGAGTACGCAGTTCGTGCGAAATGTTGGAGAGAAAATCCTCCATGTCATGATCGTTCTGATGTACGGTCATAACCCACTGTCTCAGCTGCTCCTTTTCGGCGTTCCGTCTGTTAACGATGATCCGGCCGAACACATACATAGCAAGAACCGTTCCGAAATGGTACAAAACCCTCATGATATCGAATGCTGTAAGATCTGCTTCGCCGCCGTTGTATAAAAACCCGAACTGGATCGCCATGACCAGTACGTATTCCGCAAAGATCACGTTCAGAAGGCCTATCCTGTCGGTCTCGGTAAACGTGACGAGAAACAGGACAACCGAAACCGAAATATCAAAGAGGCTTGTATCATGGATACCGTGATAGAAAAGAAGAAATGCGGAAAAAACGAAGTACAGATTCACCCTTATATTCGGATCGAATCCGTGTCCCACATGCAGATACCACAGTGCGATCATCCCGACCAGTATGACCGGCGGGACCCAGAATTCCCAGCCGCCGAAATAATTCTGTATAATGCACAGAATTCCTGCCAGGCTGGCGATGACTATTATCATGCGCTCTCTTCTGATATCTTCCAAATCACATTCCTCCGATCGAAGCAAACAGGACATTAAAATGATACCATAATCAGCGCTGTTTTTCCACTTTACGCCAAAGGTCCCGGCTGTGATATACATAGTCGGGACCCCTTGCGTTATAAGGTAACCATATGAAAAAGAGAGAGATCACAATTTGAAGAATTCAAGATCCTCATCAAGCTTGTGAGCAACCGTCATCAGTTCTTCCGCGCTGCCTGCAAGTGTATTGATGTTGGCATTTATCTCTTCCATTGATGCGGATGTCTCCTCGGTGGATGCCGCATATTCCTCGGAGATCGCCGACAGAGAACTTATGGCGTCAACAATCACAACCTTTGATGCATCACACTCCTCGGTGAGAGCCGAGATATTATTAACTCCGTCAACGGTTGATGTAACGCCTTCTATAAGAGTATTGATCTTCTCTACCGTCTCACCAAGTACACGTATAACATTATTGCCTATATTGCTGACTTCTTCCGCCTTACTGCTCGCCCTTTCAGCCTGATTTAGAAGATGCGACATTTCATTTTTGATCTCATCCGCAGTCTGGGACGATTCATTCGCAAGACTTCCGATCTCCTCCGCAACAACCGCAAAGCCTCTGCCCGCTTCACCGGCTCTCGCCGCCTCTATTGAAGCATTAAGTGCAAGCAGGTTTGTCTGCGATGCGATATTGTTGATGCCGTCGACCTTCTCATTGACGTTCTTAACTGCTGCATTTGTATCTTCCATGGTAGCACTTATCTCGGCTACGGCAGTTCCCATTGCATCCATGTTGTCCGACAGCTGTTCCAGAGCTCTTGCGGATTCCTGAGAAGCCGTACTCATATCAGCTGCAGAAGACGCAAGTGATTCGGCATTTTCCGCAACCGTACGGATGGCCTGTGACAGACTGTCCACATTGTGGGTCATCTTCTCGATGGACTCGGTCTGTTCCACAGCTCCGGAAGCCATATCCTGAACTGCAGACGATATGCCGTCTGTCGTATCACTGAGCTGGGATGACGTATCGCTGAGATCTTTTGCCTTATCGCGTAAAGATCCTGAAATACTCTTGATATCATCAATAACATTTGTCAGGACGTCTATGAGCGCATTGGAACTGTGCATCATCTCACCGAGCTCATCGCCTCTGTTGACCTCATCATCCGTTTTTTCAAATTCACCGGCTGCAAGTCTGTTGATGACATTGTTGATCCTGCTGACCGCAGCCACGAGACGGTTTGCAAGGAAAAATACGACAATGATCGTAACGATTATTATACCGGCACCTATCAGCACGATCGACAGAATACTCTTACTGATCAACGCTTCCATCTCTTCCGTCGGCTTGCCGGCAAAAGCCATGCCTGTGATGTTGCCCTTATCATCCTTGATGGGAGTATAGGCAACACAGTACTCTTTTCCCGCAACATCCGTTTTCCCGGAAGTAAATCTTTCTCCGCGTTTCAATACGGCTTCCACTACCTCTGCAGATGCCTGTGTACCTACAGGACGCGTACCGTCTGCTTTAACAACGGAAGTTGATGCTCTTGTATCGCCTTCGAATCTGGTAAAATCATACCCTGTAGCTGCTTTGCATTCATCCTCGAGCTGATTCGTTGTAAGATCCATATCGGTGATCCGTATCTGTTCCTTGAACATCTCAGCCGAAGCCATAAGTCCTTCTAAAGCTTCATCCATCATACCGGACCGAAGTTTTGTTGAGATCACGATAAGCAGAACTATTCCTATTATCACTACCGGAAGTATAGACATGAGTAACAGCTGAACCTTGATCGACAGACTCTTCTTCTTCATTTGATATCTCCTCTGTTTGGAATAATAATGATTATAGTTAGAAGCCTAACTATAAAAATTATAGTTGTTTCGCCTTGTCATTGTCAACAAAAAAACGTCAATGACAAGGGTTTTATAAAAATGTATAATGAAAAAAAGACAAAACCGCTTATCCTGTAAGGAGGTTTGTATGAAAACACTGTTTACGGCATATTGGGAGTTTACCAAATACCTTGAAAAAAAGGTTAAAGATTACGGTATAAACTACGGCAATCCCAAGATCATCCTCTATCTGATGGAAAATGAGGGCTGCCGGCAGATGGATATCGCCAGGCGGTGTTATGTTGAGACAGCGACGCTTTCAACCGTGCTGTCCAAAATGGAAGAAAACGGACTGATAGTGAGAAAGCATCCTGAGGGTGACAGGCGTTCTTATGCCATATATCCGACCGAAAAAGGCCGCGAGGTATTCGAAAACGTTAAAAAACAACTTGATACTGCGACAGAGATAGCTTTATCGGGTTTCTCCGAAACAGACATTGACAGGCTGAAAGAATATCTGCGAATAGTTACCGATAACATGAGGGGAAACAACTCTTTGGAAAGTATCGCTAATAAAGAACATCAACAGATCTGAACAGGTCTTTCAGCTGTTCCGGCGAAACGGCTGATATACGCCCGAGCCTGTTCTTTATACACTCTTTAGCCTCTTTCGCCTTTTCGGGTTGAGTCGATGCAACCGTGCAGTGTGCCGGCAGCATGAATATATCTGCGAGTACAGACAATATCTTCTCAATATCCGACCTGTGATCTGCAGTGAGCTTTCCGGCAAAATACTCATCGAGATATATCTCCCAGATCTTTTTGCAGTCGTCCATACTGAGTCTGGTTTCAAGATATCGCGGCTCCGTCGTCTTCATATACAGGCACAGAAGATCCAGAACCGGATGCCCGCAGCTCATCCCTCCGACATCTATAAGAACAAGGTCTCCCTTCTGAACCATCACGTTTTCAATATGATAATCGCCGTGTACCATCAGGCCCTTATCCGGGATCGCTGCGATCAGATCATCAACCATGGCAAGCTCGCTGTCAGTCAGATGCGGTAACAGACGGCTCCTTCTCCGGGTCAGTATGACAGTCGCGGGACCCAGTCCCATGTCGTCTGCAGCAATACCGTTCATCTTCCTTCCGATATCAGCCATCTTTCTCGTAAGCGGCTCAAGAAGCTCAGGGGAAGGCGTAAATGGTGTTTCCCATAGTATCCCCGTCGACAAGCTCGTATATCCCCGCATAGTATCCGTCACATACAACAACCTCGAACCCTATAATAGAAGGCAGCCCCGAAAGAAATACTTTTTTGGATATCTCATATTCTCTTTGCACCGCCGAAAGGTCTCCCGAATGCCGCGGTGCATCATATACTTTGATCACCCGCTCCCCGTCAAGCCTGTAAACCGATGCGCAATATCCTTTTCCTATCAGTTTGCATCCTTTAGCACTGACTTCCCGGAGCTGCTTTTCAATACTGAATATCTCGGTGAATCCCGTAGACTCGAATATATCATATACATCGGGTCTGACATTTTTGATAACGACCCTGTCCGTCTTGTTTTGAGAAAGCTTCAGAAGTGCCCGAAGACCCGCGCTTGAGATATATGAAAGTTGCGCGGCATCAATAACATCCGGCAGCAGTTCAAGAAGCTCTTCTTCTGTCTTTTGGGCATCATTTGATGTGATTCTGCCGCTAAGTCTGTATTCCATCTTTATCCTCCAAAAGGGCGCTTAAAACCTTATGAGAAGATCAAACTGTCAAGTTCCGAAAACCGGCCACGCATCGTCCCGGGATCCGTTGTCAGAAGCTCTTTGAACGCATTGCGGTCTCCGCGTCCTTCCGCAAACGGAACTCCTATCCTTATGCAGCGGGTAAGAAATGCTGTTACATCATCAAGGAGTTCTCTCGCATATGCGGTAAGTCTGTCTCCGAAATATGCATCAAGAAAGCACTCGTAGAACTGCCTGTTCTGTTCCAGAGTCAACTTTGTTCTGGTCCCTTTGGGGAAATATGCCCTCCTGTACATTGACAAAAGTCATATACAGGATGTCCGCAACTCATCCCGCCGGCATCTATCAGCCGGAGCTCACCGTCATCCACGAGCACGTTATCGAAGTGAAAATCGGTATGCACCATTTTATCTCCGCCCGAAACGGCTTCGGCAAGAACTTTAAATCTCTGCATAGACTCACCGTCAATGTTCGGCTCAATATAAGGATAAAGCTTTGTGATCATCCTGACCGGTGTAAACACTTCATCCGTCGCATCAAGGCTGTGGATCTGTTTTGCCAGCTGTGCCATGCGCCCTGCCCACGCCTTAAGCGTCGAAGGATCTTCTAATATCACATCTCCGAGACTGTCGCCTTTGATTAGGTCATAAACGGCGCATAAAAAACCGTCAACAGTCCCGACTCCGTGGCTGTCCGGTACCGGAAGACCGGCAAGTGCCGTTGCATGGGATACAGCCGCTTCCCTCTCCACAAAATCCGGCCTGTTTCGATACCTCGGTCTGTCATAAACCTTGAGAACATGTTGTTCATCCAGGCGGTAAACAGTTGCGGTACTGCCTTTTCCTATCTCTTCAAGCTGATCGATATGTACCCCTTCGGGAGTAATGCTGTTATCATTCATTGGCTGACTCCGTATCTTCCGAACTGTCATCAAACTGACTGTTGTATATATCGGCGTAGAGACCGCCACGCAGAAGAAGATCTTCGTGTTTTCCGGTTTCCACTACATCTCCGTCCTTCATAACAAGTATGAGATCGGCATTCACTATCGTGGAGAGTCTGTGTGCGATGACAAAGCTCGTCCTGCCTTTAACAAGACTGTCTATGGCTTTTTGTATGAGCAGTTCGGTCCTCGTATCAACTGATGATGTTGCTTCGTCAAGTATCAGGATCTGAGGATTTTTGAGCATCGCTCTGGCTATCGTGATCATCTGGATCTGCCCGGCCGACAGCCCGTCCTGTTCGGTTATCTTAGTATCAACACCTTCCGGAGGCGTTGACAGCATATGAGAAAGACCGGTTTCATCGAGCACCTCTTCAAGGCGTTCATCGGTGATACCCTCTGTTGAGAATATCAGATTATCCCTGATCGTACTTGTGAACACCCACGTATCCTGAAGCACCATACCGAGGGCCCTGTGAAGGCTCTTCCTTGATATATCACCGAGCGGTACATTGTCTATCAGTATCTGTCCGTTATCGGGGTCATAGAATCTCATCAGGAGATTGACCATTGTTGTTTTACCGGCACCTGTCGGTCCCACTATGGCAACTTTCATCCCGGGAGAGACAACAGCTGAAAAATCATGTATAACAGGTCTCCCCGGAACATATCCGAACCTGACATGTTCGAATCTGACTTCACCTTTTACTTCCTCAAGTTCAGTTTTACCTTTATCGTCTATCTCCGTCTCCTCAAATATCTCAAACAGGCGCGCCGAAGCGGCAAATGCCGGCTGCATCTGGGAGATGGACTTTGCGATCTTGGAAAGAGGTCCGGAAAACATCCTTACATACAGGATAAAAGCCGTGATGGTACCGAACGTAATGCCGAATCTTCCGGATGTCATCATGAGCGATCCTCCAAACACCACGACCACATATGATAAATTACCGAAAAATACCATCACGGGCATCATCAGCGCCGAGAAAACATTCGCCTTGAAAGAACAATCGTAAACAGCCTCATTCCTTGTCCTGAAATCCGCCACCACATCCTCTTCGCTGTTGAATGACTTTGCCACCATAAAACCGGAAAGATTCTCTTCGATAATTACATTGAGCTTTCCAAGTTCGGTCCTCTGGCGCTTATATCGCGGAGTAGCTTTCGCGGCCAGTATCCGGTTTACGACTATTCCGAGTACTACCGAAAAGATAACAAGGATCGCAAGCAGCGGAGAATAGTATATCATCACTGCAAAGCTTCCGATTATCAGAATGGAATTGGCGATGATATCTCCCACATTTGTCGCAAACGCTCTCGAAAATGAACTTATATCTTCGGTCGCACGGCTGATAAGATCTCCGACAGAATGACTGTCAATATCAGGGATCGACAGCCTCTCAAGCTTGTCCGACAGCTGTATCCTGAGGTCTCTCGTCATAGTCTGTGAAACAGTTGCCGTAATGAATTCACGTATAAATGAAAACGTAAAACCGGTAAGTACCACGGCAACACATATGGCCGTGTTCTTCCATAAAACATCGAAATCAATGCCCGTTCCCAATCCGGCTTTGATAATGTCAGCAAGCCCTCCGACGATATTCGGTATGATAACGTTCATGACGGAAGATCCTATCGCACACAGAAAAGCGAGCACGATCTTGATCTTATACCTGCCGAGTATCAGGAGTGATTTTTTAACCGATGATCCGCGCATCTATTCGTCCACCCCCTGTGAAGCCGCTATCTCGCGGTAAATACTGCAATCCTTCATCAGCCGGTCATGAGTTCCCTCACCGACGATACGTCCTTCATCCAAAACAATTATCTTGTCAGCCCCTCTTATGGTGCTGATCCTCTGGGCAACCACGATAACAGTCGCATCACCGGCTGTCTTTTTGAGTTCTTTGCGAAGAGTGCGGTCGGTTTTGTAATCAAGTGCAGAAAAGGAATCATCAAACAGATACAGTTCGGGATCACGTGCGATCGCTCTTGAGATCGTAAGTCTCTGTTTCTGTCCTCCGGAAAAATCTCCGCCCGAAGTTACCTCATGATCATAACCGCCATCTTTATTCCGTATGAATTCATCTGCCTGTCCTACTCTGGCGGCTTCCTGTATACGCTCAAGAGTTTGCGCAAAACGTCCGTTATTACCGTATCCGATATTGCGCGCAATCGTCCTGGAGAACAGGTAGCTTTTCTGGGGCACATATCCTATCAGGTTGCGAAGATCCCTGAGCCGGTACTTTCTGACATCGACCCCGTTGACTTTTACCACCCCTTCGGTAGCATCAAAGAGGCGGGGGATCAGATTCAGGATTGAAGTCTTGCCGCTTCCCGTAGCACCGATAAGTGCAACTGTCTCTCCTTTTTTTGCTTCGAAGTTTATATCGGAAAGTGCCATCCCCTTACCGTGCGGATAACAAAAAGATACGTGTGAAAAAGAAACCGCGGGTGCATCATCAACACTTGATTCAGAACCTTCCCCGTCCCGGATGCTCACTTCTTTTTCGATCACTTCCATAATACGGTTGATGCTGACCTTTGCTCTCGGGAAATTGGTCATGACCGATGCCATATAAATGAACGAAGTAACAAGAAGAGTGCCGAGTGACAGTTACGCCAACATATCGGCGTAAAGACCGGCCTTCTGCTCAGGGGCGGCGGTGGTGATTATAACAGCACCGATGGCATAAATGGTCAGTGACAATCCGTTCAGGATAGCCGTTGCGCCGGGATGAACCGCCGAATATCTCTGATAATAAAACAGGTCAAGATCAAGTACCCTGTCGGCCTGAGCGAGCATGCGTTCATGCTGATGTTCGAACGCATTATATGCATGGATGACCCTCATACCGTTTATATGTTCACGATTGTATGCGGTCATGATATCCCTCTCCCTTTAAAGTATGGGAACCTTGGGAAGTATTTTGGAGAAAACCGAATACAAAAGCAGACTGATGAGCATCGCAGCGCCAACATCAGCAAGTATCCACCTGTAATCGGCACCTATAAGCTTGATCAGAACAACAGCTACAGTAAACGGTGCCTTTACTGCATGCTGGTAGCTTTGATTGATAAACTGTCCGACAAGAGTGACGTCAGATGTACACCGGCTGATCAGGCTGCCGCTTCCGATATCAGATACCTCTTCAAGGGAGTAATCCATGACTTTGGAAAAAGCCGCATCCCTCAGTCTTGTTTCAAGGATCGAACCGAAACGCGCTATGATATATCCGACTGCAATGGAAACCGCAAGTGCCGAAAACGCAAAAAAGAGCATCTCCACGCCGCTGATGATAAGAGCTCTGCTGCCACTGCCCTGCTCCTGTAGCAGTCGTGACATCACCTTTATCTGTTCGGGGATCTCCACCTCAAGATTTACCTGAAGTATGATCAGGACGATCGATGCCAGCACTAAAAGCTTTTCTTTTTTTTCCATGAACCTATACAGTGTTCTCATACGTATCGAAACTGCTCCCAGGCATCCTTTCCGTTAAATACCTTGCCGTAATCAATCCCTTTCGGAACACTGTCAAGCATCTCCAGAAAATGATAAAAGGCGCTGTCATACGAGGCTCCGTAAGTCTGCTTGAAAAGCAGCGCCAGTTCCTCATCATTTTGCAACTCCCCACGGGACATTGAGCTGTAAGACGGCCTGATAAAGGCCAGCTCAAGGCTTCTCATGATATAGAATTCTGATAGTATTTTCTCTCATACATCTCCTCCAGGCGTTTTTTCTGCATATACTTTGCCTGGATATCAGCTTCTATAAGATCCTTACGCTTCTTTTGCAGGGCCCTTCTTTTTTCTTCCCAAAGATTATAATCAGCCATAGGCTGGAAATCGGCCTGAAGGCCGCGTGTTACTATTCCTCCTTCCGTAGCTGCTTTATAAGCCGAACGTGCCCCGGCGGCAGTACCGCCGTATATCTTGCTGAAGCTTTGTCCTTTATAATCTGACGGAGATGCTCCAAAAGTCTGCATTATAAAAGCCCCTTTGTCGCCCATTCCGAAGAAAGGATTGCTGACAGACCGGTCTTCTTTGATGACACCGACTACCCATGCTGTGTAATCCGTATCCTTTTTCATTTTTTCCCAGCCTTCCTCCGTAATGAGAACGGTTTCCTCGTCATAAGGTCTTGTTCTGTGGTGCGGAATACCGGCAATAGTGCTGCTTATCGTATTCTTAAACTCGCTCATGGACATGTGTTCTATACCTTCCACCGAAAGACCGGCAGATGACAATACTGAGTATCCCAAGGACATTCTCTCTTCCTGTTTATCCTTATACTGAGGTTTTCTGCCATAATACTCAGCCATTACGGTTCCCCTTTGGGATTCCTGTTTGACAGCATCCGTTCCCTTTTCGTCTATCTTTTCCGAAACAGATGATTGCCCTGTCATTTTTCTAACTGTCTGATAACCGGCGTATCTGTTGTAACTGTAAGTTGTTTTAATCGATGTTCCTGTCATGATCCGCTCCTCCTGTCAATTACTTTTCTTCAGTTGGATCAACCCCTGTAATATCCTTTATCCGTTCAGATTTCCATAAAAGAAAAAAATCCAGGGATTACTGCTTTTCATCCTTGAACTCCTTTTGCTATCCATAGTCGATTAAATTTTTAAATAACCGGGCCACGTTTACGGCGTGACCCGATCCATATATATTGAATGGTAGTACCAATCAATTTCTTTTCATGATTCGCTGATATCACATCATGATCTGATCTTTCTCCTTTATTGTCTTCTGTAATCCTTGTAAATATTCACCGGATTTACTGCTGTTTATCGCATTTATCCCGCTCATTCGACATCCTCCATGACTATACTGATCCGAACTCCGTTTCGGATTTGGGGCTACCGGCGCTTATCTGTATTCTATATCGGCATAATGAATCTTAATGTTTATATTACAAGTCTCTTTATCAGGCTTTAACTATTACGTGAAACGCACTTTTTTTGACTTTAAATGATAGACTCGATTTTATATGTTTTACATGACATAAAGTGAGAAAAAACTGTTTTTCTAAACAGGACATGACATGTCTTGTATGATTTTACCCATAATTCTATAGCCCTCCGTAGTTTCCGTTGACTACCATTCTGACTACAACAAAAAATCCCGGCAGATATCCTGCCCTTCTGGCCATACTTGTTTGTTAGTATCAAAAGCTGTTACTGATCAAGGCTGTCTTCATTAAGGAGAAAATCGAACAATCCCATTACCAATACACCATCTTCGTTATACAACGGTGCGATAGCATCTTTGGTAATGATTATCTTTT
>JAILIS010000031.1 GCA_024695145.1 Lachnospiraceae bacterium
GCACCACTCTTCATGCTTATTGGCATTCATATGCTTGATATCCATCAGATATGTATCAAGATACGGCAAGATGCTTTCTATAACAGGGTATTTCGCGTATCCCATGCTTTCCATGGCGGTGTTTATCCCCAGATCCTTTGCTGCCATAAGAAGGGAGCGTGCAAAATCAGGCTGAAGAAGGCTCTCTCCTCCGGACAGCGTCAGTCCACCATCGGAGCGGCTGTAATACGGCATATCCCTTCTCACCGTTTTCATCACTTCCCTGACGGTAACATCCTTGCCATACACCTTCTCTCTTCCGCCCACGGTCATCGTCTCGATATCAAAGCTCTGGGATTCCGGGTTGCAGCACCACCTGCACGTTAAAGCACAGCCTTTCAGAAAGACTATGGTTCTTATCCCGATGCCGTCATGTATGGAATATCTCTGTATGTCAAATATCCTGCCCGAAGCATCTAAGTACGAATAATCCTGCATATTATCTGAACTGTCCCTGTGCCGTCCTTCTTATGATGTCGTCCTGAAGCGATCTTGAAAGCGTCGTAAATAGAGCGGAATAACCGGCGACGCGTACCACAAGCCCCTGATACTTTTCGGGGTGGATCTGAGCATCGATAAGAGTTTCCCTGTCAACAACATTAAACTGCATGTGCATACCCTTCTGATCAAAAAATCCCCGCACGAGTGAAACAAAATCCTCCAAACCTTTTTGTCCGCTCATGGCCGTCGGATGTATCTTCATATTAAACAGAGTGCCGTTTGAAGCATCTCCGTGATCAAGACGGGCTACTGAATTACATGATGCCGTAGGTCCATTAAGATCTTTTCCGTTAGTCGGAGACACCCCGTCCGCAACCGGCATATGAGCCAGTCTTCCGTCCGGCGTTGCTCCGGTCTGCGCACCGAGAGGTACATTGGCGGATACGGGATAAAGCCCGGCCTGGAATATCCCTCCTCTCGGATTATGATAGTTCGGAAGGGGCTTCGTATAAAAATGTGCCGCCTCCCTGGCAATGCTGTCTATCTCGTCGATATCGTTCCCGTATTTGGGAAGATCATCTATCATCTGCCATATTTCCTCATATCTTTGCCTCTCGGCATCGGGAATATGCATGTTGAGCACTTCGGTAACAACCTGCTCAATTATCTGCTCTGTGACTTCTCCTCCTGATTTTTCTATACGGTCCGCCACCTGCTGCGCAGTCTCTTTAGCCGTGATCTCATCAAATCCTTTTCCGAAATTCATCTCCATGGCTTTTGCAAGTTCCGAAAGCGTAAATTTCTTTTCCTCAAACACGAGCTTCTTGACCGTGTATAAAGAATCCGCCACATTGGCTATCCCGAAGCCCTGCGGCCCGGTGAAATTGTATATGGCTCCTCCGCACTGTAAAGGCTTTCCCTTTTTAATACAGTCATCTATAAGAGCAGATTCAAAGGGAAGCGGACTCCTTTCGGCATGTGCCCTGTCAATCGCATTATCGGCGTTTACCAGAAGTTCGATGTTGTACTCCATCTGCTTCCTGTATGCTTCCTTGAACTGTTCATATGATGTGATACCGCTTATGTCACCGGTATGGATGCTGGCTTCCTCACCCTTATCATATCCGTTGGAAAATACCATCTCAAGAGGCCGTACCATATTGAAAAATGCAGCGTCGTGCCACCCGTCCTCTTTCCCGGGAACGTGAGGCTCCACACATCCGATAATGCTGTAATTCCTCGCGTCACTAAGGGGGATCCCTCTGTTCTCCATGGACGGGATTATGATCTCGTCATTGTAATATGCAGGAAATCCCACACCTGTACGGGTAACTTCTGCTGCACGGATAAGGAGTTCTTTGGCGGATCCGTTCCATACTCTTATCGATATGGAAGGCTGAGGCAAAAATACATGCTTTGTGGCATCAAGACACATAAACGAAAGATCGTTGGTGGCATCTCTTCCGTCCTCGGTCTGACCGCCGACTATAAGATTCTGGAACAGCGAGTATCCCGCAAATCCTTCGGCAGATAACGCATCCCTGCATTTGTTGAGATCGTTCAGTTTGACCCATATACAGTCTATGAGTTCCTGTGCCTCCTCGCGCGTCATCGTTCCATTGTCTATATCCGCCCTGTAGAAAGGATACATATACTGGTCAAATCTTCCCGGGGATATGGAATGTCCCGAAGATTCGATCTGTATCGTCTGCTGTACGAACCAGAACGCCTGGCATGCCTCATGAAATGTCCTTGCAGGCTCTAAAGGCACCCTGCTGCAAACCTCGGATATTT
The DNA here is from genome assembly GCA_024695145.1 of Lachnospiraceae bacterium. Classification (GTDB taxonomy): domain Bacteria; phylum Bacillota; class Clostridia; order Lachnospirales; family Lachnospiraceae; genus UBA2868. Next base: position 2,275 of record JAILIS010000031.1, read on the forward strand.
TGACAAGCTCCTGTCTTCTCTTAGGATCTTTCTCTTTTTCCGCCTCTTCTCTTGCAAGATCACTGTATCTTTTCGCATAATCGCATACGGCATTGCAGGATATTATCACTGCCTCAAGAAATCTTCTTTTAGTGGCATATTCACTGTCGCCCGCAGACAGCTTTGAAAGCTCTTCTGCCGCCTGTTTTATAATTCCGCTGAGCCCTTCGTTTATTACCCGGTCGTAATGAACGTTCACGTGTCCCACACCGTTATAATAATAGTTTCCGGGAGTGAAGAAGTTGTGATCCATGGCGCGGATCGTCTCCGGAGACATATATGCTCTCGCAAGGGACGAAGTTGTCTTTCCCTTCCAGTAAGGATTGACCTTCCTCAGGCGTTCCTTCGTTTCATCGGATATATAGAACGGATCGGCCGAACGATGCTCTACGGTATCAAATTCAGCCTCAAGCCACTCATACGAGAACTCGGGATATGTCTGACATCCTCTCGGAGCGATCGTAGTGCTGCCGACAATAAGCTCCTCGGGACGGATTATTATCGGAAGGCCTTTAAGTATATGGTCAAACGCCATGGCCTTTCTCGTTGTCTCGGGAAGTCCTTCGGTTTCCTTATAGGACTGTGTTATAAGCTCAGCTCTTGCTGCTTCTATTTCCGGCATCTTTTCAAAAAGATGCTTTACAAGACGTGTTATCCTGTCGGATTTTTGAACCGGAGTACTGTCAAAATCTCTCATATAAGTCCTTCCTTAATCTGTTGGATATATAAGTTCAATGTTCATCTCGGCAAGCTTTTCTATCCATTCTTCCGAAGGTTTCATATTGGTGATCAGTGTATTTACTGCCGATATGTCACAAACCTGGGAAAAGGAGGATCTTCCGAACTTGTCTGAGTCAGCCAGGAGTACCACCTTGTCTGCCGCCTTGATGATAGCCTGTTTCATGCTGACCACTTCATCGTTACCCTCTGTTATTCCCCTTGTTATATCAAGTCCGTTACAGGATAAGAGTGCCTTGTCCACATGATATCCGTATACGGAATCAACCGCTTTTGATCCCATGAGCGACATGGTCTGTGAATGAACCGTCCCGCCGGTCAGAACGATCTCACATCCGGCCGCAGGTGCAAGCGTTACCGTGTTTTCAATGGAATTGGTTATGACGGTAAGCTTCTCGAACGATTTCTGCCGCAGTGTTCTCGACAGGTATACCGTTGTTGATGATGCATCAAGAAAAATGTAGTCCCCGTTTGCTATCTGTCCTGCCGCAAGTTCGGCTATACGCATCTTTCCCTCTGGGTTCATCTTATATCGTACATTAAAGGGCAGTTCCATTCCAAATTGCTCTTTAAGTACGGCTCCGCCGTATCCTTTTACAACTATTCCTTCCTCGGAAAGCCTGTCAAGATCCCTTCTTATCGTTTCCTCGGAAACATCAAACTTCCTGGAAAGTTCGCTGACCAGTACTTTTTTGTTTTCCTGAAGTTCCTGAATGATCAGGCTACGTCTTTCTGCTAAAAGCATCTGCATTCTCCCTTGAACACAAACCGCAACATTTTAAAATACAAACGGCATAAGCTCATCCGAAGGTCTCGCGATAACAGCTTCATCAAGGAACATTCCTTTGTCGCCCGCTGCCGCTTTTGCCGAATCTATCGCCGCCTGTACGGCGGAAACGGATCCCGTAAGTGTCATATAGCTTTTTCCGCACATTCCTTTTGCAAGGCGAAGCTCAAGCAGATCAACTATCGCGGTCTTTGCCGCCACATCGGCAGCCACGATAAGTGCAGCCACATCATATGTTTCAAGGACCCCCAGTGCTTCGAGTTCCCTACCCGGAGCAGTCCCGTATATCGCGGGAAAGATCGACTCATGGGGATTACCAAGAACAAAAGAATCTATCACCCTGTCCCCGTATGCTCCGACAGCCCTGTCCACGGATGCCCTGACTGCGGACAGTTCTCCCGTTATGAGTATCACAAATTTGCCAGGGCATGTGACTTCCGCCTGCAACAGTTCTACCTGTGCGGTCTTTGACATGTCATCCGCTGCCATAAAACCGGCGGATACCGTAGATGTTTCCACCATTCCGATCGCTTTGGCCATATTACGACTCCTTAGATGATGCTATCGTTATTTCGAATTCATCTACAGATGCAACCTTTCCGTCTGTTGATGAATGAATGTTAACCGACAGGCCGGATGCCGCCCTGCCTATCAGTTGTCCTTTTTTTACCGTATCCCCGACGCTTACAGCCGGCTCCGCCGCAGCTCCTATGTGCTGGCTAAGAGGTATTCTTACCGTTTTGGCATATATGCACGTATTATCTATCGGTGCATCCTTATCGTATTTTGCAAGTCCCAGCCTCTGTGCCAGTCTGTGAACGGGAACTTTGCGCTCGTCTCTTCCCGCAACGGGGTTCTTCGGATCTGTTTTCTCCAACGGGATCCCGGCGGCTCTTTGTGCCTTTTTAAACTCCTGGATTATTGTGGCCGGAGACAAACCCTGGGGACATGCGTACTTTTCACATATCCTGCATCCGCTGCAGTACATCGCACCTTTAAATACGGACAGATCGGAGATGTCATTATTCGCAACGGCTCTCATTATCCTGTGAGGTTCTATGGGATGTCCTATTGCATGTCTGCTGCACAGATCGGTACATGTCCTGCACTGACAGCATGCCGAAGACGCCCTTCTTCTCTCTGTCCCGAGATCCTTGTTCGCGCTCTGTACAAGCTTGTGACCTTTAGGCAGAACGATAATGGCATTACACGTCTTGGTCACGACCGTATCGGCCCTTCCGATGTAACCCATCATGGGACCGCCAATAAGAAAAGCATATTCATCTGCTGTTATGTTTCCGACCGCCCTGACAACATCCCCTACCGGCATTCCCAGCGGGACCCTTATCGTTTTCGGAGTATCTACCGCTCCGACAACGGATACAAGCTTGTCGCTCACACCTGTATGCTGAGTAAATGCCATATAAAGGTTGTACATGGTCTCGACATTGAATACGACCACGTTTTCGTCTATAGGAAGTCCTCCGGGTCTTATAACCCTTCCGGTCGTCTCATATATGAGTATGACCTCGTCACCCATCGGATAGGCAGCATCGACTTTGTGTATCTTGACCTTTTTGTACTTGCCGGTTACCGGTATAAGGGCATCTATCGTCTCCGTATACTCACCTTTTATACCGATCACTGCCTCACGTGCACCTATCGCATCCCTTACCGTATCAAGCATTTTAACTATCTGCGGTGCGCAAAGTGCCAGTAGCTGCCTGTGCAGCTTCAATAACGGTTCACACTCGACACAGTTAAGTATCACTGTATCCGCTTTATCGGTCAGCTTCGCGTAAGACGGGAATCCTGCTCCTCCCGCTCCGACTACTCCGCACTCTCTGGCAATGTCCTTTAACTCTTCAAGGATCATTAAGATATGACCTCCATACCGTCCTGTCCCTCATCTACTATACCGACAATAGCTGCGTCAACCGGGGCACCGTCCATATCACAACCTATGCGTGCGGCAGAACCCGTCGCCACAAGCACTTTTTCTCCAATGCCCGCACCGATGATATCTATCGCGATAAGGTCGCTTCCATTCCCGCACATAGTCTTTTCCGGACGAACGATCATAAATTTGTTTCCAACCAGTTTTTCGCTTTTACGGGTTGAAAATATACTGCCCATTACGGTTCCAATGATCATGATTGATCTCCTTATTTCCTGATAGGTACAACACTACAAAAGAATATAAGCCGTATCACCCTGTTTAACGGAGCATGCATTTGCTTCATCGGTATCAATGTGCATTTCAAGAGTAAACTTCCCGTCCACGCGGATCTTTACATTGTCAAGCACCGCTCCTCTGTCATTACCCATTCTCACCGATACAAGATCCCCGTCCCTAAGTCCGGCGCTTTCGGCTTCGGAAGGCGTCATATGAATGTGCCTTGCCGCTACGATACACCCTTCTTCAAGGTACAGTGCCCCTTTGGGGCCTACAAGGACGATGGGGGCGGATCCTTTCGTATCCCCGCTCTGACGGAGCGGGGCACTGATACCGAGCGTTCTGGCATCTGTAGCCGATATCTCTATCTGAGATGCACTTCTTACCGGTCCCAGGATCCTGACATTTTCTATGGCGCGCAGTTTCAGCCCCACCAGAGTGCATTGCTCACAGGCCGCCCACTGTCCGCCCATCAGGTCTTTCTTTTTAGTCAGCTGATAACCGGGTCCGAACAGTTGCTCCACATGTTCCTGTGTCAAATGGATATGACGTGCCGATACACCAATGGGAACCGCCATCTCATCTTTCCTGTCCGAACTGTTTACCGCCTCGATCACCAGTCTGGTAATATATTCCACACTGTTTGCGTCCACTGTATAGCCTTCCTTTCAGATCATGCCTTGATCTTGGGTAAGATCATCTCTACATCATTGTGAGGTCTCGGTATAACGTGTGTTGCGATAAGCTCGCCGAGTGCGCCCGCTGCCGATGAACCGGCTTCAACGGAAGACTTGACTGCTCCGACATCTCCTCTTACCATAACGGTTACAAGGCCGGATCCTATCTTCTCGGTTCCGATAAGAGTAACGTTTGCCGCCTTGCACATCTGATCGGCTGCTTCAATAGCCGCTACCAATCCTCTTGTTTCAACCATTCCCAATGCTTCAAGTGACTGTGCCATAATACTTTCCTCCTGATAAATCATTTACTGTTTGTTTCCATCTGCTCTCTGATGTTAAAGTCCGGGGGATCCTGACCGAGCATTTTGGACCCGGAGCCGCTTTCTCCCTTTCCTTTAAACCTCGATGCGGAAATGGCTACTATCTTACGTATCTCCTCATGGGGATTTGGGATTACACCGGATGCAACAGGTTTCCTGATGTTCGGATCATTCGTTGCGGTCTCGACCGCTGTCCGGACAGCCTCCACCTCGCCTTCAACGACAAGGGTCACAAGCCTTCCTCCCAGCTTTCTCTCCCATGTTGCAAGCGTCACATTCGCCGCTTTACACATAATGTCCAGCACGTCCAGTGCCGCCACTACCCCGGTTATTTCGATAAAACCGTAAGCTCCTGCCATCTTACCGCCGTCTCCTTATCCGATTCTCAGCCTTTAAATTTAGGCAGGATCATTTCAACATCATTGTGAGGTCTCGGTATAACGTGCGTTGCCACAAGTTCTCCGAGCTTTGATGCGGCCGCTGTCCCGGCTTCAACAGATGCCTTTACCGCACCTACGTCTCCTCTTACCATGACGGTTACAAGGCCGGATCCTATCTTCTCGGTCCCGATGAGGGTTACTTCCGCTGCCTTTGTCATGGCATCCGCTGCTTCAATGGCTGCCGTAAGTCCTCTTGTTTCAACCATTCCCAATGCTTCAAGTGATTGTGACATTTTAATTCCTCCTGTGTCTTCAGTCTTTATCCAACGCGCTGATCGTAAGCATCTTCTCCGTATCCTTTGTGGGGTTGGGGATGATATGCGAACACACTATACCGGTTGTGGCTTTTGCCACTTCCTCCGCCGCCGCCATTGCTTCCCTGACATCCGATACCCGCCCTCTGAACTTGATAGTGACAAGGAGCGGTACCGGAAGTTCATCCGCATTAGCGGGCTTGTTCTTATCAAAGACTTCCAGTGTCACGTCGGCGGCTTTGCATCCCGCATCTGCTGCAAGAAATGCACACACCAGTCCGTATACTTCCAAAAGTCCCACTGCTAGGTTTTCTGTCATCTGCCCGTATCCTTACGTTGAATGATCAATAGTTACTGTATATATCCGGCTAATTGACTATCGCTATCTTCAGCCCCGTCATAGCCAGATTGGTCTTAAGCGCTTCATTTATGTCCTGAAGCGGAAAGCGGTGAGTGATGAGCTCCGAAACCGGAAGCCCTATAGCTTTTGCTCTTCTGAGAAAATCAAATGTTGTGCCGTAATCCCGAAGGGTATACACCCAGGATCCCACAAGATTGATCTCCTTTGAACAAAGATCGAAATGCGGATTGATAGTCGCATCTCCTCCGTTTACAAAAAATCCCAGTTCACACAGTCCGCCGCCGTTTCGGATGAACTTGTAAACATTTGCATGTGCTTTGGGATTTCCCGTACACTGGAAAGCAAAATCGCAAAGATGACCGCCAAAGGAATCGTACACTCCCTTTGTCAGGGCTTCTATCCCCTGATAATCATTGAAATTGACTGTCCTTCCCGCGCCCAGTCTCTTCGCAAATTCAAGCCTCTTTTCGTTTCCGTCCACTGCCGTGATATTCTCGATACCCATCGTTCGAAGAACCGCGATACATAAAAGCCCTATGGGTCCGCAGCCCTGAACGGCAACTCTGGAATTGAACCGGAGTATGTCTGTACTCTTGGCTCTTTCAACGGCATGAACAAGAACAGCCGCCGGCTCTATGAGTATCCTGCTGTCCAGATCCAGATCGCTTACGTTAAATATCGTCGAACCTCCCCTTACAAAAATGTAATCGGAAAACCATCCGTTAAGATGGTATTCGTCATCGGGAAGAAGACCGTAAACATCCGCTTTACCAACATTCTTCTTGTTCAGATCGAACATCGTGATCTCCGGATCATCCGCAAATATCATGCAGGTCACTACTTTATCGCCTATGTTAAGAGCCTTGCCCGCACTGTCTGTTTTGACATTTTTGCCCATGGCTACGATCTCTCCGGTTCCTTCGTGACCCAGTGCAACCGGAATGAGACCGAAAGGGTCTCTCTTGAATTCATGCGCATCCGTTCCGCAGACTCCGCATCCTTCCACTTTGACAAGAATATCATCATCGCCAAGAGGCGGTATCGTATATTCTTTTATCTCAAACCTTTCATTCTCCACAAGGACAGCCACATGGGCTTTATCCGGTATGGAAGTGACCCCTGTGCTTCCTAAAGAAGTGTACGAAGTAAAGGCGCCTTTTGCCGGGCCGGACTGCGACGCGGTGCCCATCTCACTCAGGAGCTGCCTGACGATCTTTTCAACATCCTGTTCATTTACTGTCATAACCCTGTCACTGCCTCCTTATCTTATGCATAAACTGTCGCTCATAACGCAGCGACGGCGTTTTGTGAATGTGGCAGCACTCGTCAGACCCTCTCCGGTCCTTGATGCGATGGTAAATGTCGGGAACCCTTCACCTCCAAACCCAAGAGCAGCATAACTGGGGCCGTTCTTGACAAGTATCGCCGTATCCAGCTCTCTTGCGTACTGCGTTATATGATCCACATTCTTCGAATGTATATGTGCCGAATGACGGTTCCCATGCTCAAGCCACTTGGCCGTTTCAACACCTTCAGCAAAATCCTTAACCCTTACAACACCGAGAATGGGCATCATAAGTTCTTCGGTTATGAGAGGATGTTCCTTCTTTCCTTCAAAGACTATGCATCTGATGCCTGCGTCAACTTCAACCCCAACCATCGAAAGAAGGGTTTTGGCATCTTTTCCGACACAGTCCCTGTTAAGCGCTCCCTTCGGAGTAAGTACGGTAGACACCAGTTTGTCCTGGACGGACTTATCCGCAAGGTAACATCCGTTCTGTCTTATCATATGATCCATAAGCTCGTCACAGATCGCATCAACTGCCACTATCTCCTTCTCGGCTATACACGGCAGGTTATTGTCAAATGTGCATCCGTTCACGATGTCTCTGGCCGCTTTTTCAATATCTGCCGTTTCATCGACAAACGCCGGGGGATTACCGGCTCCGGCTCCTATCGCTCTCTTTCCCGAGGAGAGAACCGCCGTTACGACACCGGGACCGCCCGTGGCACAAAGAAGCGGAATAAGCGGATGCTTCATCATCACTTCGCTCGTCTCTAACGTAGGCTTTTCCACGGTAACCGCTATATTGTCAGGTCCGCCTCCTTCAACGGAAGCTTCATTCATCAGATTGATCGCATATATGGATGTCTGTATCGCTTTCGGATGCGGGTTGAAAACTACTGTATTACCCGCGGCAAACATCCCTATCGTATTGCACACAACCGTCTCGGAAGGATTCGTCGTAGGAGTTATCGCACCTATAACGCCAAAAGGACCCATCTCCACAAGTGTAAGACCCCTGTCTCCCGACCAGGCAGTTGTTGTTATATCCTCGGTTCCGGGCGTCTTATCCGCCACCAGACGGTGCTTTAGTATCTTGTCACCGACATTTCCCATCTTTGTTTCCGATACGCCCATTTTTGCAAGTGCTTCGGCGTTATCTCTTATCTTGTCACGCATGATGGAAATGATCTTTTCTCTCTGATCCAAAGTCATGATCCTGACCTGTTTCTGAGCCTCATATGCTGCTTCCACCGCCTCGTTCATATCCTTAAAAACACCCCTGGATCCCGTCGGGCGTTCGTTAAGGCTCATTGATGTCATGACTTTCTTTACTATTTCCTGTACATATCTTTCATCTACAGCCAATTTCATCATTCCTTTCCAAAGTGTGTCTCTACCTTCCAAGTGATGCTAGAACCTTTTTGGTTATCTCGGAAACAAGATCTTCCGAAACGCCCGATCCCTGTGATCCCGAATTGCATACTCCGCAGTTATGGCAGTTTGCTTCTCCCTTATTCAGGCACAGATCAGCGGGATGTCTTCCCGGCAGCCCCATCTGGCGGCGGATCTCATACAGTCTCTGAACGGTCTTTTCGTCAAATTCCTTGGGACCGCCAAGCGCCCTTGCCTTGTAAAGAAGCTCGGCATAGAATTCAACCGATTCCATCTTATAATACGCAGTCATAAGATCCTGTCCCCATGTAAGTGCTCCGTGGCTCTCAAGAAGAACCTGATCGAAATGCTCAAGGTACGGCTCAACCGCATCCGGTATCTCAGTTGTGGAAGGTGTTCCGTAAGGTGCAATGGGAACACATCCGAGAGAAATGACCGCTTCGGGCATTATGGGCTGTGTAAGCGGAATGCCCGCTATCGCAAAAGCCGTGGCAAAAGTGGGATGCGCATGGACCACGGATCCGACATCCGGACGTTTCTTATATATACGCATATGCATCTTTATCTCAGAGGAGGGACGAAAACCCTTGTTTGCGGATATTACATTTCCTTCCTGATCAACCTTGCAGATATATTCCGGTGTCATGAACCCTTTTGATACCCCGGTGGGTGTGCATAAAAATTCATTATCGTTAAGCTTTACGGAAATGTTTCCGTCATTTGCCGCGACCATGTTGCGGTCATATATCCGCTTCCCGATCTCACATATCTGCTTCTTGATCTCGTATTCGTTCTGTGCCATTTTAATTCCTCCTTCTTTATGTTTAAAAGATTTCCTGTCTTTCTGAGATGGATTATATTATCATCAGCACGAAAAGTCAACACAATTCCACATTATCTTTTTGGTTTTGTGTGTTTTTTATGTTTGTTGTTGAATGTTTTCTCTTATGATGGTACAATATAGGTCATGAAAACAACAGTCATATGCTTTACAAACAACAAAGGCGGCAGCGGCAAGTCCACGGTATGTGCAAATCTGGGATATGAACTTGCTTCATCGGGAAAGCGGGTTCTTCTTTTGGACGGGGATATGCAGATGAATCTTACTCTTTCTTATTTTTCGGAGGAAGAGACAATTTCCATGGCACAGAGCGGAAAAACTCTGTATGAAGCCATATGCGATAAAGCGGACCTGGCTGATTTTATCGTTTCGACCAGATACGGGGGGCTCGATCTTGTCCCGTCATCATCGCTTATGTCCCAGGTTGAGTTCCGGCTCTTTACGATGATGCAGAGAGAATTCGTTCTTGCGAACTGCCTTCTCGGCATAAAAGAAAAGGGAGCATATGATTATATACTCATCGATGCGCCTCCGACACTCGGGAACTGGGTCATCAATATACTTGCCGCATCCGATTACTGCGTCATGCCTGTTGAGGCATCTCCGTGGGGACTCTTCGGGCTTGCGAACATGTTTGATTTTCTTGACAGTGTATCCGGATTTTGTCCCGTGTCGTTGCTCGGGGTCTTAATAACAAAAGTAGATGAGAGAAAGAAATATTACAGACAGACATGCGATGTATTGTCGCAGTATTCGGATATTCCGGTATTTAAAACCGTGATCCACGTGGATTCCGCTGTTGAATGGGCCGAAGACAATTCGATCCCGGTTTCGGTATTCAAAAAGTCCGCCCGCAGCGCAGTCGAATTTGCGCAGTTATCAAAAGAGATCATAAAATACAATAATAAGGAGGTTTCTCATGGCAGTAGGAAAAAGCAGTATGGCAAGAGCATCAAAAAAGACGGGGACGACAGGAAGAACCGTTAAAAAGGCGGCTGTCGTTACAGGCGTTACCGAAGAAGTGTCCGGCATGATCGAATATGAAAAGATCTCCCAGGTCCTCGAGCGTGAGGCTGAAAGCGGAGAGAGTTTCGGAATAGGGGATGCCATGCCGATCTACTATCTCTGATAGATGGTTGTGTGGTTTTGTGTTGTCTATTTGTGGTTTTGTGTTGACTTTAGCCGAATGCGGTAATATAATCAATAAAAACCGTCAGGATCAAAGGAAAGCGTCAAATGACTAACGAATACAACGATCAGATAAGAATAGTACAGGAAACCGTTGCGGGAAAAGAGATAACGTTCGCACATATAATAGGCAGTCCCGAACCGGTCATATTTCAAAAACTCGGACTTAATCCGCAGATTGATTATTCAAACAGCGCCATAGGGATCATGAACATGACCCCTCCGGAATCTGCTGTTATCGCATCTGATATCGCGCTCAAGAGCGGTGACATCTATCTCGGTTTTGCCGACAGATTTACCGGAACACTTATCATCACGGGCGAGATATCCGATATCAGATCCGCTCTTACCGAGATCGTTGATTATTTCAGTAACGTAATGGGGTATGTTGTCTGCCCCGTCACCCAGAAGTAGGAGCCGGACCCGATGGACGCCGTAAGAGTTCTCGAAAAAGTATTCGGACAGGACTATAACAGTCTTAAGGGAACAAGACTCCGTATGACGAGGCTTCGAATTCCCGGTAAAGAGATCTGTATGGCACATGTCTTTACTCCGATGGACAACAGTGTCTATGTCAATCTTGGTCTTAACATAGGCGTTCATGAAGGAGAGGATCATTTCGGGGAAGCTGTCGGGATCATACGTTTTACTCCCTGGGAAGCTGTGATCGCGGCAGCGGATATTGCCATCAAATCCGCAAACGTTCAACTGGGGTTTATGGATCGTTTTAACGGGTCACTTATCATCACAGGTGATCTGACACAGGTTACGACAGCTGTCAGATCGACTGTTGAGTGTTTCAAAAATGACCTCGGCTTTACCGTTTCTGAAGTTTTCGGAACGGCACCTTAAACGGCTTATGAAGAAAGTGTTTCTTATGGGCAGGAGCGAAGTCGGCAAGACAACCCTTGCCCAGGCTCTTAAGGGCGAGAGTCCCCGCTATACAAAAACCCAATATACGAACATCTCCGGAAATATGATCGATTCTCCCGGTGAATATGCGGAATCGAAGCATTTTTCAGTCGGACTGGCCTGCTTTTCCTTCGAAGCAGATGTTGTAGCCATAGTACAGTCTGCGGACGAACCCTATAATCTTTTCGGAGCCAGTCTGCATACGTTCATATCCAGACCTCTTATAGGGATAATAACAAAAAAGGATTCTCCTCTGGCCAACGTCCCTATGATAAGACTGTGGATGGAAAATGCCGGATGCGACAGGATTTTCGAGGTGGATAATCTGACGGGCGAGGGTCTTTCCGAACTGTCCGACTATCTCAGCAAAGACCCAGAAATGATCAGTCTTGAGGAGGCAAAGAGGCGGCAGCGTCTGGGATTGAACGAATGGGACAGTCCTTAAATATCTTTTGAAAGGAGTCGGATAATGAATACAAAATACTATCTTGCGATCGATATGGGAGCATCCTCGGGAAGACATATACTTGCCCACATGGAAGATGACCATATCGTCATAGAAGAGATATACAGGTTTGAAAACAAAAATGAGAAAATAAACGGTCACAGGGTATGGGATACGGACCGTTTCAAAAAAGAGATCACAGCCGGTATGCGTGCATGTAAGGAAGCCGGGAAGATCCCTGTTTCCATGGGTATTGACACATGGGGGGTTGATTACGCGCTCATTGACGAAAAGGGAGAGACGGTCGCTCTGACATATGCATACAGGGATAGCCGGACCGAAGGTATGGACCGGGAAGTATACTCTCTTATACCTGAGGATGAGCTTTACGCAAGGACCGGTATTCAGAGGGCAATATACAATACGATATTTCAACTTATGGCGGCAAAGAAGACCGAGCCGGAAACGCTCGATGCGGCCGACAGTATGCTGATGATGCCGGATTACCTCCATTTCCTGCTGACCGGAAACAGATGCCAGGAATACACAAACGCAACAACCACGGGACTTATTAAC
>JAILIS010000018.1 GCA_024695145.1 Lachnospiraceae bacterium
CGAGATACGATAGTTCGAGCCTCGTATGCTCCATAACCGGAACCATAGCTCAGCTGGGAGAGCATCTTCTTGACGTGGAGAGGGTCACGGTTCAAGTCCTGCTGGTTCCATTTCGGCCATTGGCGCAGCTGGGAGCGCGCTTCGTTCGCAACGAAGAGGTCGTGGGTTCGAATCCCGTATGCTCCATATACACGCTGTATTTTCAAGGCTTTCGATAGTTTTTTTCGAAAAATCTTGTGTTATCAGCTGTTTGATGATATTACTAAATTGTTAAAGCTTTAAAATTAAGCGATTTCTTATGTGCACAAAAACACCGTCATCCGGATTTCCTTGGGGGTTACAACCAGGATACCAGTGGCGGCGTTTTTATATCGTTCTCTATTTTCTGTATTATTCAGCTTCCCATCCTTTGCAGACATCGCACCATCCTACAGCGTCAGATGCTACTTCAAGCTCATCGCATGTAAGCTTAACCGATGTGTACTCGTTTCCGCCCGCCGGATGCACATAGGCAAATCTTTTCATCGATACATCAAGCCAGATGGGTATATTCTCTGGAACGCCAAAGGGACATACACCTCCAGGCACAAAACCGATAAGCTCTTCTACCCTGTCTCTTGGGACCATGCTCGGTTTTGTATGAAACAGCGCCTTGAACTTGGAGCTGTTGACCCTACCGTCTCCGGCCATGACAACAACCACCGGCTTTTCATCCACGATAAAGGACAATGTCTTTGCTATCTCCGCTTCACTGCAGCCTATCTGCTGTGCCGCATGCTCAACAGTATCAATGGTTTCACTATGTTCCGTTATGCGGTCTTCAAATCCTTTATCTTTAAGCCATTTGTATACTTTCTCGTTTATCATCTGTCCTGCCTTCAGTATTATCCCACGTCTTTCTTGGCAAGTGCCGATCCCATATCATAGGCTTTCTTGCGTTCTGTCGGAAATACCGTCTCCCTTCGTTCATGCTTTTTTACCGGATCGAACATTGTCCATTCCCAGTCAAGCTTACTGTAATCATCTACCTGAAGTGTCTCTCCGCTTACAAGTACATCACAGGGGCCTACAAACATATCAAAGGTCTGCTTGTAACTGTTTAAAAGCTCAGTATATGCCGTATCCGGTGCATTGCTCGTCATGATAAAAAGGACAGGTATCCTCTTTTCATTACAACACGGTGTCTGGGCATTGTATGTAAGGTTCTGGAATATGAGTCTTTCATAAAGTGCCCTGAAAGATGCCGTAGCATTCGATAGGTAGTTGGGGGATCCGATGATAAGTCCGTCCGACTCCCTTATTGCGTCAAGTACCGGCGTAAGGCCGTCTTTGCATACACAATGGCCTTTGAAATTCTCTCTCTTACACCCGAAACATGAAATACATCCCGTATATTTATCAAGCCGGAAGAGGTCAAACCTCTCTATCTCGGCCTCGGCTTCCTTTGCACCGTCTGCCGCTTCATTAAGGAGTATGTCCGTATTCCATCCTGTCCTCGGGCCTGCATTAACAACTACAATCTTCTTTCCCATAACCTCTACCTCTCCTTTTTTGCCTGATTTATCTTCTCCGGAATAACCTTGCAATGAATATCGCTGCCAACGCTGCACATACATACGGAAGCTTTGGCCTGTCATTAAACTGTCCGTTCTCGAGAAGACCGTTCAATGTATCCCCGTGCCGCTTTTCATCATCCTTGACAGTCTCCACTTCGGGATAATCCTTCATAAGCTCTTCATATCCGGGTATTGCGGCATATTCAAACTTTGCTATCAGAGGATAAAGTATCTTCTTCCCGAGAAGTGAATAAAGTACCGCCACTGCAAACGCCTGTGTTTTATTGGGCTTAAGCACTTCGCCCGTATAATTCTTAAATACCGCCGCATGCCTTCCCTCATCGGCGGAAAGTTCCTTAAATGCCTTTACATCATCTTCGTTATGAACGACTTCGGCGAGCATCTTATATGTCTCGACCCCGTCAAGTTCGCCCTGTTGTGCCTTGATCAGTGTTTTTCTTACTTCTTTCGTCATTTTTCCTCCTCATATTCTCCTGTGTTTTGACATATATTATCACAAATCTTCGCTGTAAATAGGCATGTAACCTTGTTCTCGGGATAGTTATATTCTTTGTGTGAATTATAAACCCGGGGCACCGATGGCTATTCTGCCAGCATTTTAGTACTATTTCTCAAGAAGATGCGAGAGCATCTGATCCCTGTTTTCTAAAAACATCTTTGTTACCTGATAGCTTTCCGTCTCCTCATACTCAAGAGCATGCACACAGCCCTCATCAAAACTTAATATCTCAGCATCAGGGATCCCGAGAAGTATCGGTGAGTGGGAAACTATTATAAACTGGGATCCTTCTCGCGCACACCTTTCTATCTCAAGAAGCAGTGTCAGCTGTCTTTGCGGGGAAAGCGCCGCTTCCGGCTCGTCCAGAAGATATATCCCGTTCCCCCTGAAATTGTATTGTGCCATGGCAAGAAAACTCTCTCCGTGCGACCGTTCATGGAAATGCTGCGGACGGCCTCCGGGACCTTTGCTGTACTCATCTTCTGCTGTCGCAACGTTGTAAAAGCTC
>JAILIS010000024.1 GCA_024695145.1 Lachnospiraceae bacterium
CCTTTTTCTGAGTTAACTGTTCGTGAGATGTTCGAGAAAATGGTAGAGGATTACACAATCAATAAAGTCGTTAGTAACCTAACACTATCTCACTACCAAGCAGACTGGCGTAAGTATGTTGAGGAGACAAGCTGCGATTGGCTCGATATGCCAATAAAGAGCGTTTTACCCGAGCAAATTGCTGCTCATTACAAGATGCTAACAGCTGGATGCCACATGAAACAATCGACATTCCGTAACGTAAAAACGGTTGTAAATGCTGTATTCGACTATGCCATCGTAAAAAATGTTTCATGTACTAAGGCAAGCAACATAGCCACTCGGCATTTAAGGTTTGCTCCTAAAGTTGATAAGTGGAATGGCGTTTATACAGATGAAGCAAGGCAAAAGATTCTCCAGGTTTGTGAGGATATGAAGCCTACCGTCTACATCAAGGCTATCGAGCTTATGTTCTGTCTAGATATCCGCATCGGGGAGCTTCGAGCCCTATACAAAGAAGACGTTAACCTCGACAATAAGACCGTCTATATCGGACATCAGATGATTGATGTTAAAACCGATACCGTCAACCGACATTCGGAACGCGTAGACATCATGAAAGGCAAGCAGGAGGCAGGAAAAAGAATACAGCCGCTGTCAAAACGCGCTATAAAGGTCATACAAGAACTATTCGATATGTATCCCGACTCTGACTGGCTTCTACCGTCAAAAGGCGACAATACCCCCATACGACTTCACAGATTCAACGATAATCTCCGGAAAGTCTGTGAAAAAGCAGGTGTTAAGTACTTTTCGTCGCACGGTATTCGTTTTCACAACATTTCGGCCTTGTATGATGCCGGCATTGACGAAAAGGAAATTCAAAAACTCTCAGGGCACACCACAGCGAGTATGACCAGGTATTACAACAGGTCCATATCCACTAACGATGAGAGTGATAGAATTCGCGAGGTTTTAGGATAACCCTGATTATGTTGCAACTTGTTGCAACTATTATGTACAAAGAAAAACCCCGCAAACCATTGATTTTACGGGGTTTCTCGGAAAGGTGGATAGTGGGACTCGAACCCACGGCCTCCAGAGCCACAATCTGGCGCGCTAGCCAACTGCGCCATACCCACCATATGTTCGTAGGGGGGACCCGCGAAGCGGGGAGAACCTGCCTACATTTTATATGCCCGAAGGGATTCGAACCCCCGACCCACGGCTTAGAAGGCCGTTGCTCTATCCAGCTGAGCTACGGACACACACTCATGCGGAAGAACTATCAAAATTCAATCCACACTTCATAAAATTATACTATTTACCGCGATAATGTCAATCAAAACTTGATGAACCTTCATATTTGAAGCACATCATCGTGATATCATCAAACTGCGGCGCTTTGCCGACGAAAGCATCTATGTCGGTCTTGACGTTTTCCAGAAGGTTCATAGGATCTGCGTCAGCGTCGCGGTTAAGGGCGGAAAGCATACGCTCGGTGCCAAACAGTTTATCGCTGCTGTCAGTAGCTTCCGCTACCCCGTCGGTATATACAAACAGGCTGTCGCCGGGAACAAGGCAGAATTCATGCTGTGCAAAATTGAGTCCTTCAATGGTTGCCACTGCAGGCGAGTGCTTATATACGGCAAGTTCCCACTTGCCATCCTTGTGCTTTATCGCAGGATGCTCGTGACCGGCGTTGGCTGCCACTCCCTTTCCTGTTGATATCTCTATCACAGCCATCCAGATCGTGACGAAAAGTTCCGATTCATTATGCTCACACAACTGCTCATTTGCAAAAGCCAAAACCTCCGAAAGCGTTCCGCCCAGAAGAGTCCGATATTTTATTATGGTCTTCGCCCTGACCATGAACAGCGCAGCGGGAACACCTTTTCCGGAAACATCCGCCATGACGAGTGCGATATGATCGTCATCAACAAGGAAAAAGTCATAGAAGTCACCGCCAACCTCTTTGGCAGGGGTCATGCCGGCGTACAGATCGAACTCCTTCCTGTCGGGAAATGCGGGAAAATCGCTCGGGAGCATATCTGCCTGTATCCTTGTTGCAACGGACAGTTCGGCTCCGATACGCTCTTTTTCGGCAGTGACTGTTCTGATCTCTTCAACATAACGGTCCAGTTCTGTGACCATTGACGAAAAGCTTGCTGCAAGCCTTTCCAGCTCGTTATTCGTCTTTATCGAATCCAGCTGTACCGACGCGGCCCTGCTGTCCTTTGTGTTCTCATATTCGCCGATGATCATTGTCTCTTTATCAAGAGGTTCGATCACTATATTCCGGATATGACGTATCACGACGATCATCATCACTGCAAAAAAGAGAACAGAGATCGCGAGCATAGTCTCCATCATACGAAGAGCCTGGCTGATCAGCTGTGAAGATCTGTAGGACACTCCGACGATTGCCGACATACCGTTTTTGCCGTACACGGGTGAAAAGGTATGTATCACGCTCCTATCGGCACCTTTGCCTCTCGACAGTTCCATTTTATCAACGGGCTGTCCCGTTTCTATGATCTTATCCATGACCGGATATACTCCGGGTATGTAATCAACTGCCAGGCCGAGTTCGAATATATCTCCCCCTTCGCTTATCCTCTTTTCATCTTCCATCGTCCCGGTTACAAAAAAGAACATTTTGCCGTCAACGATCCTGAAACTGTACAGAAACAGCGGCTCGTGCGTCTGCTTCATCTTATCAAATTCGCGGCAGAGCGTGCTGTAACAAAGCTCCGCATACAGCTTCCTGCTCTCGTCATCCATCTTCCCGATCATGTCGTCAGTAACAGAGATCATCTCGCCCATACCGGGAACTTTGTCACGAAGAGTCTGCTCCATCGCATCAAGAGCCGCCTGATCATCATACACAAGATCCATATCGGCATGATGCTGTACCCAGTAGTCAAGAAGCCAGTCAAGGCTCTCATAAGCCTCGAATTCGAGTGCCGCATTCTTACCGAGTCTTGAACCGTCACGTTTCTCCTCGCCCACATAATAGGATATGGAAAAAAGCGCCAGAACCGCCGCGTTAACGATCGTTAAGATCAGCATGAACAGCGAAAACGGCCGTGTGATCTGTTTTATGAGTGTTCCGGTCTTTTTATCCATCAGAATCCTTCCTTATCCCCGATATTATCAGGATCTTCAGCTTCGCAAGAATATAAGCTGTCGCCATGGTTAACAGGAATCCTGCAGTTATGCACAGCCACGGGATATTTTCGATGTATGGTTTTAACAGTCTGAAGGTCACATATGACCACGGCATATGCAGAAGATACAGGTCCATCCTGTATTCTTTCAAAAACCCGTACAGCTTTGATCCGCTGATGCGTGCCCATACTCTGTTATCGTCAAGCAGGACAAACAGGAAATAATCAAACAGAGCTCCTATAGGTCTTACTATATCATATACACCGAAAAATGACGGAGTAAAAATCACAAACAGGACAAGTATCGCAAACAGCACTGCCATAGCGATTCGCTTCGTGTTTACGCCGATCGTTCTGATCTTATCTTCATATGTATAAACAAGAGCGCCTTCAAAGTAGCATATGAGATACGGTGCCGTCTGACTGATCTTGAAATACGGAAAATCAGCGAGG
The DNA here is from genome assembly GCA_024695145.1 of Lachnospiraceae bacterium. Classification (GTDB taxonomy): domain Bacteria; phylum Bacillota; class Clostridia; order Lachnospirales; family Lachnospiraceae; genus UBA2868. Next base: position 3,603 of record JAILIS010000024.1, read on the forward strand.
AAGAGATCCACACATACAGCGGCGGCCAGCGTGATCACAAATACCGCTGCCGGGTGGTTCTTTTTTACGAGAGGAGATATCAGAATGAAAAATAACGCCACCCAGAACAGCATCCAGAAAAACCACAGATAATCCGAAAACTGTCCGAGCAGCATTGTTTTATACCCCTCGGCCAGCCCGGAATGCACCGGGCGTCCGAAGGAATTGATATCCAGAAATGTATAAACGGGAACCAGGAGCACAATACCGTAAGTATAATACGGAGTCAGAAGGCGTTCCGCTCTCTCCACTATCATCATAAAAACTGTTCTGTCTTTATGTTTCAGAGAACGTGCATACAGGTATCCCGAGCAGAAAACATAACCTGAGATAAGCGTGACATTAAACAGTCCCCCGGTAAAAGCCGCCACGTTCCATGTGACTGATGCCCTCTCCGTGAAGAACGGGTTGCCCTCATAAGGAAGTGAGCTGTGCCACAGGATGATGAGCATCAGGAACACCGTCTTGATATTGGTGATATAGCTTATCTGGTATCGTCCTCTTTTCATAATAATGTGATGATACCACACCCATCCGATGCTGGAAAGAGGAGCCGCCTTTACACAAGGTTGGTATAACCCATCAGCGATTCATCCACTGCAGACGCTGCCGCTCTGCCTTCAGCGATCGCCCACACAACGAGCGACTGACCGCGATGCATATCGCCGGCCGTAAACACGCCGGGGATGTTTGTGGCATATCCGCCCTCGGATGTTTCCACGTTTCCCCTCGGGCTGACTTTTACTTCAAAATCACCCGTGACATATTCTTCACTGCCCAGGAATCCGGCTGCTATGAGCACAAAATCAGCCTCCAGGTGATCTTCGCTTCCTTCCACCTGTTCAAAGCTTACCCTGCCGTCAGAAGCAACACAGCGTTTAAGCTGTACAGTCTTGACTCCCGTCAGCTCGCCGCTGTCATTCTTCTCAAATTCGGTAACGGTTGTTGAGAATATCCTCGGATCGCTTCCGAAGCAGCTGATCGCCTCCTGCTGGCCGTAGTCGGTCTTGAGCACTTTGGGCCATTCGGGCCACGGGTTCGAGTCGGCCCTCTCCTTTGGTGCGGGAGGCATCATCTCTATCTGTACAACAGAAGATGCGCCGAGTCTGATGCTCGTTCCCACACAGTCATTTCCCGTATCGCCTCCGCCAATGACAACTGTTTTTTTGCCTTTCATGCTGCCGAAAGAAAAGTCTTTCGCACTGATGACCTTTTTGTAATCATAATCGCTGTCCATGATCTTCCGGGACACTTCGCGAAGAAACGGAACCGCAAACATGATACCCTTTGCGTCCCGCCCGGGTGCATTTATGTCTCTCGGTTTTGATGCACCGCAGCACAGAACGACCCTGTCATATTGCTTCAGGAGCTCTTTTGCCGTGATATCTTCACCCACATTTACATTGCAGCGGAACTCGATGCCCGTTTTTTCCATCACCGAAATACGGCGATCAACGATCCTCTTGTCAAGCTTCATGTTGGGGATGCCGTAGCGCAGCAGTCCTCCCGGCCTGTCAAAGCGTTCAAACACCGTTACCGAATGCCCCCTTCTGTTCAGAAGCTGGGCACACGCAAGCCCGGAGGGGCCGCTTCCGATAACAGCCACTTTTCTTCCCGTTCTGATGCGCGGAGGTGTATCTTCAACAAGACCGTGTTCAAAAGCATATTCTATGATATCCTTTTCATTGTCCCTTGTCGTTACGGCCTCACAAACATATCCGCACGTGCATGCGGCTTCACACAGCGCCGGACACACTCTTCCCGTAAATTCAGGAAAGCTGTGGGTCTTGGCAAGCCTTAAGTATGCCTGCTTATAGTTGCCGCGATATACGAGTTCGTTTGTCTCCGGAACGAGATTGTGTAGCGGGCATCCCGATGCCATGCCGGATATCATGACACCCGCCTGACAGAAGGGCACACCGCATGCCATACACCTTGCCGCCTGCTGCCTTCTGACATCTTCCGGAAGCGGTATATGGAACTCGTCAAAGTTTTTGATCCTCTCTTTGGGAGATATGTCTTCCAGATCACATCTGCTGTATTCGATAAATCCTGTCGGTTTTCCCATGATCATACCCCCTCGCTGTTCGCGCCGCTTATAACTCGTTTGTATTCTTCGGGTATTATCTTCTTAAACTTAGGGATATACCCGTCAAACGATCCCAGTATCATTTCCGCTTTCTTTGAACCTGTCAGTTCCAGATGCTTTTCGATCATCGAGCGTATGGTCTCCACATCTTCCTTTTCTTCCACGCTCTCCATCAGCACCAGTTCTTTATTGAGGTTTCGATATAGCGTATTGTTCTCGTCAAGCACATAAGCGATACCGCCGCTCATGCCGGCAGCAAAGTTCTTGCCGACAACACCCAGAATGAGTGCAATTCCGCCTGTCATATATTCACAGCCATGCTCACCGACGCCTTCGACAACGCTCTTTGCACCCGAATTCCTGACGCAGAACCTCTCCCCGGCCATACCTGCGATATATGCTTCTCCCGCAGTCGCACCGTAGAGTGCAACATTTCCGATGATGATATTGTTCTCTGCACCGTATGACGCATCATCGGGAGCCTTGATCACAAGCTTTCCGCCGGACAGTCCCTTGCCGAAATAATCATTGGCATCTCCTGTAAGGATAACGGTCTCGCCCTTCGGCATAAATGCACCGAAGCTCTGTCCGCCAGCACCGCGGCACTCGATCATCACAGCATCCTCACGCAGTCCGTTGTGATGACATCCCGTAATGTATGATCCGACCATCGTACCGAACGCCCTGTCGGTATTTTCAACCTTGCACGATACGGTAGCTGCGGTTCCCGTCTCTATCGACTTCTTTATTCCCTTTTTGCCCGAGAGTATCTTCGAGTCAATTTTCTCATCAAGTTCAAAATCATATGACCTCTTTTTCGTGTAAGATGCACTAAGAGGCAGGCTCTCTCCGGTAATCCGGGAAAGATCTAGCTTGGCGGCATGACCCTCAAGATCCTTCTTCACTTCAAGAAGATCGCCACGTCCGACAAGTTCGTCGACGGATCTTACTCCGAGTGCTGCCATGTATTCACGCAGCTGTCTTGCGATAAAGATCATAAAATTCTCAACATACTCGGGCTTTCCCGTAAAGTTCTTTCTGAGCTCGGGATTTTGAGTGGCTATTCCCATCGGACAGGTATCGAGATTGCACACTCTCATCATGACACATCCGAGCGTTACAAGAGGAGCCGTTGCAAATCCGAACTCTTCGGCACCGAGTATTGCCGCGATGGCAACATCCTTTCCGCTCATGAGCTTTCCGTCCGTCTCAACCACGACACTGTCACGCAGTCCGTTTTGTATAAGCGTCTGGTGGGTCTCCGCAACACCGAGTTCCCACGGAAGTCCTGCGTTATGAATGGAACTGATGGGCGCCGCACCTGTACCTCCGTCGTATCCCGAGATCAGAACGACACCCGCACCGGCTTTGGCAACACCGGCTGCTATCGTTCCGACTCCGGCTTCCGATACAAGCTTTACGGATATCCTGGCCTTTTTGTTTGCACATTTCAGATCGTATATGAGCTGTGCCAGATCTTCTATCGAATATATATCGTGGTGCGGGGGCGGTGATATCAGGCTGACTCCCGGCGTGGAATGTCTGGTCTTGGCTATCCATGGATAAACCTTTTTGCCGGGCAGATGTCCGCCTTCACCGGGTTTCGCGCCCTGTGCCATCTTGATCTGGATCTCTTTTGCACTGAGCAGATACCGGCTCGTCACTCCGAATCTTCCCGATGCGACCTGTTTGATCGCCGAACTCCTGTCTGCAGCCGTTCCGGCACTTTCGAGACGTTCATCGCTTTCGCCGCCTTCACCGCTGTTTGACTTGCCGTGAAGGTGATTCATTGCAACGGTAAGCGCGGTATGCGCCTCTTCGGAAATGGAACCGTATGACATCGCACCGGTCTTGAACCTCTTTACTATCTCCTCTTCGCTTTCCACTTCGGACAGGTCGAGAGGTCTGTCCGAGAACTTCAGATCGAACAGGCTCCTGATATAGCCGCTGTCCTGCGTGTCCACCATCTGCGTATATTTCTTGAACTTCTCATAATCATTTTCACGGGTCGCACTCTGAAGCATGTGGATCGTCTGAGGATCGTATCTGTGGAGCTCGCCGCCGCTCCTCATCTTGTGAAAACCTACGGAATCAACGCTCAGATCCGAGGCAAGCCCGAGCGGATCAAAAGCTTTTGAATGCTGTCTGTCGGTGGCCGCCGCTATATCCTCGATATCTATACCGCCGATCCTCGATACCGTCCTTGTAAAGTATTTTTCTATCACGGACTCCGATATTCCAACTGCCTCAAACAGCCTGCTGCCCTGATACGACTGTATCGTGGATATACCCATCTTTGATGCGATCCTGACTATGCCGTCAAGAACAGCCCTGTCATAGTCCGAAACGGCAGCATAGTAATCCTTGATGAGTATACCGTCATCGATCAGCTCTTTTATGACCGCATGTGCGATATACGGATTGACCGCGCACGCACCGAAGCCAAGCAGCGTCGCAAAATGATGTACGTCCCTCGGTTCACCGGTCTCCAGTATCAGAGACATCGCCATGCATTTCTTGGTAGTGACAAGATAGTTGTGAACTGCCGACACGCACAGAAGCGAAGGTATAGCAACATGATTTTCATCCACACCCCTGTCTGACAGGATCAGTATGCTGGCGCCCTTCCTGTATGCCCTGTCAACCTCGACAAAGAGATTGGACAGCGCACGGTCAAGCGGAGTTCCCTTATAGTAAAGTGTTGAAACTTTGGCGACTTCTATCCCGTGCCTGCTCAGATGCGAGATCTTCATCAGATCAAGATCCGAGAGTATGGGGTTGTTTATCTTAAGGACATTGCAGTTTGAAGGCTTATCGAGCAGCAGGTCGCCGTAACGGCCCGCATAGACGCACGTTGCGGTAACGATTTTCTCCCTTATCGCATCTATCGGAGGATTAGTAACCTGTGCGAACAGCTGCTTGAAATAGTCAAAGAGAGGTCTGTACTGCTTCGACAGTACCGCCAGCGGAGTGTCGACACCCATTGAGCCTATCTGTTCGCTGCCGTTCCATGCCAAGGAATATATACGCTCACGGCATTCCTCGTATGTGTATCCGAATGCCTTCTCGAGTCTGTCGAGCTCTTCCTTTTCGACAGCCGGAACCGCTTCGTTCGGGATCTTAAGCTCCGACAGCCTGACAAGATTTGAATCAAGCCACTCACCGTACGGCTGTCTTCCGGCGTATCTGTCCTTGGTCTCACGGTCCGTGTATATCCTGTGTGTTCTCGTATCGGCAAGCAGTATCTTGCCGGGATACAGGCACCCTTTTTCGCTGATCGCGGACTCGTCCAGATCGAGCACTCCGACCTCGGACGAGAGAATGAGCCTTCCGTCATTCATAACGTAGTAACGCGACGGACGCAGACCGTTACGGTCAAGGATCGCCGCAAGTACATCACCGTCGGATATCATTATCGATGCGGGCCCGTCCCAGGGCTCCATCATTGTTGCATAGTACTGATAGAAGTCCCTCTCCTCGGCGGTCAGGGTATCGTTGTTCTCCCAAGGTTCCGGGATGAGTATCATCGCTGCAAGAGCGGGTTCCATACCGCCCATTATCATGAATTCCAGTGCATTGTCGAGCATGGCCGAATCGGATCCGCTCTCGTTGATGACAGGCAGGACCTTGCCGAGCTCATCATCCGTAAAAGAACTCTCCCTGATCGTTTCCTCTCTCGCGACCATCTTGTCCACGTTACCGCGGATCGTGTTGATCTCACCGTTATGTACAATGAATCTGTTGGGATGCGCACGCAGCCAGCTAGGGCGCGTATTGGTGGAAAATCTCGAATGCACCGTTGCGATCGCCGATTCATAATCCGGATCGCGCAGGTCCTCAAAGAACGTACGCAGCTGTCCCACAAGGAACATTCCTTTATAGACTATTGTGCGGCATGAAAGGGACACAACGTAAGTATCCTCGTTCGAATGCTCGAACACACGCCTTGTCACATACAGTTTTCTGTCAAAATCAAGATCATCCTTTATATCAGCCGGCCTGTCGATAAAGCACTGATAAATGCCAGGTTTGGAATCGAGTGCCCTCTTGCCGAGAACTTCATCGGCTACGGGTACCTGCCTCCATCCGAGAAAATGAAGACCTTCCTTCGCACAGATGATCTCAAACATCTTCATGGCCTGCATTCTGGCGAGTTCACTGACCGGGAAGAAGAACATGCCGACTGCATATGATCTGGCATCTTTCAGGCTGATCCCGGACTCTGCCGCTGCCTTAACCATGAACTTATGTGGTATCTGCGTCATTATTCCGACGCCGTCACCTGTTTCACCGTCGGCATCCTTTCCCGCGCGGTGCTCTAAATTCTCAACTATCGAAAGCGCGTCGCTGACTATGTCATGACCCGCCTTGCCGTTTATATTTATGATGGAACCTACACCGCAGCTGTCATGTTCGAATTGCGGTTCATAAAGTGTTTTCATCACATGTTACTCCTTTCTGCATAAGCGCGGCCCTGATCAGTCCGGTAAAGAGCGGATGAGGCTGATCCGGTCTTGACTTGAATTCCGGATGGGCCTGGGTCGCAACAAAGAACGGATGATCCGAAAGCTCGATCATCTCGACGATCCTTTTGTCGGGTGACATCCCGGACAGGACCATGCCGTGTTCCGTAAGGACATCTCTGTAATCGTTGTTGACTTCATACCTGTGCCGGTGACGTTCCGTGATCGTGCTCTGACCGTACAGTTTGTATGATCTTGTCCCTTCTTTCAGAACGCAGGGATATGACCCGAGTCTGAGTGTACCTCCGATATCCTCTAAGTTCTCTTTTTCGGGCAGGATATGGATCACGGGATTTTTTGTTTCCGGTGACAGTTCCGATGATGCTGCATCGGCAAGACCGCAGACGTTCCTGGCGAACTCGACTATCGCTAGCTGCATTCCCAAACAGATACCAAGATAGGGAATGCCATGTGTTCGCGCATAGCCTGCTGTGGCGATCTTTCCTTCCGTCCCGCGGCTTCCGAAGCCTCCGGGAACAATGATACCGTTGACGCCGTCAAGAAGTTTTCCGGCGTTTCCGGCCGATACATTCTCGGCATCGACCCAGCGTATCACGACTTCCGTAAGATTCGCTATGCCCCCGTGTTTAAGGGCTTCCACAACGCTCAGGTACGCATCATGAAGTGCAACATATTTTCCGACAATGGCAATGGTGACGGAGTATTTCGGATTTTCAAAGTCCTCCGTAAGCTTCATCCATGCCTTAAGATCCGGCTCCGGGCAGGGCAATCCGAGACATTCACATACCCTCTGAGCAAGATGCTCCTCCTCGAGCATCAGCGGAACTTCGTAGAGTGATCTTGCGTCCAGATTCTGGAGAACGTTGTCTTTTCTGACGTTACAGAAAAGAGCTATCTTCTCCCGCATGCTCTCATCTATCGGAAGATCCGATCTGCATACGATAACATCCGGCCACAGACCCATACTCTGAAGAGTCTTGACGCTCATCTGGGTAGGCTTTGTCTTGAGCTCGCCCGAAGCCTTCAAATATGGGATAAGAGTAACATGTATGATAACGGAATTATTCCTTCCGATATCAACCTGAAATTGTCTGATAGCCTCCAGAAAAGGCTGACTTTCAATATCTCCGACGGTTCCCCCGATCTCTATGATCGATATCGTGACCTCATCGGATTCTTTCTCTTTATGAAATCTGTCCTTGATCTCATTCGTTATGTGCGGAATGACCTGAACGGTCCCGCCGCCGTAATCTCCGTGGCGTTCCCTGTTCAGTACCGTCTGATATATCTTTCCGGTTGTGACGTTTGAATTGCGATCGAGCGATTCGTTGATGAATCTCTCATAATGACCGAGATCGAGGTCCGTCTCGGTTCCATCATCCGTCACAAACACTTCTCCATGCTGGATAGGATTCATAGTTCCGGGATCGACATTAATATACGGATCGAACTTCTGCATCGTCACGCGATAACCTCTGGTCTTTAAAAGCCTTCCGAGTGATGATGCGGTTATGCCTTTGCCCAGACCCGATACAACGCCGCCGGTAACAAATACATACTTGACCATAGCCACCTCACCGTTTCCTCAATCTCCGCTGGCGCCGTAGTTGGAAAGCACTCTGGCAGAAGGATCATTAACATCGCATCCCTCCCAGCTGCTGTTCGGCATCCAGAAATCAACGATCATCTCCGACTGACCGGGATAAAAGCTCTCAAATATCTCCCGGTACAGAAGCGACTCCTTTGTGAACGGTCTCGCATGTACATATCCGGCACTGAGCTCGTTAAATTCGCTGTCCGTGTACTTCGTTTCGGCATATTCCTTCAGGTAATCCACCATGGAATGACCCACTGCATCGGAAAATGCCGCCTTCTCACGCATCAGTATATCCTCGGGAAGATAACTGCCTCTGAAAGCATGACGCAGCAGATATTTTCCCTTGTTATATCTGTTTAGTTTCATCTCGGGATCTATGCTCATTACGTACGAGACAAAATCAAGATCCCCAAAAGGAACTCTGGCCTCAAGCGAGTTGACCGAAATACATCTGTCAGCGCGCAGTACATCGTACATATACAGCTCTCTTATGCGCTTTTCGGCCTCCTCCTGAAATGCCGCGGCATCAGGTGCAAAATCGGTATACTTGTATCCGAACAGCTCGTCGGAGATCTCTCCGGTAAGTATGACCCTTACATCCGTCTGCTCATGTATCGCCTTGCAGCACAGATACATTCCGATCGAAGCACGTATGGTCGTGATGTCAAATGTTCCGAGCAGGTGTATGACTTCAGGCAGCGCTTTTATGACATCATCTTCCGTTATGATCACTTCGGTGTGATCGGATCCGATGTAATCGGCGACTTCCTTTGCATACTTCAGATCTATCGCATCACTTCTCATGCCGATGGCAAAAGTCCTGATCGGCTTGCCTAATATCTTCGAAGATACGGAACACACGAGTGACGAATCGAGTCCTCCCGACAGAAGGAAACCGAGCGGTGCGTCTGAATCCAGACGCTTTCTGATCCCCTCGACAAGCTTGTCGTGAATGTTCTGACATACTGTTTCAAGATCATCCGTGATCATTTCCGTCACTTTTGCAGGATCACGGTACTGTATGAAGCTGCCGTCCTTATAGTAATAGCCCGGAGGGAAAGGATATATCCTTCCTGTAATACCCGTAAGGTTCTTGGCTTCGCTCGCAAAAACGATCTCGGCGTTCTCGGTATATCCGTAGAACAGCGGTCTGATGCCGATCGGATCTCTTGCCGCTATAAGCGCTTTTTTCTTTGCGTCATATATGACGCACGCGTATTCCGCATCAAGCATCGCGAACATATCAGTTCCGTACAGTTCATACATGGGGAGCAGGATCTCGCAGTCGCTGTCGCTTTGAAACGAGTATCCTTTCCGTATCAGTTCCTCCCTTATTTTTCTGAACCCGTATATCTCGCCGTTACATACGATCATGTTCCCGTTATGTTCAAACGGCTGCATCCCTTCTTCGGACAGCCCCATGATCGACAGACGTAAGAAGCCGAGTATCGCATCGTTGCGCGTTGCAAATCTCTCCATGTCCGGTCCGCGTGAGGCTGTCCTTTCAAGAAACGGTTTCAGATCATTAACTGTCAGTGTTTTGCCCAAATATCCCATTATTGAGCACATGTTACTCTTCCTCCCGGTAAATTAAAGATTGTATGCCCCTGCCTGCTATACGTAGAAAAGCATCTGCTCGTAGGTAGGGTAAGGAAGGTATCCTTCGGGGATGAGCGGCTCTGCCGTATCCGCGACTGTTCTGATATCTTCCATATCGGATACGATGACCTCGTGATAGAATTTGGCTTTATCTATATCCTCTTCCATCTTCTCGGCTTTGGTCGTATCCTCATCAAGCTTAACGGTTGCCTTTACGACATCGTCGTATATTTTCGCAAGTTTCTTCACAAGTTCGGTCTGGGTGCCCGCTGCCGCATCGATACCGAGTTCCTTCTTAGCGAGTATCGACTGGGTCAGATCGTCGATATAGTCCATCAGTGCAGGAGCGAACTGCTTTTGTATCATATCTTTGAGCGTAAGGGCTTCGATATGAAGTGTCTTGGTATAGTTCTCTATCCTGATCTCATACCTGGACTGAAGCTCGGTCTCCGTGTATATCTGATGCTTGATGAACATCTTCACGTTCTTGTCTGCGATAAGGGCTGGCATTGCATCGGGTGTGGCCTTCAGATTATAGAGTCCTCTCTTGGCAGCTTCATCAACCCATTCCTGTGTATAACCGTTTCCGTTGAATATGATCCTCTTATGCTTTGTGATCGTCTCTTTTACAAGTGCATGAACCGCTTCATCCATCTTGTCCTTCGGTGTATCTTTGAGTTTCTCATAGAAAAGACTCAGAGATTCCGCAACTGCGGTATTGAGCATTATGTTCGGTCCCGCTATTGAAAGAGATGAACCGAGGGATCTGAACTCAAACTTGTTTCCCGTAAATGCAAAAGGTGATGTACGGTTACGGTCCGTTGTATCCTTTGCAAAATGAGGAAGGACCTTTGCTCCGGTCTCTATCGTGACCTTCTCGGCATTACTGAAATACTCGTCCTTTTCGATCGCATCTATGACGGAGTTGAGCTCATCACCGAGGAACATCGATATGATCGCGGGAGGAGCCTCGTTAGCTCCGAGTCTGTGATCATTGCCGGCACTGGCAACGGACAGTCTCAGAAGATCGGCATAATCATCAACCGCCTGGATAACTGCCGACAGGAACAGAAGGAACTGCGTGTTCTCACCGGGAGTCTTGCCCGGGTTAAGCAGGTTCTCACCCTTATTCGTGGAAAGCGACCAGTTGTTATGCTTACCGGATCCATTAATGCCCGCGAACGGCTTCTCGTGAAGCAGGCATGCAAATCCGTGCTTTTCGGCGACTTTCTTCATGATCTCCATTGTCAGCTGGTTGTGATCCACCGCAATGTTCGTGGTATCAAATACCGGAGCAAGCTCATGCTGGCAAGGTGCAACCTCGTTGTGCTTTGTCTTGACCGGGATGCCGAGCTTCCACAATTCCTCATCGAGATCATGCATGTATGCGGCAACTCTTGTCCTTAAGTTTCCGAAGTAATGATCATCCATTTCCTGACCCTTCGGAGCGGGAGCACCGAGAAGTGTTCTTCCGGTAAATATCAGGTCTTTTCTCTTTTTGTAGTCTTCGATGTCTATCAGGAAATATTCCTGTTCGGGTCCTACTGTCGTAAGAACGTTGGTCACATCATCTTTGCCGAGAAGCTTTAATACCTTAACGGCTTCACGACTGATGGCATCCATCGATCGAAGGAGCGGAGTCTTTTTGTCGAGAGCTTCACCGCTGTACGAGCAGAATGCCGTGGGGATATACAGTGTGCCGTCCTTAATGAACGCCGGGCTCGTGGGATCCCATGCCGTATATCCTCTTGCCTCGAACGTGGCACGTATTCCGCCCGAAGGAAAACTTGAAGCATCAGGCTCACCCTTTACGAGTTCTTTACCGGAAAAGTCCATTATGACTTCACCCTTATCAACGGGGCATATGAAGCTGTCGTGCTTTTCAGCCGTATACCCTGTCATCGGCTGGAACCAGTGAGTATAATGTGTTGCTCCGTTCTCTACTGCCCACTCCTTCATAGCCACGGCCACCGCATTTGCGACATCAAGTTCCAAATGCGTATTGTTGTCGATAGTCTTCCTCAATGCCTTGTACATATCATTCGGGAGTTTGTCCCTCATGATCTTGTCGGTAAACACGCTGCTTCCGAACAGTTCGGGAATGTTTTTTTCCATAGTGTTCTCCTCCTTAATATTGTCATTAACACAAAAGGCGCATTCGCCCATGACGGGTAAATGCGCCTTTGCATACGTCATAAAATAAAGAAAAAGGTACTTCGGCCAAAACCAAAGCACCTTTGCTCTTTACGTTTCGATAATATATACTCTTTTCAACCGGTTGTCAATACATTTTATCAATCTTACGGGTTACTCATCATTCCTGTTCCTGTCTTTGACGCTCTCCGGTTTAGCGAAACCATCTTTGCTACAAATTTTGAGGTGTTCTTCCGGACAACTGTACGGACTTCCCCCGGCGGCCTGATCCAGCATTTTTTCATCCAGTTCAACGTCTGCATATTCATCAAGGAAAGCCTCCGCCTCCTCTTTGGACACCTCGATGCCGTTTTCCCCGGCAAGCTTTATTAATTCTTCCGCGTTCCTGCACTGCATCACTTTTGTCATAAGTTCAGCTGATATCTCTTTCCCTTTGTATTGCATATTATCTTTCTATACATCGAAAACCGTGCCGTTTATGATCATTCAATAAGAAAACCACGACTCTTATTATACCACTATCCGGCATTTTGGATAATATACAATACCAATCTGATTTTTAATCGGGATATTCTCCGTCAAAACAGGCACTGCAATAGTCGTCTTTTCCGGATATCTCTTCAAGTGATCCGACGGGAAGAAATGCCAGACTGTCGGCTCCTATCATGGTGCATATCTCATCAACCGTATGATGACAGGCCACAAGATTTTCCTGTGAATCAACGTCCGTACCGTAATAACACGGATGCAAAAATTCCGGTGCGGATATCCGGATATGAACTTCCTTTGCACCCGCCTCGCGGAGCATCCTTATTATCTCCCCCATCGTAGTGCCTCTGACTATCGAATCGTCAATGAGGATTATCTTCTTTCCTTCGATCTCCGACGGGACCGGAGACAGTTTTATCCTGACCTTGTCATGCCGGTCTTCACTCGCCGGTGATATAAACGTCCTGCCTATGTATCTGTTCTTGATAAGCCCTTTACCGTAAGGTATGCCGGCCTCCTGAGAATAGCCGAGTGCGGCGTCGATACCGCTGTCGGGTACACCTATAACAATATCGGCTTCAACAGGAGCTATCCGGGCCAGCATCCGTCCGAGCTTCAGCCTTGAACGGTGCACGCTTATCCCGTCGATCCTCGAATCCGCACGTGCAAAATATATGTATTCAAATATGCACACTCTCTTGGGTGCGGTATTGCAGTGTTCCCTGCGGCTGATGACTTTATCTCCGTCAAATACGATTATCTCGCCCGGTTCCACATCACGCACAAACCGTGCTCCAACGCTGTACAATGCACACGTTTCCGATGCGATCACGTGCGAGCCGTCAGGTGTCGTTCCGTAACACAAAGGCCTGAACCCGTACGGGTCACGAACGGCGATCATCTTCGTCGGTGAAGATATCACAAGCGAATACGCCCCGTGCAGGTCCGTCATCGAGGCTGATACCGCTTCTTCTATGCTGTCACATGTGAGCCTGTGCTTTGTTATCAGATAGGCTATTATCTCTGTATCGCTCGTTGTATGAAATATCGATCCTTCTTCCTCAAGCCTCTTCTTTAGCTCGGCGGCATTGGACAGATTACCGTTATGTGCCAGCGCGAGATTTCCTTTGTGATGATGCACCTCCACCGGCTGGCAGTTTACCCGTGTGCTTCCTCCCGTTGTTCCGTACCTGACGTGCCCTATCGCGATATTACCCGCGGGAAAACGATCAAGTACCTCCCGGGAAAATACGTCACCTACCAGCCCGAGATCTTTATGAGAGTAAAAATCACGGGCATGATTTACCACTATACCCGCACTCTCCTGACCGCGATGTTGAAGCGCATACAGCCCGTAATAGACTGTATGCGCCAGCATTTCTTCGCGGCTGCTCTTTATTCCGAATACACCGCACTTTTCTTCCATTACTCAACATCCTGAAGAGCTGCGTAGTTCTCTTCTCCTGTCCTTATCTTGACGACTCTCGTTACGTTATAAACAAATATCTTACCGTCTCCGATATGACCTGTGTAAAGGGCTTTCTTTGATGCCTCGATAACCGAGTCGACAGGGATACCCGATACTATTACTTCAACCTTGATCTTAGGCAGGAGCGTTGCATCCATCTCAACTCCTCTGTAGTACTCTCCGGCACCTTTTTGTATGCCGCAGCCCATAACCTGAGTAACGGTCATTCCGGTCACACCGAGTTCGTTTAAGGCTTTCTTCAATGCATCGAATCTTGCCAGTTTTGCTATGATCGAGACCTTATGCATACCCGTATCATAGAATGCGTTTCCTTCTGCGGGAACGGTAACTTCCTTAATGACTTTGACGGATGCGTTCTTCTGGGCTTCAGTTGCTTTGTCATAAGCGCTCTCGCCGAGGTTCGTGTTCTCGTTAACACCCATGACCGTACCTGTCATATCCTGGATCGAGAATCCGGAATATGCACTCGGAAGACCGTGTTCGGTAATGTCAAGACCTTCTATCTCTTCTTCAGCCGATGCACGAAGACCGAGGGTCTTTTTAATGATCGTAAATGCTATGAAGATTGTTACAGCTGTCCATGCTGCCGTTGCAATAAGTCCGATAAACTGTATTCCGAGAAGTTTCACTCCGCCGCCGTAGAACAGGCCGAGAAGTTTCTCACCGTTTGCATCTGCAAGAGAATATGTGGGTGTTGTATCCGTTGCGAACAGACCAACCGCAAGAGTTCCCCATATACCGTTTATAAAATGTACCGCACATGCACCGACGGGATCGTCAACACGTACAATATAATCGAAGAGCCATACACCGAAGACAACCAGCACTCCGGCAACAGCACCGACTGCAAGTGCGCCGTATACGTCCACCACATCACAGGGTGCGGTTATGGCAACAAGACCGGCAAGGGAAGCGTTCAGACACATCGATACATCAGGCTTGCCGTATTTGACCCATGTAAGTATCATACATACGACCGTTGCGATCGCAGGTGCTATGGTCGTTGTTACAAATATCGATCCGAGCTGATCAAGGTTTGTAGCTGCCGCACCGTTGAACCCGTACCAGCCGAGCCAGAGAATGAACACACCGAGTGCTGCTATCGGAATGTTATGTCCGGGGAATGCGTTTACTTTAATGATCTTTCCGTTTTCATCCTTCTCGTATTTTCCGATACGGGGACCGAGCATCGCGGCACCGATAAGTGCACACAGTCCGCCTACCATATGGATACAGTTCGATCCGGCAAAATCATGAAAGCCCATTGCTGCCAGCCAGCCGCCGCCCCATGTCCAGTGCGCTTCGATCGGGTATATCACTGCAGATATAACTGCCGAATATACACAGTATGATATGAAACGTGTTCTCTCCGCCATCGCTCCGGATACGATCGTCGCTGTTGTTGCGCAGAACACAAGGTTGAACACAAAGTTTGACCAGTCAAACGCCGCATAGTTCGTAAAGATATCAAGGTTGGGAAGCCCCAGGAATCCACCCAGTGCATCCTCGCCCAGAAACAGTCCGAACCCGAGCAGGATAAATACAACCGTACCGATACAGAAATCCATCAGGTTCTTCATCAGAATATTGCCCGCGTTCTTGGCTCTCGAAAAACCTGTTTCGCACATCGCGAATCCTGCCTGCATCCAGAAGACGAGTGCGGCCCCGATCAGGAACCATACTCCGTACACTTCTTTTTGCACAAACTCCATAATCTCACTACTCATCTCATCCACCTCCTCGTTATGAACATCATATTCAGTGTTTTGTCACTGTTAACATATGAACAAACCTGAATAGGAAAAGCCGCCGGAGATATCTCCTGCGGCTTCTTTGCCAAAAAAAGGGGCGTCCGGTCTTTCCGAACGCCCTTGTTTTATGATGCGATTATACTGCCCTGATACGGCTTTGACAATATCACAATTTCACAAATGCTCTTTTTTATGTTTTTAAATTTTTGTGCAATCAGTTCAATTTGAAATCTTCCGATCTTATGTATTCGATGAACTTATCGGCTACCGGTGAGAGCGGATGTTCATCGGAATATATCAGTACATAACTGGCCGTATGCTCCGGATGTGTTATCTTCTTTATAAGAACATTCTCTCCGCGGATGAGGTCTCCGGCACCCGCGGGATAGATCGCGACTCCGACATTCTGCTGGCACAGTTCATATGCGATCGTCGCATTTGATATTCTGGCTTTGATCCTCGGAGTGATCCCGGCCGGCGCGAACCAATCATTGATCTCCTGCAGTCTCGATCCGCGTGAAGGGATTATCAGATCATGATCTTTTAACATATCGAGCCTTATCGTATTACCCTTTTTTCGTGCCAGAGGGTGTTCCGACGAAAACATCGCGATCCACGGTTCCTTATATATGACCTCGCTGTGAAGACCCTGCGGATCATACGGCTCCATTATGATCGCAAGATCGGCAAGTCCGTTTCTGACTCTCTGGGTTACTTCATCGGAGTTCCCGTTCCAGATGTTGTACTGGACAAGCGGATATTTTGAACCGAAAGCGGAAATGTACGTTGCCGCAAGTCTCGGGGCTTTTCCCTCCACCTCCGCGATATATACCGTCCCGCGAAGTCCGGTATGCATTTCCTTTATATCTTCAACAGAACGGTCCGCAAGCGTTACTATACGGTTGGCATATGTCCTGAATCGTATTCCTTCTTCGGTAAGTCTTAAGTTATGATGATCCCTTATAAAAAGCTGCGTGCCTATCTCTTCCTCAAGATCCCTGATCTGCCTGCTCAGAGGAGGCTGTGCTATCATGAGCTTTTCAGCGGCCTTTGTGATGTTCATTTCCTCGCATACCGCGAGAAAATAACGAAGATGTCGAAGTTCCATATATGTTACCTCCTCATGTTATTCAGGACCAACCATACCTTTTAGGTATTGCGACCCCTTTATTATATGTATTTTACTATCGTTTTGTAAAGAAGTACACTTAAGTCAGAAAGAGGGGAAACCTTCACAAACAGCTCATCATAAATGTAAAGGAGGCGATATTATGTTTAAGAAACTGTTGGCATTTATCGAAGCATATTACGAGGAGTTCTCACATTCCGAGAAGTGGATCTGAATACTGATTTGAACAGACTATATAAAAGGCGGACAACACGGTCCGCCTTTTTTGATTTTTCTAAAAGATCGTTGAAACTTTGATAGTCTGTTCTTCAAGTACATCGAGAAGCACTCTTACGGTGTCAAGTGACGTAAATATCGTTACATTATTCTCGATAGCACATCGTCTTATCGCCGCTCCGTCCACATAATGAATGCCCGACAGGACCGCACGGCTGTTAATGACATACGCGACATTTCCCGAGCGGATCGCATCAAGTATCTCTTCACTTCCTTCGGAAAGCTTTTTCCTGATACGCGTCTTCACTCCGTAGTTTCTAAGGTATTCCCCGGTAAGGCTCGTCGCTTCGATGTTGAATCCCATATCGTAAAACCGTTTGATCAGCGGCATCCCTTCGAGCTTGTCTTCGTCGGCGAGAGACACTATAACGGTACCGTAATTCCTGAGCCTGATACCCGATGCGACAAGTGCTTTGTACATGGCACGGTGAAGCTTTTCATCATATCCTATCGCCTCTCCGGTCGATTTCATCTCCGGAGACAGATATGAATCCATGCCCGTAAGCTTTGAGAATGAGAATGCGGGAACCTTGACACACCATCTCTTTTTTTCTTCGGGATATATCGTAAATATCCCCTGTTCCCGGAGCGAGATACCGAGAATGCATTTGGTTGCTATATCAGCAAGTGAATAATGCGTGGCTTTGGAGAGGAACGGGACGGTTCTCGATGACCGGGGATTTACTTCTATAATATATACCCTGTCCTCATCATCGACTATGAACTGTATGTTGAACAGTCCGATGATACCTATCCCGAGGCCGAGCTTCTTCGTATATTCAAGTATCGTACCTTTTACCTGATCGGACAGTGAGAATGGCGGATACACACTTATTGAGTCACCGGAATGTACACCTGTGCGCTCGACAAGTTCCATTATGCCCGGGACAAACACATTGACACCGTCACATACCGCATCGACCTCCACTTCCTTACCCTTGATATACTTGTCGACGAGCACCGGTTTGTCCTCATCGATCTCAACGGCAGTCTTCAGATAATGCCGCATCTCCTCTTCCTTGGACACTATCTGCATGGCCCTTCCTCCGAGTACAAAGCTCGGACGGACAAGGACCGGATAACCTATGTCACGTGCGGCTGCCACACCGTCTTCAACTTTTGTCACCGCCATGCCTTTGGGCTGGGGAATATCAAGTTCTTTCAATACGCGTTCAAAGGCATCCCTGTTCTCCGCTCTTTCTATAGCCTCGCAGTCGGTTCCTATGATCCTGACGCCGTACTCAAGAAGCGGCTCCGCAAGATTGATAGCGGTCTGGCCTCCGAGGATCGCGATGACACCTTCAGGCTGTTCCATATCTATGATGTTTACGACATCCTCCACACACAGAGGCTCGAAATACAGCTTGTCGCTTGTGGTGTAGTCTGTTGAAACGGTCTCGGGATTGTTGTTAATGATGATAGCCTCATATCCGAGTCCCCTGATCGTCATGATCGCATGCACGGTGGAATAATCGAATTCGACGCCCTGGCCTATACGTATCGGCCCCGATCCGAGTACGATTATCTTCTTCTTATCGGATATCTGTGACTCGTTCTCGCTCTCATATGTGGAATAAAAATACGGCACATATGACTCAAACTCGGAGGCACACGTATCGATCATCTTATATACCGGCATTATGCCGTTTTGCTTCCTTATATCAAATATATCCTTCGCGCTTTTGTGCCACAGTACGGCGATCTCCTTGTCGGAAAATCCCATGCGCTTTGCCTCATACAGAACCGAAAGGTCATCCGGTGCGCCGGAAAGCTTCGCCTCCATCTCAACGATGTTACGGAACTTCTCGATAAAGAATACATCTATTCCGCTAAGCGCGGATATGTCTTTTACACTCTCTTTGTTCCTGAGCATCTGCGCAATGGCATATATCCTGTCATCGGTACCGGTCCGTATATACTCCTCGAGTTCTTTTACCGTGCTGTTATCAAATTTATCGATGTGAAGATGAAACGCTCCGGCTTCGAGACTTCTGACGGCCTTAAGCAGGCTCTCCTCTATGGTCCGTCCTACGCTCATAACTTCTCCGGTAGCCTTCATCTGGGTGCCGAGACTGTTGCTGGCGTCGGTAAACTTGTCGAACGGGAATCTCGGCATCTTCGTCACGACATAGTCCATTGACGGCTCAAAAGCGGCAACTGTGTTCGCAAGTTCTATCTCCTCGAGATGCATTCCGACAGCTATCTTGGCAGACACTCTTGCTATCGGATATCCGCTCGCTTTTGAAGCAAGTGCCGAAGACCTTGACACTCTCGGGTTCACTTCTATCAGATAGTAGTCAAATGACTTCGGATCGAGCGCAAACTGAACGTTGCATCCGCCCTCCACTTTGAGGGCGCGTATGATCTTAAGTGCCGAACTTCTAAGCATCTGATACTCTTTGTTTGCAAGCGTCTGCGAAGGGCATACGACGATCGAATCGCCCGTGTGTATTCCTACAGGATCAATATTTTCCATGTTGCAGACCGTTATGGCGGTATCGTTCGAATCCCTTAACACCTCATACTCGATCTCCTTGAATCCTTTGACGCTCTTTTCCACAAGAACCTGATGAACGGGAGAAAGAGCGATCGCATTTTTTAAAATGGTGCGGCACTCATCCCTGTCATCCGCAAACCCTCCGCCTGTTCCGCCGAGTGTAAATGCCGGGCGAAGCACGACCGGATATCCTATCTTTTCAGCAGCGTCGAGTCCCTCTTCAACCGACTGTGCAATAAGAGAAGGCAGTACCGGCTCACCTATGCTCTCGCACAGTTCCTTAAACTTTTCCCGGTCCTCCGCCATCTCTATGCTCTGCGTTTTCGTTCCTAAAAGTCTTACATCGCATTCCGAAAGCACGCCTTTTTTCTCAAGCGCCACCGCTAGGTTGAGGCCCGTCTGACCTCCTATGCCGGCAAGTATCGCATCGGGGCGTTCCATACGGATTATCTTGGCCGCAAATTCAAGGGTCAGCGGCTCCATGTATATCTTGTCGGCTATGACTTCATCCGTCATGATCGTTGCGGGATTGGAGTTGCACAGCACGACCTTATATCCCTCCTCGCGAAGTGCCAGGCATGCCTGTGTTCCCGCGTAATCAAATTCCGCTGCCTGTCCTATAACGATAGGTCCGGAGCCGATAACAAGTATCTTCTTAATATCGTCTCTTTTAGGCATGCTCACACCTCCCTTCACCGTTTTCGGCTATACAGCGTGTGAACTTATCGAACAGGTACTCACTGTCGCATGGACCCGGAGCACTCTCGGGATGAAACTGCACCGAAAACAGCATATCCTCTTTACACTCCACTCCTTCAACAGTGTTATCGAGAAGATTGACGTGCGTGATCTCCAGCCCGGTACCGCTAAGGCTTTCCGGCACAACCGCATACGAGTGATTTTGCGAAGTTATCTCGATCTTCCCTGTTGTAAGGTTTCTTACGGGGTGATTGCCGCCTCTGTGTCCGAACTTAAGCTTGTATGTCTGCGCCCCGTATGCAAGGCATATCATCTGATGCCCCAGGCATATCCCGAAAACAGGCAGTTTTCCGCGAAGCTGCCTGATCGTCTCGATGGTCGGCACACAGTCCTTCGGATCGCCGGGTCCGTTCGATATGAATACACCGCACGGTTTATACTCCATTATCTTCCCGATCGGTGTATCCCACGGAACAACAACAAGTGAAAATCCGCGCTTTGACAGCATCCGGATTATGTTCTTTTTGATGCCACAGTCGATGACAACAACCGTTTTGCGGCCGGCCGGCTGCTCATTTTGCTCAACTGTATATATCTGTTTCGTGGAGGCTCTTGCTACCTGATCAGTCGGAAGTGCAAACGATCTTAATTCCCGAAGTGCTTTTTCTGTGTCGCATTCTGCCGAAGTGATAAGTGCCCTGCAGCTTCCGATATCTCTGATGTTTCTCGTTATCTGTCTCGTATCTGCACCCGCAATGCCGGCGATACCGTGTTCTTTCATGAATCCGTCTATAGTGCCCGCGCACCGGAAATTGGATGGACTGTCACAGAACTGCCTTACGATCAGTCCTGATATCTTAGGTGATCCCGACTCATCATCATCCGTGCAGATCCCGTAGTTTCCTATAAGAGGATACGTCATCACCACAGCCTGATCCGTGTATGATCTGTCCGTTAAGATCTCCTGGTATCCAACCATTGATGTGTTAAAGACAAGCTCAACATACTTGTCTTCGCTGCTCCCGAAACCGTACCCCTCATAAACGCTTCCGTCTTCAAGCACCAGTTTTCTGTTGTATTCTCTTTCCATAAACCGCTCCGTTTTCACCCTTATCCGTCACCGTATAAATACAGAAAAAGACACTTCGGGAATCCCCAAAGCGTCTTTGCTTTCCTCGTGTAGTCTACTCCACTGTCATTGTGATGTCAATAATACACAGGCCTTTATCTACTTCTTTTTTGCCGGAGTTTTGGCTGTGGTTTTAGCCGGAGCTTTAGCTGTGGTTTTACTTACCGCTCTCGCAAAAGAGACGGCCTTATCAAAATCACCCTCCACACGGAACTTTCCCTGCAGATAGGCAACCGTTGCATCAAGCTTTCCCTCGATCAGATCCATGATCACATCCGCAGCGCCACGGATATGACAGTCGCAGTCATAATACTCATACGGCTGAACATCGATCTTTCCTTTATCAAGTTCAACGTAAAAAGCTCCCTCGCCTTCTCCCTCAATGTCGAACTCAACCGCCAGATGTTCCTGGATGGCCTTCTTATCAACCTTCTTTGCAGCCCGGGCTGCTTTTTTTACGATATCCTCATAGATCATATCACGCCCTCCCTTCTACTCAAACATTAGCACAACCGCATGGTATATTCAAGTTGGAGTATATGTTCTGATGTAAAAGCAGCGACCTCCGGCTTAAAATGAGATATAATGAAGATTATGAATAAGCAAACCGCAGTTACAATAGATGAAAATACACCGCTTCTCGTTCTGGCAGGGCCGATGTTTCTGGAGCTGCTTTTAAATACCATGCTCAACAATGTCGATACGCTCATGCTCAGCCACTATGATGAATATGCGGTTGGGGCTGTAGGTAACGCCAACACTATCATGTTCATGATGAATATACTGTTCAATATAATAGCAACCGCCACAAGTGTGGTCGTTGCCCAGTATCTCGGTGCAAAGCGGTATGACAGCATGAATATGATCTATACGCTTGCCGTAACGGTAAACCTCACTTTCGGTCTGATTTTAAGCGGAGCGTTCTGTCTGGCCAATCCTCTGATCATGAATTTCCTGCATGTGTCGAAAGAGATGCGTCCTTACTCCATGATCTATATTTACATCGTCGGTGGCGGAGGCTTTCTTACCGCAGTGTTTAATGTCATGCTGCAGATCTTGAGGTGTAACGGTCATACCGGGATCGGTATGTGGGTCACGTTTGCGATAAATATCATCAATATCGGAGGCAACTACCTCTTTCTGTACGGTCCTCTCAGTTTCCTGAACATGGGGGTTGCCGGAGTTGCGACATCGACGGTCTTTGCAAGATTTATTGCCGTGTCCGCCCTCCTGATATTCTTTTTTGCAACGGGGACCGGACGGCTGTCCTTGCGATTTCTTCGACCGTTTCCCGGAAAACTGCTTGGCAAGATGATAAAGATCGGTCTTCCTTCTGCCGGAGAAAATCTTACATACAACCTGTATCAGACAACTCTTCTCTCTTTCGTCAACGGAATGGGGAACGACTCGGTAAACGCGAGAGCTTACTGTAATTCCCTTATCGCATTTGCGATGATATTCTCCAATGCGGCCGCAATGTCAACACAGATAATAACCGGGCATCTCGTCGGCGCAGGCAAATCAGATGAAGCATATAAAAGAGTGTTTAAGACACTGCGTGTCTCAATGCCGATAACGATCGCGCTGTCATCGGCAAATGCACTGCTATGCAGATATACTCTGGGCTTTTTTACCGGCAATGAAAACGTCATAGCCCTCGGACAGATGATAATGATAGTGGATATATTCGTTGAAACCGGCAGATGTCTTAACATGACATTTGTCAGCAGTCTGAAAGCCGCCGGGGCATATGTTTTCCCGCTTATCATGGGAATAATATGCAACTGGGGACTGGGACTTACCACGGGATACATTGTCGGTGTGGCACTCGGAGTCGGTGTGGCCGGAATATTTGCAGGTACCGCCACAGACGAATGCATCCGTGGGCTTATCGTCATGTACTACTGGTACAAAAAGAAATGGCTCGGGAAGGCTGTTGTGGACAGGCGCGAACGCTAAAAGCGAAGTCAGACAACCTTCTGAAATAGATCTGACAGATCCTGCCTTTCGACCCGCCCGGATAAGGTACTGATATCCGTTGAATACAGATCGAGTTCTTTCATTCGTTCAAAGAAAACTCCGCCGGCAAATGTATACCTTTCTCCATATATCTTCTCATCAATAAACTGTCTGTGGGAATATCTGATTATATTTCCGACCGCCAGTGAATCGGGAAGGATCATCATGTCCTTACCGCATGCATACCGTACAGCGTTATATCCCGCAACGGCGCCGGTCACTATCGCTTCTGTATGCCCTATGAGCGGGGCTCCCTTTTCTCCGCCGCAAAACAGATTGGTTGCACCGATCGCCTGCATGGTATCCGCACAAGGTGCAACAGCCAGGTATCTTATGGAATTGCCTCTTCCCGCCGAGTAAGTATCCGAATATTTTGCTCTTTCGAGTCCCGGTATCTTCCTGAGCTTATCAAGCGGATAATAGCTTGTCATTAGCTTTGCGGAACCGGTATCGAGAAGTATCACATTTTCGCTGTATTCCTTAAGTGCATACTGCCTGCAGGCTTTCTGACCGAGCTTATCATAGTTCACATCCTCTTCCGGAACCTTTAATATGACCACGCCTTTTTCTTCAAGCTGCTCTTTCACATCTTTGCTCAGGGTATTTTTTTCGATCTTGCATGCACCCGAAAACACACCGGGGGTACCATCTGCGCGCAATCCCGTCAGATCCTTTATGCCGTATCTGGCCGTCAGGCTCACTCTCGGGCCGAACGTCGGACATCTCTAAATGCACATCGAGCATCCGTGGCCGTATTTCAGGCAGTTTCCCATCGGACCTGAGCTTCCCGTTGTATCAATAAAAACATCGCCCTCGATCGTTGTACCGTCATCGAGAACAACCGCGCTGATATCACTGCCCTTTTTAACTATATCCATAACGTGGGATTCAAGCATAAGATCAATGCCCGAATCCAGAAGCAGTTTCCGAACACACGGTTCTATCGTATTGACATCATACAAAGAAGCGTGCTCATGTCCCGGAAAATCAACATTTGTATGGACAGCGCACTGATCCATGATATCAAAAAGTTCTCCCGCCCCAAGCGCTTTCATCTCTTCCGCCGCGGTAAATCTGCCGTTATTTCTGAAGATCCCTCCAACATTGCCTGCCCCGAGAACGAGATCGGTCTTTTCTATTAAAACAGTTTCTGCTCCTGCTTTTTTTGCACGAAGTGCGGCTGATACGCCTGACCATCCTCCGCCTGTAATGACTGCTTTTAACACTCCTGCCAATGCTCCTTTCTCCGAGAACTCCTATACCGGCAGTTTCGCATACTCATAAAGATCTATCTGCTCTTTACACATATGAACGATCTTGGTTGAATCGGTGTTGATCGTACATGCACCGCATATACCCTCACCGCAGCACATATGCGAATTATTAATACATGAAAGATTTACTTTTTCAGCCTTTTTACTCTCCACATACCCGATCAGTCTCTTTATCAGATAGTTCGATAAGCCGAAATGAATAAGGCCTGTATTACAGCTCAGCGCCTCGTCTATGATATCATATGTTTCCCGGGATATTTCTCCGTCAGGATCATAGATCGATACCTCATCTATCTCATATTTAAAGAGCTCTTTTGCCGCCTCAAGAAGCGAATCATTGATTGAACCGGAATCAATACAGACTTTCACGTGATTATTGTTTCTCTGCAGTGCGGAAATAACATGAAGTGACGGGAAAAGGCCGATCCCCCTGCAAAGGACCACGGCTTCATTATCGTGAAGAGAGGCTAGTGCTCTTAACCCGAGTATACCGTTCATATACGGACCCCTCAAAAAAACGGAATCGCCTTTTTCCAGCTCCCTGAAACACTCGGTCTTTACACCCTGAAGCCGTATCAGAAGTTCAATGGAATCATTGTATTTTTCGTCATACAAAACCGAGATCGGAACATCATAAAACGTATTCTCCTTTGATCTTATAAAAACAAATGCACCGATCCTCTTAAAATCATCTATACTGACGCTTGGAACTGCAAGTCTGATGACTTTGACGGCATCATCATATACTCTCTCATATGTTATCGTACATCTTGTCATATGATGCTGATCTTTGGCCCTGCCCCCGTTGTTAATGAGCTCCTGCATGATGCAGAAGCTCACAGTATTGGTGCAACTGCAAAAGTCCTCACCTGCGCACATGGAACAGACAACGCAATGACCGCTTTCTGCCAGTACACACGGGCATGTATCCGTAGCATAATTGGAACAATCTGCATAGATCTTCATGGACTGTCTCTCCGTCATAAGACTGTAACTGTATTCTTCTTTAGTTTAACGTAGCCGGAGCCATTTATCAACGGGTACGGTTGACAGGAATACCATCATGTGATAATATCATTAGTTGTTAGCGACTGCTAACTATGGGTGTAAAGTATGAAAAAAGATATTATGAACAATATTCCGAAGGAGATGTTGTATGGATTTGCCGGTGCGACACTGCTGATGATCATAGCTGTGGCTTTAGCGATCACCCTTATGGATCAGACGGTCAGGACAGGAACGGCGATAATATTCGGTATTGAAGCTGTTATTTGCGGATACCTTACATATTGGGCATATAAGAAACGCATGGCGTTTTATAACAAAAAAGCCTGATAAATCCTAAGTTTCATCAGGCTTTTCGAAATGATTGAGTGTTACCTGTAAAGCGATCTTGCCATGTTCTCTATGTTGACGGCCATGCCCTTAATATCTTCGATCGTTTCACTTATCTCGTTCATGCTGGAGCTTTGGCTCGTAACCGAACTGCTGATGTCATTGATGCTTTCTATCATGCTCTTTATCGAATTATTCATACCGCCAAGAATACCGGATATGTTACTGGTAGTATCGGCAGTTGATGTGGCAAGAGACTGAACCTCGTTCGCAACCACCGCAAATCCGCGTCCGGCCTCTCCGGCACGTGCCGCCTCAATAGAAGCATTGAGCGAGAGGAGATTTGTCTGGGATGCGATGCTTTCTATGATCTTTATGATCTCCATCGAATCATCCACCGATTTTTCGATCGATTCGGACTCCTGCGCGATACCGGACTGCTTCCCGGCTACCTGTTGCATCTTATCGGATGCTTCTTTTATGACATTTGCAACCTCTTCAATATTCCTGTTAAGACTCTCTATCTCGGGTTCAAGCTTTTTCTCAAAATCTTCTTCGTGAGCTTTTTCTTCTGAAATATCAAGTATCGTACCGGCCGCCATAACAGGCTGTCCCTGCTCCCATACAACATAGCTTGAGGCTCTTACCCATACATAATGGCCGTCTTTATGTTTTATGCGGTACTCCATGTCAAATACGGTCTGACCCGAAGCGTCAGCCATCTGTTTTGCCATTGCCTCGGATGCACCCGGAACATCATCGGGATGTATCTTGGTAATCCATGATTCCATGACATCCGGAAATTCCGGACTTCCGGGCGTGTAGCCCAGGATCTTTTTGAACTGGTCGGAATAGACCATAGGTGATGTAACATCGTCTATCGCGTATCTTGTCAGGTCCATGCTCCAGCTGCCCTCGAGCATCATCTTGTCAACCGCATGCTGTCTTCTTCTGTCATGTTCCAGGATAGCGTGAGTTTCTATCTGATCCTGTATATCCTTGAATGTTCCGATAAAGACCTCCGGAGTACCGTCCTGCCGACGCAGGCAATCGCCGGCAGCGTGGAACATGTGGTATTCGCCGCCTTTCATCATCAGCCGGTAGTCAACGTCATATTTGGCATGTCTGTCCGCAACTGCCTTTCCGAAGCAGTCAAAGACTTTGTCGATATCTTCCGGATGAATGATCTTGGGAAGAAAATCAAAACTGTCCGGCATTTCCGCCTTGGAATACCCGAGCGTACTGCGCATCTCATCGGTGAACTGGACACCTTTCTGCCCTCCGTTCTCATCGAAAAACGCTATCCATATCGCAAGATGTGTCGATGTGTTTATCGACTCGAGCATCCTGTAGTACAGTTGTGCCTCTTTGCTCTTCTCGTCAAGCTTTGCTTCAAGCTCACTGATCATGTTTCTTTCTTCTTCAGCCTCTTTTTTGTTTTTTCCAAAAATCATTCCGTCTCCCTTTCCATAATCAATAAAGCGCCACAAGAAACAATTACCCACAAGATCAGTATATTATATTATCGAATGATTGTATATACACATTATACTTGAATCGCATTTTTTTCGATGTAAAATGTATTTACAGATCAGGCCGCGGCTCATTTCGAAAGGGTTTACATGAAGAAATACCTGTTCATAGTAAAGACTCAGATAATTAAGAGTCTGACATACGAGTTCAATGTATACGGTAACATTCTCATGCAGACGATAATCATGATCACGTCTGCTTATTTCTGGCGTGCTCTCTACAGTGGGCAGGGCGTCGTGGGAGATGTTACGGCTGAGAGCATGCAGACCTATATCATCATCTCATCGGCACTGTCGGTGCTTCTTATCACAGGCGTCGAGCAAAGGATCGGAAGAAGCGTTGAAAGGGGAACAGTCGCAACGGATATGACAAAACCCGTCAGCCTTTTCGGAATGTTCTTTGCGGAGGACATCGGAAGCATCATAGCGCTCATCTTCCAGAACATGGTCCCGATCCTCCTTATCGGATCGATCATGATCAAGGTTCCTGTTATGGCCGATATCCGTGATCTTCCGCTGTTTGTGATCTCCGTTGTCGAATCATTTCTGATCAACTGGCTTATAGCTGCCCTGTTCGGGATGATGGCATTTTCGACGATAAACAATAATGCATTGATCCAGGTCAAGAAACATCTTATAAGGCTTCTGTCGGGGAGCATAATCCCCATATGGTTCTTCCCGGAAGGCGTGGCAAAGGTGCTCTCTTCGCTGCCTTTCATATATATTTACCAGCTGCCGCTTTCCATCTATATCGGAAGAGGTACAAGGGCTGAGCATCTTGCGCAGATGTGTATCCAGTTTTTGTGGCTTGTGATCTTATCCGCCCTGTTCCTCTTTGTGCATAACAGGGTGACTCGAAAAGTGATGGTTCAGGGAGGATGACAATGGGAAAATCGTTTGATACGCTTCGTCATTACCTTGACGTTACCGCAGTGAATATAAAAATGGCGTTCATGACGATCGTTGAATACCCTGCTAATATCGCGGGATGGTTTATATCAAATCCTCTTCAGTTCATCATGGGATTTGCCATCATAAAGTTTGTCGTCGAGTCATTCGGAAAGATCAACGGATGGAACTACGGGCAGCTCGCTTTCCTGTACGGACTGTCGGTTATATCGCACGCCCTGTCGATGATCTTCTTCGTTCAGGGCTGGTTCATGGGATGGTTTGTGATCGAGGGCGATTTTGACAGGTATCTCACAAGACCACTCGGGGTTTTATACCAGTTCTTTTTTACAAACATAAACATTTTCGGAATAACCGATCTGATCCCCGGGATCATTGTGTTTATCTACGGATGTGTCAAGTCGGGCGTTAATCCTTCCTTCCTGTTCATCATTCAGGTCATCATAATGCTGATCGGTGCAACGCTTATCCGCGGGGGTATTTACATCTTTATCGGAAGCACCTCGTTTCATACGAGAAGCGCCGTTGACTTCGGCCAGTACACGCAGGAGATCATGGACAAGACGACGATGTACCCGATATCGATGTATCCGGAAAGCATGCAGTTCATTCTGACATATCTGATACCGATCGGCTGGGTATCATTTTATCCGGTCTCCTCTCTCCTTGGTATCGATAACGGCATAAGTTCCGGCATGATCACAGCCTTTATCACGCTTGCCGTCGGGATCCTTATGATGCTGCTGGCAGGGGCTTATTTTAACTCAGGTCTTAAGAAATATGAAAGTGCAGGTAACTGAGAATGATAGATGTTAACGGATTATGCAAGGATTATACGATAAAGAAAAAAGGTGCCGGTCTTTCCGGGGCCTTGAAAGCACTTGTTACAAAGAACACTGATGTCATACATGCGGTCAGAGATCTATCATTTCATATCGATGAAGGAGAGATCGTGGGATTCATAGGTCCAAACGGCGCCGGAAAGAGCACAACGATCAAGATGATGTCGGGGATACTTACGCCTACAAAGGGAAGTGTTCTGATAAACGGTGAAGATATTACAAAGAATCGTAAAGAAGTTGTGAAAAACATCGGCGTTGTTTTCGGGCAGCGCTCGCAGCTTAACTGGGACCTGCGTCTGGGGGAGACTTTTGAGCTGTTAAGGCACATATACAGGATAGATTTAAAGGATTACGAAAATACAATGTCCGTTATGGATGATATCCTCGGGATAAAAGAACTTCTTGATAAACCGGTTCGCCAGATGTCTCTCGGGCAGCGTGTTAAAGGGGATCTTGTCGCATCGATGCTCCACTCTCCCAAGGTGCTCTTTCTTGATGAGCCTACGATCGGCCTGGATGTATCGGCCAAGTATTCACTCCGCAAGTTCATCAAAGAGATCAACAGTGTCAGAAAGACCACCGTTATTCTGACCACGCATGACCTTGGGGATATACAGGAGCTGTGCGATCGTCTCATCATAATCAACCACGGTGTGATGATGGAAGACGGAAATCTCAAGGAGATCACTGACCGGATCGCTCCATATAAAACTCTTGTTGTGGAATACTATGACGAAGATGCCCCGGAACATGAAAAATGCGAGATGATCTCGCATGAAGGAAATGTTGCACGTTACAGGTTTGCCAAATCCGACATAACGGCTGCGGATATCATTGCATCACTGTCATCAAAAAAAGCTATCAAGGACGTTTCGATCGAAGAAGCGGGGATTGACGATATCATAAAGATCGCTTACGGGAAATGAGCCGACGGTCCTGTTCAGGCTCAGAAAACTCATATATCTGCTCAGTGTCATTATAGGATCATCCGTATAATACAATGATTCGTTGAAGATGATCACTCCATTGAAAATGCGCTGTCCCTAGCTGTATGAATTTTATTTATATCAACATATATCAGTAACTACTTAACCCTAAATCTCGCACTTTTTCAGGCTTGAAATGCATAGCCAACAAAAGTATCTTTGTTTACTTTATCCCACCAAACAGGATATACAAGACCTTGTGTTTGTCCTGCCGCCTCCGCAGCCTTGAGCATCAAAATATAATCCGCATCGGACAGGAACTGTGTCTCTTTACATTTATCACACTTCCAGCTGTCCGATCCGTACGGATTGGCCTCCTTGATCATAGGCTTGCCGCATTTCGGGCAAGTCGCTTCGAATTCTCCACCAAGACCACCCGAAATCTTGGAAAGAACTTCATCTGTCAGCTTTTTACCGTTCATGTCCATTATTCAGATCCCTCCTTATCCTTTTTGGCCTTATCCAAATCCTTGCGTACCATTGCGAATGCGAACGACAGTATTCCGCCTGCCATCACAGCCAGCCAGCTGTGGGAAAAATCATTTGCCGCAAATCCCCATATCATCATTACAAGCACGGAAACCATACTGATGATCGCGCATATCGTTCCTGTCCTGATGTTCTTCAATGTAAACCCTCCTTTACAAATACGATTATTACGTAGTAATATCATTATATCATTTTCTTGACATATTTATGCGGCTTTATGCCATTTGGTAAGTATACGTGTATAATCCGTATTATTTGGAGATCCATCCTGTTTCCCATACACCGGGATCTTCCCGGAGATTTGCTTCGAGCTCATCACACTTCTGCCAGGAAAAGTCTATATTGAACAACACAAAAATATTGGGGGCAATATCCCGGGTATTTCTGCATTCACCAACGTCCGCGAGAGGATTCGAACCTCCGACCTACCGCTAAGGAGTGGCAGGCAACATCATAGATGTCAGTACGCTTATCACTACCGTCAGCGAACTGGAGCAATACGGAGTATCTGTTAATCACGCAATCCTTGATGCCGGATACTTCTCCGAAAAGAATGCCACAGAACTGTTTGAGAGCGGCATCCCCTTCATGACCAGACTCGCTCCAAATAAAAACGTTTTCAAAGATGCCGCGGTCGGAAATCTTGATGATCTTATGTCACAAAAATACGCCTACCGTTACGGTGAGAGACTCGTATTCATCAAGAAAGTCAAGGTCAATGTATGCGGCCATCCTCCATCTGTTTCCAGTTCATTGAAAAAAGACATGTATGCTCTCCGCTTGAGTATATAGCAGTGCTTACATCTCTGATCACATTCATCTGTAATATGCCACTGGAATGAAAAACATTCTTTGTATACTAAAAAACATGCCAGAAAGCCATATGAACGAAAGGCTCAATCCCAGATATACTCAGGGATTGAGCCACTTTTTGCTTCTGAACTTGAGAAGCCTAAAAAATAATGATATATAGACGATTTTACAAACATTTCTCATCAGATATTTCCTGCTACCTCTGAACAGTAACTAATATTCTATTCATGATGAGAAATGCATAATTTATTTTTTTGAAATACTGCTTTTCTCTGTCTTTTTTACCCTCATATACACAATAGACTCCAAAGTATTGATATACCTATCACGAAATCTTATTATGGATTCCTCATCATATATTTCA
>JAILIS010000044.1 GCA_024695145.1 Lachnospiraceae bacterium
GTAGAACTCACGGCGGACCATTGACCTGCGGTAACCAATCCACGTATATCAGAGTGGCCAATGCCGGGAACTGATACTCCGAGGCTCTTTCTGGATGCCTTCAAATACAAAATGATATAGGTTGTAGTGATTCTTGTTTAATTTATCCCTTGACAAAGGTCATTACATATCAGTTATCCCGGTTGTTCAAGAACATCCGGCTTTTTATCGGAAAAGATCAAAAACCAAAGGAGCTGCAGCCGCCAATATGATCTACATAGTCAGACACGGGAAAACAGACAGGAACAAGGCAAACGTTCTTCAGGGCAGGAGCGATCAGCCTTTAAATGATGAGGGGGTAAAAGAAGCCAAAGATGCGGCCGAAAAGCTTGGCAGTATCAGGTTTTCTCACGTCTATTCGAGTCCTCTGAGGCGTGCTGTGGAAACTGCAAAGATAATCGCCCCTGATTTTGAACCCGCATTGGATGAGCGGCTTATCGAGATGGATTACGGGCCATATGAAGGCGCCGATCTGACAAACCCCTCTCCCGAACTTCTTGCATTCTTTGCTGATTTTGTAAATAATCCCGAGCCACCCGGCATGGAAAGCCTTGGGTCCGTTGTATCGCGCCTCGGTTCATTCATCGAGGATATTAGGCATCTGTCCGGGAACATCCTCATATCCTCCCATGCCATAGCAATGAAAGGTGCTCTCGAATACCTCACCCCAGGATCAAACGGGAGTTACTGGAGCAAATACATCGGCAACTGTGCCATATACGTGACAGATAACAAAGACGGGATTTTTACAGTACCGCATGAACTCTGCTAGACGGATATCCTTCCAGTCATCCGGTTCAAAGCCGTTAATAAAAGCCCTGTCAGGAAAGCAGCAAGGCAGATCACGGCAAATATGACAAGTCCGATACCGAATCCCCAGTTGACGAATCCGTAGAAATCACCCTTCTCAAAACCGTTTACGAAAAGATTTATGATATATCCGATACCATAGACTATTACGATCGCGGGGCATATCAGGCACTGCTTTACGGATATGCTCTGCCCGTTGAAGAAAACATATTCAAACATGGCAAGAAGCGGGATCACAAGATGGAAAAAGAAATTTACCTTATGATACATGTTCTCATATCCGTATAAAGGACCGAGAAATACAAGTACTGTAAGAAAAGTTACTCCGACAGCGGATGCTGCCGCGAGCTTAAGAAGATCTGTTACCGCTCTTCTGCTGCTGCTTCTTTCCGACAGTATCCATGCAATCGACACTATCCCTGCGAAAATATTCGAATCAACGGTAAAAAACTTAAGGCTTGAAAATCCTCTTGCCGATAATGTATCACCGTCTTTTGCCGTAAAGCTCAGTATCGTACCTGTAACGGCAAGGATGACTATGATGCAGTTGATATATGTCCGACTTTTTCTTTTCGTCAAATCTTTCATTTTATCTTAATAATCTCCATCTTAAAGTCACAGTCCTTTTGGGTTAGTGGTTGCTAACAAGAGAATACCACCGGGCTTCGCTGTTGTAAATACAAAAACATAAACAGATTGATGATGTGATATATTGAATATAACGGCCGGCTCTGTTATCATATTTTTATATATTATGTTATGTTTTATGTATGCTGATGATTTCAAAAAGCCGGATTATGTTTGCTGGAGGGGAATATGCAATCAGATTTAATCATTAAAGAGAATGAGTTGATCGACCCGTCGGACTATCCCGAAGACCAGCACGGTCTGGTGGAGGATTTTAACGCACGCATACAGCGTTTGACAGGTATCATCACCGGTATCGGAAAAGAATATCTTACGATCTGGGTCATTAACGCCAATACAAAGAAAATGTATCTGTACCGTTCAACCGGAGAAAATACGAATCGTTATGCGGTTGAACTGGGATTACGATTTGACAATTATGACCGTTTTATTGAAGAATACGTCGACCGATGCGTAGTAAACAGCATAGAGAGCATCCAGAGGGACGTGAAACTGGATGTCGTGTTTTCACGGATCAAAGACGGAGTCTGTTTTCACTTGATTATATGCGCCTGGCTGACGACGGGAATATGTCCTATCATCAGATGGCTTTCGCTCTGGCCGGACAACCCGGAGAAACGGAGAATTTCATTCTGGCTTTCCGGGATATTGACAGATCCATCCGCAAGCACATTGCCGATAAGCGCTATTTAAGAGAACAGCTTGATATCGTCGAGACCTTAAGCCGCGATTACTACAATATCTTCAAGATCAATCCCAAAACTGGCACTGTCGTGATCTTAAAGCTCGACGGTTATGTCACAAAAGGTATGGAGGGCGCAGGCGATAAAGTATATTCATACGATGTGCTCTATAAACAGTACGTAAAGGATCGTGTGTATTCCGAGGATCAGGAGTGGATGTATGATGCCATATCGCTGGACACGGTCAACAAAAAGCTTTCGGATAATGCGGAGTATGTTTCCAGTTACCGTGTTATGGATAACGGCGAAGTACATTATTATCAGTTTACTTATATTATGATCAACGCAAATATCCCCAACAGTGATGTGCTGGCCGGTTTTAAAAACGTAGACGACATCGTGGCCTCGGCTAAAGAGCGTCAGAATCTTGAGATCCTCGCAAGCACAGATATCATGACCGGCATTCTGAACCGCGGCAGCGGCGAGCGGAAAGTGATCGATGCCATAGCAAACGACAAGGCAGGAATGCTCTGCATCCTGGATGTTAACAGGTTTAAGGATACCAATGATGACTATGGCCATAATGTCGGTGATAAAGTTCTCCGCGGGATCGCGGATGTGTTAAAGCTTACCTTCCGGGATGAGGATATCATCTTCCGTCTGGGCGGTGATGAGTATGCCGTTTATGTTATGAATCTGGATGATGAAGAAGCCGGTAAAGCGGTTTTGGACCGTGTCTTTAGTGAGATCGACAAGTTGGATATCCCTGAGCTCGGCGGCAGATCCGTCTGTGTCAGCGTCGGTGCTGCCTTTTTCAGAGAAGGCGATAAACGATCATTTGAAGAACTGTATAAACTGGCGGACAGCGGCGTATATGAGAGTAAAATGATCGAAGGAAGTGCATTGAACTTCAAATAAGAACTTCCGGCTTCCCAGCATCGATTACTCATCTTTCGCAATTTCCGATGCCCGTTCCGCCTTTTTCTCAAACTTTAAATATAGACCGGAAATACCCATGCATGCTATTATAGAAACAGTGGAATATTGAAGATAACCGAAGATTTCCGTGGTATGAACATGTCCTGATGCAAAATAGGCGTAGCAGAAAAGTGAAAGGCGGCAGATGATAGGTATCATTGTATCCGCTGAAATTGTTGCGGCGATTTATATATTCATGATCCTGGCAGCGATCCTGCACCAATACCGACGAAGCCTGAATAAAAGAGGGATTACATTTATCTGGTTTGTGGCTACGGTGGAGACGGGCTTGATTTGTGATACGCTCAGTTATCTTCTTGAAGGCAGCACCGCCGTTACGGCTCTGATCTTGTTTAATGGGGCTGTCGCTTTAGATGATAAAATCATCTGGGCGACGCCCTTTTTCAATGCCATAAAACCGGGGTTATTAGTATAACTCATTTAGGCTGTAGCAAAATCAGTGTACTTTAATAAGCCGAAAAAATATATCGGCATT
>JAILIS010000039.1 GCA_024695145.1 Lachnospiraceae bacterium
AGCTGACTGGGAAAAGATTAGTCCTGCAAGCATCGGTATCATATATCTGAAACTGATTTTACCAATAAGTCTGTCTTCAAATTTTGGATTTATCATATGTTTTCTTTGATTCTTTGAATTTTTATTATATATTCTAGTATATAGTATCCTCTAGGATTTACAATCCTAATCGCGTTATAATTTATGCGATCGAACATTTTACAGTAAATATAAAAAGACCAATTCCTCCTAAATCGGTCTTTTTTTCAGTCAACTTTCTGTCAATCTTCAATATTTGGGTGTAAACCGGGTGTATTTTCGATTATTCAACCTCTCTTAACACTATAATTTAAGCTGTTTTCTTACTGAATGCTTTTGAGTGTGGGAAAGAGTATTTGACTTACGGTGCTATCGAGTAAACCTCAGTATTATCAAGTATTCCCGTAATTTCCTTTGAAGTATTATTGAGTGCTATGCAGTAGGCAAAAAACGGAATTTGCTGTACCTTTGCTGTACTTCCGATGATTACCGGCTCCCTGTTCTCATTCTTCGCCTTCACGATCTCTTCAGCGTTATGGGTTTCGTAGATCCTCTTGATAGCCCTGTTCACCGCCTGAGGATTATGGATCGTTCCGAAACGATTGGTGAATGTGAATCCCGTCATCCCATCGACCACTGCCTCTGAAAAGCCTTCTTCCATCTGGCGATCATACTCTCCCTTGTCATACAGCCAGGTATCATTAAACTTAGCGATGTCCTGACCGAGTATGACGAATTGTCAAAGAAGGAAAAAGCGCTCCGTGAAAAATTCGTTATGAAGGTGCATGTAACTCAGGCCGGCGAGCTTCGGAAGATCGTCTTCCATGCGGCCACAGATAAGAATCCGGAGGAATACTGGTACACCATCCTTCCGGACGGCAAACGGAAGAAATCCCGCAGCCGCGAAAACCTGATACTGCTCCTTTATGACCATTACACGGGGGCAAGCAGCGATCATACGGTCAGTGCTGTTTTTAAAGCTGCGCTCCATAAAAAAGAAATAACGGAAAACCCGAAGAAGGAAACGGTGAAACGCGACAGGTTCAACTACAGACGTTTTATCAGTGTTGACTTTGCCTCTATGGATATCCGTAAGGTCACGGATCTTTACCTTAGGGAATACACCCAGAGATGGGTGAACTCAGAGCATCCCAAAAAATCGGTTTATCTGGCTTATAAGGGGATTTTGAACCTCATATTTAGATATGCCACATCTCACAGGATTATTCCCGTAAATCCGGTCAAAAGCATCAATAACCGTGTTTATATGAAATCCTGTGATACACGTAAGCCTAGACCAGAGGAAAAGATACTCTCACCTGAAGAGATCGAAATGCTCAAAGCAGAGGTCAGACGCCGGATGACGATGAAAAAGTACGGCCGGTACTACATAAACGGCTTCGCATTCCTCTTCTCCGTCGAGACCGGTGTCAGGATAGCCGAGCTGTGCGCGCTCAAATGGGAGGACATATACGATGACCACATCCATATCCACCGCCAGCAGCTCTCAGAGGATGACGAAGCCGGGAATAAGACCTACTACCTCGTCGATTACACGAAGAACGAGAAAGGAATTTCGGAAGACGGCCGAGACTTCCCGCTAACGGATGCCATTGCTCCCCTGCTTTCTGAGATCAG
Organism: Lachnospiraceae bacterium; assembly: GCA_024695145.1. Classification (GTDB taxonomy): domain Bacteria; phylum Bacillota; class Clostridia; order Lachnospirales; family Lachnospiraceae; genus UBA2868. The sequence goes on from JAILIS010000039.1 coordinate 1,657, forward strand.
AAGCCTTCAGGAAGAGCTCAGGATAGAATCGGAGTTCATCTTCTGCCATGAAGATGGCGAATGGATCAAGAAAGACGCCTACGCGACGTTCCTTCGCAGGATATGCGACAGATTCGGCTTTAACGTGCGCAACAACCACGCACTCAGGATGAGCCTTAACTCGAACGTACTTCTGCCTCTCGGGATATCCGTTGCCGATCGTGCGGCCATGCTCGGCCACTCGATCGAAACAAATCTCAAGTACTATTCATTCGCCCGAAAGGGTTATCTTGAGGACGTGAGAACCCGCTTAAATACTGGGTTTGCAGCATCCGAGGTGTCCCGGGACACCTTCGGGACACCTAAAATCGTCCCTTTTTCGCAAAAAAAGAAAGCCCAGAACCATTGATTTTACAACGATTCTGAGCCCTCAAAACTCATGCGGAAAGTGGGACTTGAACCCACACGAGCGCATTGCTCACAAGATCCTTAGTCTTGCTCGTCTGCCAATTCCGACATTTCCGCTAAATGCTGGTAGGAGGGGCCCATGAAGTGGGAAGACCCTGCCTACACCGCGAGGCCCTATCGGCGAAGCCGATCCTAATGGCCGAGCGTCATTTGATATTGGTAGGAATGGACTATCTCCAAACGACTTGAACATAATACCAAAGTAATGACCTGTAGTCAATACTCAATTGTATTTTCCGTATCTCTTCTTTATCCGCAGGCGGTTAACCGCTCTTGCCATGATACCCTTGGCCGCACGGTAGTTGAACGTATCGCTTTTTCCCCGAAGTACCTCTTTTGCCTCCTCCTCTTCGCGCCTTGCACGCTCCTCATCTATCTCATCCGGTTCTTCCGCCGATTCGACCAGTATCAGGACCTCATTGTTTTCCACTTTGACCATCCCGTTAGAGACCGCCGCATGGCATCTGGTCCCGTCTGGGAGAGTATACTTTACAACACCTATGTCTATGGCCGCAACAAGGTTTTCATGGCCGGCCTGTATGCCATACATTCCTTCTGTGGTGGGGACAACGAGCGATACACACTTTCCGTTATAAAAATCACTGTCCGCCTCGATTATGTGAAGATCGAATTCATTCATAGCAACTTACTCTTGGCATAAGCGTCATCAATGGTTCCCACATTATAGAACGCGGCCTCGGGCATTCTGTCTGCATCCCCCGCAAGTATCGCCGCAAAACCCCTCTTGGTTTCGGAAAGAGGAACATATACTCCGGGCACCTGTGTGAACTTTTCGGCAACGCTTAACGGCTGCGACAGGAATCTCTGGATCTTTCGCGCTCTGTTAACGGTAAGCTTATCCTCTTCGCTCAGTTCCTCCATTCCGAGGATCGCGATTATGTCTTTGAGCTCATCGTATTTCTGAAGCAGGTTCTTGACGGACCAGGCTATATCGTAGTGCTCTTTTCCGACTATATCCTCTTCGAGGATAACGGATGACGACTCGAGCGGATCAACAGCCGGATATATGCCCTGTTCGGCTATCTTTCGGGACAGTACCGTTGTAGCATCAAGATGTGCAAATGTTGTTGCGGGCGCAGGATCCGTCAGATCATCCGCCGGAACGTACACTGCCTGCACGCTCGTGATGGAACCGTTCTTTGTCGATGAGACGCGCTCCTGAAGAGCACCCATCTCCTCTGCCAGAGTCGGTTGATAGCCGACGGCCGAAGGAAGGCGCCCGAGCAGTGTCGATACTTCACTTCCCGCCTGTACGAATCTGAATATGTTATCGATGAACAGCAGCACATCCTTCTTCTGTTCATCTCTGAAATACTCTGCCATTGTCAGCCCGGAGAGTGCCACTCTCATCCTGACTCCCGAGGGCTCGTTCATCTGTCCGAATACGAGTGCCGCCTTGTCTATGACTCCGCTTCCCTTCATCTCGTTCCACAGATCGTTTCCTTCACGGCTTCTCTCACCTACGCCGGCAAACACGGAATATCCCCCGTGCTCCATGGCAACGTTGTGTATCATCTCCTGTATCAGAACTGTCTTTCCGACACCGGCTCCGCCGAACAGTCCGATCTTACCGCCCTTTGAATAAGGTTCTATCAGGTCGATCACTTTAAGCCCGGTCTCAAGTATTTCGATCGCGGGTTTCTGCTCTGCGAAGGCAGGTGATTTTCTGTGAATGTTCCATCGTGTTTCCGACTCGGGTATCGGCTCAAGGCCGTCTATCGGTTCTCCGAGAACATTGAACATACGTCCGAGCGTCATATCTCCGACGGGAACGGTGATGGGACTGCCGGTTGCAACAACCGTCATATTACGGCGCAGGCCCTCGCTCTTGCCCATCATGATGCAGCGCACGGTCTCGTCCCCGATATGCTGCTCGACCTCCATATATACTTTCTTATTGTTCAGAACCGTATATAACGCTTCTCTTATCTTCGGCAGTCCGGTGTTCTCAAACTGAACATCCACGACGGGGCCGGAGATCTGAACTATCTTACCTTCCATACAGCATCATTCTCCAATGATCATGTTTTTGCTTTTTTCTTTTTAAGTGCCCGGGTTCCGGCAGATATCTCCGTAATCTCCTGCGTGATCCTGCTCTGGCGGGCGTGATTGTATTCAAGCCTCAGCTCTCCCATCAGCTTGGTTGCGTTCTTATCGGCTTCGTCCATGGCGTTCATCCTGGCACTCTGTTCACAGCAGTAACTGTCCACCAGTGCACTGTAGAGATATTCCGCAATATAGCTTCTGACTATGTTCTCAAGCACGCTCTCGGCGGAAGGATAAAAATCAAAATGCAGGTTCTCATCGATCTGGTCGGGAGTATAGAAATCCTTACGGTGAAAAGGCAGAAGCCTGACTGTGATCGCCTTCTGCTGTATGCCGTTCTCGAGATCCGTATAGATCAGGAAGATCTTTGATATCTTTCCGGCATCATACTCGGAAAGGATATACTCAGCCATACGCCTTGTCCTGTTCATGGTCGGATTGTCGGCAGAAAACCTGAACTGGTCATCATACGGTATCCCTCTGACCTCGCAGTACTTACAGCCGTAGTCACCAACCATGTAATATACGCTCTCATGTTCCATGTCGCGGCTTTCGAATTCCTTGATGACCGCATGATTATAAAACCCCGCAAGTCCTTTGTCAGATGTCACGACGATATAAGCATACGCACCGGAAAGATCGTGCGATCCGTCTGCCGGATACATATACGGACTGTCTATCGTTCGCTTGGAACGGAATATCCTCTTGATCTCATTGTTCAGCGCGTCAAAGTGCGGTCTGGTGCGCTCAAGCTCTGCACGGGCCCTGCGCATCTTGCTCGAGGAGATCATGTACATGGCTTTGGTGATCTTCTCGGTGTCGGCAACCGACTTCATGCGTGATCGTATCTCTCTTATGTCAGACATTTTGCCTCTTTACCGCATCCAATATCCTGAGCCTGTCATCATCGGACAGCACGCCCTGATCGTTTATCCTGCTGACTATGTCGCGGCACTGCGCCATGACGGCTTTGATGATCTTACGGATCGCCTCTCCTGACTCATCCGGCTCGATCGTCTCAAACTTGTCCGTGGTCGCTATGACAAGAGCAAATACCTGCTCCGCCGCGCTCATCGGATGATTGGGTTTCTGTTTCAAAAGGCCCATCAGACCTTCGCCGTACCTGATCTGTTTCTTCGTGACCTCATCCATATCTCCGGAAAACTGCGAAAAGCTCTCCATCTCCCTGTACTGCGCGAGATCAAGCTTAAGCGATCCGGTGGCTTTTTTCACTGCCTTTGTCTGTGCATCTCCACCGACACGCGATACGGACAGACCCACATTGATCGCGGGACGCTGTCCTAACCGGAACAGTCCTCCGGAGAGGAATATCTGACCGTCGGTGATGGATATGACATTTGTCGGGATATATGCCGATACATCTTCTTCCTGAGTCTCGATGACAGGCAGTGCGGTAAGGCTTCCGCCTCCCCTCTCGTCGCTAAGATGTGCCGCCCTCTCAAGAAGCCTTGAATGCAGATAGAAAACATCCCCGGGATAAGCCTCACGTCCGGGAGCCCGCTCAAGCAGCAGACTTATGGAACGGTAGGCGATCGCATGCTTCGTAAGATCATCGTAAACGATCAGAACATCACGGCCCTTTTCCATAAAGTATTCGGCCATGGCACATCCGGCATACGGTGCTATGTACAGCAGCGGTGACGGATCGGCTGCGGATGCGTTAACTACTATTGTATAATCAAGGGCACCGTTCTTTTTGAGCGAATCAACGATCCTCGCCACGGAGCTCGATTTCTGGCCAATGGAAACATATACGCATATAACGTCCTTGCCCTTCTGGTTGAGTATCGTATCCGTGACTATCGTGCTCTTTCCGGTCTGGCGGTCGCCTATGATCAGCTCACGCTGTCCGCGGCCTATCGGAAACATCGAATCGATGGCAAGTATCCCCGTTTCAAGCGGAACGTTTACCGGCTGTCTATCTATGACCGCAGGCGCCTCGCTGTCAACTTCGCGATAGTCATCGGCAATGATATCACCGAGGCCGTCTATCGGTACCCCGAGCGGATCCACCACGCGTCCGAGAAATCCTTCGCCCACGGGTACGCCGGCAACTCTTCCGGTGCGCTTTACAAGACTGCCCTCACATACTTCCTCTTCTGCATCAAAAAGGATACAGGCGACCTCATCACGCCGAAGATCGAGTGCCATTCCGCGCACTCCGCCGGAGAACAGGAGGATCTCCCCGTATGATGTGTCGGCCAGTCCGCTGACTGTAGCAATACCGTCACCGACCGTGGTCACGGTACCAATCTCGTCAACCATCACGGTCGGAGTCCAGTCTTTCAGTGTATCCTTGATAAGCGGGATTATATCGGTGCGTTCATTTCGGAGAGCATACAGCGCATCCTGAAGCTGTCTGAGCCTTCCCTTTGTATTCCAGTCGTACACATCGGTTCCGACTACGAGCCTGAAACCTCCGGTGATGCCGCCGGACTGCTTCCATCCTATAGGTATGGATCTTCCGTATTTATCTTTGAGAAAATCAGCCAGTCTGCCGAGATCATCGTCAGACGGCTTTTCACTGCTGTACAGCAGTGCGGTTGTGATCTCATCCATTGTCACTGTTCCTGTCTGTATCCTGCACTTTTTCAAAGAAAGAGTCAAAATCATCATGCAGGCCTTCATCCTTCATGACGATCTTCTCGGCTGCCATTGCGACATAGTCGGCGATCTCCGTCTGTGCTCTTGCTATCAGGCGGTCATGTTCCTTCTGTGCCTTGTCTCTGGCATCCTCCACGATGGATGATGCCCTGTTGTGTGCATCACTGATGATCTTTTCTCTTTCGGCTTCCGCGGCGGCACTTGTTCGTGCGCGTTCAAGCGCAGTCTCTTTTTCAGCCTCCGCAAGCTTTGACTCATACTCTCCCTTCAGCTTTTCGGCGTCCGAGAGTGCATCTTTTGTATCCCTGTCTCTCTTTCGGTACTCTTCCTCGCGCTTATCCATGAAGTCATGAACCGGCTTGTACAGAAGAATATAGAGTATGCCGAACAGAAGGACCAGATTGAACAGATGCAGCAGTATCTGCTGCACATCAATGTTTAGTGGCATAGTATACTCCTGTTTTGCTTATAATACGAATATGATAAGGATCGCCACGATCAGCGCATAGATTATGGCCGTCTCGACGAACACGAGGCCCAGCATCATGGCTGTCCTAATCTTGCCTTCGGCTTCCGGCTGTCTTGCGATACCCTCAACCGTCTTCCAGATGACAAGGCCCATTGAGATGGCGCCCGCTGCCGCAACGACCGCAATGGCTATGCCTGCTGCCCATGCCTTGGAATGAACGTTTGCCGCTTCATCTGACATTGCCGCAACAGCAACTTCACTGCTGTCAGCTGCATAGGCATTCTTTGGTGCAAACAGTCCTCCGAGCACCAGTGCGATCATCAGCACTGCGGCGATTTTTACGATTACCTTGTTCATTTATCCTTCCTCCTAAACTTTATTTAGAGCAGCCGTATCCTGATCTGCAGGATGGCGCTCGCTGACCTCTCCGTAGAACAGTGCCGTCAGCATCGTAAGCACATACGCCTGGATCAGCGCATGAAGCATCGTGAACATAACGGCCACGAAAACGGGGATGATAAAACTTGTTGTCATATAATAGTAAACAAGTTCGGTAACAAGTGCTCCGGAGAGCAGTGCACCGAACAGACGAAAGCTCATTGAGATCGGCAGGGAGAAATCCTTTAATGTGTTGAGCACACCCTTGAAACCGTTACCCGCGATCCCTCCGGACAGTATCACGCTGTATGAAAATACTCCCATACAGATGGCACCGTTGATATCCGCAAGCGGCGCGGGAAGTGCGATATACCCTCCGTTCGTTGCCGGCACCAGAACGCCGAGAAGCTCGAACATCGTTCCGACAAATATATATGTTCCGGCGGTAAAAACATACGCGCCGAGAAAAGCATGTCTGTGAGGACTGTTTGATACCGCAAGGCCGTCAAAGATACCTACCGCCTGCTCGAGCAGAAGCTGGAACCTGCCGGGCTGATCCTTAAACCTCGGTATCGCAAAGACACGTACAAACAGAGCGAAGATAAAAATGATAAAGGTCACGGTGTAAGCACTTATCACGGCCGGATTGACTGGTCCGAACCACAGAAAGTTTACCTTGGAATGCTCATGCAGCACCGCATCTTTCATGATCGTTCTGATAGGCTCCTCTTCCTGAGCCGGATCCGTGGTCAGTACGGCCCCGATGAGAATGATCAGCAATATGACAGCCCATATTATGATAAAACGTTTTCTGCTCTTAGCGTCCATAGTCTCTTATACCCTGATATCGGCATCGACACCGATCAGTTCCCTGTTTGCGTCGATAACGGGTCTTACATGCTCCTTAAGATATTTTTCAACCTGATACGCACTTCTTCCGGTGTAATCCTCCGGTACCATATATGCATTCAGTTCATCCATTGTAAGGTTAAAATCATCCGATCCAGCAATAAGCTCGAGAAGGTCATTGTCCGCTCCGTCGCGCTTCACATGTGCACCGGCTTCCATGGACAGCTTCCTGATGGATTCGTGAAGTTCCTGTCTGTTGCCCCCTGCCTTGACCGCATCCATCATGATATTCTCCGTGACCATAAACGGAAGCTCCGCAAGAAGATGTTTCCTGATGACCTTGGAATTGACAACGAGTCCGTTCGTAACATTGATGCACAGATCCAGAATGCCGTCGGTCGCAAGAAATCCTTCCGCAACGGACAGCCGCTTATTGGCCGAATCATCAAGTGTCCTCTCAAACCACTGTGTCGCCGATGTGATCGCAGGATTGAGAGCATCTATCATGACATATCTCGACAGCGATGCTATGCGCTCGCTTCTCATCGGGTTTCTTTTGTATGCCATTGCCGAGGACCCTATCTGGTCTTTCTCAAAAGGCTCCTCTATCTCTTTAAGATGCTGCAGTAGCCTTATATCGTTTGACATCTTGTGTGCGCTCGCAGCTATACCGGCAAGGACATTCATCACACGCGTATCCGTCTTTCTCGAATATGTCTGGCCGCTTACGGGAACACATCCGTCAAATCCCATTTTGGATGCGATCATGTCGTCGATCCGGTCAAGCTTTTCGCTGTCATCATTGAACAGTTCCTTAAATGATGCCTGCGTTCCGGTCGTCCCTTTGCATCCGAGCAGTTTTAGCGATGCACTCACATATTCAAGATCCTCAAGATCGATCATGAACTCGTTTATCCAAAGCGTTGCGCGCTTTCCTACAGTAGTCGGCTGTGCCGGCTGAAAATGCGTAAAGGCAAGAGTGGGCTCATCTTTATGTGCATCTGCAAAATCGGCCAGAACGTTTATTACATTAACGAGCTTTTTCTTAACAAGTTCAAGTGCCTCACGCATTATGATGATGTCGGTATTGTCGCCGACATAACAGCTCGTCGCTCCGAGATGTATTATCCCTGCGGCTTTCGGACACTGCTTACCATAAGCAAAGACATGACTCATGACATCATGTCTTACTTCCTTCTCACGCGCTCTGGCAACATCATAGTTGATATCGCTGACATGCGCCTTCATCTCTTCTATCATTTCATCCGTGATAACGGGTTTTCCGTCCGATGACAGTCCGAGCTCTTTCTCCGTTTCGGCTAAAGCTATCCAAAGCTTTCTCCATGTCGAAAACTTCTTGTCCTGGGAAAATATATACTGCATCTCCTTTGACGCATACCGCTCGGAAAGCGGACTCGTATATGTATCCGTATTCATTATCCACCTCGTTATGATCTACAGTTTTTTGCCGGTCAGCATCTCATAGCCCTGAAGATACTTGTGTATCGTTTCTTTTGTGACCTCCTCGGGAAGCTTCCATGAGTGTCCCGGGTTGTTCGTAAGCCAGTCCCTTGCAAACTGTTTATCAAATGACATCTGTCCCCTTCCGGGCTCATACTGATCCTTCGCCCAGAATCTTGACGAATCGGGAGTAAGCACCTCATCGCCGAGTACGATGTTATTGTTATCGTCCAGACCGAATTCGAACTTTGTATCGGCTATTATTATACCCCTTTCTTCGGCATATTGCGCACATTTATTGTAAATGGCCAGGGAATAACTGCTGATCGCCTCGAAGTATTCTTTTCCTCTGCCCGGAAATCTCTTCTCAAGATACGCCGTACATTCTTCAAAGGAGACATTCTCATCATGTTCGCCGATCTCCGCCTTGGTTGAAGGTGTAAATATGGCCTCGGGAAATTTGTCTGATTCCCTAAGGCCATCGGCGACTTTCATCTTGCAGACGGTTTTGCTCTTTTGATATTCTTTCCATGCGGTACCCGTTATGTACCCTCTTACTATACACTCCACAGGAAGCATTTCCAGTTTCTTCACCAGCATGCTTCTGCCCGCGAATTCATCATTTCTGAAATACTCAGGCATATCATTTACATCTGTCGAGATCATGTGATTGGGCACTATATCCTTTGTATAGTCAAACCAGAATTTTGACATCTGTGTCAGAACCCTGCCCTTGTCCGTTATCACATTATCCAGTATGACATCAAAGCAGCTTATCCTGTCCGTAGCCACTATGACAAGATTCTCTCCGACATCATATATCTGCCTGACTTTTCCTTCTTTTACGGGTGTAAACTGTTTCATGATCTGTCCTTTCCAAAAATACTACTCTACTGTAACACTTTTTGCAAGATTCCTCGGTTTGTCGACATCGAGTCCCTTGGACACGCTCAGATAATAACCGAGAAGCTGAAGCGGTATGATCGCAAGGCTGCCGATAAAATGTTCATCGACTTTCGGGACGTAGACAGGGAAATTCACCGAGTCTTCAACATCATATTTGCCGTATGACGTGATCCCCATCAGATAAGCTCCGCGGCTCTTGCACTCCATCATATTGGAGAGCGTCTTCTCATACAGATCGCTCTGTGTCAGTGTTCCTATTACGAGAGTCCCGTCTTCTATGAGCGATATCGTACCGTGTTTCATCTCACCGGCCGCATATGCTTCGGAGTGGATGTAACTGATCTCTTTCATCTTGAGGGAGCCCTCGAGACAGACGGCATAATCTATGCCTCTTCCGATAAAGAATATGTCCCTGGCGTTACTGTACTTCGAAGCAAACCACTGTATCCTCTCCTTGTCCTCGAGTACCTTGTTCATCTTGTCGGGGATCGTCAGAAGTTCCTCGAGATAATTACCGGTTTCCGTCATGCAGGAGCGTACCTCGGCAAACTTTATCGCAAGTATGAACATGCACACGAGCTGACAGCTGTATGCCTTGGTCGTTGCCACCGATATCTCGGGACCGCCGAGAGTATACATGCAGTAGTCGGCCTCACGTGCGATGGATGAACCCATGACGTTGACTATGGCGAGCGTTTTGACTCCTTTTTCCTTTGCCATACGAAGCGCGGCAAGAGAATCTGCAGTCTCTCCCGACTGAGATATTATAATAACGATCGAGTCTTCGGGCAAACGATTTTTCCTGTAGCGAAACTCCGAAGCAAGTTCGACCCTTACGAGAAAATCACCGAATTCCTCAAGCACATACTGTGCCTCCATTCCTACATGCCATGCACTGCCGCAGGCGACTATGTACATGTTCGAGAAGCTCTTTATCTCGTCATCACTTATCCCCACGTCAGACAGGTCGATTTTCAGACCGTCCTCGGTTTCTTTTATATATTTGTGCAGCGTATCGAGAACAACCTGGGGCTGCTCATGGATCTCCTTCATCATGAAGTGCTCGAATCCGCCCCTCTCAGCTGCCTGTGCGTCCCACTCAATGGAAGTCAGTTCTTTCTCGATCTTATCTCCGTCAAGGTTGTAGAACGTAACTTCCCCCGCATTGATCTCGGCCATCTCGAGATTGCCTATGTAGTACACGTTTCTCGTATGGGACAGGATCGCGGGTACGTCTGATGCCACAAAAGACTCGCTGTCGTTGACGCCGATTATCATGGGCGAGTCTTTTCTGGCAACAAAAAGCTTGTCGGGATGATCGGCAAACATCACAACAAGCGCATAGGACCCCCGCACCCTGACTATTGTCTTGGCCAGGGCGTCGATGGGACCCATCTGATATTTTTTGTAATAATAGTCCACGAGCTTGATCAGGACCTCGGTATCGGTTTCGGAATAGAAATGATATCCGTGCCTCTCCATCTTGGCCTTCAGTTCCTGATAGTTCTCGATGATACCGTTATGAACACCGACAACTTCCGACTCTACAACACCCGAACCGGAATTGGTGCAGTTGCCGGACACGTGCGGATGTGCGTTGGTCTTGCTCGGAGCGCCGTGAGTAGCCCACCTTGTATGGCCCATTCCGCATGTTCCCACAAGGGCGCGTCCCTCATCGGTCTTCTCGATGAGGTTATGAAGCTTGCCTATCGTCTTGACGACTTCCGCCGGGGCATCACCGTCTCTTACCGTGATACCGGCTGAATCGTAGCCTCTGTATTCAAGTTTGGCAAGTCCCTGCAGAAGTATTGGGGCTGCCTGTTTGTCTCCGACGTAACCGACTATTCCGCACATAAGGTTTCTCCTTTTTTATCCTTTGTATCCGATCTCATCAGCCAGTTTCTTTTCGATCACCACATATGCGTCCCTGTGCAGTCTCATAAATGTCGCGGGGCACATCGGATCGATCCTGTCTTCGAGCAGAAGCTTTCTGGCAGCTTCCTGCTTGTTGCCGTTGATGATCATCAGAAGTGTCTTGGCCTTCATTATGGAACCCATTCCCATTGTGACCGCATATCTGGGAACTTCGTCACGGTTTGCAAAGAATCTTGTGTTGGCATCGATCGTGCTGTCCTCAAGGGTCTCCTTGTGAGCCTTCTCGTAAAGAACCGCACCGGGCTCGTTGAATCCGAGGTGTCCGTCGGGACCTACTCCGAGTACCTGCAGATCGATATCCGTTCTGTCGAGGATATCGTTGAACTCTTTAAGGTTGGCTTCAACATCACCGGTTCCTTTTGCCACATAGGTATTTGCCTTGTCGATGTTGATGTGGTTAAACAGATTGTCATCCATAAAGAATCTGTAACTCTGGGGATGTGTGGGCTCAAGGCCTACATACTCGTCGAGGTTGACGGAATGAACCTTTGAAAAATCAAGTCCTTCATCCTTACACCTTCTGGCAAGTTCCTGATACATTCCTACAGGGCTCGAACCCGTTGCAAGTCCGAGTGTGCAGTCGGGCTTTTCGCGAACCAGCTTTTCGATGATGTCCGCTGCCTTCTTTGCTCCGTCTTCATAACTGTCTGCTACTATAACCTTCATGTTCTCTTCCTCCCAAATTTAAAACTGCCTATGCTTCTTTTATGACTATCTTCTTAGCCTCCTTGTATATGCTGTTTGCGGGGATCACTCCGCGTACGCATGATACGGGATATACGTTTGAATCCCTGCCGATGACGGTCCCGGGATTGAGCACGCTGTTACAGCCTACTTCCACCCTGTCACCGAGCATGGCTCCGACCTTCTTGCGGCCGGTCTCTATCTTCTCGTCCGCGCCCTTGATCACAACAAGCTTCTTGTCTGATTTTACATTACTCGTTATGGAGCCGGCTCCCATATGAGCCTTGTATCCGAGGATCGAATCTCCAACATAATTGTAGTGAGGAACCTGTACGTTGTCGAAAAGGATAACGTTCTTGAGTTCAGTGGAGTTGCCTACAACACAGTTGTCGCCGACAAGTGCCGATCCCCTTATGAACGCGCCGGGACGGATCTCGGTCTGATGGCCTATGATGCACGGGCCGCCGATATAGTTGTTGGGATAACGCTTCGCATCTTTTGCGATCCACACATCCTCTTCCGGATGATCATATTCGTCTTCGGGCAGAGTCGACCCGATCTGAAGGATCAGTTCCTTGATGCCTTCAAGTGCTTCCCAGGGGTATGTAAACCCTTTCAGATACTCTCCTGCCACCGAATGAGACAGGTCATAAAGATCATTAACGGTACAGTTCATTTTCCTTCCTTTCCGGCCTGATGTATGTTTATCTGACCTTAACAAGATGTCCTGACTGTTTCATGGCTTCTATTATCTCATCAACGCACTTCTCGCAGTCTTTGTATGTGGACGCTTCCGACATCACGCGAAGAACGGGCTCGGTGCCTGATGCACGCAGGAGCACGCGCCCTTCATTTCCGAGATAATCCGTAGTGGAGTCAACAGCCTTCTTGACTGCGGGATCGTCGAGAGTCTTTTCCTTGTCATCCACTTCCACGTTCTTTAATACCTGGGGATACATCTTTACTTCCGATGCAAGGACCGAAAGAGGCAGATGTGTCTCTACAAGCACGGTCATGAGCATGATCGCGGTAACAAGGCCGTCACCCGTGTGAGCATATTTTCTGAAGATCACGTGTCCGGACTGCTCTCCGCCGATCATGTGATCGTTCTCTTTCATGTTTTCGTAGACATATCTGTCTCCGACTTTGGTCTTCTCATATTCGATGCCGATGTTGTCGAATGCCTTGTAAAGTCCGAAGTTTGACATTACGGTAGTTACGACCGTATTGCTCGGAAGCATACCCTTGTTCTTGAAATGCTTTGCACAGATGTACATTATCATGTCGCCGTTTACAACATCACCGTATTCGTCAACGGCAAGACATCTGTCGGCATCACCGTCAAAAGCAAATCCGACATCGACTTTGTTTTCCCTGACATATTTCTGAAGTCCCTCAATGTGTGTGCTTCCGGCATTCAGATTGATATTGTCGCCGTCGGGAGTATTGTTCATCACGCTGACTTTTGCTCCGAGAGCATCAAATACGGCGCGGCCGATCATCCATGCACTTCCGTTCGCACAGTCAAGTGCGACCTTGCATTTTTCAAAAGATACCGGTGCTATGCTCGTAAGATAACCGATGTAACGGTTACGTCCCGAGTAGAAGTCGATCGTGCGGCCGATCTTGTTGTCGGTAGCCCATTTGACATCGTCAAGTTCGTCATCTATGAACTGCTCGACAAGATCCTGAACCTCATCTTCCATCTTCTCGCCTTCGGAATTCATAAGCTTGATCCCGTTATCAAAGAACGGATTGTGGCTGGCGGAGATCATTATGCCGCAGTCAAAACCTTCAGTCCTTGTGATATGGCTGACACACGGAGTTGTTGTTACATGGAGGAGATATGAGTCTCCGCCCGAGGATGTGATACCTGCGGAAAGCGCGTTCTCGTACATATATGAGGAACGTCTGGTATCCTTGCCTATAACGATCTTCGCGGGACGCTCCTTTCCGTAGTACCATCCGAGAAAGCGTCCGATCTTGAACGCATGCTCCGCCGTGAGCACTTCTCCCGCCTTGCCGCGGAAGCCGTCTGTACCAAAGTATTTGCCCATAACTGTCCTCTCTTTCTTCCTGATATTATCTGCTTTACGGTGTGCTTCCTTTGTTCTTCCGTCAAAAGGCCTTACGGCATTTGCCGGGATCAGCCAGAGCTTGCCTTCCTTTTTGGCTCCGGCTATCTTTCCGTTCCGGCACAGCATCGTGATCCGACGCTGTGTCATGTCCCATTTTGCAGATGCTTCGTTAACATCGAGATATTTCATTATGAAACCCTTTCAACACAAGATATTGTAGTACACACGATAATTATACATTTCCGGCGGTATTTGTCAAGATATAAAAAATGCGTATGTCAAGATATTGATTTTGTATCTTGACATACGCTATGTATGGATCACACCGCAAGGAGCCGTACGACCGGCATATAGTCTCCTACATCTTACGTATCCGGTCAACTGCCTCGCGTGTATTTTCATGGCTTCCGAACGATGTAAGCCGGAAGTACCCCTCTCCGCACGATCCGAAGCCCGACCCCGGGGTACCGACTACATTTGCGTTCTCGAGCAGCCGGTCGAAGAATTCCCAACTTGACAAACCGTCGGGTGTCGCCATCCAAACATATGGGGAATTGACCCCGCCGTAAACGGTGTATCCCGCCTCCTTAAGGCCTGACAGGATGTACTTTGCATTCTCCATATAGTAATCTATTAGGCCTCTTATCTCCTTCTTTCCCTCATCCGAATATACCGCCTCTCCGGCACGCTGTACTATATAAGGTGCTCCGTTGTATTTTGTGGCGTGTCTCCTTGCCCAGAGCGAATGAAGTGATACGCCGCGTTTTAAGGCCTTTGGAACGACCGCATATCCGAGGCGCAGTCCCGTAAATCCCGCGTTCTTCGAAAACGAACGAAGCTCTATCGCACACTCTTTTGCCCCGCTGCATTCATATATGGAATGGGGGATGTTCTCTTCACTGATATATGCTTCATATGCCGCATCAAATATTATGACCGAGCCGTTCTTATTGGCATAGTCGACCCAGTTCTGAAGTGCATCCTTTGTGATCGCTTCTCCCGTGGGATTGTTCGGAAAACACAGATAGATTATGTCCGCACCCGTTTTGGGAAGTTCCGGAACAAAACCGTTTTCGGCAGTGCACGGAAGGTAGATTATGTCAGAGTATCTGCCGGCATCTGCGACAAAATCACCCGCACGCCCTGCCATTACGTTTGAGTCAACATACACCGGATATACCGGGTCGCATACGGCCACTTTATTGTCACCTGCGAAAATCTCCTGGATATTACCGGAATCGGGCTTGGCTCCGTCGGATATGAATATCTCGTCTTCCTCGATCTCACACCCCCTTGCCTTGAAATCATTATCGCATATCGCTTTGCGCAGAAAATCATATCCGAGATCCGGTGCATATCCCCTGAACGTCTTCTCGTCGGCCATCTCATCTACGGCATTATGAAGCGCGCCGATCACCGACGGTGTGAGCGGCCTCGTGACATCTCCTATCCCGAGTCTTATTATCTTCCTGTCGGGATTACCCGCCGCGTACTCGCCTACTTTCTTCGCTATGGTAGAAAAAAGATAGCTTCCCTGCAGTTTCTGATAGTTGTCGTTGATCTTAACCATGATGCTTCCTCCATTTTTCAAGTTTCTCCTCGTCTTCATATGAAAAGCTGTACCCTTCGGCCTCTTCAAGGATATCCCTTATCGTCTCATCATCATTATCCTTTTCGGCTTCAAGGAGTGCTTCAAAAATACTCTCGACAATGAATCTGTCGGGAACGACTCCTCTTTTTCCCTCATGTCCCGTATCCATTGTCTCATACTGCATCAGATGCTTCATGACGGCACTATGGTTGTTTCTGATATATTCGATATCATTGTCTTTTGCTGCCGTCTCAAGTGCAAACGCTTCACCGGCAAGTTTTCCCGCACCGATGATCTGGGCGGAACTTTTCAGTGCATGGACCTTTGCCGCGTAGGCATTCCAGTTGCCTTCCTTATAATAGCTGTCTATCTCATCGCACGACTCTTTTGCAAGATCCGCAAACATTCCGAGCATCGTTTCAAAAGCCTCTGCAGAACCGCAGTTCTTTATGCCTTCGCTGCGATCGATCCCCGGTATGATTTTTTCCGGTATGTTCTTTTCCGTTTTCGTTTTAACAGCGGTCGTCTGTTTGACAGTGATCTTTGATGCAGGCAGATGAGTACGCATGACTTCTTCGAGCTGGCTTCCCGAAACGGGCTTTACAAGATATCCGTCAAATCCGCACTTTGCATAAAGTTCCCGGTCTTTGCTGCCGGCATTTGCCGTCAGCACGATCACAGGCGTTTTGAGGTTACGTCCGTTATCCTGCTGTCTTATGCGTTTCATGCATTCTATACCGTCCATCCCCGGCATCATATGGTCCATGAGTATGACATCATATGCCTTTTCCATGGTGAGCTTTAATGCCTCTTCGCCGCTCAGTACCGTGTCCGTTGAGATCTCGGTGTCTTTAAGCAGTTTCTTTTCAACCTCAAGGTTCATCCTGTTATCATCTACGATCAGGACCGCGGCCGATGCCGCACTGAAACCGACAAAATGACCGTCGGCATATGCCTCGCCGGCATCGCCGGAAATATCAAATTCCCCGGTCGGATCCGGATCGATAACCTTCTGAAGAAGAGTGACCGTGAACGTGGTACCTTTTGAATATTCACTGTCAACACCGACGTCACCTTTCATAAGATCCGTCAGCTGTTTTACTATTGACAGGCCGAGTCCGGTTCCCTCAATACCAGCATTCTTTTCTTCGTCCGCTCTTGTGAACGCATCGAACAGATAAGGGATGACCTCCTGTCTGATGCCCATTCCGGTATCCGTGACGCGGAATATCAGTCTGATGTTTTCATCATCCGTCTTCTCATATCCCACGCGTAAAGTAACAGATCCTTCTTCCGTATATTTGACGGCATTGTTTAACAGATTGACAAGTATCTGTTTGATACGGACTTCGTCGCCGTGAAGGATACGCGGAACACTGTGATCGACCGTGACATTGAGATCAAGCCCCTTTTCTGCCGCAGGCGCCCACATCATGTTGGCGATCTCGGACATGAGTTTTGCAACGTTATAATCAACCGGCACTATTTCCATCCTTCCGGCTTCTATCCTTGAAAAATCAAGCAGATCGTTGATAAGTGCCAGCAGCATACGGCCCGCCGTCTGAATGTTTCGTGAATCCTTTCTGATCTCATCGGTTGCATCGGGATTGCGAAGGATGATCTCGTTCAGTCCCATGATGGAGTTGATCGGTGTACGTATCTCATGGCTCATGTTCGAGAAGAACCGGTTTTGTGACTGTGACAGCTCCTCAACCTTCTTTGTCTCCTCTTTAACGCGCGCATTTTCCTGCTTAAACACACGGTTCTGAAACCATGTCATTACAAAGCATATATAACCGACCTCTACTACGGCAAGAGCGACATCGATGCTCTTTACCCGTCTCGTATGAACATCGTTGAGTTCCGGGTAATAATACCCTATGGTAAACATTGCCGCGACTATGATCGTATGGATGATAAGTGCCGTAATGCGCCATCTGCCCGGCAGCATAAGTCCTATGTACAGATACGCAAATATGAGCCAGGGGACAACGGCGCCTTCAGAACCGCCTCCGAATAAGAAAACTATCGGAAGTATCACGACGATCAGTCCGAAAGACAGGATCTTGGCCGCAACATCCGTCTTTTTTGTCCGCACCCCGATGATCGTGATCACGTGAACAACAAAAAAGGCGATGACAAGTGTTAAGATCTCGACCCTGTTGTCGACATACAGCAAGTCACCGATGATCGCCAGCCCCATGACTGCGGTTGCCGCCAGCGTCAGGACCACAAACACACGCTCCCGAAGGCTTCTGGATCGATCGGTTATAAGCTTTCTGACGCTGTTATCAAGCCTCATGTTCCGCCTCCCGACCGTTCATCCCGCTGATCATCCTCTCAAGCATCTCCATATTGACGGGCTGATTTACCCACGGAAAATCTGCCGCCTCGGGTACTTTACTGATAACGGCAAAACGGTCATATCCGATCATCAGCATCTTCCGTCTTTTAACCGACATATCGATACAAAACCTTGAAAGGGATGAGAGCCCGTCCGCATCATCAGCAATACCCTTCGGCAGACAGATAACAGCCAGAGCCAAAGAGCTGCCCTGATCGTTATTATCGGGCTTTCCTATAAAGGATGCGACACTGTAGCCGAGGGCCGAAAGTTTTTTGATGACCCCGGTCATGACCGCACTCTTCTTATATAAAAATACTTCTATAACATCATCCGAACGTCTCTTAACCTTTTCATCGGGAAGATACTGCGCGAGCATACTCTCGAGCCTGGCCGATTCTATCGGTTTGGTAAGATAATTGTCAAATCCCGCCTCTATATACTGCTGTCTCGCTCCGGCGACGGCATTTGCGGTAAGGCATATTGCCGGGGTGGTAAGGTTCGGATTGTCAGACTGAGCGCGCATTTCATGAAGTGTTTCTATCCCGTCCTTCTGCGGCATCATATGGTCAAAAAGTATGACGTCATATTTTGTCTTCGCGGAAAGCTTCAGTCCTTCATCCCCGTCCTTTGCCGTATCTATCACGATCTGAGTCTTTTTGAGAAGACTCTTTACAACTCTTAAGTTCATCGGACTGTCGTCAATGACAAGGATCCTCGCTTCGGGCGCGGTAAATTTCTCACGGTATGATTTTCTTATGTTAAGACGGTTCCTGTATGCCGATCTGTAATCTCCGAGTTCTTCATTTTTTACGACTTTCTGTTTCAGGGTGAAATAAAACCGTGACCCTTTCCCGTACGTACTTTCAACATTGAGAGTCGAACCCATAAGTTCAAGAAGGCGCTGGGTTATGTTCATTCCGAGTCCCGTGCCCTCAATGTTACGGTTGCGCTTTTCCTCTATCCTGTCAAACTGTGAAAAAAGCCTGGAGATATCCTCTTTTTTTATACCGATACCGGTATCTTCCACGGATACGTACAGGTTTACATAATTCTGGTCGGATCCCTCTTCATCCAGCCTGACAGTGAAGGATATCTTCCCCTTCTGCGTGAACTTTACGGCATTTGACAGCATGTTTGTCACCAGCTGTCTGATGCGGTTCTCATCACCGTACAGATATCTCGGGATCTTAGGATCAAAATCAAGGACCAGATCAAGGCCTCTCTCCTCTGTCAGCTTGATCATCATATTCGACAGATCATTGAGTGACTCCGAAAGATCATACTCTCTCGGTTCGATCCCCATATCACCGGACTCTATCCTTGAAAAATCAAGTATATTGTTGACGATACCGAGCAGCGCGCCTCCTGCGCTTCTGATGCCTTCGGAATACCCGATTATGTTGGCATCTCCGCTCTCCCTCAGTATCATCTCGTTCATACCGAGAACAGTATTGATGGGAGTCCTGATCTCATGAGACATATTGGCAAGAAACGAACTCTTAGCCTCATTGGCGGCCTCTGCGATCATCTTTTCCGCTTCGAGTTCATGAACCATGGTCTTTTCATAGTATATACAGTTTTCCCTGTGGTTGAACCCGTTATGGATGGCCGTTGCCATCTGCATACAGCTTTCGTAGCCGCAGCACGTACAGTCTATGTGCCGCGAATCATCGGTCAGCTTGTTCATGCTGGCAAATATCTCCTCAAGCTGTGCCTCCGACGGAACCTCATAACGACAGTCACCGGATCTGTCAGTATATCCTCTCAGATAATCTTCAAGATTCAGGCCGGAAAACTGGGCGTTGTAGTTTTTAAGCCGTTCTTCGGGACTGTCCGGCCTTGACCACGCGTCGCCGCTCTGTGTTTTCTTGGAAGACTCGCGTATATCAAGAAGTGTATAGAGTGCATCTTCGGTGGCTGACTTTTCGGGATCGACAGCCGTTCCGCATATACATCCCTGTTTGCAGTTAAGAGCGTCAATGAACAGAAACGGTGTTCTGCCTTCCCTTATCCTGTCTTTGTTGTCATGCATCCATTCATACAGATGCCGCTCTCCTTCCACCTGCCGGATATATACCTGATCACCGAGGAACCACCTTACGTTTTCCGCAAGACCTCCGGGAGTGGGATAAAATGATCCGAGTCCGTATTCTATCTCGCTGTGGACCGGTGATCCTGTTATGTTATGTTCATGAACATACTTCATCAGATGATCAAAGGTGACGTTGTACTGAACCAGCCCGCTGTTGTGAGGATCTTCTATCTCCATCTTCTTGGCAATGCACGGACTGATGAACGCCAGATCATCGGTGATTCCCATCTCTTTTCTGGCATATATGGCCGCGCACATGAGAGGGCTCTGAACCGGAAATACCTTCGGCAGCAGTTCCGGAAGATAGCGTTCTATATAAGATACGACCGCCGGGCACGGCTGGGATATTCCTCCCGTAAAATCATATTTCTCAATGTAGTTAAGGTATCCCCAGGTTGTTATGTCGGCTCCGAAAGCAACACTTATGATGCGGTTTACACCCGCCTCCTTAAGACCTCCGAGAACACTTTCGTATTCATCCGGATAGTTGGCCCGAAACGCCGGTGCCAGAAGCAGTGATATCTTCTTCCCGCTTTTAAGGTCGGCAAAAAAACGTTCCGTGTCATCGTTGAATTCCCTTGCGCCGTGCACGCACACATCAATACAGCTTCCGCAGGCAACACATTTGCTGCCGTTGACATCGATCCTGGCCTTTCCGTTTTCCTCTTTGGAAATACATGCACCTATGGCACTGCAAACCTTTATACATTTATTGCATCCTATACAGTTGTCATTTGTGTAAACTATGCTTTTTTCGATCATCTGCTCCGGTAAAAACCGTTTCCTCTCGTGATGTGCTTAAGATTATACCACATAATCTGTCCCTACTTGACTTTTTATGATGTCAAGCGTATATTTCTTTTGGGCAAAGGTGCCATAGCTGTGGTTATGGCACCTTTTTTTAGTCGGATGCAAAGCTTCATGCGGAAAGGATTATATCATGGTTAAAGCGGTAGTCGGTGCCAACTGGGGTGATGAAGGCAAAGGAAAGATCACGGATATGCTCGCTCAGAACGCTGATGTTGTTGTGCGTTTTCAGGGCGGAGCCAATGCGGGGCATACCATTAAGAACAGATACGGTAAATTTGCACTCCACACTCTCCCGTCAGGCGTGTTCAATGAGAATACGGTAAATATAATAGGCAACGGAGTGGCACTGAACATCCCGATACTCATGAAGGAACTCGAGGATATAGTTTCAAAGGGTGTTCCCAAGCCCGTGATCCTGATCTCGGAGCGGGCCCAGATCATCATGCCCTATCATATCAAATTTGATGAGTACGAAGAGGAGCGTCTCGGCGGCAGATCATTCGGATCGACCAAGTCGGGGATCGCGCCTTTTTACTCTGACAAATTTGCCAAGATCGGTTTCCAGGTCAGTGATCTGTGGGACAGTGAAAAAGCACTCATGCAGAAGATAGAAAGCGTGTCTGTACAGAAGAACGTTCTGCTTGAGCATCTGTATCACAAGAGTGCTATCGATCCCGAAGAGACTTTTGCCACCCTTATGAAATACAAAGAGATGATAGCCCCGTATGTATGCGACGTTTCATCATTTTTATACGACGCTTTAAAGGCGGATAAGACGATCCTTCTCGAAGGACAGCTCGGAACGCTCAAAGACTGCGATCACGGTATATATCCCATGGTCACATCATCAAATACCATCGCGGCTTACGGAGCTGTCGGATGCGGGATACCGCCGTATGAGATAAAGCAGATCATCTCTGTCGTAAAAGCTTATTCGTCATCTGTAGGTGCGGGAGAATTCGTCAGTGAGATACATGATGAAGAGGCAGCGGATGAACTGCGCCGCCGCGGAGGTGACGGAGGCGAATACGGTGCCACGACCGGACGTCCGCGCAGAATGGGATGGTTCGACTGTGTGGCGACACATTACGGATGCCGTCTTCAGGGGACAACGGATGTTGCGTTTACGGTTCTCGATGTACTCGGATATCTCGATGAGATACCTGTATGTGTCGGTTATGAGATAGACGGAAAAGTGACGAAAGAATTCCCGGTGACGAGACTGCTTCGCTGCGCAAAGCCCGTTTACGAGACGCTTCCCGGGTGGAATTGCGATATCTCCGGAATACGAGAGTATGAAAAGCTTCCCGAAAACTGCAGAAAGTATATAGAGTTCATCGAAAAGCATATAGGTTATCCAATCACCATGATAAGCAACGGACCTGCGAGAGATGATATCATCTACCGCAGGTCGCCGCTTAACAAATGATATATAAATGAGATCTTTTTACTCAAACAGAGCCGTTGAATAGTATCTGTCACCGCTGTCCGGAAGAAGGGCCACTATTGTTTTGCCCTTGTTCTCGGGTCTCTTTGCAAGCTCGATAGCGCCGTAAAGAGCTGCTCCGCTTGATATTCCGACGGATATCCCTTCCTTCTTTGCAAGAAGCTTTGCGGTATCAAATGCGGCCTGGCCGGGTGCTT
The DNA here is from genome assembly GCA_024695145.1 of Lachnospiraceae bacterium. Taxonomy (GTDB): domain Bacteria; phylum Bacillota; class Clostridia; order Lachnospirales; family Lachnospiraceae; genus UBA2868. The sequence continues at coordinate 24,040 of JAILIS010000039.1, forward strand.
TGAACACTTCGTCATAGATCTTGGTGTTTAACACATCGGGAACAAAGCCTGCTCCGATACCCTGGATCTTGTGTGCTCCGCTTCTTCCTTCGGAGAGCACCGGTGAATCTTCGGGCTCAAGAGCCACAACTTTCACGTTCGGATTCTGCTCCTTGAGATACTCTCCGGTCCCCGTAACGGTTCCGCCTGTTCCCACGCCTGCTATGAATATATCAACCTTTCCGTCAGTGTCTTTCCATATCTCGGGACCCGTGGTCGCCTTGTGGATGGCCGGATTGGCGGGGTTGACGAACTGTCCCGGAATAAATCCGCCGGGAATCTCTTTTGCAAGCTCCTCTGCCTTTGCGATCGCACCCTTCATTCCCTTTGTTCCGTCAGTGAGCACTATCTCCGCACCATATGCCTTTAGAATGTTCCTTCTCTCAACACTCATCGTCTCGGGCATCGTAAAGATCGCTCTGTATCCTTTTGAAGCGGCGATGGCCGCAAGACCGATACCTGTGTTTCCGCTTGTGGGCTCGATTATTACCGATCCTTCCTTAAGCACTCCTCTCTTTTCGGCGTCTTCGATCATCGCCTTGGCGATCCTGTCCTTGACCGAACCGGCGGGATTGAAATACTCAAGCTTTACGAGGACTGTTGCCTCAAGTCCCAGTTCCTTTTCAATGTTCGTAACCTCTACAAGAGGGGTGTTTCCTATGAGTTCTACTGCGTTTTTATAAATATTGGCCATGATGATTATCTCCTTTTTGTTATATTGCTGCAAATGCATTGTCAAGATCTGCGATTATGTCGTCTATATGCTCGGTTCCTATCGACAGACGGATCGTACCCGGCTTGATATCCTGTTCGAGAAGCTCTTCCTCAGACAGCTGTGAATGGGTCGTTGTTGCCGGATGGATCACAAGACTCTTTACATCAGCCACGTTTGCCAGAAGTGAGAATATCTTGAGGCTGTCGATAAACTTCCATGCCGCATCCTGTCCGCCTTTTATGTCAAATGTGAATATCGATCCCCCGCCGTTCGGGAAGTATCTCTCATATACAGCATGATCGGGATGGTCTGCAAGTGAAGGATGGTTGACTTTTTCAACCTTCGGATGCTTTGACAGATACTCAACGACTTTTTTCGTATTAAATATGTGTCTCTCAAGACGGAGCGAAAGTGTTTCCACACCCTGCAGGAGAAGAAACGCTGCAAAAGGCGAGATCGTTGCCCCCGTATCACGAAGCAGTATCGCACGGATAAAGGTCACGAACGCTGCGGGGCCTACTGCATCATAGAACGATACTCCATGATAGCTCGGATTCGGAGCTGCTATGTTGGGATATTTGCCTGATGCCTTCCAGTCAAATTTACCGGATTCTACTATTATACCACCAAGTGTGGTTCCGTGACCTCCTATGAACTTGGTTGCGGAATGAACAACGATGTCGGCACCATGTTCAATAGGTCTGATCAGAAACGGTGTTCCGAACGTGTTGTCGACCACAACGGGCAGTCCGTGTTTGTGAGCTATTTCGGCGATCGCATCGATATCGGGAATATCACTGTTGGGATTGCCGAGAGTCTCAAGATATACGACTCTTGTATCATCCGTAATGGCGTCTTCTACCTCCTTGAGATTGTGTGCATCAACAAACGTAGTCTTGATGCCGTACTGGGGAAGCGTATGTGCAAAGAGGTTATATGTGCCGCCGTATATCGTCTTCTGTGCAACCACATGACCGCCGTTTGCGGCAAGAGCCTCGATCGTATATGTTATCGCTGCCGCACCCGATGCAAGAGCAAGTGCCTCGCTTCCTCCTTCAAGAGCTGCCAGCCTCTTTTCAAGTACATCCTGTGTGGAATTGGTAAGTCTCCCGTATATATTACCGGCATCCGCAAGTCCGAAACGGTCTGCCGCATGTTTGCTGTCATGAAATACATATGATGTTGTCTGATATATGGGGACCGCCCTGGCATCCGTTGCGGGATCCGGTGATTCCTGTCCTACGTGAAGCTGAAGTGTTTCAAATCTGTAATTGCTCATGATACTTTCTCCTTTTCCTGACCTGATGATTTTGAATTAACGATGTCCTTTGTCCTGACATAAAAGCAGCCCGGGTATATCCCGGGCACGTGCTCTTCCATATCTGTTGCATGTGATCCCCGTCACATTCGACAACAGACACTATCAGGACATACGGACATTTTGTCACCTGTCCCGGCACATACCCGGAAGCGCTCAGGACAACACCAGATCTTGTCATGCAGATTATTTGGTCTGATATACATTCCGTATCTCCTTTCCCTAAGAGTTTTCGCTTGAACTGACGATACTATAACACCATTAACCTACTATGTCAATAGGTATTATGGAAAAAATTTTTTTCACTTCCCGATCCGCCTCAAAAAAACGGTCTTTGCAAGCGGAACTGCGATAAGGTTCGCAAGCACCAGGCAGACTATTCCCTGCATGGCATTACTCATTATCGACGCGGCTGCTGCGAGTCCGTATCCAAGCAGTGTCGATTCATACAGGAAGTACCCGAATACCATTATGATCTCGGCTATGATACCTCCGATGATACGTGCTGCCGCATCCGGAAGATTTCTGTCTGATGAGACCCTGAATATGACAGCCGCGGTAAACGCCATTGCAAACTTGATAACGGCGGTTCCGGGAACATAAGCAGGATACCCTGACAGAAAATCGGCCAGAGCGGATCCGACTGCCGCAGCGGCAGCTCCGTAAGGATTTCCGAGAAGCCACGCCGAAAGCAGGACCACGGTATCTCCAATGTTCACATAGCCGTTTGTTCCGGGTGTCGGAACTTTGATTATCATTGTCGCGATGGCAGTCATGGCAGCCAGCATTGATGCGGCAACGACAGGTTGCAGTTTTTTCATAATTCTCCTCCTTTTGTGATGTTTTTTATCGGAACGGTTCAGCTGTTCAGCATGATAACGGATGCAAGACTTCCCCGGTTTCCTTTTGTTCCCCTGTGCGAAAAATATTTTTCGGGATGACACATCGTACACTCTCCCGTGATGTCGATATTCTCCTGACGGACTCCGAGCATCACGAGTCTGTGCGCAACAACGCCGCGAAGATCGAGCATGAACTTGTCATCCCGCGGAGTGTAATAGCGCTCTGCCGCTTCTCCTGTCAGATCCTTTACGGCTTCGATCACTTCACCGCCGACCTCAAAACAACAACTGTCAATGGCAGGTCCTATGGCAGCGCATATATCTCCGGGACTGCTTCCAAGCTTTACAAATGCGTCGACCGCGTTCTTCTCGATATCCGCAACCGTACTTCTCCAGCCGCAGTGAACGGCACCGGCAATACCGGCTCTTTTATCGTGTAACAGGAGCGGCACGCAGTCGGCCGTAAAGATCGCGAGCGGTACTTGTGGCCTATTTGTCACATAACCGTCGCACACATTCATCTCACCTTTTCCGTACGCAGGCCGAAGATCTTTCTCATCCACGATGCAGACCGTATTTTCATGTACCTGTTTCCCGCATACAAAGCTCTTTTGTTTAATACCCGCCGATTCAAGAAATCTCCTCCAGTTCTCGGTGACACGCGCAGGCTCATCACCCCTGTTCATCCCGAGATTCAATGTGGAAAACATCCCGTCACTGACACCGCCGGTGCGTGTGGAAAATCCGTGAGGACACGTTATGAGGGCTGACTTTAACGTGTTGATATCTTCTGTAAGATCCCTCCATTCAACGAGCTTCTCGCCCTCATACCTGACCAGCATGTCGATCCTCTTTCGTCCGTTCAGAAGAGGTGTCAGAAAGAGTCTGTCGCCCTCCCATGTCGGAAGATCCGGTATCCTGTCTTTCGGAACCCACAAGAGGTCTCCTTCATCGCAGTCTTCCTTAAGATCTCCCGTAAAACCTTCAGCCGAATACAGATACATATCTTCATCTTCCCATGTATCCGAGACAAACTTTATAATTCCGTGCAGGTGATAATCGGTGAGCGTAAGGCCGGTCTCTTCATAAACTTCCCTGATCAGGCACTCGTCTGCGCTCTCTCCTTCTTCAAACTTTCCGCCGACACCGATCCACTTTCCTTCGTTAAGATCGTTCTCCTTTTTTGTACGGTGAAGGAGCAGGTATTCATTTCTGTCATTTTTGATATAACACAAAGTTGAATTCATCATATTGTGACGTATTATATCACAAAAAATCAAAACGACAACCTTTTCGTATTGTGGTACAATCCTTTCTATGGATAAAGATAAAATTGCCGCGATCCGGCAGTATGAGACAATGACAAAAACGCCGGTCCACAGGCTGATCATCATGCTTGCGATACCGACGATACTGAGCATGATGGTCACTACGATATATAATCTTGTAGATACCGCTTTTGTCGGAACACTCGGAACTTCGGCAAGCGGTGCGGTAGGCGTTGTATTCGGCTTTATGTCGATACTTCAGGCTTTCGGTTTCATGTTCGGGCAGGGCTCCGGTTCACTTCTTTCGAGAAAGCTCGGCGCAAAGGATCCGGTGACGGCGAGCCGTGTCGCATCGACAGGTTTTGCTGCTTCATTTATAAGCGGCGTGGTGATCGCGGTCGGCGGTTTTTTATTTGAGGACAAGCTGATTGCCATGCTCGGCAGCACCGATACTATAGCGCCTTATGCAAAAGCTTATCTTAACAACATAATGTTTGTCGCACCATTCTGCTCGTCGAGCTTTACCCTCAACAATATTCTCAGATATGAAGGCAAAGCAAAGCTCGGAATGATAGGACTGCTCACGGGCGGGATACTCAACATCGGCGGAGATGCACTCTTCATATTCGGTATGAATATGGGTATCGCGGGAGCGGGTCTTTCAACAGCCATCTCGCAGGTCATCAGTTTTGCCATTCTGCTCTTCATGTTCATATCCGGCAGGACACAGTCAAAACTGACGTTTTCCAACATAGTGATCAAAGGCCGTATGCTCGCGGAGATCATAGAGATCGGCTTTCCGTCTCTTCTTCGCCAGGGTCTCGGGAGTCTCGCAACTATACTTGTCAACTTCAAGGCCGCAAGATATGCGGGAGATGCAGGTGTGTCCGCAATGACGATAGTCACGAGAGTGTCCTTTTTCCTGTTCGCGATCGCTCTCGGTATAGGTCAGGGATTCCAGCCGGTATGTGCCTTCAATTACGGCGCCGGTATGTATAAACGTCAGCGGGATGCTTACCGCTTCACCATCATATTGTCGGAGATCGTGCTTGCGGTACTGACTGTATTTGCCATGATCTTCTCCGGAGGTCTGATCCGGATATTTCGTGATGATCCCGCAGTCATCGAGATCGGAACAAGAGCACTTCGGCTTCTGTGCATTGCTCAGCTGTTCCTGCCGATAGTGATGGTAACCGAAATGCTGATGCAGTCAAGCGGAAAAAAAATCCCCGCCGCAGTATTGTCGTCACTGCGCGGGGGTATCATCTTCATTCCGCTCCTGTTCATACTTCCCGCTTTTCGCGGTCTTTACGGTGTACAGGAAGCTCAGCCTCTGTCATATATACTCTCAACGCCCGTCGCGATGCTTATGGCTAAACAGTTCTTTCGGACAACTCCAAAAGAAGACAGGTCATCAGACAGTAACGATGTATAAGGCTATCTTTCGTTTGCCAGGAAGAACAGTGCGATCGTTCCGGGTCCCGCGTGGGATCCTATTATCATACCTATCTCTGTGATAAGCGCACATTTGTTGCCGCCTTCTGCCACTATCATGCTTTCAAGTTCCCTGGCATCCTCCAGACAGTCCCCGTGGGATATGAAATACAGGCCACCTGCCGGGTCAAGCGCTGTTTCCATATACTTCTTCGCTATCGTCTTGAGCGACTGTGTCCTTCCTCTGACTTTCATGATGTTGATGAGATGGCCTTCATTATCGACATGAAGAACCGGCTTGATCCCGAGCACTCCGCCGGCAAATGCCGCGGCTGCACTCACTCTCCCGCCTCTCTTTAAATAGACGAGATCCTCGACCGTGAACCAGTGTGCCGTCTTCGGAATGATCTCCCTTACATACGATGCAACCTCGTCAAGCGATGCACCGTTTTTCTTCTTTTCAACCGCAAGGTGCAGTATCAGTCCCTGACCGGCCGATGCCGCAAGAGTGTCTATCGTAACGATCTTACGGTCGGGATATTCCTCACGAAGCTCATTAGCAGCCATCTCGGCTGACGATGATGTCGCCGATATTCCGGAAGAAAATCCGAGATACAAAATGTCGTTACCTTCCTTTATCGCTTCCTCAAACAGATCCTTAAAGTTCTGGGAATTGACGGCACTCGTTTTGCTGACTTCTCCTGCACGCATCCTTGCGTAAAATTCACTCTTCGACATTCCTCCCTCGGGATGCTCGATACCGTCCTCAAAATGAAACGTAAGTCCCTTAAACCCGACACCCCAGTCCCTGAGTGTCTCAAATTCAATATCACAGCCTGTATCAGACATGATCACATAATTAGCCATAGATCCTCCTCATCAAATGACACAATCTAATTTTCAATATTAGATTATCAAGTGGACTTGATTATGTCAATAGAAAAAAACTGATGAAATCTTGTCTGCGTAATGATATAATCTTTTTTAAACCGACATACGGCTATGTGTCGTAAATATAACGGAATTCGGAGACAAGAACATGGACTTTGATAAGGAGCTGGTTGCAGGCAAACTCCGCCGCTGGGAAAAATATCTGGAGGATTTCACTCTGCCGTCATGGAACGATATTCCCGATATCGGCCTGTATATGGAGCAGGTCATCATTCTCCTTCGCGAATATCTCGATTACCTTCCCCCCGAGCTCAAGGATGAGCAGATCATAACCGCTGCCACGATCAACAACTATGTCAGAACAAAGATAATGCCTGAACCCGTCAAAAAAAAGTATTACAGGCAGCATATAGCATATCTTGTCATGATATGCACGATGAAGCAGATACTGCCTATAGCGGTGATATCAAAGATCATACCGATGGACATATCGGAGGATGAGATAAGAAACATCTACGACAGGTATTCCGACAGGCACAAGAAAACGATCAGATATTTTCTGAAACAGATAAGACTTGTGGCAGGTCCGATACTCGATCACAAAGAGATCGTTGATGAGTGTGTGACCGATACCGCGGATCTTATAACGATGTGTACCATATATGCGGGATTTTCCAAACTGATGGCCGAGAAGCTCCTGCTGCTCGACGGCAAGGATCTTTCAAACGGAGGAAGCATAGAGATAAGAAAGAGGTGAGCTGTCTCACCTCTTATGTTTTTCTCTCTTTTCTTTGTACATTTCCTGATCCGCAAGTTCTATAAGAGAACTGAGCGGCTTGTCATTATCATAGCTGACCATATGATATCCGATACTCGCATCGACCATATAGGGTCTTTCGCCTCCGTCATTGAGCTGTTTCATGGAGCGTCTTATCCTTGCAATGTTATCCTCAACCTCTTCTTCCGACAGTCCTCTTCCGAACACAACAAATTCATCGCCGCCGTATCTCATCAGAAGATCTTCCCTGCTCCGGCTCTTGCGAAGTACATCCGCCATATCACAGATCATACGGTCTCCCATCTCATGACCGAGTGCATCATTTACTTTTTTGAGGCCGTCAAGATCAAGGAAGATAAAGTACATTTCCTCTTTGTTCCTTCTCGCATCTCTTACGACTTCTTCGGAAAACTTGAAAAATCCGGCCCTGTTATATACGTGGGTCATAGGATCGAACACCCACATCTCATCCAGGGTCTTGATCATATGCTGCATTTTCCTAAGGTTTTTGACCTGTTCGAGAGCATTTGAGAGCGTCATCATCAGAACCCTGTAGAATTCCGAGAACAGCGGCATCTGCGAATTCCGTATTATTGATATCCCGTAAAACCGCTCCCTGTAATGCAGCGAATCGATTATATACAGATTGCCTCCGACATTCGGATCGAACCTCGGATGTCTTTCCCTGACATACTCTTTGCTGATCGTGCTGAACTTTCCGTCATAATAATTGATCCCGCTCATGATATCCGTATCGGGAGTATCATCATCGTCGCTGTCCCCGATGAGCAGGCAGAAAGCATCACCGCCCAGATCCTGTATGCACGGTTTCAGGATATCACACACGTCCCGGGGTGATTTTGCATTGGTAAGCTCAACCGTCAGTTCGCTTATCATCTCGGCATATCTTGCCTCGCGAAGCTTGTTGCGCGCGTACTGATTGACGACTATACGATGGTTGACGGGACGCACCGCACCGCAGCCGCAGCTTTCGGCATACACGGGCTTGGAAAGAATGACGGGACTCTTATCATAATCCTTCTGGTCGATGGCCCGTATAACGTTTTTATATGCAGTTTCACCGACCTTTATCTCAAAACGGTTGATGGATGTGATCCTCGGGTAATGGTTGGCCGCCTCAAATATATTGTCGTAACCCGAAAGTATCGTATCTTCCGGAACCCTTATCCCTCTGTCGGAAAGAGCATAGAAAGCACCCAGAGCCATCTGATCGTTGGCACATACATAAGCGTCCGCAGTAAGTAAACCGTTTTCTTCAAAATAGTGAACGGCCGCCCTTCCGCTCCGTGCATAATAATCTCCAGTATAGCATCTTTTAGGATCCAGTTTCATACCGCATCTGATCATTTCCATCTCAAATACACGCTTACGTGTCACGGAATCGATGGAATCATCCGGTCCGCTTATGAAATTAACGGTCTTCACATTATGCTCATTTATCAGATGCCTTGACAGCGTCTGCATGGCAGACTCATTGTCGGAACTGACATTTATCATTCCGGGTATCGGACAGTCTATCGATGCCGCGGGCTTGTTCTGTGTAAGTATCTTGGCGATGAGCTTTGACCTGATCTTTGCCGAATAGATACTCTCCGCATAGATGATGAATCCGTCATAAACGGAAAAATCATCATACAGCATCGCAGCCGCCTCACCGTTGTTGAACTCATCATCGGTGGAAAGTGTCAGGCAGTACACGATGACATTATTTCCGTCCTTTTCAGCGGCATCGGAAATACCTTCAAGAACCTTACGCTGCGAATCCAGTTGCAACTCACCAAGAAAGACTGCGATATTATACATTTACTCTCCTTACATTCCCAAAAAACGCTCAAGAGCAGGCATCAGCTCTTCCGCTTCGCTTCTTCCGAGTTCATAAGTCTCCCTCATGACAAGCGGATCGTGACAGATATGTCCTATCGGCAGCGGAGACTTCGGACAGATCACAAAATTACGTCCCGCTTTTTCCTGACGAAGGCAGTATTCAAACTGCTCATTATAAGCTATATGTCTTACCTTCATGGCATGAATGAGATTCGGATAGTTCCTGTACTTTATCCTGATAAGGGGCAATGTACGGTCTTCGCTCTTACGGTATCCTCTCGGCTTTGTCAATACCGTAACATTCCTCTCACAGCCCAGTGCTTCCGAAGCCTTGAGCGGTATGGAATCCGATATGCCTCCGTCAAGATATCTGCCTCCGTCGATAGCGACTATATTGGACACAAGCGGCATTGAGGAACTGGCCCTCATCCACTCAAGTTCTTCATATGAGGCGTCAGCCATCCGGTGATATCCGGCTTCTCCCGTTTTCACGTCGGTAACAACGACGTAGAAGGGGATCCCCGAGTCGATAAATGCACCCTCGTCAAACCTGTCAAGTTCACTCGGAAGTGTATGATAACAGAACTGCGCCCCGAAGATGTCACCCGTCCTGATCAGTGATGAGATACTGCAGTATCTCTTGTCGGTCGCATATTTCATATTGTACCGGATCGTCCTGCCGATCTGTCCGGATACATAATTGCACCCGAAACATGCACCGGCACTTACGCCGATGACGTTCTCAAGCTTTATCCCGTTTTCCATCAGAACGTCGAGTACTCCCGCGGTAAACAGTCCGCGCATAGCACCGCCTTCAAGAACCAGTCCGGTCATACTACAAACTCCGCTGCTTCACGTATATTTTCGATCTGAGCCCTGTCCACCATGCCGCCGAATTCCCCGTCCAGATTCCAAGGGATCGGCTCATCGGATTCGATAAAAAGCTTTGAGCATTTGAAACATATAACATTGTCCGACTTGATCCTGCGGTCCAGGATAGCCGGCGCTATCAGATTGAACTCCCTGATGTTGTCCGGAGCACGGACCAGCATAACCTCGAATATTCCGTCGTTAAGCTTTACATCAGGTCCCGGAAGAGCCTTGATCCCTCCGACCGAATCGGAATTCGTCACAAGACCCACGAGAAAATTATCACTCAGTACATTTCCGTCATAGGAGATACGAAGCGGTATCGATCTGATGGACGGAAGCTTCTTGACGCACTCCGCAAGGTATGCCGTATATCCGAATAAATTCTTCAGATTCTGATCGGTCTCGTATGTCACATCCGTAAACAGTCCGAATGCGGCAACATATACGAAAAACCGGGAATTGAACTTTCCGAGATCACATATAAACGTCCTGTCTCCCGACGCCGTGACTGCAGCCCTTTTAACGGTCCTCGGCAGTCCTATGCTCCTTGCAAAATCATTTGTTGAGCCTGTAGGCAGGTAGCCTATCGGTACTTTCACGCCGGCAGACATGATGCCGGTCACTATCTCGTCAAGTGTACCGTCTCCTCCGGCGCATACGACCCTGTCATAATCTGCGCTCCACTGCCTGGCTATAACCTCACCGTCACCCGGACACTGAGTCGGATATACCGTGACTCTGTATCCTTTCTTGGTAAACGTATCTATAATATCTCCGAGATGGGTTCCGATACTGCCCTTTCCGGCTCTCGGATTGTATATAAAAAGCAAGGTTTTCATACCGCTGATTTTAACATAAACATACCCCGAAAACAAGAAAGCCCGGCTTTCGTGAAATATGATATAATACGTTCTGGAGAATAGAAAAGCATGAAAGGAGCTTTTGTTATGGAAGGTTTGATTTTTCTGTTGATAGTACTTCTTATCGTACTGATCCTGTGTATCAGGTGCATATGTATAGTACCGCAGGCCAACGCATGGGTTGTCGAATTCCTCGGAAAATACTACAGCACATGGGCAGCCGGTCTTCATCTCAAGGTGCCCTTCTTCTACAGGATAGTCAAGAAAGTTTCATTAAAGGAGCAGGTTGCGGACTTTGAGCCCCAGCCGGTCATCACAAAGGATAACGTTACAATGATGGTAGACTCCGTTGTGTTCTTCTCGGTATTTGATGCCAAGCTTTTCACATACGGTGTTGAACGCCCGATCGCGGCGATCGAGAATCTGTCCGCAACAACGCTTCGTAACATAATCGGAAGCATGACTCTCGACGAAACACTGACGAGCCGTGACGACATCAATTCCCAGATCACCGTGATACTTGACGAAGCTACGGATAAATGGGGAATAAAAGTCAGCCGCGTGGAAGTTAAGAACATAATGCCGCCACAGTCCATACAGGATGCCATGGAGAAGCAGATGCGTGCCGAGCGTGAAAAACGTGAAGCCATCCTTACTGCCGAAGGAAAGAAACAGTCCGCGATCACTCTTGCGGAAGGTGAAAAACAGGCAGCCATCCTTCGTGCCGAAGCCGTTAAGGAACAGCGCATACGCGAAGCCGAAGGTGAGGCCGAAGCACTCCTTGCGGTCCAGAAGGCCAAGGCCGAGGGTATCAGGCTCATCAATGAAGCTAATCCGACACAGCAGTATCTCACGCTCCAGTCATTTGATGCAGTCGCGAAGATGGCAGACGGCCAGGCTACCAAAGTGATCGTTCCTTCCGATCTTGCCAACCTTGCAGGTGCGATCACGGCCATTGCCGAAAGCTCCAAATAAGAAACGGAGGAAAGATGAGCAGTATTTTTTCGATACTCATAGTTGTCATCATCTGCTTTTTCGTTATCAGAAAATCGACAAAGCAGTCACCGGGGAGCCGGAATAATAACAACACAAAAGGGCCTGCTGCGAAAGTGCAGCGGCCCCGCGGATATACCAATTACAGGCCTCACAAAGATCTAGTCAGCGTAAGCCGGGATATGGGCGACAGAAAAGGGGCCGCCCTGCGGGATGACCGGCACAACGACTGGCTGGCCAGACAGCTCGAAGAAGAGCACCGCGCATTTAAGGCCACGAGCGAGATGTTCGACCTCAAGATCGAGCACGCGAGTCATTGTGATGCAAAGTTGCTTGAACAGTTTCACAGAAAAAACTGTACGGCCGAAGGTATCGATCTCGCAAACGGATCAACGGTCGTGAAAAAGGCCCGTTAAGTTCAGCACGATTCCGACGATCTTCGTAAAGATCACGGAGGAAATATACGCGCAAATAAAGCTTAAGGGAACCGTAAGGCAGAACCACCAGAAGCCTTCCGTGGCGCTTGATACATACCGCTTGACGTAGCTGTATATTATCGCGTCATACGCTCCCGCAAACAGATATATCTCAAATGACACACGGCTTATCGAGGCCAGGACCGCGGGTATGATACCCGGAAGAGTCTTAACGTCATAAAACAGCAGGAATATACAGACGGTGCATATGGAAATGAACAGCGTTCCGTATGTGCCGTCTGCAGTTGATATCAGATTCCAGTCAAAGAGCCCCGTCGATGTGAACCTCATGCTTATGAATGCTTCAAGCACAACAATTATCACAAGAACAAGCAGCAGCACTCTCCTGTCGGGACGCCATCTCCTGTCCCTTACCGCTATCCCGAGAAAATAAAAGAGCACCGGATATATCCCGGTAAAGTAAGAAGGTGCGATATAGTTAAACACAGGATATAAACAGCATAAGAACACAAGTGTGACGATGAGTATGTTCTGCTCGCGCATATCAAGTGCATACCACATTTTGTTGAGAAAAGGGATCAGAAGAAAAAGGCACAGGTACAGTCCCATGAACCACGCTATCTGGTAGTTTCCGAGGTTTTTGAAGATCCCCCGGAGATCATATATCTTTCCGTAGAGACGGTTATACAGCAGCATCTTGGCAACCGAGATCACGACATACGATATCAGAAGCGGGATCAGTGCGAAATAGTGCAATCTGTCCGCCTTCTTCCGGCTCTTAAAGTATCCGGTCAGCATGAAAAACAGCGGTACTGCCGTGACAAACAGCCATCGCAGGCCCGTCATCACAAACATCTTCGGGCCGTTCATCGGTTCGTTGTAATAGCCTATGTTCAGATAAAAATGCGCCCCCACAACGAACACGCATGCGATCGTCCTTACAAGATCGGGTCCGCACTGCCGCGCAGCCGATCTGTCCCTCGTCCCGTTTTCTTCATTTACAAGCTCCGCTTCCATTTACTGCTCCCTCAGTATAAAATCCTTATCCTCGTCAATGATATCGACCATGATCTTCGCAAACCTGGGATCGAACTGTGTTCCGCTGCATCTTATGATCTCCGCCCTTGCCTCTGCCTGTGTGAGCGGTTCCCTGTAACTGCGGTTGCTTGTCATCGCATCATATGAGTCTGCTACGGCAATGATCCTCGCAACCTCCGGAATATCCTCCCCGGCAAGGCCGTCGGGATATCCTTTTCCGTCATATCTCTCATGATGCCATCTTGCGCCTCGTGTGATATTGGGCATTTCCTTTATCGTTTCGAGTATCTGATTGCCGATGACGGGATGTTCTTTGATGATGTCATATTCTTCATCCGTCAGCTTATCCTTCTTGTTTATTATGGCATCGGGTATACCGATCTTTCCGACATCATGAAGAAGACCGATTATATATATCTCATCCTGTTCCTTATCGTCATAGCCGTAGTGCATGGCAATAAGCTTTGAATACTCCGCCACGCGGTTCGAATGGCCGTTCGTGTATTTATCCTTGGCATCGATCGCATGCGCAAGAGCCTTTATGATATGTATACCGAGCTGTTCGACCTCTTCGGCCTTTTTCTCGATCTCCCTGTTCATGTGCATGCGCAGGTGAGCCAGGTTCATCAGATTGGAGATACGCAGATTAAACACTTCATCCGAGATCGGCATACTGATAAAATCAACCGCTCCGAGTTCCAGGCAGCGCCTCTCCGTATCCGGATCCTCTACGCCGGTAAATATGATCGGAACATGCCTGAAAGTTCCTCCGAGATCGCGGATCGCAACTGCCGTATCAGCACCGCTCATATTTTCCATGGCCGCATTTATTATGACAATATCCGGAATGTTATCATGAAGATGATTAATAAGCTCCTCTTTGCTTTTTGCCGGTGTGACATCATATCCGTGCAGGCAAAGTGAATGCATCATCATGTCAAGAGAGGCTTCATCATCATCGGCTATAGCTATGCGGTTATCTTCTTCCCCTCTTTCGGGAACGTTGGCGGTTATCTCCGGATCCGTGCTCTGCGTTTCAACGGCAAGTTCAACCAGTCCGCTGTATTCATTACTCTTCCACGCTCTCATGACACGATCGGTCACGCGGCTGACGTTGTAATCACTTATTTCGGGAAGCATCAGGAAGAAATGATTGCCTCCGATCTGCATCATGATATCACTGTTTCGAAGAGATTCCTGAAGCAGCTCCCGAAGGCTCAGCATTATCTTTTCCCTCTCCGACTGTGACAGATCACTGTGTAAAAATCTTGCGGTAAAGAGCATCTTATATGCCGTTCCGCGGTATCTGTCCATGTATCTGATCATGTACCTGTATACATTACCGAAAGCTTCCCTTCCCATCCACATGGCATTCTGGGGGATGCTTCTCTCCTCCAGTATCGTGGTGAGCATATCAAGATTGATATCGGGCGGGATCTCCTCGGCGGACTGCTCATCTTTAAAAAGCGCATATCCGTGCTTGCCGTTATTCTTTATCATGTAGAGTGCCCTGTCGCTCAAACGGAACAGAGTGTTAAAATCAGTCCCCTGTTCCGGGACATAAACAGCCCCTACAGATGTTCCGAGAGGGATACTCATACCATCCCTCATGATATCGTGACTCTGTTTTGCAAGATCACGGTTAACTCCTTCCGTAAACCTGCTGATCTCCTTCTCACTCTTCATGTTCTCGGCAAACAGGAGGAACTCGTCTCCTCCTACTCTTCCGAATGTGCATGGGAATATCATGTTCCGTCTTATTATCTCGGAAAACATGGCAAGAATACGGTCGCCCATTTCATGACCGTATATATCATTGACAAGTTTAAACGAATCAAGATCGAGGATCATCAGAACACCGGATCTTGTCCGGCAAAGTGCTGATATATGCTCCTCGGCGTTATATTTGTTGAGAAAGCCCGTGAGCTTGTCGATCGTCGCTTCCTCTTCATACTTCAGCAGTTGTCCTCTGGTGCTTATGATCTTCTCAACACGGCGGGTCAGAACATCCGGATCAAAGGGTTTTCTTATATAGTCCGATACCCCCATCTCAAATCCTTTGCTCTCGTGTGACCTGTCCTCATCGGCAGTCAGAAATACGATGGGAACAGCCGGTATGCCAAGCTCACTCTCAAGTTCCCTGAAGCGCTCATATGTTGTAAAGCCGTTCATTTCCGGCATGTTGATGTCAAGAAGGATCAGATCGGGAGCACCGTTCATGCGGACATATTCAAGAAGACTGCTTCCTGATTTTAACGCAGTGACTCTCATACTGTTCTTGGACAGGATCTCTCCGGCCACCTTGAGGTTCGTGACATCATCATCTACGACCATTATCCATGCTGCCATATCTCGTCCTTTCGAAAAAAAACACCGGTAGTACTAAAAATTTACCATATGTACGCCATAAACTCAAATAAATGTGTTAAAATATGAAGTATGAAAAGGCTGAAGCTTCTGAAAGGAGTATTAAAACGGACTCATGCGGACAGGCTGATAGCGGGATTCATACTGTTCTTTCTGCTCGATGCTTTCCTGATCATGCTAATAGAGCCCGGCATAACAAATTACCGTGATGCCGTTTGGTACTGCTACGCCGTATTTTCAACGGCGGGTTTCGGAGACTTTACAGCCGTGACTATCCTGGGCCGGGCACTGTCAATACTGCTCACCGTGTACACGATCCTTATCGTGGCCATAGTCACAGGTGTTGTTGTTGCGTTTTATAATGACGTGGTGGCAATGAAATACAAGGCGAGCAAGGCAGAGATACTCGATAAGCTGGAAAATCTGGACAAGCTGTCAAAAGATGAACTGAAAGAGCTGTCCGAGCGGATCAATAAAATTATTTAAGAGGAATGGAAATGTCAAAGCAATTAACCGTAACAGCAAAAACAGCCAAGCTTGATGAGGTGCTGGAATTTATAGGCGCAATACTCGAGGAAGCGGACTGCCCCATGAAAACAAAACTCCAGCTCGATGTAGCTGTGGAGGAGATCTTTGTCAATATTGCAAACTATGCATATGGGGATGCCGAAGGAACTGCCGTGATATCTGCCGATATAACCGAAAACCCAAAGGCAGTCGTGATAGAATTTCGTGACACCGGTAAGCCTTTTGATCCGCTGGCCAAACCGGATCCTGATACAACTCTCTCTGCCGCGGAACGTCAGATCGGCGGACTCGGGATCTTTATGGTCAAGAAGAGCATGGATGAAGTGGCTTACCGTTACGAAGATTCACAGAATATCTTCACCATGCGGAAACTTTTCTGATATCTTTTACAAGAGCCCTGCTCTTTTCATCGATCTTTTAAGCACATCACCGACAAGACCGGAGAGGATTAGTTTCAGAATGCCGGTCGGGATAAAAGGGATCACGCATGCCGCCAGAGCGACTGAAACGGTTGAATCGGCGGCATAAACAAACCAGACCGTACCTGCAGCGTAGTTGATAAGCACTCCGCCGAGAAGGCCTGCCCAGCAGAGCGGATTTTTAATTCCTTTATCAGCTGCCAGTCCGGATATAAAAGCCATGATCGGAAAAGAAAGAATGAATCCTCCGGTCACACCGAAAACTGCTCCTATCCCACCCGTCATATTGGCCAGAACCGGTACTCCGACAGTCGCAAGCAGAACATATATGAGGGTCGATATCGTCCCTCTTTTGGCTCCAAGAACTATTCCCGCAAGAGGTACCGCAAGCGTCTGCAATGTAAGAGGTACTCCGCCGGGAAGGGGGATCGATATCTGAGCCATCACGGCTATTATCGCGGTGAATATCGCCGTATAGCATATATCCCTTACATTGACCGTTGTTGCTTTTGACCGACTCTCCATTATAAATGTTCCTCACTTTTCATTATTATCGACATATGATTGTACGGTATCTCTATACCGTTCCTTCCGAGCGCTTCAAAAACCCGCGTGTTGATATCATCCTTGAGCTTCTCGCCCGCTATCTCAGCATTATAGTACACGGTCACTGCCATTACAAGCGCGCTGTCCGAAAGATCGATGAAATAGATGTTCCCGTAATCTTTGCTGCCGTCCTTTTGTATCCTGCCCGGTATCGAGTACGGACTGCTCTTTACGGCATCCGATATTACTTTCTTTGTCTTTTCTATATCACAATCATAGCTTACGGGAAACTTGAAAAGAGCGGATCTTTGCACATCTCCGAAACTGTAATTAAGTATCGATGCGGAGTTGATCCTGCTGTTGGGAATGACCATCCTGAGAGTATCGATCCTTGCAAGGACAACATGCCTCATCGTGATACTCTCCACGATCCCGACCGTTCCGTCCTCAAGTTCGATCCTGTCACCGAGATCAAACGGCTTGTATATACTGATGAGCAGTCCGGAAAGAATATCCTTTATCACATCCTGCGCCGCAAAACCTATCACACCCGTGATGACAGCGGCACTTCCGAGAAGCGAACCGCCCACATTCTTCCAGCCGAGAATAGATATTATGACCACAGCGGCGACACCGACCGAAGCCATCCTCTCGAGGAACTCTATGTGGATCCGGTTACCCCGCTTGTTTCGAAGTGTTCGAAACAGTCGGTGGACCAGCTTTTTTAACAGCCAGTACAGTAATATATATGCGCCGGTCCCCAGGATGACCACGATGAAAGTGATCAGAACCGCAGTGGAACCGGCACCGACTTTGGTCATCCCGCATTCCTTTAAAAATTCCGTAAGCAGTGTGTAAGCAGTATTCATCAATTACCGCGCTTTCTCCATATCCTTATCCGATATTTCTGACTCTTCCGATGGAAATATAATTTCCGAGTACCGCATCGTAGTCGGAGCCCTCCTCCGATGCCGGAGCATGAACTCCTTCAACCATCAGCCGTACTCCCCCGTCACTGAATCTTTCGATCTCATTGTAATGATCTTCAAAATAAGCCAGCCGGGATACTTTTCTGTCCCTCAGTATACCATTGCATTCTTTCAAAGAACAGCCCGGAAAATTGACGTTGATTATCTGTCCCGGGATATACGGCTCTTTGATAAGCTCACCGATAAGCTCTTTTAAGTACCTGTCGGTAACCTCATGACATTCTCCGAAATCCTCGGAAAAAGCTATGGCGCGTATCCCCTGGAATTCTGCTTCAAAAGCAGCTCCGGCCGTTGCCGAATACTGTATGTCTGATGCCATGTTATACCCGTAATTGATGCCGGAGAACACTATATCTGGCTTGTGAGGCATGATATTGAGGCTCCCAACTCTGACACAGTCCGCAGGGGTCCCGCTGCACGAAAATGCCGTGACTCCCTCAACCGGAAAATCATGCGGATGCAGATCGATATGCTGACGCAGCGTGATACTGTGTGATGTGGCACTGTTCTGCTCATGCGGTGCCACAACCCAAACATTGCCGAAGCATGTTGCAGCTTCGGCAAGTCTAACGATCCCGTCTGAGATTATCCCGTCATCATTCGTGATAAGAATATCCATAAAACCCTCAGGGCGTATCAAGGAACTTGTACAGCAGCCTGTACAATTCACCGGCTTCCTCGCGGGTAAGAGGCGATCCGTTCTCGGAAATCTTAAGAGGTATGTCCCTGCACTTTTCCTTAAGATCATTCCCCTTTCCGGTGATGCTCACTATCGTGACTCTTTCGTCTTCCTTGGAGCGTTCCCTCGTGATATAGCCTTCTTTCTCAAGATGTTTGAGGAGCGGTGTGAGCGTTCCGGCATCAAGATGCAGTATACTGCCAAGCTGACCGACGTTCACTTTCTCGAGCTCCCACAGTACCATGAACACGACATACTGCGTATAAGTCAGACCGAGCGGTTTGAGATACGGTGTATAGGCGTTTACGACCTTTCTGCTGCACGCATACAGCGGGAAGCATACTTGATTTTTCAATAATAACTGTTCGTATTCCTGTGCCATATTCCCTGTCACCTACAATAGTCCTTCAACACATTTGTCGACCATATCCATTTTAGCAGTTGGTTCAAATCTTGCAACCACATTTCCGTTTCGGTCCACAACAAATTTTGTAAAGTTCCATTTTATCTCGGAATTATTCTTGTAGTCCTTGTCGATCTTTGAAAGCATGGCAGACATCGCAAGAGCCTTTGGCCCTTTTCCGAACCCTTCAAAGCCTTTCTGCTCCTTCAGATATCGAAACAGGCCTATGGCGTTCTCACCGTTTACGTCCGCTTTCTTCATCTGGGGGAACTTTGTGTTGTACTTGAGTGTACAAAATTCATGGATCTCTTCATCAGTTCCGGGAGTCTGGCCCGCAAACTGGTTGCAGGGAACATCGATCACCTCGAATCCTCTGTCATGATACTTTTCGTACATAGCCTCGATATCCTTGTAATGAGGAGTGAATCCGCATCCGGTGGCAGTATTGACTACAAGTACCACCTTGCCTTCGTATTCCTTCATGGATATCTCTTCGCCTGATGCCGCAGTTACGTTTTGATCATAAAATCCCATAATATGGCCCTCCTTTGTTTTATTTATTTATGTTTGACCATATTATATTGTGTCCTATTTAATTTGTCAAGGAGTTTTTTTACGGCAGCCTGCGCACATTTTACAATGTGCGCAGTTCCCGCCGCAGGAGGAGAAACCTTTCCTTTTGTCTGATATGAGTTTCCAAATGATCGCTGCAACGATCACGGCAAGGATCGCAAGCACAACTATCGTCCCTGCATTGTCGCTTATCCATGTAAGCATTTTCTTACCCCGTTATGGTAAGCTTGTCCGCTTCCTTGTACTTCTTAAAGAACAACATGTATATGATGGCCGCGAGCACGGCTACGGCAAAGATCAGACCGATAATGCTGACTGTGCCGGTGAAAAGTCCGCCGAACTGGTTGATCATCAGTGCTATGGCATACGCGAAGCCGCACTGGTATAAGATCGCAAACCATGTCCACCTGGGATTGTTCATCTCACGCTTGATCGCACCTATGGCGGCAAAGCACGGTGCGCACAGCAGATTGAATACCAGGAATGAGAATCCCGTCACTCCGGTAAATGCGGCCGAAAGCGCCTGCCATGCAGTCATATCTCCGCCGCCGTACAGAATGCCCATCGTTCCGACAATGTTTTCCTTTGCCACAAGACCGGTAATGGACGCAACGGCTGCCTGCCAGTTACCCCATCCGAGCGGAGCGAATATCCATGCGATGGCGCCGCCTATTTTGGCAAGGATCGAAAGATCGAGTTCTTCATCCGACAGCATCCTGAATCCGTCCGAGGCAAATCCGAAATAACTTGTGAACCAGACAACGATCGTTGACAGAAGGATTATGGTGCCGGCCTTCTTGATGAACGACCATCCGCGCTCCCACATCGAACGTAGAACGTTTACAAGAGTAGGCATGTGATACGCGGGAAGTTCCATAACAAACGGAGCCGGATCACCAGCGAACATCTTGGTTTTCTTGAGCATTATTCCCGACACAACGATGGCCGCCATGCCGATAAAATATGCCGATGTCGATACCCATGCGGATCCGCCGAAGATCGCACCTGCTATCATTGCAATGAACGGTACCTTTGCACCGCAGGGGATAAATGTCGTAGTCATGATCGTCATACGGCGGTCACGTTCGTTTTCTATTGTACGGCTGGCCATGACACCGGGAACTCCGCAGCCCACACCGATGAGCATCGGTATGAATGATTTTCCGGACAGGCCGAACCTTCTGAACACACGGTCAAGCACAAACGCTATACGTGCCATGTAGCCGCAGGCCTCGAGGAATGCCAGCATGAAGAAGAGAACGAGCATCTGGGGCACGAAACCGAGCACGGCACCTACGCCGGCCACGATACCGTCAAGGATCAGTCCCTTCAGCCAGTCGGCAACCCCGATACTGTCAAGAGCTGACTCGACAAGACTCGGAATACCGGGGATCCATGTGCCGTACTGTGCAGGATCGGGTTCTTCACCTATCCGCTCCACGGTGGCAAGAGCTTCATCGTAATCGGCAATGCTTGCCGTCTCTTCCGATGTCTCGAGCGTCTCCTCATCTTCAACCGTATATGTAAACTCTCCCGACGGTGCGCTGCCGTTTTCTTCAACGTAAGCATCATAACCGTCCACGATCGCCGAAGCTTCTGCATATTCTTCAGCTATCTCACCGTAGCCTCCGTCCATACCGAACAGATGGAATCCGTCGCCGAAAAGACCGTCGTTTGCCCAATCCGTAGCCGGTGCACCGACAGCCACCATGGCTATCCAGTATACAAGGAACATGACCACGCCGAATATGATCAGACCCAGGATACGGTTGGTCACGATCTTATCGATCTTGTCGGATGTGGTAAGAGCTCCGGCATTTTTCTTCTTATAACATGACTTGATGACTTCGGCGATATATATGTATCTCTCGTTCGTGATTATCGACTCGGCATCATCATCGAGTTCCTTCTCGGCGGCCTCGATATCCTTCTCTATATGAGAAAGCTTGTCGGCGCTGATGTTCATCTTCTCCATGACTTTGTCGTCACGCTCGAATATCTTTATCGCATACCATCTCTGCTGTTCCTCGGGCATGTCATGAACGACCGCCTCTTCTATATGGGCTATCGCATGCTCCACAGGTCCGGAGAAACTGTGAAGAGGTACGGTCTTACCGCTGTTCGCGGCTTTGATCGCCTCCTCGGCTGCAGCCATCGTTCCGTCACCCTTCAGCGCGGATATCTCTATGACCTTGCACCCGAGCTGTCTTGACAGTTCTTCGATATTTATAATGTCCCCGTTCTTTCTGACAACATCTATCATGTTGACAGCGACTACAACGGGTATTCCGAGCTCGGTGAGCTGTGTCGTAAGATACAGGTTTCTTTCAAGGTTTGTTCCGTCTATTATATTCAGTATCGCATCGGGACGCTCCCCTACCAGATAGTTCCTGGCAACCACTTCCTCCAGTGTATACGGAGAAAGTGAATATATGCCGGGAAGGTCTGTTATGGTCACATCATCATGCTTTTTGAGCTTTCCTTCTTTCTTTTCAACGGTTACTCCGGGCCAGTTTCCCACAAACTGATTGGAACCGGTCAGAGAGTTGAACAGTGTTGTCTTTCCGCTGTTCGGATTTCCCGCAAGTGCTATACGCAAACTCATCTTTATCTCTTCCTTCCTTTATCTGACTTCGATCATTTCCGCATCTGCTTTACGGATCGACAGTTCATAATTCCTGACGTTGATCTCGATCGGATCGCCTAAAGGCGCAACCTTTCGTACGAGTACCTCCGTGTTCTTTGTGATACCCATATCCATTATGCGTCTCTTTACCGCTCCCTCTCCGTGGAGCTTGACGACCGTGGCCTTTTCTCCGATCTTAACGTCTCTTAAAGTCCTCACTGTGATCTCCTCCTTTAACACTTCCAAACAATGCATTGTCACTCAGATCATGATCTTTCTTGCCAGTTCATCACTGACTGCCACCCGGCTCTCTTTGACCTTAACTATCAGATTGTTGCCGAGAGAATTGATCACACTGACCTCTCCTCCGACATTGAATCCGAGATCCTCCAGGTGCTTTTTTACTTCCGGGCTCCCGCCGATCTTTCTGATGATCTGGGGCTGTCCCGCTTCCGCGAAAACAAGCGGCATCATTTACATCCTCCTTCCGTTTCGATTAGCTGCCGCTAACCAAACGATTCTTTTTACCGGTAAAAACATTTCAGCCACCGATTATTATAGTTAGCAATGGCTAATATGTCAAGGGTTTATTAATGTGATCACGGCAGGATTTCTACGTTTCTTCGCTGAAATCGGTATCCATGGCGATCTGAAGTTCGTGATCGGGGAATTCTTCCGAAACCTTTTGAAGCACATCGGAATAGACCTTATTGCGGTCATGCGCATCAAAGCTTATGACGATATCGAACCTTATGGTCTTTTCGACTTTGTCGATATAGAAGCCGTGCATCTGAAGAACGTAAGGCTCCTTCGCTATGATGGCGGCCACTTTCTTTCTGGCCTCAACAGCGTCGGGGTCCTGTGTATTATATGAATATACACCGATGGCGGTAAGTATCACATCATGCTCCTCGTATACCCTGACCTGTATCTTTCGAAGCAGCTTGTCGAGATCATCCGCCGACAGGGTGTCCGGCACTTCTATATGAACCGAACCGTTATATGATTCCGGTCCGTAATTGTGCATAACAAGATCATAGACGCCGTTGACTTCCGGATAGGAGGCTATCGTCTGTTTTATGCTGCGCGCAAGAGATGCATCGACACGCTCACCGAGAATCTTTGACAGGGTTTCCCTTAACATATCAAATCCTGCTTTTACTATGATCAGAGCTATCAGCGCACCAAGCCATGCTTCAAGAGACAGTCCGAAGATCATGTATACGGCAGCAGCCGCAAGCGTGGACGCACTTATAACGGAATCGAGCATCGCATCATCTCCCGAATTGACAAGTGCATCGGAGTTGACTTTTTTGCCAATGCTTTTTACATATCTTCCGAGAGCTATCTTCACAAGCACGGCGACGCCCACAATGATCAGTGATGCCGTGCTGTAATCAGGTGTATCCGGATGTATGATCTTTTTAACGGATTCGACAAAGGCGGTTATACCGGCATACAGAACGATCACCGATATGATCATGGCGGAAAGGTATTCCACCCTGCCGTATCCGAACGGATGCTTTTTATCGGGTTCCCTGCCGGCAAGCTTTGTTCCTATTATTGTTATGACGGAGCTGGCCGCATCGGATATATTGTTCACGGCATCCATCACTATAGCAACGGAACTGGCCGTGATCCCGACAACGGCTTTGAATATCGCAAGGAGCACATTGGCAGCGATCCCCGTTATACTGGTCCTGATTATCGTACTGTTTCTTTCCGAGCGTTCATCCATGTTATCAACCTGCCTTTGATCTATT
The DNA here is from genome assembly GCA_024695145.1 of Lachnospiraceae bacterium. Classification (GTDB taxonomy): domain Bacteria; phylum Bacillota; class Clostridia; order Lachnospirales; family Lachnospiraceae; genus UBA2868. The sequence continues at coordinate 48,264 of JAILIS010000039.1, forward strand.
ATTTAGTAGCGTTTACAGCTTTCATTGATTATACATTATCACGCGTGAAAATGTATATATCGTTTTGATCTTCCGTTTTGCGGCAAAACTGATGTGACTTTTTGCTCCTGCTGTCTTATAATATTTATTCAGACACAGATCGATAATATCACAGGAGGATAAATAAATGAACAGATTCAAAAGGGCCGTCGCCGTCATAATACTCGCGGTATCAGTTATGGTTCTTCTTGCAGGCTGCAGTGCAAATATCAATGTATCAACGCGACCTGATAACGATGCGCCCGCCGGCTCCGCATCTTCCGATGACTCTATGCCCGAAGAAGATGGCAGCACGGATGAAGAAGTCCCTCCCCGTGATCAGGGAATATGGTTTATGGGCGGACTTGTAAGTGATGAAAAAGGCTTCTACATGAAGGTGGCCATTTACAGGCTGGACGGTGACGGAGTTGCCGTAGTAACGGACGGAGAAGATATATATTACGGCGAATATGAGACCAAAGACACCGGGTTTGATGACGGGACGCCGTGGACACTTATCAAGGTCGGAGGTAAACAGTTCGGTTACTATTTCGGTGACAATAATGACAGCTTTATCGTAGATAATGATAACAACAGGATCAAAGCGGTCGATATGGATGAAGCGGCCGGCATGGAGCTGTTTGAGGCAACCGACATGAATGACGATTTTGAGGGAGATATATCTTTTCTCGAGGAACAGTCCGGCGTCAGGGAATTTAAAGATTTCGACGACATCATCGCACATCTTGAGCCCGGCCAGGGATATGCCTACATCAAACTTACGGGAAGCGACGTTTTTGTTCAGTCCCGGTCGCTTATCGCGATTCCGTAATGTCTGGCCATCAGGGCGAGCTCCAGCCTGCTCCTGTAGCCGGATTTTTGAAGCATGTTCGTTATGTGCATCTTGACGGTCGATTGGGCCATGGAAAGGTTTTCCGCTATCTCCTTGTTGGAAGCACCTGTCACGAGTTCCTTTAATACCTCAGTCTCCTTATCGGTGAAATCCGTACTCATTGTATTTCCGATCGGAACCTCGACCTGCTCGCTTGGGTAAACGATCTCGCCCGACATGACCCGGTCCATTATCTCCTGAATTGACTGTTCCTGGATCTCTTTCTGCCAGAAGCCTTCAACTCCTGTCTCTTTCGCCCTTTTTTCATATGACAGTTCAGGCATGGAAGTAACCACGATTATCTTCACATCAGGCTTTGCGATCTTGATCATCTCCGACGCATCAAGTCCGTTCATACTGCCCGGAAAAAGCACATCCATCAACACCAGATCGGTATCGTTTTTTTCAATATACTTTACCGCCTGCAAAGCTGTCGGAAACGATGCGGCAAGTTTATAATCCCCGGATCTTTTTACGGTATTTTCAAAAATCTCGCGTATCATCCGGAAATCCTCGGCGATTACCACTTTATATGACATAATCCTCTCCTTTCGGAAGTGTGATCCTGAGGGCAAAATCAGGCGACTGTTCTATCTCCATCTTACCGCCGGCATTTTCGACCTCGCGCCGCAGATTTGCAAGTCCGCCCAAAGGTTCCGCTTCGATACCGGCTGCCTCTCCGTCATCTGTAAGAACGATGAGGTACTCATTCGCTTTGTCCGATACTGCTATCGTAACCGTTGTTCCGTTAGTATGCTTTAACGTATTTCCAACCTGCGCCGAAACAGCAGCATCCACTATAGGAATGAGCCTTCTGTCTTTGGGCAGCTCGCCGATGATGCTGAGATTGATACCCAGCCTGTCGGCTTCTTGGGATATAACATAGTACGGCAGTTCCCATTCTTCCGGCTCATCATTTGTCAGGTGATCCACATTATCCTGCCAGAATTCGAGCATCCTCTTCCTGTCTACGCTTCCCGGTGAGTGCAGATATCTTTTTGCGATGAGGATACTCTGACCGATATTATCGTGAAGTGCCGTTTTGAGTTTAAGCAGTTCACGATTCATTGACACGTATTCGATCGTTCCCATAAGGGCCTTGAGGCGGCTGTTGAGAACCCTTGCCTTTTCACGTTTTGCCTCAAGTTCCCGGGTCAGCTTAAACTCCGTGCCGATCTCCGAAGCAGTTAATTCATACATATCGGTCCCGTTTATCGATACCTGCCTTCGCATGACGTTATATATCCCGTTATCGCCTATATTTACGATCGCGCTGTTATCGTCTTTTATGGCACCCTCTCCGCCGTATGCCTTTATCTTTTCCCAGAACGCATTTGCATCGGTAACGGTTTCACCGGAAATGTCGCGTGAAAGCTGCTGCATCGTTTCGTTTACAAGGACAGGCACTCCGCTCGGCGTATAATACGCAAGTCCTGCAGGCAGTCTGTCAAATGCTTCTTTAACCGACATGGATGATATGTTCGCGCGTTGCCAGGCGACAATACTGTATAGCATATATGCGCCAAACAGCAGGAAACCGATATACGCGGCCACAAGCACAAAGACGGGAACATCGAACATATCCAGATCCTCCTGCTGGTACATTATCATGCCCTGATATAACCCGAATGCCACTGCCGCTATCAGGCACGTACAGACAAACTGCATATTTCTTCTGCCGGCATCAAGCATCCTGATTATGCAGTATATATAAATGATAAGGACAAGTGTCGCAAAAACGAGCAGATATCCCCTTTCGATCTCCGAAAGTGATGTGTAGGTCATCCGTCACCCTCCTCTGTCACAGGGGTCATAAAACGGATGTAATATGTTTCATCCTCATACTTAACAGACAGACTGCAGTTGGCTGATCTCAGCTCCCTGTCTTTCCATGCCGGTGATATGGCCTCAGCTGCCGCGTCCATGGAGATCATCATCACAAAATCTTCTTCCCGGGTAAAGCTTACGGAAACCGCGTGTATCCGCAGCCAAACATCCTCGATCGCATCTTCGAACAGTTCGTATGCCAGAAGTACGGCCGTCGAGCCGAGCAGACACCGGGTATCTTCATTCAGAAGACAAAGACATCCGTTAAGCCTGAGATACTCAAAAGATTCACTTATCGATAATGCCAGCTCCGCTGATGAAAGAGCGAGAGCCCCGTCAGTAAGGAGCATAAGGTTTCCCATTCGTTTTATATATGCTCCGAGAACAGCGGCGTATACTATCTGCCCCCGAAGATCATCATCTTCAAAAGAGCTGTTCAAAGCTTCGGCAAGCAGTGAATCGGATCTTACGGCTCTTGTCCGTACGGCATTTGCTATCCTGTTATAAAGTCTGTTCCTTTCCTCAAAAGATATACGTTCCGAGCGGATCTCATTTTCCTTGCGTATCAGTTCGTTCTCATCGGCAAGTTCTTCCGTCACCTCTTCGATCTCCCTGTTGAGCTTGTTTATCAGCGACAGATCTTCAACCCATGTGACATAGCCTCCGGAGATCGGCTCTTTACATAACCGGTGTTCTTCATCGCTCACTTCTTCCAACCCGGAACCCGAAACAAGCACCGGCTGATCCTTTTCATCATAAATACGGGCATTGATACCGGAATGATCAAACAGATCCCTGTAGCCCGAATTGGCCGGGATCATCCCCAACTGTATGATGCTTTCAAACGCTACGATGAACGGGATACATACAGCCTCCTGAAGATGATAGAGTTTATGTCCCATGATTTTCGGACTTCCTCCGTTTATGAGATACCAGCCGAGAAGTATGCATCCCACTGCCAAACAGAGTACGGGAAGGTACCATTTTCTTTTTGCCGCGGACAGTGAGCATTTCTTAAAGACCACGAGCAAAACTCCCACGCTGAGGGCCAGTCTGAATACAATGATCACCCAGTAAAACCATCCGTGGGTGTATTCTTTGTCGGGATGAACCGTGATATGGTATACAAGAGAGTGAAAACCGTTGGTCATTGCAACGACTGAACCGATCACACATGCGGCGATCAAAAACTTTTCCGTCATACGGATAAGCTTCAGGTTTCTGACAGGTTCTACATATAACGATGCAAGAAAAAAGCACATTGGTATAGCCGTAAGCGGGATCGTATACCCGTACCATATGTATTCGTTGATATATACATCATCCGGGAAATATGAAAACTTGCACATCCTCAGGAAAAAGAGGAACAACATGAACAGGCAGGCCATAAGGATGCGTCTTCGTATCCTGTCATCAACTATCCTACGTCGTATGCTGACTGCCCATATCAGGATCATCGCTATATACGAGAAGGCCGATAAATGGTGAAGCTTTATTACCGAAACAGGAAGTATACAGGTAACGATCCCCGTTACGAACAGCGCAGTGAATATGATCATTATTCTTTTGTTCGCAAAACTCAAGCGTTCCATTTACTGATGATCATCTGATAAACGTACTCATCTGAGGGTTCCTGCCGGACAGCTGTCCCACTTTCCATTCCGCTTTCTTATGTCCCGGCGCCTCGACGGTTATCGTATCAATCGGCATACCTTCGGGTACGGTAACTTCAAATACGGCAGCCCTGCCTTTTTCCGGTTTTTCAGTGTTTGACCGGATGCTGATCTTCGAATCATCAAAGAGCGGGACTGTGGCAACCTTATCAAGCGCCCCTTCCGTAACCGTAATCGGATACGGCATCCTGTCGCGGATCCTTTCCGGAGGATTGACGATGATAAGTGCCGATGCATCTCCTGCCATCTCCTTAAGACGACGCCACTGTTTATTGCCGCCGAGCAGATATTCAAAATATGCCCATACAGCACCGTCACACGGCTCATATTCGAACTCTTCGGTAAACTCCTTTTCGCGTCCGTTCTCATCGACTATCCAGCATTTGGCTGCTATCGTATTCCTGTCCTTAAATGACAGTTCATACAGCTGCCCTTCCTGAATGCTTCCGATCATGTGTCCCCATATATCATATATCGAATTGTACTGCTGATATACGGATGTCGACAGATCGTCTCCCTGCCATATGAGGTTTGCTCCGCGAATCTCATACTCGAACTGATCAATGAACCCGTCAGGGATGTTATAGAACAGATAAGTGCTGATATCGGGGTTGTTATGACACTCGATGATTATCCATTCACCGACCTGCCGTGCATCCACTATCGCTGTTGCACCGGGAGCGAACGGTGTGATATCCGTCTCATAACAGTTTATGGTGAATACGGTGTCCTTGTACGAAAACTCGGGTTTGATATCTCCCATGTAATATGAATCGTACATGACTATATCAACATCGGTAAGCTTTTTTACATTACCGTCACTATCAACGGTGACCTCGCACATCATCAGGGGATAACCCGAGTCCCAGTCACGTGTATTAGCAATACCGGTAAGATCGGTGTCAGCTGTTATGCCGTAATGTGCTATCCCTATATTATCCGTCTCGTTAAAGTGGGCACCCAGATATCTCCAGTCCGTATACTCTTCAACCGTCTCCTTCGTGTGTTCGGTCATGGGCTGAAGCCATACACCGTCTTCATCCGTCTCCCATGCCCAGGCATAAAACGTATCGTCTTTTATGATCTTTGCCGGATTTTCCATGTCATTATCCCGGTAAAACAGCCAGTCATACGACCAGCCGCCGATATCTTCATAATTATCCTTCGTGTTAAACACATACACGGATACAATCGAATCACCGTTTCCGATCTCCTTAAGATACAGATAGTCCTCATTTCCGAACGTGCCTACATGAAATATACCGCTTGTACCTTCATCACCGTACAGCTCCACTCCTTTCGGAAGAAGATCTTTGCAGTCATCAAAATCCATACGGAATCCGTCAGTCTCATCATCTTCCGATCTTCTGTATTCAAACGACACGGTACCCTTACCGGTCGCATTGTCGGAAAGTCTTGTGAACTCAAAAGATCCGTCCTCCTTAATTGTCAGAGTTCCGTAATCGCTGCCTGTATCCCGGTCAAAAAGAGTCCATTCACCCGTGATATGAAACGTGATATCTTCGGTTTGTTCCGGGGCGTCAGAAAGAGTGGTGTCCTCAATTTTTTCCGGAATGTCCGGAAGATCGGATCCCGCATTTACACCGGCACATCCCGTAAGAAGCATGGCACTGATCATAAAGATCCAAACCCCCTGTATCTTTTTCATATTCGTCACCTGTTCCTGTCATAATACCGGAGCCTGTATGAATCCCCGTCCTTTTTTATTACCGCATAGCCACTGCCGTTTTTGATAAGCTTTGGCTCTGATGCGGCTTCAGCTGCATTGTATGAATAGAATTCCTCCGGGCCTAAGTCCGCATCTTCATTATCGGAGAAGTAATCCTGGTTGAGATCATATATGTCAAACTGAGCCCTGTAATTATCCGCACCCTCTTCGCTCAGTGAAGTTACAACAGCCAGCTTTTCATAAGACTCCCCGTCAGCAGCGGGAACACAGTACTTACCGTTGCTGACAAAGCCCTGATATACGTTGGGCCATGTATAAGAATTAAGATCATCATCAGTCAGATCGATGTCCATATATTTGTTGACAACATTCTTAACCTTATCAAGACTCAGCGTATAATACCCGTCAGTTGTGATGTCCAGATCGGTCCACTTGTTGATATATGTCCACCTGTAGGCAAAATCAGCAAGATCCCCTGTATCCGGCCGTCCGTAATCGAAATACGGCATACTCTGCTCCGCAAAATTTGACAGGAAGACATTAAGTTTCTTCTGCATATCCTCTGTTATCACTATCGTATCTGCGGATTCCTGACCGGCAGCATTATCCGTTATCTGTGCATACTCGTAATCATCCGGCAGGATGATATCCGAAAGCGGATCACCTGCCGGAAGTTTTATCGGTTCCGTTGTCGGAACGATATTTTCATATTCATCTTCCGTCAGTTCATCGGACCACTCATACAGCCACACCGGATAAGTCCCGATATCGCGATATGATCCTTCAACCTGTCTGCGCTCTTCATCATCCATGTTATAGGCACCGAAAGTGTAATATGAGTCATTACCGTTATCGGATCTGCATTCAAACACTTCAAAATAATCGGCAAAAGCGCTGTCGTACCGGTACCATGATGTGCTTCCGTTTGTTACCGATACCGAATAAAGAAGCTGCAGCATCCCGTCCGGATGCAGCTCCGCTATACCTCTGTATGGCGTGGAAAATGCAAGCTTTGCCTTTTGGCCGTCATAACCGTATATATCGATTATCTCACCATAGTATTTAATGATAAGCTCATCATTTCCATCGGAATCAACATCGTAATACAGATACTTCACATCGTCGGTTGCCCCGCCCGAAGGCCATCCGTGCTGTACAAGTTCGGTGTGCAGCCCCATACTTTCAACATCATCCATGGAATACTGCTTATCCTGAGCTTCTTTGTACTTATAAAGTATCTCCTGATATGCCTCTTTGTCTTTTTTCTCTTTCTTTTTATTTTTGTTTTTTTTGACAGGCTTCTTTTCAGGTTCCTCTTTATTGCTTTCGTCCGTAATCTCTTCATGAGCGGTCTCTTCTTTGACTTTCTCGAGCTTATCTTTAAGATCGCCTTCAGAAGCTGCGGAACACCCTGCAAGAAGAGCTGCGCTTATCAGACAGATGTAAAGTATAGCATGTACCTTTCGCATTTATGATTCCTCCGCATCAATGATCCGGCTGAGGCAGTGTCTCCTTAGTCCCACCAGCCGCTTCCGTAATATGTTGTGATCTTGTTATCTTCAAGACCGACCTCGAATACCCCGACCAGTGCCGGGCCGTTCTGCATGTATTGATCTATATCTTCATTCATGAGCTTTTTGTTTCTTATTATCCATTCATAGGGCGTGTCACCGTTTTCATAGTTTCCGAAGAATTCAGTCTCGGCTGACTTATCAAAAACCGTTTGGTCCGTGACGAGAAGATCGGCCGTAACGGACTCGGCATACGTGATATACGGTATTGTAACAGATACGCCGCGAAGCATCACACCATCCTTTAGTTCATCGATCGTTGCCCCGTCGTACATATAATACCAGTACCGGTCACCGGTGTATGATCCCGCATATTTCATATAGGCATCCTTAAATCCCGCATCCTTCACTTTGGCAAGCATCTTTTCAGCCTCCTCCTTCGAGGTGAACATTCCCGCGGTCGCTACGTAGTAAGGCTCCGGATTGAGCTGCGAAAAATCAGGTGTATAGACTACAGGTTCCCTTACAAATCCTGCCGCCTCAAGTTTTTCAACAGTCGGCATGCACTTATCCGCCGACTTTGCAGATAATACGATCACGCCGTAATAATCCTGCTCCTTAAGTGCACCGATATACTGGTTGCCGCCAAGACTTCCAAAAGACGCTGAATCAAGCTCCACTTCATCCATTGTGATAACATGGATCTCCCGGTCCGTTATCCGCCTGTATACTTCATGTTCCGGAAGCAGTCCGGCCGCATCGGTCCCTTCAACATCAAGGGTGAGCTCATTTCCGTCTGTATTAAATCCGCCGGAAAACTCTATCGGCATTCCTCCGTTCCCCAGCATATTACCTGCGAATTCGAATGATCCGTCATGAAAATCACATCCTCCGGCCATATAGGAAACCTCCTGACCGGGATCTTTCCTGTAAACATACATATCGGAGCCGGAAAACTCAACATAAACGCTGTTGTTATCATCGCCGTATACCCACAGGCCCTGTAACTGCTCAGGAGCGTCTGCTTTGTCATTATTCAGGTATGAAAAAACATCCTCGACACGTTCATCCTTAAGAAACAGCCTGCTGTCATCATTTTCCGGTACAAGGAAACCCTCATGATCAAATCCTTCAAAAACAAGTCCGTCGTCTGTAAGAGTGATCGTGCCCTTATGCCCGGCGTCCCAGTATTTACCGGCATTTGACATGACTGAGAACCGCAGTTCATTGACAGTTACCGTATCACCGTCCGTACTCGTCATCTCATCCGCATCATATGGGATGAACTCGCTTGCCCAGAAGGTGTACGCATCAAGACTTTCATAATCCTCAGGCATTGCCTGCCCGCAATATGCATAAAGATTGTCACCGAAAGGAACAACATTCATAATATAGAATTCATCGTTACCGTCTTCATCGCTGTAATGATAGCTGTATTTGCCCGCCATGCGCTGTGCGAGTGACTTCTGCCCGTCGGTTTTACTGGCCTGTTTATCTTTCTTGTTTTTCCTGTTTTTCTTTTCGGGCTTTTGTACGTCTTCGTTGTCATCTTCTGTTTTTTCCGCTTCCCTGCCGGCGTTTGCCGGTCCGGACCCGGGATTGTCTTCGGAAGCCGACCCGCAGCCTGCAAGAAGAATTGAGCTTATAAGGCAAATGATTATTGTAAGCAGTGATTTTCGCATATATGATCCCTCCGCAATTATGATCTTATTGTATTATGCAATAAAACATATTCTCCCGCTACCACCAAACGTCTATAATAAATAAGATCATGGAGTCCGGTGACACCATGATCCGGTTCCTGCCATAATACAGTCACCTTATATCGAACAGATCCTCATCTTGTTCCGCTCTCCGAAGGATAAGCATCAAGTTCGGGATGCTCCTCAGCTATCAGACTTCTCATAAGCGGATGAGCTGATATAAAAACACCTATGCTCTCGATGATCCCGTTTGCATCAAATTCCGTTTGTCGTTTTTTTCATACTGTGATCTCAATCTGGTTACCTTCAATACCGACTATGCAGCTTTCATAATAGCCGTCACCTGTAGTTCGGGGGCCGCTCAATACCTCAAAACCATCCTCCCGGAATTGTCTTGTCAAACGATCGACTTCCTCAACACTTCCTACAGAAAAAGCTATATGGATATACCCGGTACGATCGACCGGCTTTGCCATATCCTCCATGGAAGGCCTGTTCATGATCTCTAGACGGGCTCCGTCATCAAAACTGATAAAAAAAGAGCCGAATCCCGTTGTCCTGTTATGATACCCATCATTGGAAACCCCTCCAAGATATTTCACAAAGAAGTCTCTGGCCGGTTCCAACTCATTTACGTACATGGCAATATGTTCTATCTTCATTTCATTCCCCGATCATACTAAATATATAATCACTGCCCAAAAAGGATTATATCAGAAATCCGGCCCCAAAGTATCAGCAAGACGGCAGCAAATGGTATAGAAAAATCCCCCATTACCAAAGATAAGATTTGATAATGGGGGGATTTCAGCCTTTTTTTAGCGGGCTTTTGTGTTATTTCCAGCTGAATTCCGGATAATCACCGGAACCGCTCAGTGTAAAATCAGTTGCGTGGTCTGTATTTGACCAGGGGAGATTCATATAATCATTATCCCAGCCGAAAAACCAGATCTGATATCCCACTCTGCTGATCTCATACTTGTCAGTATCAACACTGACGGTTGCATCCTGGCCAATGGCACAGCTGTCAGAGTATACCCATGAATAGGTCTTCGTCTGTTTATCCCATATCTCGACTTCAAGCCGGGCAACATACCATCCTTTCTCATGGAAAACGAGTTTTATAGTGTTTCCGGAATCCGGTGCTCCGATCCCGACAGACGGAGCGCTAAATCCGGTAAACGCATTTTTGTTGTATGTTGATGCCGCGTTACCTCCGACCGTTTCGATATTGCTTCCGAGGCCGTAAAATCCCCGGCGAAGTTCCATTTCATGTTCGATATTCGCCATTCTGGAGAGATATTCGGCGTTTTTATGGGCAAGCATCTCGTTTGCTAAAGCCTCGCGGTATTCAAGTGCGGCCTGATACTGCTGAACAGCCAGCGCTTCCTCCGGCGAAAGATATGTCGTCACATTATCACACGCATTGGAAGCCGCATCATCCGCAGCAAATACAGCTGTGGAAGAAATGAGTAAAAGAAAACTGATGGCCGTAATCATCTTACAAAAAAACTTTTTCATATCGCCCTCCTCTGTGATGGTTAGTTTTTTTTATAATATATACATCCGATTCCTCCTGTCAACTGTCATAATGTGATTGGGTTAATATATCTCAATATCACCCCGAAATCACCGCCAATACTTTCTGCTCTATAAAATCAACCCTGTCAAAGATCCTCGGTTTGAATGTGCCGGTCATTCCTACGGATACATTCTTTTCTTTGTTTACATAGATGATATTTCCGCTGTCGCCGATAGCCGTATAAACCTCTCTGTCATCATAGGGTTTATACCATAAGTAGCAATAGTTCATGAAACCAAACCGCTCATCCAGTTTAAGATAGGATTTTGTCATTTCTTTTATGTATTCTTCAGAGACGATCGTTTTGCCGTTATATATACCGCCGTTTAGCACCATGGCCCCTATCACTGCCATATCTCTTGCCGACATGCATAATCCCCAGCCTGCGGTCACGCTGCCCTGAGGATCAGTGTACCACTCATATTTTCTGGGATTTTTGTTCATGAAGAAATCAAACTGATCTTCCTTGGAACTGTCTCCGTGTGGTATTCGCTCAGGAAGTCCCAACGGCTCAAACAGATTCCTGTTGGCAAAATCAATGCACTTCCGGCCGGTTGATCTCTCGATTATCCCTGTCAAAATCTGAATACCGAGCGTGGCATATCTGAACTTGCCGGTGATCCCTTTTCGCCCGCCGAGATAATCCAATACCGCCAAAGTCCAGTCATCAGAGGTACATACATTCTTCCAAGGTTCCGATCTTCCTTTATACGGAGCCGTCATCGTGAGCAGATGCCTGATCGTAACATCGTAGACGGTCTTCTCCCCGCGCTTTACATTGTAATCCGGAAAAAAGTCCATCACCTTCTGATCAACGCTCCCGATATAGCCATGATCCAGTGCTATACCGGCAAGCAGCCCCATCACACCTTTGGTCACGGAATTGACATTCATCGCATCCCGGGTCTTAAATCCATGCCAGCAATCATCATAAACGGCGGAACCGTCTTTGATCGCATATATCTGGCAGATGTTGCTCTCATTTCCGCTGCTTTTGCAAATAAGATCATGAAGTTGTTTTTTATCCATTATAAAAGCCTCCTCTCAGTACAGATCAGGACGTCCCAAGAAAAGGCTAATATGATTAAAAATCATTTTCAAGAAGAATCTTAAATCTGACTTGTATTACCCGAATATCTGTCCGGGGAGCTTATGCTTTCAATAAGTTCACGCGTCTCATCTTTAAACTCACGCGAACACGAAGTGTAAACAGCTACCGCCAGGAAGAACAGCATGTTGGTGTACCTTATCAGCATACTGATCTCTGTTGTATAAGAAGATAACAATTGACTTCCTATCAGATTACTGAACATATGCACAAGTGCCCCGGCGAGAATGCTCCTGTTAGTCTTGACGTACACGAATGATACAAAAACGCTCAACAGCATAACACTCGGGATGAACATTACCGCATGAAAAACAGAATCCTTCAGTAAGTTATACTGTGCCTGACCGGGTGTAAAGTACCACGGAAGATGCCATATTGCCCATATGAATCCAAGTATCAGAGAGCCCCTAAGGAATCCAAACTTTATCAGAAGTCTGTCGAGTGCATAACCTCTCCAGCCAAACTCCTCATTGAGCGGACCGGAGATCAGCGAGATTAACAGGACGAGCAGAATATTCAGCGGATTTGCTGCTATCGCCTTGATATAATCCATTGTCGGCATATCAAATCCCAACAGGAAAACACCGGTCACTATGCTTACCGCTGACAGAAAAGTGAAAACCCCGATCGTTATAAGAGGCCATTTCCATCCGGCCAGTTTGAAGCTGAAACAACGTCGGAAATAGTCTGCCCGTATATCTTTGGGGTATGTCAGAAAAACCAAAAACAAAGCCACGACCGATGGGGCTCCGCCACCGAAATAGAATATAAAAGTTCCTGCACCTGTTTCCGTAAACCCGAATATGACCGGAATAAATCCGCATATCCACGTCCATGCAAGCGTGACCGTAAAAAATACCATCAGATATTTTGTTGACATCCAGTTTTTCTTCATTGATTTTTCCTTCTTAACTGCCGTAGATCGATCTCATTTTCTACACCTGCCTGTGACTACAGGCTCATATGGTCAGGAACAGATTGTTAAGGTTCAGCGTATTATCATACTTCGCCTCCTTAACAAGCCGCATTACCATTTTGATACCGATGTGCGAATAAGGGTCATCATACTTGTACAGTTCATAATATCTTACAGGGTCAAAGCTTTGGCAGTCATCGCGGATACGGAACAGAGTGTCCTCATCGTTGACGATGATCCTTACGTCTATACTATGTGCTTTTCCGTCCGCAAATCCGTACCGGATGGTATTGTTCACCATCTCCTCTATCGCCAGGGCAATATACATCCCGGTTTTTCTTTCAAGCCCGCGCCTGCGACAAAAATCCGACGCGCTTTTCGACACTTCGACAACATCTTCCTGTTTTGTCACAACCCGGACAAACAGATCGTTTTCATCCGTTCCCCGTATTTCGGACATCATCAGAATATCATCTGATCTGTGAACGGGTTTTTTGTTTTTAACGGAAACATACACAAATACAAAGAGGAGTGTAAGAACTTCGCCACAGGTTATGCTCAGCCATACCCCGGTGGCGCCGAGAAAAGATCCGAGTATCAGTGCGCTTATCGTCGTCATAATGAAGTTCTGCATCATACAGATGACCATGGTAAGCCCGGTGTGCCCTATTCCCTGATAATAATTCTTGAGCACGCCGTTTATAACACACGGGATATACGACGGCACGACCAGTCTCATGCCCAGGGCAGCTATACCAACGACAGATACATCTTTTATAAAAATCATAGCGACAGGTTCTGCAGCGATCAGTATTATGATATCAAATACCAGGTATATCGTGATCCCATAAGCAAGCAATGTCTTCACGGTCTCTTTGAGCGATCTTTTATCCTTATCCGCAAAGAACATCGAAGAAAGTGTCAGCGAAACGAAACTGACAGCCGAACCGATCGAAAACAGCGCGCTTCCAACCGCAGATGTGACAGAATAAGCTGCCACGGCAACAAAACCCCCGTAATATGTCAGCAGATTATTCCGAACCAACGGCAGGAGGACCAGACAGACCTGATTGACAAGAACCGGTGTGCCTTCCCTGAACATTGACAGGAAGACTGCTTTGTCAAGAAGCGATGCCCTGAATCTGAAAATGCAGTTCTTATCCAGGAAAAAGGATACCACAAACGCTATGGCGATATAGTGACTGAGCGCAGACGCAAGCCCCATTCCGAGCATACCGAACCTGAACACAAAAACATTTAACAGGTCAAACAAAACGTCGCCGATACTCATCGCGCCTATAGCTCCGAGCAGTCTTTTTCGTTTTCCCGCAATTTGCATAAACGGCACCATGATCTGTTGGAGCATGAGCGCAGGAGCGCCGAGAACAAACCCTCGTAAATAGTCCCGGGTCAATGTAAACACCGGGGCTTCCGCTGTGTCGGCTCCGACTCCGAGGAGTGTGCACAGCGGATCCGCAAAAATAAAAACAACAGCGATACCGATGACGGATATTACGAGTGAGGCCGTGACCGCTGCGGTAAAGCATCTGTTCGTTCCTTTCCTGTCACCGACGCCCATTGTTCTTGCGCACAGAACCTGTGAACCGGCTCCGATCATAGTACTTATCGCAGTAAATATAAGCACCATCGGAGAAGCATATCCGTATGCACTGATACCGTCAACTCCGAGGAAACGACCGATCACGATACTGTCTATCAGCAGGCAGATCATACCAGTCACGGTTGATAATATCTGCGTAAGCATCATTTTTCTGATTATCGTTCTAATCATTGAAACATATCCTTTGTGCACAGTCTTTCATTCAGCTTTTGCCGTTCATATTGAAGTACATCAAGAGCATCGCTGTCGGAAGAAAACATCCCGGCCATATTACCGATGATCTCATCCGCTTTTTCAAGTATATCTTCCCCGTCTATCTTTACTCCGGAAAGGTCGTACAAGGCGGCTTTCTTGTGATCATCGATCGCCTTCTTCTGTAGTTCTGGAGTAAGAACAAAGTCATCAAACGTCCACAGGTATTTTATGAGCAGATCCGTGAACTTCAGATCAAGGATGTCGACCCCAAGTGGTTCAAACGGATTGATATCAAACAGTCGCAGCTCAATATGGCTGATCCCGTTTTCAAAGTTTTCGACATGATTTTTTCCCTTTGGTTTTAATCGTACGGGAAGATAGAGCTCCGACAGCGAAAAGAGCGAACCGTTATCAATATAGTATTTAAGGCTTGAGACAAGATCATTCAGGTTATCATAATTCAGGACCGGTGTGAATTTATTCCAAAAGCCTGTTTCACTGTTGCGTATGGAGGAATAATCGCTTCTGACTATGCCTCTTTCTCCGTCGGCATATAAAGAACGGTCATATAATGGGCTTGCCGCCGTTAAGAGCAACAGAAGCCAGCTGTGCACATAAAGCTGCCTGTAAAGCTTAAGATAGTACTCCTGCCTGAATATTTTGTCGTCAAATGAAATATTAAAATGAACGCCCGAAAGAAGATATATTCTCTTTCCGTACTTTTCCCCGATCTTATTTCGATAGAGCGTCTTTTCGCGAAGAGGTCCCGAAAATTTTGCGATCAATATCTCGCTTTCATCTTCAAAATGCGGAGGATTACTGTACATCCACAGGCTTTCACCTGTTTTCGCAAGCTCATTGCGGACATACCCGTCAAGCTCTTTGAGCGATCCCATAAGCTTATCTATGCTGTCATATACAGGCGTAACGATCTCTAGATGATTCTCGCAAAAATCCTTTGTTATGCTATCGTTGCCGTCAAACGGGTGCGGCGTGGATGCAAGCCGCCCGTTGCAATCGATACGGAGCGTTTCACGCTCAAGTCCGTAATAACTTTTTAATAACATAGAATACCCCCTATGTCGGCTTCGACTTCGGAAGGCGGCTCTTCGTTATGATCAGGATCTTCTTCCTCCGGTTTAATAAAGATCCACTTCGATCATGACTCATTAACCAGTTTTCCGGTCATATGCTCCGGGATCAGTTCCAGACAATTCACACGAGGAAAAGCATTCGTAAGTTCCTTTTGGAGATATTCCTCATCGTCCGTAAACTTCCTACAGAGCATGGTGCAGATCTCACGCTTTTTTTCTTCATCTTCCACGACGCGGATACGTCCAAACACGACAACGCTGTTAATGTTCAACGACCATTCCCCCTCTTTTCGGTATCCCTGATCGTACACGCAATAGCTTACTTTATCGCACTTTACTATCGCATCCATCTTATGGCCTTCCTTGGCTCCGTGAAAGTAAATGTGGCCGTCTTCCATATACAGATGATTCATCGGGATCCCATACGGGTATCCATCATCACCAATCATGGAAAGAACGCCTCTCGGCTGCTCCTTAAGAACACGGATGCACTCTTCCTCACTGATCTGCTGTTTAAATCGCCTCATTTCTCTAAACATATCAACATCCTTCCTCGCTATCCATCACGAATTACAGGAATGCTCCTTAGTTGATTTTATATAAGAATAATGTCCGGAAAGACTGTGTCCCTGCTCCGGCGAAACCGGATTCTGATTCCATTGGGATTCCTTTTGCTCGATGAATATAACGGTCGGACAGAAACAGAACCGGTCCCTTTTCCCGCTGATCCTTCGCTTACATAATAGGACGGAACCCTCGCTATAACACAGGAGATATCAGGGATAAGGGAAACTGCGATGAGAGCCATTTCACTGCCCTTAACACATAATATTAAGTGTCTTTTTCGCTCCCCTGCACCATTTCAGGTAGGCTTCATAAGTATCTATCCCAAATGTGACCGTCAGATAGTAATAAACATGATCCTTCCGGTCCAGCACCTTTTCCAGGGTTTCTTTATATGTACGCAAAACTGCCAGATCCGCTCTCACCTGCTCCTCAAAGTATCCTATATTCCTAAGGGCAGTATCTTTGTCCTGCGCTCCGCCAAAATACAGTTTCAACAGAGTTTCATATTTCAGATCGTTTGTAGCCTGTTTTGCATTCAACCAATCCTTTAGGGTATCTGTCCCTTTATCGGTAATGTGATACAGGATCTTTTCCCGTCTGCCTTCTGTCTCTGACCGGCGCTTTTTGACAAGCCCGGACTTTTCCATATCAGAGAGCGCCGGATATATGTTTCCGAAGCTTCCTTTCCAGAAAAAACTGATCGCTCCGTCTATCCGCTTTTTAATGTCATATCCCGTCAGATCTTCATGAAACAAAAGACCCAGGATCACCAGATCAATTTTTCTGTCTTTAGCCATATTCTTATCTCCATTTCATCTTGTATTTCAGAACTCTTTGCGGGCATTCATCCACACAGGCCCCACACCCGATACATTCCGTACACTTCGAATTTATCCCTTCCGATACCATCTGTTTTACATCAAGACCCATAGGACAGGCTCTGCTGCATTTACCGCATGAGATACACTTATCCCGAGCCGCCTCTATATGAAGCTGTGGAATATGCAGCCATCTTCCCACGGTGCTTCCGATCACCATGAACGGTGCCATCCAGCAGATGTAATGACATGCTGCTCTGCGTCCATGGATTAGTGCCGGGAGCACAAGGATGAGTAACACACCATAGTATATCACATAGTTATATATACCGGAGATGGAGATGCCGTGATCCGTCATATAAAACGGATCAATGGTCACATCATTCTTACCGAGGATAAATGTAACGATGACGGCGATAATCCAGATGATAAAGAGCACATACTTGATCCGGTTCCTTCCACCCTGCTTTGAAGGTTTGTTATTTATTCGGAGCACGCATTCCTGAACTCCCCCCGCCGGACAGAGATGCCCGCACCACGCACGCCCGAAGAACATGGACAATACAAGCATTGATACAAACACGATGAAGCTGCCGTTCACGATATGCTCCGACGCGGCCTGGATGATCAGGTACGGCGAGAAATACCATATCGTTATAGGAAACAATAAAAAGGAAATGAAAATTATCGTTTTTCTGATTTTCTGTCTCATGATCCAACCTCCGACAATATATCGTTTTGATGTATCTGTTTGATATATTATCGGGGGTGCGGCATAATGTCAAGTACTTACTTCGGTTGATTGCAATAAAAGATCTCGCAAGATGGCCGGCCGGCTCTCTGTTATAAAACTTGAATTTGCAGATTTTGATTTATCGATGCCTGAAATTGCTCCTATTGGACGCTATGGGCATCGGAATTATTGCAAAGCCTGTAATTATGCCCAAATCTACTGCATACCTATACTATGCGCTTGATCTGAACCTTTACCCAAAAAGACAAAAAGAAAGAAGCTCCGACAAGAGCCTCTTTCAGTACCATTATATGACTATTTGACGGTAATTGTTGTATTCAGGGCATCAGAACCTACAAAGTCCATCTTTATTGAGTGTTCCCCGTTTCCTAATGACTTCAAATACTCGTCAGTAAAAGTAATCGTAAACAATCCGTTTGGCAACCTTGTGATCTTGTAATACTTTCCGTTACCGGGAAGGCGCTTGCCGTTAACGTATACGTTTGCTAACGAGGTGTACAGCCTGCGGATAACCATAACGTGACCTGCGCCGCTATTCTTGTCATATACTGTTCCTGCAGGCGAGTAAACATCAATATCGGCCTGTATCATCATATCTTTGATAGAGTTGAATATCGCTTCGACAACAGCGGGATCGTTAAGATTCTGGACAGTTGGTGTCTGTTGTTCGGGCAAGGTTGTAACAACAGCGGTACTATGCCCCTCTTGCTCCTCTTGCTCATGTCGTTCCTGTCGTTCCTGTCGTTTCTGCATATCGATATATCTTTCGTAAGTGTTAACGGAAGGTGCATTATTGCTGCTGGTATTGGTAACATTTTCATCAACATTATCGTCAGGATCCGGACCTCCACTTAATGGTATTATCTCAAGAATGGTCAGTCCTGCGAGAAGTGACTTTACTCCATTTACATAATTTTTCAATACGCTATAGGTGGTTTGGGTACCGCCTGAATTGGGATCTCTGAAGGATTCCAGCTCATAATACGTATATGTATTGGGACATTCCCTCGCGGCGTCTGCTTTAGCTTCTGCAGACCATCCACTAAATTCCCTTTTTTGCTCATCCGTGTCATTTTCATTGACTACCGTATCGTTATCGGAGTCAACAAGCAAAATACCGATGATGTTGTTTGTTGCATCTTTAACTACATCATAAAGAGTTGCCCAATGTGCATTAGTGTCGAATGCGTTCTGATCACTGTTCCAAAATCTGATCCATGCACCAACTGCTTTTCCCGTTATATTGCCGACAGCCTCAAGGATGCTGCTATCATACTCGGTTTGGTCGTAAAACGTAAGGCTGTTATTGGGAATACTGTCAAATCCGGCAACGACTTTTCCGGCAGGAGCATTGTCTTTTTTCTGTGAGCAATCTGAAACGCCTTGCGAGGGGTAAGTTCCCGTTATGTAATACTTAATGGCATCACTTGGATCACCTGCGTCATCTGTAAAGCATTTCCTGAAATAATCAAATACTTCATCTTCGTTTTGAAAAGCCGTCCCTGTTAGGGGATTTGTTCCTTCTGCTCCATAACCTGATGTCCAGATCATATTTGAAGCTGTTGCCGCCCAGCAAAGACTTTCATCATACCCATTTTCAAGGAATTTTTCTGCGTCGGGAATATTAGCCGTTACTTTTTGCCCGTTTTCATATGTTGTTGCGGGAGCAGAACCAAGCGCCGGAGTATTATCCGATGCAGGAGCATCCGTCACTTCGCTGTTTGTATCATCAGAAGTCACCGGCTCGTCCAAAGTCGGGGTTTCTTCCGGCTCGGAAACAGACTCTAATGACGGTTCTGTAACGGGTTCTGCTGTCGGCACTGATATCGGTTCAGACGCAGGTTCCGCGGATGGTTCGAAAACAAGCTCAGAAGATGGTTCGGAAACAGGTTCAGAGGATGGTTCGGAAACAGGCTCAGAGGATGGTTCAAAAACAGGCTCCGAGGGTTCGGATGACGGTTCTGACGCCTCTTCCGAAGAAGGCTCAGAGGACTCGGAAAGGGAGACAACAGTTTCAACAGCTTCCTCTGTTTCTGCAAGAACTGTGATCGGTGTACCGAATGCCAGAACTGCACACAGTAACAATGTTATCAGTTTGTAAAACTTACTCTTTTGTTGCATTAAGTACACTTCCTTTCTAAATCATGATACAAGTTAATATATTATAGCACATTAATCTTAACCACGTTAGCTTAAATACATGATTGTCTTGATTATAGCCTCCCTCTTCTGTGCATCAAACATCTTGATAAACCTGTAAGTTTTATCAAGCGGAGGTTTCTGAAGATCATTTATGTTCTCCATGAACACACATGGAAACTTTTTTCACGTCAATGAACAAGGCGGGTATCCGATGTTACCCGCCTTGCTCTGCTTCTGATATTGTATTATCAGTACTTCTCTGTATATGAGAACTCTGTGTAATACTCATCCATGAATTCTATGATCTTTTTCAACATTATAATCGCTTCGATTTCGTCTTATTTTCTTTTATTTGATAGGAAACTCAAGTTCATCCTCGGATGTGTAAATCATTCTGAATTCAAAAACTACGTAATACCACCATCCTCTGTTGTACTGCTTTGATACTACCGTTCCTACCCCCAGATCAGGATACGATATGGATATTACATTATCACCTGCGTTAAACTGTGAACCGCCAATGAGTTGAGAAACAAGCTCGCCACAAACTGCTCCGCCATTTACCATATTCAGTTTTTCTTCTCTCATAGCTAACATTTTCTGTTCCTCCTTCCTGGGGCTTGCGGTCCCATGTCCTTTTGTTGATTATGTTATAGCTCTTCGACCATCACAGTACTGTCACACGGAAAAGGAACAACCCCGGTCTTCCGGAATCCCTGTAATTACTGAATCGGAGTGACAAGATTCGAACTTGACACCGAAAACCCCGAAAACGCAGTAAAGAAAGAGGAGGTTCGGGCATCCCCGGTTAAGATTCTTAACCAAAATCTTAACCATCATAATAGTTATGCCATTATTTCTCTTCCAGGGAATGATACATAAGAAAATCTTTAAGCCGGATATGCTCAACGTTGCTTGTGGAATAGT
>JAILIS010000045.1 GCA_024695145.1 Lachnospiraceae bacterium
TCTACATGAACAGTCTGCGGAAACATATCAGTACATCTTGCTTTTTTTATATTATAACCCTTTCCCGTCAGATATTTTATGTCTCTGGCAAGGGTGGCACTGTCACAGCTGACATATACTATACGGTCCGGAAAGATCTCGGTTATAGAAGAAAGAGCCGTCTCATCCATACCTTTACGCGGAGGATCAAGTATCACAACATCAGCTTTGATCTCATCCTTGTGTTTTATAAGGTAATCTTCGGCGGCGGCACAGATAAACGTCGCATTGCCGGTACCGTTAAGTGCGGCATTTCTTTTGGCATCTTCTATCGCCTCCGGAACGATCTCAATACCGTGAACATATTTCGCCTGATCTGCCATGCACAATGCTATCGTGCCTATGCCGCAGCATACGTCCCAAACATCTTCATTACCGGTAAGAGCAGCATAGCCGATCGCGACAGTGTACAGTTTTTCGGTCTGAACAGGATTTACCTGGTAAAACGACAGAGGAGATATCTCAAAAGTTTTTCCCAAAAGAACATCCTTTATCCTGCCGCTCCCCCAAAGTGTGTGTATCTCATTTCCCATTATCACATTCGTGTCATCGTTATTAACAGATACACAGATCGAAACGATCCCGGGAACGGCTCTCAGTTCTTTGATAAACTCCTCCTGCCCGGAAATAAACTCCTTTGTCCCTTTCGCATCTTTTTTAATGACAAGACATACCATAAGCTCGCCCGTTGCAAAGCCTTTTCTGATAAGAACATGTCTTATGATACCGGTACGGTTTTCTTCATCATAGGAACTGATGCCGAATCTTTCCATATGTGTAAGTATGATCTGAAGTATCCGGCTGTTTTCAGCGGGAGCAAGATGACAGTCGCTGCAGGGAATGATGCTGTGGGTCCTTTTGGCATAAAATCCGGCAACCGGTCTGCCGGACCTGTCTGTACCTATCGGATACTGGGATTTATTACGGTATCTTTTCGGATCATCCATCCCGATGATCGGCTCAAATACCTCTTCAACAACATCGGGATCCAATCCTCCGATACGTATCAGATCGTTTTTGACCTTGTTTTCTTTGTACTTCAATTGTGCATCATATGCCAGTGTCTGGATCTGACATCCACCGCATCTGATATGTTCACCACACAACGGCTCCACCCTGTCACGGGAAGGCGTCAGGATCTTCTCGCATCTGGCATACGCATAGTTCTTTTTAACTTTTGTGATCCGTGCCTCTACGACATCACCGCACACTGCATCTTTAACAAAAAGGGTATAGCCCTCGTGTCTGCCTATACCCTCTCCGTTACTTCCTATATCATCGATTGAAACCGTAAGGATCTGATTTTTGCTGTAATTCATTTCAGTTTCCGTTTGAAGTTTTTCGGATATTCGAGTCTATCAGTCTGTTAAACCCAAGCCAGCCGTCATCATTTGTAGCCGAGAATATTTCCTTCATCGTCTCCATCTTCGCATCGGTATTATCCGCAAAATGAAGAGCGACCGCCTCCATAAGGGCGGGTTTCTTCGGTGATCCGAATTCGTACTCTCCGTGATGCGCCAGTATACAATGTGCGACTTCTGCTTTGAGCTTGGCAGGAAACCCTTCTATTTTATCCATCCTGTCCATGGCCATATGTGCACCTATCACAATATGCCCCAGAAGCTGCCCTTCATCCGTATAATCATTCTGCGGAAAATCAGACAGTTCTGCAGTCTTTCCTATATCATGAAGCATTGCCGCGCTAAGCAGCAGATCCCTGTTGAGCATGGGATACGCCGACGTATAGTAATTGCAAAGGGAGGTGACCGAAAGAGTATGCTCGAGAAGTCCCCCGATAAACCCGTGATGTACAGCCTTTGCCGCAGAGCTTCTTTTAAACTTCTTTGCAAATCCCTCATCCTTAAAAAAAGCGTTCAAGAGCTGTTTCAAATACTTATTCCCGATCCCGTCGATATAAGTGTTAAGCTCGCTCCACATCTGTTCGATATCCTTCTCCGATACCGGAAGATAATCTGCCGGATCATACTCTCCCTCCCGGCATTTTCTCGCACGTTTGACATTAAGCTGATTTGCTCCCTGATAATTATTAACGAGACCGTTTATAAGAATATAATCAAGTACCGAAAAATCATCTATCCCGGGTGAATTGGGATCCCATATCATCGCATCAATGCTTCCCGTCCTGTCGGCAAGAACCAGCTTCTCATAAGGCTTGCCGGTTTTGGTCATATCACTTTTCTTGCTTCTGACAAGGTAGATATCACTGATATTCTCACCCTCTCTGAAACTGTCTATATATCTCATTTCAGTTCCTCCAATGTAACCTCATATGTCATCTCGGTATAGCCGTCCCTGTCAGGTCTCTGGAGGGTTACGGATACAACGTCCTCAGGCTGGTATTTTAAAATGGCCTCTTTATAGTCCGTAAACGATTCTATACTGTCAGCTCCCAGCTTCACGATCACATCGCCGTTTCTGATCCCGACATTCATTGCCGGTGAATCCGCAATAACTTCTTTGACATATGCCCCAAACGGGACATTTCTGTCGTCATTTGCTTCCTGTGTAACATCCGTACCTATTATCCCGAGCGTGGCAAGCATCTGACCGTTTGACAGTTTTTCGATACTGTCCGAAATATCCGATACGGAATACGCTCTTAAGAGATTCGGCATATTACCCGACATATCCTCATGGCAGATGATACCGACTATCCTGCCGTTATAATTAACAAGAACTCCGCTGGCATCGGAACTGGCATATATATCCGTGGATATTATCCGTACATTACTGTCTTCTTTGTCTATAACGACGGAGTTGGATGTGATCTGACCCGTCCCGACAGATCCCGGGGCACCGTAGGGCGCTCCCACCGCGACTACCGGAACTCCTACCGCAGAT
The DNA here is from genome assembly GCA_024695145.1 of Lachnospiraceae bacterium. Classification (GTDB taxonomy): domain Bacteria; phylum Bacillota; class Clostridia; order Lachnospirales; family Lachnospiraceae; genus UBA2868. Next base: position 2,902 of record JAILIS010000045.1, read on the forward strand.
GTGGCAAGGCTTCCGAACTGACACATCTCTATCTGATCTCTTGTCTTTTCATCGAGTCTTTCAAGATCGATCGACACAATGCAAAGATCAGTATTTATGTCTGCGTTTTTTACTCTTGCGGCATATGTTATCCCGTTGGAAAACGTTACTCTGACATTCCTTGCCCTGTGAAGGATATCCGAGGGGGATACGATCAGGAGTTCTTTTCCGTTGTCAGCTATGATCAGACCTGTAGTAGAGTTGTTGTTCTCATATGAATTGTTAAACCAGTCGGTATTGGAGCTGATCCCCGAAACCGTAACCAGACTTTTCTGGGTAGTCTCGGCGATCGCGGAGATCTTACGCAGCAGCGATCTGTAATCATCAAGCTCCAGATCCTTCTCTATGGTTTCAACGATATTGTTTACAACGACCTCTTTTTCTTCTTCGGATGTTTCATCTTCTTTTTCCGTCTTCGAAAAGCTTTCATCATCGACGGCTGTTTCGTCGGTATTTGCCGGTTCTTCGTCCCCTTTATTGTCAGAAGTCTCTGTGTCGCCGTTATTTACGGCATCTTCGCTTTCCGTGGTCCCCGTAACATTATCCTGTTCGGGTATGACAAACGGCTCCACCGGCTCTTCGTCCTGCCCGGTCTCCTCTACGGGGAGTGAAACAGGCTTGGTGTCCTGTGAGGGAAACATATATGACTGCATATAAGGCATACATATAAGAAATGCCAGACAGGCACACGCTCCGAACAGCAGTCCGCAGAATATCGACAGCAAAACCTTCTTAAGTATCTTTTTCTTTTTGACCGGAGGTTTCTTTATCGTTTCCTTTATAAATTCGTACTTATCATCTTTTTCATCCATACCGGATAATTATACATAAAATCAAAGGAATCCACAACTTAATAAGAACGGCTTGATTGCCTGATATGCCTTTTTCTGATATCATTATCCCGTTATGAACCGAAAGAGTATGCATACACTTGAATATGACCGGATCACGCAGATACTGGCCGAACATACATCCACGGAGACGGGAAAACGAAAAGCCCTTTCGCTGCTTCCTTCCTGCAGTAAAGATGAGATCGAGACATGGCAGCAGAATACGGAAGATGCATTAAAACGTCTGCTCCGCGAAGGCTCTGTTTCTTTCACTGCAAGAGATGACATGAAAGAATCGGTAGCAAGACTTCGTAAAGGAAGTTTTCTTTCAGCGGAAGAGCTTCTGGGAATAGCTCTCCTCCTTGAAAATGTTCTCCGTGTCAGATCGTACGGAAAGAGTGCCGATGATGACAGAGATTCCCTTTCCGATATGTTTGATGCCCTCTCGCCGCTGTCACCCCTTTGCAAAGACATCAGAAGCTGTATCTTATCCGCCGACGAGATATCCGATGATGCGAGCAGTACGCTCCGCGGCATCAGAAGAAAACAGAGAAGTGTACGTGACAGGATACACTCGCAGCTTTCCAAAATGGTAAATGATACATACCGGTCATACCTTCAGGACGCGGTTATAACGATGCGAAACGGCAGATACTGCATTCCGGTACGATCCGAGTACAAAGGAACTGTTTCCGGAATGATCCATGACCAGTCCGCCAGCTCTTCTACCTTTTTTATCGAACCTGCCGCCATCGTTTCATTAAACAATGATCTTCGGCAGCTTGAACTTGAAGAGGCTGACGAGATAAAGCGGATCCTTGCGGAGCTTTCCGACAAATGCCGCGAACACACGGATGAGATCAGCTCGGATATAGAGATCATCTCGGAACTTGATCTGATATTCGCCAAGGGCTCATATGCTCTTGATACAAAAGCAACAAGGCCGGTTTTTAACACGAACGGGATCATCAGGCTCAAAGGCGCCCGTCATCCCCTTCTTCCTGCAAAAACCGCTGTTCCGATCAGTCTGTCGCTTGGGGACGAATACGATCTTTTGGTCATTACCGGACCGAACACAGGCGGAAAGACAGTTTCCCTGAAAACGGTGGGACTGCTGTCACTGATGGGACAGGCGGGGCTTCATATTCCCGCAAAAGATAAGAGCGAGCTTACGATCTTTGATGATATATTTGCCGATATCGGGGATGAACAGAGCATAGAGCAGAGTCTGTCCACTTTTTCGTCCCATATGAAGAACATAGTTGAAATATTAAGCTCGGCCGACGAAAACAGTCTCTGTCTTTTTGACGAGCTCGGAGCCGGCACGGATCCCGTGGAAGGGGCTGCACTTGCCATATCCATTCTGAGCACCCTGCACGAGAGAAAAATACGGACTGTTGCCACTACGCATTACAGTGAGCTCAAAATATTCGCGCTCAATACTGCCGGGATAGAAAATGCCGGCTGCGAATTCGATGTGGAATCTCTTAAGCCCACTTACAGGCTGCTGACCGGTATCCCGGGAAAAAGCAATGCCTTTGCAATCTCTAAGAAACTCGGTCTTCCCGATCACATTATAGATAAGGCCAAAGAGCAGATGACGGAAAAAGATTCATCCTTCGAGGATGTCATTTCCCGTCTTGAAAAAGACCGGATCACGCTTGAAGAGAACCGGATCGAGATCGAAAAATACAAACACGATATCGAGGTTTTGAAAAAAACATATGAACATAGAAGCGAAAAGATAACCGAATCAAAAGAGCGGATATTGAACGAAGCCCGCGAAGAGGCAAAGGCCATATTAAAAGATGCCAAAGATCTTGCCGATTCGGTCATTCGCGATATCAACAAAAGCGGCGGTGATATCAGAACGCTTGAAAAAGGAAGAACGGCTCTTCGCAGTGCCATAAAAGAAAACAACACCGGCCTGCCGTTACCTCCGGCCGCAAAAGGAAAACACAAGGCTTCCGATTTTTGCGTAGGATGTCCTGTCAGGATCATATCCATGGACATAACCGGAACGGTCCATACAAAACCCGACCAGAAGGGTAATCTTTCCGTCCGTTGCGGTATCATGAACATAAATACCAATATCTCCGATCTGGAGATGATACAGGAAACTGTGCCTGTCAAAAGATCAGGGCGCTCCGGATCGAAAGAGGCGGGCAAAGTTCCTCTTAAAGCGCGTGATATCTCACCTGAGCTTAACCTGATAGGACTGACTGTAGATGAAGCGATACCTAAACTGGATAAATATCTTGATGATGCTTACCTGTCTCACCTGCAAACCGTCAGGATAGTGCATGGAAAAGGGACCGGAGCACTCAGATCCGCAGTTACCAAGCATCTAAGAAAAGTAAAGTATGTTGCCGCATTTCGTGAAGGGGCCTTCGGAGAAGGGGATTCCGGAGTGACGGTAGTGGAATTCAGCTAAATGTAAAGGAGCGAAAAAAATGGCCGGTAAACAAAAGATTCTGATAGTGGACGATGATGAGAATATCGCTGAGCTCATTGAGCTTTATCTGACAAAGGAATGCTTTGATACTAAGATCGTATATGACGGTGAGTCTGCGCTTTCCACATATGAGAGTTATAAACCGAACCTGATACTTCTTGATCTCATGCTTCCGGGGATAGACGGTTACCAGGTGTGCCGGGAGATCAGGTCCAAAAATCCCACGCCTATCATCATGCTGTCCGCAAAAGGAGAAGTCTTCGACAAAGTGCTCGGATTGGAGCTCGGTGCAGACGACTACATCGAAAAACCTTTTGACTCCAAGGAGCTGGTAGCGCGGGTAAAAGCGGTCCTCAGAAGATGTTCCGTGTCAAATACATCTTCACCTGCCGCAGATACGAAAGTTGTGGAATATCCGGACCTTGTCATCAGCTTAAACGATTATTCAGTCATATATAACGGGACATATCTTGATATGCCTCCTAAAGAAATAGAGCTTCTGTTCTTTCTGGCGTCACAGCCGAATCAGGTGTTTACGAGAGAACAGCTTCTTGATCATATATGGGGATATGAATATGCAGGTGATACAAGAACAGTGGATGTCCATATCAAAAGACTACGTGAAAAAATAAGCGATCACACCGCCTGGCGTCTTCATACCGTCTGGGGTGTGGGCTATAAGTTCGAGGCCAGATCCTTATGAAAAAAAACCGCAAGCTGTACTACAAGTTTATACTTGCTTATATATGCTATGCGGCACTTTGTGTTGTTGTTGTCCTGACGGTCACTTCACCGGTCACTTACGGTTTTCTTGTCAGGCAGAAAGCGGTGGAACTGTATAAATCCGCAAATGAGATCTCAAATACGTATGCGGCTTATTTCTACGATGATTCAATCTCCACGGATGATGTACGCAAACAGCTGAAGGCTGCGGGTGATTTTTCGTTTCTGACCATATGGATAGTCAATACCGACGGAGAAGTCATATACGATTCCTCATCCGACGGTCAGAGCGATCAGACCTTTACCGTTAAAGGATTTCCCGGAGAAGGAACTAGCAGAAGTTTTTATCAGGAAGGAAATTTCTACGGGTATTTTAGCGAAGACATGCTGTCCGTTCTGTCTCCGATAACGAACAATTACATTCTGAAAGGTTATGTTGTCATTCATTCGCCTCTGACTCGGATCCGCGAGATGCAGAGCGACCTTTCACTGATAATCCTCGCAACGCTAGCCGTCGTATTCGTGCTTTCCACTTTCATACTCATTGTCTTTACCGACGTTGTATATATCCCCCTCAAAAAGATCACTAAAGCTACCGAAGCTTATGCCGAAGGTGACTATACATATCCGATCGACGTGGATAAAAACGATGAGATAGGATATCTCGCTGCTTCGCTCACATACATGGGCGAAAAGCTCTCACACCTTGAAGATGATCAGAAGAAGTTCATTGCGAACGTCTCCCATGATTTCAGATCTCCTCTCACGTCCATGAAAGGATATCTTGAAGCCATGGTGGATAAAACGATCCCTCCCGAGCAGCATGAGAAATATCTTAATATCGTCAAGAATGAAACCGAACGGCTGACAAAACTGACTAACAATCTCCTGACTCTCAACAATCTTAATATCACGGGGATGAGTCTGGATGTGACTGATTTTGACATCAATTCAACGATCAGAAATACGGCTGCGACCTTTGAAGGAACATGCAAGAAAAAACATATTTCCTTCAACCTTGTACTCACCGGAGAGACTCTTTACGTTTGTGCAGATAAGGGAAAGATCGAACAGGTTTTGTATAATCTGATCGACAACGCGATCAAGTTCAGCAAACCCGATTCAACGATCAAACTTGAAACAAATGAAAAAAACGAGACGATATTCATATCGGTAAAAGATTCGGGTATCGGTATACCCAAGGAGGAACAGAAGCTCATATTCGACCGCTTCTATAAAACAGATTCTTCAAGAGGAAAAGACAAAAAAGGCACGGGTCTCGGCCTTTCCATAGTAAAAGAGATAATAAATGCACATCACGAAAACATAAACGTCATATCGACACTGGATGTGGGGACGGAGTTCATCTTTACTCTTCCGAAATCAAAAACAGAAGATGATGATTAATTCCTGAGGCCCCCGATAAACTCAGCCAGTCTGTCCATGGCGATCTTAAGCTTTTCAAGAGAGTATGCATAGGAAATACGCAGGAATCCCTCTCCGCTGTCACCGAAAGCGGTTCCCGGCACTACGGCAAGATTCTGTGCATCAAGAAGCGCGAATGCAAATTCCTCACTGGTCATATTGAATTCCCGGATATCCGGAAAGACATAAAACGCTCCAAAAGGCTCAAAACACGGCAGCCCCATCTCGCGAAAGGCATTCATCAGGAAGTTCCTTCTCTGATTATATGACTTCTTCATTGTCAAGACGTCATCATCACCGTTTCTTAATGCCTCAACAGCAGCATACTGGCTTGTTGTGGGTGCACACATTATGGCGAACTGGTGTATCTTTGTCATCTGGGTGATAATCTCTTCGGGGCCGGCTGCATATCCGAGTCTCCATCCCGTCATTGCATAAGCTTTGGAAAATCCGTTAATGACGATCGTACGCTCGCGCATTCCGGGTATCGAAGCAACGGTCACATGATCGCCTTTGTATGTAAGTTCCGCGTATATCTCGTCAGAAAGCACAAATATATCTTTTTCGATACATATCTTTGCGATCTTCTCAAGATCTTCCTTCTCCATAATGGCGCCTGTAGGGTTATTTGGAAAAGGAAGTACAAGGATCTTGGTCCTGTCGGTTATCGCTTCTTCCAGCTCTTTTGCTGTCAGGCGAAAATCATCCTCATTTTTCAGTTCTATAATGACAGGCTTTGCTCCGGCAAGTATCGCACACGGTTCATAAGAAACATAACTGGGCTGCGGAATGATGACTTCATCTCCCGGATCCAGCATGGCACGAAAAGCTATATCTATCGCTTCGGAACCGCCTACGGTTATGATCGTCTCCTTCTTCGGATCATAGGTCACACCGAATCTCCTGCTGTAGTAATTACAGATCTCAGTGCGCAGTTCAATCAGTCCCGAATTCGACGTGTAGAACGTTCTTCCTTTTTCGAGAGAATATATGCCTTCATCCCTTATATGCCAGGGTGTGTCAAAATCAGGCTCGCCGACTCCGAGTGAGATGGTGTCTTTTCTCTCACTGGCAATATCAAAAAACTTTCTGATACCGGACGGCTTGATGTTGACAATGGTTTGTGATAAAGGATTTCTCATGGTGTCATAATCATCCTTTCATCTTCGTTCTTTCTGCCGAGAACAGTACCCTGCTCCTTGTATTTGCGCAGAACAAAATGTGTCGTGGTGCTGATAACGGATTCAAGCGTTGACAGTTTCTGAGATACAAAGGAAGATATCTCTTTTAATGTCTTTCCCTCCATGAATACCAGAAGATCATATCCACCGCTTATCAGATATGTGGACTGCACTTCGGGATATTTGTAAATGCGTTCGGCTATTTCATCAAATCCTTTTCCTCTTTGGGGTGTGACACGTACTTCTATCAGCGCATGTATCCTCTCATCAGTGACCTTGTCCCAGTCAATAAGAGTATGATATCCGCAGATGATCCCTTCACTTTCCATAGCCGCAAGCTCGTTGGCAACATCTATCTCCGTCATGCCGAGACATACTGCTATTTCCTTAAGATCGACCCTGCTGTTCTTTTCAATAAAACTGAGTATTTCTTCTCTCATTTTCTGCCCTCTTTGTGTTCTTTGTATTTATACAGTTCATCCGGTCCCGGAGGTTCGAGAAACCTTCTGTCATCTTTGTTCGTAACGATACGGTCGTTGCCCCCGGTAACCTTTCCTATCACCGCGGCATTAATACCTTCCCTCTTCAGCGCCCTTACTACATCCGAACCGTTTGGAGCCGTTATCAGCATTGAACCGCTTGAGATCAGTCTGTATGGATCGATCCCATATACTTCACATATCTCAACTGTTTCCTGTCTCACCGGTATATCTGACAGTTCTACCTCAAGGCCGCATTTACTGCTTACCGCAACTTCCCATAACGCACCGAATATACCGCCTTCGGTCACATCATGCATTGCACTGACTCCTGCCTGAACCGCCGTAAGTGCGTCTTTGACAACAGAAACCAGTTCCGAAAAACCTTCTGCCCTGTCAACAAACGAAGGAGAGAATCGCTTGAGCAGATAATCCCGGTCATCTTTAGCGATGATCCCGGTACCTTCCAGTCCTATCCACTTGGTAACGACAACATCATCTCCCGGCTTTGCCCCGGATGTCGTGATCATCCGGTCCTTTCTGACCTTGCCTATCCCTGTTGAAGTGATCACCGGCTGGCTGACTACGGGTGTTACCTCCGTGTGACCTCCGATCACCTGAATGCCAAGTTTTTCACACTCTTTCGATGCCTGATGCATGATGTGCTTCAGGTCACTTTCTTCACTGCCTTCAGGTAGTAAGACCGAGAGCATGATACCGATGACCTCTGCTCCCGATGATGCGATATCATTAGCCGTAACATGAACAGATAATGCCCCGATATCGTGGCTGGTTCCGGTTATGGGATCTGTGGACATCACAAAGATCTCATCGTTTTCCAATCGGATCGCAGCGCAGTCTTCGCCTATTCCTGCTCCTACCAGTATCTCGGGGCGTTTTGTACTGATCTGTCTGATTATTGATCTTGTAAGTACGTTTTCAGGTACTTTACCTATCTTTAACATTTCCATCTCCGGCAGGTGATCACAGACCCAGCCCCTGCATCGCAGCTTCCGCTGCCGCTGCTGCCGAGGCCGCTGCATTTAATTCCCCAACGGTTGCCTTTACAGCATCAATGCTGCCGGTCGCGATCGCCGACTGAATCATTGCCAGAGCCGCAGGATTGTCTGTTCCGGTTCCCACCGTGGCAGTTCTCGGAGTCGGCAGATATGTACTCTTGTTAACCTCTGTCCTCTCCGTTTCCTTTCCGTCAACAGTAACAATCTTCCACAATTTTCCGGTATATCCCGTATGTGCGGACTGCGTTGATATGGAACCGACAGGCGCCGAAGGATCGGCTATGATCTTGTCCCCTTCAGGTATTGTTTCGGAGAGCTGTTCGCTCTCGAATGAAACCTTTCTGTTGTCCGGTCTCGTTTCCACTCCGTATATATTAAATATTACCTGCTTGTCAGAAGTTGTTATTCCCTCTATGTAGATCGGATATTCCGAACTGTTTGTGAACTTAAAGTCCTTACTGGTTCCCGAGATAGCCGCATCCGACGACAGATCCACATACGATACTATCATTGAATGGTTATGTCGCTCATTAACCTGCAGTTCGGCACGGAGTACCGCATTGTACAGTGTGGAGCTTACCTGACAGATCCCTCCTCCAAGGCTCTCAACTACCATGCCGTTAAGATACGATCCTGCAAGATAGTATCCGTTCTCCTCCGTAAACGGGCTGACCGTATCATACATGGAAAACGACTCTCCCGGCAGCAGCACCGTTCCGTTTACAAGCCTGGTGCCGTTTCTGACATTTCCGGATCTGTCTGCGCCCGATGTGGAAAAGCTTGTTTTATAACTGCCGATTATATCATGTACCTTCTCAAGGTCTTCGACACTTGCCTTCGGAACATCCTGAACGACTACAAGATCTACTGTAACGTCATCTCCGTTAAAGCTGTCCAGCTTGGACATTATCCTGGATACGGATGCATTAACATCAACCACCTCTCCCGTTGTACCGCCGGTAACATGAAAATCCCCGTCTTCCTTTGTAAGTGTGGCATTCTTTGCTTCAACGTTATACTTATCCCCCTGTTCCTTGACAACAGAGGTAACGGTATTTCTGTCAAACACTACTCTGAGAGGATATACTTTCTTCTCATGCTCAAGATCTTTGCGCTGCTTATATCTGTCGACTATGCTTCCGTCCCTGCCCACATACAGCGCATCTGCAACCACATCTTTTTCATCCCACTTAAGCCCGAGTTCGGCTGCTGTTACTTTTGTGCTGTTTTCTCCTATGGAATTAAGCGTAATGACCGCCTCGGACATGGCATCAACTTTATCTGTTATGAGATTTACAGCCTCATCATAGGTCTTTCCGGAAAGATCGATGTCGTCTACGTATATTCCGTTCATGATCGTTCCGGACAGATCCCGCTCCACCAGCGATTCGATATCCATGTTAAAAGATGACCCTTCACCCACAGACGAACCGCTGCCGCTGCGAACGGTCTCAAAAGCTTCTCTTACCAGATCGTTCGCGCCCGCAAGAACATCATCACCCGAATAAGCCGACACCCCGGCGGGGTTTGCAAACGAACCTGCAATGACGGCTAACGCAATGACCAGTATTCTTTTTGTAATACGACCGTTTCTCATCTCGATTGACACACCCCGGCAATTTGTTTATGATGCTATAAGAGCGATCAGAGTGGGAACAACCATCGCTATGACAAGGATCCCTATTATGATCGCCGATATTATCTGCTTTGTTTTTTTGTTATGAAAATTCATCATGACGATTCCTCTTTGACATAAACTGTTGTATGCAATCTATTGGGTAATTATAAATGATATCACCACTGTTTACAACCATTGTAGTGGTTGCCGGATTCATATTTGCTTTCATGAAATTCACCTCTTCAAAACCCGATGACGGGATCAGGCTGTTTCGTGAAAGAGAACGCCGGGCCGACAGCACGCTCAAAAAACCTCTTGACGATCTTGAGTTTATCCATTTTCCGATAAGTGACATTCCTGATCCGGATCCTGCCGTTAACGAAAAATGCGCCGCTCTTACCGGTCAGCTCAAAACGCTGTCGGAAAAGAAGATCGTAAACCTCACAGGCATCTCAAATACTGATCTGAAACTGACTTACGGTGCCCCCAATCTTCCGATACTGACAGAATATGATCAGAACTTTACCGCTCTGTGTAAGGCCGTGTATGATCTTGGCTGCGAATACATCAGTGCCGGGTATGAAGACGAAGCAGTTAAAGTATTAAATGCCGGAGTAGCCATCGGTACGGACATTTCCGGAAACTATACATCTCTGGCGGAAATATATGCAAAGAACGGTCTGTATGTTGAAATACAGCGTCTTATCAACTGTGCGGACAACATCCGCTCCCTTACGAAAAAATCAACCATCGTAAAACTTCAGAACATCCTGGATGAACACACATCTTCCGTCATTAAGCTTTCCGGTGATGATGCGGACGGATCTGTACATCATGACGATCCCGACAGTATCCTGCCAGCGGACATTCTTGACATTTTGGAGACTGTGCCTTACAGATCTGACGACCAAACGTGATCATCCACAAATTGATATTTATCCAGTACTCCTCCGGTATCGCCTTCATCAGATCATATTCTATCTTTTCGGGATCTTCCTCTTTTGTCAGTTTCAATCTTCTCGAAATACGCTTGACATGAGTATCCACAACGATACTGTTTATTCCGTATATGTTTCCGCGTATGACATTCGCCGTTTTCCGTCCGACTCCGGGAAGCTTTGTCAGTTCATCTATATCGCTCGGTACTTTTCCGTCAAAATCCCTTAACAGCATGTTTGCACAGGCGATTATATTCTTTGCTTTATTCCTGAAAAAACCGGCCTGACGGATGTCGTTTTCCATCTCTGAAAGATCCGCATCGGCATAATCTTTCATCGTTTTGTATTTTACGAACAGATCCTTTGTGATCATGTTCACTCTGGCATCCGTACACTGTGCACTGAGTATGGTGGCTACCAGAAGCTGCCACGGGTCACTGTGCTCCAGATAGCATCTGATGTCCTCCGGATACATTTTCCGGAATATCTCTATTATCTCTAGAGTCCTCTTTGTCGCCATATCATTTCTTTTTTTTACGGTTTCTTAAGTGCTCCGCCAGTTTTGCACCCGGGTAGTGTTTTAAGATCACATTCCTGATGTAGCTCTCCGTTACTTCCGGTCCGTTGGAAGCCAGCATCCTGAGAAGTTTTTCCAGTTCCGCTCTCGTATGATCTTCTATAAGTTGTGTATAGTCACCTTTTTCATAATACTTAAGCGGCATATCGCATGTATAATGACCTTTGTTGTAGATAGCCGAAGCTGCAACCCTGTCCACATACATTTCCACCAGGTATCTTTTGGGCATTCTTGCGGGCCTGATGATGTGCTCGCCGCCGTCTCCGTGCAGACTCGGTTTGTAGTCGGTCCAATACTCATAGTGATGTTTGTTTCTGCCCTTATGATGGATCCACGCTTCGGAATATCCCTTTTTTTCTCTCTCCGCGTTGTTCGGACTCCTGTATCCCTGATAATACTTTGCACCGACAAAAAATTCCGTCGGACTGTACTTGCTCAGATCATGAGTGATACCCTGCCAGTACAGGCCCACCCGGAAGCAGCCCTGTCTGACCATTCTGCGATGCTCACTCACGGTAATAAAATGCTTTATCAGCTTAAACATTTGCAGCCTCCGCAGCTTCATCTATCCTTGACAGCCTGTCATTGTATTCTTTATGAACTCTGTCGTATTCCCTGTTGTATTCCTCGTTCTTGCCCTGGTGAATGGAGGCGGTGTATGAATGTTTCTGATTATCCACCTCGGAACTGACCCTTGCAATAGTGGCTATACCGATATTGGAGCACGTTTTACCGATCCTTTCCACATTTGCGAGTATGTCGGAGAAGATCACCCCGGCCCTTACCGTGCACTGTCCTTCGCGAAGCCGGACAAGATGGTTGTCATGAAGCGTAGATACAAGTTCCTGAAGAACAGACACACTCGGCTCAATATGATATGCCGCACTGATGTCCCTTTTTTCAAACGCCCTGGAAGAGTATTCCATGATCTCCTCAACAAGCTCTCTGGTCAGTTCTATCTCACCCCTGGCCGTAGGTGAAAAGACTATCCGCTCCATGTTCAGGGTCGTTGCCGCATCTGCCATTTTGTCGGCATAATCCCCGAGATGCTCAAATTCGGAAACCAGTTTATGATACTGTTTCAGTATACGCAGATGCAGATCCTCGCTGACGTATGGAGCAAGCTGTACGAGATATTTATCCACACTGTCGGTCAGATAATCTATGTTCTCTTCTTCATCATGGATCTGTTCAATGACATCCGCATCATAAACGCTGATCACTGAAAAAGCCTTTTCGATATTGACCCTTGCGGCATTGAACATTATCGTCAGAACATCATAACATCCTCCGAAGGCAATGGCCGGTGTTCCGAAGAACACGGGGTTGAGTGCGGTGACCTTGTCCGCATATTTTCCGGCTGCAACCGGATCGTCCTTTATGATCTTTTCCGCGCAATTCTTGATCAGTCTGCTTACCGGCAGCAGAACGACCGCACATGCCAGATTGAATATGGTGTTTGCATTTGCAATGTCACCCGATCTCATTGTTTTATTCCATAATCCGTCAATGAGTCCCGTATGATACAGTATGGTGACCGTGACAAGAACAAGCACAGTTTTGCAAATGTTATAAAGGATATTGATCATGCCGACTCTCTTTGATTCGGCCTTGGCTCCTATCGAACACACTATACCGGTAGTCACGCAGTCACCGAGGTATACACCGACTATTACCACGTATACGACCTTGAACGGTATGTTCCCGGCCTGGGAGAATGCCTGCAGCATACCGATCGTTGCGGACGAACTTTGCAGGACGAAGGCTATGCCTGCACCGGTCAAGTATCCTATGACGGGGTTGTTGCCCATATTTTCAAACAGACGGTCTACCATTCCGCTCTCGGAAAAAGAGGTGACCGCACTTGTCATATTCATGAGTCCCGTAAAGAGTATACCGAATCCTATGGCAATATTACCGATATTGTCGGCTCTTTTGAACTTGAATCCCATTATGAGGATGATTCCGAGGATAAGCGCGATAGGCGCAAGAGTTGACGGCTGGAAAAACTGAAGAAAAGAACCGCTTTCCGCATTAAGATCCAAAAGTCTGATTATCTGACCCGTAACCGTTGTTCCGACATTGGCACCGATTATGATGCCGAGAGACTGATCCAGGCTCAGCACGCCTGCTGCCACCAGACCGGACGTTATAACAATGGTTGCCGTTGAAGACTGTATAATGGCAGTGATGATAACACCGAGGAAAAAGGCTTTCAAAGGATTGTCAGTGATCTTGCCGATGACTATCTTAAGTGTCCCGGATGAGCTCTCTTTGAGATTATTTCCCATAAGCCGCATTCCGTACAGGAACATGGCCAGTCCGCCAAGCAACGAGATCACATTGAATATATACATTATCGCACCCTCAAAGCACTGTTCGTATCACCTTAAGTATAGCAAATCTGCACGAATACAGAACGTTATTTTTGTAAATTTCGTATTTTCGACCTTTTCAACAATTTTAGACTTCCCAAAGTCTCATCCTTCGTCATTATTATTATCAACATCAGTATCCCGAGCACGGAAAGGATCAATCCGGGATATGTGCCCGCGGGAGTATATTTCATCCGGATTTCATGATGTCCGTCCGAAACCCTGAAGCTCATCAGCTGCCCGAGCGCGGGAGAAGTATTTATCTTTTCGCCGTCACAATATACCGCCCATGACTGTTCGTAAGGTATGGATACTATCACGGTTTCTTCTTCGGGACAGTCTGTTTCAAACGTAAGATTCGAGCTTGTAATCTTTACAACATCTCCTGCATAACCGTTCAGTTTTGACGCAGCTTCTCCCCACTTTTTTATCGCTTCGGGATCCTCGTAGTAGAAACAGGCCCGTGATATCTCGAGTTCATTGCCGAGTATCTGCATCTTTATCTCAACCGTATCACCCTCATTATATGTCCCTGCACACAGAGTGTTCCAGTGATTGACCGTGAAATACACATCCCTTGATTCACCATTTACAAAAACTTCTCCCTCCTGTCTCGAAGGAGCATAGAAATAAAAATACAGCGGCATATTCCGGCTGACCTGGATGGTATATACAATATATCCTTCCTCCTGTGTCCTGACATAGCGGCCTTCCTGAGTCAGCTGCGCTCCCTCAAGGGTTATCTCGGGTTCAGCTTTTATATATACAGGATCAGTGCTCCAACATGATGCAATGGAATTTTGTTTTTCAAATGTATCCCCTTCATTCAGATCTATTTCGGAAATACTTTCCGGAGCTATAAAAGCAAGCGGCAGTGCATCGGGATTTTTGTATGCATGGTATTTCCCGTTGTACGGAAGCATCTCATACGGTTTTTCGATAGTGTCGAATTTTGATATGTAGTATTTTATCCCAAACAGGTCATCCACAAATGCCGTGCTTCCTCCGTTGTAATATGTAAAATACACCGTTTTGCAGAACCCGAAATTTACAAGCCAGTCAAGGATCTCATCTTTCTCGCAGGAACTGTCATGTGAAAGACCGATATAATCAAACATCGACGGGTCGTTGATCCCCCTGTCAAAATCCTTTTCCATCCTGTAAAAACCGGTATCCTCACTCTTAATGAAAGAGACGACATCATTGATGTTTCGATAATCCTCGAAAAAGGCCGTCATGGACGGAAATCCGCCGTTTTCGGAATTGAGACTGATATACGCGGTTTTTGAACTGTAAAGCATCTCCGAAACAGATACGGCGAATAATAACAAAAACCATACAGGGCGGTATTTACCTCTTATGATCATGATCGCAAAGACGGTTATCACCGCTGTAAGTACCGCATTTAAGACAAATCTCGGCATATCAAGGTACGGATTTTTCATTATAAGAAGCCAAATCATATACAAAAAGATCAGCGCAGCGGATATAATCACGATCTTTACTTTTTCTTTTGTTTCCCTGTCACCTTCGCTGTCGTCGCATATGAGAGAGATATAACCTTTATAGCCGGTGACCACAACGGTTATACTGATAAAATATGCATATCTCCAATAAAATCCTTCGGGATTGTTAAACCCGTGCCATACGGCATCGAAAAGATTGATATACATGCTTACGGCCACACTTGCAAGAACAAAAGCATTCGCAAGTTTTTCCCTGAGGTCGTATGATTTTGACAGGAAATAGACCACTGCAAAGAAAAATGCCGCTACAGAGCAGTAGATGAGCGGCCGGAGGTCGTTTCTGGCACATCCCGAAAACATGCCGGCAAGCAGTTGATTCATGGGAAACCGTCTGTAGAAACCGTAGTCGGCTCCTTCCGTTGTCTTTTCTCCGAGAAGAGAAAGGCCGGTCCTTACAAGGAAAAATCCGTTGATCAGAAGTACACACACACCCGAAAGAGCCAGTACAGGCAGCCTCTTTATACTTGACGTATCCCTGATGATCCTTGATATATACAGTATCACAAGGAAGATCACAAGCATAAAACCCATATGATAATTAATGTAAATATAAAGAGCCGCGGTAATAATAAACGGAACAGCACTTTTACCGTCATCTACCAGTTTCAGAAAGAAATACAGTACAAGCGGCAGGATCGCCAGTGCACCGAAATAGATGGTCAGAACAAGATATCCGAAAAAGAACGAAGAAAAGGCATATCCTATAGAGAACAGAAGTGACATCCAGGATGTCTTATATCTTTTGTTAAGGAGGACCGACATCGAAAGAGATGCGATCGAGATCTGGAGTGAAAAGATAAGTTCTATTCCAAGTACTATCTTCTCACCCGGAAATGCCAAAAGCAGAAACAACAGCGGATCATGAAGCTGGAAGGCCGCAAGACCGGGGAAATCTCCGCCGAGAGTCTTGGTGAGCATGTATGACCAGTCGTTATTTGTCTTCAGTGTATTGATAAAATACGCATAGAAATTGACAAATTCAACATTCATATCCCCCGTGAGTATGGAGTTATCCCCGAACGGATACATTTTGCATACCGCCCAGAAAATCTGCATCATCAGAAAGGGGATGAAAAACGAACAAAGAAAAATCTTAGATGATCTTGTATTTCTGTTCGTAGTCATAAGTGTCTATACCCTCTTTGCTTTTTAATGCGCCGACCACCCAGTATGTCAGGGGTGTGAGGATAACCTCAAAGCACAGTTTAAACAGATATTGGAACAGCATCATCTTAAACAGCTGTCCGTTGGTGACCGTCCCCGCAAATGCGATAAGAATGAAGATCGCGGAATCCAGTCCCTCTCCCACTACGGTAGATCCTATGGTGCGGATCCACAGATATTTTCCCTTCGTGTATACTTTGAGCTTCGACAGGATTACGGAGTTTGACAGTTCTCCGACCAGATATCCCATAAAGGATGCGGCAAGCACTCTCGGAACAATTCCGAGCACCACCCCGTATGCACTCTGATCAAGCCAGTAGTGCGGGTAGGGCAGAATGATCGTAATAACATAAGCAAATACCGCCAGAAAACTGCATGCAAACCCTATCCAGATAACAAGTCTTGCTCTTACAAAACCGTACACTTCCGTAAAAACGTCGGCAAGGATGTATGTTACGGGAAACAATATGACCGCCGCGGGAAGAGTCACGTCCTCCCACACTTCCCACAGCTTGCCTGCTATCAGATTGGATACGAGAAGGCATGTGACAAAAACCATTGCCAGTCCGACAAACATGCCTGTATATTCATTGTTCCGGTCCTGTGTATTATCATCCGTGTTCATATCTTTATCATCCTCTCTCTGATCATCTGTTATCAACCTTTTCAGGATACATATCGTGATGCGACAGTCTGTCCCATGCCACTTCTTCCCATCTGGTCCCGCTCCTTCCGTAGTTACAGTACGGATCGATGGATATGCCTCCCCGGGGAGTGAATTTTCCCCAGACTTCAATATACTTCGGATCCATAAGCCTGATCAGATCCTTCATTATGATATTTATACAGTCCTCGTGAAAATCGCCATGATCCCTGAATGAGTTAAGGTACAGTTTCAGACTCTTGCTCTCAACCATAAGCTTTTCAGGGACGTAGGAGATATATATCGTCGCAAAATCCGGCTGCCCCGTGATCGGACACAGACTTGTGAACTCCGGACAGTTGAACTTGACAAAATAATCATTACCGGGATGTTTGTTTTCGAAAGTTTCAAGAAGTTCCGGAGAATAATCAAAGATATACTGTGTATCTTCCGCTCCGAGAAATGTCAGACTCTCCCGCTCTCTTTTTTCATTTTCCATAGGTTTACCTCTTTATCAGGATTTGTGCACCGAAAAAAGGGCGGCAGAAAGCCACTGACAGTCCTAGTTTTGTTTAACGACAGGATGGTGCAAACGAACTGTCGGAAAAGTCAAAAATAAGCATTCCTGACTCACGTGTTTTATGGTATCATCTGTTGAGAGTAATTACAAGTACAGATCTGTCAAAGGATTTATGGATAAGAACAGACACATTCAAAATCATATTACCGATATGACGACAGGGGATCCTGTCAAACATATCCTGCTGTTTTCACTGCCTGCTCTTATAGGTAATATCTTTCAGCAGATATATAATCTGACGGATTCCGTTATAGTCGGCAGATTTGTGGGACCGGACGCCCTTGCAGCAGTAGGGGCAAGCGCCTCCGTCACTTTTCTTTTCTTTGCTCTTTGTACGGGGATCGGCAACGGGGGAGGAATAGTGGTCAGCCAGTTCTATGGTGCCGGCGACAGTGACAACGTTAAGAAATGCATAGTAAATACCGGATTTATCATGCTGCTTGTCCCGCTTGCTGTCGGAAGTGCCGGTTATGCATTTGCTCCTTCTCTTCTTCGGCTTCTTGACACTCCTGCCGATATCCTTCCGAGTGCCTCCATGTATATAAGATACATGAGTATAGGACTTCTGTTTGTATCAATGTACAATTTTCTGGCATCGATGCTAAGAGCTCTCGGGGATTCAAGGACTCCTCTTTATTTTCTCATCATATCAACCCTTTTAAATGTCGGACTTGATATAGTTTTTGTATATAACCTTAAAATGGGGGTCAAAGGAGTCGCTCTGGCCACTATAATCGCGCAGTTCATTTCCGCTGTGACCTGTGCCGTATATGCATGCAGGATCAATCCCTATTTCAAACTTGAGCGCTCTGTTTTTGTCATATCTTCAAGAATGATATACAGCGTCATCCGCCTGGGTGTACCCATGTCACTTCAGTTCGGGCTCATATCCATATCATCCATGGCTGTCCAGAGAGTCGTTAACTCATACGGTACATTGGTCATCGCGGCATTTACGGCCATTAACAGGATAGAGCAGCTCATACACCAGCCTTTTACCACTCTGGGAGCATCTCTTGCCACATTTTCCGGACAGAATTACGGTGCCAAAAAACTTGACCGGGTATATATGGGCTATAAAAAAGGATTCCTTATCATGGCGGTGCTGTCTGCTGTCATGATACTGACAATGCAGCTGTTTGGCGGTTCTATCACAGGCATGTTTGTAACTGATCCACGAGTCGTTGCTCTCGGAAAAAAGGGACTTATGATCACAAGTGTATTCTACCCGACACTTGGTGCGATATATGTTATAAGAGGAGTTCTGACAGGCGTGGGAGACGCTTTCTTTGCTCTCTTTAACGGGATCGTGGAAGTTATCGGAAGGTTCACCCTGCCGCTTTTCATGACCAAATATATGGGAATGGGCGAAACCGGAATATGGGTATCCGCGGGTGTTGTATGGGTGGTAAGTGCCATTACGGCCTGGCTGCGATATTATACTTATCTTCACGGCAGGATAAGTAAAGCGTAGAGGTGTAAATAATACGCTTTCAGCTTTCGGTTCCATATGATAGAATTAAGCTGCTTAAAAGAAAACAGATAAAACGGGAGGTAAGATTAACATGTTCAAAAGGATTTTCGAGATCACCGGAAATGTGGCAATAGTCACCGGCTGTTCATCAGGACTCGGCGTACAGATGGCTAATGCCCTTGCCAATCAGGGGTGTAAGATAGTCGCCATAGCACGAAGAATGGAAATGCTCGAGCAGGTCTGCAAAAACATTTCCGAAGAGCACGGTGTTGAGACGCTTCCGATAAAGTGCGACATTACAAATACCGAAGAGATCGAAAAAACGGTCAGGACCGTTATGGATCGTTTCGGACGTGTGGATATTCTTATAAACAACGCAGGAACAGGTGCCGTGGATCATGCGGAAAACATTACGGACGAACAGTTCCAGAAAGAATTTGACGTTGATCTGTTCGGAACTTTCAAATTTGCGCGTGCCGTAGCCAATCAGGCTATGATCCCCGCACAATACGGCCGTATCATAAATATCGCATCAATGTACGGACTTGTCGGCAACAAAGTGGCGGGTTCGGCCCCGTATCACGCTGCCAAGGGAGGTGTCGTCAACCTGACAAGAGCTCTTGCGGCGGAATGGGGTAAATACAAGATCACCGTCAATTCGATCTGTCCGGGATACTTCTATACGCCCCTTACCACCGATACTTTAAACAGTGAATTCTTCCAGCAGAATGCCAAGACCATGATACCTCTTGAGCGCTACGGAAATGAAGGAGAACTGGACACCGCAGTTGTATTTCTGGCTTCTCCCAATTCATCATACGTGACCGGTATAGCTCTTCCGGTAGACGGCGGTTATACCTGTATGTAAAAATTCATAAAGCTCAGACAAAAAAGAACCATCTCTTCGGATGATCCTTTTTCATTCGAGCGATAGACGGGACCGGGTTTCGTCACGTCCGGCTTCGCCGTCCCTGACAGGTCGTCCCGTCTATATTTAAAGGCTCTAACGAAAAAGAACCATCTCTTCGGATGGTCCTTTTTCATTCGAGCGATAGACGGGACTCGAACCCGCGGCCTCGACCTTGGCAAGGTCGCGCTCCACCAACTGAGCCACTATCGCATTTGTTTTGTGACCTATTAATGTTATCAGAGGCCGAAAGAAAAGTCAACGCTTTTTTCTATTTTCTCACCTGTTTGGGGATGAATGAATTCCAGCCAGTCGGCAACAAGCGCGATCCCTTTCGGATATGAAGATGCCGCACCGTATTTGACATCACCGACTATGGGATGGTTCATATGCGACAACTGGGCCCTTATCTGATGAAACCGCCCTGTAACAAGCTGCACTGACAGTAATGTCCTGTTTTCCTCTGTGTATATCTTTTTTGTACGATATACAAGAACTGCTTCTTGCAGTTTGATGTCCGAAGCGGAGGGATCCGCTATTACGGACATGCTCTTACGGCTGTCTTTATACATCATATCCGTAAGCTTTAAATCCTTTGGAGCATCCACGATCCCTTCGACAAGTGCAAGATACCCCTTTTTCATATTCATGTTTTGAACCTGTCGGGATAGATCTGCGGCAGAGTGCCTGTTTTTGGCAAATACCAAAAGGCCCGCAACGGGCTGATCAAGCCTGTGAACAACACCCAAATACGGTTCACCTTTCATTTTGGGGGTACTTTTTTTGATATGTTCTTTGAGTATACTGACACAATCCGGCTGTCCTACCTTTGCAGACTGTACTGCCAGTCCGGCAGGTTTATACACCACGATAATACAATCATCTTCGATCAGTATTGTCAGTGTTTCTTTACTCAAGAGAACATCCTTCGATCAGCTCCATGACTGCAAAGACTGCGTTTGTCTGATCGCTTTTTTGCATATGTTCGCGATAATCCTCACGCCTGTCATAGAGTTCACATATGGCATCATACAGAGAATCCTCGCTAAGATCCTTATCTTCATCAAGGACCATGGAAAACCCCTGTTTTCTGAACGATTCGGCATTCAGTATCTGATCGCCTCTTGATGCTGATGCCGGAAGCGGTATCAGAAGATTCGGTTTGTGAAGAGCCAGCAGCTCACAGATCGCGTTTGCACCTGCACGGGACACAACGATATCCGCCAAAGCGAACAGATCCTTCATCTCATCTTTTGCATACTCGATCTGTATGTATCCCACCGTGCCGTTTAAAGACTCATCGGTTTTGCCCTTGCCACACAGATGCATGACATTAAAACTGTCGGTAAGTCGCGGCAGTATCTTCCTGATCATATCATTGACGGATGCAGCTCCAAGGCTTCCGCCGACTACCATGACAACAGGCTTTTGGGAGTCTGCAAATCCGCACATTTTTGCTGCTTTTTCAGGATCGCCGAGCATGAGCTCGGCTCTTATCGGAAGACCGGTAAGAACAGCCTTATCCTTGGGAAGTTTTTCAACAGTCTCCGGGAAATTGCAGCATATCTTTGTTGCGGATGAAAAACTGAGTTTATTTGCAAGACCCGGTGTCATGTCGGATTCATGAATGATCACCGGCACATGATTTTTACGTGCCGCCCATACAACCGGTACTGAAACAAAACCGCCTTTTGAAAAGACGATTGAAGGCTTAAGTTCTTTTATGATACGGTTCGCTTCGGAAAAACCCTTGAGCACGCGAAAAGG
Source organism: Lachnospiraceae bacterium (assembly GCA_024695145.1). GTDB lineage: Bacteria > Bacillota > Clostridia > Lachnospirales > Lachnospiraceae > UBA2868. Next base: position 24,622 of record JAILIS010000045.1, read on the forward strand.
ATCGGTGAAATTCTTCACCGAGAAATATCTTCTGAATTTTCCGGTCGCTATACCGTGATAGGGGATGGAGTAATCTTCGATAAGAGCTTTCTCCATCCCTTCATATGATCCGATATACTGAATATCATATCCGGCGCTAAGAAGCGCCGGTATCAATGCGATATTCGGTGTGACATGTCCGGCGGTACCCCCGCCTGTCAGTACAATCGTCTTCATCAGAGTCTCGCCATAAGTGCTTCTCTTTGCTCCTCAAAACCGGGCTTGCCCAGAAGTGCGAACATGTTCTTCTTATAACTCTCAACGCCGGGCTGGTTGAACGGATTGACCCCGAGCGTATACCCGCTTATGCCGCAGGCAAATTCAAAGAAGTAGAACAACTGACCAAGACAGAATTCGTTTACCTCAGGTATGTTGATGACGGTATTCGGTACATTTCCGTCGGTGTGCGCAAGGATTGTTCCGTTCATGGCACTCTTGTTGACAAAATCCACATCTTTTCCGGCAAGATAATTGAGCCCGTCAAGATCCGTCTCCTCTTTGTTGATCGTGATCGTCTCTCTGGAGGTCTCTATGTTGATAACGGTCTCAAATATGTTTCTGGATCCGTCCTGGATGAACTGTCCCATTGAATGAAGATCCGTTGTAAGATCAACGCTTGCAGGGAAAATACCCTTCTGATCCTTACCCTCCGATTCTCCGTAAAGCTGCTTCCACCATTCTGAAATATAATGAACCGAAGGCTCGTAATTGGCCATAATCTCGATCTGCTTGCCCTTACGAAGGAGAATGTTCCTGATGGCTGCATATTTGAGTGCATCATTATCTTCAAAAGGAGCCGTGAGTGCCTGTTCTCTGGCTGTCTGCGCTCCCTCCATGAGCTTTCCTATATCTGCTCCGGATACCGCTATGGGAAGAAGACCTACTGCGGTGAGTACGGAAAAACGTCCACCGACATCATCGGGAACCACAAAGCTTTCATATCCTTCCTCGTTGGCAAGGTTCTTGAGAGAGCCTCTGGCCTTGTCAGTGGTCGCATATATCCTCTTTGCGGCCTCGGTCTTACCGTATTTCTTTTCAAGCATCTCCTTGAACACACGAAAAGCGATCGCAGGCTCTGTTGTCGTACCGGATTTACTTATCATATTGATGGAAAAATCACGGTCTCCGATAACATCCATAAGATGCTTTATGTATGTGCTGCTTATGCTGTTTCCGACAAAATATATCTCAGGTGTTCCCCTGAGATCTTTTGGTATGACGTTGTAAAAGCTGTGGCGAAGAAACTCTATCGCAGCCCTTGCACCGAGATATGATCCGCCTATACCGATAACAAGCAGTACTTCCGAATCGCTCTTGATCTTTTCGGCTGCTTTTAAGATCCTGTCAAATTCTTCCTTGTCATAATCCACGGGAAGATCTATCCATCCGAGAAAATCATTTCCCGCACCGCTCTTCGATACAAGAACTTCCCTCGCATTTTCCACGATATCGCACATGGATGCGATCTCCTGTTCTCCGATAAACTGCATTGCCTTGCTGTAATCGTAAGTGACTTTTGAACTCATTGTTTTCTGATTCTCCTTTTTAATTATATGATTTCATTCAAAACGGTTTCTATATCTCCATCCTTTAAAGGCATCGGTTTCATTACAAGATCCTGTCCGTCGTCATTGTATCTGGGGATCAGGTGCGTATGGAAATGAAATACGGTCTGTCCGGCTACCTTTCCGTTATTCTGTATTATATTAAACCCGTCCCATCCCAGTTTATCCTTCAGCAGTTTCATCATCTTCCGGGCCAGTGGCATAACCTTTGCTGCAACTTTATCATCAAGCTGCTCAAGGCTGTCAAAATGCTCCTTGGGAACTATCAGGCAGTGGCCTCGTGTAACCGGAGCCGCATCAAGGAATACACGAAAATCGTCATCCTCATAAATAGTATTTGTGGGAATATCCCCGTTTGCAAGTTTGCAGAATATACAGTCATCTTTTTTCATTTACATCTCTCCTTACGGCTTATTCTGCTACATTTAAGAAAGTGAACACCTGATCCAGTAGCAGCAGTATTCTGAAATCTCCTTTAACCTGCATGTCTCCGGTCATAAAAGCTCTTTGGAAACTCATCTGTCCGGAGATGATCTGCTCAAGTACATCCGGCTTTATCTTACAGAGGATATCCGGGGAGTCATGATTTCCGTAATAACACTTAAGCTTGGATTCGACTATCTCCACGATCAGTGATTTTTTACGGTCTTCTATCATAAACTTATATGACGCGTTGACCATACCTTCCGGGGCAAAATGATCCTCAAAATCCTTTATGAACTGTTTGTTCACATCAACATCTTTCTTCTCCAGCATTCCCTTGAACAGTGACGACAGTTCCTGGATATCTTCTTTTTGCTGCTGAACATACTGTTCATCGGATGCATACTTTGAGAGCTGCTCCGTTTCCTTCGGGGTGAGCGGGATGATCTTGGTACCCCCCACTATCTGTTTGACCACCTGATTGCTCGAAGGAAGTGAATGCATCTTCTGTGATATGGTCCTGTAGAGATTCTCGGTCTTCTTTTCTATTATCCTGACATAATCATTGTTGAGCTCAAAGTTGGTCATGTCCTCCACATAACCGCACAGACCGCTGCACGGAAGTCCTCCGAGGATCTCCCAGGCGATCTGAAGATTTGTTTTGGCCTCTCTCTCTCCGCTTGTAAGAGACATAACTACCGGACACATATATGTCTTGCTGATCTTCTCCTTGTTACCATATAGCCAGCATGCATCCAGAAACTGCATCATATAACCTCCGACACCGTACCACTCCACGGTTGTGGCAAGTACGATCCCGTCAGCTTCGTTGATTGATGCCGGAAGCGACGTTATCTGATTCCGAAGCTCATAAAGAGGAAATCTTTCGACATTGACATTGAGTTCGGTAAGAACTTCCGTCATCTTGTTGATTACAAACAGAGTCGGATCATCAAGTATCCCTCTTCCTCCATAGTAAATATTGATCTTCATTATAATCCGCTCCTATCGTATTCCGAATAAGATCCTCTTTGATATATCGCCATCGCGATCACAAAGCCTCCGGCCAGACCGAAGAAATGAGCCGCCATATCGATGTTTGGAGACGTTGCCCCGCTGTAAAGAGCATAAACTATAAGAACAAACATCTTCAGAATACTCATATCCTCGAGACGTCCCCTGTTCTTTATAACCATCCATAACAGGGCTCCGATCAGTGCAAAAATGGATCCGGATGCGCCTGCCGATACTATTCCCTGGTTGTAGATGAGTGCAAAACCAAAAGATCCGGCACTTCCTATAAGGCCTCCGAAAATATATATCAGGATATATCGTAAAGGCCCGGCAGCTCTCTCAACATTATCGCCGAGAAACAGAAGGACTGTCATGTTACCGACAAGGTGCATGAATCCGAAGTGCAGGAACATGCACGTAAAGAGCCTGTAGTACTCTCCTCTTTCCAGGATATATGGTACATACATCGCACCATGCTCAAGCATGAAATCAACATCCTCGGTGGATCCGGCCATTGACATGACAAAAAAAACAAGTACGTTGATAATCACCATCGCTGTATTGACCGGTGTAAAATCAGGTCGTCCTTCGTTAATCATAGGGGAATTATATCAAATTGTCGGGATTCTGTTAATACTTTGGGCAAAAGTGCTTATACGCCTTTGCCTTATGCGTAAAAGTTTTGGGAAAAAACATCGCTGATGCCTCAACAATCACTTCAACACTCTCATCATCAGAGCTCACATAAACATCCGTATCCCAATTCATCAGTCTTTTGGAAAGATTGTCATCAATATACTCTTTTGCTGCCGCCTCGGCATCTGTTTCCGAATATGATGCTTTTATGCATGCCATCTGACAGACGTATTCCGTGTAACATCTGTCATGACAAAACATGGCAATATAAATAAACAGCACTGTAACCCCCAGTATAATGGGTATGATAAGTGCCGCTTCAACCGTAAAACTTCCTCTTTTGTTCACTCTACAGTATTTCATCCATCAGTATGACCATAAATCCCGTCATCATAAACGGAGCAAACGGGACAGTCCTTATACTCTCTCTTTTCTTACATATTATCACAGCTGCGGCATAAAATGCCGCAGCCACCGATCCGATCATGATCACATACAGGCTCTTCGTCACGCCTATCACAATAAACAGGGCAGCACACAGAAGCGCGTCCCCTTCCCCTATATGATCTTTCAAACTTCCTGTGACCGCGATCAGTATCATTCCGGCTGATACCGGAAGCAGAATGTACTCAAAAAGAACTTGAGTATCGAAAGCTCCCTCCGCCGTAATATAAGATATCACGGTTATTACTGCCGCCGCAGCGGAAGGGATCAGAAGAGGAACGATATAAATGTTCCTCTCCTTAATATCCGTAAACGTACATACGGCGAGCATGGCAAGCGCCATCATCTGTCTTATCTGCCACACCTGCTGCATGGTCTTTTATCTCCCACTTCGCTTAATCTCACCGCATATACCGTCCTTTTCAGCCCGCTGCATGTGATACTGTTATGATACCTGTCACCGTCATCCGTAATATATATCCTTCCGCCGGTAAGGCGGGCATGGCATATCTCACATGCCCTGTAACGTCCCCCGTTCATATTTCTGAGGCTTCCAACCTGATTTGGACTTACCTCTTTCACGGAGAGCAAAATGTGACTGCATTCTCTGTCCCTGTGATATACCTCACTGTCATTTGTGATATAAACATATTCATCATCCGGATAATAACCTCTCTCATATCCGCACCAGATATGGGTCAGGCATTTCCTGCTGTAGGGAACGCTCAGAACACCAAAGGATCCCGTAAGAGGGACAAGGTCACATCTGACACTGAGCACAATGTATTCGGGGTCATCAAGATCCGATCCCGACATATCAATTCCGTCTTTACCGTTTTGGATAAATCTCAGATCTTCCTCCGGAATACTGTCGACAAAATCATCCCGTATCGCGGACAGTGCCTCATTGTGTCCGTCCGAACACTTAACGGCAAGATCTTCCGCGGTGTTTATAAGCTGCATCTGCATCCTCTGTCCCGCAAGATACATAAGAAGGATTGACACAAGAGCTAAAAGAGCTGTCATGAAAACGGGCAGTATCATCGCAGTCTCTACAGTCAGACTTCCCTTTTTATATGCCTTCGGGTTCATATTCATATCTTCTGGTCAGATTGTATTCTTTCATTGCATCGCTTTTGACGGTTGCCGAAAAAGTGATGTCATAATAACACTCGTTCAGGTCAAATCCCGGACTTCCGTTTTCTCTCATGTATTCGGTTACAAGTATCGAAAACCTTTGAATGAGCACGTCCGTATCCTCTTTTTCAAGACGCCGGATCAGATACTCCTCATAGCTGCTCTCCGTCGTCTCCATATGATCAAGATGTGCCCACCTGACATTTTCATCATCCGAGGACAGTCCGTACAGAAGATACTCTGTTTCACCTCTTCTGACCGAACCTTCCCGTGGTATGTCATCATTTCCGCATACATACAGAAGATACGTCAGAAACTGCGCCTTCTCTCCCGATATATGCAGCCCCGGATCCGTATTGAGATTCTCTTTCGCATATCTGATCGCACAGTCATATATATACTGTCCGTTGCCCTCTCCCGCACTCCGACATTCCGATATACCGGCATGGCACAGTTTATCCCGGCCCATGGAGTTTTCCATGTATGATGAAAAATGATCGGCAATTCTGTTCCTGCCATGATCCGCAGTCTTATATGAACTGTCTATCAGAAGTATATGAAACCTTTTGAACAGTTCTCTGTTATATTCCGCAAAACAGGATTTTACCGCATTATCCGCCACATAAGCTGCCTCGCTTTTGGATATGCATATCTTCACGGATCTTGCCAGTGTCAGTATGAATCCGGAGAGCACCGACAGCATCAGCACCAGAAAGACCGTTATCTCTCCCTTCTGTTTCATATACCACCCGCATCTTCCGCTATCCTTCCGAAAATGGTGTTTACAAGTGATGTGAGCTGATCCCTGAAGATAACCACCAGCCCGATGAGTACGACCAGGATCAGTATAACCTCAACAACTCCGATACCCTTATCGTCCTTTGATATGCGCGAAAAGGATGCCTTTACCCTTTCGCAAACAGATGTGATTAGATTTAAGATCATAAGATACCTCCTGTAAGTGTGTTTGCTGTTTCCGGTTAATCTGTTGAGAACTATGCCGATACGGCACGATCTGTATCGTAGAAAACACGATCATGTTTTCTGACGGCTCCGATTATAGATCACGTAAGCGCCCTGTGTAAATACCTTTTTAAAATACTGGCAGTATATACAAATCGCGGCTGCGCTCTGATTTTTGATCTCTATGAAATCTACACAAAAAAAGAACAAGATCGATGTATTATCGACCTTGTTTTTCTACATCCGATCCTGTCTTATCTTACAGGAAGAGCATTACTATCGGTATCGTTACGATGGACAGGACTGTCGTCAGGATAATCCCGGCAGAGATCATGTCCTCTCTGGCCCCGTACTGTTTGGCCATCATAAGCGGCATGTTTCCCGCAGGCATCGCTGACAGCACCACAAGTGTATACAGTATGAGTTCGTTTTTGATGAACGGTCTCATGATGAAGATCAGCATCACCGGAACGAGTATCTGTCTGAGGACGACAAAGACATACAGCTTCCACTTCGTAAACACCTGCCTCGGAACCATCTGCGCAACGGATACACCGAGAACGACCATCGACAGGAACGTCGTACAGTTACCGATATGACCGAGTGTTGATCTTATGGCATCGGGCACCTTAATGTCCAGGAGATAAACGACGACCGTAATGACAGACAACACGGTTCCGGAATTGATCATATCCTTAAGTGAATGTCCGGCCTTTATATCTTCATCCGGGTGCTGCCCGGCTGCCACATCCCGAAGCTGTTCGGCACAGTAAGTATAAAGGAGCAGGTTGATGGTAAAACCGCACACCGATACGAATATGAGCGAGCCTGTCCCGAGTACGGCCGCGCAAAACGGTATGCCAATAAATCCTACATTTCCGAAAATCGACATCATCCTGTATGAGTATCTCTCATCGCGCTCAACCCCCAGCAAGACCGGGATCAGGTATGATATCGCTATCAGAATCGCATACATCGCTGCAAATGCCAGGAGTGCTATCCCGACTTCGCCGGCGCTGACTTTTTCTTCTTCCGTAAGTGCCGCGACAAGCAGCATTACCGGGTTCGTTATGTTCACGATGATCCACGATAGCTGCTTTGCCGATGAATTGGACAAATGACCTCTTTTGTAGAGATAGACTCCGATAAGAATCAACACAAATATGATTATCATTTGTTTCTGTACAATCCAGATGTCCATTTATCGCAAAATCCTTTTTTTGACTATAACAGTTTTCCTTCATTAAAACAAGGCCGATATATCACCGGCCTTGTATAATGCTGTTCCCGATCACTGCGTAACGATCTCCAGAGGGACGTTCATGATCTTTGCAACTTTTTGCAGAGTGCTGATATGCCTTCCGAGGCCTGCCGCAAAATGGTGGGTCGGTCCCGTCTCGCTCCATTTTGTAACGAATTCCGTAGGACTTATGGAAAAACGCACTCTCTTCATCGTATCCCCGTTCTGGAGGATCTTACCTTCCACATTGGTTCCTTCGGCTGCGATGAACTTAAAGTTTCCGTCCTGATCCTGTGTGATGGCTAGATAAGTAACATCTCCTTCCGGAGGATAGAACTGTGTCAGATAGCCGCCGCCTGTCTTTCCGTGAAATACATCTACAATCTTCATTGTGGGCTTCTTTGCCGTTGAAAAATCGGCATCTCCGGATCCGCTGTGTCCGATAAGCGTAACATTATCGTTAAAGTCTATCGTATACATCTCGGAAAGCTGTCCCGAGCCGGATACGGTCTTCATGATGCTCATCGCCATTGCCACCTTGATATCGCCTTCAACGGCACAGGCGGTACCCTGTTTGATGAGCATCGAAAACGCAGGAATCAGAAGGCTGTCAACGACACCTGCCTGACCTTTTGCATATCCGTCGTAATGTGAGGCAACAAGTCCCAGCTGCTCATCTTTGACCCACTGTTCAAAAGCAAGAACGTATTTTGCCATCTCATGAACCTTTTCAATGTTTCCGCCTCCTTCAACATCAAAAGTGTCCAGGATATCCTTTGCCTTTTTCTCTATTGCCTCCTCATCATCAACATCATCCGCGATCGCCCATATCTTCTCCCAGTCGAACTGTTTTGTATAAAGATGCATCCTGTGATAAAGATTTGACTCATCTATATA
>JAILIS010000014.1 GCA_024695145.1 Lachnospiraceae bacterium
AAAAAAAGTTTAAAGCCTCGCTGGCTTTTGTTTTCCGTTTAATTTACTTTAAGGAATTCGGGTTTGGTTGTACTATTTTGTTTTCAAGGAACAGCGCGCAAAAAAACAGGCGTCTTTTCGCGCGGCTTTATTAATATATCACTGCGATTATGCCTTGTCAACGGATTTTTGATAAAAAATTATTACCAAAAAATGCCCTGAAACAAAGCGTTTCAGGACATTTTGATCAGCGCAGCCTTCCGGCCCAATATATTGTATCCCTGCCGGATGGTAACCACAATTTATCAGTCTTTTATGACAAATGACCCGGCTATAATCCTTATAAGTGCAAACAGTACACCGGAAACTGCCCATATGATCCATGTGCGATCCCATCTGCCGGTCAGGAAACTGATCGCAAGATAAACAACCACTATGAACATCCAGTAGGCGCTGACAAGCGGCTCGAGCTTTACTGAAGTTCTTTTCTTCTCTTTTGTGTAATCTCCGTCCTGCAGCAGTACATGATATGAACTGTTGACTCCGCATACGGATACAAACAGATATACCGCACATCCTATCAGGAGAAGAAGCAGACATACCATTCCGGTTATAACAAATGCAGACATTCCGAGCACCGAGCAGATTATAAGAGGCAGCGCACCGAGAACACACATGAGTACACCGGTTGTAAGTGCTCTTGTATTGATACCCTCGTTTTCCGCAAGACGCTCTTTTACCATGCCGTCCACGCCGTATTCGGTCTCAAAATCTTCCTTCTCGAGAAAATCAAATTTTGCAAGCTTTCCGCTTTTTGTTATGAACAGATATACCGCACATCCTATCTGAAGGAACAGGCATACCAGACCTATGGCAACGCAGGCATTCCGGGATATATTGCACAGTCCCGAAGCAGACAGCCCTGACAGAAAGACAAGTATAACCGGGCTGGTTATGCAAAGAAATACCCCGAGTCCGATCTTGGGCAGGATCTCTTTTCTTATTGAAATATACTCCGTTGCATCCTCAAGAGATACTCTTCGAATTCCGGGCTCTTCAAGATCACGCCTGCTCTCGGGAAGTACTTCCCTGTTTTCCGGTTCCAACTCATCTTTTAATAAGTAGTCCGTACTCACACCGAACACTTCCGCCATCTTCAATATCTTCTGAAGGTCGGGAACACTCTGTGCGCCTTCCCATTTTGATACCGACTGACGGGAAACATCAAGCATCTCTGCCAGATCTTCCTGTGACCACCCGTTCTTTTTTCTTTCATTTATTATCTTATCCGCTAATATCATTTTTTTCCTTTCCGAAGCGATCCTCAGCTTCAAACCATTTAATGAATCATGTTGTGTTCGAACGATCTGAAGATAACTCTTTTAGCGGTTGCATTCTATCAAGATGGCTTATAAATCTGTCAACCGGCAGTTGCAATATCGCGAAAATGCGCTTTTCCTGCTTTACAATTTCACAAAGAGCGGTGTAAGGAGTATGATAATCATAAATATGGGGCAGACAAATCTGGTCATTATCTCATACAGACCTTTTGCCTTAAACTCTTCCCCGTTCAATGTTGTTTCTTCTTCAATATACTTCGGCTTAACAACATACCCTATAAGAACGCATGTAAGTAGCGCCACTATCGGCATCATGACATTGTTGGAGATAAAATCAAAGAAGTCCAGTATCTGATATCCGAATATCGTCACCGACTCCCAACTGCTGTATCCAAGCACTGACAGCATTCCCATTACAAACACAATGATAAGACATACTATCGTGGAGCCGGTCCTTTTGAGCCCGAATTTCTCCGTCACTATGGAAACCATGGTCTCAAGCAGGGAAACAGATGACGTCAATGCGGCAAAGGCGACCAGTACGAAAAATGCACCCCCTGCTATGTGACCGCCTTTCATTGAATCAAATACTTTAGGCAGCGTCACAAACATCAGGCCGGGTCCCGCATTAAGAGCATCAGAATCTCCACCGCTGAATATGAATACAGACGGCACTATGATCAGACCGGCTATGATCGCGATCGATGTGTCAAAAAAACTGACTTGTCGTGTCGATGCCTCTATGGAATCCTGTTTTCTCATATAGGAACCGTATGTGACCATGATCCCCATAGCAAGAGACATCGAATAGAAGAGCTGTCCCATCGCCGCAACTATGGTTTTAAGGAATTTTGATAAGGTAAATCCTTCAAAGTTAGGAAGCAGATAGTATTTAATACCGGCACCGGCACCGGGAAGGGTCATTACATATATTGCTATGCCAAGTGAAAGTGCAACGAGAACCGGCATAAGGATCTTACTGACATTTTCTATTCCCTTTTCAACTCCGAATATTACAATAAGGGCGGTCAATGTCGCGTATATAATAAAGAAAACCGTCGATTGACCCGCCTCGGCAATAAAACCGCCGAAGTATCCGTCATCGGTCGCAAGATGGGCCTGTCCGCTGATAAACGTGAACAGATACTTCAATACCCATCCGCCGATAACACAGTAATACGGCGTAATGATAAAAGGAACAAGCGCGGCCACGGGCCCGAGGAATCCAAACCTTCTGTCTGCATTTTTATATGCACCTATGACACTGCTGCCGGTCTTTCGTCCCAGTGATATCTCTGTTACCATGAGCGAAAAACCGAAAGTGACTACGAGTATGATATATATAAGCAGGAATATTCCTCCCCCGTATTTAGCAGCGAGATACGGAAACCTCCAAATGTTTCCCAGGCCCACTGCCGAGCCTGCCGCAGCAAGAATAAACCCGATCTTGCTTCCAAAACCGTCCTTTTTTTCTTCCATTATATGTTTCTTCCTCTCATAAGTATTATAAAAACTCTTACAGAGCCTTTATCATGTCTTCACGGATAGGATCATAATGCTCATCAACAAGACCGAAATCCTTGTTCTTGTAATTCCATAGCGCACGTCCTATTCCAAACTTCTCGAAGCTTTCATGAATATCCCGCATCCACCTGAGTGTTTCATCTGCCGGAGCCCGGTCTATAACCCCGTACTCGCCGCAATACAGCGGTACATTCTTCTCTTCGGCATATTTTACCGCACCTGCAAACAGCTTATCAAAGAATGGTCCTTCTTTATCCATGCATTCATTGAACACTGCACCTGTATGATTTTTCGAGAACTCTGCACTCTTCTGCCTGAAATACTCAATATTTCCTGGGTATGTCACGTCAAAATCATCCGTCATGCCTTCCATCCAGTATGCTTTCTGATGCGTAAAGCAGATAGGTTCATAGCAGTGAAAGTTGTATACTATCTTTCCGTCTGAAGGAACCTTTATTCCGGGAACCGCAAAGACGTTGTTGTAATTCACTCCTCCGACAATGATATTGATATCCAAAGCGATTGAACGGATCCGCTCTATCGCCCTGGTTGCTATATCATTCCAAACGGATTCGTAATCGGGATTAACGATCTCGTTAAGCAGTTCAAATGAAAGCATATCTTTGTGGCTGCCATATCTTTCTGCAAGCATCTCCCATGTCTTATAGAACGCTTCCTGAAGTCCTTCGTCGGTAAAGAACCTGTCTGCGTCGGATACGGCATTCGAATCAAACATGTATCCTTTTGCCTTGTGAAGATCAAGGATCATATTAAGGTCTGCTTTCCGACACCATTCTATACAGTCATCGATATGTGAGATCCCCTCTTCATTAACGCTGTCTTTATCCGGACCCTCATTCATAAACACATCGTAATCAATGGGCACCCTTATGTGATCAAGGCCAAATGATACGATAGTTTCAATATCTTTTTGAGTGATGAATCCGTCAAAGTGCTCCCTGTCATATGAAACGCACTGTGACAGCCACCCTCCGAGATTGACGCCTTTACGATAACCTTCAAATCTTTTCATACTCTTCTCACTTTCTGTTGCGGATACTATTATCTGTCTCTGTTAAGATACTTCTGAACATTTTCATATGTAATAATACTATAAGGCCTGAAGACATATTTATCAAATGTCAGTTCCACGGTATCCGGGAAAGGCTCATCACGACCGAGTGCATATGCCATCTCCATTATCATCTCGGCCTGGCCTCTTGCATCGTTATACACGCTGCCGTCTAGTCTCATTGTCCTTATGGCTTCGAGTGCGTCAGCCGTTCCGTTGATCCCTACGATGAACGGATTTAACGCATAGTCTGTTTCCTCAATTGCATCTATCGCACCCAGTGCCATGTCATCATTGTTGGCAATGACCATTTCTATCTGGAAAGGATACCTGTCTATGAGTTCCCTCATTTTCGTTCTTGCCTGATCCCTGTCCCAATTGGCAAACTCATCACCAAGCTTTTCAAGAGAAAATCCCGCATTTATCAGCTCTGACGTGCACACATTCGTCCTGACCAGAGTATCCTGGTGGCCCGCTTCACCTTCGAGCATAACATACTGTATGGTTCCGTTTCCGTTAACATCTATCTTTGAAAACTTTTTCGGATCCGAGAGTGCATCTATAATAATCTTTGCCTGGAGCTCTCCCGACTGCCTTGCTATCGCTCCGACATAATACAGCTTGTCCCATCTCGAAAGATCTTCTTCAACAGGCTCACGGTTAAAGAAGATCACGGGTATATCAGCCGCCATTGCCCTGTCTATGATGACCATCGCATCCGTTCTGTCAACAAGGTTCACACAAAGAACATCATAGTTTCCCGTAATGAATTTTCTTGCCTGATCGTTCTGCGTCATCTGACTTTTCTTTGCGCCGACGATATCGATGGTTATCCTTATCCCGTCATCTTTTTCCTTCTGTCTGCACCATTTTGTCATATATCTGGTCATTGATTCGATCAGCGTATCATATTCATCATATGTCAGCACTGCGATCTTGATCTCATTAGAAGGAAGCTTCCTGCTGCTTCCGCAACCGGAAAGCAGGATCGATGCGACCGCAAGGAGCACGATGTATTTAATTGACAAACGGGAACAACAGCGTTTGATTGTCCTCATCATACATATTCTCCTTCTTTACTATCCTGTACTCTATTTCCTTTCCGGAGTACATCTTCTGTGCATCCTTTCTGTCCAGTGCATATTTTGCCGCAAGATATCCCATGCTGAACTCATCGGGATACATAAGCGCTTTTATATCCTTGTTGTACAGATTATAAACCGCCTTGTTCGATGTCGATATAGAGTAGACCTTTCTGTCCATATTGAGGTTTGAAAGCGCATCTATCAATGCATCTGTAGTGGAATTGTCAAACGTGACTATAACGTCTGTTGCTTCCGAGACGACAGACCTCTGTATGAACACTCTCGTACCAGCCAGGTTTTCATATTCATTTCCTGACCAGTTTATGATCTTTCCGGTCTGCCCCTCCGAAAGTGCGTCCCTGAAGCCCTTTTCACGAAGCGCCACACTGTCCCTCTGAGTATTCTCGGAAATGACGGCTACAGTAACTATATCACTTTCACTGTCAAGCATCTCTTTGCCAAGTTCATATCCCATCCGGTAGTCATCCGACGAAATATCGATTATCTTTCCGGAAAGCTGTTCCATGGTCTCTACAAAGATGATCGGTATCTTTATCCTGTTCGAATCGATATATTCCCGGATCCTTTCACTGCTGCATGCCGCTATGATCAAAGCATCCGCTCCGTCTTCGATCTCCCTTCCTATTATCTCCTCCTGCTCGGCCGCATCATTTTCCGACAGCATGGTGATCAGGCTGATATCAGCCCCCTTATCCTGGCAGGCAAGTGCCGCCCCCTGCCGCATGTTTTCCCATCTTTCGGAGTCATCACCGTATACTATCATTGATACTCTTGTCTCTTCATCTTTATTTGCTTCATCTCCGCCGATCTGCAGCAGCATGATAACAATAAAAGCAATGAACACGATAGCGGCTCCGATAAACGGCCTGTTACTTATCCTCTTCATTTTCCACCTTCCTCTCTCCGATACTCTTCTATCGGTATCTTGGGAAGATGAATGGTCACCGTGGTTCCCTCATCCAGTTCGCTTTCGATTATCAGTCCGTAATCTCCTTTAAAGTATATCTGAATCCTCTGATTGACATTCCACAATCCGATCCCGGAGCCTTTTCCACGGCTTCTGGCCTTGTCGGTGAGAAGTGTCGAAAGAGTCTCTTCCGGTATACCCATTCCGTTATCGGAGACGGATATGAACACGTCGCCGTCTTTTTCGTAACCGCGAAGCGTTATCTCGCCTTCACCATCCATATGCTCAACCCCGTAATATATGGCGTTTTCAAGCAGGGGCTGTACGATAAGCTTTATTGTTGCACAGTTTTCGATGGCCGGATCTATATCGATCGAAGCAGTGAACTTGTTTTTATACCTGACCTTCTGTATGTTCAGATAGTTTCTCGCGTGAACGATCTCATCATGTATGGTGATTATGTTGTTCCCTTTGCTCAGCGATATTCTGAACAGCTGTGCAAGTGCGGTTACCATTGATATCGCATCTTTGTATCTTTCCCCTTCGATCATCCATACGACTGAATCGAGAGTGTTGTAAAGAAAGTGCGGGTTGATCTGACTTTGAAGAGCATCCAGCTCACTTTTACGCTTCGCTTTCTGTTCCCTGACCATGTCATCGGTCAGTTTCTTCATCTGGCGGATCATTGACTTGATCGTCCTTCCGAGATGCCTGATCTCGTGAGAACCTCCGATGAATATATCCTCTTCGTTCATAACGTCGTCATTGGCAACGCCCTCTTCAAGATATGCTATCGACTCTTCAAGCTTTCTGATCGGGTCGGTCACAACATAAGATATGATATAGTTGCCGAGTACGATCAGCATCAGCACGATGACTGCCACCATGATCAGATAATTTCTCATCTGTCCCATATCAAGTGCCAGCTCACTTGCGGGTGTGACGCTTATTATCTTCCATCCGGTATAACCGACTGTCTTGAGGACAACATCCCTCTCTTCTCCGTCAAATGTTTCCGAGAAGGAGCCGTCCGGATGTTTGGCATGCTCAAGATTATTCTCCATCACAAGGCCTGAATATATCGCCTTCTTCCTCGGATGATATATTATCCTGCCGTCCGAATCACACAGATATACAAATCCTACTCCGCCGTCGTTGACTTTCTCAAACATCTGCTCTATCCCGCTGTAATTCATGTCAACGAGCAGCACACCTTCTTTTACGCTTCCAAAGTACGTCAGCTCGACGCTCCTCGAAAGCGAGACAACCCAATAGTATCTGTAATTGCTGTTGTCGAAAATATTCTGGACATGCGGTATGGAAAAATGTATATTCTCTATCTCATCAAAAGCCTTCTGGAACCACTCCTGCTTTTTAAGGTCTACGCCCGCCTTCCTTGATGATACCGGCGAAGCCGCCACTATCGCACCGTCGCCAGTTGCACAGACTATGCTGGTGAGATTATCCTTGTTCGCTTCATATAAGAGGTTCATCTCCTTGCTGATCTTCTCGTTCGTAAGGTTGGTATTCTTGATAACGCTGTAGTACATCGTATCGGATATACCCATCATATTTCTGATGTAGGAATTCAGATTCCAGCTGACCTGATCGACTATCTGCCCGTTCTCTTTGATAGTGTTCTCCCTGATGGTCCTGATGGAATGGGAATAAAAGGCAATCGCCATTGAAGCAATGCTTATGATGGAGATTGCCGTAAATGACAGTGATATTGCCCACTGAAGACTTCTTTTTTTATACCCTTCCCTGATTAATTCGATCATGCCCTTTTATTTTCTGTATCTGGATGGAGATATACCGAAATGCTTTTTGAAAACATAACTGAAGTAATTCGGCTCTTCATATCCGACCATACCGGCAATTATATAACTCTTCTCGTCCGTCGTATCAAGAAGTCTCTGCGCTTCGTTCATACGGATATCCGTCAGATATGTTATAAAGCTCATCCCGGTCTCCTTTTTGAATACGGATGAGAAATAAGATGTACCCACACCGAGATATGAGCATATGGCGTCCACCGACAGTCCGCTCTCGCTGTAATGATCTGCTATATACTGTTTTGCGTCCTCCGCAAGCTTTTTGGCGGAATCAAGTCTTCCGCTGCTGATCTTTTCCCACAATATCGCGGAAAGTTCTGTCAGCCTGTCGGCAAATTCATCCATGGACGAAAAACCTTCAAGTTCTTCATTTGTGTTGATGCTTCCGAACCCGGTCTCAGACGGGCTTATCCCGTGACCCCTGGAGAGCCGCAGCAGTTCGACAATAAATTCCGCATAGAAGATCTGCAGCTGGCCAAGACTGATGTCTGACTTCTTGAGCTTTTCGATAAAACCGCGGATCTCTGCCTCAAGGCTTTCTTTTGTTCCCACCTTGATCTGTCTCATAATATGCCGGATCTGTTTTTCACTGACATAATCCTCGGCTGAACATGCCGGTTCAACGTCATTAATGCAGATCGCCTGATTTTCTCCCACGAACATTCTGTGATGGAAAGCATCTTTTGCCTCAAGAAATGATGTGTGTATACTTTCGGCATTACCGTAAACTCTGCCGATCCCGGCGGAAATATTGGCACCGAGGATCCTGTGGGCAATCTTGCATATCCTGTCCATCTCTCCGACAAAGGTATTGTACTGGCTCGTACTGCTGAGTCGTGCAAGCACGCATACTGTATCAAGGTACACGAACGCTTCCACCGGCAGGACTTCTTTGAACCTTTCCGATACAAGCTGTTTGAGTGATACAGCCATCAGCCTCTTGTCAAGCTCTTCCGAACCTTCATGAGAAGGCGTGACGCGGAATGCACCCGCACAGTAAAATGCCGATTCTATTTGAAGATCAAAATCCTTCTGATATCTCTCAAGATCAAACTGAAGCTCCCTGCCCTCCAGAAGACCTATGATCAGCTGTTCTTTCATCATCGGCCTGCTCTCTTCATAGTATTTGGAGAGCAGTTCGACATTTCTGCGTGTCTGCCTCTGCTCGTCAAGTCTTTCTTTTATGCGTCCGAATATCGATCTGAGCTCATCGGCGTCAACAGGCTTTAATATGTATTCCTCGGCTTCCAGGCGTATTGCCTCTTTTGCATATTCAAAATCATCGTATCCCGAGAATATAACACTTCGGATATCGGGTATCTTTTCCTTGAGTCTGCGAAGAAGTGTCAGCCCATCCATAAACGGCATCTGGATATCGGTCATAACAACATCGGGTTCACAGTTTTCTGCAAGTTCCAATGCATCCTCTCCGTTCTCGGCCGTACCTGCAACGGTAAAACCCAGCTCTTCCCAGTTGATCCTTTTTCTGATCGCCTCCCTGACCTCTTCCTCGTCATCGACAAGCATGACTTTATAAAGATCCATAACTGCTCCTTTATTCCAGGTAAATATCTGTTACCCAATGATTTTATCATCAGGTGCCCAAACAGACAACAAGGCCGCGGGAGATTTCCCACAGCCTGTGTCATAATGATCAGACAAAATCTGTACTGATCAGCCTTTCTTTCTCTTTGAAAGAACGTCAAGTGTAACCGCCAGAAGAAGAACCACGCCTTTGAAGATCTTCTGGACATCGGTCGTGAATCCCATCAGGGACATACCGTTGTTGAGGATACCCATTATGAAAGCACCTACAACAGCTCCGACGATAGTTCCGGCACCACCGGCAACTGCCGCACCACCGATATAACATGATGCGATCGCATCCATTTCGAATCCGTCACCGGCCTTCGGTGTAGCTGATCCGTTTCTGGCCGCAAGCACGATACCGGCTATTGATGAAAGGAGTCCCATGTTTACGTATACCCAGAAGAAAACTTTGTTCGTATCGATACCGGAAAGATTTGCTGCCTTTCTGTTACCGCCGAGTGCGTATATCTGACGTCCTGCTACTGTCTTGCTTGTTACGAATCCGTATACTGCGATGAGGATGACCATTATAAGCAGTACGAACGGAAGACCGTTTGCTCTTGCAAGCTTGTAGAAGAAGAACCAGATAATGAACAGCATGATCGCAAGCTTTAAAGCGATCTGCCATACCGGGTTAACGGCAAAATTGTATTTCTTCTTTGTGGCATAATTCCTGAATTCCGAATAAATAAGTACTATCGATGCAACGATCGCTACTATTATGCTGACGACATCGATCGTTCCGTCTCCAAACGGAACCTTTACTGCAGGAAGGAATCCTGCTCCGATGAAGTTATATGACTCATTGAAGGGGCCCTTTGTCTGTGCCTGAAGCAGTGTATATGTAAGACCTCTTCCCATAAGCATCGTCGCCAGCGTCACGACAAATGGCGGGATACTTAAATATGCGATGAAAAATCCCGCAAACAGACCTGTAAGAAGTCCTACCGCAAGAGCAGCCAGTATTGCAACCCACATGTTCATCTTGTAGTCTATCATTATGATTCCTGCAACCGAACCGGTTACAGCAACAACAGAACCTACACCAAGATCGATATTACCGGTCAGAACGCAGAGCAGCATACCGATCGCCAGGATAACAACATATCCGTTCTGCATGATGAGGTTGTTGATATTAACGGGCTTGGCATTTGCACCCTTTGTCGTTATAGCAAACAGAATAAATATACCTATCAGGATCAAAAACATTCCGTACTGTTTCAAATCCATATTAACGAGTTTTTTGTTATTAGTTTCCATTTCCATCTCCCTTTCTCATATGAGCCATAATAAGCTGCATGATACGTTCCTGTGAAAACTCTTCCTTGTCCAGTTCTCCCGCTATCTCTCCTTCGTTGATGACATAGCATCTGTCACATGTGCCGATTACCTCAGGCATTTCCGAAGAGATAACGATGATGGCTTTTCCTGCTTTGGCAAGTTCATTGATCACACAATAAATCTCATATTTTGCTCCTACGTCAATACCTCTTGTAGGCTCATCCATGATCAGGACATCCGGCTGTGTCAACATCCATTTGGCAACTACTACCTTCTGCTGGTTACCTCCTGACAGTGATCCTACTACCTGATTGATGGAACTGGCTTTAACATTAATACGCTCTTTGTATTCCTGCGCTGCAATTATCTCATCATTGGCATTGATGACACCGTTCTTTGAGAAGAAGAACGGTCTTGCGGCGATCGTCATGTTTTCTTTTATATCACCGATAAGGTTTAGACCGTATGTCTTCCTGTCTTCGGATATGTAAGCCAGTTTATTCTGAACGGCATCTTTAACCGTTTTGAGATGTACTTCCTTACCGTTTATAAGTATCGTTCCCGATATCTTCTGGCCGTAACTTCTGCCGAAAAGACTCATTGCAAGTTCTGTTCTTCCGGCACCCATCAGACCTGCAAGACCGACAACTTCACCTGCACGGACTTTGATGTTTATGTCTTTGAGCACCTGACGATGTTCGTCATCGGGATGGAAAACATTCCAATTCCTGACCTCAAATATCACATCGCCTTTTTCAACACCTTCTCTTATGGGGTAACGATTGGTCATTTCACGACCGACCATTGCCTTAATGACTCTGTCTTCGGAATAATCATCCACCCCTTTGACAAGTGTTTCTATCGTCCTGCCGTCTCTGATGATAGTAACCGAATCGGAAACATACTCTATTTCATTAAGCTTATGCGAGATGATGATGCATGTGATCCCCTGCGATTTGAGCTGAAGCATTATATCGAGAAGCTTCCTGCTCTCTTCGTCGTTTAGAGCTGCCGTAGGCTCATCAAGGATCAGAAGTTCAACCTTCTTTGCCATTGCCTTTGCGATCTCTATAAGCTGCTGTTTTCCTACGCCAAGGGTGTTGATAGGAACGTTGACATCCTCATGCTCCAGTCCCACTTTTGCAAGCATTTCCTGAGCACGGCTTCTTGTCAGCGTCCAATCGATAATACCCTTGCTGCTGGTCTGTTCATTACCGATGAACACGTTCTCCGCTACGGAAAGCAGTGGGCTGAGTGCCAGCTCCTGATGTATGATAACTATTCCTTTTGCTTCAGAATCCCTAAGGTTATGAAATTTGCAGTGCTCGCCTTTGTAAAGAATATCACCTTCATATGTTCCGAAAGGATACACGCCCGAAAGGACATTCATGAGCGTAGACTTGCCGGCTCCGTTCTCACCGCATATAGCGTGGATCTCACCTTTTTTAACCTTAAGATTAACATCGTCAAGAGCCTTTACTCCGGAGAACTCCTTCGTAATATGATTCATTTCCAAGATGTAATCCGACATCCTACCTACTCCTTCTGTAATACACTTTTAAAAACAGGGCGGCTTATGCCGCCGCCCTGTATCATCTTATTTGGTCCTTCGTGTGCCGGATTATTCAGCCAGCTGCTCTTCTGTGTAATATCCGCCGCCGATGATAACTTCTTTGTAGTTGTCCTTGTCAACGGGAACGGGCTCGCAAAGGTATGAAGGAACTACGATCTTGCCGTTGTCATACTGCTCTGTGTCGTTGATCTCAGGCTCTGAACCTTCGAGAACTGCCTGAACCATTGTAACGCACTTGCTGGCAAGAAGTCTTGTATCCTTGTAGATTGACATTGTCTGCTTACCGGAGATGATGTGCTTTGTAGCCATAAGCTCAGCATCCTGACCTGTGATCAGAGGCCAATTTGCATCTGTGTAGCCTGCGCCTTCAAGAGCTGACATACATCCATATGAAAGTCCGTCATATGCACATGCACAGATATCAAGATCTTCGTCTGCATAGTACCTTGTAAGAAGGTCTTCGCATCTCTTCATAGCTGTCTGCTGATCCCAACGGAGTGTGTTGTTTGATTCGAAATCAATCTGGCCTGACTTACAGATAAGTGAACCGTCATCAAGTAAAGGCTGGATCTGCTCCATAAGTCCTGCGTAAAGCATATGAGCGTTGTTGTCATCAGGTGAACCCATGAAAAGCTCGATGGTCTTGGGATCATCTTTTGTAGCTCCGCAGTGCTGAACGATATATTCACCGATCTTGGTACCAACACCCTTGTTATCGAATGTTGCATAGTAAGAAACAGCGTCTGTGTTCATAAGAAGACGGTCATATGCGATAACGGGGATGCCTGCGTCCTTAGCCTGCTGCTCAACATTTACAAGAGCGTCTGAGTCGATAGCTGCGATAACAAGGCAGTTAGCGCCTGCTGCGATCATGTTCTCGATCTGAGAAACCTGAGCCTGAACATCATCTTCTGCATACTGAAGGTCTACTGTGTAGCCGAGCTCTTCGAGCTGTGCCTTCATGTTTGCACCGTCATGCATCCATCTTTCTGATGACTGTGTGGGCATGGCAACTGCAACTTTCTTGCCTTCGCCTGAAGCTGCGGGAGCTGCTTCCTCTGTTGCATCTGCTGCGGGTGCTGCTTCCTCTGTTGCTGCGTCTGCTGCGGGAGCTGCTGCATCTGCTGCGGGTGCTGCTGCACCTGAACATGCTGTCAGTGCTACCATTGCTGCTGCCATAATAGCTGCTAAAACTTTCTTTTTCATACTTATCCTCCTTAAAATTTTATGGTCCCGACTATCGGGAATCCAAACCGGATGAATATAAAATATTACAAATACATTTTCAGTAAAATAAAAAATCCTACTCTGAATATATAAAAATATCCATCATAGGATTTCTGATGATCTAACGTATAAGATCGAACAGGATATTATTATTGAAAATGATCGTAAGAAGCCTGCTTGCCTTAACCTGCGCAAATACCCAGGAAGAAAAGGAATTCCCGAAAAACATCATTGCCGCGATGAAGAACACCCATATAAAGACAAGAGCCAGCGTGATACCTGCCGCCATACCGGCAAGACGGTTAAAGGTTCTCAGAACCGGTATCTTCTCCAGGATCTTTATGGCAGTTAATATCACAAACTCCGCAATGGCAAGTAATATAAATAGGCCGGCAAAAGTCCCTGCCTTAATGGCAAGTGCCGAAAGAAATCCGGCGACGTAATCCTTAAACAGCGAAACAGCCAGTTTTTCATATATCTCACTGTTGTTGTTTATCTTGATCGAATCGGAGATCAGATCAGGGAAGCCGAATGAGTCTATCACCTCGTTCTGATCCGCATTATCGGGCAACATAACGTCATCCGTCCCGGCAGACGATTTTTCCTCATACGTCCGTATTATCTTCTCTCTGACCTGCTCATATACGGAAGTGTTTTCTATTATAAAATTACTCACATAGGGGGAAATCCTTGTAACTATAAACAGAACCGCGATCAGACCGGCAAACCAGACTGCCAGTCGCAAAAACCCCTTCGCATATCCCTTTACTGCCCCTATAGTCAGTACTGCAAGAACCGCTATAAGAAGATAGTACTCCCTCATTTTACTTCAGTTTTATCTCCTCCATACCGCTGCCGCAGACCAGAAGATATCTGGATCTTGCTTTCTCCGGTATCATTGTTATCACGGGATTTTCAAATCTGCCTTCGTATTTTTTCAGTCCCGCCATATTATATATCTGACATTCCTCGCTGTTGTAGATGATCAGAAGATCTTTGTACACCGCTATGTCGCTGTAATCCATATCAAAGCGCTGTGTTGCAACGGGATTGCCGTTATCGTCATATACCTCGGCAATATACCTGTTTTCCTCTTCATCCTCCAATACAAGGACGATATTCTTGTCATTATAAAATACACTGATGATCTCTTTATCGATATCCTGTTTGATTATGCTCTCGGGTTTCTCCGAACCTTTGAAGATCGATAATCCGTCATCGCCCACCGCAAAGGACGTTGTGGGATTCATGAAGCTTACATATGATACTACCGTTCCCGGATAATTGTATCCGCTAACAAGGTTATCGACTTCGTTCTGCCCGACAGCTCCGAAATTGTAGAAAGCAACCGATGAGGACAGAACGCCGCTGTCCACAAACAGATACGATACGGCCATGAGTATTCCGTCTTCGGAGATATCTATACATACAGGATATCCGCTCTTCGACATGGTCGTTCTGTCACTGGCGATGTTAATGCCGTTTACATCGTATAACTTTACCCAAGTGACATCGTCGTCTTCGATCACCACAGCAACACTTCCGTTACCCGAAACACAGAAACGCTTTAAAGGGGTTGACGTGTCAATGGTACCCTGAAGCCCCTCGCTGTTATATATGTATATATTGGTCCCCATGTAATCGCCGAGAGCCGCATAATCGCCGCATGTATCCACTATGGGATTCTGCATTTCAAACGTCTCGTTCCACATCATGTCGTTCGCGATGTTAAATGCAGAAGCACCGTCCTGACTGTATCGCAGGACATTATCTCCGAAGCTGACATATTTGGCATTTGAAGCTTCCGGGTAGCTTATGCTGCGAGTAACTTCATAATCCGTATAGACCATCTTCTGATAATTGATATATGCACTGGCGATAAGCGCGATGACAATGGCTATACCGATCACCGACCGATACACTATCGCTCTTCTGTGGCGCCGGATCTTCTGTTCAAAATCCTTTTGTGTGGCCTCGTATTTTTCTTTCAGGGTTTCGTTTATTTCCGCCATAATCCCTTTATCATAAATGACGCGTCCCCTTCCTTTTTGAGAGGGGGACGCCGTCTTTTACGCTATGATCATTTTACGAATTTTTTAACCTGATCGTAAATGCCCTCGGCATCAAGCAGATATTTGTGAAGAAGCTGTGCGGCCGAACCGCTCTCTCCGAACACGTCATGCATTCCTATCCTGAAGACTTTTGTCGGACACTTCTCTGACAGAACCTCACATACTGCGCTGCCCAGACCGCCTATGACCGAATGCTCTTCGGCTGTGACAACCTTTTTTGTCTTGGCTGCCGTCTTCAGTATAAGCTCCTCATCAAGAGGCTTGATGGTATGGATATTAATAACCTCTGCTTCAATACCATCCTCTGCAAGCATCTTTGCAGCCTCAAGAGATGCCGGAACCGTAATGCCCGTTGCGATTATCGATACATCGCCGCCCTCTCTGAGTGTGATACCTTTGCCCATTTCAAATTTGTATGTTTTCTCATCATTGAACACGGGAACTGCGGCACGTCCGAACCGCATGTAAACAGGACCTACATATTCATATGCCGCTTTAACGGCAGCTCTTGCCTCTACATCATCCGCAGGATTGATGATCACCATTCCGGGGATGGTCCGCATGAGCGCTATATCCTCGTTACACTGGTGTGATGCACCGTCCTCACCGACTGATACTCCCGCATGGGTCGCACCTATCTTAACATTAAGATGCGGATATCCGATGGAGTTACGAACCTGCTCAAACGCACGTCCTGCCGAAAACATCGCAAAGGAACTTGCAAAAGGAACTTTGCCAGTAGCCGCAAGACCTGCGGCAATACCGGTCATGTTCGATTCCGCGATACCGCAGTTGATATGCTTGTCGGGATGGGCTTTTGCGAAAACACCTGTCATTGTAGCTGCAGCAAGGTCAGCTGTTAATACAACAAGGTCTTCATGCTCATTGCCGAGCTCTACAAGTGCATTACCGTAACTGGCTCTGGTTGCAATCTTTTCTACTTCTGACATAATGCTTCACCTACTTTCTCAAGATCTGCCATGGCGACTTCATACTGCTCATCATTGGGTGCCTTGCCATGCCATCCCGCCTGGCCTTCCATGAATGAAACTCCCTTACCTTTAACGGACTTCATGATGATGGCGGTCGGCATTCCTTTTGTATTCCTTGCTTCCTTAAAAGCATCCCTGATCTGATCAAAATCATGGGCATCGATATTGATCACATGGAAATTAAATGCTTCGAACTTCTTGTCGATCGGATAAGGATTACATACATCCTCTATTTTTCCGTCGATCTGGAGACCGTTATTATCAACGACAACAACGAGATTGTCGAGCTTTTTATGTCCGGCGAACATTGCTGCTTCCCAGACCTGGCCTTCCGCTATTTCACCGTCACCGAGAAGGGTATATACACGATAGCTGTCATTTGACAGTTTTGCGGACAGTGCCATGCCTACAGCCACCGAAATGCCCTGGCCGAGGGATCCGCTTGACATATCAACCCCGGGCGTATGCTGCATGCAGGGATGTCCCTGAAGATGAGATCCGAGCTTACGAAGCGTTGTAAGCTCTTCTACAGGAAAATAGCCTCTTTGTGCAAGAGCCGAATAAAGAGCCGGAGCACAATGGCCCTTTGAAAGTACGAATCTGTCACGATCCGCCTTCTTCGGATCCTTGGGATCGATGTTCATTTCTTCGAAATAGAGAAATGTCATAAGGTCCGCACAGGACAGTGATCCGCCGGGATGACCGGCCTTGGCTGAATGAACTGCCGTAACGATTCCTTTACGGACCTCATTAGCCGTTTTTGCCAAATCCAAATTGTTCATAGCTTAGTCCTTTCTGTTCAAGATTTTTACTGTTCAAAGATTATAGCAGACTTCTATTTTGTTTTCCACAGAGGATCATCTTCAATCGCATAATAATATGAATTGACCGGAAGAAGAGTCCTGTTGTGTATCTCCACTGCCTCCCAGATGACTCCGGCGCTGGCAAGCGGAACATGATACTTTCCGATATGTCCTTCGCTGTCATAAACATCAACATATACACAGCTTCCTGTCATATTATACGACATTGTATCATTGGATGTAATGCTTCCGAAATCGGTAACATATATCCTGTAGTCATCCGTTCCGGCGTTGTCTATTTCCAGAGTCTCCGCGGTTGACAGTCCGAGACTGTCATTGCCGGATCTGATCACTCTGACCTGCTGTGATGAGATCGCTGTCGTATCAAGATCAAGAGGTGCTGCTTCCCACGAGACTACAGCCATATACGTATCCTCATCCACATCCGGTGCTGCGAATCCGATCGCAAACTGGTGATCAAGCCTTATTATCACTGACAGAAACAGGGTTTCGTAACCGCCTTTTGATATCTGTGCGGTATAGCTGCCGGCTCTTAATGATATGACTGCCGTCCCGTTATCATCCAGCTGTCCCGTTTCTACAGTTTCTCCCGTCCGGTTATTGAGTCCTCTTCTGATCTCAACATCCGCACCGGCAAGCGGTTTGTTCGGGTCGGTCGCATCTCTTACCACAAACTGGGAAGGATATAAAGCTCCGTTTTCCGAATATCCCATATATATAGGCTCTACAGCATACTTCCCTGATCCCGAAAGCGCGGTTATCCCATAGACATTCGTTTCGTCGAGTGTATCCTTCTTTGCTTCCACGCGATAAGTCTTATCATCCGCACAGTCGATGGAGACTTTGTAAAATCCGTCGCCGTCAGTCACCGCTTCGGCAACGACACTGTCATCATTTTCGCACCTTACGACTATGGAAGCATCCTCCATGGGCATCGAGAATTCATCCATAACGTATCCGTAGAGCATCTGTGTCTCCTCCAGAGCCGGAGCGATATTATATACATAGTATGCCCTGTTGATCATCTCTTCTTCGAGATAATCATACTGATCTTTCGTTCCGCTGCTGTAGGTATCCATATTAGCCAGTGTGTATTCCATGGGCTTGTTATCGGAGCAGTATATATACCTGACCATGCAGTCATTTTTGAAATAGTAACGGGATTCAATATCCGTAGACGAAAGTTTGACGGGCTTATCGACATATGTCGTATAATCCGACACATAGTTGATATTTCCGTTATCATAATAATAATCTATGATCCGTCTGTGGTCTCCGGAAGTTTCTATTTCCGTTATCTTTTCCGTCAGGTCATTTTCGGGATTGATATAAACCTTGTATTCCGAAATATCGTTATTGGTCAGCTTTACCGATACCCGTCTGTATGTATATGTATTGACAGGGGCATTTGCCGGATCCTTAACATTTTCGATGCGGGAGAATACCGAATCCTTCCATTTCAGATCTGCGTTTCTCTTTCCGGGCTTAAACATCTCCACCGAATAATCAACTATTCCGGTTTCCGGATCCATCAGCTCGTCTAAAGGAAGTACGTGATCGGGGATGTTCTCTTCCGTTTTTTCCGTATCGGGTGCAGGAGTGGGTGAAGGTTTTTCCTCTTCATCCCTTATCTCTTCTTTCTCTGTTTCAGCCTGTGTTTTGGCGGCAACTTCCAGATCGTGATTACGGAATATGGCTTTGACTCCTACGTAGGATGCCACCATCACCGCAATAAGAGCGACCGAATATATCAGGACTCCGACCATGGTAACGGAGAATCCGTATTTGTGTTTTTTGTCTTTTTGCATCATTTGAATTTATATATCGTTGTTGTTTCGTATTTCTCTCCCTTGTCAAATACCGGGCACTTAAACGCCGGATCATTGGCACTGTTCGGGAAATACTGTGTCTCCAGACAGAATCCCATACGCACACCGTATACCGCTTTGTCTTTTCCATCCTGTGTTGCGATAAGGTTTCCGGAATAGAACTGTATGCCCGGAAGATCCGAATAAACTTCCATACATCTTCCGTCAGCTGCAGCTGTTGCGACCAGTCTTGATTTTCCGTCATATCCGTCCACGGCAAAATTATGATCGTATCCCTTTACATATTTGAGCTGTTCGAAATCCGCTCCGATGTCCTGTCCGATAGCCTTCTGTGACGTAAAGTCCATAGGTGTTCCTTTTACTGATGCTATCTCACCGGTAGGTATCGAAGCTGAGTCGATCACGGGCGTATAGTTTGATGCATTGATCGTAAGCAGTGTGTTTTCTATGGAACCCGAATCATGTCCCGACAGATTGAAGTAGGTATGATTTGTCATGTTGATGATCGTTTTCCTGTCACTGACACCTTCATATGATATCTTTACAGCGTTGTCATCCGTGAGTGTATATGTTACGGACACATCAAAATTTCCCGGGAATCCGTTCTCCATATCCGGTGAATGATAGGAAAACTTTACGCTGTCATCTCCGGGCTCGGCCTTCCACAGAACCTTGTGCATTCCTTTGTGGGAATCCGAGTGAAGGTTATTGTCGTTATCGTTTACGGAAAGTGAATATTCAACTCCATCCAGTGTAAACTTTGCCTTCGCGGTACGGTTGGCTACCCTTCCGATCGTTGCACCGAAGAAGCTGGCATTTATCAGATACTGCTCTCCGATATCAAATCCGAGGATGATATCTTTAAGTTCGCCTTTGTCATTCGGCACAACAAGATTGACAAGCGTTGCTCCCAGATTGGTCACCGCAGCCTCCATGCCGTTTGCGTTCTTCATGGTATAAAGCTTGATATCATTGCCAAATACCGTTTTTCCGAATTGTGTAACATTTACGCTCATAATCTTCTCCTTTTCATGTTTGCCTGATCTTTGACACTTACAGTTCCACCCGGGCATCAAGTGCCCTAGACAGTGTCACCTCATCTATGTACTCGAGCTCACCACCGACGGGAACACCGCTTGCGATACGTGTGACTTTTATACCTGTGGGTTTGATCAGTTTGCTTATGTACATCGCGGTAGTCTCGCCTTCAATACTTGAATTGGTCGCTATGATGACCTCATCCACGTCTTCCTGAAGGCGCTGTATCAATTCCTTCAGCCTTATCTGTGAAGGACCTATCCCGAGACTCGGATTGATGGCCCCATGCAGGACATGATATACACCTTCATACTTGCCGGTCTTCTCGTAAGCCGTCATGTCCCTCGGATTTTCAACAACCATTATCTGCTTTTTGTTTCTGGCGGGATTCGAACACACCGGACAGACATCTCTGTCGGTCAGTGTGCAACATACGCCGCAGTACCTGATGTTCTCCCTTGCCTGAGTCATGGCTTCCGCAAGCTTTGTCACCTGTTCTTTCGGCATATTGATTATGTGAAAAGCCAGTCTTTGAGCCGACTTGCTGCCTATGCCCGGAAGCACGGCAAGTTCCGCTATCAGTCTGCTGATATAGCCGCTGTAAATATCCATATACTCCCCCTGTCTTTAATGCTTTAAGGACCGGTTAAAACGGTAACCCCCCGCCGATACCGCCTGTCAGGCGACCCATACTGGATGAACTTTCCTCCTCGATCATGCGAAGAGCTTCATTTACAGCTGCCATGATAAGATCTTCAAGTGTTTCAATGTCATCCGGATCGACCGCTTCCTCTGAAAGCTTCAGTTTTGTGACCTCATGTTTACCCGTGATCGTGACCTCAACAGCCCCTCCGCCGGATTTTGCTGTAAATTCTTTTTCTTCAAGTTCTTTCTGGCTCTCCTCCATCTGGCGCTGCATTTTCTGAGCCTGTTTCATCAGATTTGCCATATTTCCCGGCATTCCTCCGCCGGGGAATCCTCCTCTTTTTGCCATTTTCATCTCCTTAACTGTTTATTCCGGTCATTATCAAAAATCAGAATCGTCAACCGTAACTTCCATTCCGAATACCGAAACGGGCGGATAGTACTCCCCGTTCTCCTTCGCCTTATTGGCGGAAGCGAGTTCATACTCCACCTCTTTTTTCATAACCTTTTTAAATACGCTGTCAAGGCTTTCCCTGAAAGCGTCTTCGTTACACAGGAGCATCTGTGTATCATCTTCAAACTGGATGATCAGTTTCCCGTCTGACGGTCGTACCGAAGGTGTTGCTTTGCACAGACATGCCGAATACATTCCCGGCATTGATCTTGCTATCTCCTGCCACCGTTCATTAA
Source organism: Lachnospiraceae bacterium (assembly GCA_024695145.1). Lineage (GTDB taxonomy): Bacteria > Bacillota > Clostridia > Lachnospirales > Lachnospiraceae > UBA2868. The sequence continues at coordinate 21,525 of JAILIS010000014.1, forward strand.
CGCTTTTCAGATCATCGGTTGTTGCCTTCGGAAGCTTTAATGCTTCTTCCGTGGCGCTCTTTTTTGCCGATCTTTCCGATGCGTCTTCCGACGGCAGACTTTCTTTTACTCTCTTATTGTAAGTCTCCTTTGTGAGACTTCCGCTGTCCATCAGTTCTTCAATGATCTTCAGTCTGTCGGCCAGTGATGTGATATCGGTTTCCATCTTCGGTCTGCATATCTTTATCACCGCTATCTCGATCAGGACCCTTTTCTGTGTTGCATATCTGAGACTGTTGGAAAGCTCCGAAAAAATACGTATGAAGCGAAGGAGGGTCTCCTCACTTACAGCCTCTGCTTCCGTTTTGATGAGAGCAAGATTATCAGCCGAGGTATCGACTATCTCCGAAACATCCTCGGCCGTTTTGGCAAGCAGGACATTTCGCATATGCCATATAAAATCGTTTGTAAAAACAGCGATATCTCTTCCCTGGGCAAGTATCCTGTCAATAAGGTCAACACAGTCCGTGACGGATCTTGCGCACAGATCCCGCAGAAATTCGGAAAAGATCGATGTATCAACAGCACCGAGTACTTCAAGAGCTCTTTCGTAAGTGATCTCTTTGCCGAGAAAAAACGAGGAGCACTGATCCAGCAAAGAGAGTGCATCACGCATACCGCCCTCAGCCTTTGACGCTATATAGCTCACGGCCTTCTCTTCGACTTTGATACCTTCATTTTGCGCAACTTCCAGGAGTCTCTTTTCGATGGTATCCTTACCGATCCTTTTAAAATCATACCGCTGACATCTTGAAAGGATCGTAACGGGTATCTTGTGGGGCTCTGTCGTGGCAAGAATAAACACCACGTACCCCGGGGGTTCTTCTATGGTCTTTAAAAGAGCATTAAATGCCTCCTTTGTGATCTGATGTGCTTCATCGATTATATACACTTTGTATCTGGCATTTGTCGGAGAGTATACAACGCTTTCCTTTATCTGCCTGGCATCATCGACTCCGTTGTTTGAAGCCGCATCCATCTCAATAACATTAAGAGATGTTCCGGCAGCTATGCTCTTACAGCTTTCACACTGTCCGCACGGATTTCCGTTTACGGGATTTTCACAGTTGACGGCTTTGGCAAAGACCTTTGCCGCACTTGTTTTTCCCGTACCGCGTGTCCCGCAGAACAGATACGCATGGCCGATCCTGTTGGCTTCTATCTGATTGCGCAGAGTTGTAACTATTGCATCCTGGCCCTTTATATCATCAAAGGACGCCGGACGCCATTTTCTGTATAGTGCTATGTAAGACATTTAATCACCGAAACTGATACCCAGCATTTTGGCTTCCTGAATGATCGTTGCATTGGGATCAAGCATTTTCAGCTTGCCGGCAACATCTTCAAGAGGCACTTTAACGATCTCACGGTTACGGTATCCGACCATGAATCCGTACTCACCTTCAAGAATGAGCTTACCCGCTTCGGCACCAAGCCTGCTGGCAAATACTCTGTCGTAAGGGCAGGGGCTGCCGCCTCTCTGGGTATGTCCGGGAACCGTGACCCTGACCTCCTGTCCGGTCCGCTCCTGTATGCCGGCAGCAACTTCATATGAAACCGACGGATGAGAAAGCTTCTCACGCTTCTTGGCAAATTCCTTCTTTGAAAGCTTTGCATCTTCTTTGCTGATGGCACCTTCGGCCACTGCGATGATCGTGAATCTGCTTCCGTTAGCCTCGCGCTGCCTGATAGCTTCAACTATCTTATCCATGTCATAGGGGATCTCGGGTATCAGGATGATATCCGCGCCGCCTGCCATTCCGGCATTAAGTGTCAGATAACCGACCTTGTGTCCCATGACTTCAACTATAAACACTCTGCTGTGGGATGCAGCCGTGGTGTGTATGCAGTCGATACATTCCGTAGCGATATCCACCGCCGACTGGAACCCGAAAGTCATATCGGTACCGTAAAGATCGTTGTCTATCGTCTTCGGAAGAGTGATTATATTAAGGCCTTCCTGACGGAGCAGATTTGCTGTTTTGTGAGTACCGTTTCCGCCAAGTATAACGATGCAGTCAAGACGAAGTTTATAGTAGTTCTGTTTCATTGCCTCTACTTTGTCGAGACCGTTCTCATCCGGATCCTTTATCGTCTTGAACGGTGTTCTGCTGCTTCCGAGTATTGTTCCTCCGACAGTCAGTATTCCCGCAAAATCTCTGCCCGTAAGCATTTTAAAGTCACCGTAGATCAGCCCTTTGTACCCGTTGAGGAATCCGTATATCTCAACGTCCTCCTTGCTGTTTACAAGAGACTTTACCACACCTCTCATTGCGGCGTTAAGTGCCTGACAGTCTCCTCCGCTTGTGAGCATTCCGATTCTCTTCATAGATCCACACCCTTTCTTTATTAATTTGCTTCTTCCAGAATAACGTCAACCATTTCGCCGACGTTTTTCAGCTTTACTATAGTCTTCATATCGAAGCTGATATCAAATTCCTCTTCCACCGCATCTATCAGAGTGATATGGATGAGGGAATCCCATCCTTCCACATCAGCGGCTGTCGTCTCGTCATTTACCGTAAGCTCTTCGTCATCAAAAACATCTGCAAATACGGCATTCAGTCTTTCATACACTTCTTCACGGGTCATTTTTCGTACTCTCCTGTCTTATAATCAGTCGGTATTATATTCACGGATCTTATTCACTTACGGAAATGTGTGTATTTCTGTCGGTATACTCTTTCGTAAGATCAAACTCCCATACCGTGTTTCCTTCACTGTCTTCGGATACTTTCGTAAATCCCATGCGGTCATAGAAATCCCTGACCATATTGTTCTTGGCTGTCGGATAATAATAGCCGTTGATCTTCTTCAGTCCGGCTGACTTTGCACGCCTGACCAGACCGTCCAACATGGCATATTCCATATCTCGCTTCAGCACACGACAGCTCATTATCCACAGATCCATATCAAGGACTTCACCGTTTATATGGCCTATAACGACAGATACCACACCATTATCACCGAATTTGTCGATCAGTTTTCCGTAAATATCTATATATTCATCGGATTCTGCCACCTCTTCGATATCGGCCCTTGAATATCGTTTTGTTGTCAGATTGAACTGGTTGCTCTTGTTGGTAAGCTGCGCGATCCTGTCAAGGAACACAGGCTCAAAGCTTTTTATCACTCCTGTCATCTCCAGGGAATCCAGATACTGTCCGTAATCGGCAAAAGATGCCTCAAGAGCCGCCCGCTGCACGTTTGCCCTGTACATCTCATTACGCTTTGCGTCATCTGCAGACAGAGCCGTTACCTCAAAATAGCCCGCGTGGTCTATGACGCGTATGTAATTCTCAACATTTCCGATCTCCGGAACCGCCACCCCTGAAAGCTGGGCTTTTATGATCTCCCGTTCGGCAGGATTATCATCAACAAACACAAAACTCTCCGGCAGGAGATTAAGTTCCATGGCTGTATCGGCAAGGTTTTTGCTCTTGGGATCCCAGTTGGCTTTTATCACCACAAAATCATCCGGATGAAGCGATGAATCGGGATGGTTAAGTCCCGCAAGTGCGTTTTCATGATCATTTTTGGAATCGACCGTCAGGATAACTCCTATATCCTTGTGTTCCTTTATGTATTCCTGGAACTCGGAATAGACCTGTCCCATACTGGTTTCCTGTCCGATGGAAAGGTTCTCGGGTCCGTCGTCTCCAACTATCCCTCCCCAGAGAGTATTATCAAGATCAAGTGCTATGGCTTTTTTGTTTTTGCCGTAGATGGATTTGATAATGCAGGCAACACTGTATGAAAGAGTCGGTATGGCTTCCATCGAAAGAGCATACTTATACATATGCCAGTACAAAGGATCTGCCCACGCATCCAGTCCGTATGATGCCGAAAGATACTGTATGTCCTCTATGTAGAAATTTTTATGCTGCCTTGCATATCGCGCAAACTCCGCATTAAGGGAATTGATGTAATTCGTACGTCCCGAGATATTGCTGCAGTCGGAATTGCCCAGTATCCTGTAAGAGGGGAATTCAAAGTTGTTCTGTATCACCGGACAATGATACGTGCTGTCTATCTTCTCCCACATCGCCCTGAATCTGTTAAGATCGTTCTCAAGCAGCGCATTCACGTCTTCTTCCGACATCCCGATCTTCGGATACGAAGCGATGTTTCTGTTGGTAGTATGGATGTATATAATATCAGGAGCAAACCCGGTAAGCTCGGGATTATCGAACATAACGTCTTCCCAGTATCTGTTATATTCACTCTCATAAATCTGCACCCTGATGCCGAAGTTTAACAGAAACAGTTCGAGCATCATCGCAATATCATGGGTGGTGGATCCGCCGAGAACCGCTATTTTTTTGTCGATATATTTTACATCCTGCTCCAGCAGCTGCCGCTTTAATGATTTTTTCTTCTTGATGAGATATCTTGCATCAAACGGGTATTCCAGCTCTTTTAACATATCCTGCTCTCATTCCTGCTCACAAAGTGTGATCACATACTTGCATATCCTGTTGCCTTCCGAAGAAAACCTCTCTTCATATTCGGTCATTATATTCCCTTCATTCATGACCGGATCATTATGCAGATCAAACGTAAATGCCTGTAATCTCCATCCTGACGGCTCGATCTCGTTAAGAGAATATTCGAAAAGATCCCTGTTATCGGTCTTGAATTCTATCGATCCGTCCTCGGAAAGGATGTTTGCAAACCTTTCCAGAAAACGTCCGGACGTAAGGCGTCTTTTTGCGTGCCTGTCCTTCGGCCACGGGTCCGAAAAATTCAGATAGATCTTCTTTACTTCGCCTTTTGCGAATACAGACTCGATATCCTCTGCATCCATCCTGATGAACTTAAGGTTATCAAGAGGTTTTGTTTCGGCTTTTTCAATTGCCCGGATCAGAACACTTGAATATTTTTCGATCCCTATATAGTTGATATCCGGGTTGATCGCTGCAAGGGATGTGATAAATCTGCCTTTTCCCATGCCTACTTCTATGTGTATCGGATTGTCATTCCCGAAAACATCCCGGACCCAGCGCCCTTTCATCTGTTCCGGATCCGATTCAACATGATCGCTTGCCGCAACCGCCTCTCTTGATCCCGGTACGTTCTTCAGTCTCATTCCCTGTGTCTTCGCTCCGCTCTCTGAGCCCGCAGTTTTTCCTGCTTTTCCTTTATGGCATCAACGCCGTCCTGATCCGTGACCTTAATTGTCTTGACCACAAAGACATTGCCATCATCTGCTTTTTTCATTCTGATCTTGGCTTTTATGTAGCCGTGCCGTTTGCATATACCGACATAGTAGTAATGGCGTCCGTTCACAGAAAACCATTTGATCACTTTTTTTGTAGGCCGGCCGCAGATGCAGCACTTTGTGGCAGATACCGTCTTGTCCTGCATGGCTACGGTCTTATCCTCAAATTCCCTGGAGATATATTTGGAATAGGTTTTGAACCTGACACTGACCTCATCCTTTTTGTTCCGTGGAAGCATGAACAGGTCAAAGGAAAGATAACTTTCCACTTCGGTGTGGTCTTTGTGTATCTGCTCAAGAACCCTTGCCGTATAATAGGCATCATTGATCGCCCTGTGGAATGGTTCGTCTTTTCTGATATTAAGCTCATCAACGGCATATTCAAGAGCCCTTCTTGTCTTGCCGTCTTCGTATGCCAGACTGTACAGCTTCTGAACATCCATGAACGGTAACGGTCTGTCTGTCAGCTCATCCATACCGTAATAGCACATGTTCCGCTGCAGTTCCGTGATATCAAGCGTTCCCCAGATACAAAATCTGTATTTTCTGCCGCACCATTTCAGAAAGCGCTCCATGACCTCGGGAAAATCCTTTCCCTTTTCAAGATCCTTTTTATCAAGCTGGATTATCTTCGTTGTCATAAAGTGCATGTGCGGATAGATCCGCGGCCTGATTATTTCCTCAAAGCGGTCTACTATCTGCATCCTGCGATTAAGCTTGATGGCACCTATCTCAACTATTTCAAACGGAAGTCCGCCCTCGTGGCCTATTTTGCCTTCGGCCTGATTCCATTCAAGATCCAATACAATATAATGCATCTTCCATCTCCGTATCGCATAATCCATATAATTATACAAGATGAAGACCCCATTTACAATTCAATTTACCCCGTTGACCCAATCAGTAAACAAAAAATGCCAAATATGTTAAAATATCATTTATCATATAGTTTGCACAGCAACGGAGACTTAAGGCGATCATGGGAAAATCACAAAAAGACTTTCTGGCGGATCCTTCGGGATTTGTTCTTCTGTCGGATCTTGTTCCTGACATCATCCAGGAAATACGCTATTTTTCTACATATAATTTTATCGGTGACCGGATCGACGGTTACGAGGAGCCGTGTGCCATTCTGACCGCAGAAGCCGCCCGTGCTCTTGAAAATGTCAGTAAAGAGCTTTTTGTTAAAGGCTACCGGCTCAAAGTGTTTGATGCCTACAGACCGGCCTGTGCCGTCAGGCATTTTATGCTCTGGGGATTGGAGGATCAGGATATCAGGATGAAGCCGTACTTCTACCCGAATCTTGATAAAGAGGAACTGTTCATGAAAGGCTATATCGCAAAGCAGTCAAGTCACAGCCGCGGGAGCACTGTTGACCTGACGCTCTTTGATATGAAAACCGGAAAAGAACTTGATATGGGCAGCCCTTTTGATCGGTTTGATGAAATATCCCATCCGGATTACAGAAATATATCGGATGAGCAGTATGAAAATAGAATGATGCTGCAAAAAGCCATGATCCGGGGAGGTTTCGATACTATCGACTGCGAGTGGTGGCACTTTACACTGCAGAACGAACCGTACCCCGACACATATTTTGAATTTCCGGTCTCCTCGGCTTATCTGAAAAAATAGTTACTTCAGATCTTCTCAACGCTCACGGCACAGACTTTGTATTCCGGTATACGTGCGAACTCATCCAGAGCGGCATTCGTAAGCATGTTTACGGGTGAATCCGGAAAATGGAACGGCATCCAGCTCTCGCCTTCGGAGACCTTGCGGCCCACATGTGCCGTGGCTGTTATCTTTCCTCTTCTGCTTCTGACACCGACTCTTTCACCGTTTTTGATCCCGAGTTTTTCGGCATCCTTATAGTTCAGCTCGATAAATCCTTCACCTGATATATCCATAAGACCGGGTGCACGGCTTGTCATGGCAGCTGCATTGTACTGATACAGTATACGTCCGGTCATCAGTATGAACGGATACTCATCATCAGGCAGTTCCTGCGACTCTTTATAGTCTACGGCATACAGCAGTGCTTTTCCTCTTGCGGGATGTCCGACGTGCATGATGGGTGTTCCCGGACCGCTTCTGTCACGGCACGGCCATTGAAGTGTCTCGCCCGCGTCAAGTCTTGCATGGGATATCCCCGCAAAACTGGGAGTAAGAGATGCTATCTCGTCCATAATCTCGGAGCTTGTCATTCTCTTTTGCGGATAACCCATGGCATTCATGAGATCGATCAGAATATCCGTATCGGGACGTGCCTCCCCTTCCGGTTCGACAGCCTTTCTGATACGCTGTACACGGCGCTCGGTATTGGTAAACGTTCCCTCTTTTTCGGCATAACTGATACCGGGAAGGATAACATCCGCATATTCGGCAGTCTTTGTCATGAACAGTTCCTGCATAACAAGAAAATCGAGACTCTCCAGCGCCTTGATGATATGCTGAGTATCGGGATCCGACACAACCGGATCCTCACCGCATATATACAGTCCCTTTATCCTGCCCTCTATGGCGGCGGGAAATACATCCGTTGCTTTTAATCCGGGCACGGGATTAAGCGGTACTCCCCAGGCTTTTTCAAATTTCTGTCTGACTTCATCATTATCGACTTTCTGGTATCCGGGATAATCGGTCGGCATTGCCCCCATATCACACGCACCCTGAACATTGTTCTGACCGCGCAGGGGATTCACTCCGCAGCCGCTCTTTCCGATCTTGCCGCAAAGAACAGCCATATCGGACATGCACATGACGCCTTCCGTACCGGTTGAATGCTCTGTAACTCCGAGACAATATATGATCGGAGCCTTCTTTGCAGTGGCATACATCCTTGCCGCCTCGATGAGACGGTCGGGATCTATATGGCATATCTGACCCACTTTTTCGGGAGTGTATTTTTCCACAAGTGCCTTCAGTTCATCAAAACCTTCCGCATTTTCGCTTATGTATTCGTGATCGATAAGATCCTCTTTGATCATCACATGCATCATGCCGTTGGCAAACGCGACGTTGGTACCAGGCCTTATCTTAAGATGAATGTCTGCATGTTTTGTCAGTCCGATATCTCGCGGATCGACGACAATAAGTCTGGCCCCGTCTTTTAATGCTCTTCTGATCTGCATTCCGACAACGGGATGAGCTTCCTCGGGATTGGATCCTATAAGAAGGATACAGTCCACATCATGAGTGATATCATGTATCGGATTGGTCATTGCTCCCGAACCGAGAGTCTTTGCAAGCCCCGCAACGGTTGCCGAATGACAGACACGCGCACAGTTATCGGTGTTATTCGTTCCAAAGCACGTGCGCACCATCTTCTGGACCATATAAATGTCCTCGTTTGAAGAACGGGAGCACGCAAATCCGGCAAGAGACTCGCTTCCGTACTTATCCTTTATCTCCATGAGTCTGTCAGCCGTATACTTTATTGCCTCCTCCCATGAAGCCTCGCGGAATTTTCCGGTAGATCTGTCCTTGATCAGCGGCTTTTTCAGTCTGTCGGGTGATCCTACAAAATCAAAACTTCCGGATCTTCCTTTAACGCACAGTCTGTAATGGTTGGAAGGTCCGAATGCCGCTTCGACATTCACTATCTCATTACCCTTGACAACAAGATAATACTGACAGCCTGTAGCGCAGTGCGGACAGGTTGTGAGAACTTTTCTCACTTCCCACTCACGGTACTTTTCTTCTCTTTTTAATGTAAGTGCACCTGTGGGGCATACACTCGCACAGTTTCCGCAGGTCTCACAGCCCTTCTCCCGATAATCCTTTCCAAAAGGAGCATCCACAATGTGAAATGTTCCCGAGCGGCTGTTCTTTAATGCGCCGTTGCAGGCTATGTTATGGCAGACACTGATACAGCGCATACAGTGGATACATTTGCTCGGATCGTAACTGATATACGGGTTGTCATCTTTTTTCGGCATCTTGTCTTCTATCTTGTTTCTGGTTCCCACATGATCAGCGTGTTTTACATCATAGCGGTTACACAGATCCTGAAGTTCACACGTGCCGTTCGCAGGACAGCTCATACAATCAAGATTGTGATTGGAAAGGATAAGCTTGAGCATATTCTGTCTGTATCTCAGTATGTCTTCCGATTCAGTGTTTATGACCATGCCGTCTCCTGCTTTTGTACGGCATGCGGGAAGAAGCGATCCGTAACCTTCCACCTCAACCACACACAGCCGGCAGGAACCGATATCACTCACCCCCTCAAGATAGCAAAGAGTGGGAATATCGATGTTATTCGCTCTTGCGATATCCAGTATTGTTGTATTATCTTCGGCAGAGTATGATCTGCCGTTTATTGTAACGTTTATCATTCTCCTCTGCCTCCATTCATCGCTCCGCAACCATAATGATCACAACGAAGGCATCTGTTCGCTTCCCTCATTGCCTCCTCGTATGTCATTGACAGCTGAACATAATCAAAACTATCTTTTCGTTCAAAAGGATCCTTCTCTTCGATCTCAGCCCTCCCGGTCGGGATACATGGGTTGGGATATGCCGGTGGTACTTCCGGTTTACCGGATATCTTGTGATGATATCCGAGATATTCATCAATGTTGTATGCTGCCACCTGTCCTGCAGCAATGGCATTTATCGCAGTTGATGGTCCTGTAACACAGTCACCTCCGGAGAATACCCCGTCCAAACCCGTTACGGCACAGGTTTCGTCTGCAAGAACCCTGCCTCTGTTTACGGGCACACCCTCTTTTTCAAAATCCTCCACATCACTTCTCTGTCCGACTCCGAGGATAAGGTAATCACACTTGAACCTGTACGGATAATTACTGGAATCTTCAGTTGTCATCATTCCGTATTCATCATATTCAGCCACTATCTCAGGCTGCAGCCAAACGGATACTACTTCATTGGTCTGCTTGTCAGTCTCTATATGAAGAAATGAAAGCAGTGTCCTGAATCTCACGCCTTCCTGCATAGCTCCTTCAATCTCTTCATCAAGAGCCGTGTAATCATCTCTTTTTCTTGTAAATACATGTACCGAATCAGCGTTCAGTCTCACAGCTGTCCTCGCGGCATCCATTGCCACGTTTCCTCCACCGATGAGTGCAACTTTCTTCCCCCTCAGATCGGGAGCATCCCCGTTTGCAACGAGCTGGAGAAAATCAGCAGCGGGTATAACGTTCCTGGCATCCGCATTCACCATGGGCATCCTGTTGCCTAGCTGTGCACCGAGTCCTAAAAAAACTGCATCATGATCTTTGCGAACATCATTAAATGATATATCTTTTCCGACCTTAGTGTTGTAATGTATGGTGATATCACCTGCTTTAATAATGGCACTGATATCCTGGTCAAGCCGTTCCTTTGGAAGTCTGTATTCGGGAATTCCGTAGCGCAGCATTCCTCCCGGCTTCTCATGTTCTTCGTATATATCAACAGTATGTCCCATAAGCGCAAGATAATAGGAGGCTGTCATACCGGATGGTCCGGCACCGACAACGGCTATCTTTTTGCCCGTTTTTACATTTGCAAAAGGATTGGGGACAGTGTCTGCCGTGGTTTTGTCAACGGCATACTTTTTTAGTCCCCGGATGTTGATCGGAGCATCCACAAGGCTGCGCCGGCATTTTTTTTCACAGGGATGTTCGCAGACAAATGCACATGCCGTGGGAAACGGATTCCTGTCACGTATCACCTGGACGGCTTCCGAATACTTTTCATCCTTTATCATGGCAATGTATCCCGGAACATCCACGTGGGCAGGACAAAGTGTTATGCACGGTGTTGTCTGGACCACATTTTCCACACACCTTCTGTTCCTGATGTGGCTTTCATATTCATCAGCAAACTCGGTCAGGGAATCAAGGATCAGGTTGGCTCCCACAACACCTACCGCACAGTCCGCTGTCTGGGCGATCATGCGGCACTTGTCTTCCATGATCTTCAGTATATCCTCTGTTGCATCGCCGTTGAGAATACACTTTAAATAATAATCAACTTCTCCCAGGCCGTCACGGCACGGTACACATTTACCGCATGACTGGTTCATGGAAATATGCAGAAGTGATCTGTAAAGAGCCAGAGGACACATCCCCGGCGGATAGGAAGTCATCCGGGATCTGAACTTACGAAGGACAACATCTATCCTTTCATTCATGTTTCCTCTTTTTGCAAGTTTACGCATCTTCAGTCCTTTCTTTCATAAAGAAATCATATAATCTTTTTCTGTAATCCGGAGCTGTATCGAATGCGGCATGACCGTATCCGGTATACATATACAGGGCGAAATCTTTTCTGTGATCAAGTTTTTCAGCGATCTCCATCGTAGCGTCACTGTCAAGCACCGAATCCTCAAAAACGCCGAGTGCCAGAACCGGACATTGTATCTTTTTCAGATCATCCGATATATCATAATTTCTGATGGCCTTTGCAAGTATCACAAACTTCTCAAGCTCCTCATCGGTAACACTTCCGGATACATCGTCAAAATAATCCTTGAACTGTTCATAAACATCGGGGGGATATATATCTTTCCCAAATTCCCTGTACAGTTCCTTTGCCTTTTTCTTTTCTGCAAGATCGATCCATTTTTCAAGAACCGCCCGCTGCTCCGGTTTGACATGCGGTGATGTGGAGCCTAAAACAAGCTTTCCGATAAGTTCCGGATATCTGATGGCCATGACCATCGCTATCATTCCTCCCTGGGAAGCACCGAACATATATACATCGGAAAGACCGAGCTCTTTCATTGCCGCAGCGGTGTCATCCGCCATATCATATATTGAATAGTCATCGGGGATGTTCTTTCTCCTGTCAAACACATATATTGAAAAATCATCCTTAAAAAGGGTGAATCCCTCCTCAATGGCATCCATTGATCCCATAATGCTTTGAATACTGAGACCCGGCAGGATGACAAATACCCTGTCACTGTCACCTGTCTTAAAATACTCCATTTCCATACCGTTTATATTAACTGCTCCCGCTTTGGCCATAAGCTGTCCCTCCTTATATAAATATTCTCTGCTTTACCGGATCACATCGAAATTCAGGATATCCGCGCTCAGGTATTCTTCCCAAAGCTCATCGAATTTTTTCTCAGCCTCACTCTGATCGACATCATTGCTGTCATCTTTGTCATCAGATTCATAATAGTAGGTAACATTTTGCTCTGTATCAAATGTCTCTCCGGCTGTTTCTTCCACGACAAGCTTTTCATCTTTAACAGCGTATCGGGTCACAAAATGGTTGCCGGCGGTGTAAAGCCTGTCATCCTTTACCGAAAGAGGATATGCCGTACCGTCTGACTGTGCATATCCCGCATATACGATCTTCCCGTCAGAGTATATGTATACCTCGGCATCTATTGCCGCCATATTTCCGTCAAGATTGTCATATGCACCTTCTGCAACAAGGAGTGCGCCGTCTTTGCATATCGGAGCATTTGTATATGCCATTCCTTTTGTGAGCTTCCGATCGACTATCTGTGTGAAAGTATCACATCCTTCGATATCTGTCATCTGAACATGTTCACCAGTTTCTTCCTGTACGGGCTCGGGGCTGTCGGTATGTATGTTGACATTCACCGACACACAGCCTGTCAGCATGACTGAAACTAAAAGTGCAGTAAGTACCTTGATCTTGTTCATCCCATCTTCCTTCCTTATTGAGAGCCGGTTCATTTATGGATCCTGATATTTGTTATCGCGCACTGGTCACCGGTAAGTGCGGCATAGATCTTATCATTATCATTATGGATAGTTGCCGTGTTTTTAAGGATTATTCCCGCATTTTCGGTCCTGACAGTGATCCGGCTGTCATGACGCTCAAATGTTACGGTACAGTCAAATCCTTTTTTGTTAAATTCCTTCCATGCATCCCACCCTTCAAAATCATCATTCTTGCCGGGAAGCGTTATAACCGTACAGTCAGGGTCTCCTTCCCAGCATTCTCCGTCCAGGCGCATGAGCATATAATCCTGATATCCGGGACCGAAAACCTTACCGTCATCGGATGTGAAAATATTGATATATGCACAGTGCCATACAAGTCTGGCCGTCGGAAGACTGAATGTATGGAATGTTAACTTCATTCCGTCAGTAATCTCAATACCGCCTGTGGCGCTTGTACGGTAACCGTCCATCTCAATATTGGGAATATCCCCGGCAGGGACATTGATGTAACTGATCTCTTCTGCGATTCTGGGAATCGCGTCAGCTGCTATCTCTTCTGTGGCTTTTTCGATCCTGACATGAGATATATGGCAGAATTCTCCGGTAAGCCCGATATAGGCAAATCTCGAATTATCGGGAAGTGCTATTATATAATCATATGCCGTACTGCTTCCGATGATACTTATCAGAGCGTGATCCTTTCGTCTTACCGCTTTGATCCTGTATTCATTCTTTTTCAGGTCTGTTTGAGGAGGTACTTCTTTTGTAACCATCTTTCTGGCACCGAGAGTCTCTGTACGGCCGTCAAACCAGATATTGCCATATTCAAAATACAGCAGTTCCTTCCTGTTTCTGTCATCATCATGATAATGTCCGTCAAGAGAGTCAAACAGTATCAGTGACGGTGCAGCGGTACGGCCCGGTATGTTCCTGTCGGGTTCTACGGTCATGGAGATCGTGGTCACAGAAGGAGTCAGAAGAATGCCGTCCGATACGGAATCCCTGTATTTCTCGACTGTCAGCTCATCTTTACCCGCAAGTTCACTGACCTCCTCACGCTCTTTCATGTCATATTCACTGTCGATATCTATCAGATGGACCATGATCCTGGCAAACTGCGGATCAAACTGAGTACCTATGCCTTTTACTATTTCTTCCCTTACCTGCTGCTGAGGGATCGGGTCACGATAACTTCTTTTTGAAGTCATCGCATCATAGGCATCCGCGACGGAAATGATCCTTGCATACTCCGGAATATCCGTACCTTTCAGGCCGGAAGGATAACCTTTCCCATCATATCTTTCATGATGATAATTCGCTCCGCTGCTTATAAAAGGGATCTCTCTGATGTTCTTTAAGATCTGTGCCCCAAGCTCAGGATGTTTTTTGATGACTTCGTATTCCTCATCCGTCAGTTTTCCCTCTTTATTGATGATCTTTTCCGGAATACCGATCTTTCCTACGTCATGAAGGAGCGCAACATAGTAAATATCATCACACTGCCTCGAACTCTTCCCGGCCTCCTGCGCTATCTTTCTTGAATACTCCGCTACCCTTGAGGAATGACCGTGTGTATACTGGTCTTTTGCATCGATCGCATTAACGAGTGCCGTTGCCGTCTGCTCGAACAGTCTTCTCAGATTTTTATCCTGTTCTTCCTTCCTTGAGAGGTTTAATTGAAAAGAGATGAGTGAGAATACGATCCAGCTTACTATCACGAGTGCCGTGAGCGTATCAAAGTAATTGCCCCATCTTGTATATGTTATAACGTGATCAGGGTGATAATAGCCGATGATGAAATATATGACCATGCTGATCATATTAAGAGCCAGCATCACATATTTGAGCCGCCCTTCGAGGATCAGTGCTATGTAAATGGTACCAAGCAGGAGCCATACTGGTGTTCCCCCGTATACGCCTCCGTTTGTAAAAAACATAGCGGGAAGAAACACAAACACAAGGATGATCGATATGGTTATCCTTGCGCGTTTGATCCTCCTGAGCTTTGCAGCTATACCGACATACACGGTAAAAGCGATCGCACCGAAAAACGTAGACAGAGTGGCTATGATCGGCTCATGCATGATAATACCGGACGGAACGGCAATAAACAGCGCAAACAGTACCGTCACTGAAAAAACTATGAATGCCCTGTCTTTAACGTCGACAGTTTCATCATAGATATATCTGTTTAATCTCTCTGCTTCTCTTTTCGGGCTCCACATACGGATCAACACCTTCTTAAGATTTTCTTAATTTAGAATATACCATAAAAGCAGATTTTTTCCGATAATTTATTATATTTTAACTGATCTTTCCGTCTCTGATAAGGCGCAGAAGGGTGTCCGCGATCTTCGGATCAAACTGTTTGCCTTTGTTTTTCTCTATCTCCGCCACTATATCTTCCATTGTAAGTTTATTTCTGTATACTCTGTTGGAGTTCATGGCATCAAATGAATCCGCAACACAGATCATCCTTGCTATAAACGGGATCTCCTCGCCTTCTCTGCCTTCAGGATAACCCTTTCCGTCATATCGCTCATGATGATACAACGCTCCCTCGTTAACATTTTTCAGGCTTTTGAAGCTTGACAGTATTTCACCGCCCCGGACAGTATGGGATTTAATGGGTATTGTTGGATATCGTAAAATCATATGTGTAGGCCTGATAGTTATGCTCGGTTATACCTTCGTTATTAAGGTCAAAAGCTTTGGTCCATGTGCTGCTCCTGGCCATGGCATTGACAGATACTGCCTTTGTTTTCGAACCTGCCTCCCCGAACAGATCATCTCCTTCAAATGTCGAATGGTGCATTGTTCTGTTATATGAATCCGTCTTGATAAAACTGAAAGCGATCATGGAGACGATAATGATCAGCGTGACGGAGAATATCCGATGGTTCTTTTTCTGATTTTTGTCATTATAAAACCCCTGTGTCCGTACGTTCTTTATTCATCAAACAAACCATATATTACCATATGGCGGCAAATAAACAAGTATTCCGTTCACTTTTCGGATGCATTGACTTTGACGTCATCCTTTCTTAAGATTAGATCAGATAATATGATCTGACTGCCTGAAAGGAAAGCTTATGAGATTATTTCTGGCAATAATACCGAACAACGGAATAAAGGACGAACTCTGTTTTGCGGAAAAAAGACTGCAGTTGCAGGGTGTTAAAGGGAAATATACACCCCGGGAAAACCTTCATCTGACACTTGCTTTCATCGGAGAGTACAGTGATCCCGACCATGTTTCGGAAGTATTAAGAGATGTACCGTTTGAGCCTGTAAGACTTGTAATAGACGGGTTTGGCTGCTTTGGTGACACATTCTGGATCGGCGTTAAAGACGATACCGGACTTAAATCCAATGTAAAACGGATCAGAAAAGCTCTTTCCGATAACGGTATACCGTTTGACAGAAAGAAATTTCTGCCGCACATAACACTTGCCAGAAATATTGAATATTCCAAAGGGATCCCGACAGATACTCCGTTTCCTGCCGGAATGGATGTAGAGTATATCAGTCTTATGCGATCTGATCGCGGAAAAAGCGGGATGATATACACTATAGTGGATGAATTTCAAATATCATGATCCTGAGAAGCTATCTGATAGGATTGTTCACGGAAGAGATCTGCAAAAACATCGTTACCTATGGCTTTAAAAACAAAAGAAGTGATACTATCGTTATTAAAATGATGATCCATGGTGACGGGATCTTTCTTAATATCAAAGACAACTGTGTACTGTTCGACCCCACCAGGTATTATGACACCTTGAGGGATCAGGCGGAGGACAAAACATCCGGTATCGGTATAAGAATGATCATGAAACTGTCGAAAAACGTAACCTATACTACCGGCTTCAACCTTATGTATCTGTAAGCACCTTTTTTGTTCGCATTCAGATCTCGACGGACCGCTGACTGCGCCCTTCGGGACAAAAAAACCGGTGGCATCTGCCACCGGTCTGATATCTGATCTTAAAGCTTCAAACTACGGATAACGAGCATTTAGTCGTTGCATTTCTTAACCTCTGATTTGAGGCCTTCATCGATATCGCCCTTATTCTTTGCTTCGTTAACACGATAGATAACTTTGCAGGCATTCATGTACTCACTTGTAAGATGTCTTACCCTGTATGACAGATGTTCAAGTATCATCTGTACCTTGGCGGGATTTTTCTCGAACAGTTCCTTGATGTCGGACTCGGTGATGATCTCCAGAGTGGTGTTATTCTCCATGACAACTGCTGTACAGCTTCTCTCAACTTTGTCTATCATGCCGAGCTCACCGAAAAACATATTGGAATTGAGCTTTGTAAGAAGCTTTTCATCGGATGTACCGTATCCTTCATATATTCCGATAGTTCCGGAATGGATATCGTACATACAGTCACCAACCTCACCTTCTTTGAAGATTATCTGTCCCTTATCAAAGTCCTCGACTTTGACAGCGTAACCTTCACTGTGGCCGTTCTGGGAAAGAATGCGGTCTGCTTCTACGCTGAGCTTATTTATCGCTTTGTTCCTCTTATATGCTGTCGCGAAACGGATGATCAGATCAGCAAGAGCTCCTCCGAACTCCTTATCCGCACTGTTTCTGATCTGTGAAACTGTATTACTGACATCTGAATAATCAGCAGTAAGACTGCGAAGCCTTCCACTCAGACTCTTCATTATATCCATTATTCTGTCGGGGTTTGTCTTGAAAAAGTCAGCAACCTCGCTGCTTTCAACCTCGAGAACAGTTACATCGTCTTCTGCAACTGCCGTAGCGCTTCTCGGATAAGCCTCAACAACAGCCATCTCGCCGAAAATCTTTCCTTTTCCAAGTTGTGTTAACAGCTGCTGTTCCTTCTCTTCGTATGCGGCATATATGGAGACCGTACCTTCTTCTATCTGATACAGAGTATCTCCCATTTCGCCTTCACGAAAGATAACTTCGCCTTTCTTAAACTGCTTAGTCATGCCTATTATCCCACCCTTCTCCCATATCTTAACCGGCACAGTTATGCCGATTTTAGGTTACTTCGTAATTGTAGTATATTAACATTTTCATGTCAACTAACAACGGATTCACGATAGCGTAAATCAAATGTAGGAATTAATAAAAAGAGTTGACCAAGATCCGGTTAAGATCTGAAATACCCATTTATTATATCCCAGAGCATCAAAAATGGAAACCTTCCGTACGCTTCGCTCCCGGACGCTCTTCATTACT
>JAILIS010000015.1 GCA_024695145.1 Lachnospiraceae bacterium
GCAAGAATTAATAAACAAAAGAACTGACCTTGGAAAGACAGTTTAGTGATCTTTCACAAGGTCTGTTACTATTGTTTTATTTAATTCTTTCAGGATAAGACAGTTTACCTCTTGGAGGATAATCTGCTTTGCCCTTGGACACAAGAAACTATTCCAGCTCTTTTAACAATCTCGTATAAGTGGTAAAATCTCCGGTCATCTGTACCTTGGGTCGATAGAATGACTGCTACAGCACATTGAAAAATTCATATTCTGCCTGTGATGCCGACACAACATCCTTATTACTCTGATAAAAGAAGAAAAGAAAAAGTCAAAATCCAAGAAGAAATAAAAAGAAAGGCCTTACCGATTCTCCATCCAATATGAATCAGTAAGGTCTTTTATTATTGTGGTATGAGTCGAACTGCCAGTTCGAAAACGCTCCGCATATCCTCACTGTAGAGCATCCGCCCTATATTGTCGTGAATACCGGCTTTCGGTTTAGCAAGCTAACCTCTATCCGTTATTCACAACAATACAGTTCATTTTTGTTGCCAAATCGTTGCCAATTCTTAAACAAATACGCTTGCAGCCCGCATAAATACTGGGTTCTTTTTAATAAAAAATCACTCGTACTCTATCGTTCCCGGGGGTTTGCTGGTAAGATCGAACATTACACGGTTGACACCCTTTACTTCGTTGATGATGCGGCGCATGCACGTTTGCTGTACCTCAAACGGGATCTCACAGCATTCCGCCGTCATAAAGTCTGTCGTGTTCACGGCACGAAGGACAACGGCATAATCATATGTCCTGAAATCACCCATCACACCGACGGAACGCATATTTGAAAGAGCCGCAAAATACTGCCCGGGTCTTTGTTTCAGATCAGCCTTATCAACCTCCCCGCGAAAGATGGCATCCGCTTCCTGTACGATCCTCACCTTTTCCGCCGTTACCTCTCCTACTATACGTACTCCCAGACCCGGACCGGGAAAAGGCTGTCTGCCAACCAGAGCTGTGGGCAGACCGATCTGTTTTCCGGCACGTCTTACCTCATCCTTAAACAGCATTCTTAAGGGTTCGATGATCTCTTTGAAATCCACACAGTCCGGCAGGCCTCCGACATTATGATGGGATTTTATAACTGCTGATTTACCGAGCCCCGATTCTATGACATCGGGATAAATAGTACCCTGTACGAGAAAATCAACAGCCCCTATCTTCTTTGCCTGTTCCTCGAAAACACGGATAAATTCCTCTCCTATGATCTTGCGCTTGTCTTCCGGTTCCGTAACACCGGCAAGTTTTGAGTAAAATCTGTCAGCGGCATTAACCCTGATAAAGTTAAGATCATAATTCCCGGAAGGTCCGAATACAGCCTCTACCTGATCTCCTTCATCCTTACGCAGAAGTCCGTGATCCACAAACACGCATGTGAGATTCCGGCCGATGGCTTTACTCATAAGTACGGCAGCAACCGATGAATCGACACCGCCGGAAAGAGCACAAAGAGCACGACCGTCTCCAACCTTTTCCTTTATCATCTCAATCTGTCTGTCCACAAAGGAATCTATCTTCCAGTCTCCCGCACAGTTACAGATCGTATATACAAAATTGGAAATGATCTTGCGTCCTTCTCTCGTATGAGTGACTTCGGGATGAAACTGGGTGGCATACAGCCGCCTGTTGGGATCCTCCATGGCGGCGACCGGACATACTTTCGAATGAGCGGTTATAACAAATCCGTCAGGTACTCTTTCTATATAATCTGTATGGCTCATCCATACATCCGTATCACTTTCTATACCGTGAAGGAGCCTGCTGGATGTATCCGCCGTGATCCCGGTCCTGCCGTATTCACTGACAGGGGCCGTTGTAACCTTACCTCCGAGCATATATGCCATAAGCTGCGAGCCGTAGCATATCCCGAGCACAGGGATGCCGAGTTCAAGTATGGCCTTATCGTAGTGGGGAGAACTTTCTTCATATACGCTGTTGGGACCGCCCGTGAAGATGATCCCCTTTGGCTCCATCGCTCTTATCTCATCGAGCGTTATGGTGTATGGATGTACTTCCGCATAGACGTTACATTCCCTGACACATCTTGCTATCAGCTGGTTATACTGTCCTCCGAAATCAAGGACAAGGATCATTTCATTTTTCATTTTTCTCACCTAAAATGCGGAGCCGTGTTTCAGGCTCCGCAGTATTTATGTTAGAATCTGTCCCCGCTCAGGTGCCGCTCCGGCTGCCTGATCGAAGATCGCATTATACAATTCCCTGTGCCTTCATTGCATCGGCAACCTTGAGGAATCCGGCAATATTTGCACCTGCGACATAATCACCTTCCATGTTGTACTTCTTGGATGCATCATCAAGATTATGGAAGATATTGACCATGATACCCTTGAGTTTTGAGTCAACTTCCTCGAATGTCCATGACAGTCTTTCAGAGTTCTGGCTCATCTCAAGAGCTGATGTTGCGACACCGCCTGCGTTTGCAGCCTTGCCGGGAACAAAATAAACCTTGTTGTCCTGGAAGTACTTGGTAGCTTCAAGTGTAGTAGGCATGTTGGCTCCTTCACATACAGCGATCACTCCGTTTGCGACAAGCTTCTTGGCATCTTCAAGATCAAGCTCGTTCTGTGTTGCGCAGGGAAGTGCGATGTCAACCTTGATCTCCCACTGGTTGGTACCTTCCTTTGCTTTGTCGTGATACTGTGCCGAAGAACGCTTTGCGGCATATTCCGTAAGTCTTGCACGATTAACTTCCTTGACCTCTTTAAGGAGCTCCACGTCGATTCCTTCAGGATCATAGATCCATCCTGTCGAATCGGAGCATGTAACAGGCTTTGCACCGAGCTGCTGTGCTTTTTCTATAGCATAGATCGCAACGTTACCGGAGCCCGATACCGCACAGGTCTTGCCCTTTATATCAACTCCGTTACACTTGAGCATTTCTTCCGTTATGTATAACAGTCCGTAACCTGTTGCCTGTGTTCTTGCAAGAGATCCGCCATATGACAGTCCTTTACCTGTAAGAACGCCCTCATAGAGTCCTGTAAGCCTCTTATACTGACCATACATGAATCCGATCTCGCGGGCACCTGTTCCGATATCACCGGCAGGTACATCCGTATCTGCTCCGATATACTTGAACAGTTCGCTCATAAAGCTCTGGCAGAAGGCCATAACCTCACGGTCCGATTTTCCCTTCGGGTCAAAATCAGATCCGCCTTTGCCGCCGCCGATAGGAAGACCGGTGAGGGAATTCTTGAATATCTGCTCAAATCCAAGGAACTTTATTATTCCGAGGTTTACCGAAGGATGAAGGCGAAGTCCGCCCTTGTAAGGTCCGATCGCTGAATTGAACTGTACACGCATCGCATTATTAACCTGAACCTGACCCTTGTCATCTACCCACGGAACCCTGAACAGTATCTGACGCTCAGGTGTTGTAAGTCTCTCAAGAAGCGCATCTTTTCTGTACTCTTCTTCGTTGGCTTCAATAACAACACGAAGGGACTCGAGCACTTCCTTAACTGCCTGATGAAACTCAGGCTGTGCAGGATTCTGACTGACTACTCTTTCGTAAACCTCATCAACATACGACATTTTCTTATCCTCCATATTTGATTAAATTATTATATGCAAAAAGGCGCACGAGTAACCTCTCGAGCGCCTTTGCTCTTTAGCAATAATATACCAGCAAATTTCAATTTGCAAGCACTAATTTAAAATTTAAGCTGCCTTTGCTGAAGCCTGTTTTCTGAATGTCTGTACGCCCTCAACGATAAGGATGATGGCAAGCACAAACATAGCAACGGCAAATACAAGCTGGAACCAGTCGCCCCACATAGCAGGATTCTCTGCAAGTCCGGCGATAGTCTTGCACAGGCTTATGATCTTCTGTGCCAGGAATGTAAGCGTAGCGATTAGCATGAAGCACATGGGGATATAGAACATCTTGTTGTTCTTGCCCACTTCACCGAGCCATGTAGCTACAGCCAGAAGCGCGATACCTGCAAGGAGTTGGTTAGCTGCACCGAACAGTCCCCAGATCTGTGAAAGTGACAGACCACCGAGTACACAACCTACAACAACCATAAGTGTTGTACCGAAGAGCGGATGAGCAAGGAGTTTTCTGATGCCCTTTGCATCCTTCCATGTTTCCTCGTCATCTGTAAGGAAAAGCTCCGAGAACATGAATCTTGAAAGTCTTGTACCTGTATCAAGTGATGTAAGTGCAAATACCGAAACTGCAAGTGTCAGAAGAGCATAGATCGTTGAATAAACCTTGGTCTCTTCTGTGCCGAACATTATTGCGATACCTGCTCCGAATGCTGCAGAAGGTGAACCGAAATCGCCGTTTGAAAACTTGCTCCAAACCATACCCACAGCGATAAGCGAGATGATACCGAGCGCTGATTCGATAAGCATCGAACCGTATCCGATAGCCTTTGCGTTCTTCTCGTTGTCAAGCTGCTTACTTGATGTTCCTGTCGAGATAAGGCTGTGGAATCCGGAACAGGCTCCGCATGCCACTGTTATGAACAGTGCCGGGAACAAATTACCGATCTTTGTTGACCATCCCGTAAATGCGGGAAGAGTAAATGAAGCACTTCCCGAGAAAGCGGCAAACACGATACCGATGACCGCAAGACCCATCATTGCATAAAGCAGGAATGATGACAGATAATCACGGGGCTGCAGAAGGATCCATACCGGAACCAGTGATGCAACCGCGATATATATACCTATGATTACGATCCATGCCGTACGTCCTATCGCAAGTCCGAAGTTAAGACCGATGATCGTGGAGATAACGATACCAACGATACCGATGATGGTTGCGGGAAGTGTCTTGATCCCTGCCCTGTTTGTAAGGAATCCGTAGATTATAGCAAGTATAATGAACAAAAATGAGATCATTGCCGTGGTCTGGTTGCCGTTGGGAGCTGATACAAATCCGAACTGTCCCGCATCGTCAGCCGTAAAGAACGTACCTGCAACGACGTTAACAAATGATGCGATAACAAGGATAAGGACCAGAAGGGCAAATACGATGAAAAGCTTCTTTGCACGGGAACCCATTGAATCCTTGATGATCTCACCTACTGATTTTCCTTCATGTCTGATAGATGCAAAAAGTGAACCGAAGTCCTGTAATCCTCCGAAGAATATACCACCGATTACACACCAAAGGAATACGGGTAACCATCCGAACACTGCTGCCTGGATAGGTCCGTTAATAGGGCCAGCGCCGGCGATGGATGAAAAGTGGTGACCCATAAGTACTGCAGGCTTGGCTGCAACATAGTCAACACCATCTTCGAGTTCAACGGCCGGTGTCTTCTTAGCGGGATCGATTCCCCACTGTTTTGCAAGCCAAGAGCCATAGTAGATATAGCCGATGACAAGCAGGATGATAGCTGCGATGATGATTAATAATGCTGTCATGTCTCTCTCCTCCCTTAAAGATCATTTTAATATATTGCCAACAAGTTTCTTCATGCTGCGGCCCTGGTGGTTATAAAAAGCCGTACCCGAAGAACACTCGATCGCAACCAGTCTGTAATTGCTCCACCCGTAAAAACCGAACCGGTAACTCTTATAGTGGCGTCTCTTCCTGATGAGTTTTTTGGTCTCATAATCGATATCATCAGCTATGATGATAAGCGAAACATCCGTATTTCTGTGATCATACCCCGGCTTTACTTTTGAAAGCCCGCGCTGCCATGCTGTCTCATCAAGCATTGAAAGTCCGGCACTGTCAAGCTCCTCACATTTGGCAAAATACACATATTCGCTTGTATTGATATCCGCAACCTTGGCTGCTTTGATCAGATAATACTGTTCATTATGGGATTCAAATACAGCCTCGGCACAGAAAGGTTCTTCCGCATTTTCGGAAGTGACATTGTAATAATTCTTAAACAGGGGAAGAAGCGCAGAAAGTGTCTCGTCTGTACTCATATGATCCCCCTCTCACGATTTATCATGTAATATTAAATATTACCTCATCTATAGTACAATATATGGAATCATAATTCAACTAAATCTACTATATAATAGAGCTTAACCGTTTAATATTCAAGATATTTTATTTATTTCGTTGAAAGACCGGGTGAAAAACAGTAAAATGTTGCACATGCAAAAGTTCTCCCGTTATATAAAGTCAATAGGCGGCTGGTTCGTTGCGGCAGTGATCGCAGCGATCATTTGCAATACGCTCTGTTTTGCGTTCTATGATCCATGTCAGGAGCTCGTACGTGAGCACGGTGCCACAACAGGCTATCTTCTGCCAGACAGTCACGGTGTATACGGACTCGAAGGCTATTGTATCGCAAACATCGACAGTTACGGATACGTAAACAGGGATATGGAGCGCTCCGATGATTATTACATTGTAGCCGGTGCGTCACATACCGAAGGTCTCTTTATTCCCGAAAGACTTCGTTACAGTGACCGTCTCAACGATATGCTTTATGATGACGGAAAACTGCATATAATAAACATCGGAAAGAGCGGCAATTATTTATCCGTTGTATTACAGCATCTCGACGGAATACTCGGTGAATTTCCCGATGCCAAAGGCATCATCATCGAGACAGACTCGCTCGCATATGACACAAAAGCCCTGTACGATTCAATGATCCAGGCCGGATACGATCCGAACGAGACTGCGGGATCAATCCTGTCTTCAATGTCTTTAAGATCACGCCTGTCAATAAAAGCCAAGCAGTATCTCCCTCTTCTGCGTCTTCTCCACAAGCAGTATTATACATACCGGGATTCAAAAAAATCAGAAGAGGCAGAAAGTGATATTCTGGACCCGGATTTCTGGCGCAGTGAATATGAGGGCGATTTTGAAACAGCTCTTGATGATCTGATGCATTTTATAAGGAGTAAAACGGATAAACAGGTCATTATACTGTATCATCCCGCTGTCAGACTTATGGATGACGGAAGCATGAGGATACTTACAAACAATGCGGAGAGTTACTATAAAAAAGTCTGTGCCGCCAACGGTATTGATTTTGTAGATATGACAGATACGTTCCTTCGTGCTTACAATGAAGAACACATCATCCCCTACGGCTTTTCCAATACGACCCCGGGTGACGGACACGTAAACGCTGCCGCACACGAGATGATGGCCGAAGAACTTAAAAAGGTGATCCGATGAACATATTTCTCATAGTTCTTCTGATTATAAATTATATATTTTATTCTTTCCTTGATGCAGGCTCTCTTGCTCTTCTTATCGGGCTGTCGCTCTTTACATATGCCGGAGGAAGGTACGTTTATCATGTAAAGAGAACATCTCATACCGATACAAAAAAGATCTGCCTGGCAGTAATAGCCGTTCAGGTCGGGGTGCTGTGTTATTTCAAATATTTAAGCGGCGCTTCCCTTCCTGTCGGACTGTCATTTTATATGCTCATGGCCATCAGTTTTATCGCCGATGTTTACAGGGACGAATATTCACGCTTTCCTTCGCTGACGGAAGTTCTTGTATATATAAGCTTCTTCCCGACGGTCATATCGGGTCCGATAATGAAATCAAAGGATATGATCCCCCAGCTGTCTGCCCGCAAAAAGCTGACATTCGGAAGGGTTGAACGAGCGATCTGGCTTCTTGCCGCCGGCGTTTTCATGAAGTTCGTCATGGCTGACAGGCTGTCTGTCGCTGTTGACCGTGTATATGAAGCGCCTCTTGTTTACAGCGGGATCACGCTGTTTCTGACATCCGTTGCATATACCCTTCAGCTTCTGTTTGATTTTGCGGGATATTCATATATGGCAACAGCTGCCGCATCGCTTCTCGGTTATGATATCATGGCGAATTTCAATCTGCCGTACATCTCCGCCACTCCTTCCGAATTCTGGAGAAGATGGCACATAAGTCTTTCCACGTGGCTTCGCGATTATGTATATATACCGCTCGGAGGCAGCCGCAAAGGTAAGATGCGCACCTACATAAACATATTTCTCGTTATGGTGATAAGCGGCCTCTGGCACGGCTCTACCGTAAACTTTCTCATATGGGGAATGCTTCACGGTCTCGGACAGGTCGTTCACAGATTTATTTCCGAAAACAGAAAAGATACGGTGAAAACTCCCCGTATCCTCTCTATGATCATAACTTTTCTGTTTGTAAACTTTTTGTGGATACCGTTTCGCATGCCGACCCTTGCCGGTGCATGGACGGTATTCTCCCGCATAGTGACGCTCGCTCCCGGAGCCGCATACTACTATACATACACGTTTATCTTTGCCGGAGTGCTTCTCTTGACCGAGATAGCCGGTATTGTAAGAGCCAACGGCAACAATCCGTTAAAACCGCTGCCGCTTGATACAATGTACGGCCGCATAGCTCTGTGCGTCCTTATCATCGCAACAGGCATGTTCGCTTATTTCGGAAGCGGCGCATTTATCTACGCACAATTCTGAGCAAAAACTTACTTTCCCTCGTATATGATCGCCGAATCGATATCATATCCGGACAGTCTCTGTCGTCCGGCAAGGCCGGCAAGTTCCATCAGGAACACGATCTTGACCACTTTTCCGCCAAGTCTTTCAACAAGCTTTGCAACAGCTTCGACCGTACCTCCCGTTGCGATAAGATCATCAACGAGAACGACACGCTGTCCCGGCGTGACAGCATCCGCATGAAGTTCTATGGAATCGGTCCCGTACTCAAGCTCATATTCCATCGATACCGTCTCCCGGGGCAGTTTGCCGGGCTTTCGTGCGGGTATAAACGGCTTGTGAAGAAGATACGCCAGTGTCGCTCCGAATATGAAGCCTCTTGCTTCGATACCGACCACGACATCAAATTCCACTCCTTCGAGCATTTTCATATAAGAATCAACAGCAAGCCGGAACCCGTCTGCATCCTGCAGCACGGAAGTAACATCCCGAAATATTATCCCCTTCTCGGGAAAATCGGGAATACTCGTAATATACTCTTCTAGTTTTTTCATTGTATTCTCCGGAATAACCCTTTTCTAGTAATTCTGTGCGCTGATCTCAAAATAGCTCTGAGGATGTGCACACACAGGGCATACATCGGGAGCATTTGTACCGACTACGATATGTCCGCAGTTCCTGCACTCCCATACTTTTACTTCGCTCTTTGCAAACACTTCCTGAGCTTCCACATTATGAAGCAGTGCACGGTATCTTTCCTCATGCCTCTTCTCGATCGCGGCAACGCCTCTGAATTTTTCCGCAAGCTCGGGAAAACCTTCCTCTTCCGCTGTTTTGGCAAAACCCTCGTACATATCGGTCCATTCGTAGTTCTCACCGTCTGCAGCAGCTGCAAGATTCTCGGCTGTGGATCCTATTCCTTCAAGCTCCTTGAACCACAGCTTGGCATGTTCCTTCTCGTTGTCCGCAGTTGCCAGAAACAGTGCGGCTATCTGCTCAAATCCTTCTTTTTTTGCCTTAGAAGCAAAATATGTATACTTGTTCCTTGCCTGAGATTCGCCTGCAAAAGCAGCTTCAAGATTCTTCTCCGTCTGTGTTCCTGAATATTTGTTTCCCATGTATCCTCTCTCCTTCCTGCTCTGTATTATCCGATCGATTCAACTCTTCCATAAACTGTGAAGATTGCAGTACGCATACGCCGCCACTGCCTCATCACCTTCACAAAGGCAGAAGCATGCCTGAGGTTTATCTCCCGGTGACAGTGATTTTCTCTGATTGCCCTGCTTTGTCTCGAGTGCTATCCACTCAATATAATGCTCATCAAGCATAGGATGCTCGGCACTTCCGACACTTACCGTAACTTTATTTCCGTCAGTTGACACTACAGGTACATGTTTTTCAACCGAAGCATCGGTAGTTCCGGGAACAATCTCCTGCATGGCTTCCCCGCAACACATAATGGGAACCCCCGTACCTTTTACGATCGCAACGATCTGTCCGCAGTGAGCGCAACGATAAAACTTCATTTCCATGTTCAAGTCCTCCTTCTTAAAGTAATAATGATTATATCACATCTGCTGATCGGCTAGCTCGCCGATGGATTCAACATCATACGGTGTTGACTGATATACATAGTAGTTAAGCCAGTTGGTATAAAGCAGCTGTCCCGTTGAGCGCCAGTTTACAACCGGCGTATTCTTCGGATCGTCATCAGGAAAATAGTTCCTGGGGATGTGAGGATCGAGTCCTTTGTCCAGATCCCGGAAGTATTCATTGGCAAGAGTGTCGGCATCATACTCTGCATGGCAGGTAACAAAAAACTTTCTCGAGTCTTCGGTCTTGACGATCGTGACCCCGGCTTCGTCGGAATCTGCCATAAGTTCCAGTTCGGGGACGGCATTGATCTGTTCTGCCGTCACATATATCTCCCTCGACTGCGGCGCATGAAAAACATCATCAAACCCACGAAAGAGCGGAGATGTCGGCTTTAAAACCTTATGTTCGTATATCCCGGAAAGCTTCTCATCATAAAATGTATGCTTGATACCGTAAAAATAATAAAAAGCCGCATATGCACCCCAGCACAGGAAATAAGTGCAGTGCACGTGATTTTCTGTCCATTTCATTATCTCGCACAACTCATCCCAGTACGCAACGTCCTCGTACTCCACATGCTCCAGCGGGGCACCCGTTATTATCATCCCGTCAAACTTCCGGCTCCTGACTTTATCGAAGGTCGTATAAAAGCTGTCGAGATGTGTTGCATCCACGTGTGTCGGAGTATAGCTCGCAGTCTGCAAAAGTTCGATATTGACCTGCAGCGGCGAATTGGACAATTTCCGAAGAAGCTGTGTTTCGGTAACTTCCTTCGTAGGCATCAGATTGAGTATGAGTACGTTCAGCGGACGTATATCCTGATGCATCGCGCGAAATTCCGTCATCACGAAGATATTCTCATTCTCAAGTATCGCCTGCGCCGGCAGTGAATCCTGTATCTTGATGGGCATTTTGTCATCCTCTCCTTTGTATGGACAGCCTTTCCGGTTATTCCTGTTTCAGATAATCCCTTATAAAATCTCCCTCCGATACAACCGGTATGCCAAGCTCTCTCGCTTTCCGGTTCTTTGAAGAAGCCGATGCAACGTCATTGTTTATAAGACAGGTTGTATTACTGCTTACCGATCCCGCAACCTTTCCTCCGAGGTTCTCAATGACATCCTTCAGCTCATTGCGGTTTGAATAATGCTCGAGAGAACCTGTTATAACAAAAGTCATTCCGGAAAGGTGCGCCTCTCCCCCCGGGGATTCGGGCAGGTGAATGCGAAGATATTCCCGCAGATCATCAAGTACGGTATTATTCCGATCGTTTTCGAAAAATGATACTATACTGCCGGCGATCACTTCTCCTATCCCGTCAATTGCGGAAAGCGTTTCAATATCTGCCTTTCTTATCCTGTCTATATCCTGATCAAAAAAACGGCAAAGGACTTTGGCGTTGGCCAGACCGACATTCGGTATCCCGAGACTGTATATGAGACGGGCCGGCTCGGTATCCCGGCTCTTTTCTATACTCTTCAGAAGGTTATCAAACGATCTTTCCCCGAAGCCCTCCATCTCACATATCTCATCACGGAACCGTTCAAGCCTGTAAATATCCGCATATTCATGTATCATACCCCTGCCTATGAACTTCTCGAGGGTCGCCTCGCTCAGTCCGTCTATCTGCATGGCGTCACGGCCGACAAACAGGCAGAAACTTTTGATCTTCTTGGCGCTGCACTCGCTGTCGGTACATACCAGTGTCTTAGTCCCGTTGTCATTTGCGATCTTAACCGGGCCGTTACACGCAGGACACCTGTCAGGGATCGGGAGGTTACCGCTTCTCGTAAGATTGTCGGCGATCTGCGGGATGATCATGTTGGCTTTGTATACGGTGATCCTGTCACCTATACCAAGCTCAAGTGATTCTATTATACTGATATTATGAACACTTGCTCTTGATACCGTCGTTCCCTCAAGCTCAACCGGAGAAAAGATCGCTACGGGATTGATCAGTCCGGTCCTCGAAGGACTCCATTCCATCTCAAGCAGTGTCGTCTCCTGTGTCTCATCCGCCCATTTAAATGCTATCGAATCCCTCGGAAACTTGGAAGTCATGCCAAGCCCCGAAGCATATTCAAGATCATCAAGGGTCAGCACCAGCCCGTCTGACGGTATGTCGTAACTGCCTACGCTTTGTGCGAACCGTTCGATCGTATCGATGATCGTATCAGGAGTGACATGGTGGTACTCAACCACATCAAAACCCTGTTCGGCCAGAAACTCGAGCTGTTTGTGTCTCCTTCCGCCAAAATCAACCCCATCGGCAGACACAAGAGTAAACGCAAAAAATCTCACATGTCTTTTGGCTGTAACGGCGCTGTTCAGCTGCCTGACCGAACCTGAACACAGATTTCTCGGGTTTTTGTATCTGCTGCCGGCATCCGCGATCGATTCGTTGATCTGCTCAAAATCCTTGTATCCGATGACCGCCTCTCCCCTAAGTATCAGTATTCCTTTGAAGGGGATAGACAAAGGGATGTTCACAAACGTTTTGGCGTTCGGAGTGATGACCTCTCCGACTTCACCGTTTCCGCGCGTGACGGCCTTTGACAGTTCACCGTTGTCATAAGTCAGAACAATGGTCAGTCCGTCAAGTTTCCACGACAGAAGTGCGTCCTGTCCGTTCAGCCAGCTTTTAAGAGCCTCCCGGTCCTTTGTCTTGTCAAGCGACAGCATCGGTGAAGCATGCCGCTCCTTCGGCAGCTCATCAACCGCCTCATAGCCCACCCGGCGTGTGGGACTGTCCTCAAGAACAATACCCGTACTGCTCTCGAGTTCCGCAAGCTCATCATACAGCCTGTCATATTCATAATTGCTCATTATCTCGGCATCCTCGGCATAATAAGCCTTTGACGCCCTGTTGAGTGTTTCCGTCAGTTCACGGAGCCTGGCGTTTTTGTCCATACACTCTCCTCTTCAGTTCCGCTAGTTCATCCTTTTCAAGCTGCCTGTATGCACCCGGCTCCATATCCCCAAGCTGGATGTTTTCGATCCTGACACGTTTTAAAAACCTTACGTGGTAATCACATTCGCGGCACATTCTCCTGATCTGTCTGTTCAGTCCCTGTGTGAGCGTTATCGTAAATGTTACATCGGATATCTTTCTGACCCTGCTCTTTTTGGTGGTCACATTCAGTTCCGGCAGAAACATTCCGTTTTCCATCTTCTGTATAAAATCATCCGTAACGGGTTTGTTAACCCTGACAAGATATTCTCTTTCGTGGCCGTGGCTGCCTCTCATGAGTGCCTCGATAAAATCACCGTCATTTGAGAGCAGAAGCAGTCCTTCGGAATCACGGTCCAGTCTCCCGCAGTATGTTACCCTGACAGGATAATCTATATAGTCCATGATATTGTTCTCTTCTCTCTTTTCCGCCGTACATACGATCCCGGCAGGTTTATAGAAAGCAAGGTATACCTTTTCTGCAGGTCCTTTGATCTTTTTTCCGTTAACGGTCACGGTATCACCTTCCGATACCTTTGATCCGTTCATTGCAACAACGCCGTTTATAAGAACCTTTCCGGATTCCACAAGCGCATCGGCACCGCGTCTTGAGCAAACGCCGGCTTCAGCAAGATATTTGTTTATCCTCTTATCTTCACTCAACTGTCCCTACCTGCCGTAACTTATATATAATATTGCCCCATAAACAAACGTTTACGGGGCTTTTAAGATCGATCTTCAAAACCGATGATCACTCGACGTAATCCGCTTTGACGTAAGCATCTTCACCTTTATACTTTATCTTACACCATCCGTTTTCCAGTGCCACAAGCTCGAACTGTTCGCCTCGGTATGCCGTTGATATCTTCTCGCCTGTCTCACTGGCACTCTTACGCACATTCACGTTCTCTTTTACGGTTATCTTGTCGCCGGGCTTTAAGTTTGCAACGCTTGATCCTGTGCTCTCGCCTTCTTCCGACTCTGAAGATTCGGACTCGACCGGTTCAAGATACTCGCTCTTGATATAAGCTTCCGTCCCGTTGTAATCTATCTTGCTCCAGCCGTTCTCCATCTTTTCGTATCTTGTATATACATCGCCGGTCTTGGTCTTTCCGATGCTCTCCGCTTCGGTACTTGCCGAAGCACGGATATTGACGTTGTCGCTTGTACATTTAACCTGTGAAGACGCTGCTGCAGCTGCCGCAGCCGCCTCAGCCGCTTCGGCCTGTGCCGCATCCTCAAGATCCTTCTGCTGTTTTGCCACGAGTATCTCCTGGGCATCCTTGTTGATCTCGTCTTTTAATGCACTTGCGGCAGCCGAAAGTGCTGAATCCGATTCGAGCGCCGCATTATAATCCATCTCAACCTGATTGATCAGATCCGCGAAATCCTTCTGTGCAACAAGTTCGAGTATATATGCCTCTTCGTCGGCAGACAGACTCTCCGAATTGATGTAAAGCGAGCCTGAATCGTTTCTGCACACATAAAGCGAAATAAGTGCGGGAAGAGGTGTATTGTATCCCTGTATCAGAAGATCATATGTGGCGAGCAGGAAATAGGAATTCTCGGCAGGTCCTTTCTTCGTATAAACGTTATAGTTGGAGTAATTGCCGACATACTTGGCCTGCGCCTCGTAAAAAGCCTTCATATCATCGGAAAGTGAAGATGAAAGCGAAGCCATGGTGACCGTATCTCCCGTGCTCATAGCCCCCAGATATGAAGAGACAAGGGAATTGACATCGGGATAGGCATTTTCTTCATATTTATCTTTCGGAACATCCACTGTAGTCTCAAGTTCCGGTATCGTTGAAGCATTCTCATCCTCAGCCGATTTGCTGTCGGATTTTCTGACCCATACAACAATAAGTACAACTATGAGCGCAACAAATAGAGCTCCTATTATAAAATAGCGGTAATGCCTGGACATATACTCTTTAAAACCTTTTTTTGCCATACAGTCTAAACCTCTTTGATCTTTTGAGCTCAACCGGATAAAGCACTGCACCCGAGAGGATTCGAACCCCCGACACGCGGCACCGGAAACCGCTGCTCTATCCACTGAGCTACGAGTGCATATCGGAAAATAAGCAAAAAGTCCGATTTCACACGTAGTTTACTATAACATAGGGGTATTAAAATATCAAGACTTCATCCTTTAATGAATACCTGTACGCGTGATCGGCCAGAACATCATCAGGACCCAGCTGGGTTGCATTGACCTCCCTTATCATGTCGTCCAGCCTGTCACACACACAGGAGCCCTGTTTGATAAGGATAACCTCATTTACCGAGCTCGGGATGATCATATAATCTCCGCCCATTATACCGGCATACTCACGCAGCTTGTCCTTCATCGTGATCACGGCTGCACCGTTTGTCATCCTTCTGTTCGTGACAACGTACATCGGTACTTCTGTGTCGTCCGCCTCCGGAAGAGCCATGCCCGCTCCGAGGCCTCTTAAAACGTCCGCTATATGGCTGATGCAAAAATCATCATGGTCATGTGTATTCTTCCTGGCAATGTTTATGACTGTCCCGGCATCCGCTCCCCAGAGCTTAAGATGCTCGTTCCTGACCATTATCAGTCCGTTTCCAATCTTTTTGTCATATATCCTTACATAGGGGACTATCGCAAGATCAAGAAACTCCTCAAACGGGGCTTCTTTTAAGAAATCCTTATTCTTCTCCCTGTTGATGAGCTTTATGTAGAGTCTGTCCTTGATATGATCAAAATCATCGAAGAACGACATGTCGCAGTTTACCGCAAGATCATTTTCATAATACAGAGCCAGCAGTCTGTCTCCGATCTCACTTATATCGCTGCCGTTCATATACTCGGTATAATAATTCTCCATGTAGATCGTGGGCGAAGCATTGTAGCCTTCCCTGTTAAAAGTCAGCCCCATGAGCTTTACGCCGTTATTCTTGATCGCTGTATGTACGCCGACCTTTACATCCGTTGCGGTCTCATTGATATAGTCGCAGACTGCGTTTAAAAATTCCGTATAATCCATATTTTTCTCCTTTTTGGGTATTGATGATGAGGTGAAAAAACGGATCGGATAAAAGCACAAAAAAAAGGCTGCGTTCGCAGCCCTTCGCAGATCCATCCAAATTATACTCGTGAAAGATATTCTCCGGTTCGTGTGTCGATCTTGATCTTGTCTCCGAGATCCACGAAAAGAGGCACATTGACATTTGCACCTGTCTCCACCGTAGCGGGCTTCGTGGCTCCTGTGGCCGTATCACCCTTAAATCCGGGCTCTGTCTCGGTAATCTCAAGTTCAACAAAAAGAGGCGGCTCTATGGCAAACACATTGCCCTTGTGTCCGCAGACTTTGACCATCTCGTTCTCCTTAACGAACTTTAATGCATCACCGACTGTTTCGCCGTTAAGAGCTATCTGCTCATAGTTCTCGGTATCCATGAAGTAATACAGATCTCCGTCATTGTACAGATACTGCATGTCTTTTCTATCGATACGTGCCTGTTCAAACTTTTCCGTAGGACGGAAAGATTTCTCAACAACACCACCGTTTACGATATTCTTTAATTTGGTTCTGACAAAGGCTGCGCCTTTACCCGGCTTAACATGCTGAAACTCAACGATCTGAAAGATCTGTCCGTCGATTTCAACAGTAATGCCGTTCCTAAAATCACCAGCTGAGATCATTCGATACTCCTCCTTGATAAATGTATATGTTCGTCCCAAAAAGATTCTTCAATAGTTTACATTAGACCTTTTAATAATTCAACTGTTTTTTCTCTTATATGATGATAAAACTATCTTCTCGAGTATTCTTTTAAGTACTATCTGTATCTCCTCTTTAGGATCTATGGGTTTTACAAGTATGCTTCTTATCCCTGTTCTCTTTGCTCCCCACAGATCCGTGAACAGCTGGTCTCCTATGAAAACCGTTGATGATCCGTCGGTTCCCATCATGTTCATGGCCCGTATGTATCCGCCTCTTCTGGGCTTTGCCGCCTTAAATATGTACATCGCTTCCGGAATACTGTCATCCCGGAATGATTTTACCCGGCCTTCCTTATTGTTGGACAAGAACAGGATCTTAAAACCCATACCGGAAAGCATTCGCAGAAGCTTTACGGACCGTTCGTCTGGAGGATGGTCATGCATTACAAGTGTATTGTCGATATCAAATATGATCCCCCTGATCCCTTCCTCATACAGCTTCCGGTAATCTATGTCATATGCACTGTCCATATACTCGTCAGGATAAAAATAACTAACGATATCTATCTCGACCATAAGCATTGAAACGATCATCATCACACATCCGATGATCATTTTGGTCGTCATTTCCTCACCGAGCATGAAATACGAGGCCAGAGCCCCGAATACCGCTTCCATTCCCATTATTATGGCCGCCGGTGACGGAGGTGCATACTTCTGGCATACGATCTGCAGTCCGAAACCGAACAGTGAAGCGAACACGGCAAGAAACAGCACACCGGTGATCGAATCACGTGTGAACATTTCAGGCCTGAGCGGTCCGTCAAAAACAGCTGCCGATGCAAAAGAAAGAACAGATGTTACCAAAAATTCCCATATAACAAGTGTGATAGGATCCTCTCCGCTCGTATAACGTGCGATCAGTACTATCTGCAGTGCATAGAAGAAACCGCACAGAAGCGTAAGTATATCACCTGTTTCTATGGTAAATCTCTCGTTAAGAGATATCAGTCCTATCCCCCAGAAACCGATAACCGCAGCAACAATATAGCGAAGATGCGGCTTGACTTTATTAAAAAGGAAATGCATGAACGGAACAAGAATAACATATATTGTCGTAAGAAATGCGTTCTTTCCGGCGGTCGTATACTTACATCCGTAAGTCTGAAGTCCCATTGCAATAAATAATACAACACCTATTATCGTACCGTTTACGATCACTTTCTTTGATGAACGGATAAGCTTTCTGATAAAGATGATACATAATATAACGCACGCTATTGAAAATCTGAACCCAAGCAGGTACAGCGGCGGCATTACATCCACTGAGGTTTTTACGAATACAAACCCGACTCCCCAGCATATGGTCACAAAGAGCAGGCCGAAGCATGCCCATATTTCTTTTTTTCTGCTTTCACTCATGAAAATGAGTATAAAAAAACCTCCTGCAAAATGCAAGAGGTTATGTTTATTATCATTGATCTGAAATCACTTGGCTATAACTATGCCGTCCTCGCCGTTATACAGTCCGGAATCTCCTACAAAATACTGGTACTGCATAAGAGCCTGATCTTTCTGCATATCGGATACGGCCTTTTCGATATCAAGATCTTCAAGATCCGACTCCCTGCCCTTCATCTCGAACCCACTGGGCTCATTGAGACTGAGAGATATATCTTCAAGAGTCGCATTCTGCCGCGGGCGTATATCATTAAGCCTTAAATCTATTGCTGAAGGAGCTGCTACCTGCTCCCTGCCCTGCTGACGCCCGGTCTCCTCTTTTTGAGCCTGCTTGATCTGAACGGAATTCTGATCGTTCTGTATCCTGTTCAGTTCATTAAAATTAACAGATTGAAAATTACCGATTCCCTTTATCATTTTTTTACCCTCACCCCCGTACCGACTAAGTTAACATAATCAGTACGAGTATAATTATATCACATTTATTGTTGTTTGCAATACTTATATCGGCAAAAAATGATAAATGTTAACTGTTGTTCAAAAAAAATTGAAAAAAACTCCAAGACCGCTTAATCAGTATATCCCGCGCTCAATAACAGCTGTTTTGTATATTCTTTCTTAGGATTGTTGAATATTTCCTCATCAGTTCCCTGTTCAACGATCTCCCCGTCTTTCATAACTATTATCCTCGAACACAGCTCATATACAACTTTCAGATCATGGGATATGAACAGGATGGCGATCCCGAGCTTTTTGTTAAGTTCTATGAGCAGATTGATGACCTGATTGGAAACGGTCACATCAAGTGCGGAAACAGGCTCATCCGCGATAATGAGTCTAGGCTCGAGCATAAGAGCCAAAGCTATGCACACTCTCTGACGCTGTCCGCCGGAAAGGGCACTCGGTCTCCTTGCAAGTATTCCCTCATCAAGTCCGACCAGAGAAAGCATTTCCTTTGCCTTTTCCGATCGTTCCTTTGCACTGAAGCCGCCTTTTATCCTGAGGGGCTCCTGCAGTATCCATCCTATTGTTTTGGTTGGATTAAGGGATCCGTATGGATCCTGAAAGATCATCTGCGGCATTTTCGAGTAATGGATTATCTCTCCTTCCGTATCATCGAGCATACCGAGGATAGTCTTTCCGAGAGTGGTCTTACCGCTTCCGCTCTCACCGACAAGTCCCATGATCTCACCTTCATACATTGTAAAGGAAGCATTTTTGACTATCGTTTTCTGTTTTGTGCCCGGGATAAGATAACCCGTGACCTTTTTATACCTGGCGCTGACTGATCTTACCTCAAGGAGCGGCTTCCTGTCCGTATTTTTCTTAGGGACCGCGATCTTGCAAAACTTCGGAATGGCTTCTATCAGATTCTTTGTATACTCTTCTTTCGGATTGTTAAATACTTCCTCCGCATCGCCCTGTTCGACTATCCGTCCCCTGTTCATGACAACCACTCTGCCGCACAGGCTCCTGACGACGCTGAGGTCGTGAGAAATGAATAAAATGGCGGTGCCTTTCTCACGGTTAATCTTTTTTAACAGTTCTATGATCTGCGCCTGTATCGTAACATCAAGCGCAGTTGTCGGCTCATCGGCGATCAGCAGCTTGGGATCGCATATCAGTGCGGCAGCTATCATCACGCGCTGACGCATACCTCCGGACAGTTCATGGGGATATTTGTAATACAGTTCTTCGACATCATCAAGTTCCACCAGCCGCATCATCTCGAGTGCCGACTTTTTCAGTTCTTCATCCGACAGATCGCTGTGTATCCTGAGAGCCTCCTCAACCTGCGTTCCTATCGTCAGTACCGGATTAAGACTGGTCATCGGTTCCTGGAATACGACAGCAATATCATCCCCCTGGATCTTACGAAGACGGGACCTTGATACTGTCAGAAGTTCTTCGCCCTCAAATACTATCCTGCCCTTCTTCTTCATGTCCTTTCTGGACAGAAGGCCGGCAATGGCATGTGCGGACATTGATTTTCCCGAGCCGGACTCCCCGACTATACCGACTATCTCCCCGGCAGATACGGATATGTCAAAATCATACACAACCGTCTCCGGTATGACTGAATCCTCTATTTCAATGTGAAGGTCTGTTACTTCAAGCATTTTTCTTTAAACCGTCTCCCAAAAGTGAAAATCCCAATACTATCAGTGCTATGGTAACTCCGGTTATAATGGCATAGCTCGGCTCCGAAAAAAGGAAAGCCTGTGCTTCCGAAAGCATCCTTCCGAGTGATGATGAAGGAGGCTGCACTCCTATGCCGAGAAAACTCATGCTGGCCTCGGCCAGAACGGCATTGTTAAAACCTATGACCGTCGAAGATAAAAGAACCGGGATTATATTGGGCAGAATATGCACAAACATAATACGAAGATCACCCGCTCCCATGAGTCTGGCGGACCTGACGTAGTCAAGCTTGGAGCATCTCATGAACTCCGACCTGACGATCCTTGCAAAGCTCGGGATGAAAAGTATACCGAGCGAAATGATAACTTTAAAGGTGCCGCTGCCGAATAAAGATATAAAAACCAATGCCAGGAGTATGCTCGGGAACGCAAGAACCGCGTCATTAAACCTCATGAGTATCTCATCAACGACTCCACCGTAATACCCTGTAAGAGCACCTATGATAATACCGAAGATCACTCCGATAAATACGGTCGCGACCGCGATGAACAGCGTGGTCGCACCACCTATGGAAAGGCGGGCGTAAAGATCCCTGCCGAAATTATCGCATCCCATCGGATGTGCCGGTGACGGGTCGGCAAATTTGGCCGAAGCATCCATGGCATCAGGATCATACGGAGAAAAGATCACTCCGCATATGATGATCGCAAGCATTACAACGATTATCGCGGCTCCTATATACATCTCGGGATTTTTCCTGATCCGGAACATTAAATTCTTCATGATCAATTCCCCCGCAGTCTCGGATCCAGAACCTGATAAGTTACATCCACAAGAAGATTTATGAAGATAACTATCATCGCTATTATTGCTATAATGGCCTGTACAACGGGATAATCCCTGTTGGCTATCGAGGATATGAGCAGTCTTCCGTATCCGGGAATGGAAAAAACCTGTTCTATGACAAGACTTCCGGCAACGATATCGGCAAGCGTCATTCCGAGAAATGTTATGACCGGAATGACA
The DNA here is from genome assembly GCA_024695145.1 of Lachnospiraceae bacterium. GTDB lineage: Bacteria > Bacillota > Clostridia > Lachnospirales > Lachnospiraceae > UBA2868. Next base: position 21,288 of record JAILIS010000015.1, read on the forward strand.
GCGTTTTTAAGAACGTGCTTGTACAGCACATCCATCGTCGAATTCCCTCTGCTGTAAGCTGTCCTGACATAGTCAAGACGACGCTCCGACAGTATTGACGTCTTCAACAGTTTCGTACTCATGGCGGCTTTCGGAACGGCTATGGCCAACGCTGGAAATATAAGATACGATATGAATTTTCCGAAGTTGATATCATATGATACGAATCCGCCCGGCGTGAACATGTGAAGAAGCATTCCGAACACATACGTTACCAGGATTCCGAGAAAGAACGGCGGGATCGACATGACAAGCTGTCCGGATACGTCAATAACCTTTGCAAATACTCTGTCCTCATATTTGGATGAATACAGCCCGATGGGGATAGAAAGCACAACAACCATGATAAAAGCCATGAGTGTCAGAGTAAGTGTTATGGGAAGCTTTGACGCGAGCATCGATCTGACACTCACCCCATACGAATACGACACTCCCATATCACCGAAGAAAAAAGACCCGAGCCATGAAAAATAGCGTACAAAAAACGGCCTGGTAAGTCCCATCTCCTCACGCATCTTCTCAAGCGCTTCGGGTGTGGCATTGATACCAAGCCTGGCCGTTGCCGCGTCACCCGGTATCATTTCAAAGGCAACGAAAACGAACAGGGTGACGAGCAGAACGGTTATTATAAATGTAAGCAGTTTTTTCAGGACAGCTTTCATATCACTGTCCTTTTAATTTCAGTTTGGCAAAGTCCTGTACATACAGCGGATAGAACGTATATCCTTCGTATTTGTCGGAAAGAGCCACGAATTCAGCCATATCCTGAATATATACATTTGCCGCATTCTCGGCAAGATTCTTCTGAAGTTCCTTGTATATCTCAACTCTTTCTTCATCACCGGGTGTAATATAAAGCTTTGCAAAGAGTTCATCATACGCCGGATCCGAGTAGTTGGTAAAGTTGTTCTCCGCATCAGATACAAAGCGGTCAAGCATTGCCGTTGCGGTAAGGGATGACGCATCCACTCCTATCACGGTCGCTTCATAATTTCTTGCCGTATATACATCCGACAGCCATGTGTTCCATTCAACAAGCTTGATATTCGCATTTACACCGATCTTTTTCAGCTGTTCGGATATGACCTGTGCAGCCTCCACATGGGGCTGATAGTTTGAAGGAACCGTTATGGAGAAGGAAAATCCGTCAGGATAACCTGCCGATGCAAGCAGTTCCTTGGCCTTTTCAATATCAGTGGGATATGAATCCGACAGATCGATATAGTATTTACTGAATGCCGGGAACATGCTGCTTCCTACCGGAAAGCCCTTTTTCTCGCTTGTCAGTTCCAGTATGTTATCGACATCAACGGCATATGAAAGAGCACGACGTACATCAACATTGTCAAAAGGTTTAACGGCATTGTTAAGATACAGTGCTTGAACAAGGTTCATCTCACCTTCCAATACCTCAAAGTTATCGTTAAGCTGCTGTGTCTGTGTGACGGTAAGTCTTGCAAACATGTCAACAGCGCCGCCGTTTAAGTTCATAACTATTGAGTCCGCGTTGGGAATGATCTTAAGTGTAACATCCTCTATATTGGCGGGAGTTCCCCAATATCCGTCAAACTTCTTCAGTACTATGTTATCCTGCGGTGAACGTGAGACATACATATACGGTCCGGTTCCGATCGGATTCGTTGCCGGTTTTGAATTGCTCCTCGGAATGATCGCCGCATTTGTATTGGCAATATATGCGGGAAAATCCATATCGGGTTCTTTTAAAGTGATATCGATAAGATTTTTATCTGCTATCTCGACACTTTCAATGTTGGACAGTCCTGCTATGAGCACCTGTCCGCCCGTAAGACCGGCACATTTTTCTATGCTGTACTTAACATCTTCCGCCTCTACATTTGTACCATCATGAAACTTCACGCCGTCTCTTAATATAAAGGAATATGTAAACCCGTCAACGGAAACCGAATAATCACTTGCAACTGCAGGTACGATATCTCCGGTCGGATCAGGTTTTAAAAGTCCTTCATAAACATTGAACAATACTTCTCTGGTTCCTGCCGCTGTTGCTTCATGTGGGTCAAGACTGTCTTCAAGATCTTGCGGAATACCGATCACTATCTTGGAAGAAGCATCCGACTTATCACCTGAACATGCCGTCAGTGCAACAGCCGGGATCAATGCCACACATAAAACGAGCGCCAAAATACGTCTCTTACTCATTTCTGTGATCTCCTCTCGATCAGATATTTGCATAAAACACTCCGCGCCGTACATACGGTGCGGAGTATAACTGCCTGTATGAAATTATATACTATTTAAGAACCTTTTTCAACTCGTCCATGAATGTGTTTACATCCTTGAACTCTCTGTATACCGATGCGAATCTTACATATGCCACAGCATCAAGATCCTTGAGCTTGCCCATGATCAGTTCGCCTATGATACTGCTCGGTATCTCTTTGTCTTCGTATGAAAAAATGGATGTTTCAACTTCATCTACGATCTGGCTGATCCTTGAAGCGGATACCGGACGTTTGTGACATGCACGGAGTATTCCGGCTTCTATCTTGGATCTGTCGTATGTTTCCCTGTTATTATCCTTCTTGATGATAATAATGGGGATCGTCTCCACCTTCTCATATGTTGTAAATCTCTTGTCGCATTCATCGCATACCCTGCGACGTCTGATTGAATTGTTATCATCTGCAGGGCGGCTGTCTATAACCCTGGTGTTCTCATGACCGCAAAATGGACACTTCATAAGTTCTCTCCTGTTCTTTACTTATTATTCTTAAGGAAATCCGGTATCTTTATCGACTTGGCTTCGACCTTGCTCTCAAGCGGAGCGGCGGGTCTTGAAATACCGGATAAAGAACTTACTGTACGCTGCGTCGGCTGCGACGGTGTCGGAATACCCTGCTGTGTTGCGGAAATACCGGGCTGTAAAGGCATGGTACCGGTTATGCCGGGCTGATTGATCCCGGGATTTGCATTTATTCCGGGAGAGATCGGCTGCTGATACGTACCCATCTGTGATCCGTACATAGGCTGCGCCATACCCTGCATGCCCTGCATCATCTGACCGCCCATCTGACCACCGAGTCCGTTCACACCGGGCATATTGACGCCCATCTGTGCTCCCGACATACCCATACCGGGCATTCCCATACCCTGCTGGGGCCTTCTTGCGTATTTATTGACAGGCTGTGCTGCCGCAGCGGCTTTTGCCGCATTTTCATCAATACCTGTTGCAAATACGGTAACCGTACACGTATCGGCATCTCTTGTATCATCTCTTGCACCCATGATGAGGTTGACCTCATCACCTGTGATATCGCGTACGTACTCTACCGCATCATAAGCGTCATAAAGTGAAATATCACCGGAAATATTAACTATCAGATCGCTCGCGCCCTGAATGGTCGTTTCAAGGAGCGGAGAATTGACGGCAAGTTTAACTGCTTCAACAGCCTTGTCATCGCCGCTGGCCATACCGATACCGAGATGAGCGATACCTTTGTCCTGCATAACGGTCCGAACATCCGCAAAATCCAGATTGATAAGTGAGGGAACGTTTATAAGATCTGTGATACCTCTGACACCCTGCTGTAAAACCTCATCGGCTTTCTTGAGTGCATCGGCCATGCTTGTTCTTCTGTCTACTATATCGAGAAGTTTGTCATTCGGGATAACGATGAGAGTATCAACGTTCTGTTTAAGCTTTTCAATACCGCCGATAGCATTTTCCATTCTCTTTCTGGCTTCAAATCTGAAAGGTTTGGTAACTATCCCGACGGTAAGAGCACCCTGCTCTTTTGCTATCTTGGCAATGACAGGTGCCGCACCGGTTCCTGTGCCGCCGCCCATACCACATGTTACAAATACCATGTGTGCCCCCTTTATGGCGGTAGCTATAGTCTCTGCCGATTCTTCCGCTGCTTTTTCACCGATCTCGGGAACAGCTCCGGCTCCCAGACCCTGTGTCAGCTTTTCTCCTATCTGTAAAAGCCTGTGGGAATTGCACATCTTAAGTGCCTGACTGTCTGTATTGACCCCCAGAAATTCAACTCCCGCAATGTTTTCTTCAACCATGCGGTTAACCGCATTGTTTCCGGCCCCGCCGACCCCGACGACGAGAATTCTCGCTGCAGCTTCTACTTCATTACTCTTAATCTCCAGCACGTCTGACTCCTCCTTACAATCACTAAACTATCCCTCATATATGTATGTATCAAAGACAAAATCAACCACAATTTGTTACGTTAACAATATTACGTAAACCCATACAAACATATAATATATATATTTGCTGAATTTATCAACACTTTTTTTCAATTTTTACATATTTTTTATTCACCGGCTTCGTCGCCGGCGTTTTCGGATCCGTTTGCACCATCTTCTTCGTCGTCTTCCCCGTCATTTTCCTCTTCGGAAATCTCATTCGGATCCTTATCTTTATCGAACGAGAAATTAACTTCCTCTCCGACATAGTTTTCCATGTGAAGCGTTCCCGAATATCCCTGCAGTTTGGGAAGGAGCAGATGCATCTCATTGATCTTCTCGTCGATAAAATCATCCGTCCCGAGTGAAACCCGCGCATTCCCGAAATAAAGAGTAATGTTCTCTTCGGAGTCAAAAGCTATCCTGTCAGTCTGGATATCATATTTTCCGAGAAGCTGTGTGACGCTCAGTATGGTTAAAAAAACAGATGATTTTTTAACCGGGAGCGGCTCGTGCAGCACGACATAATCAAAAGAAAGCCCCGTCACAAACGGGATCCCTTCCATGATGCTGTTAGAGCTTTCCACAACGATGCCGTCCTTGTCAAAGTACATATAGTGACCGAGGTATTCGACATAACCTGCGACCGCTTTCTCGTAAACGTTTATGCGTACCGAATTGGCATTTATTATCTCCACATCCATCTTCTCGATAAACGGGATATCTTCAATGCTCTTATCACGGTACATCAGAGACAGTACGAGCGAATTGTACGAATACGGGCCGGTAAACACCATATCTTTGATCTCTTCATCCGTATAGTGTGAATTGCCCGTAATGGTAACGCTTGTTATTGAATAATTATACCAAAGATACAAAACGGCTGCCGTCAGTAATGCCATTACGACAACGACAATAAGCAGCACTCGGAGGGCCTTATTGTTCCGAAATATCGCCGGAGCCTTCATCCTACCCCTCCAGTCGTATGTTTCTCGAAACGCTCAGGACCAGTCCCATCTCTGCAAGAAGGAACACTATGGACGATCCTCCGTAACTGATGAACGGAAGGGTTATTCCCGTATTGGGAATGGTATTGGTCACGACCGCAATGTTAAGGATGACCTGTATCGATATGTGTGCCATCACTCCGACGACCAGCAAAGCCCCGAACATATCCTGCGCGTTGTTTGCGATCACCATGAACCTCCATATCAGAAGCATGAACAGAAGTATTATTGCTATGGCTCCGAAAAGACCGAGCTCTTCGCATATTATTGAAAAGATCATATCATTCTGCGCCTCGGGGAGATAACCGAGCTTCTGGATACTCTCTCCAAGACCTTTTCCGAAGAAATCACCCGAGCCGATCGCGTATAATGCCTGAAGTGTCTGAAACCCTTTATCCGCCGCATAGCTTTCGGGATCGAGCCACGCTTTGATACGGGCAAATCTGTATGACAAAGATGCGGGAATGATGTCGTATTTGACCAGAAGCACCACGCCAATGGCAACAGCAAGTGCAACGGCTGCTATCACAAAGTATTCTTTGTACTGCGGAGTCGCAACAAACAGCATCATGAGCACTATACAGAATATAATGATGGCGGAACTCAGATTCTCGGTGATCGTAAGCACGCAGAACGCATGCGGCACCGCAAGTAGCAGGACAAGTATGAAGCCGCGTTTTTCTTTTATTTCGTCCCCGAATCTGCACACAACAGATGCGAAAAAGATGATCAGTGCAAGCTTTGCAACTTCGGCAGGCTGAAGCGACATACCAAGGTTAAGCCATCTTCTCGCGCCGCCCGCTTCATATCCCAGAGGTGTCAGGACAAGTAATATGAGCACGAGCGATACAACATATGCAAGTGCCGCAAACCTCTGGACAATATGATAATCCACCAGCATCACCGCAAACAGCACTGCAACGCCTATGGCAGATGCTATGGCCTGTTTTCTGAAATAAAATGCCGGATCTTCGAACTTGATGTTGGCTTCATACGAACTGGTCGAATACAACATAACCAGTCCGAACAGCATCAGAAAGATTACGATGAACAGCATTGTATAATCAAAGAAGTATTTTCTTTTCTTTTTGGGCTTGGCCTGTCCGCTCATATACTCTCCGCACAAAGATCAGATCACTCAAGATCCGATACAGGTTCTATGGGTGCCCCGGTGACCGGATCAAGGAATATTCCCGTGGACGGGTCTATCGCATAACCGGTTTCCGGATCGATCTCCACTTTTCTTTCCGTCTGATCTTCCTCGTCGGGATTGTCAGAGTTCTCATCAACAAATGTAATGGCTGAATTGCTGTTTTCTTCCGAATCAACGATTATCTCGCCAGTAACTTCCTCTTCTTTATCCTCTTCAGTTGATCCCCTGGAGAATTCCTGCTGCTTCTCGGCAAGTTCTTCGGCTTCTTTCTCGGTAAGCTCTTCCGTCTGGAATATACCCATATAAGGAAGTACTTCGGTCAGGATGTCCTTGCACAGTTCAGCCGCATATTTGGATACGGCCTGATTGCCGGTATTCGGCTCATCAACAACGACATAGCATACTATCTGCGGATCGTCGGCAGGTGCAAATGACATAAAAGAAACGACATAATTATGCTTGTCTCTCGGATATTTCTCGGCCGTTCCGGTCTTGCCGCCGATCCTGTAGCCTGCAGGTCTTGCACTCTTACCGGTACCGTTTTCAACTACCCCTATACACAGTTCCCTGATCTTGGCGCTCGTCTCTTCCGAAACGGTCTGCTTGAGTATCCTGGGTTCAACGGTTTCAACGGTAGTTCCCGCGGAATCAAGTATCTTGGTGACAACATGCGGCTTGTAGTAATATCCTCCGTTGATAAGGCTGCAAAATCCGGTTACCATCTGTATCATGGTAACATTGAAGCCCTGTCCGAAAGAACTGATCGCAAGGTCAGTCGGCGTCATCGTGTTGACATCAAATACAAGCGAGTTGGTAAGCGCCTCACCCGTAAGATCTATGTTTGTCTTCAGGCCGAAATTGAACAGCTGGTTATATTTCATGAATATGCTCTTCCCGATCTTCTCTCCGATCTTCATAAACGCGATATTACATGACTGTTCGATCGCTCCGGCAAAAGTCAGCGTGCCGTGTCCGAGACGGTTGCTGCAGTGGATCTCATGATCTCCGACTTCGAGAACACCGTTACATACATATGATTCATCGCCCTTCAGTATCCCTTCCTCAAGTCCGCAGGCCATAGTGAACGGCTTCATCGTTGATCCGGGTTCATAAGTCGAATTGATGCAGAAATTCTTCCACAGTGCGTTAAGTGCCTCCATTTTGGCATCTTCATATGCCTTCTCATAAGCTTCGGCATAAGACAGACCGGCATAAGGATCGGAACTGTTCTGCTCCGAATCATCCTTTTCCTCCTCTTCGCCGCCTATATTTATGTCTATATCCTGTGCAGGCTCGGTTTCCGTCTTCACCGCTTCCTGCTCGTCGCCCTGTTCGTCGGATCCTTCGGCAGCTTCCGCCTCTGATCCGTTCTCATCAGGCTTTTCAGTCTTCTCATCATCTTTCTTTTCGGTCTCGGCCATTTTTCTGACGGCCTCTGCGATCTCGGCATCATCCATGTTTTCAATGTCCGTATCGCTGTCAAGGATACCGTTCATGAGTCCGAACTTTTCGGGATCAAGTTCAACATTAACTTCGAGATTATCGGTATTTCTCGGATCGTTAAGGTTAAATACGGGATAGCTGGCCATCGCAAGTATCTCGCCGTTGTTCGGATTCATTATGATGACACCTGTATTTGATGATCCCGCGCCCTCTCTTGCCTCGTCACGGTGTGCTTCATTAAATGCGAGAATGTTTTTCTCAACGATACTCTGTATATTGACGTCGAGACTAGTAACGAGAGTCTTTCCGTCCTGGGCGGGTTTTAATGAACGCTGCAGGTTTTCGTCGTCGTTAAGATATCCGTATTCCCTTCCGTTCGTCCCCACAAGCGTATCGTTATAGAACTCCTCAAGACCGTAGGCACCCTCGTTATCACCCTGCACGAAACCTATGACGTCGCACGCGAGAGAATTGTATGGATACTGTCTGACATATGTATCTTCAAGCCACACACCCTTAAAGTCCGGGAACAGGCTTGGATTATTTGCCATGTTCATTATCTCACTGACATTTTCATAACTCTGTTTCTTGGCTACTATCTTGTACTGGCTGCCTGGGTTGGACATGATGAAAGAGCGGAGCTCATCTTTGGTGTAGGAAAATTCGATCGGCGAAGAATACAGTGCCGAGAGTGTACTTTCAATATATGCGCCGTCTTCTTTATTGAGCGTTTTGGAATCGACGCAGACGTTATAAACCTTCTGGCTGACTGCGATCTTGGTATTGTTACGGTCAACTATATCGCCGCGCTTAGCGGGAATGGTGATACTGTCATATGACTGCTGTGACAGTACTCTCTTCTTATATTTATCTCCGTTATCACGGTTGATCACAAACAGTCTCATGCCTAAAAAAGCAAAAGCCACCAGTATCATAACGAATAATACTGCCAGCTTTAATGACATCGTCTGTGTGAATCTTCCGGATCCGTTCTTCTGTTTATTCCTCTTAGCCAAAACTCTACCTATTCAAGAGAAACGAACTGTCTGACATAATCGGTACCGTCGCTGTTATATACAACGATTTGATCGTCACTCGCATAAGTCATTCCGAGCTCGTCCATAGCCCGTTTCTTTATATTCTCCAAACCTATAGCGCCTTTAATGCGGCTCTCATAATCATCATTCTCGGCACGAAGCGACTGCAGTTCTATCTCCATCGCCGAGATCGTATCAACATAAGTTGTCAGGGATGACTGAAGGCGTATATACTGTACGCACACAATTCCGGTCAGGATCATGGCAAGCGTCATGAAGAGCATGAATGCAGGATTCATTCCGGTATCCCGGTCTATGCTCTTTCGTGATCTGCCCGAAACCTTCCTCGGGGATCTCATATCGCGTTCGACCGGCCTCAGCGCTCTTGCGGTATTCCCATATACATATTTGTTCCTGACGGATGCCATCAAAGCACCTTCCTTCCGAGTATACTATATCTTGTATCCAATATCAAAGTTTTTTCAAAATATTCCGTCTAAAGCCTTTTTTCGAATATTCGCAGCTTCGCGCTCTTGGCTCTGGGATTGTCTGTCAGTTCTTCTTCCGAAGCCGTTACCGGCTTTTTTGTAACGATCGAGCCCTTGGAAACTTTATTGCAGACACAGACCGGAAAATCCGGCGGACATGTACACGGATCCTGTGAAACTTTGAATGCATTCTTTACTATCCGGTCTTCGAGCGAGTGAAATGTGATCACCGCTATCCTTCCGCCGGGTGTCAGCAGGTCGATCATTGTGTCAAGTGTATCTGCGAGCACCTTCAGTTCATTGTTGAGTTCAATGCGTATTGCCTGAAATGTCTGTTTGGCGGGATGTCCCGAAGTCTTTAAAAACTTGGCGGGTATCGATCCCCTGATGATCTCGACAAGCTCTCCTGTTGTCTTAATTGAGCCGCCTTCCCTGGCAGCCGTAATGTGCTTTGCGATAGAGGCGGCAAACCTCTCCTCCCCATATGTTCGAATGATCCTGGTAAGATCCTTCTCGGAATATGTGTTCACTATATCTGCCGCCGTCACGGAGCCCCTGTCGTCCATCCTCATATCCAGAGGCCCGTCGCTGTTGTATGAAAATCCCCTCCCGGGTGTATCAAGCTGATATGATGATACTCCCAGATCCAACAGTATCCCGTCCGCGTCATGAACATCATTGCTTTCAAGTATCTGCCGGATGTTGCAGTAGTTGTCACGTACTATGGTGACGTTTGTAAATCCTTTCAGACGTTCCCCGGCGGCTGCAACTGCCGCTCCGTCCTGATCTATGCCGATCAATCTCCCCTGATCGTTTAGTTTTTCGAGTATGCAGCCGGAGTGTCCGCCGCCTCCCAACGTGCAATCCACGTAGGTTCCCCTTGGCTTAATGGCAAGACCTTCGATTGTTTCCCGAAGCAGAACCGGTTTGTGCTCAAACCCCACTTTTGGCTCCTTCCTTTCTCATCCCCTAAATGGAAAGGCCCAGCTCCGCCATTTCTTCAGCGATGTCATCCATGTTGCTGATGCCGATCTGCGCTCCCCAGCGCTCCTTGTCCCAAACCTCTATCTTGTCTATGACTCCGGCAAGAACAACATCTTTTTCAAGCCCGGCATGTTCCCTCAGATTACCGGGGACCAAAATCCTTCCCTGTTTGTCCGTTGTCACCTCGACCGAGGATCCGACTATATTACGGACATAGGTTCTTATATGATTGTTGGCCGGCAGAGCTTGGATCTTGCCCAAAAAGGTTTCCCAGGCCTCATTGGTGTAGATCGCGAGACAACCGTCATTCCCTTTGGCTATCACAAACGCTTCCCCAAGCTGTTCGCGAAACTTTGTCGGGACTATCAGACGCCCCTTCGCGTCAATTGTGTGGTTGTATTCTCCCATGAACATGGTGCGCTCTCCATTTCACCACTCTCTACCACTTTTCACCACTTATGTGCATATAATACCCCCTTTCCCCCACAAATGCAACAATTTTCCTGAAATTTCTTCAAAAAAATTTGTAAAAAAAAGAGAAAATACAATATGTTGTATTTCCTCTTTCACTAAACCACCATTTGATCCGGCGCAGTGCCGGCCGTTTTATATGCTATACATTAAATCTGAACAGTATAACGTCCCCGTCCTGTACTACATAGTCCTTGCCCTCCATTCCGACAAGGCCCTTCTCACGTGCATTCGCAAGGCTTTTACACTCAAGCAGATCCATATAGTTTACTACCTCCGCCTTGATGAATCCCCGCTCAAAATCAGTATGTATCTTTCCGGCCGCCTGAGGGGCTTTTGTTCCTATCTTAATGGTCCACGCCCTGCATTCATCCTCACCGGCGGTCAGAAAACTCATGAGGTTCAGTATTCTGTAGCTAGCGGCTATCAGCTTATCAAGACCGGACTCGGAGAGTCCGAGATCCTCTAGGAACATCGCTTTTTCGTCATCATCAAGTTCCGCTATCTCCTGCTCTATCTGTGCGCAGATAACAAACACTTCGGATCCGCTCTTTGCGGCATATTCTCTTACCTTCTTAACGTGCTCGTTTCCGGCCCCGTCATCTGCCAGATCGTCTTCGGAAACATTTGCGGCAAATATCACCGGTTTGCCTGTGAGCATATTATATGAAGCGAGCCATTCCTTTTCATCATCGTCACCGCATTCATAACCTATGGCAAGATTACCGTCTTCCAGGTGCTTTATGAGTTTTTTCAGAAACTCAACCTCTTTCGCGATCTTCTTATCATTATTCGCAGCCCTTCCCTGTTTTGCAATGCGTCGTTCAAGCACCTCAATATCCGCAAAGATCAACTCGAGATTGATCGTCTCTATATCCCTTACAGGATCGATGCTGCCATCCACATGAACTACGTTTGTATCTTCAAAGCACCTTACAACATGTACTATGGCATCAACTTCCCTGATGTTCGCAAGGAACTGGTTGCCAAGGCCCTCTCCTTTTGACGCCCCCTTTACAAGTCCTGCGATATCAACGAATTCAATCGTTGCCGGAGTGACTTTCTTCGTATTATACAGCTGCCCGAGAAGCCTGATCCTCTCATCCGGTACGGCTACAACGCCGACATTAGGATCGATCGTACAGAACGGATAATTCGCCGATTCCGCTCCTGCTTTTGTAAGTGAATTAAACAGTGTTGACTTTCCGACGTTCGGAAGTCCTACGATTCCTAGTTTCATCTTTTTTCCTCTCTCCTTTATTTACCGGATTATATCATCAACTTTTTTCCATATTCCTTTTTTCTCATCATATAGACAATACCATGGTTTTTGCAGATGGTTTTCTGATATCCTGTCCGAGCGGCAGTCAAAACATGCATATCTGTATTCACAATCAGAGCAGCCTTGAACGTGATCTTTATTTAACAGCATAATATCGTCTTTTAGAACATCTGCCAGCTCGGCATCTTTTATATTTCCATGAGACAGTTTTCTTTCCATGGAACAGGGAAAAACATTCAGCTCACAATCAACATATATTTTTTCAGAATAACAATTATGTCCTTTCATATTACGCATTATTTCCGCAGATGTAGGTTTTTGTTTGAATCTGTTAATATCTATGCACTTATTTATTAACATGTTCTTATCATATAAGTCAAAAGTTGCAGATCCGCACATTTTGGGATAATCAGGCCTGCCGTCCAATTTCTCCAGAAATTCATCGGTATGATCGATATCCTTCATTTGTACACAATGCAATCTGTACTTGATGTTGTGTTTTTGCAATAATCCAATGGTATGACTTATTCTTTCAAATGATCCTTTAACAGATGTTACCTTCTCGTATTCATCACAAATATCCGAATAATATGACAGAGCTATTTTGATCTTATTCTTTTTGTATATCTCTATCATTTCTTCGGAACAAACATAACCGTTTGTAAACACTTCTATATCATCAAACAGTTCTGAGCAATATGATAAAAAATCAATAAACCGGGGATGTATTGTTGGTTCGCCGCCTATCAGCGTCACTCTGTTGATCCCGTATCTTTTCAACTTATCACATGCATTTTTAAAGTCATCAAAACTCATGGATTTCAAGTTTAAATGCTTATCCGATTCGTTGTAACAGTGCCCGCATTTATATGGACATCCCTTTGTAATTTCGATCCAGGCAAATTTTATTTTTTGCTCATAAGAATTATTCTCAATCATATCAGCATCCGAATCTACAATAGTTCCTTTGCTGATCAGATCCTTTAACTGATCATTTATGCAGTTGTCCTTTCCGTTAAGAAAATCCCGGATACGATCTGCTTCTTCGTTGTTCATATGGTATATTTGAGCAAATTCATTTCTCAAATCATATAAACGCGCATTTCCCGACTCACCAAAGATCAGGTAAACATTATTATTCAGTCTCATTCCAACCTCTCCAAAATACTCAACCATTAAACCTCAGGCACAGGGTGGTCAGGTCATCAAAAAGATCCGTATCTTTCATGAATTCCCTTATACGCGATCTTACCCCTTCGTCGATCTGAGCCGGAGAAAGCGACGGTTCCTCATTAAGGGCCTGTAACAGTCTCTCTTCACCAAAAAGCTTTCCGGCTTCATCATGAGCTTCCGTCACGCCGTCTGTATACAGATATATCGCATCTCCGGCCTCAAGCTTTATCTCATTCACCTTATATACGGCTTTATCCATGACCCCTGCTATCATGCTGTGCGCATCCTTATTTATGGAAAATGGCCCGCCGTCTTTAGACATCGCTGCAAGGCAGTGACCGGCATTTACAAATTTCAGGACCCCATCCGACAGACACAGGATACCGATCCATAAGGTGACGAACATGGATCCTACGTTTTCATCTATAAGAAAACTGTTGATCCGTGACACAGCCCTGCCAAGGTCCGCACTGTCTCCCGGAAGATAGCTTCGAATCGTATTCATAACGAGCACCATAAACAGCGCTGCCGGGATGCCTTTGCCCGACACATCGCCAATCACAATGGCCAGATGATCATCATCGATCATAAAATAGTCGTAGAGGTCACCTCCCACATTCTTTGCCGGAATCATTTTGCCATATATCTCAAACTCTTTCATGTCATAGAGAGGCCCGGTAACTTTCGGCAGCATCGCGTTCTGGATCTTTGCGGCCGCTTCCATTTCGGCTTCGGCTCTCTCCTTTTCGGAGGTTATCTGTACTATTTTCTTCAGATAAGCTTCGGACCTTTCGGAATACCCGGTGATCGTTTCAGCGAGCAGTTGTATCTCATCCCCTGTTCTGAAAGCATCATCCATTTCAAGCAGGGAATCCGGCCCCGTGATGTTCCCTATCTTTTCAGTCACGAGATTCAAAGGATGCAAGGCTTTTCTGAGCGAAAAAACAATAAAGAACTGGGCGATGAGCATGATGACCGCAAGAACAATCAGCAGTATCACCACTGTGTACCTGATAAGCCTTTTATAGGAAGCCGTCAGTTCGTCGGATATACGGTTCATATCGGCTACCAGCTTCCGGGACGGGGTCTTCAGCTCCTCAGTTGATATGAACATGACCTGTGCCCAGCCAAAGGAAGGAAACGGCGAATACGCAGCATAATACTTCTCCCCGTCAAGTGTGATCTCCGAAAAACCTGTGTTTCCGGCAAGAGCACTGTCTATCGCTTCTGAAAGATCCGGTCCCGTACCGGTCCTGACATCATACGGTTCCTCTTTGATCGCCAGTTCTCCCTTTTTCCTGGGCGAGTATATAAGCTGCCCCTTTTCGTTTATCAGAACGGAAAATCCGCTTTCCCCGATATTCCTCTCCGAAAGCTTCTTTTGCAGCGCTTCAATCCGGGTAGCTCCCTCCAGCACTGCGATCAGCTCACCGTTCTCATAAAGAGGCACACCGAATACTATCTCTTCATGATCATAGAAATATCCCATTACGGGCACAGAAAAGTATATCTCTCCCTTTTCCACGGCCCCCTTGTACCAGGGCCTTACTCTCGGATCGTATGCTCTTATTTTCCCGTTTTCGAACTTCCTGCCGGACAAGTCATCCATGGCAAGCGTTACTCCATTCGGCATGGAAATATAACAGTCAAAAGTATACCCATCGTTTCCTCTAACGATCTCCTCCATCATAGGGCCAAGATTCGCAAGTCGTCCCATGATCTTTCTCATATTTTCGTCATTCCGGTCGAAGCCTTCAGGCATGAGTAACTGAAGAGCGTATTTACCCTGATTTTCCGGCCTTGGTTCTTCTACCGGAAGCACGCTGTAATGTCCCGGATTCCTGAGCACATCCTTTACCTGCTCTCCCAGCACCAGAAAGTCATGTTTCAAGATCCAGAATTCATCGTCCGCCTTGTCAGATGCCCATGTGACAGTCTTAACAAGACTGTCCTCTGTAAGCTTTAAGATCGCCTCTTCGGATAAGCCCGAAACCAGGTCGCCTTCTTTTATTTCGGAATCCTCAAGCAGGAGTTTCATCCTGTGAAAGAACAGGCTGATCACAGCAGCACCCAGGATGACTATGACGGCCATCGTTATGAGGACTGCCTGCAAAACCTTTTTTTCCAGTCCGCCTTTTTTTATCTGTTCAGTCTGTTTCAATCCGCCATCTCCATAAAATCAGTAAACCCTGAGAGTTCAAAAATATCCCTGACCTCTTCCCTCACACCTGCAAGCACTACCTTTCCCCCGTTGTTGCAGATCATCTGGTATACCTCCAGGAGGACTCTCAGACCAGCGGAAGATATATAATCCATCTCCTTCATTTCAAATCTTACAAGAGTCACATCATCAAGTTCACCGATAAGTTTGTCCCGAAGCCCGTCTGCCGTACTGGCATCCACGCTTCCTTTTATCCTCACTGTAAGCGTGTCATTGTTTTTTTCTTTTTCTACTGTCATTTAAGCCTCCCTGAATTTCAATATGGTAAAGTTTAGATTGATCACGTACTGGTATTGTATGCTTTTGGCTACTTTCTTCAGCAGCGCGTAATTGTCCGTAATCATGCTCTGTTTCTCTTTATCCTCATCAAGCACTATGCATTCCCCGTCATCGAGCATCATAAAGATCACTTCATCCTTCGAAAAACAGACCATGATCTGATTTCTGATATTTTTCTTCCCTGCGGCTTTTACCGAATAGGCCACCATCTCTTCCATGCAGAGCCTTGCACGGTTTGCCAGTTTTAAGGAATAGCCGTGTTCAGACGCAAAATTCTGTATGGTCTTTGACGCTTTGATAGCATTTTCCGGTTTCACCGACATATACAGTCTCATAATATCAGCCTTTTCGGTACTGTTGTCCCTGCGGACCTGGATCACATATCTGATAATGCCCGCGATAAGTATGATAAGAGTTGCAAACAGATACGAAAGCCATATGGCCGGCGCAGGGAACCGCGCACCCAGCGCAGCGGCAAATAACGGCATCGTACTGTTCCCGGCAAGAGTAAGTATCGTCGAAAATCTCTGCGCCCCTCTGTTGGCAAAATACATACGAAAGATCGCATTGACCCCAATAAATACTATACACAGTGCATACAGTCTCAGGGATGCCACCCCTCCTTCAGGTATATCCGACACTCCGTGCAGATGATAGAAAAAAACGGGATCGATTTCGATAAATACCACAACAATACCTGCCAGGATCATGATAACCACGATCCCCTGCTGCATGAGCTTTCTGACCCATTTCCTCATTTCCGCGCCGCTGAGCAGGCCAACAAGAGGTCTGATGGATCCCTGGACGGAATTCATAAGAACATTTGTCAGTAAATAACAGAACAGGCAGACAGCTTTTATGGTGCCGCCGTCATCACCGAAATATACAATGAGTATCCTTATCATCGCATAATTCTGAAGTGCTGTCACAAGCATATAAGCGGATTCCGGGAGCCCTTTTGAAATGATCTCCTTTATATCGGAAAATTCCGTCCTTCCATTTCCCGCTTTGTATATATCAGTTTTTCTGTACAGATAGATCATGGTCGCGATGCTACGGAGCGTAACGGCCACGGCTGTGCCGTACCCCGTTCCGGCCACACCAAGACCAAGCGGTCCGGCAAACAGAATATCAAGTGCAAGATTGGTAAGGCCTTCAAATACCGACAGCCACATGAGCACCTTCATCCTGCCCATGATCTGCAGTTCATAGGTGCCTATTGCGGATATCATACCGAAAGGGGTTGAGATCATTATGTCCGTTGCATAGCTTGTAACAAGCGGTAGCATGGCCTCGGACAGATTAAAAGAACAAATATTTGTGCCGCTATTTCATATTCTACGTCATATTTCATTCCGGCTCTCTTGATTAATATTTCCCCGGTTTTAAGGAGTTTTCAATGGTTTGCGGCTTTTCGGCATTCATATTGCCTAATATAATCCCCCATGAATAAAAAAACGGCGGGGAACTTCCCCGCCCATGATGGATCCGGGTCTTACGACCAGTCCTTATTTAGTATAATAATACCAGTTTTCTTAAAAAGTCAACGAATAAAGATCTTAAAGACAGCGTCAGCTCCGAACCCTGCTCTTTACTGTAAAGACCGGTACGGTACGCTCATTTTCATGCGCGACTATTATCTTTTCCTCGCATGCCATACGCATCAGTATTCCTGCCAGCTGTCCGTTATAAGCATACAGTCCGGGCATATTGATGTAAGGATGCCACTCTCCGTCTCCCCAGGCATAGTCAATGTTCGGGGTCAGATATTGAGTACAATACTGCTGACAGATCATTCCGGTTCCATACAGTTTCGTGCACAGATCCTGCCATGACTGCTGATCATGTTCTCTTCCGGCGGCATAAGTACCCTTGGAAGCATATGCGTCCATGGGCTTAAGAATATAACTGTCCTTATGATCCAAAACTTCCTGAAGAGAAATAAACTCCGATGAGAATTCAACCGTTTTGGGCACGTGTGCATCCACAAAATCCTTCTGTTCATCACTCAAAAGCCTTCGCATATCAGGATGATGGAGCACATAAAACAGCCACTTTGTATGGATCAGCTGTGTCTCAAAAGCTCCCGCATAAAATACCGCACCATCAGTTACAGCTTTTATGAAAGGAGTGACTTCTTCATAGTGAGCCATGATGTCGGCTGTCACCGCACGGCGGTATATCGCATCGATCTTTTTCCCTTTTTCCGAAAACAGACTGCCTTCTTTATACTGCAAAGAACGAATATCACAGATCTCACATGAAACACCGGCTTTTTCGAATGCACCGGCAAACACCTCAAACTCACGGTACGTAGCATTTTCCAGAAAATCCACTATCGCCACATGCGGATCGTCGCGGTGGTCTTTGGAGGACTCATACAGTCCCATAAATGTCCCGACCCAGGAGTCGAACAGTTCAAACGGCTGAAGATCATACTCTTTTTCCACTTCCCGGTGTGCAGGATTTAATTCCAACGCTTTTCTAAGCTCAAGATCCCTGAGCATTGCAGCGGTTCCGTCTGTATTGATCTCACAGAACTGAAAATCGCCGGTGTCTTCATTGTAAAATATGTCCATTCTTGCTATGGGAAGCACGCCTTCATAAGGCGCCGGCAGGAGTATCAGTTTTTTTAGCTCTTCGGAAAAAGGAAACAGAGCGCGAACAGCCTCATCATTTTGATATCCTCTGATCACACAGTCAAATATACCTGTACTCATCTGTACGATCTTCCTGAAACGGGATATGGTCTCCTCGTCAAAGACTTTCGGAATGTAAACCGTCTTGTCCAGAACCCCCTGATAGTTCAGAGATGAATTTTCGATATATTCTTTCATCGCAAGCCCTCCGGCTCTGTTACTTTCCGGATCTGCAAGGATACGGGTGCGATAAGCCTCAAATACTTCTTTTTGTAAACTCATATTTCTATCCATTATGCTATATTCTCCTTTTGAAAGTGACACGACGCATTAACCGGGATATTGCCGATCCCTCCATGGAGGATCACATCCTCAAACGGATCAAGGTAATTCTTCTCCTCACTGTCCAATCCCTCACAGGCTGTTTCCAATACTCTCTTCGCCTGTTCGGTGCAGCCGGTATTATATACAGCTGCGTTCCACCCGCGTCTCATAATATCGTCTTCCGAGATCAAAATATCCTCTTCCTTAAGCCTTCCTCTTCTGATCTCTTCCCCGGCAAATTCCAACCCGGATTCACTATAGAAAAGACCCTTTATCAAAGCACTGTATGCATTAACAAACGGAAGCGGAACCGAATCTGCAAACCTTATCTCTAAATACTGTTTAAGACGGACATCGGGAAATACCATCGAGAGTACGTGCTTTAGAAGCTCCTCATCCATTTCCCTGTCTGCAAAGATCTCTTCGACCGTACTGCGCCCTGTCAGTTCCAGATCTGTTCCGTGTTTCAGAAAAACAGGCGGAACATGTCCTATAAAATCAGCGTAATCGGCGAATCCATAGTTATCGGAAAATATACCCGGCAGGATCCCGCATCTGACCGGATCTGTCCTTCGCCATATGTCCGTACGTTTGAGATTCATATCAAGCATACGTCCCTGAAACGATCTCGAATTATCCGTAAGAAGTTTCAGGATCGGGCCGTAATAATATGCCGCCCGGATTTTGCGACTGAAATCCTCTTCGGAAGAATAATCTATCGATACCTGCGTGGATGATGTTCCGCGCATCATTTCAATGCCTCCGGTCCCCGTGCTCTTAAAATGGTTATTCATGATCGCATAGCGCTTTTTGGGGATCAGTGTCAGTTCTTCCATCCTGCTGACCGGCTGACAGCCGGCTGTGATCATCTCATACCCCATCCCGGAAAGGATCGGATTTATGCGGGGCAAAAAGTCCAGATATATTTCTTCGGCAGCACGAACAGATGTAACCGGGCGGATACTTATCTCAAACTGCGCGGCAGGCTCCAGTGTTACGGTAAAATCAGGCACCTCAAACCCAAGGAAGTCATCTTCGGGAATAATGACCGCATCGGGATACTGTTCCATAAGTTTTGTCAGAACGCTCCTGATACCGTTCTTCCCTGCATAGGGTATTGCTTTTCCCGTGATCTTATCAACAATGAAATGCTCAAGTTCAACACCAAGCCGTTTTTTGTCCGTTGCACCCGCTGCAAAGTATTCGATCATCTTTGATTTCCAATTTTTCACAATACACCTCATTTCCGAGCACTATTTATGTTTGACTACATTATATTTTGTTAAATATATATTGTCAAGTATAAATGTTTTTATGATAGCGTAAATCAAATGTAGGAATTAATAAAAAGAGTTGACCAAGATCCGGTTAAGATCTGAAATACCCATTTATTATATCCCAGAGCATCAAAAATGGAAACCTTCCGTACGCTTCGCTCCCGGACGCTCTTCATTACT
>JAILIS010000004.1 GCA_024695145.1 Lachnospiraceae bacterium
TCTATCTCTTCTCCCAAAGGACCATAACAGAATGCTACTCTTATCGGATACGGGGGATTGGATGAAATCGTTTTATCGTTTGGCTCCATAAAGACCTCATATCCTGCATCCTTTACTCTTTTTGTAAGTTCGTCGGGATCGTCGGTAAAGAAAGCGATATGTGTTATCACGCCTTTTGGAAGCCTATCTGTCCCGTTATTGAATATCTCCACGATATCCCCTCCGATTTCGAGCATGGCACCGTCCGGCCACTGTCTGAGATCCTTTAAGCCAAGAATCTCCGTATAAAATGATTTTACCTTTTCATAATCTTCTTTTATGCATTTGATCGATACGTGACGAATGCCCTTTATCATGTACTTTTACCTCTTTTCGACTATATCCGGTGCTTTAGCGGTCAGTCAAATCTTGTGCCCATTGTATTATCTGTAACAAATTCTGTCTTACAGAACCGGTCTCTTACCGTATTTACCGCGTAGGCTGTTATGAGTCCGTCCGGCTTCATGTCGTTTATCATGATCCTCTCGCCCTCGCCGGCATTAAAGATTATATGATCATATCTTACGTTGTTCTCTTTTAAAAACCGCATGGTATGGGGCTTTTCGTAATCACTCCGGGCTGTCAGCAAGATGATCATATCCCTTTTAGGTATGGAATCAAGGAACTCACTCGCTCCCGGCAGGAATTCGTCCTTTCCCATAATGTACGGGCCGTCATGTACCAGAAGTGTCCCGTCAAGGTCCAGTATCCATGTCTTCGGCATCGGGGAGATCTTAAGCTTTTCGGGTTCCAGGTCCATATGGTTTCCTCATGCTTTCATTTTTTGGTATTCTTTATTCAAGTTCTTTGATCTTTTCGCAAAGTCTGTCCGTTTCGTTCTTTGAAGGGTCTTCGATCATGCTCTCCGCTTCATGCATGATATTTTCATATTTGTGTATCCGTCCGATCTGATCACGCCTTTTGAAGCGTATATCGTACCATTCCATCAGCAAGTGAGCCAGTTTAAGATTCGCGGCAACACCGGCTATGCCTATTAGCATGCCCATCGTCGCATATATGTTCATATCCCACTTCGTGTTTATAAGCAGCATTAAACTTGGCGGAAGTGTCATTATCGAGGTTACAAGCGAAGGAATATACCGTTTTATCGCTATGGACTGCAGTATATGGATCAGCAGATGGGTTGTAAATCCGATAAAGGCTCCGTACCAGATGCCCATGGCCCCCTCTGCCTTTGTGATCCAGGCAAGCGCACATACGCCAATCAGAACGACCAGTTCTTCATATACCGCAAGAGCAAAGGCTTCCGTCGTCATCCCATTTTTATATACCGAAAGGAGTTTCTCCGCTATCGGATATCGTTTTATAATATCCTCTCGGTTCTTCTGAATGAACCCGGGAAGCCAGATGACCTCTTCCATGTCATGAAAGATAAACAGTACCGGGAAGATCCATATGTATTTATCCATTCATCAGTCTTCCTTATACCAGTACGAATGAAACCCGCTAAGGTAAGTCATCGCACCTCTTGGCATCTGAGTTAAGGCATTAAATACATTTATATAATCGCCAAATCCCATGGCTATACTCATGACTCCAAAGGTTCCGAGCCAGATAAGCGAAGGATTTACCATAAATATGATAAAAGGAATAAAACCGAAAATGATGTTGGGAAGAAGGCTTAAAAATACAAATCTGGCTTTACTCATATCTTCGGTCCCGTGAACGGACAGCAGAAGCCTTGTCGGATTATAATATAGGTACACGTCCTCCTTAAAACAAAGGGCATGTAGAAATTCATGCGGGAGGAGGACCAAAAACGACAATATGAAGCCCCAGAACATCTGATCTGATGCCGGTACGGCCCCAATCCGCTTATATACCGCAAAACCAAGGATGACCACAGTTGATACCGATAACCCGTTTGCCAGAAGAGCAAACTGGTTCTTGCCCGGTTCCTTAAAAGGAACGGCTTTCGGATGATGATCTCTCTTTGCTTTCAGGTCTTCTTCTTTTGTATACTTTCCTCCAAAATGAAATCTCATTTTCTATCTGCTCTCCATTTCTTTTTTAAGCCTCTTCTTTAAGATCTCATACCTGTGCTTCTTCTCTTCCTTTGCATTATATTGACCGGTGATTGCCGGATAATGAATCTATTGTCTATCATATGGATTTCTCATCTGAAATGCAACATACAGTTAATCAACCCCGTCAGGCAACCAGCTTTTTGCTGTGATATAATAAGGAGCGTATGTATGGATTTTTGATAAAATACCGGTGGGAAGATGATAATGGAAGAAAAAAACAAAGATATAAGGATTAAAGCCGAGCCGCTTGCGGATCCAAAATACAAACCGGGAAAGCCTGAAAAGGGCACGTACAGCGGTATCAAAGACATCCCTACAGGTTCGGCAGGCGATACGGTCTATGAGGGCTGTATCGTTCTTGAGGGCGGCGGATGGCGCGGACTGTATACTCTTGGCGTGCTGGATGCAATGATGATGAATGACATCAACATCCGAAATGCTGTTGGAATCTCAGCAGGAGCGCTGTCGGCGCTCGGATATATTGCCGGACAGATCGGCTGGGGTGCAACGATAGATCTTCGCTACCGCCACGACAAAAATTACGTGGGGCTCGGTGCCATGAGAAAAGATCACGGGGTTACCGGCTTTACGTACCTTTATGAAGAACTTATCGGTAAAGAGATTCCACTTGATAAGAAGCGCCTTAACGATCCGGCTAGAAGGCTTGCCGTCGGAATAACAAACATGATAACCGGCAAGACGGAATATCCCGAAAAGGGGCAGTGTAATCTTTCAGCCGTTATACGCGCTTCCGCAACAGTCCCGTACGTTTCAAGACCCGTCGTGATAGCCGGTGTTCCCTATCTTGATGGAGGATGCTCCACGAAAATCCCTTACCCCTGGGCTGTTTCCGAAGGTTTTAAGAAGATCGTTGTCGTTAAAACGCGTGAATGGAACTACAGGAGAAAAGAAGACGAGAACAGGATCGTAAACAGAATGTACAGAAAATATCCCGAGTTTGTCGAAGCCATGAATGCCGCCAATGCTGATTTTAACAGAATGACAGATGAGCTTGAAAAACTTCACAGCGAAGGCTCGGTCTATGTCATAGCACCATCCGAACCTGTTGAAGTATCAAGGTTTGAAGGGGATATGGAAAAGCTGGGGGATCTGTACTGGCTCGGATTTAATGATGCCAAAAGCCAGCTTGTTGCCATAAGGGGTTATCTTACAGTTTGATCCAAAACCTGCTGCCGCATTTGGGGCAGTTTATCAGATACATTCTTCCGAAAGGACGCATTATTATCAATAAAGTGTACATCTGATTTCGCTTATCCAAAACATTACCTACTATTCGCAGGAATGACCTGCAGGAGATTCTTCAATCCGCGTCCATGCGATTCTGCCATCGATATAACTGCAATTCTCGTAACCACTCTTTTATTTGACGCTGATCTTTAGCATATTGCATATACAAGTTTGCCTGATCTAAGGAGAGCCCCATGGCCGAGCTTTGTCTTAATATCTCTTCTGCTCTTAATTCATATCTTCTTGCGTTTCTTTCGGCATCTGCTATAGCTTCACTTAAAGTCATGGTTTCATCCTATATTGATACACAAATCATCGGTTTACAGTGCAATATTTGTAAATCAGATTCGGTATACGTAATCACTCTTTCTCGCAGCTGCGGCATTTGCAGGCTCTGCTGCATATCCGAGTGCACAGTGTCCGATACCTTCGTAATCGCCGGTAATGCCAAGCTTTTTAAGGATTCCTTTTCCGAAATCCGAGTCAAACTCTTCTTTTGCCCTATGGATCCAGATGCTCGCAACACCAAGGCTTTCAGCCGCGTTCATGAGATTTCCCATGACAAGCGATCCGTCATAAACATGTGTCGGGACTGACTTGTCAGCCAGAACGATCAGCATCATTGGTGCTCCGTAAAACGGGTCAAAGCCTTCAGGCCACCCGCCGATTTTCCGGTTTTCCTCAGAGATCTCATCTCGAAGTGCCTTATCGGTAACACAGATAATGATCGGACTCTGCTTCCCCATGCCTGTCGCGGCATACGTTCCCGCCTTTATTATGGCATCAAGCTCTTCCGTTTTTATCATGTCGGGCTTGAATTTCCTACAACTTCTTCTTGTCTCAAGTACCTATAATGTCTCGTTCATAAGCTGCCTCCTCGTATTATATAGTCATACCCATTCTTTACCTTCTCTATAGATATCGGGTATGCTGTTGAAGATGCTGTGGATTGGTTTCTGCCTCCTACCGCTTAGACGGTTAAATTAAGGCTCCAACCACAGCCTCTTTGTCCCAAT
>JAILIS010000026.1 GCA_024695145.1 Lachnospiraceae bacterium
TTTACCATTAACGAGACCGGATACAGCACTGGCAGTTCCATGGCCGCCACTATTGACAATCACATTATACTGGATCTTTTTGGTAAATATAGTGATAGATGCTTCAGGCCGGTGATGATCTGGGTTTTCACTCAGTTGAACTTCAACGATTCCTCCTCTGTTATAGAATTCATCAACCGACAAATCCCTATATGTTCCGTTGCTCAAATTATCACAAATACGTATATCTCCATCCAATTCATAGCCGTTCTTAAGTACAATTGTAATAATCATATTATTTCCAACGTCCTCATGGCCAGGATTTTGCGGACTTTGGGTCCAACTCTGAACTCCACCCATATTGTCATGCACACTTATCAATGGAGCCGCTGCCGCCTCCACCGAAGTAAACAGACTCAACAATGCGCCGAATACCAATACAAATACTATCCTGCTTACAATCTCAAATGATCTCTTCACTTTTTCTCTCCTGTACAAAACGTCCGCAACAAAAAGCTTTGGGCTCAATGTTACGGTCGTTCCCTTAAACTAATATATGCTATCCTAACTTTATTATGTGTTTCCCATTATGTCAATATGTAACAAAAAGGGGGCAGCTTGACTGGATTTTTCCACAAAATTATAATGATTTTTATCAGAAAAACCCTTTATGGAGATTGAAAATGGATCCGATAAGAACCCGGTATTTTACAGATAACTTTGCCGCAACACCCGAAGAACTTGCCATGCTTCGGACAGAAGGCCGTTCAGATACAAATATTTACATTCAATTGTTGCAACTGCGAGGTCGCAGATACGAAGAGTCTTTATACTGTCAGGCGATCGGGGAAGAATGCAAAAAAGCAGCTCTGACAATCCCTGAAGCACGATATGTCGGCTGGGACTTTGCCTTAACAAGCGATAACCGCTGGATCATAGTAGAAGGCAACTCCATGACCATGTATATCGGACAGCAGGTAACATTGAATGTCGGAAAAAGAAAAGATGTTCTTGAAGCGATTCATTATGATGAACTGATAAGATCAGAGCCCACTCTTTATCCGTAAGATCCTGTTTACGGACTCATTGATTCGCGTCTCACTGATCTCTCCGTTTTCTACAGCTTCTATCACCGCATTGACAGAGCCTCTGAAATTTCCGGGCTTCAAACATTCTCCGGAATATTTCTTCCGTTCGATCTTCACTCTTCCGGTTTGGCTCCTCTTCCTTCAACTCCCGATACTTTTGAGGCGGCATATTATGAATATCATGAAAATATCTGTCATATACGCTGATTATCCTGTTCAGCTCACCTTTGTTTACTGCTCTTGAAAGATCCATGTACGGTGAAAAATAACCGGCCCCGAGAATCACATGGTTTATTGAAGGAATTGATTCAAGGGCCTTCTCCGTGATCCTGTATGAGTAGTAATAATCCTGTGACATAAAAGACAGATTTATAAGGCCGGGAATATCCCACCAGAAGCTTATCGGCCTTTTCTGTTATGCCACGCTCCATAGTGAACTTCAGCCAATAATAATCATAGTTTTCAAAAAAATCACCCAGATAATGATTTTCCATCGTAAAGGATCAGTCTTTATTCAGTACGAGGCTCGTTGTCGGGGTTATACATCGCATCAGCAACAGCCATGATATCGAATCCGTCAAGATCCGGCGCCGACACTGTAAGAGAATACTTGATACCTATCTCGATGTCATACCATGTAATAAGATCGGTATATCCTTCTTCATTTATGGCACGGTATGTTTTGCAGGTCATATTGCCGCCGCCCCAGTTCGAAAGAGTATTCTCTTCGGGACCTACCGTCCAATCGGCATATACGCCGGAGATATCTGCATCCTCCTGTGCGCCCTGCTGTGCTCTTGCGGTGAATTCCTGGCCGTCCAGTTCAAAATCCAGCTGGATAAGCGGACCCAGATACTTATCGGGATCTCCGAGGCTGTCGCACTTTCTCCATACTGTCGCCGTTGCTCCGTCGGGAGCTTTAAAGAGCCTTGTGCACTGCTCTTTTGCCTCTTCTTCGGTGATATCCACCCAGGGATTGGCCATCCCTACCATAGGTTCCTCCTCCGATGCAGGCTTCTCCTCCGGGGCAGGCTCTGTCTGCTCAATAGCAATAGCCTGATCAGATGCTTCCGGCTCCTCGTTCTTTTGTGCGCATCCTGCAAGTGATGAAGCAGCAAGCACACAGATCATTGACATCATTAAGATTTTATTTTTCATACTGTTCTCTCCTTTTCTGATTTTGGATGTTTTACTTGATTCTACGTATCCTGTCGGAAAAAATCAATGAATTTTGTATCATTTGATGACATTTGATATGAAATGTGATAAAATCCCCTCGAAAATGATGAGCATATAGACTTTCGGGCCATATGGCATGATATTTTCCATTACGGAGCCGAAGGCGTAAGTGCAAACGGAGATGAAGTAAAACTTGACTATGTCAGCCAGGATACTATTATAGAAGATATGGTTTCAATTATCGAAGAGATCGAATCACAAAACTAAGGAGCGGACAAAATGGAAGAGACCATGAAAGACTATTCGGAAATGCTTGAAGAATCCTACAGCCTGATGGGTGACGGCGTACACGATACGGATTCGCTTTTGGCATGGAGACGGGCAGCCGAACTGAAAGCATCACAGGAAAACATCACAGTTACCGTAACGGGGATAGTAAAAGGCGGCGTGGTCGCTAATTTTGACGGCATAAGAGCTTTTATTCCCGTCTCGAAGCTGTCTCTTGAGAGGATCGATGACTGCAACCCTTTCCTCGGAAAAGAGATCGAGGTGCGGGTATTCGAGGCCGATATCGATGCGGATAAACTGATCCTGTCTGCCAAAGAGATCCAAAGGGAACGTCAGGAACAAAACAGAAAGAAAAAAATATCCGATGTTCAGGTGGGACAGGTATTTCACGGTACGGTTGCCACTATCAAAGACTACGGTGCATTTATTGACCTTGGCGATGATCTGTCGGGACTCGTTCATATCTCGCAGATATCGCACGAGCGCATCAAACATCCGAAAGTGATGCTTAGCGAAGGCCAGGAAGTCGATGTAAAAGTCATCGAGATCAAGGACGGCAAGATATCTCTTTCAATAAAAGCCCTTCTGGAAAACCCCGATGAGCAATACACCGAAGATGGTGCAGAGGTGGAGATTCCCGATTCGGAAAGTATCGGAACATCTCTGGGAGATCTTTTAAAAGGATTCAAGATCTAAATCGTTTATTACGAGAACTCAATAACCGTGTACAGGCCTGTATCCTTCAGCGTGATCTCAACACATCCGCCACTCCTTGACAGCTCGCAGGCCGGAGGAACAATACCTTCCGGGGTATGGAGCTCGGGATCTTTATCTTCTACATCCCTGACTATGAGCTTCATCTCCGGGATGGCGATCACCCGGTCGCTGTTTTCGTCGTAACGGTAATTGAGCACATGTATCCATGTTTTTCCGTTGTTGTCATACCGCTGTATACCGACTTTTTCCGTGTCACACCATATCGGCGCCATATCTTTATACATGGATACAAAAGCTTTATCAAACGCCGGCATATAATCATCTTTTGTTCCCTCAACAGGTACAAATACAACGTTTTGGCTCTTTTTCAGCTCTTCTTCAAGCAGGGACCCTTCCGCAATGCGCCCTGCAACGAGAAGCTTTCCGCCGGATCCGGCATATCTTAACAGAATCTCCTGCTGATTTTCGGTCAGCACAAAACAGTCCGGCACAACGATCATCGGATAGTCCGCGATCCGTTCAAATGTAAGATCATCCTGCCGATATTCTCCGTCCGCAAGCATCACCACATCATACTGCGCATTCATGGCACTCAGTGACCGTATAACATCCCAAAAAGGTACCGGCTTCAGGTCGGGGGTAAGCCACTCACTTGCGGTAACATCCATGAGCGACCCGTATGAATCCTGCATCCCGTTAGCGCCGCTGCCTTTATTGGAATCACGCCAGTAATAACTGCCGTATGAATACAGCACTGCAGCTCCCTTTGAACGGGTCTGCGGAAAACACTCATCATGACTGTACAGAAAATCCTGAACCTCGGCAGTCAGCCACGAGGGTGCCCAGAACGCATCCTTTATAGTATTTCCCATCCAGCTGCCGTACGGAACCGACATATTGCATCCGTATACCGATGCCTCGAGCAGATATATCCGGTACAGATCGTAACCTTTGCCCTGATCAAGGAGCTCCAGGAGTCTCGGCATTATGCCGCCGTATGGATTTTCGGCAATTATAACGGGCTTTTTGTAGGCAAAGCCGGCACAATAGCGGTAATAATACGGCTGACAGAAAAGAGTGTGCTCCATCTCGGTTATGACGATATCAACTTTGTTCTCGATAGGATAATATGCGGGCTGCATGTTGTAGAAATTCCCGGAAACAAGGATTTCCCTGCCCCGCTTTTTGGCCGCATCCCTTGCGTAGTCGGCAAGTTCGCCAAAGTAACGCTTTACCTGCCAGACCTGATATTCCCAGTAATCTTTGAAAAACGGCGCATTTTCGGGGTACGTATGGTCTCCCGCCTTAAGATATTCACCATAATGGAATGTCTCAAGGTCAATCCCGTCCCATTCGCGGCCAAGCCTTCCGGCGTTCTTTCTGTTAAGAAGCCATGATCTGAATCCTCTCATGCAGCTGTCACAGAAACATCCGCCGGAATTGATGGACGTCATCGGAAGTTCACACTCATCCAGCTGAATACCCGCAACCCCTGCATCTATCTGGATATCAATGATCTTCTTCAGGTACTGCCGCCATACGGGATTGTTACGGCACATCTGGTAGCACTGCTCCTTGTGGTCTTTGACCTCGACCCACTGCGCATGTATCGGGTTCCCGAAACGATCCCGGGTACAGCATTCCTCCCAGAGATCGTTGACCGTATTGCCCTCTTCGTCTATTATCCCGTCGGGATAATAATCGGACAACCGGGTCGGAAACGCATCGGGCCACTTGTCAGCGGAAAATTCCCGAAGTCCGTACCACGTCATATCCGGGCTCTGCTCCGCCAGCCGGTTCATACGAACAAGGTGACCGTTTTGGTCAAAAACGGCCGGGTATTCCCATCCCTGAACTTCAAACACGATCCCGAACAGCTTGATCCCTCTGCGGTTGCATTCTTCGATAAAATCACTGTCGTTCATGTATCCGTATATCTGCATACGCGGGTCCACGCTGCCGAAAGCCTCACGCTCCAGAAACGGCAAAGAGATGCTTCCTCCCCCGAGACCTGCCCATACAAGGACAGTACCGTGGTATTTTTCAAGATCCTCCAGCATCTGCACTCTTCTCATCGGAAGGCTCGGATGATAGCAGAATTCATCTTTATACCAGGCGTCAAAGTATATTCCTCTTTCCATATCAGTCTTCTCCTTCAGGGCAAAATGATCTTCTTTATATCTCTTTCCGATGCCTCCGGAAAATGCTTTTTCAAATGGCGCGCGATCTTTTCGTATGATTCTTCGGGTGATTCCTTATAAGCCTTTGTAACATACTCATACCCGTATAACTGCTCGGGCTTGGCATATATAGTCACATCCCAGCCGTATTCTTTGCCTTTTTTATTTCTTCTTCTTTGAAAATCTCGCATGCAGAGGTACATCTTCATCTGCAGATCCGTGATCGTTCCTTCAAAATTCTTCTCTCCGCCTTTTTTGAACCCGGCCTTCTCCCTGATCTCAAATGAAAAAAGCCTCGTATCATCATCAAAAAGATCCATTATCTTCTTCTGGCGAAGACTCGCTTTCTCATCGTCCCACAACGCATCGAAATCATATCCGTCCCTGCGGATGTTTGCAAAATACGGGATCCATTTCTTTGATATGAAACCGGCCCTTTTACCAAAGAATTTACCGTATGCTATACTGCCTTTTGATGCGATGATCACCCTCCACATCCACGGATCGGCATCCGGATCGCCGCCCCACCAGCAATACGGATCCGTATGCTCCTCCACTGACATATCGGGAATATCGCATTGAAAAAGAGGAAGAAAGCCCACCTCTTCTATGTAATCCGCAAGCTCTTGCGAATTATGAAGGCAGCCTTCCTCCTCCCAGTCAATTCCGTTCAGTATCCATTGTCCGTCTATCTCTTTCATTTATAACCTCAGCTTTCAGCGCTATTGACCGCATCGGTCATTTAAGGCAGGATGTTCATTTTTACTTTGTTTTTCCGGGTTCCTTCGGTAAGCTTTTCATACACGATATCCCCGGCCGCACTCTTTATAACCGACATGGACAACCTGTCTTCCGACTGTGTGAGATCATAATATTCCCCGCCGTACAATACGGTAAAAGTGACAGCTTCTTTTTCCTCCGAATACTCGATCTCGACCTTGATATCCGGCCTTTCCATCTCCGGGACCAGCAGATGCCACACCGCTTCTTCAAAAACAAGACTTATATGGTTCGTCATTCTGTGCGATATACGGTTTCTGTTACAGAATTCCTCTATTTCGCTCTGTGCACCGGGAAAATCAAACGCCCTGTCCATAATCTCCAGCTCGAGTGCTTTAAGTTTTCTTATAAACCGTCGCGTTTTTTCTTTCTTCGGATGTTCAAATATCTCTTCGGGCGTACCCTCTTCATATATCCCGCCCTCATCGAGGTAGAAAACCCTGTTTGCAATGGCTCTGGCAAAGTTCATTTCATGCGTCACTATCATCATCGTTTTGCCCATCCGGGCAAGTTTTCTGATGACGGCCAGAACCTCTCCGACCATTGTGGGATCAAGCGCGCTTGTCGGCTCATCAAGCAATATCACATCGGGGTCGAGCGCCAGAGTTCTTGCTATTGCCACACGCTGCTTCTGACCTCCCGATATCTCATCCGGGTAATTATAGGCCTTGTCGGTTAATCCCACTTCCTTTAGCAGGCGCATTCCTTCATCATATGCATCCTGTCTGGACTTATGAAGCAGATCTATCTGCGGGAGCATGATGTTTTCGATCACACTCAGGTGTCCGAACAGGTTAAATGACTGAAATACCATACCCATTTTCCGACGGACTTTTTTCAGGTCACATCCCGAAGCCGTGATATCTTCACCGTTAACGATTATCTGTCCCGATGTGGGCCTCTCAAGCATATTGATGCAACGTAAAAGCGTTGATTTCCCCACTCCGGAAGGTCCGATCACAGATATGATGTCCCCGTCATTTATCACCGCATTGACGTCCTCAAGGGGGACCTCGCCGGCATATTCTTTTCTAAGTGATCTCAGTTCAATCATGAAGCTTTAACCCCATAAGTATTCCCATTTTCATCCGCCTTTTTCTGTCAAAGCCGGCTGTAATCCTTTTGACGATAAAAGTCAGCAAACCCGCCAAAATGAAATAAACCACAGCAACGGCGATCAAGGGGAAAAAGGCCTCATATGTCCTTGACCGGACAAGATCACCCATTCGTGTAACATCCTGAACCGCAATGTATCCTACGATAGCTGTAGCCTTTATAAGAGTAACTATTTCTCCGCGGTAAACCGGTAATATGTGAGGTATGGCCTGCGGCAAGATGATCCTGAAGAATGCCCGTTCGCTTCCGTATCCGAGCGCCAGTGCCCCTTCAGTCTGTCCCTTATCCACAGCCTCCACGCCGACGCACAGCTGTCCGTATACGGAAGCACCGAACACAAGCGTAAATCCGATGATGGAAACAAACGTACCGCTTACAGGCGTATATTTAAAGACTATATAGTACAGAATCATAAGAAGTACAACGACCGGCATGCCCTGGACGAGCCACACGGAAAACTTTGTGATCATATTCGCAGCGGGGTTACCTCTTCTGCAGGCTAAATACACTCCGAACCCGAGCAGGGTTCCTGCTGCCACGGCAACAACCGTGATCAAAAGCGTTGTCCCAATACCGGATACAAACAGTTTCCACCGGCTTTCCCTGATAAAGGTTTTCTCAAAACTGTTTGCAATGCTCTTTATGAAACCTTCATCAGCTGTATTTGCAGCCTCCTGCGTATCCCTTATCATTACACCTGTCCTGTTTACAAACAGCGGCTGCGAGAAAATCATGGATTCACTGCGCTCCGGTGTCACATTCAGGTTGGCCATGGCGCAGTCAACATCGCCCGTATTTGTAGCAATGACGATAGCTCCGTAATCATATACCTTGAATTCGATATCGGCGCCCAGCCAGGCGGCAAACCTGTATGCAAGCTCTATATCATAACCGTTCAGCTCGGTCCCCGTATAGTACGTATATGGACGGACCAGCCCGGTAGTTCCGACGATAAGGTGCTGTGAGGCTGATTTTTGCAAGGGTATCTCCGGCATGGTCTCATCTTTGTCAACTACCCAGCGTTTGTACATATCGTCAAGTGTTCCGTCACTTCTGAGTTCATCAATGAATCTGTTGATCTTATCGGGAAGGTCAGGGATCTTTGTTTCCGGGGATATGCCTACCGCAATGGGAATATCCTGTCCTATCGTTTCATCAAACAGTTTCACCCCGCTGATGCCGCCTTGCATGGCCATCTGCATCTGTATGTAATCATATGCCAGCGCATCGACTTTTTCGGTCTGCAGCGCCTTATACATATCAACGCCGTTCAGATATACGATATTTGCGTTCGGAAGAGCTTCCTTAACTGCATTCTCACTTGCATCTCCCATGCCGACCCCGATCGTTTTTGACGGATCATTGAGCATGGATATCGATGTGATATCGCCT
The DNA here is from genome assembly GCA_024695145.1 of Lachnospiraceae bacterium. Classification (GTDB taxonomy): domain Bacteria; phylum Bacillota; class Clostridia; order Lachnospirales; family Lachnospiraceae; genus UBA2868. The sequence goes on from JAILIS010000026.1 coordinate 8,720, forward strand.
TTCTTGTCAGCCCCGCCGTTTTCCTTATCGTCACTTCGTATCGCCAGAACTATTCCGCCGTTACCCGTAGGTTTGGAAAAGAGCACTTCTTCCTCGCGCTCGGGCGTGACGTTCATATCCGTCGTAAAATCATATTTTCCTGATTTCAGGGCCGGAATCCGGGCTCCGAACTCAACGTCGCCAAGCTCCAGAGAATAGCCTCTTTCCCTGCAGAAGCGCACAATGAGATCGATGTCGTAACCGACGTTTTTCCCGTCTTTGATATATGACCACGGCACATCGGTTGCCGTGGTTACAACACGTATCTTGCCGTTTTCACCGGTAAGATCCGACATATCCACGACTTTTTTATCCTCATCCGTGCCAAACCATATATCATCTATCTCCTGCAAAGTCCCGTCAGAGCGTATCTTATCGATAAAATCATTCAGCTCCTCGCACAGCGCCGCGCTTTTGGGATCGTTTTTACGAAATGCAAAACTGTAGTCCTGGTCGCTGATCCGGTCATGGATATAGTCTATCTTCGGTTGTTCGTTGCGGACCATTCTGATCCCCGGCTCATCGCCCAGATATGCATCGATCTTACCGGCAAGCAGCGCAGCATTACAGTCAGGATAGCTGTTTAGATATTCATATTCGCTGTCCGGAAAATAATCGTACGCAACTTTTTCCATAGGCGTTCCGTACAGCACACCTATACGTTTACCGTTATAATCTCTCCAGTCAGGCTCCGCAGTTTTCTGTATGGCGGTATTTTGCCCGGTTCCGCTTTTACTGCATCCCGGGAAAAACAACGTGATCGCACCTGCACATACTGCTATTTGTAAGATTTTTATCAGAATACTACTTTTTTTCATGTAAATATTGCTCTTTGTGCTCTTTGCTTTGTCATGTTTTACTTCTATTTTTTACTTCTAAGATTATAATATATAAGATTTTACATTAACGGTATTGATAATACAACCATGCTATAATATATCTGTCATATACCTGTCCCGTATTCAGGACCTTATTTCAGGAGGATATGTCATGCCAAAAGGATCGAACCAGAAGCTGAAGTTATACTATCTCAGCCGCATAATGACAGAGAAAACCGATGATGAGCATTTCCTGACAATGCCCGAGATACAAAAAGCGCTTGAAGCATATGGTGTTACCGCTGACCGAAAGAGTCTATATGACGACCTGGAGGCCCTTCGTGTTCTCGGGATTGATGTGATAGGCGAAAAAGTCGGCCGGAACTACTATTATCATGTCGGCAGCAAGCAGTTTGAGATAGCGGAATTAAAGCTCCTTGTTGACGCCATACAGTCATCAAAGTTCATTACCGAGAAGAAATCCAATGAGCTGATCAAGAAATTGACCGGAATGGCCAGCGATTACGAGGCTGCCCAGCTGAAGCGCCAGGTTTTCGTTAAAGGCCGCGTAAAGACAATGAATGAAAGTATATATTATTTCGTTGATGATGTACACCGTGCAATAACATCAAATAGGAAGATTCGTTTTGAATATATGGAGTGGAATCCCGAGAAAACACTTGTAGCGCACAGGGATGAGCCTTACGTGGTCAGTCCCTGGGCTCTTTCATGGGACGATGAGAACTACTATCTGATCGCGTATGACGAAGAAGCCGGATCCATTAAGCATTTCCGGGTCGACAAAATGAAGAATATTGAAGTTCTTGAAGAAGTACGATGCGGCAAAGACAAGTTCAGACAGTTCGATCTTGCAAAATATACCCAGATGAGCTTCGGTATGTTCGGCGGCGAGCCTACTACTGTCAGTATCACTTTTGACAATGTCATGACAGGTGTTTTCATTGACCGGTTCGGTAAAAATATCGTAATAAGGCCTTCCAGACGCCATGGCTGGTCGGAAACTTTCGTTGAGGTGGCACTGAGCAGCCAGTTCTTCGGATGGATCTTTGCGCTTGGGTCAAAAGTAAAGATCACCGGCCCGAAGAACGTGGCCGATGATTTTAAAAAGGCTATTGCCGAGGTGAACGGGCTTTACGATCGATCATCAGATGCCTTTTAATTCCCTGTACTCCTGAATGATCTTATTTATCGTGACCGTTATCGATGCGCCGGTTTCCTCGCACCTGTTCATAACATACTCTTCATTGTTTTCCGAAAGAGATATCGTCGTACGGTTAAGCTTCTGAAGCTTGCCGGCTCCGCTTTTTTCTATCTTCTGGCTGACCCTGCGGCGCGCCGTTCCAACAAGATCCGATGTGTCTATCTGTTTGAATGCTTTTGCCGGTTTTTCCGCTTCGGCCTGATCATTACTTATCTCTTTCGTCTTTTTCTCCAGATCCTTCGGTTTTGCTGCGGGTTTTTCTTTTATTTCCTCGCTGTCGGCATAATTATCGACGAGCTCGGTTACAAGCGTGGTGGGACGGTTTCCCTGCTTGCTGTTATTTTTCTCGTTCATTTTCCTGAGCATATCCCTCTTACTTGCCATATTACTTCCCCCCAGTCTTCTTTATGATCTTTTTTGCAACCGCACGGTAATCTATCGCCGGATTGGAATCATGCTGGTATTCCTGCATAGATTCCCTGGCCGACTTGCTCTCGGAAGCCGTGATCGCTTTTCGTATAGTCATCACAAAAGGCTTGTCTTCGGTGTTTTCGGCAATCTCTTCGATCGAAATCTCCGCTTCCTGATGCATGATCGTTCGCTCATATTTTGTAAGGAGGATCCCCAAAAGCTTTGCGTTTGAAATAGGGCGCTTCTTGGATCTGATCTCCGTAAGATCCGCATATACTTCCCTTATACCGTCGATCGAGCCGTCATCGCAGTCTGTAGGCGCGATGATATAGTCTGCCGCCACATAGCTCATTGTCAGCAGGATACTTCTGGACGGACCGTTGTCTATGATGACAAAATCATAATCATCTCCGACTGTATCAATGACATCCTTAAGAAGAAAAATATCATCATAGTCCACGAACTGACGCTCCGCCTTGGACAATTCCTTTGATGATGCTATGAAACTGTACTTACCGATCTTCTGGAGCGACTGTGATATCGGCGTGTCTGCATTGAGAACATTGTAGATGTTTGGCATTGACGTGTCTGCATCAACATAGGTTGTCAGATTACCTGACTGATCAAGATCGATCACGAGTACCTTCTTTTTAAGGGCGGATAGACTTGCGGCAAGATCTATTACGGTTGTTGTCTTGCCGACACCGCCCTTCTGATTGGCAATTGCTATATTTATTGACATATACTCCCCTCTCCGTTCATCATCATTTGATTCATATGATGCATATGATACATATGATGTTTATGATGAACATGACATCATTATAATCTTTTGGTGCAACTGATGTCAAGTACATCTTATGATGTTGCAAACATCAGATGATTAATATAATTCATTATGTATATTGTGATGTATCATATGTATATAGATGCGTATTGATGTACGTGATGTATATAGATTCATTATGATGCGTCATGATGTATATTGATGTTTAGTGCTGCATTATGATGTATGAAGATGCGTTGTGATTCATTTTGATGATTTATGATGCATAATGATGTAATATGATGTATTATGGTTTATAACGATGTATACAGAAGCATCTTTTATCATGAGGATTCAATATGTATCATTATCAATAACGGTTGATCATCATATGCAGGCAGCCGCGGTTGTTGTTTTTTTGTATTTCATACAACATTAATATTTTTTGTTTATTTAACAGCAGCTGTTTTGCCGGTCAAATGCAGGTTTTACGGGCTTTTCCATATAGTCGGCCGGAGTATCATGTACTTTATAAGTGCTTTTCAGGTACAATTTAGGGACAAGACCGGAAGGGTCGCGGTATGAATCCTGTAATTATTAAGGATAAAAATGGAATGATAAATGCGATTTTCCGGGCGCAGCACGGGAGAAGATCGGTACCTTGAAGGTAAAGCTTCTGTACAAAATAGGGAAATACGGCTCCTTAAAAAGTACAGAAAACACCCGGAAACCTTATAAAGGCTCAAAATACAGCGCCTTCAAGGGCAAATTTCAGACAAAGCATCCTTAAAATGTACGTAAAATGATGTATATCCTTAAAAAGTACATAAAACATTTCCCTAAAAAGTACATGAAACAAACAAATTTGTAAAAATTCACTATAAAAAAATGACAAAATGACAAAAAGCCCCTTAAAAGGTACAGCAAAGACCCCTAAAAGGTACATAAATAACAAGACCTTCGATTATATAAAGCCCCTTATATCCTTAATCTGTACACAAAAGGCGTTCATGTTCTACATATTGACGAAAGAAGTTCAAAAAACAATATATATAGTGTTTGATGTACAGATTAGGGAAAAAATCAGTTGACATGAAGGGAAGGAAAGTTGTAAAGTTTTCATGTACAGATTAAGGGGAAGCCGGTACAGAGCCGGCAGGCTGTTATCAGCATAATATGAAGGGGAAAAATGAAAGAAAACACATCTCTTGCCAGGGCAGAAGATTACTACGACGAAAGTGATACCTATACCCGAAGCAACTTTATGATCTCGTCCAAGTACAGATCGACACTGTTTTCCAACCGTTTGATGGCTATTTCATTATCAAGACTCGGTTCCGCAAAAGAAAGCGAAGACGGGTATTTAAGTGTGTCCATAAAAGGTAAGGACATACAGAGCCTGTTTGGCGTAAAAGGGAATTCGTTCTTTACGCAGCTTTCAAATACCGCACAGGGTATGACGGGACAGACGATCGGCTGGTCCAATCCGGAGACACAGGAGTTTGAGTACATTGCGGTTGTGACGAAAGCAAAATATCAGGCAGGGGAGTTTACGATCGATTTTCATAAAGATATAAGAAACTTCCTGACGGATCTCAAAAACAATTATACGAGATTCAGCCTGTCCGTTATGCTAAAGTTCAAGTCGACCTATTCCTTCCGTATGTATGAACTGCTCCGGTCAAAAACCTTTTATAAAAAGGGTGAGGAGCGCGACAATAACTTGTTCAAGATAGAATTTGATATTAATGAACTCCGTTTGGATCTGGGCGTTGTAAACGCGGAGATAATGGAAGTCAGGAAGGTCCTTAACAAGTCAAAAGGAAAGCCCGACTATGCGAAAGCGGTTGAAGCTTCTCCCGAAAAGCTGTTCTCCGATTGGTCAAACTTCAGAAGAAAAGTTATTGAAACGGCTATAAAAGAGATAAACGGCCTTCCCGAAACGGGAATATACATACACCGATATGAACCCAAGAAGGCAGGGCAGGGCGGAAAGGTTTATGCGGTCGTATTTTATGTGGAGCTTATCGGTAAGAAGAAAAAGGCTGAAATAATCGATATGAACGAGCAGAACTATGATGATCTTATCGATGAGATACGCGATCTTATAAGCGATATAAAAAGCCGTGAAGCAAGAGCCATCGGCGAGGCCGCCAAATGGGACATGGATCTGATCGAACGTAATTTCGAATATTCCAAGACGAAAGATGTAGACGATATAGTGGGATTCATGATAAAAGCTGTCAAGGAAGACTGGGCGCAGAGTGCAAAGAAGCCTCGCGGCAGGTCAAAATCATCGAAAGGGACCGGCTTTTCAGACTTTAGCGGGCGCAACTATGATTATGATGAGCTCATGGCAAGTATAGGAGATAATATTTAAATGACGCAGAAGGAGGAAAGATATGCAGTACAAAGGAAAATGCAGACACTGAACTTGATGTAGAGGCATTGGATCAGGCAGCCGGCGGGAAAAAGAAAAAACACTGTTCTGGTCCGCAAGAACAGAACAATACAAATCCAAGTATACAATACTAGTGATATTACACTTTTCGGTAAAGAAAGTCTCCGATGTTCGGTTACCGGGACATCGGGGTTTTTTGTATCGGGTAGAAGGAATTTTGATGAAATCAACGAAAAAAACGACATTATTTATCTTATGTCTTCTTATAAGCTCTTTATGTCTGCCGGGTTGTAATGTAAACATCCGATTGAATGATCCGGGATCACAGCCGGTGATCGAATACAGTGATGATGAATACCCGCTTGAGAGAAACGGGATAGAACTGTATCTTTCCAGATTTTCCGTAAAGGATGAACAGCCTGAAAAAAATATCCTGCTTATCCATGGCGTAACATATTCTTCACATGAGTTTGACATAGATTACCGGGACTACAGCCTTGTGAGAGCACTTGCGAGAGAGGGATACGGTGTCTGGAGGCTTGATATAGCAGGATTCGGACGCTCGCAGGAAGTTGAAAACGGGCTTCTTCCGGATTCTGATTATGCGGCGGAGGATATCAATGCCGCAGTCGAGAAGATCGTAGAAGTTTCGGGCCAGCAGAAGATCGATGTGCTCGGTTGGAGCTGGGGCACTGTGACAGTAAGCAGATTTGCCGCAGATCATAATGAACATATAAATAAGCTCATATTGTATGCCCCCATTTTATGCGGTATTGGCAAATATGATGTAAAAGAGCCGTTCCATCATAACACATGGGAGCATGCGGCGGATGATTTTCAGAAGGATGAGCAGGGGAATATAGATCATTCCACCGTAGATCCGGCTGTTGTTGAGATGTTTTGCTCGAGCTGCTGGCATTATGACGGGGATTCCAGCCCTAACGGCGGGAGGAAAGACGTGTGCGTTGATGGTTCCGAGCGCCTTATCGATCTGAACAGGATCACAGTTCCCACGTTGGTAATATGCGGAGACAAAGACCCGTATCTTGATTATGATCTTGTAAATGACTCACTTAAGCATCTGCCGGATGGATCAAAACTTGAGATAATAGAAGGCGGATCGCATGTTGTATATATTGAAAAGAACTGTTATCGGCTGTTTCAGGATAAGTTATTGGATTTTTTGGAATCCGATACTGTCTGACTGATATTGGGAGGGTGATATGGCAGAAGCAATCAGGATCAATGATGATACATGGCGTTTTGAGGATGACAGTGTAAGATTTTTTCTTTTATGCGGAACGAATAAGGCCGCTCTTATCGATACCGGAATGAATACGCCCAACGCCAGGGAAATGGCAGAAGGGCTTACTGCTCTTCCGATCGTTCTGATCAATACCCATGCCGATCCGGATCATATATCCGGGAACGGCGCTTTTGAAGAGTTTTATATGAGTCCCGCTGAGGAGGATAACTATAGGCATAATGGAGGCAGAGGAAAAATCATACCGGTAAAAGAAGGGGATGAGATCGAACTTGGCAACAGGACGCTTCGGATCATAGACATTCCGGGACATACACCCGGAAGCATAGCTATCATGGACGAGAAATACAGAGTCCTGATCAGCGGGGATTCAGTTGAAGATGGAAATATTTTCATGTTCGGTCCCTACAGGAATATCGATCTGTATATCGAAAGTTTAAAGCACCTGTTGCAGTATGACGGACAGTTTGATGAAGTATATGCAATGCACGGATCGATCCCGGTAAAGCCGGAAATTGTCGGGCAATTGATCGAGGGGGCTGTGCAGATAAAGAATAAGAAGGTAACGGGAAAAAGGATCGATCTGTGGGGAAAGGACGTATTGTTATACAAGTTCCCGTATGCCGGGTTCCTGCTGGGAATGAAAGAGTATAAGTTTTACGGCTGGGAGAGTGCCGACATAAAAGACGGGAGGGGGCTTACCCCGAGAGATTATTATGATCTTCTCGAAAATATCTGGGCGGAAGATACGTGCGCTCCGCGCCTTAGAAAAGACTGGAGAGAAGATAACAAAACGCTCGGGCAGTGCTCCATCACGGCATTTATCATGCAGGACATATATGGCGGCAAGGTGTACGGGATACCGAGAAGCGGCGGGACATTCCATTGTTTTAATGACGTGGACGGATGCGTATTTGACCTTACAAGTGAGCAGTTTAAAGGTGAAAAGCTCGAGTATACAGGCTGCCCGGAACAGTTTCGGGAAGTGCATTTTGCAAAGGAAGAAAAAAGGCTGAGATACGAGCTTTTAAAGGAAAGGCTGGAAAAGGTTATCGTGACATGAGTGTGACAAATTCGTATGATATAATAAGTATCATAATGGATATATTTACAGATGGCGTATCAATGCCAGAGTTGAGGAGTAGAAATGGCAGAGTTGACAAGGCTTGAATATAAATTGAATGATGAGGCAATAGTTAAGATAACGGATTTCATGGAAACATGGCTGACCGATCATAAGATCCAAAGCAAAAACCGTACTGTGTTCATGCTGGAATCAATGCTTCTCGACATTGAGGCCCACTCAACACAGGAGCTGGATGTAACTCTCAGGATAGTCAGAAAACTTGGAAAAAGATCAATAAAGATCACTTATGGTGGAGATGCGTATAATCCTTCCCAAAATGAAGAAGGAGGTCCTCTTACCAGGTTCTTTCTGGAAGAAATGGGATTTACTCCGACATGGAGTTACGAAAACAAAACAAATGAGCTTGTTCTTGAGATTCCCGCAAACCGGCTGAAGGAAGAAACTATTCTTCTTATATCCTTTCTGGCGGCGATGCTCATTCTGGAGCTTAAAGAACTGAAATATGTTTCCTCGGCAGGCTTGCGGGAATTACTTGAACTGCAACAGATCATGAATAATCAGGGTGAAATGGTCATTAAAAATCCCTCCCAGGCGATAATGGATGTACTTGAAGTATCCGGATTCAGCATGTTCATGAATATTGAATCCGATCAGGCTTAGTAGGGGAATTTGTATGGAAAGCAAGACATATTACAGTAAGAAACTGATACTGATGCTGGCAGCTGCAAGTGTGATAACACTTTGTGGATGCGGTTCGAAAAGCGGATCCGAAGAGATAAAACAGCCGGAGAATGTCATTGAGTTTGAAACACCGGAAGTTACAGCTGTTACACCGGAACCTGCAAAGGACGAAAAGCCGGAGGAAACAACCGAACCTGCAGAGCAGACCGGAAGAGAAGACGGCGAAAGGTTTGAAGAGACCATAATACTTGAAGGCATGGAAGAGACCGTAAAGTATGAGCATGTAAAAGATACCGCCTTAGGCTTTGAGATGGACTATGACTATGAATCGTTTACACGGCAGAAAGAGGCGGACTGCGAAAAGTTTATTTCGGTGTATGACGATCCTGAAGATCCGCAAAACTACCTTACGATATCGCATGTACCTGAGAGCGCCGATCTGGCGGAAGAGGCCGTAAGCACGGAATTATCCGAAACATACGAGGTGATCAGGGAAAACCGCACACTTGAGAAAGCGGGCAGCTGTGTTGTGATCGATGCATCTGCCGATAAGGGCGGTGAAACGATGCCCGACCGGCTGCAGGCAGTATATATCATACCTGCAGGATCCGGAAGTATTGTCGCAAGGGCAAATTATGTGGCTGAGGCGGCCGAAGGCTTTGGAAGACGGTTTTCTTATATGCTTGATACACTGTCAGTCACAGGACAGACGGAGACGGGAAAGATCACGAAAGAACAGGCGGTTGAAGCGATAAAGAAGTACTGCCTTGCCAACAATCCGGATCTTGAAGCCATCAGCGGATCTGATGAGCATACGGTATATTGGGATGCATCATTATCTGATTCGGGCGAGATAGTTGTCCTGTACAGATCTTACACCGGAGCGCAGATCCGCTATTATATTAACCCGGAAACGGGAGAGGCGTATACCACGGAGCTTGTCCCCGGCATAATCGATGAAGAACAAAAGACGGATGAAACACTTAATGTAAATGATTATCTGAAATGAGGTATGGATAAAGATAAGCGCTATGATACCGAGTTAAGGGGCCTGAAAGTCCGGCTCAGATAGGAAGATGAAGATAACAGTACTCATGGATTCGTTCAAAGGAAGTCTTACCTCGAGGGAGGCCGGAGAGGCTGTCAAGGCGGGAATAGAAGCGTCCCGGGCGGATGTATCGGTATTTCCGTTTGCGGACGGCGGAGAAGGAACACTTGATGCGTTTCTTGCAGCCGACAAGGGAAGCAGGAGAGTTACCATACCGGTATCTGACCCGATCGGAAGAGTGATCCGCGGATGTTACGGAATATTATCCGACGATACGGTCGTCATTGAGACAGCTCAGTCGGCGGGACTGAATCTTCTTTCGGAAGATGAGCGCGATCCGATGCATACAACAACAAAGGGTGTAGGGCAGTTTTTGCGGCACGCCATCGATAGGGGATACAGACGTTTTATCATTGCTCTCGGCGGCAGTGCTACAAATGACTGCGGTCTGGGAATGTTAAAGGAATTAGGCCTTGTTGTGTCGGATGCCGAGGGAGAACCTGTCGGGGACGGTGCAGCAGGTCTGTCAAAAGCCGTATCGATAGATGACAGTAAGCTTTTACCGCAGATAAAGGAGTGCGAGATCACCCTCGCATGTGATGTCGAAAACCCCTTATGCGGACCGAACGGCGCCAGCTGTGTATTTGCCCCTCAAAAAGGCGCTGCCCCCGAAGATGTCGAGAAGATGGATGAGTGGATGAGACATTTTTCGGAGGTGGTAAAAAAGCTTTATACTCATGCTGACGCGGATGCAGAAGGAGCCGGTGCGGCAGGTGGCCTCGGTTATGCCTTCCGGACATTTTTCAATGCGAAGATGCAGCCCGGAGCCGTCATACTTATAGAGAGAACGGATATCGAAAGCAGGATAGCGGAATCGGACCTTGTGATCACGGGAGAAGGCCGCATGGACGCCCAGACGGCCATGGGAAAAGCTCCTGCAAGGATAGCTCAGCTTGCCAAGCGATATGGGAAGCATGTAATAGCCATAGCCGGGTGTGCCGGTGACGGATATGAAAAGTGCAAAGAGGCCGGTATTGATGAGATCTATTTTGCAACACCTGATGACATGGAATTAAGCAAAGCCATGAATAGAGATACTGCCGTTGCAAATATTAAGAGCACAGTGTGGGAGGTTATGAGAAAAAATGGCGTGGAACAGCATTACTGAAAATGTGATAGAAGACGTTAAGACAGACAGGAAAAGTGCCAAAGGTATCGAAAAATACATGATCTCAAAGAAAGCCATATACTTTGAGGGAAAGTATCTGCCCATATCGCAGATACGATCCGTCAGTATCCATGACAGTACATATTACCCTCATTGCTGTTGCGGCCGGGGAATTCCGGTCAAGAAACTCAAGATAGAGTACGGAGCCGAGAAACCGCTGATCCTGATGTTTGAGAGTGAAAAGAATGCCAACGGTTTCATGCAAGCGGTTACTGTTCGGCTCGAGCCTTCTTTTTCTTCTTCAGAACAATCACTCCGATGACAATGAATATTCCTCCCGCAAGGAGAGACACAATACCGAATTTGATATCGTCCTTTCCGGTCTTGGAGATCCCTTCAATGTACATATGTGACCAGGTTTGCGGTTCATAGCGGATCTCAACGGAATTTCCGAGGCCGAGATCCTTCTTTGTTTCAACTGTCAAGGTCTTATCGAAATCTTCGATCGTATAATCGATCGTCGAGACAAATTCTGATCCGTTTTGCTTAACGTCGGAGATGACACCGGTTGTCGTTTCCGTGCACTTGGCATTTTTGGCGTCTGTCTGACGGCTTATCCCAAAGATAAAATACAATCCGAATACCGCAAGGATAATCCCTACAACTATAGAGGAAAGGTGCCAGTTCTGCATCTGGAAGTTTCTCTGTGATCTGCTGCTCATATATGACCTCCTTTTCTAAAACCCAACACTATCCTATGATAACATAAGCATCTGTTAAAGGACAAGGCTTACGCATTTATCGGGACCGCATATTCGTAGCAGTAATCCTCGGCTTTGTAATGCGCCCCTGCATATGCGCCGATATGCATTATGATCCTGGCGGGACCTGAAGGAGAAAGATTTCGCCCTTCGATCTCCGCCCGGAGTTTATCACCAAGCGTCGGAATAACGGAATAGTTCCCGAAAAAAATGATGGAAAAAGCCAAAGTTTCAGGGAAGAACCGGATATCGGGATCCGAAGGCGTGTCGGGTGCAACAGGTACGCAGAAGATGTAAGAAATCCCTGAAACAGCCGCATCTTTCCATACTGTGCCTTTATCTATAACGGCGAATAAAGGCTCGCTGCCAAGCAGTTGATAGCCCTTCTCCACGCATTTCTCATGAATAAGATAGTTATGTTTCACAGCTTCTTCCATCGAGTAAAAGGTGCACTCCGAACAAAAGCACTTTTGGGCCGGAAGCTTCACAACGGAGCCCGATACTCTTCGGTCATGATCATGATGATACTCGTATTCATCCAGGAACCTTTGCATCAATTCCAGCTTTTGTCGATGGGATCTTATGAACTCTTCACTGTCCGTGCGTTCGAAATAAACGTCCACGATCTCTTTTTTTGATAAACCGACATTCTGCATCTTCTGAAACTGTCCTATGGCCGTTATGTTCTTCAGATCGTAATAACGGTAACCGGTATTCGAATTGACCCGGTATGGTGTAAGAAAACCTATCTCCTCCAAACGGAACAGCGATGTACGGCTGATCCCGCAGGCACGGCAGACTTCCGCACTTGTGAACAGCCTTCGTTTTTCTGCAAAAATCATTGGTTTTTTCCTTCATTCGCTTGACTTTACCATATATGGTAATGATTTAATGATAATGAGTTATTTTGATCGAGTCAAGGAGATATGTTCATTCCTGTAAGGATTGCTTAATAGAAGGAGGACTATAAATGAGTAAAAAGATCAGAAGGATGATTGAGAGTATTTTTCTCGTAATGCTTTGTGCAGGTATTATGACGGGATGCGGCAAAAAAGAAGAACCTGTGGCTGCCCAGCCGGAAGAAGCGCAAGAGTATTACGACGAAGCGGAGCCTGAGGAGATTGAAGAAGTCGAAGAATATGAATACGTTGAAGAAGAGCCCGAGGAGATAAAGGAAGACGAATCCAAGCCCGAAGAGGATACAAAGGATTCAGGCAGTTTAAGCAACGACGAGATAGTTGAACTGGCAAAGAAACACAGCGGTGCTCCGGTTGCTGAACTTGATCAGGTAATGGATAATGGAAATCTGTTTATCCATTTATATGAAGACATGGGAGATCATACGGCTACTATCGACTGGTATGAGATAGATCCCAAAACTCTTAAAGGTACTAATTTTGAAGGTGAGGCAGTAGATCTTTCAACAGTAAGTGCTCCTACAGCAGATGCTTCCGCCGGTGAAGGTGACGCAGGAGAAGGTGTCGTTATTGCTGACGGTGAATATGTTACTGATGAAGAATATAAGGGAGAACTGTCTGCTGACGGAAAGACCATGACAATCACAACGGCTCTTTCGGAATTCGTGAACAGCCCTTCACCTACATATCCGAAACAGACTTATGTATTCACAGTGTCGGATTCCTGTAAGTGTGTGGAGATGCAAGAGGACGTAATAGAGAGTTCATTCTTTGATAAAAAGGATCTTATAAGCGACTTTCTGGAAGGACTGAGCGGACTGCCTATTACTCTGACGTTTAAAAACAATGAACTTGTAGAGATCATGTTCTCTTCGTAATACAAATGAGTAATTGACGTCGCGCATATTTATGATACTATTATTGTAGTTTGATATTGTTATATGGGAATGCCCGTTGCATCGATCCCTTATATTGATGTTCGGGCTTTTTCATTGCCATGTGAGTGGCTCTGGGCAGGGCCGGAAAGGGTGAGCAAAGGTATGATAAACAGACGGATATTTTCCATAGGTGTAAGCGCACTTTTGTCAATTTCAGCGTTTCTTACGGTAATCCCACAGACGCAGGCAATTGTATATGCTGATTCTGACAAGATGATATCGGGCCTTTGCACGGGAGCCATTGCAAACCCTTCATCGAGCGCGGACTGGAGCTATGTGTATTATGGAGCCTATGACGGAGATCCCGTCAAGTACCGTGTGCTTTCAAGATCAACGTCGGATTTTGGCGGAAAAACCATGTTCCTTGACAGCGACAGCACGATCGTAAATAAAATGTTTGATAATAACAGCAAGGACTGGGCAGACAGCGAATTAAAGGACTGGCTCAACGGCGATGGTTTTTATAACAATACGGACGTTTTTACCGAACAGGAAAAGGCGGCTGTAACATCCAGTACTAAGGCCGGAAAGACTGCAAGTGACGGTGCCGGATCTGTTCATGCCGATTATCAGCCTCTTGCGGGAGAGAAGGTTTTCCTTCTTGATTCAGTAGAAGCAACAAGTAAGTCTTACGGATATGCCGGAAATGATGCAAGGATCAAAAACAATAACTGGTGGCTGCGCTCGCCGGATAATGATGAAGAAGCTGTCGGCTATATGAATTGGTTTGGCGCTATCGACACCGAACCCAATTTTATGGAACGTGAAGTTGGTGTGTGTCCTGCTTTTAATCTGGATCTGTCATCTGTAATCTTTTCATCCGTATTATCCGGATCAGAGTATAAGCTGACGATCAGGGATACCGACATGGACATTGCAACACCCGGCAGATCCCGTGTAAAAAGATCGGGAAATGTTGTTACGGTCCCGTATATTATCATGGGGGCCAATTCAGGGAATGCTACACGCGTGTCGGTTCTTTTAACAGATAGAGAATACAGTGCCGGAACAGTTGCGACAACCGGATACAGTTATCAGAAGCTTAATGTAGATATGTGGGGAACAGCAGGAACCGGAAAGTTTGTACTTCCGCCGGCTTACGCCAATAAAACCTGCGGATCGGATTATTATGCTTATATTCTTGCCGAGGATGTAAACATAGGAAAAGCAACGGATTATGCATCTGCACCCATACCCATATTCATACCGGATAAGGACGGCCATGACAATAATGAGGAGCCTTCCAAACCCGCAGCTGTAAATCCCGACACAATTGAGGGATACTTCATATCAGGCGGACAGATGGTTCCCGGTCTCGCACTGGGCAAGACCGTACAGGGACCGGCAGCACAGGCGGCATTAAATGCAAAACGCCCTGCAGGATTTTTACAGGCGTTCACATTCAACATGGCCATAAACGGCAATGTTAATCATACCCTGAAAAACGGGACCCTTACGATTATCATACCGAAGGAATTACAGAATACGGGCAGGACATTTGCCCTCATGGCACTTGATAAGAACGGAAATGCATTGGTATATGCCGATTCCGACACGAATCCTGCAACGATAACGGCGAATATAAACTTTGAAGGTTATGCATTTGCACTGATATACAAGGATTGAAAATCATAAAATACTGACCAGATGATAAAGAATATAGTTTTTGACATAAGTAATGTTCTTGCTCCGTTCAGGTATAAGGAGTTCCTTGTGGAAAAGGGTTTTGACGCGGCGATGATAAAAAGGATCATCAAGGCTTCCGCCATGACACCGTATTGGACAGAGTTTGAAAAAGGGAAGCTTTCATACGATGAAGCCATGGCTGCGTTTGTCAGTACAGACCCGGATATCGCAGATGAGCTGCATAAAGCCTATGCTTCATGTTCGGGTATCATGGGCAGATACGACTATACCGAAGGCTGGATAGATGCGCTGAAAACTGCCGGTTATAAACTGTATTGCATCACAAACTTCACACCTGCCGGATATGAGCAGTGTTACGAAAGCATTTCGTTCATAGAGAGGTTCGACGGCTGCGTTTTCTCGTTCAGAGAAGGCATCGTGAAACCGGATCCTGAGATATATAAGACTCTGTTAAGAAGGTATAACCTGATAGCAGAAGAGTGCGTGTTTATAGATGATACGGAAGAAAACGTACTGAGTGCGCAAAAGCTTGGTATGGAAGGAATAGTATTTACAGGATACGAAGATGCAGCCGCAAGACTTGATAGAATATTAAAATAAGGGAACACATCAAAAGCTGCCGGGATCGCCTGTATACTGCATGGCGATCCTGTCTTCAGGATTTACATCTGACATATACAATACGATCAGGAATAACCATTCAAGCGGTTTCATCATGAAATACACAAGATCCGCTGTCTTTTTAGTTCTTATCAGACGCGCGACAGGAAAGCCGTAAGTGTCATAGAAAGATCTTACAGCTCTGTGAAATCCGGGCGTACGCTCCTCAAGCACCTGTTCAAAAGCATTTGCAACACATAACTGCCGGTTTACAACAACGGGATGTCCGTGCCTTATACCCATGCGAAGCGGTTTGACTATTTTGCGGTCACCGCCTGCAGCAACCGTACAAAGGTAATGTTCATCATAGTACAGCTGTTGGGGAGGTATTTTTTGGGACAGCCTGAAATCGGCAGTTTCGGTGAATGCTTTTATGACGGCATCCGGAGCCTGCCCGAAAATCATAAGAATGCATATCAGGATCCCCAGCATGGGGATTGTCATTACGAGTCCGATCACCGGCCACCTCTTTGAGTTTTCAAGCATCTTAAAGAATGAGGAAAGAGGGGCGGAATTTTCAACCTTGCTCATCCTGTCCGGGGAAGGAGCATAATCACGGACAACCCCAAGGATAACGCGAAGACTCATAAGAATGAACACTATCGGGGGAAGCAGCAGGTAAAGCTCAAACATTCCCATCCGGCTAAAGTCAAACACGTGGATTGAAAATACAACACTTAACAGATCACCCATATACAACAGCGACATTGCAATAACCGGGATCAATGGCGGAGTTTTGTTTACATTGATATGGTTTAGTACACAAAATCCGACAACACCAAGGACTGCGATCGTAATGAATGTCGGCAGAGAGCCGGTATAGACCGGCTGATGCTTCTGGGAATTGTAGAGCTGTGTCTGCCAGTCGGCATTAAACATAACATCGCAAAATGACAAATAGACTATCTGCAGGACAACAGCAAGAAATATCGTTATCATATCGACCAAAAGAAAAACGGATTTATTTTTGCTTGTGATCTTCTCGGATCGCTTGACGGTTATCAGAAGAAATACCGATTCTGATATGACGGCAACGATCGGCGTTGCCAGGATTGCGAAAGCAAGCAGTATGAAAACAAAGCTTTGCATAAGCTGATCTGCATCACTTATCATTTTCATCATCTCCGTTTCTTCGGTATTCAAGAATATCTCCGGGCTGACATTCAAGCGCATCACAGATCGCGATAAGGGTTGATACCTTTATTGCTTTAGCCTTTCCTGTCTTTAGTATGGACATATTGGCCAGTGTGATACCGACTTTTTCCGCAAGCTGTGTAACACTCATCTTACGCTTTGCGAGCATCACATCTATATTAAATATGAGAGTTCCTCTTGATTCTTCCATGATCATGTTCCTTTGCTCTATATAGTAAGGTCGTTTTCTTCCTGAAGAGTTGATGCTTTATCAAAAAAGGCTGCCAGAGCCTTCATGCATATTCCGAAAGCAACCCCGATGATGCATACAAATGCGGATGTAAGAAAGATCGAAGGATGATTGATATTTAGAAATCCAAAAATTATATTTGCAGCCATGAATATGATCGTATCTGCAAATGCCAGCCGGGCTACTGTTCGGAGTCTTGCGGCATTAACAGTTCTGAACAATTCGTCTTTGTCGATACTCTTTATGATCCGCCACAGTATAACGAGTGCTGTGTAACATGGAACGGCCGTGACCCAGAACAAGATCAGCCACGGATAATATGCCCAGGCAAATTCCGGAGCAAGTTCTGCGATCCATTTTCCTACAAAGGGAAGTGCACCGAAAAAGAAGATCGCCCCAAGAAGTCCAATGGTTATAACAGTTATTTTCAAAGATAATGAGGTCTTTTTCATGATATATCCTCCATGTTTTTATACATAAAATCTTTCGACCGTAATCTTTTCGACAAAATCCTTCGACATGGGAGAGTATAGCACAACTATTTTTGCATTTCAATAATAATTTATCGCAATACGATAAATCCAGTCAGGGAGTGTGACAACCTTTGTATTTACGGTATATAATACCGGCAGGGGAAAAGGAGAAAAAAACAATGGAAATGTCTTTTTTATACGCGATACCAAGAACAGAGCTGCTGGACAGCTTTTTTCTTATAGTCACAAATATCGCCGGGTCTTACGGTCAGCTGTGGGTAGCAGTGGGATTGGCACTGCTTATCCCAAAGAAGACAAGATGGACCGGGATCGCTGTTCTTATCTCATATGCGGGAGTTTATCTCTTTGGACAGATGATATTGAAAAACCTGATATCAAGACCACGCCCCTGTCAGGTGGATCAGGCTTTTCAAATGCTCGTTGAAAGGCCTTCGAGCTCATCTTTCCCTTCGACGCATTCCGCGTGGGCGTTTGCGGCGGCAACTGCGATCTTTATGAAATTCAAAAAGGCCGGAATAGCGGCTTTTGTTGCTGCAGCTCTTATCGCATTCAGCAGGATGTATATGTTCCTTCACTATCCAACAGATGTTCTTTGCGGGATGATCCTCGGTATATTGCTGGGAATAGCTGCAGATAAGATATGCGACATAATAAAGAGAAAGACCAAAAGCAGAAAAACGGAGAGCGAAGAGCTTTGATAATAGCGGTAAGTGCCTGCCTTCTCGGAGATAACTGCAAATACAACGGAGGCAATAATTACAGCAAAAAAGTGGCAGAGTATGTTATGGGCCACGACATAGTCCCGGTCTGCCCCGAGGTCATTGGAGGTCTTCCGACGCCCAGAGAGCCGTCCGAGATCGTAAACGGGATAGTCATGCATAAGGACGGTACATCCGTGGATGAAGAGTTCAGAAGGGGAGCAGACATTGCGCTGAAGAAGGTAAAAGAAGCCGGGGCAGAGCTAGTGATCCTCCGGTCAAGAAGCCCTTCCTGCGGAGTCAGATCGATATATGACGGTACCTTTACGGGAACGCTTGTCGGTGGACAGGGCGTTTTTGCAAAGCTTTTGATCGATAACAACATAAAAGTGCTGGATGAATCCGAGATATGACAGCATGCCGAAAGAGTGAGATGGAAGAAAATGACAGAGGATAACCGCAGGTTCTATGAAGAGAGTGTAAAACCTCTCATACACGAACGGTTTGGCGCATATGAGTCCCGGATAGCTGTCGGGATTTCCGGAGAAGGCAGTGACTGCTTCGGTTATGACGATGAAATATCAAGAGATCATGATTTCGGGACCGGTGTCTGTCTGTGGCTTACTGATGAAGACATGCAGGTGGTCGGAAAAGAACTGGGCGAGGCTTATGATGAGCTGGTGGAAATGAAGGAGAGATCCTTTTTAACCGAGAGGCTTAAAGAGCGTCGCGGAGTCATGACAATCCATGATTTTTACTCCAACATTCTCCGGATCGACTGCAACACAAAAGACTGCGTGATGACTGAAAAACAGTGGCTCTCACTCGACCATTCGTGCCTTGCTACAGCTGTAAACGGAGAGGTGTTCAGGGATGATCCCGGACAGTTTATGCATTTTCGGAGCCTTCTTCAGAATTATTATCCGGAAAGGGTCTGGCGTATACGTATAGCAGAGAAGATGCATGAGTATTCTTCCGCTTTACAGGTGAATTATCAGCGCTGCATGGGCAGAGGAGATACCGTATCGGCCGAGATCTGCCGGATAAAGGGTATGACGGCTGCAATGGAGCTGTATTTCCTATTGAAGAGAAGGTACATGCCATATTACAAATGGGCATACAGGGCACTTACGGATCTGGACAAAAGCGGAGCATTTACCGCACGGATAGACGAGCTTGCAAACCTTCACAGCGACAAAGAGCCCTGGGAGGGAACAAAATACCGGCCAAACCGCCCGAACCTCAAGGACCGGATAGTAGGCGTTGCGGAAGATATCGGTTATGATATATCCGAAATGCTAAAAGATACAGGACTCATAGCCAGGATAAATCCGTATCTTGAAGCTGATGTTGATACGGTACTTTCATGAAAGATGCCGCCTGTCAAATAAAATATGCGCCAAAACCATAATGTGTATATGAATATGGCGCAAAGCATTCGCTTACCATAACATTAATAGCTGTAATTGATGGAAAGACAGATGCACTTATGGTAAGATGAGGAAAATCATATGATTAACCACTATAATAATCTTCAAGCTTCGGACGTGCAGCCTCATAATATTCTTTAAGATTCATATCAAACTGTGTGCCCATACCCTCGAGGATTATCTGGTTCGCACGTTCGAAAGAATAGCTGTCTTTGTATACCCGTTTACTGACCAGTGCATCATATACATCAGCAATTGCCATGATCCTTGCTTCCAGCGGGATCGCATTTCCTTTAAGACCATCCGGATAACCTGACCCATCCACCCGCTCATGATGATAATGAGCAACATTTTCGGCGATGATACGAAATTCCGTATCGTCGGTGTCCTTAAGTATTTCGTGAACAACCCGCGCTCCCTCGGATGCGTGGATCTTCATTTTTTCAAATTCTTCAGGAGTATAGCGTCCGGGCTTGCGCAGTACATCGTCATCAACGGCTATCTTTCCGAGGTCGTGCATCGGAGCAGCCTTGATGATCTTTTCGCAAAAATCATCCGATAAGTTCATGGTATTCTTTTCTTTAATGGCTTCCATGAGCATACGCACGCCGTCACTGGTCCTTCGTATATGTCCTCCTGTTGAATTATCCCGGCTTTCAACCATGGTTGCCATTCCGATGATGAACTGCTCATTCAATGCTTCTATACGCTCAGTCTTAGCTTCGACCTCTTTTTGAAGCTCGGAATTATATGTTTTTTCCAGCTCGGCAAGCTTGTTAGCCGAATCTGCGTAGTAATATCTCTCAAATCGGCCGTTGTTGAAATTGTGTCCGACCAATATCCCGGTGAGCGCGAATAGCGTCAGCGACCGCAGCCCCCATGCAAAATCTGCCGGAGGAACAGTATTGTATGCAAGTATCACATAGCTTATGATCGCGATCAGTTCCATGCCTACCGAATAAAGAGTTCTTTCGATGAACATGAGCGGGACGATCACAGCCAGAACATATGCGAATACTGTTTTTCCTTCTTCACCGTGAAAGATGATCAGACAGGCGACCCCGGTCTCCAAATACAGATTCTCCATTATAAACAATACCAGCCGTAAAAACACCGGGAATTTCTTTACTATAAACACCCCTGATATCAGAGTAAAAATAAGAATTGCAAAAGCATAAGGAAATATCCGCATCAGATCCTCATACTCGTCCTGCCCGTAGACGATAAACGCTACAGCCCAGAACAGCAGTGTAATGAGAGAATTCGAGATTATATTCTTGCGATTCGCTTCGTATACGAGCCCTCTGGCGTGCCTGTACTCTTCTTTGGCAAGGCCGCCGTATAGCAGTTCCTTTTTTATTAAACTGATAATTTGCATTACAGGTCTCCACATTCCTAATCGGGCAGATTCTTATACAACGATTTTAACGTGCCTATATACAGATAATCAACTGTTTTTATTATTTGGGAGCATACTATGATAAAATAAAACCTGAGATTGTAATCCGATTCATGAAGAAGAGCGCAGGATGGAAAATGACTAAAGAAAGAGTAAAGTTTATAGACATGGTCAGGGGACTGACAATACTGTGTATAGCCGTATATCACAGTATAGCACCGGGGCTTCTGAGGACTTTTATCGCAGGGATCTGTTCGGTCATGTTCTTTTCTTTCTTTTTTTATTCCGGTTATCTTTATGTTCCGGGAAAAGCCGGGATCGGAAAAAACATCTCGGGTCGTACAAAAGGGTTATTGATGCCCTTTTTACTGTATTCCGTATCGTTCTGGGCGGTGGGAAGCGTTGTTCTGGTCCTTAAGGGCGAAGAGAGTATAACGGAAGCTTTATGCTGTCTTAGAAATTTCTTTGCAGGTTCGATCTGGAACAGAACCATACAGGACTTTTTCGGGTGGGAGTATTACAGTCTGGGCAAAAGATATCCGTTTCTTGCCGGTTTCTGGTTTTTACCCGCAATGTTTTTTTCAAGTCTTCTGTTTATCATTTTAAGAGAAAAAATATGTAAAAGCGTTAATTCGATCCTCATTTCAACAGCAGCCATGTTGCTTGTTACGGGCGGACTCAGGGGATTATCGGTAAGTCTTCCTTATAATCTCCAGCTTGTCCCGTTTTGGACTGCCATAATGTTTATGGGAAGTGCAGGCAGAGGGTGGCGTATCTTTGAAAGGCTGAGGGGAATGTCGGCATGGCTGGCGGGTTCGCTTGTTTCTGTTGTGTGCATAGGATTATCCGTTTATTTCGGACTTGGAACTAATCTGTTCCGCGGAGAATTCGATAAACCCGAGGCCGGTACGATGCTTTTTCTGTTTTGCCTTGGTAATGTGAGTGTTTGGGGGATATCAGTGCTGTGCAGGCAGATAGAAAACACCGGGATCAATGTAGATAAAATGGCTTACCTTGGATCCCACTCGATATACATTTATATGTATCACTATTTTATTGCGTGGGCAATCTGTATGATCACAGGCTTTTCCATGAGGTATGATGTGGACGGTATTACAAAGGATGTATTGATCGGGAGTTTTATCCTGGCGGCAGTCAGTATAGCCGGTTCCATACTGATCAGTGTCTTATTCGACAGACGGCACAGGGAATCACATTGTAACACATGCGAAAGTAAGCTATAATATATAGGATATGCTCGTAACATCGAGCTCATTATAGAGTAGTTTTTATCAGAGGAGAGATACATGAGAGAGTACATGGAGAAGAATGTAAAATCAGCGCTTTCCAGACCTTTGAGAGGGCGGTATAAACGTCTCCTTTCGATAAGTGTAAGTACACTTCTTTCCATATCAACATTTCTTACGGTAATTCCGCAGACAGCGACAACTGTATATGCAGACAGCGGCAAGACCATAACAGGACTGTGTACGGGAGCGATAGGTAATCCTACACCCGGAGACACGGCGGGATTAACCGGCTGGAAGGGAAGTTATGTGTATTACGGTAAGTATGGCGAAAATGCCATGAAGTACCGAGTGCTTGACAAAGCTACTACGCAGTTCAATACAAATACAACAATGCTCCTTGACTGTGACAACACGATTGTAGACAAGCGTTTTGATGAAGACAGCAAAGAGTGGGCTGGCAGTGAGATAAAAAGCTGGCTTAACGGAAATGAATTCCTTGGAGACAAGAATTATCCGCAAGGAGCATTTACTTTTCAGGAGAGAAAGGCTATTGCAACCAGCACAAAGAATTCCGCTGCAACAGAAGATGGAGATGGCTGGGCAGAAATTGGGTATGCTCAGTTGACGGGAGAACATGTTTTTCTGCTTGACGCTGTGGAAGCAACAAGACCTTCCTACGGATACGCAGATACATCTGCCGCTGATGCAACCAGATCCAAGTCCGGAGCGAACACTTTGTGGTGGCTGCGCTCGCCCATCCTCTCGAGCTATGATTACTACGCCGGCATCGTGGACCCCACGGGCGATATCATCTTCAACCACGTGTATGACGGCTTCGGCGTGAGCCCCGCTTTTAATTTGAATCTGTCATCTGTAATCTTCTCATCTTTAATCTCCGGTACTGCAGGCAGCGCAGGGGCGGCGTATAAGCTCACAATCGCGGACAACAATTTGGGAATAACGCCCGGAACGATCACAAGGAGCGGTTCGACAATAACGGTTCCTTATACGATCACAGGAACGAACAAGAACAATGCAATACAGGTGTCCGTGCTTATCATGGACAGTGCATACAGTGCAGGAACAGCCGCAAAATCGGGATATACGTATCAGAAGCTTAATGTTACCACATGGGGTACATCAGGAACGGGAACATTCACACTTCCGGCGGCATATGCAAATAAAACCTGCGGAACAGATTATTACGCATACATCCTTGCGGAGGATGTAAATGGTACATATGAAACGGACTATGCATCGTTGCCTGCGTCAATAACGATTCCGGCTAAACCGACATTCTCACCTGTTCCTAAAGAGGATGACGATGATGAAGAGGGAAACGAAGAGCCGGCAAAACCTGCAGCAGTAAATCCCGACACGGTTGAAGGGTATTTTGCCGTAGGCGGACAACCTGTTCCGGGCGTAACAATGGGTAAGACCGTACAAGGGCCGGCAGCACAGGCGGTACTTAATGCGGCCAGCCCTGCAGGATACATGCAGGCGTTCACATTCAACATGGCCGTAAATGGTAAGGTGGACTATACATTAAAGAACGGTGTCCTTACGATCATTATCCCGAAGGAGTACCAAAAGGCGGGCAGGTCATTTGCCATCATGGCACTTGATAAGAATGGTAAAGCGTGGACATTTGCCGATACAGACACAAATCCGGCTACAGTAACCGCAACCATCAATGTTGAGGGATACGCATTTGCATTGATATACAAGGATTAACAGGTGTACAGGTATACAGGCTATCGACCGGATCGGCCCGGAAATATAGAAGGACATACTATAAGGAGAAACGGATCAATGAGAAAATCATTACTTACAATCATCATTTGCCTAATAAGTGCAATGCTCCTTGCAGGCTGCAGCGCGGCATCCGACAATAGCCTTGCGGACAAGCCGGAAACTGCCGGGGAAGATGCCAAGATAGCCGAAGATTCAGAGGAAGAAACTGAAGACTCTGATGATGAAAGTGATAAAAAAGCTCACGAGAAAAAAACAAAAAAGAAAGCATCCAAAAAGGAAGAAGAGATTGAGGAATCTGCAGCGCTGACAAAATCAGAGTGTGAAGACGAAGTTGAAAAGCTTATGAATGCAGAGCCAGTCACACCGGATAATTCCGAGCTTCTCTTGGAAATGGCAAATTGTGTAACATCTTTATGGATAGAAGATTCAGGCGTTATATTCTCCGAAATGGATAACGATTATAAAGAGAGCCTGCGCATGAGGTTCTTTGATCTTATATTTTACGGAGGGACGGAGCTTAGCAAAGCTACGGCGGATGATTTTGATCCGAGTTCCGGAGTTCCTCTCGAGGATGCTGCCCAAATCTTTAAGGAAGCATACGGGGAGAATGATTTTACCCCCGGTGAATATGAAGATGTAAAGGACGGACGCCTCTTCCCCACGTTTGGCGCGGGAGATGCGATCCATGTGATCGAGCATATGCAGATCTTTGAGGATGAGGATTATTATCTTCTTTCCGGACCGATAATCAGTATCAGTGATGCTGAAGGAGATCTGTTTGAGGGATATGGCGATATACTGTTTGCGAAGAATCCTGCCAGCAGATACAAAGTGACGCTGTTGTATGGAAGGTACCGGAACGAGTCGGTCAATATCTCTTCCGTTGAAACATCTTCAACGCTTCCCGCATCTAAGGATAAATCATATGAGGCAGCCAATCTTATCGATAAGGACTATACCACTGTGTGGGTCGAAGGTGCTTCGGGAGATGGTATTGGAGAGACTATAACCATACATCTCGGCAAAGAACAGCCGGTATACGGTGTTCAGATAATAAGCGGATATACGGCAAGTTACAAACAATACAGTGAAAACGGCATTCCGACGTCATTTACGGCAGATTTCGGAAACGGAGCTGTCGCAAAAGGAAGTCTTGATGAATATTATATAGGTGAGCAGGATTCGTCTGAAGAACTGGCAAACTGCAGCCGAAGCAGGATCGAGCTCGATAAGCCCGCGATAACGGATACAATTACAATAACGATCACCGGCGTCAAGCCCGGAGCCAAGTATGACGACACATGCGCCAGTGAGGTTTGGGTGTATTAAAGATGCGGATTTATCGATAGGAGAGTGGGTTGAGTAAAGAGAAAGGGTTTGATAATGACAGAGATTGAAGCTATCAACGAAAGGCATTCCGTAAGAAATTACAAATCAGAGAAAATAGAAGCGGAGAAAGCTGAGCTTATACGGAGCAAGATAGAAGAGCTTAACCGAGAAAGCGGTCTTCATCTTCAGTTCCTGGAAAGTGCAGAGAAAACCTACAATAAGCTTCTCAACCGGACATCCGGATTGAATTCTGCGCCAAGTGTTATAGCATGTGTCGGTAAGGAAACTGATCCGGATCTCGATGAAAAAGTAGGGTATTACGGGGAAAAATTGGTTCTGTATGCCCAGACGCTTGGATTGAATACTTGCTGGGCCGGTATTTTCAGCAGAAAGAAAATCCCAGTTGTACTTGACCCCGGTGATAAACTTGTCATATCCATAGCGATCGGTTATGGCGAGAATCAGGGGCAAAATCATAAATCAAAGACTGTTGACCAAATCAGTCAGGCGGCGGGAGGGCGGCCGGATTGGTTTGAAAAGGGTGTTGAAATGGCACTTCTTGCCCCCACAGCGATGAACCAGCAAAGTTTTGTGATAAAACTCTGTGAAGATGGATCTGTGGAGTTTACTGACAAGGGTGGATTTTTCAGTAAGGTTGATCTTGGGATCGTTAAATGCCATTTTGAGATCGGATCCGGAAGGAAAATCGAATGGACTTAAACGAGGATAAGAAAAACGAAAAGATCGGCCGGGCAATTGTAAATATAACCTGGTTTTGGTTTGCAGCCAAGTTTATTGTCGTAGCGACTGTAATCGCGGGAATTGTTTTATATTTCATTGATAAACCGTTATGGATAGCTCCATT
The DNA here is from genome assembly GCA_024695145.1 of Lachnospiraceae bacterium. Classification (GTDB taxonomy): domain Bacteria; phylum Bacillota; class Clostridia; order Lachnospirales; family Lachnospiraceae; genus UBA2868. The sequence continues at coordinate 35,152 of JAILIS010000026.1, forward strand.
GGCAGGTATCGGGGCATTTATCATATACAGACTCGTCTGGAGACTCATCTGGCTGTTCATCAGCTGGGCTTCAAAGCAATGATTTCA
>JAILIS010000022.1 GCA_024695145.1 Lachnospiraceae bacterium
AATGTAGAAAAATCGTATCCCTTCATCTCATCATCACTTTCTGTTTTTGGCTCTTCTTATATTACGCCTTTTCAAAGGTCGGTTTCCAGCCTGCAAACTGGTCAAGCTGCTCATTTGCCATCATCTATATAACTGAAATTAATTGCAATATCATTTCAGCCTGCTTGCTGAAGTCATTGGAATAATCAACAAAGATATCTCTTAATCTTTTTACCCCATTCTCCTGCAACTGTTGTATACTCTTATTCATGAAAGCACCCTCCTTTGGATTACGTCTTGTCAACTAAATCCTAACACAAGGATCAGGTGCTTTCTCTATATTTATTTTTCCTACAGACTTTTTACCCTACGTAAAATCAGAGAGCTGACGGCGTTGACAATAATCTTATATTGAATTATATATTTTACTATGAGTTATTTGATAGTAATACCCGCTTATAATCCCAAAAGCGACCTTATAGAATATGTTGATACTCTTATCGCGAACGGTTATCGTCATATACTCCTTGTTGATGACGGCAGCCGGGACGAATGCCGCGGTATATTTGATACCATTACGTCAAAGCCCGGTTGCACAGTCCTCCGGCATGAAATAAACCTCGGAAAAGGGCGTGCTTTAAAAGATGCGATGAGATATTATCTCGATACATATACAGTAAACAGCCGGAATATCGAATCACCTCGCGGTATCATAACTGTCGATTCTGACGGACAGCATACTGCACAGGATGTTTTCAAGGTGGCTTCGGCAATGGATGAGGATCCCGATACGCTTGTTCTCGGAGCAAGGGATTTTGATTCGGATAACGTTCCGTCCAAAAGTAAATTCGGGAACAAATGCACAATAGTCGCTCTCAAACTGTTTATAGGCGGGAGTATAAGCGATACACAGACCGGTCTTCGCGGAATACCCGCTGAGCATATCGAAAGGTTTCAGGGCCTTCCCGGCGACAGATTTGAATATGAGACCCGGATGCTGATCGATGCGATAAGATCGGGAGTAAAGATCAGGGAAGTTCCGATCAGGACCGTATATATCGACAATAACAGCGAAACACATTTTCACCCTGTGATAGACTCCATCAAGATCTACAGCGTCATCCTGGGGACTTTCTTCAGATATATGTTATCATCGCTTTCATCATTTCTTGTTGATTACGGTATATTCTGCGCATTGATCTATGTTCTCGGGCAAAGTGACATGAACAAGGGCCGCTCCGTCTGGATCGCGACGATCATTTCAAGGATATGTTCATCGCTTTTCAACTATACGGTCAACAAAAAGATCGTATTTAAGAGCAGCCGGGGAATGACGACGTTTGTCATGTACTATGTACTGTGTATAGCCGTTATGGCTGCTTCAGCCGCGCTTGTATCTCTTATCGGAACTACCGGATTCCCCGTGCAGATCGCCAAGATCATAGTAGATACATTACTCTTTATCGTAAGCTACCGCGTCCAGAAGCAGCTCATCTTCAAATCTTAAGCATACTTTAACATGATTTTACCGGTCCATCGCAGGGCATTTCAGGCGATCTGCCAGTTTTCGGCTTCCTGACGTATCCTGACAAATCCGGCGTACTTTCCGCCAAGGCTGACAAGTTCGCTGTGTTTTCCTCTTTCGATGATGCGGCCGTCATCGACCACAAGGATCTGGTCGGCCGCTTCGATCGTTGCAAGCCTGTGGGCGATTATGATCACTGTCTTCCCCTTTGAAAGTTCCGTGAGAGCCCCCTGGATCAGGTGCTCGTTTTCGGGATCTATGCTTGCTGTAGACTCATCAAGTATTATTATCGGAGCATTTTTCAGTATGGCTCTGGCTATAGATATCCTCTGCTTCTGTCCTCCCGACAGAGTTCCTCCCCCTTCGCCGATAACCGTATCATATCCGTTCGGCAGTTCCATGATAAAATCATGACATCGCGCTTTCTTCGCCGCTTCGATCATCTCCTCTTCGGAAACGTTTTCCCTTCCGAAGCATATATTTGCGCGTACAGTGTCATGGAACAGATACACATTCTGAAATACCATGGAGATGTTTGAAAGCAGACTGTCGAGACTGTATTTTTTCACATCTGTACTGCCAAGTGTGACAGTGCCGGAAGATACATCATAAAACCTTGCGATCAGGTTGCAGATGGTCGTCTTGCCGCTTCCCGAGGGGCCTACTATCGCTGTTGTCGTTCCCTCCGGGATAACAAACGATACATCTTTTAATACTTTCCTGCTCTCTGTTGATGAAGCATTGTAATATGAAAAATCAACATTCCGGAATTCTATATCATGTTTTTCGCATTTAATGTCCGACCCTTTAACATCAAGAAGATTTGTGTCGGAGAACATCTCCATTTTATTGAAAGCATTATCAATGACAGACAGAACATGTGCACTGTCAGCTATAGGTTCCACCGAATTGAAGATCGACATCGACAGAAACGATACGATAAATACCATGGACAGCTCAAGCTTTCCTGCAAGTCCGGCATACATCACCGCTATGATCATCCATACACTCGCTGCCTTAAGTGCAAAAATATGCAGACAGTTGTACGGTATGAACCCACATTCGATCTTAAGCGCGATCTTTTTGGCACTTTTTGCCGCTTCCCGAAAATCTTTTGACGAAGCGCCCTCCATCCCGAATGATTTTATCACGGGCAGTCCTCTCGTATATTCAAGCGCCGCTCTGGTGAGTTTTTCATTTTCTGCGGCCAATACTTTTGTATTATCCCTGCTGTGTTTTGAGATCATGAGCAGGAACAGGAATGATACAAGTAAACCGCATACGGCTATCAGGGCACATTCCGGGATGATAAGGGCAAGAAACAAAAGAATACACACAAAATTCAGATACCCTCCGATAAAGCCGTCAACCATACGGATCCCCATATTTTCAAGCGTTGCCAGTCCTGTTGTTATGGCATTTAATATCCTGCCCGTATCGTTAGTCTGGAAATATCCGAGGGATACTCTTTTCAGTGCTTCTCCTATCTTCAACCGGTCTCTGGCTACAAGCTCGTAACCGATCTTCTCATGAAAACGTGCCTTCAGGTAATCGAACAGAAATCTGGCCAGTACCATCAGTAATATGATAAAAAAACTCTTCCATACAAGTTTCGGATCGATGTCGTTTCCTTTTCTGATATCACCTATGATCATTCCGATCACATAACCCGAATATGCCACGGGAGCAGCCGCTGCCCATGAAGACAGAAACGAGAAAACAAATCCCACGAACAGTGATGTCCTGAACCCCTCACACCAGTCTATTATCCGTTTTACAGTTTTAAACATCTCTTATGCCTCCTTTACATGTCGTTCCGTCACATTCCCGGCTGCCCAGTTCCTGGCACCGATATGAGCCTGCCACATCCTGTTATAAAGAGGCGAGACAGCCATAAGCTCTTCCTGTGTCCCCTGTGCCTCGATACGTCCGTTGTCAAGCACCACGATATTGTCCGCATTTTTTATCGTGGAAAGTCTGTGAGCGATAACGAGCAATGTCTTTCCCCTGGTCAGGTTTGCGATCGATTCCTGAAGTTTCGTTTCGTTTTCCGGATCCGTGAATGCCGTTGCCTCATCAAGTATCACAATCGGTGCATCCTTCAGCATCATACGTGCTATGGCGATCCTCTGCCTTTCGCCGCCCGACAGACGTTTTCCGGCCTCGCCCGCGGATGTATCATATCCGTCAGGCAGTTTTCTTATGAATTCATCACAGCATGCGGCTTTTGCAGCCTCAATAACTTCTTCATCGGTTGCATCAGGCTTCCCGAGTCTGATGTTTTCCATGATCGATCTTGAAAAGAGGAAATTATCCTGGGTTACGAAGCTTACGATGTTTGCAAGTGTTGTCACTTTCATATCTTTTATATCGATCCCGCCGATCCTGATGGTGCCGCTGCTCACATCCCAAAACCTGGCGATAAGTTTAGCGACGGTCGATTTTCCGCCCCCGCTCGGTCCCACAAGTGCAGTAAAACTGCCTTCATTCATGGTAAGGTCTATCCCGTGAAGCACCTCCCCTTCTTCGTCATCATATGCAAAATGCACATCTTTCATCTCGATCGTATGATCATCCGGAAGTTTTTCTGCCGAAGGCTCCGGCAGGCTCTTTATTCTCAGAAGTTTTTGTATCTCAAGGACCGTGTACTGCATCTGTCTGAGTCCGTTTGAAAAGATCTCTATCTTGGACATACTGATCACCATCGACATTGCAAGCATAACGGCAAGTGCCATCTCGGATATTGTCATACTGCCCTTTTGTACGAGCAGGATACTTACCGGGACTACACCCAGCAGCGTCGCGGGCATGAAAGCAAACGCAAGTTTCATTGTAACCCATGTGGATTCCAGCCACTCTATCACGAAATCCCTGTAATTCTTTATGGCGCCTGCAAACTTCTCATAGCTGACCCCTGCCTTTCCGAACGCTTTTATGACCTCGATACCCTCCACATATTCCACGATCATACTGCTCATATTGGCATTTGCTTCCTGATACTTTGTCATATTCTTTCCGCTAAGTTTAAAAGTCAGTATCATAAATATCAGTCCCAACGGCAGTGCCAGAAGTGAAGCAAAAGCAACACGTACATCCACCAGGAGCAGTGCGATGAAACAGACGATCGGAAGCAGTATGTGTCCCGCGCCTTCCGGAACCACGTGTGCCAGCGGAGGTTCGATATCCTCGATCTTGTCAACTATAACGCCCTTGATCTCTCCGATCGAATGAGCATAAACTTCGCCGAGCGGAGCCTTCAGAAAAGCATCAGCGACTTTAAGCCTCAAACCTTCCAGAACATTAAACGCCACATAATGCGATATCCCCGTTGATATTCCAAAGCATACGACTTTTACCAAATACGCGGAAAATGCGATAAGACAAGATTGTAATACAACGGTCTTATCAAGACTTCCGGTTATATACCCGTCCAGGATACTGTACACGCAGTAATACGGAACAAGTCCCGACACCAGACTGATCATCGAGAATATCACCGATGTCCCGAGCCTTCCTCCACTCCCCTTTGCATAGGAAAGGAGCGTACTAAACCACTTTTTTTCTTCTTTTGTTACATCTTCTTTCATGTTCTCATCCTTCTTTCTTTTTTTGTTAACGATCCGATGTCTTTGTTAACTAACCCCGGAAAACACCTCACCGCCTGACCCTTTACGGACCAGACGGTGAGTATGAATTTCATATTCGGTTATTAAACTGCTTACAGTTTCATCAGCTGTCTCCATCCAGGCATGAAGAATATCTCAAGTGTCGCAAGCGCACTGACAGCATCCTCATAGGAATAGTTGTGAATAACGGGTTCAAAGAGCGCCGAAATATATGCCGTCAGCAGCATATGTATCTGAATCGGCGTGATCTCCGGTACCCTGTATCCGCCCTTTCGCATTTCGTTCAGATATGAAATGAACCGTTTCTGAGATTCTTCCGTAATATCATGCAGATAGTTTTCATATCTGCTCCCTTTTGAGCAGGCTATCAGGAGATGATAATCTTCCATGTTCGGATATATTATCTCTCTCATCATATCTATGTGAGAGTCCTGCCAGGTGATCTTACTGCCCTTTCTCACAGGTTCTTTATATCTGTGTATGTGTTCCTTCGCCCACTCCTTCATCATATTCTCGGCAGGCGCAACGATCTGATGAAACAGATCCTCCTTATCGGTACAGTGCCTGTAGATCCCGGCAGCTGTCATGCCGCAGCGGCTTGCGATGCCGCGCATGGATGCCTTCTCAAAGCCTTTCTCCATGAATTCTTCTCTTGCCGCCGACATGATCTTAATGTGATTTACACTCTTGTCCCGGGGCATATTATTGTCAGGCCCTCCTCCACTTAAATACAGCAAGTCTGTTGTTTATTTTTTTCCGACTATGGCAAACAGCTTTCCTCGTATCGAGTACTTGATCATTTTGTACATATGAAATATGCTATGGATCCGTCCGTACGACAGTCAATGTCCGAATAGAACCTGCCAAGAACGCTTCGCAGATTCTCTTCTGTGAGGAAAGGCGGCGTAAACCATCCTTTCTTTGTAAGGATCCTTCCTACCAGCCAGTCCGTCCGCCTGGATTTTCCCTTGATATAGAAACATCCTATGAATCGTCCGCCTTTTTTCAGGACACGGTTCGTCTCAAGAAAGGCCCTCTTCTTATCCGGAAAAGCGTGGAACCCATTCATGGACAGTACAATATCGCAACTCTCATCGGCAAACGGGAGCTGTCCCACATCCCCCTGTACAAACGAAATGTGTCCGCAGTCACCCAGGCGTCTTTTTGCCTTGTCAAGCATATCCTCACTATAATCAAGGCATGTTATCTTCGCCTTTGAGAGCGCCCTCCACTTATGTTCGGTAAATACGGCTGTTCCTACCGGGACATCCAGTATATTCCCCGTAAAATCCCTCGGGATATATGACATTATCTTTCGAGCCACCTCTTTATCATCGGTTCCGCTCCAGAAAAACCCTATGTACATCCTGCTCAAAAAACTCCCCTGCGTCAGGACGTCATCATAGATATTTTTTGATGCATGATACGCGCTCTTTATCCTGTCCGTTGCAGGCTCTGCTTTTGGAAGGCTTCTGTTCTGCGGACGCTCTTCTTTTTGAAAATTCGATGCTTTTTTTGACATATACCTTTCCCCGTCAACAAGCCGGTTTTCTCGCTACACAATGCAATCTGAAAAAGCCTCTCTTCTCTCCCGTCTCCAGCTTAAGACCGGCTCTTTCGCACAGTTTTCTTACTTCATCCACTCCGTATACATGAACATCCCCGTAACCCGCAAGATTGATCAGCGGCACCTCCACATTATTCATAAACCATCTGACCGGTGCCGTTTTGGCGGTCATGTCACGCAGGATCAGCCTTCCACCCGGGCGAAGGACGCGATATACGCTGTCGAAAAAGTCCTGTACGTTCGGGTAATGGTGAAAACTCTGGCAGCATATGACCGCATCATACGTCTCGTCTTCAAAAGGAAGATTCTCGCAGTCGCCGACAACAAGTTCGACTTCATCCATATTCTTTGCCCTGGCGGCTTCGATCATTTCCGGTGTCAGATCTATACCTGTATAATGCTTATCCGGGTATAGATCATGCAGCAGTGTCAGCATGGGAGCCGGGCCGCATCCGCAGTCCAACAGATCCGTAAAAGGTTCTTTCTCAAGTTCCGTCAGGACGTCAGGGTAATCTTTTTTGCACATTTTATATACACCGCCCCTGTCGGTTTCATAAACCCGCGCCGCTCTGGCAAATTCTCTGCGCGAAAGATCCTTATACTCTTTATCCGTCATTATTGTCCTCCTTAACCGGAACTCTCAGAACAGTCCGAGCAGTTTCTTTTCATGAGTGCGGGCACTGTCCGCTGCACCCCGGGCAGCCGCAGTTGCACCCCCCTGTTTACGTTCCTTTATCCTGCTCCATAATATGAGCGCTATAATGACTAATAACACCGCACCTGTAAGTTTCGTTCCTATTTATACCCTTTCGTTAGTTTTTGCTAACATTCTGCCCAAATACATGCCCTGCCGTCACTGCAGGGCTTCCGCCTAAAATCATAAGCCCAGCCAGGATTTCCAGGCCGGCTGATAAAACTCCTCAAGAGTATTTGCGTAGTGCATGGCTTTATCTCTTGGGAATTCATGAGACACAGCAACAAATACAGACTCCATATAAGCCGTTATCAGTAAATGGAACTCACTCCGGTCAATATCCTTCACGGTATAACCTGCCTGCCTGAGCCTGTCCATGTATCGCAGGGTCGCTTCTTCTTCAAGCTCCGCAACCTCATGCGTAAAGTTTTCATACCTGGTCCCGGCGGATCTGGTAATGATCAGAATGAACTCATCATAATGATCATACATATATTCCATCACACGTATCGTTCCACGCTGTCCGTCACGCTTATCAGCCTCGCCGGGTTTTCCTATATCTTCAAAATACTCATCCTCTATTGCCGAGTACAGAGCATAAAAACCTTTTACCGCAGGTTCCACCAGCGCTTCAAACATCTCCTCTTTGTTTGCGAAATGTTTGTAGAGTCCGCTGACTCCTATCATGGCCGCATCAGCTATCCTTCTAAGGGATGCATCCGCATATCCGTGTTCCAGAAACTCTTTTTTGGCCGCTTCAACTATTCTTTCATGGCTTTCAGTCTTGTTCCTGGGCATTGTCAATCATCCTCGCTTATAGGAGAACGCTGTTCTCTATCGATATAAGAGTACAGCGTTCTCTAACAAATGTCAAGTCTGAAATTTTATCAACCGGTCTTTCTTCTGTTTAATCCTCTGAGAACCAGCATAAGAACAACGGCCTGTACGGCAAGCGCCACATACGGTGTACTCATGAATCCGGCTATCAGATATCCCATCGCACATATGACGGCGACAAGCGTTGCATAAGGAAGCTGCGTCTCCACGTGTCTGATGTGCTTACAGTCCGCTCCGGTGGATGCAAGGATCGTTGTATCCGAAATCGGTGAACAGTGGTCACCGTAAACGCTACCCGCAAGTGATGCCGCAAGCGCAGGTATGAGCAGCGGTGCCGCTTTATCTGATTCGCAGATCATTGTGACTATGGGGATGAGCATTCCGAAAGTCCCCCAGCTTGTTCCCATTGAAAAACTCATGAGCGCCGCGATCACAAATATCAGGAACGGGAGAAATCCGAGAGGAAGACTCGTACCGTTAACAAATCCCGATATGAATATACCGGTTCCGATCAGTTCACGGCACACGCCTCCGAGACTCCATGAAAGTATCAGGATGATCATCGGCGGCACGATGTTACCCACTCCGCTCACGATACACTCGACAAATTCCCTCGGCTTCATGATCTTTCTGGGCAGATATAAGAACATCGCGGTGATCAGTCCTGCAAAAGCCCCAAGTGACAGTCCCGCGGTAGGATTATATCCGATCGCTTCCGAAAAGCTTACTCCTTCAAAAAATCCGCCGACGTATGCCATTCCCAGAACGGCACATATTACAAGTACCGTTATCGGAAGTACAAGATCGATCACATGTCCGTTTATTTTGGTATCATTACCGTCCACAGATTCTATCTCTTTACTCTGCATCTCTTCCTCAGCCTTCTTCATGGGCCCGAAATCCATACCGGTAAAGCTGATGATAAATACCATCAGAATCGTGATAAGCGCATAGAAATTGTAAGGGATCGTTGAAAGGAAGACAATAAATCCGTTCTTTTCACTCACCTCGCTGGCAACCGCCACTGCCCAGCTTGACACGGGTGCGATGATACACACGGGAGCCGCTGTGGCATCCAGGATGTACGCCAGTTTTTCCCTGGAGATACGAAACCTGTCCGTTATGGGCCGCATGATCGTCCCTACTGTCAGGCAGTTAAATCCGTCATCGATAAAAATAAGTATACCGAGAAGCGATGTCGCAAAAGAAACTGCTCTCCTGCTCTTAAGCTTTTGCCCTGCCCATCTGCCGTAGGCACGGCTTCCGCCGGATCTGGACACAAGATTGACGACCGCCCACAGAAGTGCGAGAAAGATGATCATATATGCATTCCCCGCTATCCTACTGCTCATCATATCAAATATCATGACCGTGGCTGAGACTATACTTCCTCCTGATGAAAAAGTATAGATGAGCATTCCCGATGCGATCCCTATAAACAGCGAGGAATATACTTCTTTTGTGATGAGTGCAAGTGAAATGGCGATTAGCGGAGGCAAAACAGACAGCCATCCCGTTTCGATCATTGAAAATTCCATACGGTGCCCTCCATGCAGTCGGTCATTATTTCAAGAATCCGTTAATTATCTGCTGTTCAGCCTCGGCTTCCGAAAGCCCGAGTGTCATCAGCTTTGTTATCTGTTCTCCTGCGATCTTTCCTATAGCTGCCTCATGTACAAGGGCGGCATCCACATCATTGGCTTCAAGAGCCGGAACTGCCAGTATCCTGCCGTTATCCATGATTATGGAGTCACACTCGGTGTGCCCTTTACATGCGGCATTTCCAACAAGCTTTGCATCAAACTTCTGGTATGAATCGTCTCTTGCCACGGATCTTGATACGACATCCGCACTTGCATCCTCTCCGTCAAGGCTTACAACATAAGTACTGACAGCCTTCTGATCGCCATGTGTCATCAGGCGTTCACGGACCACGAGGCGGGCCCGGCTTTTAAGCTCGGCCTTTGTTGTCCTGACCGTATCATCCACACCTTTTATCTGTACCATTTCCATTTCCATGGTACTTCCTTCATCCTGATATACTTCCGTACCGGGATTGAGTATACGCTTCCCCCGGCCGTCGCCTGATCCGTAATGTTTTTCAACATAACGGACCTTTGAATTCTTTCCGACATAGAAACGGTGTATGCCGTCATGCTCGGAATCGGCATCTCCGCAGTTGTCGATACCGCATCCCGCCACGATCGTCACATCACAGTCTTCACCGATATAAAAATCGTTATACACAACTTCTTTCAGCCCGCTCTTTGTCATGACAACCGGAATATGAACACTCTCGTTGCGTGTTCCGTCCTTGATCTTCACCGTCAGTCCCTGTCCGTCTTCACGCGGGATTATCTCTATGTTCTGTGTTGATGCCCTTCCGGCGGATTCGCTGTTTGATCTTATATTGTAAGCTCCCTCCGGTACTTTATGGAGATCAGCAACCTCACGCAGGAGCCGCATTTGTATTTCGTCAAGTTTCAGCATAATGATTCACCTCCGGCCGCTGCATTCATCCTGCATTCTTTTGCCACATCATTTGATACGGCCAGTTCGGGAAGCATTTCTTCACGTGATCCGCGGCCTGTAAGCTTTCCGCCCTTTAATACCACTATCTCATCAGCTATGTTCAGGATCCTTTCCTGATGAGAGATTATGACTATCGAACCGCCCTTTATCCTCTTCCTCATGCTTTTAAATACATCTATAAGATTGTTAAAGCTCCACAGATCGATCCCCGCTTCGGGTTCATCGAATATTGACAGCCTGGAACCCTTGGCAAGGACCGTTGCGATCTCTATTCTCTTAAGCTCTCCTCCGGACAGGCTGCTGTTAACCTCCCGGTCGATATAATCACGGGCGCACAGTCCGACCGCGGAAAGGTATTCGCATGCGCTTTCCGTGTTGATATTCTTACCTGTCGCAAGCCTGATGAGGTCAAAAACCTGGATCCCTTTGAATCTGACTGGCTGCTGGAAGGCAAATCCGATACCTTTTCTGGCTCTGTCTGTAACGGACATATTGGTGATATCCTCTCCGTCGAACAGTATGCTTCCCGAATCAGGCTTTTCTATACCCGCGATCAGTCTGGCCAGGGTTGACTTTCCGCCACCGTTAGGACCTGTTATGACGGTAAGCGTATCATCCGGGATAGTGATCGAAACATCCCTGATTATCTCCTTGTCCGAGCCGTCATCATCAACTTTGAAAGAAACGTTTTTAAGCTCAAGCATGTTCTGTCTCCTGTTTATGATTTTATTCTTCTGTCTATCTTATTGACGAGCTTGATGCCGCCCTCCTGGAATATCTGGACAATGATCACGAGAAGTGCGACTGTGATAAGCATCACGCCGGTCTGATATCTGTAATAACCGTAGTTAACGGCGATCGCTCCGAGTCCGCCGCCTCCGACAAATCCGGCCATTGCCGAATATCCGAGTATGGTCGCAAAAGCGATCGTCATACCGAGAAGCAATGAAGGACCCGCTTCCGGAAGCAGCACCTTCCATATGATCTGCCAGTCGGTCGAGCCCATGGCTTTGGCTGCTTCTATAACACCTGCATCCACTTCCTTGAGAGAAGACTCCACCATGCGCGCCACAAACGGAGCTGCCGCAACAACAAGCGGAACGATGGATGCTGTAGATCCTATAGTCGTTCCGACAACAAGTCTGGTAAACGGAAGGATCGCAACGAGCAGTATCAGAAAAGGCACCGATCTTACAACATTTATGATAAAAGAAAGAACCAGGTTGACCGGTCTGTTCCGGCGTATGCCTCCTTCTCCGGTCACATACACGATCACGCCCATCGGTATCCCAAGTATATATGCCGCAAGCGTAGAAACAATGACCATATAAAAAGTCTCGCCTATTCCCTCTACCAGCAGCTGTACAAGCTTTATATCCATTTATCCCATTCCTCCCGTAAGTAATGTCTTCTACTGTTCTTTGATCTCTACAATCTCACAAACAACGTTTTTCTGTTTCAGAATATCCTTTATTATCCCGACCTTTTCTTCATCCGCGGGCTTTTCGATAAGAAGCTGGCCGTATGCGCTGCCGCCTATATCCTCCGTGCCGGCTCCGAGAATGTTCAATTCCATATGTGTTGCGAGTATCAGCTGGGACAGAACAGGTTCATAAGATGACTGACCGTCAAATACTATCCTGATGTAATCCCTCGTCGGTGTCCTCACATCTGATGTTCTTTCCGGCATCACAAGTTTTCTTGCAGTCTCTGATCTTGGATTGGTAAAGATCTCCCGAACGGTCCCGCTCTCTTCAACAATACCGTCGCTCATGACGGCAACCCTGTCGCAGATCTGCTCTACCACTCTCATCTCATGCGTTATGATAACTATTGTAACGCCCATCTCCCTGTTAATGTTCTTCAGAAGATCCAGTATATTGCGTGTGGTCAGCGGATCAAGGGCACTTGTTGCCTCGTCGCACAGAAGCACTTTCGGATCAGTTGCCAGAGCTCTTGCTATGGCAACCCTCTGCTTCTGTCCTCCCGAAAGCTGCGAAGGATAGGCATGCTCCTTGTCCTGAAGGTCGACGATCCTGAGGAGTTCTCTGGCCTTTTCCTTTGCGCTTTTTTTATCCACTCCGGATATCTCCAACGGATAGCATATGTTATCTATGACATTTCGCTGCGAGAGAAGGTTGAACTGCTGAAAGATCATGCCGATGCTTCTTCTGGCTTCGCGAAGCTGCTTCTGAGACGCGGTCGTAAGATCGATATCCTTGAACCAGATATGTCCCTCGTTCGGTCTCTCCAGAAGATTGAGGCATCTTACAAGCGTTGATTTTCCGGCTCCGGAAAATCCTATGATACCGAATATCTCTCCGTCCGCTATCTCCAGATTGACATGGTCAGCTGCGGTGATACTTCCCTCTTTCGTTTCAAATACCTTTGTGACATTTTCAAGTGTGAACATGCAAAATACTCCGTTTGTCCTATCATTTTTACTATAAATTAGCATAAATAACGATTATAGGCAAACGAAAACAGGATGTCGGCGACACCCTGCTTTCGTCTGAATCGCAGCTTCTTGTTCTAAAATACAGGAACAACGGCGCCCTGGTACTTTGAATTGATAAAATCGCGAATATTGTCCTGATGAGTCGCGTCAACAAGTGCTTTTATCTTGTCCGAATTCTCATTACCCTCCTTGACGCAGATAATGTTTGCATATGTTTCGGCTGCAAGCGAATCGGAAGCCTCAAGTGCGATGGGTGCGTCAAGTCCCGCCTCGATCGCATAATTTCCGTTGACCACGGCAAGATCAACGTCTTTGATCGCTTTCGGCACCTGAGCAGCCTCAAGTTCTTCGATCTTAAGGTTATGCGGATTCTCCTCTATATCAAGTACGGTTGCAGTTATTCCCGCACCGTCTTTGAGTTTGATGAGGCCGTTCGCTTCAAGAAGGAGCAGAGCTCTCGCTTCGTTTGTCGTGTCGTTCGGAACTGCGATCGATGCACCGTCCGCAACTTCCGAAATTGACGCTGTTTTGCCTGCATATATACCCATGGGTTCAAAGTGTACGGGTGCAACACTTACGATATGAGTACCGTTTTCCTTGTTGAAATCCTCAAGATAAGGGCCGTGCTGGAAAAAGTTTGCATCAAGTTCTCCGTCTTCAAGTGCCGTGTTCGGAAGAACATAATCGTTGTAGATCACTATTTCAAGCTGGTAGCCGCTTGTGGCGAGATTCTCCTTGACCTGCTCGAGTATTTCCGAGTGAGGTGTCACTGTGGCTCCGATCCTGATAAGCTTGGCGTCTCCACCTTTACCGCTGCAGGCTGTAAGAATTGTTGAAAGAGCAAGCACTGCAGCAGCTGTCAAAACCGAGATTTTTTTCTTCATAATCTTTCCTCCTGAATACTATCTGATTTGTGTATCTTCTATCACTCCACCGCCTATCACATATCCGTCATCCGAATACATCACTGCCGACTGTCCCGGAGTTACGGCTCTTACCGGTTCCTCAAATGTTATCACGAGTTTTCCGTCTTCCATATGTACAACAGCCTTTTGCGGTGTGTGATGATACCTGATCTTTGCCCTGCATCGAAGTTCTCCTTCGATACGGGAAATGCCCATGAGATTGATATCCGAGCATATTACGGTCCGGTCGTACAGACTGTCATTGTCAGCCAGAACGACAGTGTTGTCTGCAGGGTTGATCCGCTTGACAAATACCGGTCGTCCCATCGCGATCCCCAGTCCTTTTCGCTGGCCGATCGTATAGTGGATAATGCCTTTGTGTCTCCCTAAGATATTGCCGTCTTCGTCAACAAAATCACCCTCGGGTGGAACGTCACCGTCATGATTTTCTCCGATAAACCGTGCATAATCATCATCGTGGACAAAGCAGATCTCCTGTGAATCCGGCTTGTCGGCAACAGGTATACCGGCCTTTTGTGCAATCTGTCTTACTTCTTCTTTTGTCATATCGCCGAGCGGCATCAGTGTTCTTTCAAGCTGCTCCTGAGAAAGTTTCCACAGCATGTATGACTGGTCTTTTGACTGATTGCCGGACGCTCTTACCGTATACCTTCCGTTATCCAGCCTGTCAATATGAGCATAGTGTCCTGTCGCGATCATATCCGCATTCAGGACTTTCATGTAGTAAAGGAGCATCTCCCACTTCACGTGACGATTACATTCGATACACGGATTGGGCGTTCTGCCCGAAAGGTAACAGTCCATGAACGGCTCAATGACTTTTTGCCGAAATACCGGTGTACAGTTGAATGCGTGAAAACCGATGCCGATCCTCTCGCATGCGGCTGATGCATCATCTATATCGCAGCATCTTACCCAGGCATCACCGGATCGCTCCAGTGTGCGCAGTGTCACTCCCGTAACCTCGTATCCCTGCTGCTTTAACAGATACGCGCAAACGGCACTGTCCACCCCTCCGGACATACCGACTATAACATGTTTCATATCAATCTCACGATATCTTCCGGCTTCATACCGTCAGATCTTCCAAAGTCTTACTGTCAAGAAATCCGTTTATAAGATCGGACAATTCCTTCCATACCGGGAAAGTGGGACATCGTTCATTCATCTCACAGTATTCGCCTTCTATGGCAGGACACGCGACGGGATCCAGACTGCCTTCTGTAATTCTTAAAATCTCGCCGAGGCTGTATTCTACGGGATCTCTTTTCAGTCTGTAACCTCCACCCTTTCCGGAAGCCCCTTCGACCAGTCCGTTTTTCACCAGAATGGACATGATGCTCTCGAGATATTTGAGTGATATACCCTGATCACCTGCTATATCCTTGAGAGGTATCGGTCTGTCCTCATTATTCTTTGCAAGCGTCGTCATGACCCGCAGGGCATAACGACCCTTGGTGGATATCATCATATCCGTCATCCTCGCTTTCATTTATATCATTAATACAGCATATTATACTGATTTGCCTACTATGTCAATAGGTATTTATCTGAACTACCTGTATGCGTTGACAGCTTCTATCACCCGGGTGATCTCATCCTCTTCCATGTACTCCATCATCGGCAGGGTTACTATATGAGCGCACAACTCCTCCGTAACCGGAAAATCACCTTCACGGTATCCGAACTTATCACTCATACACGGCTGCAGATAGGGGGGAGTACGCCAGGAAATATCGGTGGCCACTCCTTTTTCCTTAAGATACTCTCTGAACTTCTCCTGATCGTCAACCCTTACTATGAACTGATACCACGTATGTTCGCAGCCGTCCGCGATCAAAGGAAGTGTGACCTTGGGATTGTGCATCTCATCAAGATATCTGCCGGCTATATGCCTTCTGTTGGCGATCAGTTCATCCATATGTGACAGCCTGACGCGCAGAAGACCCGCCTGGAGTTCATCAAGCCGCATGTTGAATCCCACGGCTATATTATGATATCTCCTGTCGCTGCCGTAATTGCGCAGTATCTTTACCTTATCGATCACTTCCTGATCTTTTGATACAACGGCGCCCGCATCCCCGAATGCTCCGAGATTTTTCGTGGGATAGAAACTGAAAAATGCCGCCTTACCGAACAGACCCGTATTGACACCCCGGTACGGAGCAAAATGCGACTGTGCGCAGTCCTCAAACAGTTCGAGTCCCCTTTGTGTGCATATCCTGATAATGCCTTCCATACGTGTCGCCTGCCCGTACAGATGCGTGACAAGAACAGCTTTGGTCTTATCGGTGATGGCCTCTTCCAACCTTTTTGCATCCAGCTGGTAATACTCATCCGGTTCAACAAAAACAGGGGTCGCACCGCACTGCATTATTCCGAGCATCGTTGCTATGTATCCGTTGGCCTGAACTATGACTTCATCGCCTTCACCGATACCCGATGCCATAAGCCCTAACGTTATGGCGTCAAGTCCGTTATCCACTCCGGCGCAGTAAGCTCCCTCTCCCAGAGCCGCGGCAAACTCCTCCTCGAAAGCATTCATCTCCTTACCGAGTACATACCACCCGCTCCGAAGAACCGAGAGCGCCTTTTCTTCGTATTCATCCTGATACAGCCTGAATCCTCTTACCAGTTCATTTACGGGGATCATTCCTTTTCCTTTCTGCGGTATATATGTCCGCATGTAACCGACAGTTTCGTCATATCATTGGCATCAATATACTCTTTCCAGTATTCGCCAAGCTCACCTTTATTTGGTTCATGATCATCCTCAACATCTCCCGATGCATCATATGAACCGTACTCATCATCAAGAACAACTATTATATCGGGACGCAGATCAGGGTTGATGTCATAGAACTTTTCAAGCTGACCGTCATCATACGCCGTTGTTCTCCATGTTGTGGGAAATCCGCAGCTCTGCGCCGCCTCAAGATAACCCCACGGGAGGATCTTCGAAAATATGATCCTACCGGCAGGATCATTGCAATACTCTTCTATAACGTCATAAACATCATTATACTGCGCAAGATGTTCATCCGTTGTGTACAGCCCCGCCGCAACACCCCTTGTGATGCGCTGCGTAAGTCTGTGAACCGGAGCGTCCCTGTAAACGTTCGTAAGCCGCAGCATGAAGGTTACAAGCAAGGTGATGACAGCCAGTGCCATCAGCGCCCGCCCTCCTCTTACATCCGATGATGCGTGATCATGTATCGCACAGACTCCGGCGCTTGTTCCGAGCGCACATCCGATAGCGATAACATACAGAAAATCACTTGATGCAAAAGAGTATATCACAGAAACAAGTCCCGACGGTATCACAAACAACCAGAACAGTCTGTTGTTCTTCTTTTCGGAGACAAAGAACACAGGGATCATACATATAAAGAAAACCACCTGTATGTAACCGGTATGTCCGAAAGAAAGGTATGTCATAACCGCAAAGAGAACTGTGTCAAGAGCCGTAACGATCTCGCAGAACGGATAACGTTTAAGATATTTCTGAAATACGAATGATACGGCGATCAGTATATATGCCGCATACGTGACATATACTCCGAACACATCCGTAAGACACCTGTGCGGCTTTCTGATGTAGTATCCCCATGTATTGCTGTGTTCATTGTCCACAAGAGCCTCAGGCAGTGTCTCAAAAAGTGTTCTTAAGTCCGCACGGCTTATCATGAATACCGCAAATACCGCTGCAACAACTGCGACCCCGATCGTGGTATATACGGTTATATCAAACAGCTTAAGATCATCGGTTATCTTTTTTAGTCCTGAATTCCCCCCTGCAAACTTTGATATCAGAAGCACTGTGATCACTGCAAACATCACGATAACATATCCGATAACGAACAGCGGCATGCTCTGAACCGAAAGTGCAAGAGATACTCCGGCCACGATAAGCTCCGCCTTGGATGACGTGTTCGCATAGTCATATATCAGTATAAGGGCAAGACCGAGAAACAGTTCCGACATCATGTAGTATGACAGCGTTGCGTTGTTCAGATGTGCATAGCACATGATAAAAAGCGAACATATAACCGCTACCGGATCCGGGTATTCCTTCCTCAAAACGCGAAAGAAAACGAACGCCACCGCAGTGCAAAAAAGCAGATACAGCAGCCTGAAATACAGAACTATGCCGGCGTTTCCTCCTGTTATCAATACATATACCGCATAGAACGGGACCATTATAAGAGATGACATCTGGGTACGGAACCATTCGTCAACAAAAGGAACAGCTCCCCGATAGAAACGGTCGGCCGTCGAGATGTAGAAGCTCTCATCGGACCAGCAGAATCCGAGGAATGCTCTTACCAGCATGAAAAGAAAACATATAAGTATGCATATATATGCGAGATTCTTTTTTATACGATCCATCATCAGCTAAATTGCCACTATGATAACGCCGACTATAACAAGTGCCATGCCGGCAATCTTCTGCCGTGACACCTTCTCTTTAAGTATCAGATATCCCAAAATCGTTACAAAAACATATCCGGTCGACTCGAGCATGGCTCCGAGGGACAGCGGCACAACTTTGTAACAGTACACCGTGATAAGGGTTGCGGCAAAAAATATAAAATACGCCGCTATGACTTTCACATTCAGATATTCATAGATCCACGAGCGGTAAGTCCCCCGTGCCGCGATCTTTAAAAGTATCTGGGAAAACGCCGAGATAAGAGACGCCGATATGAAGATAAGGATATATGTCGTCATCATTTTTCGGATCTCGCCTCTTCTATACTGTCCACGATAAATACGGGCCTGTTCCTGGTGGCATCCAGTGTTCGCCAAAGATACTCACCGAGCACTCCCAGCATCAGAAGTATCATTCCCGCCGAAAAGAGCACCAGACACATGAGTGTGGACCACCCTCTTACAGGAGTTCCGATCGCAAAGAATTCTATCAGTACTTCTATAATCCAGACAAACGACAGGATCGCCATGGCAAATCCCACGCCGGACATGAACTTGATGGGGAAATATGAGAAGCTCATCATCGAGTCAACCACAAGCTTGAACTTCTTGGAAAAAGTCCAACGGGACTGTCCCACTTCACGATCTTTCCTGTGAAAATAAACATTGTCCGATTTAAATCCCATCCACAATACCTGGAGTGAAAGCGATGAATTCTTCTCGTCAAGCCGCATCAGGACTTCTATCGCCTGCCGGTCAAGCAGATAACAGTCGAATCCGCCCTTGGGCATTTTGCTGTCTATGGTCTTGCGCACTATGGAATAATAGAGGTTTGCAAAGAATTTCTTGACTGCCGGTTCGTCTCTTTCTTCCCGGACTGCCAGTACAACCTTATTCCCCTCTTTCCACTTATCATACATCCGTACGATCAGTTCCGAATCTTCCTGAAGATCTGCCTGTTTAGTGACTGCGCAGTCACCGGTGCAGTTTGAAAGCCCCGCAAGTATAGCCGCATGTTCTCCGAAATTGCGTGACAGTTTCACAAGCTTTACGTTTTCATCGATATCCCTGATATGGTTCATAACCTCCCAGGACTCATCTCCTGAGCCGTCGTCAACCATCACTATCTCATAATCTCCAAGCGTGGTTAATATCTTCTCCTTCATATCTTCATACAGAAGCATCAGGGTGTCGGCATTGTAATACACCGGGATTATAATGGAAATCTTACTCATTTTCTGCGCCTTTCAGGTAATCCTTTACCGATTCGTATTCCACGCTGTCAAGGAACGGGAACATATCATCATTTGCCGCGGACGTGATCGTACCGTCCTCATGTATTTTAGAGGAAAGCTTCGGCTCAAAATTCTGCTCCTCGTCGACCACCGCTTCGATGATCACGCAGCCGTTCATGTCAAGAGCTTCCGATATCCTCTCATCCATATCTGCTTCACTGTCCACTCTGACATACGGGATATCAAAAGCATAGGCGATCTTTGAAAAATCAGGGAACGATATTCCGTTACCGTCACATACGCCTATGAGCGGCCGACCCGCAAAAAGGTTCTTCTGTGTCTGTCTGATGGAATGATACCCGTTATTGTTCAGTATGACGATCTTGATGTTAAGCCCGTTATACTTTACGGTCTGAAGCTCCTGTAAGTTCATCATGAAACTTCCGTCACCGTCAACGCATATGACACGCTCCGGCTTTCTTGCAACAGCGGCACCGATCGCCGCACAGAAGCCGTAGCCCATCGCAGCACATCCGGAGTTGGTGAACAGTCTCTGGTCACTCTTGATGACTGCCGTCTGGAATCCTATAACGCAGGCTCCTCCGTTTCCGGTTACAGTAACGTCTCCCTCCGAGAGCCTGTTGAACAGTCCTTCCATGAACACATACGGATTGAGCTTCGGTGTGTTTTTATACTTTTCACATACAGCGGGATATCTGCCGTTAATATCCTTTGCCCGGAACAGCCATGAGGAATGTATATCTTTATCATAGCCGTTTCCTTCAACGAATTTTGTGATAGATACCATCACATCCTTTACATCGGCGTTGATACCCATATCAACATCTACCGTAGGCTTGTGAAGTTCGTTTTCATCTATATCCACAACGATCTTATACGCATCTTTGGCAAACTCATGATCGTTATAGCTTATCATCCTTATGTTCATTCTGCAGCCGAGTACAAGAAGGAGATCGGCCGACTGGGCGATAAAGTTTCCTCCCCGCAGTCCCACCGTACCGGGCTTGCCGCAAAAGAGCGGATGATCCGTCCTCATAACGTCATGCGCATTCCATGCGGTAAGAACAGGTATGCCGAGTGATTCGGCGCATTGAAGAAACTCTTTCCTGGCACCGGCAACGTTTATTCCGGTTCCCGCAAGGATCACGGGACGTGCTGCCGACCTGATCCTGTCGACGATCTGCGCCGTCAGGCTCTCGTCATAGACGGGATTTTCCGATGCCTCTTCCGCTCCCGGCACAAATCCTTCAAGATCATCCGACTCGACCGTTGCCGACTGTATATCAAGCGGTATATCGATCCACACAGGCCCCTTGCGTCCGCTGTGGCACAGATACCAGGCCTTCTCCATATGATAGCGTATACTGTTGCCGTCGGTTACCATTACGGCATATTTCGTCATGTTACGGACCGAATCAACGATCTGGAACTCCTGATCTCCGAGCTGCCGGAGCGGTGCACCGGTATATGTCGTTGTTGTCATACGCTTGACCTGACCGGATACAACGAACATCGGGATAGAATCCTGCCACGCACCTACTACGCCGGTGATCGCATTTGTCCCTCCCGGTCCGCTCGTCACGCACACCGGGGCGACTTTTCCCGTCAGTCTCGCATATCCCTCAGCCGCAATGGCGCATGCCTGCTCATGATGATTATATGTGCATCTGATCCCCTGTCTGTGCCCTATGGCATCGTCAAGATGCATGGCTCCGCCGCCCGTTATCATAAAAACGTCGGTCACTCCATGATCTGCGAAAAAATCAGCTACATAATCAGCAACTCTTATCTTCATAGTATTATCCTTACGATATCCTTTGCGATTGATGCGATCCCGACATTCGGATACTTGGCAGCATCATCGGCATCCCTGAATCCGAAGCCGTACGTTACCGCGATAAAAGGCATGTTTATCCCTGCGGCTCCCAAAGCATCATTGTCGCTGTCCCCTATCATGACTGCCCTCAGGCGGTCGGAAACACCGAGATACTTTAAAGCATTCTCTATAATATCACTTTTGGTGAATTTCCCTTCAAAATCGGCTCCGCACATACAGTCGCAGATCCTGTCAAACCCGAAATGCGTAAGTATCTTTTCGGCATAGTCCTGCCGTTTGTATGTGGCAACGGCACATCTGACTCCCGCATCCCTTAAGCAGCTGACGGCATCAAATATCCCGTCATACGGCGCCGCAAGAAACAGATCCTCATCCTTGTATCTGTTCCTGAACATATCTGCCGCGGCATCGGCATCCTTTTGCTCCATGCCGAATACTCTTGCAAAGCTTTTCTGCATGGGCGGTCCTATGAATGACCTCATCACTTCTTCGGAAACTTTCGGAAGTCCGAGAGTCTTTATGACATATCCGACTGAACTTTTGATGCCTTCTGCCGTATCAAGCAGCGTTCCGTCAAGATCGAACACGGCCGCATCATAATGTCTCATAGATGCTCTCCGTAACAAATACAGGCTCGACGGGAAGTTCAAGTTTTCGTATGCCTTTTATGGTATCCTCGTTGATGTTGTTGGCTTCCTCGCTGCTGTATGAGTATTCCATATTCGGATTGATATAGTTCGAGACCGCAGTCTCACTGTATCCGTCAAATCCGGCAAGTCCTATCGAAGCCACGCCTATCCTCTTAAGGAAACGCAGCAGCATGATCAGGGGATTATCCGGCATAAGCGCTTCCTCATCGAGCAGCGCACTGTAGTTTAACGTATAGTCAAATTCTCCGAGAGTCCTGGTGATGTTGGATGTGGCGATCAGCCTGGACTTTTTCTTCTGTTCCGAAAGAGCCGAACACAGCTGAACGTAACGCTTGGCATTACTCATGAAGACATAGTCCGTATCATAACCGGTCGGGATATAATTGATGGAGATGATCACGCATTCCTTTGAGGCAAGGTATGCTTCGACTCTGTCCCGCTGAGCATAGATGTTCTTTCCGGGTCCCATCAGTACAACATTCCTTCCCGAAAGATCCGACATAAGATCGGTTACCGATTCGGAATCCGCACAGAATCTCTTCTGATAATCAAAGTACATTTCCTTTATATATTCCCTGTCATACAGGAGCTTCTTCTCTTCTTTCAAAGATCCAAGTATCTCATTGATGGACTTGACGGAAAGCTTGCCCTGATCCATCAGATAATTGACGTAATTGGGATGGCAGTCCTGTGAGGCTGACAGGAAGAACTTAAACGAATATCCCCACTCAACCTTCCGGTACAGTTCGAGCATCGTGACTTCGATGGCCTCAAGTATCTGGCTGTTATGATAATTCGTTCCGTGATAATCGTTCATATGCATAACGAGAAGCTCGATCGGTGTATTGCCGGCACTCTTGCCCATGCCGTAAAGCGTTCCGTCGACGATCAGAAGTCTGTCCTTCGGAGGATCATCCACAAGCTCGATACAGTTGGCATATGCCAGCTGGAAATTGTTATGCGCGTGATATCCTATGCCTATGGATCTTTTCAGATGACTGCACGCAAAATCAAAATAATGCCGCAGCTGTCCTTTATGAAGCAGCCCGTATGTATCAACAAGAGAAAAAGCATACGGTTCAAGATCGTTCACAAGATCTATGAGCCTGGCAAGTTCATCATCATTGTAACTGGTGATGGACACCGCCTGGGCAAACACACTGTAGCCCTTTTCCTTGACCTTACGGCAAAAATCGATCGCCTCATGCATTCTCTGCTTTTTGAAGATGACCCTTATACCGTCAAGATAAGAATCCTTCGCATCTTCAAGTCTGTCTATCGAGCATGTTCCGTAGTCTATCATGCCGACGATCATCGATCTTCCCTTGTCAAGTTTACCGTATATCTTCCAGGCGCTTTTCGTATCCGGAAAGATAGTCCTGTTCTCGTCAAAAGGTCGTCTGTCGTCTATGAATCCGACCTCGATGATATCGATCTGTGAACTGATGAGTCTCTCATATATATTTACTATATTGCTCTTTCCAAACTCCCAGTCATTAAGGTATCCGCCGTCACGAAGGGTACAGTCGAGCAGTTTTATCTCATTTCCCATCTTCATTATCCTCCCCGTCCTTTGAAAGGGCGGCTGTTTCATCTGCAGCATCCGCTGTGACTATCAACACGATACCGGCGATGATCACACATGCACCGAGAAGTTTTTTTACGGATATCTCCTCGGAAAATATAAGATAGCCCCACACGATCCCCCATACAACGGTCACGCCTTTATTGGCGTATGCAGTGATAAGAGGCATGTGCTTTATTACCTGCTGCCAGAAAAAAGCATATATGAACAGGCCCGCAAGCACTATCCCGTAGAACAATATGAACTTCGGCGACAGGAACTCTTCTCCCGCCGCAAACTTTGATGCGATACCGGTAACGGAATAAAGCGCAAGTATGAGATGCAGCAGGATCATGTATTTATATTTGGTCTTCATAAGGTTTTCTCCTGTTGACTTTGCGCTCAAGAATGATATGATCTGCGCCTGCCGCTTCAGCGCATTTTCCGTCCTTCTCCATACGGTCTCCGATCATGAGTACGTCCTCCGCGGATATCCCGAAATCAGCCATAACAGTGATCAGCCCTTTTGGGGAAGGTTTCAGCTCGTCGATCCTTGCATCATCAGGGCCATACTGCCTGTCAACACTGATACCGAGGGCTTTGAGCTTATCTTCGGTCGGGTAATCGGAAAGAACGGCCACCTTTTTTCCGGCTTTACGAAGCTTCTCGATCCATGAGGCAAGAGCGTCATCCCTTGTCTTTGGAAGAGCCGTCAAAGGAGCATCGTATATCCACTTTCTGACCGTCTGTAAAACCTTTTCCTCTCTGGTGTTCGTCTCTTCTGCCACTTTTTTGATGATATCGGCTTCAGATGCATTCTCTGTCCATTTGTCTTTCGTCTTTCTGAAATGCTGCAGAACGAACAGTTCACCGGCAAGATACGGGTGAAGCCCGTAATAAAGGGCCAGGCGGAATGCCATTATGCGGCGCAGCCGCGGCTGGTCATACAACGTCCCGTCAAGGTCGAAAACATACAGGCTGTAATCATTGATCGCTTTTCTCATCATCCGCCCGCCGTTATCACACATCAAACAATGTGGGGTTAACCCAGTATGACGGCATCGGTATATCAATGACAGTTAGCAGCAGAAGGATGATAACAAGCACCGCTATATATATGAGGAGCGATTTTTCCTTGTACAGCTTTTCTGGCTTTTGAACCGCGCTGTCGGGCTTGAAAGCGATATACAGATAAAAGCAGAACAGTCCGAACACAAACGGCATTGCGATTATGTAAGACATTCTGTATTTGATCATAAATATGCCGATAAAAAATGTGGCACACATGGCATAGAAAAAAGACGACACGAGAAGGCTCGTCTCGGTGTAATGAGCAAAGCTCTTTCTGTAGAGCCCCGCTACCGAGGGGTCGCCGATCATCCTGTATTCGGCAAATCTTTTCGTTGCCATGAGGAATGCACCCGCAAACCAGTAACCGATCAGTATACTGATGGGCGGCTGGAAGTCCTGTGTGATGATGAACCACCCCAGGAGCAGTCTTATCATATTGTTGATCGACTCTGACAGCACATCAAGGTAAGGGATGTCCTTGGTCCTGATCGGCTTGACATTGTAGAGCACCCCCATGATAAGAAGCCATATCTCCATGTACAGGAATACTCTTCCGACAAAGAGCGACAAAATGACACCGAGTATTATCAGGGCCGCGTATTCGATGAGAACGTAAGAAAGCTTCATGTTTTCGGATACTACCGGTCTGTACTTTTTGGTCGGATGGAACTTGTCAAATTCCGCATCAAGCCATTCGTTGATCACGTAGTTGGCAGAAGCTATAAAGCAGGTCGCCAAAAATCCGCAGATAAATCTTATTATCACATCCGGTGTAAAGGTAAAATCCGTCAAAAGGATTGCTATCGCAATACCGGGAATGATGAACGCGTTCTTGACCCAGTGATCCGGGCGCGCGATCTTAATATAATTCTTCATACTCTCTCTCCCCTTTCCTTGTCGTGTTCCGCAAACAGAGCCGAGAAATATGCCGCATTGGCTGTTATGTCCCCGTGAAACACCGAAGATCCCATGACTATCACGTTTGCTCCGGCTCCTATAACAGTCTCAACATTATCCTTTGTGATACCGCCGTCAACCTGGATATCCGTATCAAGGCCCATGGATGTGAGCTTGCTCCTAAGCGTTTTGATCTTATCCGTACATACCGGAAGATATTCCTGTCCGCCGAATCCGGGCTCAACAGTCATAATGAGAAACATGTCGGCGAGCCCGAAATATCTCTCAAGTACAGCCGTGTCGGTGTGAGGCTTTATTGCGATACCGGCCTTCTTACCCCTGTCATGTATCTTCTTTACGGTCTCTTCCATCGGAACACAGGCTTCCTGATGAACCGTGATTATATCGGCCCCGGCATCCGCAAATTTGTCGATATATCTTTCCGGTGCCTGTACCATCAGATGGACATCAAGTACCTTGTCCGTTGCCTTCCTTATCGATTCGAGGACCGGAATGCCGAAAGATATGTTCGGCACAAACATTCCGTCCATCACATCAAAGTGAAAGTAATCATTTCCGCCCTCTTCGACCTTCTTCATCTGTTCGCCGAGGATCGTAAAATCAGCAGCCAATATCGATGGTGACAATATGAGCATTATCAGTATCTCCTTGATCTGGTCAGTTCGTTACGTATATAGACATAATTATCATAGCGAAGAGCAGGTATCCTGCCTTCCGCCACCGCTTCCTTAACGGCACATCCGGGTTCATGGGTGTGTGAGCACGGCATAAATCGACACGCCGATATATCCTTAAATTCCTCATAGTAATCCGGCAGATCTTCCGGTGTGATATCGGAAAGATCAAAGGATGAGAATCCCGGCGTGTCAATGATGTACGTATTATTATCCGTTATCGGGATGATCTCGGAATGCCTCGTGGTATGTTTACCGCGTTCAAGTTTCTTTGAGATCTCTCCTGTCTTTTGAAGATCGCCGTCGGTAAGGCAGTTTATGATCGATGATTTTCCGACCCCGGAAGGTCCGGCAACCGTGGTCGTTCTTCCCCGGAGCAGTTCCCCGAGTTCTTTGATGCCGGCTTTTTCCCTGGCGCTCGTGATGACTATGCGGCATCCGCACCGGCCGTAGTCTTCGGCAACTTTTTCGGTATCATCCGTAAGATCGTCTTTATTAAAGCATACGAGCACAGGAATACCCTGTGCCTTGTATTGCAGTATCATCTTGTCAAGAGTCAGGAAATTGGGTTCCGGGCTGACAAACGAAAATATGATGAGCGCCTGATCGACATTTGCCACATTAGGACGTATGAGAACGTTCTTTCTGTCATGTATACGCGTGATATTTCCGGTCATCTCCTCGCCGAAAACCTCGCTTATATCAACCGTGTCTCCAACGAGGGGCTTCGTTTTGTCATGCCGGAATATCCCTTTAGCCTTGCATGTGTATATCCCCTGTCCGGTGTGGACGTAATAAAATCCGCCGATCCCTTTGATGATGCGCCCAGTCATAACGTCTACTGTCCCGCTTCTTCGGTAAATGTTACCGCTGTAGGACTCGTGGTCTCCCATGTTCCTTCTGCCGACAGATATGTTATCGTGATCACCCCGGACGAAACGTCGTTGATACCGCTTTTTGAAACATTATAAGGGAATGATGTCGTCGTAAATCTGCCGAGCTCATCACCTGACGGACTGAGCAGCACTATAACGGCCTCAGAGCCTTCCATAAAGTTGGCGGGTGTGTTGACATCAACCGAGCAGGAATATGTCTTGATCTTCTTGCCGAGGCTGATCTTCAGGTCAACTGCCGTGCCTTTGTCAACCGTGCCTCCCGCTGCGGGAGTCTGGGACATGACTTTACCCTTTTCTATCGTATCGGAATTGTCCTCGGCAACCGTACCGATGACAAGCCCTTCCTCTTCAATGATGACTCTGACCTCTTCTTCGGTCTTGTCGGTAAGATCGGGCATTGTTATCTGTTCAACATTGCTTCCCGAACTGATAACAACTGTTATCGGACTTCCCTTTGCCGCGGTCGTGGCGCCGAGCGGTGTCTGGGATATGACCATACCCTTTTCGACCGTAGTGCTTTCCTGCAGCTGTTTCTGCATCGAGAAGCCTTCATTTTCAAGCAGTACTTTGGCTTCCGCTTCGGTATATCCAACAACATCCGGGACGGTGACTCCGACTATCTTGCCGCTTGATACAACAAGGTTTAAGACGGTGCCGGTCTCCACTTCGGTATTGCCTTCGATATCCTGAGAAACTATATAATCCTTTTCATATTCGGTGGATTCTTTGTATGTGGCTTTTGCGGTAAGTCCCGCTTTGGTAAGTGCATCACCGGCCTCGGAGACCGTCATGCCGACAACGTTCGGGACAATGGTCGTACCCGAAGACGTTTCTATCTGAAGCTCGTCATCTCCCGAAGAACCCGAGGATGATCCCGAAAAAGCACCGAATATCTTTCCTATGACGATCACGGCGATGATCGTGATGACTATTGCGGCAACAACCAGCAGGATCGTAACTGCCTTTTCCATCTTGGGATCTACATCATCATCGAATTCATCTTCGTAATAATCATCCTGCCTTCCGCGTCGTGCGGGCTTTGGCTTTGCACCCTTCGGTACAGCCTGGGGTTTGACAGGGGCTGCGCCACCCCTGCTCTTGGGTTTTTTGTCTCTCGGCCTTACTTCCTCGTACGGCTGACTTTGGCTCTTGCGTTCGCTTCTGACCTTCTGGGGCCTGACGCCGAACACATCCTCAAAATCATCATCGTCATCCTCATATACGGCGCTTTTGGGCGCACGATATTCTTCCGGCGGGGTAGGTGCGGGTTCCGGAACGGGAATGCCCTGCGGCGCCAGCTGTGAAGTCTGTTTCCTGATCTGTCTCTTGTCGTCGTCGGAAATATTCTTGGTGCCTCCGTCCGAAGCCGGTTCCTGAATGACAACGAATTCCTCATCGGGGTTCGTCAGCGAATGCTTCAGGTCGCGGATCAGCTGCCCGACATTGGCATATCTCCTGTCAGGATTCTTCTGGCAGCA
Source organism: Lachnospiraceae bacterium (assembly GCA_024695145.1). Lineage (GTDB taxonomy): Bacteria > Bacillota > Clostridia > Lachnospirales > Lachnospiraceae > UBA2868. The sequence continues at coordinate 28,920 of JAILIS010000022.1, forward strand.
TTTGCTTATTATCTGTTCGACACTAATGGGAACGTCGGGAACGTATACCCTCGGTGAGGGCATCTCCTCCTGGATATGCTTTATCGCAACCGCCACCGTAGTCTCTCCGTCAAAGGGCACATGACCTGTTATCATCTCGAACAGTGTGATACCTATGGAGTAAATGTCGGACTTGGCATCTGAATACCCGCCTCTTGCCTGCTCGGGAGAAGTATAATGAACACTTCCCATGGCATGACTCGTAACGGTGTTGCTGGTGGCCGCTTTTGCTATGCCGAAATCCGCCACCTTGACTTTGCCTTCCTTGGATATGATTATATTCTGCGGCTTGATATCACGATGGATGATACCGTTATTGTGAGCCGCTTCTATACCCATGGAAACCTGAATGGCGATACTGACCGCCTCTTTGGCGGTAAGTCTGATCTTCTTTTCGATATAATGCTTGAGGGTGATGCCCTCAACAAGTTCCATTACGAAATAATACATCCGTCTTTCTTCGCCGACGTCATAAACGTTGACGATATTGGGATGCATCAATCCGGCAGCGGCCTGTGCCTCTGCCTTAAACTTACCCACAAAACTCTGATCGGATGAGAATTCCGACTTTAATACTTTGATGGCAACGAATCTGTTAAGCTTGTGGCACTTGGCTTTGTAAACGTCAGCCATGCCGCCGCTTCCGATCAGTTCAAGTATTTCGTACCTGTCCCCTAAAAAGGTTCCTATTTCAAGCATTTATCTCTCCTTACCCCTTTTGCGACTCAATGATAACTACCCCTATATTATCCTTGCCGCCGTTATGATTAGCCATTTTGATCAGGTTCTCCGCCATATCGGGAACATCAACACTGGTCCTGACTATACGCAGTATCTCGTCGTCATCGACCATATTTGTCAGTCCGTCCGTACACATCAGTATGATGTCCCCCGGGTTCAGATCAACTTCAAAGAAATCGATATCAACCGTCGGCGATGCTCCAATGGCTCTTGTGATTATATTCTTGTCGGGATGCGCCTTTGCCTGACTGGCATCGAGCGATCCCTTCCTGACAAGCTCGGCAACGAGAGAATGATCTTTCGTTACCTGCGTGATCGTTCTGTCGATCAGATACAGCCTGCTGTCACCGACATTTGCAACGTACAGAACATCATCATCAACCGTGGCTGCCACCACGGTAGTTCCCATACCCGCAAAATCAGGTTCGGTTGCGGCTTTATCATATATCTCTATATTGGCGACGGTGATAGCCTCCCGAAGTATCTTGATCGGGGACTTGTCCTCACAGACTTCAACCTCGCGCTCAATTGCCTTGACGGTATAAGCAGAAGCATAATCGCCTGCCTTGTGTCCTCCCATTCCGTCGGCGACAATAAACAGATTGTTCAGATTACCGAGGGGATGTTCGCATGAATAGACAGTGTCCTGGTTGAGTTTCCTCTTCCTGCCTATATCCGTCATTGAATATGTCTTAAGCATTTAGGTCTCCTAAACCGTTTTCATTTATGAAACTGCGGCGCAACTGCCCACAGGCCCCGCTGATATCGCGCCCCATTTCCCTTCTTATAGTAACATTAATATTGTTTTTTTCAAGTTTATTTTTAAGAGCTGCAATGCCCTTAGCACCCGTAGGAGCGAAGCTGCGCTCCTTTATCGGGTTGACCGCGATAAGGTTTACATGCGCCGAAAGCGTGCGTGCTATCCTGATCAGGCCGTCTGCATCCTCATCGGTATCGTTAAGTCCTTCAATAAGGCTGTATTCAAGCGTCAGCCGCCGTCCTGTCGTATCATAATAGTACCGGCAGGCATCGATCACCTCATCAAGACTGTAACGCTTTGCCACAGGCATCAGCTTTTTCCGCTTTTCATCCGTGACCGCATGCAGCGACAGTGCCAGGGTAATGGCATATTTTCTGCCGGCTAGCTTTCGGATCTCGGGAACAAGGCCGCATGTGCTGACGGTTACGGACCTTCCGCTTATGTTGCTCCCCCGCCTGTCGGTAATGATATCGACGAATCCCGTAAAAGCGTCATAGTTGTCAAGCGGCTCTCCGCTCCCCATAACAACCACATGACTGACTCTCTCGCCGGTGTCCGCCTCAACGGAATATACCTGGGCCGCCATCTCGCCAGCGCTCAGGTTTCTCACAAGACCGTCCACTGTGGATGCGCAGAATCTGCATCCCATCCTGCAGCCTACCTGAGAACTGATACATACACTGTTTCCGTGCTCATATTTCAGCAAAACCGTCTCAATAACATTTCCGTCATGAAGGACATGAATGTATTTTCTGGTCCCGTCCAGTTTGGATGTAAGGATCCTGGCAGGCTTTACGGTATATACGATATGATCCGAACTCAGCCTTTCGCGAAGGGATAACGGAAGATTTGTCATCTGCCGGATATCCTCGATCCTTCGGGAATGCAGCCAGTCAAATATCTGATCCGAGCGAAAGCTCTTCTCGCCGATCCCGGTCATATATTCGGAAAGCTGTTCGTATGTGTATGCCCTTATATCTTTAGGATCGCTCATATCTGTCACTTTTATCCTCTGCGGAATTTTGCGATGAAAAATCCGTCCGTTGCAAGTTCCCCGCCGTACAGCTGAATGTATCCGCTCTTTGCGTTCTCACACCTTAAGGCTTTCGGAAGATCCTCGTAAAAATCAACCGGCGCAAGACCGCATTCACCCAAAAGATACTCGACATTTCCCTGATTTTCTTCCAGTGAGCATGTGCACGTCGAAAACATCAGGATGCCGCCGCGCTTTACATACCGGGAAGCGTTTTTAAGGATCCGGCGCTGCAGGATCACAAGATCTTTTATCCTCTCCGGTGTGAGGTTATACTTGATATCGTTCTTTCTGCCCATCACTCCGAGACCGGAACAGGGAACGTCAGCGATAACTACATCCGAAGATCCCTCGAGACTGCTGTCATATACCGTCGCATCGCCTTCCGATATCTCTATATTGGTAAATCCGCATCTTTCGACATTCTGCCGGATGCTTTCCAGTTTCTTTTCGGAAACATCTTTTGATATCACACGGCCTTCAACCGCAATGTCGGCTGCATGAAGTGATTTTCCGCCCGGAGATGCGCATAGGTCCAAAACGGTGTCGTCTCTTTTGATCCCCGCCAGATGACATACAAGCATCGAACTGATATCCTGTGTGCATATCGATCCGGAATAAAACGCCGGAATATCGGTTATATTATCATAATCACGAAGCATAACGGCTTCATCAAGCAGATTTGAGCGTGCCGCATTGCAGCTTTTTATCACCTCTTCTGCCGTGGTCTTTGAAAGATTTATCCTTGCCGTTACAGGCCGCGTGCTGACGGAAAGAGCGAGGAGCGTTTCCGCGTTTTCGCTGCCCTGTTCATCTGTCAGTTTTGTTACTATCCACTCGGGGCACGAATACATAACAGACAGATATCTCACGTGATCCTTATCCTTGTCGGGCCATTTGATACTGTCTTTGTTAGCGGCGACCTTTCGAAGCACACCGTTTATGAATCCGGACAGTCCCCTTGCAGGCGTGGAATATGCGGCCTTTACGGTCTCGTTGACCGCGGCAAAATCCTTCACGCTGTCCATATACAGAAGCTGGTACACACCCATCCTCAGAAGGGTGCGGACCTGTTTTTTCATCTTCCGCACGGGCACTGTACTATAAAGATCAAGGACATGATCGATTGTGATCCTTCTCTCGATCGTGCCCTCTATTATCCTCTTCAGAAATCGTCTGTCCTTTACATCAAGATATGAATACTTTTCAAGAACATCTTTGGATGAGGCCGGTATGCGGTCATTCTCCGCCGTGAGCAGCGCCTCATATGCGATATGCCTTACATCAGTCACGTCTGCCTCTTCCTCCACGGGCGATCAGCAGCAGACGTATGAGTGACAGAACAGAGGCGGCTGCAGATGCCACATATGTCATCGCCGCGCTTTTTAACACTTTTTTTGCTCCCGTCATCTCTTCGGGTGTCAGCACACCCATGTCGGAAAGTGTGGCCAGCGCCCTTCTTGAAGCGTCAAATTCTACAGGAAGTGTCACGATCTGGAACAGAACCGCAAACGTAAACAGTACCACGCCGATAAATACAAGCGGGCGGAAAAAACTGATGATCAGGCCGGCCAAGACGATCCACAGCCCGAATCTGGAACCGAAGTTTGCGACCGGAAGGATGGAACTTCTGATCTTAAGCGGAAAATACTCTTCGTTGTGCTGCATGGCGTGGCCGCATTCATGAGCGGCAACACTGACAGCGGCGACACTCGGAACGTCATACACGCTTTCCGAGAGGTTGACGACCTTTGCTCCCGGATCAAAATGATCGGTAAGGTTTCCGGCAACGCGCTCAACCTTAACATCATATATCCCTTCCCGATGAAGTATCTCTTCGGCGATCTGGCGTCCGGTGATCCCCGATGCCGCAGCAACTCTCGAGTACCTGTTAAATGTACTCTTGACCATGCCCGATGTGATCAGGCACAACAATGCTCCGATAAGTACGAGTATATAACCTCCGCCGTACAGCCCATAGCTCATTCCGGTATAGTAGTTAGCTGACATTTCCATTCACCTGCTTTCTTCTTTAACGATCGTTGTGCAGTATCATCTGCCCAGCACCGTACCGCACGCGACATTGTGTCCGAGCAGAAAATCATGAACACTCATCTCCTTTTTTCCTTCAGGCTGGATATGAGTAATGATAAGGTTTCCGCTGCCGCATGAAACCGTAAGATCGTCTTTTGACACTTTGACTATCTGTCCCGGACTGCCTTTAATATCATCCGGACACACACTGCATTTCTTTATCTTCAGCATCCTGTTGTCAAGATACGTAAAGCCCCCGGGCCATGGTGTGAAAGCACGGATCATGCGCTCTATCTCCACGGCGCTTTTGCAAAAATCAATAAGGCCCATCTCTTTTTTCAGGATCCTGGCGCGTGTTGCCTTCGACTCATCCTGCGGGGTCCGCTCGGCTTTGCCGCTTTCTATGAGATCGAGAGTCTGTATTATAAGATCTTCTCCCGCATGCATCAATTTGTCAAAAAGGGATTCACCTGTTTCGTCACTTGCAATCGCGACTTTAGAAGATGTGATTATATCACCCGTATCAACGCCCTCGTTCATCTGCTGTACAGTCACTCCCGTGTATTCTTTCCCGTCGGCTATCGCCCACTGGATCGGAGCGGCTCCGCGATATTCCGGAAGAAGGGATGCGTGAACGTTTATACATCCGTATTTCGGTATGTCGAGTATCTCCTTCGACAGTATCTGTCCGAATGCCGCAACCACATATATATCGGCATCGATACCTTTAAGCGCGGCAACTTCATCTTCGTCCTTTATCCGATCCGGCTGCAAAACCGTTATGCCGTGCTCACTCGCATATGTTTTGACAGGGCCCGGAACCGGATTACCGCTTCGTCCTTTCGGTTTGTCAGGCTGTGTGACGACACAGATTGTCTCATGGCGGCTCCTTTCACATATGGCGGCCAGTATCCCTGCCGCAAAATCAGGAGTCCCCATAAACAGAACTTTCATGATTCTTCCTCTTCCTGTTGTTTTTTCAGGATCTCGGCAAGCTCCTCATTTGTGATAAGAGCCCCCTCTGTTTTTTCAACGTACATATTTCCGTCAAGATGATCTATCTCGTGAAGAAGCGCACGGGCCAGCAGGCCTTCCCCTTCAACGATGAATTCATTCATATCGGCATCATACGCCCTGACCTTTGCATAGTTCGGTCTTGTAACCATGCCGACTTTCCCCGGGACGCTCAGACATCCCTCGTAATCCTTCTGTTCGCCCGCGGTCTCGAGTATCTCGGGATTGATAAGTATAAGAGGTTCCTCTTGGTATTCCTCTCCCGCATCAATTACGGCGATCCTTCTGAGCACTCCAACCTGCGGAGCTGCAAGCCCCACACCTTCGGCATCATACATAGTATCCAGAAGATCCTCTATCAGTATTTTTGTTCTTTCATTTACAGCCTTTACGGGTTTACATACCTTGAGCAGGCATGGATCCCCCAGTTCCCTTATCTGACGCAGTGCCATCGTTCTCTCCTAAACTTGTTATTATTATCAGTATCCGTTCATCGGATCCAGATCGAAACTGATCCTCACGTTCTGACTGTTGCAGCTCGAAGCAAATGCCTCAGCCCTGTCCTTGATATCCGTGAGCACGTCGATCTGCCGGCTCTTAATATACAGCATCTGTCTGTATACGTCCCGCAGCTTACCGATCGAGGCGGATGTAGGACCGACAACGGATGCCCTGCCCATTATATCACCACTTAACGCTTCTGCCAACGAACGAGCCATATCCGTGGCTTCCTTCAGATCACCGCTCTCTATCATCACTGCCAGCATATGCCCGGCGGGAGGATACATCAGCAGTTTCCTGTAGCCCATCTCCTCTTCAAAGAAAGCCGTGTAATCCTGTGTGAGTGCCGAAGTGACCGCATAATTATCGGGTCTGTATGTCTGTATGATCACTTCGCCGTCCAGCGCGCCTCTTCCCGCTCTGCCGGCGGCCTGTACCAGCAGCTGGAACGTCCTCTCTCCGGCTCTGTAGTCGTTGGCGTTTAATGACATATCCGCCGCAAGTATACCCACAAGCGTGACATACGGAAAATCGTGCCCTTTGACTATCATCTGCGTCCCGATCATTATATCCGCTTCGTGATTGGCAAATACCGACAGGATCGCTTCGTAATCACCTTTCTGCTTCGTTGTGTCCGCATCCATGCGGATCACCGATGCGTACGGAAACATTGTCCTGATCATCTCTTCTACCGCTTCCGTCCCGATCCCGACGCCCATGGCTCCGATCAGTTTGCTCCCGCATTTGCTGCACTGTTTCACATCGCTTTGTTCGTATCCGCAGTAGTGACATTGCAGCTTGCCGTTTCTGTGCCTGGAAAGTGATACATCACAGTGGGGACATTTGACCGGTTCCCCGCACTGCCTGCACGAAACACTTCCGGATATCCCGCGTCTGTTCAAAAACAGCATGATCTGTTCGTTCCTTGAGAGTCTGTCGGCTATCGCTTCCTTAAGCTTTGCGGAAAAGATGCTCCTGTTTCCGGATGCAAGCTCCGCCCGAAGATCGACTGTCGTCACTTTCGGAAGCTTTGCTCCCTTGGCTCTCTCGGTAAGATTATAAAGCTTATATTCACCCGTAACGGCCGCATTGTATGATTCCACCGAAGGAGTTGCACTGCCGAGGACAACACTTGCCCCGTGAAGTCTTGCAAGTTCCCTTGCGACATCTCTGGCATGATATCTCGGCATCTGATCACTCTTGTACGTATGCTCATGTTCCTCGTCTATTACGATCAGGCCGAGAGAATCAAATGGAGTGAACAGTGCGGACCGCGGCCCGATCATTATGTCTATCTCATGTTTTTTGGCCCGTTCAAACTGATCATATCTCTCTCCGTCAGACAGGCGCGAGTGAAGCGTCGATACCCTGTCTCCGAATCTTTTGTAAAACCTCATAACGGTCTGGTACGTCAGAGATATCTCCGGGATCAGCACGATGACCTGACGGCGAGACGCTATAACGGCCTTTATCATCTCCATGTATACTTCGGTTTTGCCGCTCCCGGTTATGCCGTAAAGCAGATATGTGTTCCTGATCCCCTTATTGTACTCGCCGATAAAATCATCAGCGATCGCTCTCTGATCCGGTAAGAGCTTTACGGGTTCCTCCATCTCGTGCTCACCGACGGTATTGCGATACTGCCTTTTTGAAACTATATCTATGACGCCCTGTTCCCTCAGCGCCTTTAACGTTGCCGGCGAGATATTGAGCTTGCCGGTGACAAGTCTTTGATCGATGGAGCCTTCTTTTATCAGTTCCTTTAACAGTCTTGCCCTTGCGACATGTTTCTTTCTGATATAATTATCAAGCTTTTCGGATGCCTCATCTGCAGACAGGTGCAGGACAACATTTTTCTGCTGTACGGCTCTGATATTCTTTTTGACGGGAAGTACGGTCGACAATGCCCTGTTCATCGTGGAGCCGTATCTGCTCTTCATCCAGTATGCGAGCATTATGAGCTTCTGCTCCACAAGTGCATCGTCACTTTTGATACTGATAATGTCCTTGATACGGTCAGGATCGAATCCCGGAGTGCGGGTGATCTCCAGAACAAAGCCCGTGATCTGTCTGTTGCCTTTTCCGAAAGGGATCAGAACCCTGTCTCCTACGGCAACCGAATCCGCAAGTTCATCCGGTATCCTGTATTGAAATGTTCTGTCCAGATCTTCGTGGGTGATATCCACGATGATATCAGCATACAAAGCCATATAATAAACCGTCTGATCAAAAGATAAGAAAAGCTCCTCCGCCTGCGAAGGAGCTCTGTCTCAGTTATTAAGTCTGTAAAAGTGATCTTTCAACATCAAAACCACAGGTTCGATATCCGCCGCGTCAGGTACGATCACTGCCGTTCCCGACTGCACATCCCATCTGAAGATGAGATTGTACGGATCGTTTAAGATCTTATACTCCACATCCTGTCCGTCCATCTGGATGATCCTGCCGCCTACGTCCCCTTCTATGCTCTTCATCAGCATTATGAATCCATCCAGTTCGTCCCGATAATCGTGCTTGATGTAGATCCAGTTATCTTTGATCGAAGTGATCTCATACCCCATCATAAGCAATACCTGAAACCGTATATCACTTTCCGGCCTTGGAATCTTCTTTGATCCCGAACAGATCCCTGTACCATGCAAGAGCATCAGTATACGCATCGTATACGGGTGTCTCCTTGATATTGTACACGATCATCAGCCTTGAAAGCTCGGACCACGATGCGATCTCGTAATTCTGCATGAAATCGAGTACCTTGGCCATATCACCCTTCTTGTCAATAAGGGCATCCGTGATCTCCTTGGAGACGTTGACCATCGCAAGCGCTTCCTTCATGGGCTTGTCAAGAATGATATCAAGAACCGAGAACAGTCCCATCAGGAACAGTTCGGACGAAAGTGCAGCCATCTCAAACGTGGGGGCAAGATTTTCGGCAAACTTTGCACGCAGAAGCGACAGTCTCGTGATCTCGTTGGGCTTGTCGGCACACAGTTCATGCGACACAACAGCATTGATCCACTTCTTCAGTTCCTTCTGCCCGAGCATCGCTGCCGCATGTCTGATCGATGTTATCTCCGAATTGACAGCCATATGATTTACCATGCGCAGAAGTTCGATAACAAGCGCCGTATCTCTTCCGATGATATCCGCAGCCTTGGTAAGTTCAAAGTCCGGATTGTTGACGATCTTCAGAAGTTCTATGTAATTGACCTTAAGAGGTGCGACCTTTGTGCTGCCCTTCGTAACTGGAAGTCTGTAAAAATCGCCTTCATAAAGGGAATATGCCTTGCCTTTGGAAAGTTCTTCAAAGTCTTCAAGAGAATCAACGTTGACCGCGATGAGCTGAAGTCCGGGATAAACCTTTGTGAAGAAGTTCATTGCCGCAACCATATTGATCTTCTTGTAGTCAAGCATTATATAATCAAGCAGCTGAAGGACAGGCGCATACTCGGCGAACTGCTCTATCGCAAGATTCCTTATGGCCAGTTTGTAATTCATGAACTTGAGCTGCTGGAGTCTCTTTATGTACATTGATTCGGCAGGAACCGAATGGTCGAACAAAAGCACGACTTTTTCATGAGGCATCTCACAGTTCTCTTCGATCGGAGAGAACATCGATATCTTGGACAGTTCAACAAAAACCTCCTGATTGTCGGAAAGTGTTCCGGCACCAAGGCTGTCAACAACTTCGAGGCCTAAGATCGTACCGGCTCCGTCAAGCGATCCCGTTCCGAGAAGGCTCGGATTGAGCAGGAAATTCTTCTTCTGGGCGAACACCGAATAGGCACGCACCGCCGTATTTTCATCAAATAAAGGAATTAATGTTGCAAGCATTTCGTCTCCTCCTTATGTCTGCTATTATAATATCAGAAAATATCGAATTTTCCAACCTTTAAATCAAGCGGCACTTTCCTTGATAAATCTGATATATGCCGCTTTGGTAAGAGGCTTTGAAAAATAAAATCCCTGGATCTCGTCAACGCCCATCTGTGTGAACGACTCGACCATCTCTTTTGTCTCTATTCCCTCGACCACAACTGTCATTCTCATATTCTTGAGCATCTCTATCAGGTTTTTGATAATGACATGATGTCCGCCGCTCTCCTCCATCAGAACAAACACCCTGTCCAGTTTGACTATCGTCAGCGGGAGGGATGCTATCCTCATGAGGTTTGAATAACCCGTTCCGAAATCATCCAGCGAGATCGAGAAACCGTATTCCGAGAGTGCCGAGATATTCCCGTACAGTTTGGACTGTGAATAACCGCTCGCCGTCTCGGTGATCTCCAGGTTCACCTTTGCCGGATCCACATTGTACTTTGTGGCAAGCGTGATTATCTCTGTTGCAAGATCACTCCGCAGGCACTGCATAGCCGAAAGATTGATCTCGATGTAATCAACATTAAGAGGTGCAAAATCGGGAGATGCTATAAACTTTACAACCTCCTCTATAACGAACGATCCGATCGCATGTATCGATCCGTTCTTTTCCGCTATAGGTATGAACACTCCCGGCGAGATATAGCCGTATTTCGGATCACGCAGGCGCAGAAGCGCCTCCGCCGAACTGAACCGTTTTGTCTTCGTGTCATAGATGGGCTGATAAAATACGGAGAAATAATGATTGGAAAGAGCTCTGTCGATTATCGCAGGCATCTCTTTTTTCATCGTGAACTCCTTTGTCTCGGTGATGATCGAGGCGGAAACGACTTTGTCCGTATTTTCGACCATATCAAGATCGGATATGAGCATAAACAGCGAATCCACATCCGAAACATCATCGGGACAGTTTACGAGACACGTATTTATCTCAAGTTCAAAATCAGCGATCTCCATGCGGATATTCTGTCGTATTGAAGAGACGATCTCGTCTGCGATCTCATGAGAAAACGCAAAATGCTTTTGGGACAGTTCTATGGCAAACTTACCGTCTCCGTTGTAATAACACATGAACTGGGCATGATATCTGCGCATGATACGGAGAATCTCTGCCGAAACGGGTTCCAGCATTTTAAGCATTCTGTCATATCCCACAAGCCTGAGTGCATATTTGTAATTGACTATATTCAGCAGTATTATGTTCATCTGTTTGCCGGTCTTGAAGCTTATATCCATATCTTCGGCAAACACCTTGTATGTATGCATCCCGGTTGCAAGATCTATCGAATCCTCCACTCTCCTGTTGATGAGTACCAGGATCATGATACACAGTGTGATCGAGAAGCATACTACGTGATGTCTTTCAACTATAAGGCTCATGACAAGACCGATCGAAACCATGATGATCGGAGTGATCAGGACATAATACCTTTTCCTGTCGACCGGCTTGATGTTTCTGTTCAGGAATATGACCGCAAATACCATATAGAATGCAAACACAAAGTATCCGAGATAAAATCCCCAGTGTTTGATAACCTCCTTGCCCGGTCCTATCTCAATGGCGAGCGGCCGGAAAAAGGTGATCAACAGAATGCATATATATACTGCCTGCGGGATCACACATACCGCTGCCGTGAGAGCGAACCGCCTCAGCTTGTGCCACATATCGGTCGTGGCTATAACGTAGAGAAGGAACAGCGGCGATATCAGTGACAATAACAGAAGATACATCAGATTGACGTTCAGAAACCTCAGATCAGACACTGAATCTATCCCCGCAAATCTGACTCTAACGGCATCAAGAACAGCAGCCGTCAATGTAACAGCTACAATGCCGGTCATGATCCGGGCTCTGTATGTCCCGTGAACGCTTCTCCTCATGTAATATACAACGATCACAAGAAGCAGTATGAACGCACAGTAATCGTATGATGCTATATCATTTGCCATAATACCTCACCCCATCAGAATGAATCTGACAAGTTCCTTTTTCTCGAGCGGTCTGCAGTACAGAAATCCCTGAAGATGATCACAGCTCAGTTCCTTCAGCGCATTTTCCATCTCCTCGTTCTCGACACCCACTGCGACGGCATCGAGTCCGAGATCACCGATCATGCGGATGCTGCCCTCAAATACTGCCTTGTTCTCAGGCTTCATTCCTTCCTTTACAAACTTCCGGTCCAGCTTGATCCCCGACAGGGGCATTTTCGCTATACGCTCCACTTCGAAGATACCGGCACCGAAATCATCCATATAGATCAGGAACCCGACCTGTGACAGGGCATCTATATTATCACGCATTTTTAAGAACACTTCCTGGCTGTCCACATCGGTAATATTGAAACATATATTCTTGGGCTGAACGTTATAGTTCCTGACGGTAGACAGAAGAATGGGCAGAAAATCGGACCACATACACTGTACTGCCGACAGATTGACTTCGATGAATTCAAGTCCCAGAAGGAGAAAATCGGGCTGTGAAATAAATCTGCAAACCTCTTCAAGCACATATGCCGTAATGGCATGAATGGAATTGGTCTTCTCCGCTTCACTGATAAGAAGATCCGGCCTGATATCACCGAAATCAGGATCGTTGAGTCTGAGGAAGGCTTCCGCGCGTACGTATCTTTTATCTTTCACTGAATAAACGGGCTGATAATGAAGGGCGAATCTCTTTTCCGAAAATGCCCTGTCTATGACGCGCAGTATATCTCTGCGCAGTTCAAAACGTTTCTTGTCGAAAAGTTTTTCGGCATAACGCAGTTCTCCGCTGTATACTTCCTCTTCCAGTCTTCCGTCGAAAGCGAACAGAAATCCCGGATCGTCAATGTCCCTGGGACAGCTTATGAAGCAGACGTTATTCATCATCTTCACGAGCATCTCACCGACTTCGACTTCTTTCACAAGAACAGAATTGATACCCTGGGATATCGTAAGCATATCATTTTCATAACGTTCGTCAACGATAGCGGCAAACCTGCCTGCTTCAAGATAGTACAGATCAACATCCGCTCCTGTGGAAGACACCCATTTTTCGAGTCTTCTGGCAGTATCGTTTATCATATTCTGGACAGTAAAATATCCGAACATTTCAATGAGAGCGCTGTAATTGGTCATCACGGAGAGCGTGACACCGATGGGAGCATTCAATTGCTTGTACCTGTTGATGTCGGTAACATACGCGTTCATCGAAAACAGTCCCGTGCCTCCGTGCATTCTCTCTTCAGGTGACTGTACACCGAACACCATCAGCATAAAGGCGACCGAAAAGAAAAACATCTGAACATACCACTGCGGATTCAGTCCCTGCATTACACTGGCCAGCACCATCAGGAAAAAGACCATGAACGCATTCATCATCTTCATTATGGTGAAAAGTTTACGGTACCTGAATACACCGTAGTAAGCAATGACGACATACATATATGATAGGATATACAGCAGGATGAACAACGGCCCTCTCTCATACATTCCGGAGTCATTGATGCGAAATACCGATCTGGTAAACGGATTGATGATCAGTAACAGAACAGTCATTATACAGACGGGAATATTAAACATGCAGGAGGCGAACCTGTTTTTATTGATCTTATGCCATATCCCTAAAGATGCGAAAAGGTAGCCGCAAAAGATCACCGAGGCCAGTGTCGAGCACCACAAACAGACGGTATTTGTGATATATTTTGCGATCACATTCCCGCTTCCCGCCTTCTCAAATAATAAAGCGGTTATATCCGCTACCGTCGCTATCATGATATCGCCTATAAGGACAAGAGCCCACCTGTTAACGCGGCCTCTTGTCATCTTTCGTATTATAAGCGATGCTACTGTGAGTGCCTCAACTATAAGGGCACAATAGTCAAAGTAGATAAAGTTATTCAACCTTCAGACTTTCCTTACTGATCTCAAGTATTTTATCCTTCATCTCGGTTTCTATCCGAACGAGTTCCGTTTCTGCGGCACGTCTTTTCTCCCTGCCGTCCGCCTGTATCTTTATTACCTCATCAAATGTTTCTATAAGCATCTGATTGGTTGCGGTAAGTGTCTCGATATCAACGATACCTCTCTCGCTCTCCTTTGCGGATTCAATTGTTGCAACCTTAAGTGCTTCGGCATTCTTCTTGAGAAGTTCATTGGTCATGTCTGTAACTTCACGCTGTGCCTTTGCTGCATCCTGTGAATGATCAAGTCCTATTGCGATAACCATCTGACTCTTCCACAGAGGGATCGTGTTGACAAGCGTCGATTGTATCTTCTCGGCCATTACGGTATCGTTGCTCTGGATCAGACGTATCTGCGGCGCCATCTGCATCGAGATGTTACGCGTAAGTTCGAGATCATATATTTTCTTTTCAAAGCGCTCTATCATGGATGCGTAATCCCTTGCCGCCTGTGAGTCTTCCTGCAGCCCGGTATCCTCTGCCTTTTTAAGAAGCGTCGGAAGCTCTTTTGTCTTGGCTTCCTCAAGCTTTTTCTTGCCGGCAATTATATAAAGGCTCAGCTGTTTGAAGTAATCGAGGTTTTCCTCATACATCTTATCAAGCATCGCCACATCCTTGAGAAGAACCTGCTGATGTCCTTCCATGGCTTTCACGATCTTATTGACATTGACTTCGGCCTTGTCATATTTTGCCTTCAGTGAAGTCAGCTGATTACCGCCCTTTTTGAACAGTCCGAGAAATCCTCCCTTTTGCTCCTCTACGGAAAATCCTCTCAGTTCGGTCACAACACCTGTGAGCATCGAGCCGATCTCTCCCATATCTTTTGTCTTGACACTTGCAAGTGCGCCTTCCGAGAACTCAGCTACGTTTTTCTGTGCTGCTGCACCATACTGAAGAACAAACTGGGAATCCTTTATATCGATCTGCGACATAAACTGTTCAACCTTGGCCTGATCCTCCGGAGAAAGATCTCCCTCATCCGTCGCCGCGATCTCCGTTTTTCTCGGCGCCGCCAGAAGCTGTTCCATGGGATCCTCCAGTGCCACTGTGTCAACTACCTGTGCATCGATAACTTCACTCATTGTTTATCTCCTTTCATAACCTGATCCATATCATTTGACAGTCCCTTCTGTACAAGGACGGTCTTCAGAACCTGCGCATCGGTTGTAACGTCAAGAACAGAGTCCTTGAACAGTTTGTTCAAAAGCCTTGCCAGCGCAGAATTGATCGTATCCATAGTATTCTCGATATCGCGTTTGGCCGACAGGATCTCCTTCCCGGGCTCACTCACGCGGTCATACTCCCTGTACGCATCCACAAGCTTTACCGATGTCGGCAGATAATAATCCATCAGTTCATGTATCTTCTTCATCTGTTCGGGATGTTCCTTGACCCTGATGAATATCTCTTTCAGCAGTCCTTCAAGCCTGTCCAGTTTGGCGGATATCTCGACTCCGGGGATATCGTTGTTCAGCATTCTGATCCGGTTTATATAGTCCTGACCTTCCCTTATCATCCTTGACAGTTCGGCAGATTCCTCTGCCGAGAGCTGGGGGAATTCCTGCTCGTCCTCACTCCTTGCGACGGTATCGATCACACTATCCGCCCCGCTCTTTGTCTCGAGTTCAAGATAATGGTTGAACACCTCGTCCGTTAATATGAAAGTCCTGCCGTCCCTGTCAAGATGCCCCTGCGGGAAATATCCCAGTTCTATGAGCGCCTTCAGTTCCCTGATGACTTTTTTCTTTGATCTGTTAAGTGAAAGAGCGAGTATCTCAGTGTCGATATACTGCCTTTTTCCGATGACCATTGCATATCTTGCGGCAAGTTCCGACATTCGGCCTTTTCTGATGCCCTTTCCAAGGACAACTCCGAAGAAAGTCATGAAGGCCAATGACGCAACAAGGCCTGCCACGGATACGGTTCCGGCCAGAAGTCCCGTAAGGCTTCCGGTCACGGCTGCAACAGTCGTGATCCCCAGTCCGATACCGCCTGCAACGGTCAGTGCGGTCGAGGTACCTGCACCGGTATCTCTGAAAGGAAATGCAAGTTCTGCAGTGCTTTTTCCTTTTCGGGCGGCACGTCGTCGTTCGGCTTTTGCCTCCTCGCGCCGGCGTCTTTCTTCTGCCATCTGCCGCCTGACCTGTTGACGCTCCTCATGCAGACGTCTCTGGACCTCGGCCGTCCGTGTATTTCCCGAAAAATCTTCTTTTCTGCGTGACAGAGGGACCGCGTTTTTCGAAGGGCTCATGGCGTCATTCATTCTGTCGCCCACGCCGTCGAGGAAATTATCAACGCTCTTTTCTATCACATCATTCAGCAATGACCAGTTATTATTTTTTACGCCCTCGGAAACGGCCTTTTCAAGGTCTTTTCCGAAGCTGCTCTTTCTGTTGTCGGGCATCTTTTCATTGTTCCTTCACACCGTGAGTGAGCGCGGGCTTCATCTGATCCGTCTCATCTTCCGGGAGAAGGTCTCCCTCATCGAACGGATATCGCAGTTTTTTTGCTTTACTGTTGTAAGCACCAATGCGTCTGTAATCCCCCGCCTCCGGATTGTGTATATCAAGCATATAGAATATATCCGCCGATCCGTCACGTCTGATGATAAAACCCCTGTACGTAAGATCCGTAAGAGTCTCGTCACCTTCAGGGTTCCACAGTCCCCTTACACGGGCTGTCAAAGCGAATTCATTGAGTGCACACATCTCGAGAACATCATTCATGACCATCGCTCGCTTCTTTTTCTTGTCGAAAATAAAGCAGGCGACATCGGGATCGGTCCCGTAGTTCGGGTATGTGATATAAGTCGTTGCGATCTGGACATGATCTTCCGTAGTGATCGGGTATGATTTTATCTCATGCCAAGAAACTTCATCAAGTTCTTCATCCGCAACCGGTATTATCTCCTCCGTGATCCTTTTATTAAGATCGTTCAGCCCCGGAACATGCTCCTTGAAAGAACTGAATTCAAGTACCTCTTCCACTTCATTGTATCTGCTGTCGTCTTCCGGATACAGATCATATCCGTATACCTGCCTTGCTATTGAAATAAAAGGAGTACCGCTGATCTTATCGGAAGTGATGCTGTCGGCAGCACGGGATCCCGTGATCTCATATTCGTACATGGCTGATGTGGTGGTATCCCTTGAGTTGACCCTCATGGTGTAGATGATGCTGACCGTCTCCTCTCCGGTTTCACTGTCCATAAGAGCAACTTCCATTTCAAGTGATCCGTCGGAATACAGAGTCGCTCTTCTTATCTCGGAAACGGTTGGACCACGATCTTCCGCCAAAAATCTGTACTTCATATCGTTGCTTATCTGGATATGCGGTGCTTCACCGTCATGCGATATTGTTTCATCGGTCGGAATACGGGGTATATCCTTGATCTTTCCGAACATCGCATAGATGCTTGCTGTCACCACGCGCGGATCAGCCTCATAGTAATCGCCGACAGTCGTTACGCCGAGTTCTTCATCGGTACAGTTGCATATATACAGATGTATACAGTGCCAGATCAGGCTGGCACTTGTCGAAGAATATGCCGTCAGCGTCTCTACAGTTCCGAGGTTTACCGCATCACACAGCTGCGCCATTCTTTTGATGCTCGGAGGCAGATTGGCAACATCCAGCTCTTCCGATGTTTTGCCCGAATGTGCTGCGTGAGAATCCGGAACATCGGCTGCTTCCTCTGCGGCACCGTCTTTATCGGCATCATCCTCATCGAGGACAGAACCGACCAACACCCGGGAATCCGCCATCGGATCGACCTGTCCGAAGCTGCTCTTCTCGGGTGCCACATCCCCGGTACATGCCGTAAGACTGCCAAGTACAAGGACCGATATGATCAATGAAGCCGTGATTCTTCTCATATTGTATCCGGAAAGGTCACAGGAGCTGTGCCTGGACCGCGGTAAGGGCTACAACACCCACTATATCTTCCGCACAGCAACCGCGTGAAAGGTCATTTACCGGCCTTGACAGGCCCTGAAGCATCGGTCCGTAAGCCTCCGCTTTGGCAAGACGTTCCACAAGTTTATATCCGATATTGCCGGCATCAAGATTGGGGAAAATAAGCACATTTGCCATTCCTCCTATCTCTGATCCGGGAGATTTATGTCTTGATACACTCGGTACTATAGCCGCATCCGTCTGAAGTTCACCGTCAAGAAGCAACTGGGGATATTTTTCCTTGGCTATACTTGTTGCCTGTGCAACTTTGTCAACAAGCGGATGCTTTGCGCTACCCTTTGTGGAATGTGAAAGCATCGCTATGATCGGCTTGGAACCGACAAGAGACGTAAAACTTTTGGCCGATGTGTTGGCTATGCTCGCAAGCTCCTCTGCCGTCGGATCCTGATTGAGTCCGCAGTCGGCAAACAGGAATGTTCCGTGATCACCGTATTCACAGTCTGGTACATCTAGGATGAAAAATCCCGAAACAAGATCGACGCCGGGAGCGGTACGCAGGATCTGCAGCGAAGGACGCAGAACATCGGCAGTCGCATGGCAGGCACCGGCTACCATACCGTCGGCATCATTCTGCTTTACCATCATGACGCCCCACATCAGGTTATCGTTTGCCAGCCGTTCTCTTGCCTTTTCAAGAGTCATCCCCTTCTTCTCGCGGAGTTCAAACAGTCTCTGGGCATATTCGTCAAATTTGTCGCTCTCCTCCGGATCCACGACATTTATATCTGCCAGATCCACCTCGAGCCACCGCGCCCCGTCCATGATCTTCTCTTTTTTTCCGATCATGATCAGATTGGCTATGCCCTGTTCAAGGATCTTTGACGCAGCGATAAGTGTACGTCTGTCATTACTCTCCGGCAGAACTATCGTCTTCTTATCCTGTTTTGCACGCTCTTTGATATTTTCAATGAATTTCATGGATAAACTCCTCCTGCTTCCTGAGAGCCCCAAAGCACTGAAAGTTCTCATATAAATCGGTATAATCACCCAGTAAATTATATATCCACACGCGAAAGCATACAAGAGCAAAATCATATGCCTCAGATGATCACAAGCTCTCTTTCGTAGTCATGTGCCGGGGTTTTGTCGAACCTGAATGTGCACGACCGGTCATAAAGGTTGGCGGCCCTTATGTCCTTTCCAAACAGATAAAGTGCCTCGTCATCCAGTATTGATGCGGCATCTCCCGCTTTACTGATCACCGGCACAATAGAGTTTTCTTTGAGTCGTGACAAAAGAGCTGATGCAGATCTGCGAAATCCGAGTATCCTGATGTATGAAACAGTGCAGTCCGAAAGATCCTGCGCATAGTCTTCCTTCCTGATGTCAAGCATTATGTGCAGAAGAGCCCTGTAGATCCTGCCCTTTGTATATTCCTTGGAATGAACGAGATCCACGAAGCTCTCGTAATCCCTGTATTTTCCTATATTTGACCGTATCCTTCCCGCTATGTTGGCGGAAACATCCATGTAATCCGTAAGTACCCTGTCCGAATGATCATCCTCGGCATCAATGATTTTCTGCAGGATCGTATAGAGTTGTATCGACATATCGCCGACACCTACAGGAAAACACTTACCGCTTATGCTCTCAAGATTTCTGTATACGTATTTGGGAACCATGTGGGCGAACGGTTCATTACCGTAAATCTTCCGGCGTACCGCCGCGGCGCTCAATGCGTCATCTCCGGTATCGTTGTAGCCGCCGCCATGTCTTTTTATACATATCTTTTCGATATCGGACCGAAGATATGCCAGCGACTTGATATAGCGCACTGCAAGCATATCGTTCGGTGCAACGGTATTGCCGTAAACCTCCGCGTAGGCTCTGGCATATGACATTCCCTCTTTCAGGAGCTTCGTTACCCGGTAGTTCTTTGATCCCGAAGAATCTCCTCCCTGAGACAGAATGTGAAGTCCCGGATCATTTTCCTCCCGTAGACCGGCAAGTGACAAAAGCATATCCATATCGGCGCATTCACTGCCAAAGCACAGTGTATCCACACATCCCATCAAAGTGAGCGCACTCACCGCTCCCTGTGCAAAATAATCCGCGGAGGCTGTCGCGTACATGACCGGAAGCTCTATGACAAGATCGGCTCCGCCCATAAGGGCCTGAGCCGTTCTCGCGTACTTATCGCAGATCGCCGGAAGACCCCGCTGCACGAAGTCACCGCTCATCACCGCAACAATATGATCGGCACCCGATTCCTCCCGCATCTTACGGAAGAAGTATTCATGGCCTTTGTGAAAAGGATTGAGTTCGCATATGCATGCGCATACCTTCATATCTGTCCTCAGTTTTTAAAGCTGTGTATCGGGGCCGGTATCCTGCCCTTTCTGTTTATGAACTCTTCACACGAGGCTTTGTTAACGGCTATTACCGGCGCCCTGCCGAGCAGTCCGCCGTACTCAGCCATCTCGCCTACACCCTTGCCTTTTGCGGGACACAGTCTTACAGCGGTGGTCTTCTGATTGACCATGCCGATCGCCATCTCATCCGCAATAATGCCTGAGATCGTTGATGCTCCGGTATCTCCCGGTATCGCTATCATATCGAGTCCCACCGAACATACACATGTCATCGCCTCAAGTTTTTCAATGGTCAGCGCACCCGCGTTTACCGCATCTATCATACCCTGATCTTCGGATACCGGAATAAACGCTCCTGACAGTCCTCCCACATAAGAGCTTGCCATGACGCCGCCCTTTTTTACCTGATCGTTAAGCATTGCAAGAGCAGCCGTGCTTCCCGGTGCTCCGGCATATTCAAGACCCATCTCGCAAAGTATATCCGCAACGGAATCACCTATTGCAGGCGTCGGTGCAAGCGACAGATCGACGATCCCGAAAGGTACGTTCAGCCGCAAAGAAGCTTCCTTTGCTACGAGCTGGCCTACTCTCGTGACCTTGAACGCAGTCTTTTTGATAGTCTCACACAGTTCCTCAAAGCCTGCGCCCTTACACTTGGCTACCGCTCTCCTGACAACGCCCGGTCCGGATACACCGACGTTTATGGCCGTATCACCTTCCGTCACCCCGAAGAACGCACCTGCCATGAAAGGATTGTCATCCGGAGCATTACAGAATACTACGAGCTTGGCGGGCCCCACATCCGACTTCTCCGATGTTTCTTTGATGATCGTGCCCATCATCCGCACGGCATCCATATCGATACCGCACCGCGTAGAACCGACATTAACGGATGAGCATACAAGTTCCGTTGACGCCAAAGCATCGGGTATCGATCTTATCAGGTTCCTGTCCGCACTCGTCATTCCCTTTGAAACAAGAGCCGAGTATCCTCCGAGAAAGTTCACTCCCACTTCCCGGGCGGCTCTGTCGAGCATCATTGCTATCTTAACAAAATCGTCCTGTCCCTTTGCGGCTCCCGCGCCGATTATCGCAACGGGTGTTATTGAAATCCTTTTGTTAACTATTGGGATCCCGAACTCAAGCTCGATCTTGTTACCGACGGATACAAGATCCCCCGCGGTCTTTGTTATCCTGTCGTATATCCTGTCACACAGCCTGGTGATATCGTCGCTCACACAGTCGAGCAGACTGATCCCCATTGTGATCGTACGTACATCGAGATTTTCTTTCTCGATCATCTTGTTCGTTTCATTGACTTCGAATATATTGATCATGTTCTGTCTCCGTCACACTTCAGATCCTGTGCATCTGCTGGAATATCTCTTCACGCTGGCAATGAATGACCACACCGATCTCTTCTCCGATCTGTGTAAGCTCTGATGCGATATCCGCAAAGGGCTTGGGTGAATCATTCATATCGGCGATCATCATCATGCTGAAAAATCCGTCTACTATGGTCTGCGAAATATCAAGGATGTTTATCCTGTTATTCGCAAGATACGTACAGACCTTTGCAATGATACCCACCGTATCTTTTCCGACTACCGTGATTATCGTCTTCTTCATTTTCTCTCTCCTTAAATATCTGTTATATGTTCAGATCGTCACGCACTGTGATGTCTCGGATCTTTTGGCTACCCTGATATCAAAATCGGACGGGGAATACTCACCCTCATCCATCATTATTTCCAGTCTTACAGCCTCATATGCAAGCTCCGCGAGGTTATTCTCGGCGCTCAGGTGCGCAAGTGTGATGGATTTCATGTCGTCATGAAGCAGACGGCACAAAAGCCTTCCGCAGTTTTCGTTGGACAGGTGACCCTTGTCCGACAAAATACGCTGCTTGAGCCGGTAAGGATATCTTCCGACCTGGAGCATGTTAACGTCATGATTGGCTTCGATGAAAAGCGCGTCGACACCGGAAAAGCCTTCTATAATCCTGTCGGTGTAAGTGCCGAGGTCCGTACACACACCGACCGCCCTGTCCCCGTGTTCTATCCTGTAGGCAACGGGTTCGAGAGCGTCATGGCTGACTTCTATCGGTCTGACATGAAGATCGTCTATGAGAAAATCATTATCGGCTCTGATCTCGACAAACAGTGATCTGTCAACGTTTCCGAGATACTTTTGGTTCATGATCCCCTTTATCGTGCCGCCGGTCGCATACATTGGAAGACCGTATTTTCTGGCCATAACTCCGATGGATGCAATGTGATCCGAATGCTCATGCGTGATCAGTATACCGCTCAGATCAGATGCCGTAAGGCCCAGTTCGTTGAGCCCTTTTTCGATCCTCCTGCCGCTGATCCCCGCATCGATTATCACGTGCGTGTTATCGCTTCCGACGTAGATGCAGTTTCCACTGCTTCCGCTTGCTATACTGCATATCCTCATTATATCTCTCCCCTTATATGATCATTCATACACAACGTCTTCCTGACTATTCCCACCTGATGTCGAGGAAGTCTCCATCCTTAATCTCCTCGGAGAATACCGCTTTATGGCTGTTCAGTTCCGTTACGATCCCTTTTCCCGCAGGTCTGTTTTTCAGGTCAAAATCTATAAAATCAAAAATATCCGTAAACACATATTTTTCTTTGCCGCTGAGGATCACCGGATCACCGTTAACAAACACGTTGACAGTGGTGTGCTTTGCCTCTTCTTCCCTGCGCTTTTCTTCTTCCTTCTGTTCCTTGTATCTGACATATTCCTCATCGAGCGTACCGTCGTCGGCGTACTCACTGTTTGCGAGAGATTCCGCCTCGATGGCATCCTCGTAACTGTCTATGCTCTTTCTGGGCTTGCCTTTCTGATTGGAACTTCTGATGGCACTCTCGGCTTCTTCATCTGATACGTCTGACAGATTCAGTTCCTCCATCGTCCAGATAACGGAGAAATTGTCATAGCACTTCGTATCCCTGTCAGCCTTCTTGTTGTTAACGTATATGTTCATATCGGGATTGAGTATGACATCCATGAACTCGATGATCTGTGAGACCGTATAATATGTGAGCATCTTTATATCATCGCTCTGCTGTATATCATAGAACTCCGACTGAAGACTGCCGTTGACTTCCGCAAATTTCGGCAGATCGATCTTCTTGTCATTTACTATGACCGATATGGTACTGCCGTATTCAAGGAGCGATCCGATGGTCGCGGCCGCCGCCTCTCCCTCTGTAGACTCCTCAATCTGTATCCGGTCTCCGGCTACGATCGGTGTGGTAAGACTGACCTGTCTTCCCTCCAGGATGATATGAGCACCCTCTCCGACTTCGCCGCGGATCATGTGCGGTTTGCCGTTCACGGTAAAGTTGAGCTCGGGTCCACGCTTCGGGAACAGTCCTTCATTCGGGAAGCCCGCCTGCATGGCGGCATCAGCCACGGTAAGGTGTCCGTTGTCATAAAGCTTTATACGCTTATCATTAAACGTAACAAAGATAAAGTTGTTCTTCTGATCGTAGAAGTTTAAGCATATACCTATAGGCGTCACGTACATGCTGTCCAGAACGGCTCCGGAGAACTGGTAATCAATATCTTTGAATACTTCTTCTCCTCTGAGGGCAACACGTTCCGTCATGATGCCCATCTCATTTGCAAGCGCATCCGTAAAGCCCGTGATCTTACCGCCTCCGCCGACAACGAATACCGCCGAAACCGGTTTGTTACCGTTGAGCTCCTTGATCTTGTCAGATACATCCTTCGCGATGTCGGCAATAACTCCCTCCACCAGTTTATGTACTTCGGCAGGCTCGGCCTTGTGCTCGATACCCATTATATCCTTGAACTTGACTGCCGATTTTTTTCCGGACTCTATCTTGACACGCTCCGCTTCGTTAAAATCAACCAGCAGGCCGTTCGCGATCGCCTCTGTCAGTTCATCTCCGGCCTTTGGGATCATTCCGTAAGCGATTATGCTTCCGTCTCTTGTGATCGATATATCGCTCGTACCCGCGCCTACATCCACGAGTGCGATATTGAGCATCATGTAATTGGTCGGAACAGCTGCGGTCATGGCTGCTATAGGCTCGAGCGTGAGATTGGCGACTTCAAGGCCGGCGATCTCGACAGCTTTGTACAGGCCGTCCACAACATCATCCGGAAGAAATGTGGCTATCAGATCCACCGCTATGCTGTTGGCTTTGTGTTTCTCAAGAGTCGTGATGGGATATCCGTTAAGATAATACTTTACGACCGTGTAGCCGACACAGTAAAACTTCAGACCCGTGTTGTTTGCCTCCTGAAAATCCTCATAGGCCTTTTCGACGCCTAGCATCTCAAGTGTATATATATGTTCGGCATCTATCGTGGTCTCTTCCGGAAGTTCAAGGGTCGCCGATGAATTGATCGTCTTGAGAACACGTCCTGCGGCAGCGATACATACTTCATGAAGTTCCTTGCCTATAATGGCTTCAAGATCATGCTTTACATCAAGGATCGTCTGTCCGACCCTGTCGATGTCATGTATCTGTCCGTCAAGCATCGACCTTGTATCATGTTTTCTGTCGCACTGGGCCACAACATGAAATGTTTCATCGGTACGATATCCAACGGTACCGACGATACTTCTCGTTCCTATATCGAGACCGAACACAAGCTGTCCGGGATTTTTCTTCTTCTCTGCCACCTTTATACCTCACATATCATAGTATTCGCTCAAGCTGATGCCTTGTAGCTTCAAGACTGCCGCTGTTATCGATAACGACCGCAGCATACTTTCTGAATGTCTCGTCGCTGCTCTGTGAATCCATCATGTCGTCTATCTTTGAATCGGTATAACCTCTCGTATCCTTCAGACGTTTTCTTCTTACAGACTCATCTGCATATACATACCACAATTCGTCAACGATCGTATCATAATGATCCTCGATCAGAAGCGCCGCTTCTATAAAGAAATAGTCCGTATCATCCCGTGCCGCAGCTTCTCCTATCATCTTCCTGATGCGCGTTTTGACCGCGGGATGTACGATCGAATTGACCCCGGCAAGAATATCTTCATTACCGTCGGCAAATATGATCTTTGCCATTTCGGATTTATCGATGGAACCGTCCGGTGAGAGGACTTTCTCTCCCAGAAGTCCGACAAGAGGCTCATAGCAGACTTCCCCGGGCTGTTCCAGTTCTTTTGCAAGATCATCCGCTGTGACGATGATGCATGAACACATGCTCCGTATAAGCTTCAGCACTTCCGATTTTCCCGCACCGACTCCTCCGGTGATGCCGATCACTTTCATTTTGCTTCGTACCAGTTACTTCCTGTTGATGTCTCCACTATAAGGGGAACCGAAAGTATGGCTGCCTGCTCCATTTCTTCCTTCAACAGCCGCTTGGCTTTCTCGGCCTCTTCGACCGGTGCTTCCGCAAGCAGTTCGTCATGGACCTGCAGTATCACTCTCGTCTTCATGCCTTCCTCTTCAAGACGCTTTTTGACCCTGATCATTGCAATCTTCATTATATCGGCCGCTGTTCCCTGTATCGGAGCGTTCATGGCTACACGCTCTCCAAACGAACGCTGCATGAAATTGGAACTGGACAGTTCAGGCAGCGGACGCCTCCTTGAATACTCGGTAACCACATATTTATCCTTTTTGGCCCGCTCCACTCCGCTGTCGAGATATTCCTTTACCTTGGGGAATGTCGCAAAATACTCTTCGATAAACTGTTTGGCTTCGCTTCTTGAAATGTTCAGATCCTCCGACAGGCCGAATGCACTTATTCCGTATATAATCCCGAAATTGACGGCTTTGGCGTTTCTTCGCATTATCGGTGTTACCTCTTCTTCCGGAACGTGGAACACTTTTGCTGCTGTTATCGAGTGAATATCCGCCCCGGAATTGAAGGCCTCGATAAGCGACGGATCTTTGGACATATGTGCCATTATCCGAAGTTCTATCTGTGAGTAGTCCGCATCAACAAATACACAGCCTTCGTCAGGAACAAAAAACTTCCTTATGAGGCGTCCCTGTTCCATTCTGGCCGGTATGTTCTGAAGATTCGGTTCTGTGCTCGATATCCTGCCTGTTGCCGTTATTGTCTGGTTAAATGTCGAGTGTATCCTTCCGTCGGCACCCACGCAGTCTATGAGCGCATCCGTATACGTCGATCTGAGTTTTGCTATGGCTCTGTATTTGAGTATCTTTGAAACAAACGGATACTCCGGTGCCAGTTTTTCGAGAACATCGGCTGCCGTGGAATATCCCTTTTTGGTCTTCTTCCCTCCCGGGATACCCATTTTGACAAAAAGAATATCTCCGAGCTGTACCGGAGAATTGATGTTAAAATCCTCTCCGGCGTCACTTTTGATCTCATTTTCAAGTTCAAAAAGCTGTGTGTCAAGCGTTTCGCCGTATGCCTTGAGCGAAGTGCCGTCAAGCCTGATGCCGAGTCTTTCCATATCATACAGGCAGCTGATAAGAGGCATTTCAACAGTCCTGTACAGTTCCGTCATCCCGAGCGAACCGATCCTGGCGGTGACGCTGTCAAAAGCCCGGTGACATATATATGAAAACGTACAGGCATACTCCCTGACCTCACCCGGCATCAGCATGAAACTCCCGGAAAGGCCATTTTTTCCGAATATCTCCGATGCGCTCTTTATCACGATCCCGCAATACTCATTTGCCACGTCTTCGATTGAGTAATCATTCTTAAGCGGATTGCACAGGTATGCGCCTATGCACAGATCCGTAAACCGCCCGGCAGACGGATCGCATTCACATAGTTTCGGCAGGAAAGAAAGCTGGGATTTGAGGTCAAAAGTTATGATATTCGCACTGCCTTCGGCTACTGCCTTTGTAAAGTTATCACACAGATATGTCAGCGGGTGTGGACCCGATGCGGGTATATACACTGTACGGTCCTTTGAAAACGTAAGGGCCAGTCCCGCCTCACATATGAAAAAAGCAACAGCATCAGACTCTGCCACTTCCCTCATGACAGCCTCGACCTTTGTCATATCGTCGGCCTGTGAAAACGATTCCTGATAGGTATCATCAACAGAAGCTGCGGATCCCTTAAAACGGTCAAGCATGTTTTTAAAGCCGAGCTCCTTGACGAGGATATACGCCTCATTGGTATAGATATTGTCAAGGCGGGCATCTGCAACATCAAGATCGATATCCGCGTTTGTCTCGATAGTCGCCAGTTTTTTCGACAGAACAGCCATGTCAAAGTGCTCGGTGAGAGTCTCGCGGATTGATTTTTTCGTGATCTCCTGAATATGGTCTTTGAGATCATCTATTGTATGGTACTGTTTTAACAGCTCCGTCGCCGTCTTCTCTCCGATCTTCGGAACGCCGGGGATGTTATCGGACGCGTCTCCCATCAAACCTTTCAGTTCTATAATCTGTGCCGGCGTAAGGCCGTATCTGGCTACGACATCTTCCGCATGGTAGTTTTCTATCTCTGTTCTGCCGCCTTTTGTCTTGGGGATCCTGACGAGTATCCTGTCAGTTGCGATCTGTAGCAGATCACGGTCTCCGGAAACGATAGTAACATCATATCCCGATGCCTCGGCGCGCTTTGCCAGTGTACCTAGAATATCATCAGCCTCCAGTCCGCCCTTTTCCATGATCTTAATATTCATCGCACAAAGGAGCTGTTTCAGAAGCGGCACCTGCTCACGAAGTTCATCCGGCATACCGCGTCTGGTGCCTTTATATGCTTCATACATCTTGTGTCGGAAGGTGGGCTCATGTACATCAAAAGCCACAACAAGACTGTCAGGCTCTTCTTCGGCGAGAATGGAGAACATTATGTTCAAAAATCCGTAAATGGCATTGGTATGACGTCCCCTTGAATCGGTAAGATCGGGAATGCCGAAAAACGCTCTGTTGATTATGCTGTTTCCATCTATAAGTACAAGCTTTTTGCTCATAACAACATCCTAAAAAACTATTCCGAAAAAATGCGACAGAAATCCGAACACCTCATAAACTATGATGATCATCGAAAATATCTCTAAAATGCGAAGTATATCTTCACTGAAATAGTGGGTATACATCGCACGTTTTGTTACTCTGACCTTCGTCTCCAGCTCGCTTCGAAGATTGATCGCCTCACCGTCTTCAAGCCTTCCGAGAGCATCCTCCACAAGATACCTTATCTCCAGCTCCTCATAACACTCCGGGCATTTCTCCACATGCGTCAGAAACTGCCACAGCATCTCACCGACAAGTCTGTTCTCGATGAAGGAGTTCATATATTCTTCGCATGTCTCACAGTTAATATATTCCATAATCCCAAAGCCTTAATGATTTTTCCGACAGATCACCAACATCCATGATAAACATTTCCAACAAGGATTTCAAGGGTTACAAATTCATGATATAATAGGCACTATGTGATATATCAGATCATGATGAAAACGGAGGATAACATATGAACACTAAGGTCAGACTTATTACTGCCGCCATTACTGCGGCTCTTCTTCTTTCCGGCTGTAATGTTTCGGTAAATACAACACCGGAGCCTGCACAGGAAGAAACACCGGCAGCCGAACCCGGGAATGAGAGCGCTGCTGCGGAAGCTGAAACAAAAAGCGAGGTTACCGCCGCAGAAGATGAAAACGAGCCCCCGGCCGGCACTTCCGTGTATGAAGACCCCAAGTCCCTGCCCGAGTACACATATCAGGGTGATGAGAAGTATATGGATGTGATATGCAAATATATGGTCGATTACGAAAAACAGTTCACCGATAACGGCCAGGTCAAAGTTTACATACCCTTTAACATAATCGTTGAAACCGACGAATCCGATCCCGATGACATACTTGTCTACGGTTCGTATAATGTTGACGGGTTCAGGCTTCTCAACACCACTCTTTTCACGGAATCGGGATCAAGAAGTTTCGGAACTTTCCATTTAAAGACCGTCGCTGACGGCAAGTATGAAGTTACCGATGCAGAACTTCCTCTTGTCGAAGAAGAATGTGAGGAGTTATTTGCACCGATCGACGGACTGTACAAAAAGATAAGCGAGACCTATGACAAAGAGGCCGATAAAGCCAGAGCAGATTCAATAGCACAGTATGTCAGTGCCAACTCCCTTAACATCACACAGTGGCAGGATTTCGGCCATAAGCCTGTAGCTGTCGAAGGCGCAGCTCCTACGTCTGATGCGGACAATATCTATCACTATGACAGTCCTTTGGGTTACTCGATCGACTTCGATCTCCGTGATGTTTCACTTAATGCTTCTGATGATGACATGTTCAGTAAAATAGAGGATATAGATACGGGAACGCTTATGGTCATAAAAAGCTATACGGAGAGCGATCCCGACAAAGCCGTCAATACTGCCCTTTCAGATGCGGACACGGATATGAATGTTTCAGATATCACTCTCGCTGATTTTGAGATCGGAGACGGTATCAAATGCCGCAGAGGTGACAGCGATGTGCCGCTTGACGACGGAAGGATCTTCAGATATGTATGTCTGGCAACTCCCGCATCGAACGGTACGATCACTCTTGTACTGACTACAACAATTGAAAAGGATGCTCCCGGGCTGTCCGCAGATGAACTTGTTGAAGCATTTAACGGCATGCTCTCATCATTTTGCCTTCCTTCCGGGGAATAGTCCGGCAGGTCATTGAATCATAAACGCATATATGGTAATATATGCGTTGTTGCAGATGTGGCGGAATGGCAGACGCAGCAGACTCAAAATCTGCCGTAGGCAACTACATGTGGGTTCAAGTCCCACCATCTGCACTTACATTTACAAAAATGCGAAGAAAACATATCATTTTTATCAATATAGCTATACTGGCGGTTATTCTGGCACTTGTCATAACCGTGATAGTTCTTATCATTTCCGGATTACGCAATAGATCCGCTCAAAAAGAACCCCGTGTCATTACGATAACAATTGATGCTCCGGAGAATATACCTCTCGAGGAGAAAGAACTCATTGTCTATGAAAGCCTGCTTAAAGCAGGTTATTCTCCTGCAGGTGCATGTGGGATAATGGGAAATATCTCAGTTGAATCTCCGGACTTTGATACGCGAGCCGTTAATGAATCAAACGGTGCTTTCGGATTGTTTCAGTGGAATGATGTGGGAGACAGACAACAGCATCTTCGTGATTTTTGCGATGAGCATAATATGAACGTTAATTCCATGGAGGGACAGCTTGCATATGCCGTTTACGAACTGTCCGGTGCCGATCCGATAGCCTGCAGACTGGATGACCTTCTCAAGGAAACTGACGATCCGTATACCGCGGCTGCGGAATTTACCGCTGGATTTGAACGGTGCATATCACGTTCCGGCCCGGCTTCCGACGTATACCACGGCGGCCTGTATCCCGAATTCTACGGTGAACACTACCAGGCGCTTTCAAAACGCATCAACAAAGCAATGAACTATCACCTGCGCTTTACACAGTCAGACGGACAGGATAAAGATTCCCAGATAAATATCACCATTGAATGACAGATCAGCCCTGTGATCCGCTTATATGTTTTATAAAATAATCGGCAATGCGCGACACTTCCATATCTTTGGAAAATGCGATAGTGTTCCTTCCGTATCCCGCATTGATCCTGTTCTGATCTTCACCGCTCTTAGCCATATAATAATACCTGAATCCGGATACCTTTTTTTTGGCTACTAGGATCTGACTCAGTTCCATAAACTCAATAAATCTCATCTTTCCTTCAGAACTTATAAGAACCGTATCCGCCATGAACAGGAGTTTTTTGATCTCTTCAAGATCGATCTTACTCACAAACACTCTGTAAAAAGGATCGAGATACACTCTCAGTTTTTCAACAAAATCTCTGTCCTCATCTATTATCAGAAATACG
This sequence comes from Lachnospiraceae bacterium, assembly GCA_024695145.1. Classification (GTDB taxonomy): domain Bacteria; phylum Bacillota; class Clostridia; order Lachnospirales; family Lachnospiraceae; genus UBA2868. The sequence continues at coordinate 60,022 of JAILIS010000022.1, forward strand.
GGCTTCCCGTTTTCGGTAGCCACCCCGCTCTTTTCGATTTCATCTATGATCTGTGTGAATTCTGCAAAAGAATACAATGTCTTTTCCACGAACAGTGACGGCACAAGTGATTTTACCAGATCAACGTCCTCCTTGTTGCCGTACATGTACAGGACTTTCTCATCTTCTATGCACAGATCGCGAAGATACAGTCCCATTCTTTTCAGATCATCCGTCTTCTCATGATCCATACATAAGACGATCAGGTTTGACTTTTCACGGACCGCCTGAAGCTGCTCCACCGAAAACTCGCACCAGATAACGAAGTATTTTCTCTCGGGAAAATCCTTAACATATTTTGTTTTGTCGTTTGTAATAACAATGATCTGTTTCATACGCCCGTATCCCCGAAATCATTCGAAAACAAAATCAGAAAAATCAAATGTCGCAAGATAATCCGAAGGCGTCTCCGCTCTTCTTATCATGTCAAAACTTTTGTCCGGGTGCAGGAGAACTTCGGCGCTTCTGAGCTTTCCATTGTAATTATATCCCATCGAAAATCCATGGGCCCCGGTATCGTGAATAAACAGAAGGTCTCCTTTTTCTATCACCGGCATCATCCTGTCGATGGCAAACTTGTCATTGTTCTCACACAGACCGCCCACGATATCATACTTTTGGGTACACGGCTCATCTTCCTTCCCGAGCACAGTGATGTGATGATAGCTTCCGTACATCGCCGGACGCATCAGATTGGCAGCACATGCATCCACACCTATGTATTCCCTGTATATATGTTTCTCGTGAATGGCCCTCGTTACAAGGCCGCCGTAAGGTCCGGTCACATATCTTCCCATCTCGGTATAGATCGCCACATCATCCATTCCGGCGGGAACAAATATTTTTTCATATACTTTTCTTACCCCTTCACCGATGGCAGATATATCATTCGGCTCATCGTCAGGCGTATATGGTATTCCAACACCTCCCGAGAGATTTACAAAAGCAATATGCGCACCCGTTCTTTCATGTACTTCCTTTGCCAGCTCGAATAGTTTCTCGGCAAGCATCGGATAATAATCGTTCGTCACAGTGTTGCTAACAAGAAACGAATGGATACCGAAGTGCTTCACACCCCTTTCCATCATGATACCGACAGCGTCAAATACCTGCTCTTTTGTCATACCGTATTTGGCATCCTGCGGGTTATCCATTATGGAATTGCTGACCGTGAACACTCCGCCCGGATTGTAGCGTATGCTCATAGTCTCATCAAGTCTGCACAACTTGTCGTAATAATCTATATGCGTAAAATCATCAAGGTTTACTATGGCTCCGAGCTTTTTGGCAAGGACATAATCCTCTTCCGGGGTTTCATTTGAAGAGAACATGATATCATCACCAGAAAATCCGGCGGCCTTTGATATAAGAAGTTCAGTCAGACTCGAACAGTCCACTCCGATGCCGTATTCTTTCATAATCTTTAAGATGAACGGATTGGGCAGTGCTTTAACGGCAAAATACTCCTTAAATCCACTGTTCCACGAAAACGCGGACTTAATATTCCTGATGTTTTCAATGATACCCGCCTCATCATACACATGAAACGGTGTTGGTATCTTTGCCGCTATGGCTTCGGCTGTCTGTTTGTCGATAAAAGGTACTTTTTTCACGTCTGTTAATCTCCGATCGGTTTGAGGTTCTGAATGTTCTGTACTTCCTGCACATCTTCTGCAGCATCATCTGTGTCGCTGCGTTCGCTTCTCGTTGTATCCTCTTCCGTAAATCCTTCCACTCCTCGGATCGATCCGTCGCTTGTAAGGCTCTCGCTCTTATCGTCCGTCTGTGCGATTATATACTGGCCTTTGACACCGGAGTTCTCACCGGATGATTTTTCGGCCACACCCATGCTCGCCCTATACTTGAACGTACGCTTTGCGCCGCCTCGCGTAGTACCCACAAGGGTCATGTCTCCGTCTTCGAGTCCGTCGGTGTAATTACCCGAGATCTCTTTGGTCATAAAGTCAGACGCCTGGATCCTGTCCTTGTAATAATTGGATGTGGCTGTGCCCTGTCCGTTAGGAGCGTCGTCCTCCCACTCCCCGTCATATATGAACGATCCTATTGATGAGCTTTCCGAATAGGTTGCACGCAACAGTACGCCATGCCCGCTTCTCATGTTGTCATGGTACTCACCGTAATAGTAATATCCGTTCTCATACAGCCCGATGCCGTATCCCTCGCGGTTTCCGTCAACATCATGATCCCCGGAATAGTACGAATTGTCCCCAATGACTTCCTCTGAAAACGAAACATATTCATCTTCGCGAAGTTTTTCTTTCAGGGCGTCATAATCTTTTGATTCGAACATATCCCTTAATGCTTCAAGCTTGGCTGCCCTTGCCTCTTCTTCTGCCCGCTCGGCCTCTTCTTCGGCCAGTCTGGCTTCCTCTTCCGCCGCGATCCTTGCGCGTTCCTCCTCAATGGCAAAGACTTTCTCATTCATGGACTCATCAAGCGTATCCTCGTATCCTTTATGAAGCACGTCAAGCATAGTGTCTTCATCGCCTCGAAGCTCATATATGTTGGCAATGGACCAGTATGCAGTCTTGTTGTTCGGATTGATGTCAAGTGCCTTCTGATAGCACAGGATAGCCTCATCGGTATCTCCGTAGTCTTCCGCCATACACATATAGGCTTTGACCATGGCCGACTGTATCTGTTCATTGCCCTGCTCATGTTCAAGAGCTTTCTCATAACACTCGAGCGCCTCCGGATAACATTCCGCTTCCATGAACGCATTGCCTTTGTTGATCTGATCGGCTACCTCATTTGCGATAGATCTGTAGCTCTCATAGTAATATGCCGCAAACAGTATTGTTGCGACAAGCACAGCGCCTACAAATATCTTCAGAGCCAGCGCTTCCTTTTTTGTCATACACTCTCCCCTATCTGTTCAATTTGCCAGTCGATCGGACTGAGCCCGTTCGACACGAGAAAATCATTTGCTTTCGAAAAATGCCTGCAGCCGAAAAATCCCCTGTGAGCCGACAACGGGCTCGGATGCGCGGCTTTTAATACAAGATGCTTCGGATTGTCAAGCATAGCCGCCTTCTGCTGGGCCGGCTTTCCCCACAGCATAAATACAATGGGTCTGTCCTGTTTGTTAAGAGCCCTTATCGTTGCATCCGTAAACTGTTCCCAACCTTTTCCCCTGTGGGAAAATGCAACATGCGCTCTTACAGTCAGAACCGTATTCAGCAGCATCACACCCTGATCTGCCCATTTTGCAAGATAACCGTTATCCGGTATATAAAGGCCCAGATCATCATGAAGCTCTTTATAAATATTTACAAGACTCGGAGGGATGGCGACTCCCGGTGAAACCGAAAAGCAAAGGCCGTGAGCCTGACCCGGCTCATGATACGGATCCTGGCCAAGTATCAGCACCCTGACATCTTTAAGTGGTGTCCTGTCGTATGCTGCAAAAACATCCTGCTTCTTCGGATATATGGTATGTGTCCTGTATTCCTCATTTACAAATTTATAAAGCTTTGCGTAATACGGTTTCGAAAACTCGGCGGATAAGGGCTCCAGCCAGTCATTATCTATCAATTTACAGCCTCCTTACCGATATTCCGCATCCGCTCAGATAATCTTTGAGATCATTTATTTCAAGTTCCTTGTAGTGGAAAAGCGATGCCGCAAGAGCAGCATCAGCTGCACCCTCTGTCAGAACATCCCTGAAATGTTCTTTGCTTCCGGCTCCGCCGCTTGCTATGACCGGTATGCTCACATTCTCCGATACGGCCTTTGTCAGTTCAATATCAAATCCGGCTTTGGTCCCGTCAGCATCCATACTTGTCAGAAGAATCTCTCCTGCCCCGAGTCTTTCGGCCTTCATCGCCCACTCGACAGCATCAATTCCCATATCGACCCTGCCGCCGTTCTTATATATGTTCCATCCCGTATTGTCATCACGGCGTTTGGCATCTATGGCAACAACCACACACTGACTGCCGAACTTATCGGCAGCATCACTTATCAGATCCGGATTCATGATTGCAGCGGAGTTGACCGAGATCTTATCCGCTCCCTCGCGAAGAAGCTTTCGAAAATCATCTACCGTACGTATCCCTCCCCCGACAGTGAAGGGAATAAAAATGGTAGATGCCACCTGACGTACCATGTTGACAACGGTCTCGCGATTTTCGGACGAAGCCGTTATATCAAGAAACACAAGTTCATCGGCCCCCGCCTTGTCATATGCGGCCGCTATATCAACCGGATCGCCGGCATCTCTGAGATTGACGAAATTTACTCCTTTTACAACCCGTCCGCAGTTAACGTCCAGGCATGGTATTATCCTTTTTGTATACATATCACCGCTGTCTACAGTCTCACAAAATTATCAAGTATCTTAAGCCCTATATCTCCGCTTTTTTCCGGATGGAACTGACAGGCAAAAACGTTTTTATATTCCACCGATGCATCGATCGTCACATTATACTCGCACGTGGCGGTGACACCGGAACGGTCCGCAGCTTCGAGATAATACGAATGGACAAAATATACATAGGCGCCTTCATCTATGCCGGAATACAGTCTGCCTTTGTTGGGAAACCGAAGCGAGTTCCACCCCATATGCGGGATCTTTTTGTATTCTCCGACCGGGATCTTACGGATCCTGCCGTCAAGTGCCCCTATCCCGGCAACTCCCGGAGCCTCCTCACTTCCCTCGTACAGAAGCTGCAGCCCGAGACATATACCCAGAAAAGGCTTTCCGCTTTTGATAATATCCGATATCACCTGCACCAGTCCGAACCCGTTAAGCTTTTCCATCGCATCCCCGAAGGCTCCGACTCCGGGAAGTATCACGCTGTCCGCTTTTATAAGAACATCCGGATCCCTTGTTATCTCCGGTTCCTGTCCCAGATGGCGCAAAGCTTTGGCAACACTTAACATATTGCCCGCATCATAATCAACTATTGCGATCACAGATCATTTTCCTCCGCATCGATCACCGAAGAATCAACCTCTTCTTCCCCGGGCAGCCCGCTCTGTTCAACATTCTCATCTGCAGGCTGTGTAAGTGTGTCGTAAAGTGCACGTGTATATTCGGGGGTGCCTTCGATCTCTATCCAGGATCTTGCTTTGTCAACGGTCACACCAAATGTATTATAGAGTTCATCATATATCTGTCGCGATAATACGGAATACTTATCTATTATCCCAAGAGTTGCCGCATCAGTCGCATAAGTATCACACATCTGTACTCCCTGGATCAGAGCATTGAGAGCTTCCATGCGAAGTCCCATTTTCATGTAGTTCTGATAACTGTCATAAGGTCTCTTTATTCGCAGAAGGGTAACAGTTCTGTCGTAAAGCAGCTGGTCATCCGATGTGAGCTTATGCCCGCGCATATATTCATATGTTTTCTGATATTCACCCGTCGAATAGAACTTTCTGGCTTTATCCATGTCATGAGAGTACGGTATTATAAATGCAAGGAATGTGATTACAATACCGATGGTCAGACAGAACAGTGCTATTGCAACAACTTTCTTTCTCGGAAGTCTGCGTGTGGGAGTCTCCGGTTCTTCGTGTTTTTCTTTCTTTTTCTTTTCTTTCTTCTTTTTCTTCTTGGTATCCTCGGCGCCCTCTTCGCCTTCTTCTCCCTCGGCTTCTCCGCCTTTCTTTCCCTTCTTGTCTTTCTTCTCTTTCTTCTTCTTTTCCTTCTTGCCTTTCTTCTTGTCGTCGCTGCGATCTTCAAGTTCGGCCAAAATCGCTTCGTTCTCTGCGGCGCCTTCCTGCGCTATTTCCACGGCGCTCTGATCTATCGCAGTGCCTGCATCATCTTCATCTTCAACTTCTTCAAACAGTTTTGCAAAAAGGGTTGCGAAGAATCCGGGTTTCTTTTGTCCTTCTTCCTTTTCGGGAATATCAAGGAGTTCAGGATCGATCAGCATCTCTTCGCCGCCGTCGGTGATGACCTCAACATCCGAATCCTGTTTTTTCTTCTTCCCGAACAGACTGAATTTCTTCTTCTTTTTCTTTTTCTTTCTGCCTTTGGGATTTTCTTCCTCGTCTATAACATTGTCTATATCGAAAAGATCCTCTCCGGAATCGGACGCAAACAGTGCCTCGGCCGTTTCGGTATTGGGATCCACAAGTTCGGAATTCTCATCCTTGTTCAGTAGATCTCCGATATCGGACAGATCTCCCGACTCATCATTGAGTGATCCGAGCAGATCATTCAGATCGGAACCGTCTTCGGGCAAAGTATCCTGTCCTGCCTCCTGATCTCCGAGAGAACCTGTGACATCATCGAGCATAGCCGCAAGATTCGTATCAAACATATCGACACCGAGATCGATATCACCTCCCGGTGCTTCAGAATCTGAAGGTGCTTCAGGTTCTGTGGGTTCTGTCGGCTCTGCAGGTTCTGCGGCTTCTTCAGACTCAGCGGGTGCTTCATCATTATCTCCGGACAACTCTCCGAGAGTCGACAGAAGATCCGATATTTCCTGATCCGGCATGAGCGGTTCATCTTCATCATCCATCGGAACATCAAGAACTTCAAGGGCATCATCATTGCCCTCGAGAGGTGTTTCTTCTGCGTTTGCGCCTGCAAATAATGCTGCTATCGTATCCGGATCAAGAGCCTTCGAACTGTCATTCGGATCAAGATCATCTATCGACATTGCTACGGGTTCTTCGGTTGCAGGTTCTTCTGTTAAAGGTTCAGGCTCTGCGACCGCCTCTTCAATTACGGGCTCAGGCTCTGTTGCCGGCTCTTCGACAGAGGACTCCTCAGCCGTACTTTCTTCTGCTGCAGATTCTTCCGCTGCAGGCTCCTCGTCCGCATTCGCTCCGGCAAACAGCGCTGCTATCGTATCCGGATCAAGAGCTTTCGTACTGTCATTCGGATCGAGATCATCTATCGACATTCCTGCAGGCTCTTCGGCCGCAGGTTCTTCGACTGCCGGCTCAGGCTCTGCGACCGGCTCTTCAATTACGGGCTCAGGTTCTGTTGTAGGCTCTTCTGCAGAGGGCTCTTCTGCTGTACTTTCTTCTGCTACAGATTCTTCTGCTGCGGGTTCCTCGTCTGCATTCGCTCCGGCAAACAGCGCTGCTATCGTATCCGGATCAAGAGCTTTCGTGCTGTCATTCGGATCGAGATCATCTATCGACATTCCTGCAGGCTCTTCGGCCGCAGGTTCTTCGACTGCCGGCTCAGGCTCTGCGACCGTCTCTTCAATTACGGGCTCAGGCTCTGTTGCCGGCTCTTCGACAGAGGGCTCTTCAGCCACGCTTTCTTCTGTTGCAGGTTCTTCGGCTGCGGGCTCCTCATCTGAATTCGCTCCGGCAAACAGCGCTGCTATCGTATCCGCATCAAGCGCTTTCGTGCTGTCATTCGGATCAAGATCATCTATCGACATCCCTGCAGGCTCTTCGACTGCAGGTTCCTCAATAACAGGTTCAGGTTCTGCGACCGGCTCTTCAATTACAGGCTCTTCGACCGCAGGCACGGCTTCTGCCTCAGGCTGCGGCATTGCGGGGATCTCTATCTCCGGCATCAGCCCTACTTCGGGAATGATATCCAGGTTACCGTCAGGCTCTATCACGGGGCCATCGGGAAGCACTGTATTAATGCTGTCATTGGGAACTGTTTCAGAAGACGGTTCAAATTCCGTTTCAACGGCCGGCTCGGGCACAGACTCGATCACCGGTTCATTGGCAGGCGGTAAATCTTCAACTTCCGGGAGCAGATCTTCCGGAAATACGGACAGATCGGCCGGTGTGCTTGCTACCGGAGCATCCGGATCGGGCATAAGCTCGACGGGTATCTGCGGCGCCTGAACTTCTACAGCGGTATCTGTTCCTGCAGATATATTCTCTACCTGCTGCGATGATGATAATTCTATTTCGCCTTCATTAGTAAATGATGCGTTATGATCATAGGCATTTCCGAGGATAGCCGAATGAGACCCCGTCAGACCGTCAGCCATAGCAAGGACATCATCTCTTTCGAGGTCTGATGCTTCCTCCGGCTTTGTTTCCGGCTCGGGATCCGGCACACCCATCGCCTGCCTTAACAGACTGTCTAAATACTCTTCAGTGGACTGAGCCATTACTTCCTCCGCTTTACATAAAATATCACTTTATACTATCATATTTTACCTATGCAAACAACATAAAATAAAAACGGAGCCGAAAAATCGGCCCCGTTACGCTTATTAAATAACACTCATTATTCTAATGCTTTATTACTTCTTTCAGCTATCAGGTTATCTATCATAAGAACCAGATTGCCGATCTCAGGTTTGCTGAGCTGTCCGTCTGCTCCGAGAGCCTCACCTTTCACTCTCATCTCCTCATTGACAAGAGATGAGAATATTATAACAGGAATATTCTTAAGCTCATCGTCGGTCTTGATCATGTGTGTAAGTCTGTGGCCATCCATCTGAGGCATCTCAATATCTGTGATAACCAGCTGTACACGCTCGTCCAATTCCCCGGCGTTCTTGGCATCAAGAATGTAATTCCATGCCTGCAGTCCGTCTTCCGTACGTTTAACATTGATATATCCGGCTGCGGTAAGCGCATCGCTGATAAGCTTGTTGAGCAGGTGTGAATCTTCTGCAATAACGATGGGAACAGAACTTCTCTCTCTGGAGCCTAGCTCATCGATCTGGTTCATCCGGAGGCCTGTCTCGGGACTGATATCCGCCACGATCTTCTCGAAGTCAAGGATGATGACCAGTCTGTCGTCGAACTTGACTATACCTGTCGAAACACCTTCAACCTCATTATTGACCGTAGCATCAGGTCTGATGATCTCCGTCCAGTTAACACGGTGGATACCCATAACACGGTCTACATGGAAAGCAACATCAAGCTTATTGAAGTTTGTGATAATGAACAGTCCTTCGCTGTTATCTTCTTCACCCATCTGAAGTGCATTCTTCAGACTGATCGCTGTGATCATCTTATCACGCGGCATGAAAATACCTTCTACGGAAGGGTGAGCGTTGGGAACCGGTGTCACCGGCTGATACGTAATGATCTCTCTGATCTTCGCAACATTGATACCATATGAGTTCTCTCCCAGTTTAAACTCGAGGATCTCTAACTCATTAGTACCGTTTTCCAATAAGATTTTGCTGTCCATACCTTCACCTCATAATGAAATTTCCGAACATGTTCAGATAGACACACTATCGGCGACTACATTATAGCATACATTTTCATAAAAATACACAAAATTCACAGTTCGTCATCAGTTGACTTTGAAGAATGCCACATTGTCCTTGAGCTGCGTTGAGATAACATTCAGTTCATTTGCTCCGCTGACAACCTGGGACATATTGGCGGTAAGCTGTGTGATCGAAGCATTTGTCTCCTGCGTCGATGCTGCATATTCTTCTGAAATACTCGAAAGTGATTCTACGGATGAAAGTATCTTGTTCTTGCCTTCATTCATCGAAGAAACAAGATTTGCTATCTCCTTGTTGCCGTTTTCGGTTTCGCTCAGGAGGCGAAGCATCTTGTCGAAGGATTGACTCATAGTCTCAAGCGCCTCTGCTTCGCTGACTGTTGCAGCCTTGATGCTGTTTGTCAGATTGCGGTTATCATTTGAATACTGTGTGATCGTGCTGAGCATCTGTGTAATCTCACCGGCCATCTGATTGGATTCTTCAGCAAGTCCCTTGATATTATCGGCAACGACCGAAAATCCTCTTCCGGCCTCGCCCGCTCTTGCAGCCTCGATCGACGCGTTGAGAGCAAGCAGGTTCGTCTGTGTTGCAATGGAGATGATGCCCTCTGCAGCCTTGCTGATCTCTTCAACAACCTCAGCCGTCTTACCAACGGAATCGGCAACCTGGCCCGCCTTGATATTTGTCTCTTCATCAGCTTTCTGAATATCGCGAAGCTGTTTCTGAAGTTCAAGTGATTCATTATACAGTGCGGTGACTCTTTCGAGGTTGCTGGTAGCAGCATCCTGAACACTGTCGATAGCAGTTCCTATCTCGCCGGTAATACCTGCTGTAACCTGTACATCCTGTGCCATGGACATAGCACCGTGAGCAAGTTCATCAACGGCAACCGAGATATTTCCGGTATTCTCTTCAGAACTTGCGATACTGTCTCTCGCATTTCCGGCCTTGTCATTAACGGAATCCGCACAGGAGACAACCTGGAGGAGCGAATCCTGAAGATGCCTTCTCATATCTTCCATAGATGACTCAACCGAATAGAATTCGCTGAACATACTCTCCGTCTCAACCTCTGATACAAAATCACCCTTTGCCATACCGTTTACGGTATCTACAATGTAGCTGATACTCTGTCTCATTTTTCTGAGAATCATTACTGCTGCAATAAGTATCACTATTACAATGACCGCAAAGATGATGATGCTCGTAACTATGCTGGTCCTGATCTCTTTTTCTCGGACAGCCTTTTCATCGGTTGCCCACTTTTCGGTAATATCTGTCATCTCCGACAGAGAATCACGTGCAGTCTCAAAATTCTGAATGAACAAGGTGTAATCACCGGTGTTAGCAACAACATCATATGAGTTCTCCCACACGGCATAATTGCTCATAAACTCATTGTAAAGCTGGTCGAAGTTAGCAGTATCCACAACGGTCTGACTGTACAATGAAGCTTCCTTGCTGGCGATACTGTGTGCCTCATTAACTCGCTCCAAGACCTGAGCTTTATTATCATCGACATCCGCAAGATACTGATCTTTCAGTTCCTGAAGCTGTTCCGGCGGTATATCGGCAGGAGCCATTGCAACATCATGATATTGTATAGCTGCTATCATTGCCTGATAAAAGTCCCTGTCAGCGTTTATCAGTTTCTCACTTATCGAATAAAGATGATCAAAATAAAGTTCCTCATCTTCTTTTGTTACCGTCTGCATTTTTGTCCCGAAATATCCTACGATGATCCCCACCATCGCAATGAGTATGAGGCCGGCAACCATCAACGTAACAACAATGCTAAGTCTGGTTTTTTTCATGCGGTTATCCTTTCATTACTGTGCTGCAATATTGCAAGATTAAATAATAAATCAATTTTATCACATATGAATATGAAAAAAAAGGTAAAACACGCAGTTAATCAATATTTATGACACATTAAGGAAAGATGACGGAGACCGTCACGAACGATGCGAAGTTTTGATCGTCTGTCAAGTGCACATTTTCGAAGTTTTACAGGGGTTTGAGCAATCCGAAGGCCAAGCATGGACGCCTTCGCTATCATCTCTGTAGCAAACTCCATACCCCCACAGTTAAGATCGAGTTTTTCCAAAGCTTCCCTTCTGACCCCTCTTATCCCGCAATGAAAATCATTCACGTCTGTTTTAAACCTGATCCTTCCGATCTTAGAGAGGATCATCGCACCAATCCTGTTGATATAAGGCATTGCACCTTTTTCGATAATACCGGAAAACCTGTCTCCAATGACCATGTCATATCCGTCTTCGATCAGTTTTATGATCGAATTGATATCATACATGTCGTATGTCATGTCGCAGTCAACTATCACTATTATTTGTCCCGCAGCTTCATCGAGGCCGCTTCTGATGGCATGACCGTACCCTCTTTTTCCTTCTTCGATCAGTTGAGCACCATGATCGAGCGCCACCTTCGCCGAGTCATCCGAAGAGCAGTTATCGACCACGATCACCTCACCATTCAGCTGATTTTCCGAGAGAAAATCATATGCCTCGTCAACACACGGACCTACCGTATTCTCTTCATCAAGGCAGGGCATTATTATCGATATATAAACGTTACTGTTTTCCGCCATAAACTCTTTTCCGAATCATCATATAAGTACTTTTATTTTATACAAACGAAGGTCAAAAATAAAGCACCGGATCACTCCGATGCTTTGATTCAGTACATTTAGATCAATCCTTATAGATCAGCACGTACGCATAGCCTTCAATATTTGGCGTAACGGTCACGGTATCGGAAACCGTATCCTGATCAGGTAAGAAGAATACTTTTCCGTTTTTATCCATGGCAAGGATAGCATACTCCCGTCCGCTATTTTTGTATGCAGGCGGTACATAGAGCTTTATCGTCCCGTTCTTAAGAGAATACTCATTCTTTCCGTCAAGTGACATGGACATCGAAAATGCCCAGTTCCATCCCGCAGGCACGGCTCCTTTAAACACGGCCGTGGCAAGTGCGGACTGTTCCTGTTTACCTATTATCGCATTAGACTGTAATATATTGTTTACATAGTAAAATGCCGCGATCGCATCCGGATTGGTCTTTGCCGCCGGAACATCGTGCACGGAGTCATCAGACTTTTTGATCTTTTTAGGCGGGAATACAAATTTTGGTTTTTCAGGTTCAGGCACTTTTATTACAGCTTTCAGATTAAGAGTAAGTTGAGTCCTATCTCCATCATAAACACTCATTTCTCCGGAAACCACTTCCCAATGGTCGAAATTTGTAATATCCAAAATTTGCAGTTTTTGACTGTTTACATCCAAAGGCTGATATTCATATTTCTTACCGGTGCGATCAGGTAAAAAAATTCAGCAGTTTGATCCTCTGCTGTATTACCGTTATATGAATACCTCAGCAATAATCTCCCTGAGCCAAATGTATAATCATCCCCTGAGTTGTCCAGAATTATTTTGTCACTATCCGGATAAACACTTTTACCTATACTGTTAGCAATATTGTCATGAGTATTATCTCCGGAGATGACAATGGTTTCCGCCATAACCTTAACAGTCGGAAGAACTGCAAATAAGAAACATAAAACAAGAGTAAGAAACTGTTTCTTTCTCTGCGCTATAATACTTTTACGTTCTGTTGAATACTCTTTCATATCAAGTTCATCCTCACTAGATGCTGTATACTCTCCCCAGACAGCATTTACATTTTAAAAAACAAGGGACAGCCTGTCAAGACCGTCCCTGTCCTTAACTACCAAATACTGATAACAAAGAAACATCTTCAAAAAAGCCTTCGACCGATTAGTGACATTCAGCTGAATACATTGCTGTACTTACACCTATGCCCTATCTACCTTGTCGTCTTCAAGGGGTCTTATCAACGAGGGATATCTCATCTTGAGGGGGGCTTCACGCTT
>JAILIS010000005.1 GCA_024695145.1 Lachnospiraceae bacterium
TGGTCATCCAGGCAATAATCTTAAAAGGACATAGGGATGAAGAGTTGGCTAAGAGAACGCGATAGAAAACGTAAAGCGCACAATATGCAGGGTAGTGAGAGAAAATGGCCTGGAATAGTATTACGGAAAATGAAATAGCAGATGTTAAGACAGATAAAAAAACGGCAAAGAGCGTTGAGAAATACATGATCTCAAAGAAAGCCATATACTTTGAGGGCAAGTATCTGCCTATATCACGGATACAGTCTGTAAGTATCCATGACAGTACATATAACCCGCATTGCTGCTGCGGCCGGGGCATTCCGGTCAAGAAACTCAAGATAGAGTACGGGGCTGATAAGCCATTACTCCTGATGCTTGAGAGTGAAAAGAATGCCAACAGGCTATACGACCTGATAACTGAGGCTCAAGGAACTTGAGAGCCTGTAAGATATTGTCTGATATCGTCAAGCTGGCTTTCGGCATCATTGAAGCCGAGCCAGTAAAGGTCCCCGAGCTTTTCCATGTCACCTTCGAATCTTGATACTTCAACAGGCTCGGACGGAGCTATCACAAATATCTTCCCATCTTTGTGAAGTTCTTCGAGCTCATCGGTCAGCCTGTTAAAATCGCCACTCGTAGAGTTTATGGCATCCACAAACTCCGGATACTTGGAATACATCTTGTTGGCAAATCTATGAGTGCTTTCCGGCCTTCTGAACTCCCATTCACGAGTTTTAACGACAACGATCTTTTCAAAACCTTCTTCCACAGCCCATCTGAATGGGATTTTTGTGGAACATCCACCGTCAAGATATGGAACACCGTTTATAACGACGGGACGGGAAACGTACGGAACAGTCGCGGAGGCACGAACTACAGTGGAAAGGTTGCAATGCCCTTTTTCCGGGTATTCCGTCTGCCCGGTGAGCATGTTTGTGATGCCAACGGCAAGTCTCCTTGAGGGATCATTTAGCCTTTTCTTATCAAGAGGAGCTTCTTTTTTCAGGAGTTCCTCGTACAGATACGTAAATCCCGTAACACCATGGTCTTTCATCATGGCACCGATCCCAACATATTTCTTGTCGTGACGGTAACGAAGATCTATCCTTGCTCCCCATCCGATCTGACCTGATATGTATCCAAGAGCGGAGAGGGCTCCGGCAGAGATTCCGACAGCATTGCGGATGTTTATGTCGTTGAGCATAAGGCAATCGAGAACACCGAGCGTGTAAAGACCGCGCCATCCACCTCCTTCGAGCACTATACAGCCTTCAGTGATCCTGTCACTTGCCGTACCCGTGGGAATCTCATCTATGCCGCTATATATGCTTTTATCAGGTTTTTCTTCGGAATACTCCTGCGGCTTTTCGGGTTTATAATTCGGATCTGCCAGCGGTTCAGCCGGGATCTCGATGTGTTCAGTTTCCATTTTCAGTTCCTTCCCAGTTTCTGATTGTATTTAGCAGTTCTTCCCGTGCATCGGGCACATCCTCACAGTAAATGCTGGTACCGGGAACGATGGCAGCGCCGGGACACAGTGCCTCTATATCCTTTATTGTGCGTCCGTATCCACTGCTTCCCTGTGAGATGATAAGATAAATCGTTTTGCCGCTAAAATCATTTTGCTCCAGGAATGATGCAACCGGCATGGGTATGGATCCCCACCAGAGAGGGTAGATAAGTATTATGGAATCGTAACCGGAAACATCGATCGGTTCGATCTTGGGTCTTGCCTGTGCACGGAGCTCATCACCTGCCACAGAGATAGTGGCATTATATGACGAAGGGTATTTTTCTTCCGTAAGGGTGATGGCAACAGGTTCACAGTCAAGGATATCGCCGACCATATCTGCAAGAAGCTGGTTACTTCCCATTAGTTCTCCGTCTGATATGAGCAGCGATGCCCCCGAGACTGCATCAACGTCAGGTTCAAAATCGGTATTTCCGACTCTTGTGAAGTAGACTACAAGAGGTTTTTTGCCGATCCAGTTTACCGTGTCACCTTGAATCGCAGAGGATAGTTCAACATCGACCTTTTTAAGATGCCGGTTCATGTAGGGAACCGCAAAAAGTCCGATGGAGACAGATGTTACGCAGGCCAAAACAGTCATGACTATTGCAAAGCGTTTATTCTTTGCGTGCCATATACAGTGCATACATCCATGGATCACGGCAAGAGTCAGAGTGGTTGTGGCCATATAT
>JAILIS010000006.1 GCA_024695145.1 Lachnospiraceae bacterium
TAAAGAACAGTTCCAACATAAAGACCCGTAGTGGGCTTTTATGGTACTTCCGAGCGCCACCACATCGGGATCACACCAATAGTACCTCTGCATTAACACAGGAATATTAATGAGATATACCAAGAAATGTCGGATCTACACTCTTAATACTCCCGAGATCCGAAAAACTCAGAAATACTCAGGAACTATACCAATAATCGAGTAGGAGGGGAAATTAGAATTTCCCCGACCTCTCACACCACCGTGCATACCGTTCGGTACACGGCGGTTCAACCAACTTGACAAGTAACACACCTTGCGGTGTAGTAGTCCACCATAGAGATTAGCCCGAAAGCGGCTAATCTCTTGTTATTCATGGCAACATTCACCGCACCCATACTGCATACATAGGCAATTCTCGATCCAGCGTATGCCGTACGGAACGCAGTTCTCCGATCGATGCCAAGCTTAATCAGGTTCATGGCTCGGTTCTTTGGCGTTTTCCAATGTTTCCAGATGCACATGCGCAAGCGGTAACGGATATGGCTGTCAAGCCGCTCGCACAAACCCTTCATGCTCCCGATTCTGAAATAGTTTATCCATCCTCGGATGAGTTGGTTCAGCTTCTGCACCTTATAGGCGTTGCTCACTCCCCAGCTTCTGCATGTGAGTTTCTTCATCTGCGCCTTGAACTTAGCTACCGCCATGGGGTGAGGTCTGGCTTTATATCCTTTGGCAAATGGGTCAAAGTAAAATCCGAACCCAAGATACTTGATACCTTTGGGCTTGTCGACCTTGCTCTTTTCGGCATTTACTTTTAGTCCGAGTTTTTCCTCGATAAATCGGGTAACACTCTTCATTACACGCTCTGCCGCCTGTTTGCTTCCAACCATAATTATTAGGTCGTCAGCATATCGGACGAAGTCCAACCCTCTTGCTACAAGTTCTTTGTCCAGCTCGTTGAGCATGATATTCGCTAACAGCGGCGAGATATTTCCGCCCTGTGGTGTGCCAACAATGGTATCTTCATACTCATCGTCTATCATCACGCCACTGACAAGAAACTTCCTTACCACCGATATGACATCTCCGTCCTTGATTGTGCGTCCAAGGATAGTCATCAGCTTATCATGGTCGACGGTATCAAAGAATTTTGCAAGGTCGACGTCCACTATCCAGCTATGTCCATCATTCATCATTTCCAATGCTTTAAGGACTGCCTGTTGTGCACACCGATTAGGTCTGAACCCGTAGCTGTGGTCATGGAACTGCTCCTCAAAGATCGGAGTGAGTACCTGTGCTACCGCCTGTTGTACAAAGCGGTCTACGACTGTAGGCACTCCAAGGTTCCTTATACCGCCGTCTGGTTTGGGTATCTCCACCCTGCGGACAGGTCGCGGCTTATACTTTCTTGTCCGCAACTGTTCTTTGATGATTTCGCCGTTTTCCGAGAGGTATGCGCCAAGTTCTTCGACGGTCATACCGTCTACGCCTGCCGCGCCTTTGTTTCTAACAACTTGCAAATAGGCCGCATTGAGATTATCTTTGCTTAGTATCTGCTCCATGAGACTACTTGTGTCCATGCGTTGTTTCCTTTCTGCCCCTTTTGCCTTTGCCGCCTTTGAGGTTATCGACAGGCGTATGCTCCGGCTACGAAGTGGAACGTACTTCAACTGATTGATTGTTCAGCCCTTCGCTCCATTCCCATTACAGGAACTTCTTCACTACTATGGCTTCTGCTGACTTCTCACAGTTCGTTGTTACTACGGCTAATGAGACCGTCTGTGAGACCTCCCCAGTTAAGGTGCGTGTTCTTTCCCTCCATGTACCTGCCGCATTTACTCGTACTTCCGGCAACCTTTTGGACTTTAGTGTTATATGCCACCTTATCCGTAATTCCGAGCCTTGTATGCGGTTCCTGTCCGTCAGGCCAGAGGTTTGCTTACAGCTTCTTTCAGATCCCGCTTCACAACGGACACCCTTGCTGTTCGGCTATGTGCTTCGTCGTTGCCTACGCGCACTCAGGACTTTCACCCGTTAGAAAACGCCCATGCTGGGCAAACATATAAAGCCCCACAGGACATAACCTGCGGGGCTTTTGGTTTTATGCGATATGTCTGATCTTACAGAGCGTCTACAAGCTTCTGTACAGCTGCAAGTGCCTCATCGGGAAGCTTATCATATCCTTCCTTCTTCTCGGCAAATCCCTTGACCGCATCAACACGGTTCTGCATAGCGCTCTTAAGAGCTGCTTTGTATTCGGGATCGTTAAGATCAGGTGTGAAATCACCTGTCTTGCCGTTCCAGTCGTTCATGATCTCGATGTCTTCGAAAGGTCCCCACTGTTCAAACTTGGCCTTACCTTCAACGATAGTCTCAAGGATGCCGAGAGTATCTTCCTTCTGGCACTTGTGACCCATGAAATCACCGGTATTTACGATATAGCAGTCAACGTTCTTTTCTTCAACGAGCTTCTTGAACTTGTCATAGTCGTTAACAAGAGGATATGTCCTGAACGGGTTTGCATAAGGCACGATACGAAGAGCATTCATATCTGTTCCGGCCTTTACACGCTCGGCTGTTGAAGTCTTTGTAGCAAGAGTAGCACCCATAACGGAAGCAAGTGCCGCACCTTTAAGCTTAACAACAGGCGGGATTGCAGGATCCTTCATGATCCAGAATATCGCATTAACGGGGCTGTCAATCTTATCAACCCTGTTCGGGCTCCAGAGCTTGCTCTTGATCGCACGTCCGTTACCGTTACGGATATCTTCCGTTACGATCTGGATCTTTCCGTTCTCATCAAGAGTTGCCGAGCAGTTCTGAACAGTCAGCAGATAATCGTTATCGGGACATCCCGTAGGATAGTCATTTGTCTTATCGAAATATGTAGGCTCAAGAGCAATCGAAGCACAGGTATCCGAGTTGATGATGAACGCGTCATCATGAAGAACCTTGATACCGCCGAACTTGTCATATTTGCCGTCATGCTTTGCATGTGTAAGTGTTGACTTACCTGATCCTGACAGTCCGTAAACGCTGGCAACGAACTTCTTGCCGCCTTCAAGCGAATATTCCTTCTGTCCGCCGTGGCATGATGCATAACCGTTTCTGTTTGCAAGAGCCCATGCCATCGTAAGTGTACCCTTCTTGTGTTCACCGAAGTACTTCATTCCGAGGATAGCCGCACAGTTCTGGTTTGTATCAAAGTAGCAAAGTGTAAGATCATCGGAAAGACAGCTGTAATCAACATCGGGAGCGGGCTCGGGAGTCCACTGGGGATCCGAGAAGATATAGATGTCAGGCTCATTACCGTCCGCAATGGGCTTGCTCTTTGCATACATCTTGTTATATTCATCGCTCATGTACTGGAAATTGAGCATCCAGTTGTAAAGAAGGTTCTCTTCTCCTTCGGGAATGAGCAGATGAGCCTTTGCCATGAACTCGGGATCAAGACCTACGTAACACTCAGCATGATACAGTGTCTTCCAGCGGGTCTTATATATAGCATCCATAACAACTTTATCAAGCTTAACCTCATCAACACCGGGCTCGCCTTTGATACGTCTTGCCTGTGCGTAACGGCCTGTTACTGCTCCGTCATTAAAAAGAAGAACCTTGGCATCCTTCTCAAGTCCGAAAAGCTCACCGTTCTTTACGGGCATATCCGTAACGATCGTTCCGGGAGAATTCTTTGCAAGCTCATAAGCTTCTTTCAATGTGTTGATCTTGATAACGTTGTTCTGATAGAAAGCACCTTCTATAATAGAACGCGTTCTCGAAAAACCAACTTTGTCTTTTCCGATCTCATTGATCGGGTAATACGCTTTTGTTGACATATACTGTCCTCCTTTATATATATGAAACTACAATTAAAATCCAAAGTGAATTATCGCAAAACTGCTACTTAATGTCAATATTCTCTTTTAACCATGCTTTGTGTTCTTCATCCAAAAGCGGAAAGACCTTATCCATAATAAGCTCGTTATACGCAGCCAATATCCGTTCTTCTTTATCATCAAGAAGGCTGTGATCTATAGCCTCTCGGTCAAACGGTACAAGTGTCAGCGGAACAAAACGGCACATCCTGTTGGAATCAATGCTCTCTGCCGGCTGAGTCAGAAGAATATTCTCAAGCCTTACTCCGAACTGTCCCTCGAGGTATACTCCGGGTTCATCACTTACCGTTACCCCGGGATGAAATTCACTCTCACACTGCGATGAACTCCTTGATATCCGGGTTTCACTTTCATGAACCGAGAGGAAGTGTCCTACACCGTGTCCGATACCGTGCCCGCAGAAAAAACCTTCTTCCCAGAGAGGGGCCTCTGCCGCCTGATCGAGCAGCACTCCTTTAAAGCCTTCGGGAAAGATCATATCCATCAACCGGAGATTTCCTTTGAGTACAGTCGTATATACCTTCTTTTCAAGTTCATTCAGTTCTCCGAGACTGATCGTTCTCGTGATGTCTGTTGTCCCCTCCATGCTGTACTGTCCACCGGAATCAACGAGCAGAAATCCTTTCGGTTCCGGCTTTAGTGCCGATCCTTTATCTGCCCTGTAGTGGACGACGGCACTGTTCGGGCCGTAAGCACATATCGTCGAAAATGCCGGGGATTCGCATCCACCTTCAAGCCTCATGCCGTCGAGGATCTCTCCTATCTCATATTCATCGGGCAGTTCGTCTGATGCGGCCAGATCTTTTATCCGTTTTATGAATCTGCACATGATAACGGCATCTTTTAAATGACAGTCAGTCATACCCTTTATCTCGGTCTGATTTTTAACCGCCTTCTTAATGATCTTCTGATCAAGACACTCTTTATAAATACCGGCCGAATCAAATTTCAACGGGATGAGGCTGTTGTTTTTATACCGGTCGGCAAGTACAACATCTGTTGCCGTATCTTCAAGCTCCCTGTAGAAAAGGGAATACTCTTTTACCGTAACTCCCGCATCTTCGAGCATGTGCGCGGCTTCATCCGTAAGACTCTTTCTGTTGATGTAAAGTACAGCAGTATATTCGGTGATCTTTGCATATGAATATGCCACCGGGACATAAGCTATGTCAGATCCCCTCAGGTTAAAGAGCCACATTATCGAGGCAAGATCCGACACGATATATGTATAGCTGCCATCCCGAACGTAGGATCTTTTAATGTTGTTTCTTACATCGGCGAGTTTCTTTTCGGTGCTCTTCCCCGAAAAACTCTCAGGCATCATTTGTACAGTGTTAAATACCCTTTTGGGCATATCGTCACAGACTTCGCGAAGGACAGCCGCTCCGTCGACTATCTGTACACTTTCGGGGAGTTTTTCCCTTATTTTCATATAGCGGTCATATGACAGGGTTTTAAGATCAAAAGCGATCACCTGACCGTCCCAGACGTGTTCGCGCAGATATTCCTCAAATGATAAAACGCCGGCCATACCCTGCTTCATGAGGACGGTACCGCTCTTCTCAAGCTCTTTTGCGGCCTGGATATAATATCTCGAATCTGTCCACAGTAAAGTCCCGCTCTCACTTACAAGATAAATACCGGCAGAGCCCGTAAATCCGCTTAATTTTTTGCGATATCCGTCACATTCCCCTGTGTATTCACTAAGATGTGCATCTTCGGTAAATACCGCAAGATGATCGATTCCATGTTTTTCCATGGCGGATCTTATCTTATCTGTCATTTATATCACCCACTACAGCACTCGCTCCTATCCTGTCGCAGCCTTCTTCAATGAACATTGCAGCGTCTTTTGCTGTTCTGATACCGCCGGCGGCCTTGATCTTAACGTTTTTGCCGATGTTTTCTTTAAACAGCATAACATCTTCTGCCACAGCTCCTTTTGAGCCGAATCCGGTGGATGTTTTGATATAATCCGCACCGGCATCGGTAACACATCTGCAAAGGCGTATCTTTTCATCTTCCGTAAGATAACAGGTCTCGATTATCACTTTCAGTATCTTTCCTTTACACACATCCCGAAGCGTACTGATCTCATCCTGTACACGGTCAAAATTCCCGTTCTTAACCTCACATATGTTGATCACCATGTCTATCTCATCGGCCCCGTCGGCCAAAGCCTGTCTTGTGTCCGCCGCTTTTCCGCTCGTCGTCTCGTATCCGAGAGGGAATCCTACAACCGTACATATCGTCAGATCCGGGAAGTTTTCCCTAATCGCTTTGACATAACAGGGAGGAACGCATACGGAAGCGGTTTTATTCTCCAGCGCTTCCTCACACAGTTTTTTTATCTGATCCCATGTTGATGTCGGTTTTAAGAGCGTATGATCGATATGTGAGAGAATCTTTTCGTTATCCATAAAAGCCTCCTTCAGAATATGGTTTTCGTGTGATCGTTTTACATTTATTTTATATATAAAACCCTTTGAAGTACAGTGCTTTTATGGTAAAATCGTATCATACCATGAGAAGGGCATATCAATGGAGGTTACAAAATGAATACGGATACAAAGATCCTTGTATGTGACGATTCGATCCTTGCCAGAAAGAACCTTTGCACCATACTTGCCGGATTCGGTTACAATGACATTTCCGAAGTCAACAACGGTGAGGATGCTGTGAACTTCTGCAAAGAAAACAAGCCCGGGCTTATATTTCTTGATATCGTGATGCCTGTCAAGGACGGTGTTACCGCAACAAAAGAGATCATGCAGGACAATCCCGATTCCAAGATAATAATCGTTTCTTCGGTAGGTACACAGACTAATTTCAAAGAAGCGATAAAAGCCGGAGCAAAGGATTTTATTCAAAAACCCATCGATGAAGAATTGTTAAAACAGGTATTGGAGAATAATGATGGATAACAGCAGATCGGTTTCCGGGATTCTGGAAGCTTCTAATTATCTCTCGCTTCCGAACATGTCCGAATTTGTCAAAACATATATTGAGAAGCTTGTTCACAATATAAGCATGTATGTGGATCCGGACTTTTCACTGGGAACCATTGATATATTGAATGATTTTTCTGGGAAATGCGAACTCAGCCAGGCTATCACGGGTGTTCCGAGCGCATACTCATGTGTTGACGGCAAAGAGGATACGCTTGTTCAGTTTGCCGAGCACTATTCCCATCTCGGTGTCAAAACATTTGATGTGCTGGCCCGTGAAGCGATACTTGACTTTCTTAATCTGCATAACGGACTGTTTGTTGTTCTTCTCAGCAAGAACAACATATGTGAACTCTCGCTTGACGCACCGAAGCAAAACGGAAACTATACGATCGATCTTGCGCTTTACAAATCAATAACAGTTATACCGGTCATGTTCTCATACGGAACCGTGAAGTTCTATCTGTGTGAGTCCTAATTCAGACCTTACCGTATTTTCCATATCCTCCACAGTACATACCGTATCGTGGAGGATATTTGCATTTCTGATACTGTTTATCGCAGCGGGAACATCCACTTTCGATATCCGGGACATTCTGTCGGCCATCTTGAAATCATCATCGGCAACAAGTGAAGGATCGATCGCTTTAAGAACGCTTCCGACAAATTTATACGGGCTTGCCGTTGATATGATGACCGATCCGGCAGGTGACTTATCTTTGTATTGCAGTCCCGCATACGCGGCAACGGCCGTATGCGGATCGAGAACGTATCCGGAACGCTCATAATATCTTCTGATCGTGTCGGCGACCTGCTCTTCCGTCGCAAATATCCCCGTAAAATCAGCCATCTTCGACCTTGCGGATGAACTTACGGTATATACACCTTTTTCGGTAAGATCCCGCATCAGTTTTGCACACTCTTTATGATCACCGTCAAGGCTGTGATAGATCAGCCTCTCTAAATTGCTAGAGATCAGTATGTCCATAGACGGTGAAGTCGTCAGTATAAAATCACGTCGTCTGTCATAAGTCCCTGTTTCAAAAAAATCATAGAGCACTTTGTTCTCATTGGACGCGCATATCAGTTTCCCTATATTAAGTCCCATCTGCTTTGCATAATACGCAGCAAGTATGTTTCCGAAATTACCTGTCGGAACAACAAAATCAAGGGCATCTCCTTCTTTTATGGCGCCCTCTCCGATCATTTTGATGTATGCGTAAAAGTAGTATGCGACCTGGGGAAACAGTCTTCCTATATTGATGGAATTGGCAGAAGAAAAACGATATCCGTGCTTCAGAAGATCCTCTTTTAGCGCATCGTCGTTGAACATCTTCTTTACGCCGCTCTGGCAGTCGTCAAAGTTACCTTTTACTCCGATGACTTTTGTATTACCGCCCTTCTGAGTGATCATCTGCAGCTCCTGGATCCGGCTGACGCCGCCCTTCGGATAGAATACGATGATCCGGGTGTCGCTAACATCGGAAAACGCCGCAAGAGCTGCCTTGCCTGTATCTCCGCTGGTCGCTGTCATGATAACGATCTTCTCTTTTATACCGTTTTTTGAAAGGCTTACTTTTAACAGATGCGGAAGTATGGAAAGTGCCATATCCTTAAATGCGATAGTCGGCCCGTGAAACAGTTCGAGAAAATACTGGCCATCATGTTCGCACAGAGGTGCTATTAAATCGGTATCAAATTTGTCATCATATGCATTATCTATACAATACATAAGCTCTTCTTTTGAAAAATCGGTAAAGAAGAGCTTTAATACCTCATATGCCGTCGCTTTGTATCCTTTTCCCACAAGCGAGGAAAGCTTAACATCAAATTTCGGAATGTATTCGGGAACAAACAGTCCTCCGTCATCGGCCAGCCCTTTTATCACGGCCTCCGACGGGCTGTATTTTATCCCGGCATCCCCACGGGTACTAATATATTTAAGATCCATCAGTTCTCCTTCTCGCCGGCAGATACCGCACCTTCTTCCGCTGTGGCTTTGGCATCTTTCATCTCGCGAAGCTTTTTGCCGCAAAGAACGGCAACGACAATGACGGCTGCATTTGCAATTACAAGTATTAAATATGTCAGGAATGTATTAACGAATGTGATCATTTTCTTCCTCCAGTCTTATGTATAATATCATTGAACGGGCGTATCGTCCAGCAGATCCGATGATAAAGCGGCTTCCACTGCCATTTTATCACATCTTTCGTTCTCCGGATTATCGGCATGTCCCTTTACCCATGTAAAAGTGACGTTATGCTCTTTCTTCGCATCAAGCAGCCGTTTCCACAGATCGGTGTTGAGTACGGGCTTTTTGTCTGATTTTTTCCAGCCGTTACTGATCCAGTTGTCTATCCATTTTTTGTTAAAAGCTTCTGTTACGTATTTACTGTCGGATATAACTTCGACATCACACGGCCTTGTCAGGCTCTCGAGTCCTATGATGACACCCATCAGTTCCATGCGGTTATTGGTTGTCTTTTTGTATCCGGCACTTTTCGTACGCTCATGAAGCTCACCTTTCGTGTCGACATACTGCAGTATAACGCCGTATCCTCCGGGCCCGTCGGGATTGCCTCTGGCACTGCCGTCCGTATATATTGTAACCTTCATACTAATCCATCCATTTTCCGGTTGTTTTGTATCTGTTTACAAGTTCATCCGCCGCATTCACTATCCCGGGATCAAATCCGAGCATCGACAGAAGTCTTATTGCATTTGTTGTGTCACTGATGCCCTTTTGCAGTAAATAGGGGAACGTCACGTTATTACCGTCTATCACCTCGGTAAAGTGATAACAGTCCATATAATCTTTCAGCATATAAGCAAGTTCAAGATCATGCGTTGCAGCAAAACACATTACCGTAGGTGCGCAAAGGGATCTGAGTATAACATTGCTTGCAGCTATCCTCTCTATCGTATTCGTACCTCGCAGAACTTCATCGATAATGCACAGACAATCGCCGTCCTTTGCACTTTCGCATATTCTGCGGATGGACTTGGCCTCTACGACGTAATAGCTCTCACCGCCGAGAAGATTGTCGGAAAGCGCCATCGATGTATAGATCGTATATGCGGCAGTCTCGAATTTATCGGCAAATGCGATACCGAGGCTTCTTGCAAACAGAACGTTCAGCCCGACCGCCTTCAGGAATGTTGATTTGCCCGATGCATTTGAACCGGTCAGTATAATGCCTCTTGACGCCTTAAGGTCGTTTGCAACGGGATCATGCCTCGTAAGAGGATGATAAATACCCTTTGCATCGATCTTCCTGCTTTCCGTGATCACTGCCCGGCAGAATTTTTTCGGTATCAGAAAAGACGCAACGGAAATAAGCGCATCAACCTTGCCTATATCGGCATATATCGACAGAAGTGGTCCGATCTGTTCTTTCAAGCGGCTGATCTTAATGCTGTAAACGATAAGATCGATATGCGTGATCATCCTCACATAATCGAAAATGATCGATAAAGGATCAGATGTCGTCTGATCCTTATACGGGATAAGAAAATCACCCTTCTGCAGTCTGAACAGCATTTCGTATCTGTCAAAATCAGGGCATCCGTTTTCACGAAGCTTTTTGGCACATGCTATCATTTTAAGTGCAAGTGCCAGGCCTTTGAGATTTTCATCCATCACGGCCTTTCCCGAAAAGTATGACCCTATACATATCGTGATCATAACGATCGCGGCGATCGTCCCGGCAACGGGTGATACGGCTATGAAACAGACGGCTGCGATCAGAAGTAGCACCGGTATCACATCGGCTATCGGATTTCTGACCCTTGCATCCTCAAGTTTTTCAACCAGTTCGAATTCGTCACAGTCTTCATGTTTCCCGTAAGAATCCAGTATATACATAAGCTCGATCGTATTATCCCGGTCATCGATGTAACGCTGTATCATATCATGGATAACGGAACTCTTTTGTGTATCCTTCGGCAGGATCCTGAAAAAACAGTACAGCATGTCCTCACCGCATGAAGTCAGGCACCTGTTCATACGGCTGTAAATATCCTTCAGTCCGAGATCATTAACCGTAATATCATCCGGATAAAAATCTTCCGGAAAAGATCTTCGTATATATTCAAATAATGCGGGGTTCTTTTCAAATGGCTTATGATCCGAAAGTGTAGTTTCACTGCTTCCGAAACTGTTTTTAATCCTCTCCCGTCTTTTCAGGCGGCGTTTCTTTTCCCTTGAATAGCCCGTGAAGAAAAGAAGCACTGCAAGAAGCCAGAAAAGTATCCAAAAAACTGCTGTTCCCATAGATCATTCCCTGTATTTGTTTATCAGCTCATTTGCCTTGGCGTATATTTCCTCAGGATCCATACCTACATTGTATTTTCCGTCTTCATAAAGAATTTTGCCGTTGACCATTGTCATTTTGACATTGGTTTTGCTGCCGGAGTATACGATATTATCGACTATATTGTTAAGCGGCTGCATGTTGGGCTGATGAAGATCTATCATTATGATATCGGCCTTCTTACCCACTGAAAGTGTATCGCAGTCTTTAAGATTCATACATGCACTTCCGTTCACGGTCGCCATCTTTAATACCTCTGCAGGTACAACGGCTGCCGCATCCATATCGTGCAGTTTTGCAAGCCCCGTTACAAGGAACATTTCACGGAACATGTCAAGACAGTTGTTGGATGAAGGGCCGTCTGTTCCGATCGCCACTCTTATCCCGTTGTTTAAATATTTGGATATCGGAGCGATCCCGCTTGCCAGTTTTGTATTTGATCCCGGATTGGTCACGACAGTAAGATCATGAGCTTTGAATATCTCTATGTCTTCATCGGAAAAATATACACAATGATAACCGCCGCCTCCGTATTTGAACATATCCATGCTCTCAAACAGCTGCGTGGGTGTCATACCGTGCCGTTCAATACATTCGTCCACTTCTTTTTTCGTTTCGGAATTGTGTGTAAATACCGGTGAAGAATATTTGTGTGCTATCTCGCTTATCGATTCAAGCAATTCCCTTGTACATGTGTATTCCGCATGAAAACCTATAAAATAGCTCGAAAATCCGTTGTTCTTGTTAAGCACCTTGAATCTTCTCTCA
Source organism: Lachnospiraceae bacterium (assembly GCA_024695145.1). Taxonomy (GTDB): domain Bacteria; phylum Bacillota; class Clostridia; order Lachnospirales; family Lachnospiraceae; genus UBA2868. The sequence continues at coordinate 11,911 of JAILIS010000006.1, forward strand.
ACTTCCGAAAGAGACGGTCCGAACTTATTGATATCACAACAGCCCACATATCGGATCCCCATTTCTTCACATGCTCTCGACACTTCATCGGGATTCATATACATATCAAATACCGCCGTAATACCGCCACTGACGTATTCGAGTACCGCAAGCTTTGTAAACTCGTACATATCTTCCGCGGTAAGTTTTGCTTCAAGAGGAAATATCTTTGTCGACAGCCAGTCCCACAGCGGCATGTCATCCGCATATGATCTCATCCCCGTCATGGGCGAATGTGTATGCGCATCTTTAAATCCGGGCATAAGGACATTGCCTTCGCAGTTGATACTTCTGTCAAACGATATACCCTTCCCGGAGATATCATTATCACTTACCGCCGGGCCGGCGTAACTTATCTTATCTTCGTCAACCCATATCTCTCCGTCATATAGCGTGCATCCGTTTTCCATTGAAAGTATGCGTGCATTATAAAGTCTTATCATTATGATCCTCCATTCCTAAGTTAAAGATTATCCGGACCGAAACTGTCCGGGAACAGCTCTTCAAATGTATATTTACGGTAATCCGAAACGGATCTTGCCACTGCTACCGTAAATGTCGCCGGGTCTGCGAATTCCCTCATGACCTGACGGCATATCCCGCAAGGATATGCATAGTCCGACAGCTCATCCGTTTCGTCGGACGAGCCTCCGCATACGGCTATTGCAACCAGATCTTTATGCCCGGACGCTACGGCTGTAAAAATCGCAACTCTTTCCGCACATACCGTCGCACCGTACGATGCGTTCTCAATATTTGTCCCGGTAATAATGCTGCCGTCACGGCACAGTACGGCCGCGCCCACCATATAATGAGAATACGGGCTGTAGCTGTTTTGCCTTGCCGAAAAAGCACATTCGATCAGTTTCTTTAAATCCATGCTGTCTCCTACTCAAAAGGGATGAACGTTACTTCGGTGTTGATCAGGCTGAGCTCCTCGCACGTTCCGATATCTGTCTTGTTGTACGGAACTATCATTCCGTCGGCAAGATGCGAATATACATAATCATAATTGGCCTGATCGAATTTTACAAATCTGGATGTTTCCATCGGCAGACATATACCGTTCGTCTTTGCAGTCAGATTGGTATCAACTCCTCCGGGGAAAGTCCCTTCAAAATAGGCTTTGACATCGTTGTATACAGCGGTCTTTATGTCTTTCATGGCCGATGTGATGACCGTTTCCGATTCGGAAGATTCGTCAACGTCTACTCCGATAACCTTTCCGTTGTGATTTTCTGCGGCGCGGATAACGGAACGGGTAATGGAACCGCCGCAGGCAAATATAACCTCGGTGTCATCTTCATACCATGTGCCGGACAGATCTTCTATGGCCTGATCCTCACTGAAAGTATTCGTGTACGTATATCTGATATGAACGTTGACACCCATCTCTATAGCGGCATAATCGGCTCCCTGGACGAAGCCGTAACCGAATCTTATGATCGGATCGACAGGTATACCCCCTACAAACCCGAGTCCTTTATATCCGTCCCTGACTGCAGCATAACCGGCAAGAAAGCCTGCCTGTTCCTCTGCAAACGATATGACGGATACATTTTCGGCGATACGTGTTTCCGTATTTTCCTCATTATGCGGAGCACCGTCAATGAGGATAAAACACTGACCATCATATTTGTCCATTGCCTCATATACCGGTACTTCAAGCATAGATCCCGGACACACGAAGATCTTCGCCTTGTTTGAATCCCCTCTTTTAAACTGTGCTATGATGCTATCGGTGGCGGTACCCTCAGGCTGGTAGTTCTCACACGTTATACCGCTTTCCTCGGCATACTGCTTGACGCCCTCCCATGCGGCCTGGTTGAACGAATTGTCATCAACCGTACCATAGTCCGTTACCACCACGACATCAACGGGTGTATCTTTTGCATTGCTGTTCTTATCCTTGCATCCGGCAAAAGACATGACTGTCAAAAGAGCCGCACCAAACAGCGCTGTGGTTTTTCTGATCTTTTTGAAATTCACGGTCATAAAGCTCCAATCCTGGCAATTGTTTCACGTACAAGCTGTTTGAACAGCGGAGCGGCTTTTGCTGCCGCTTCCTGTACTTCATCGTGAGTAAGCGGTACGGGCGATATTCCGGCCGCAAGATTGCATACACAGGAAACGGCACATATCTTCATACCCATATGGTTGGCAGCGATAGCTTCAACAACGGTACTCATTCCGACCGCATCGACTCCGAGCTTTCCGAGCATCTTTATCTCGGCAGGGCTTTCAAACGACGGTCCGGTAAGCTGTGCATACACACCCTTTTGTATAGTAATGTTATAATCATTTGCCACATCAGAGATGATATCAACAAGAACAGGATTATATACATGGGACATGTCGGGAAATCTCGTTCCGATCTCATCAATATTTGGACCTATAAGCGGATTGGGTGCAAAGATCGATATATGATCCGTAAGCACCATAAAATCGCCCGCTTTGAAATCACGGTTGATACCTCCCGATGCATTTGTCAGGAACAGATATTCGGCCCCCATCATTTTCATGAGCCGGACAGGCAACACTACATCCTCGATGGGATAACCCTCATAATAGTGCACCCTTCCCTGCATACATACAACGGGAACACCTTCGACATATCCGAACACAAACTGTCCCGCGTGTCCAGGGACCGTTGACTGTGGGAAGCCTTCTATCTCGCTGTAAGAAAGAGTGGCTGTAACTTCCATATCTTCGGCAAACTTTCCCAGTCCGGAACCGAGTACAAGAGCAACTTTCGGTTCAAAATCAATCTTCTTTTTTACGCATTCATGGCAGCGCATGAGCTTTTCATATACTTTGTTCATCTTTCCTCCTTTTCAGATCGGCCAGCAGTTCTTTGGCACCGTGGTAATCAAACACTTCAAGTTTCTTGTTTATCTCATAAAATGCTTCGTTGATCTGTTTGCCGTAATTAACCTTTGATATTTCCTTTGCCTGATCTTCCGTCTGTTTTATGTTAAAGTTGGTAAGCGCATCTATGAGTGTATCTATGACAGAATCATCAAATACTTCTTCTTCGCCTTCAGGCATTACCGCTCCTTCATCAGACTCAAATATGTTGTTGTTTATCAGATAATCCCTGACGACATCAAGCACCTGTTCAAATACGGTAAATACCTGCCCGGAATGACTTTCTATAAACTCGATGTTATTTGCCTTTCCGGCAAATTCAAGTTCACGGAAAAGGACGGACATGGCATCGGCTCCGATAGCCGCACTGCTTGATTTCAGCGCATGGACACTGATGACATAATCACCGATATTGTTTTCAAGAAGGAGCTTCGGTACACTCTCAAGCTTGCTTTTGCCCTCTTTGTAATATGCATTTACAACAGATGCAAACGCTTCCATGAGTCCGCCGACATTGGCAAGTCCGGCTGCGAAATTGATATCCTTCGGATCGGAAGGTGCCTCTTTTTCCGTTTCTTTTTCTTCGGTCTGCGTATTCTCGGGTGCAGGCACTTCATCTACGACTATGTTGACCGCAAGTTCCGCAGGCATGTATTTTCTGAGCATCCTCTCAAGATAGAATTTTCTGACGGGTTTTGCCAGATAATCCTGGAAGCCCTCATTGAGAAGCATCCTTGATACCTCCGGGCCGAAGTCAGCCGTAGCACATATTATTGGCACGATTGCATTTGCGTTATCAAGCTTCCTGATAAGATGAAGAAGTTCGATACCGTCCATTTCGGGCATGCGCTGGTCCAATATGATGACATCGAATTCTTCTCTTCCGAGAACATCCAATGCTTCCGCTCCGCTCTTGCACTTTGTTACATTCGTGTTAAATGTCTGAAGCATCCCTTCTAGAACTTTAAGATTTACTATGGAGTCGTCGACGATTATTATCTTGCCTTCAGGGTAAGTAATGGCCTCTCTCTTCTGGGCCAGCTTATACATCGAAGCATCCCATGCATTGTTAAGTGCATTTGCAACACATATGCATGTCATCGGTTTGCGCAGAATCTTGCAGTTGTCAAAATCACTGTAGATACTTCCCGCTTCGGTGATGATATATACTTCATCATATATCTGCGCGGAACGTATGGTGTCTTTTAACATCGGATAGAACATATCGTCTATGAATATGTGCGTATACCGTCTGTTCTCTATAGCCTGTCTGAATGCATTGGGGCCGTTCAAAAAATTGGGATACAGCTGGAACTGTCCCAGAATATCGATCCAGACGTTCTGGTCTTCTGCATTCTTTGTATATATCAGGATATTAAAATCATTAAGTGAACTTATCCTGACTATCGGAGAATCTTCTATGATATAGTTTAGGAACTCAAAGTGGACCGACATGCCGACGGATTCCACACTCTTGATGGACAGACTTCCGCCCATGAGCTCAAGTATCTCCTTACATATTGAAAGCTCGAGCCCCATCCCTTTGTAATCGCTCTTCTGACGGCTGTCATATTTGGTATATGCCGAAAGCATTGCTTCTATCTCGACCTCTGACAGACCGAATCCCGATTCGGCTATCGTACATGAAAGCATCACGGTATTTGTGTTCATATCAACTTCTCCGGATACTTCCATCGACATACGGCTGTGCGGTAGTTTATGCACGGTCGAAAACAGCAGATACATGAATACCTGTTTGATCCTTATACTGTCACCGAACAGTGTCTTCGGAATATTCGGATCTATCTTGGCATAAAAATCAGTATTTTCGGCAGCATATTCATTGGATACGGCATCAATGATCTCCGTCATGAGATCCTTGAAGGCATACTTTACCGGATACAGTTCCATTTTGTTGGAATCAAGCTTTGAAAACTCAAGTATATTATTGATGATCTTCAACAGATGGTTCGATGAAAGCTTGATGTTCTCGGCAAGTTCTCTTGATTCCGGATCAAGATCCTCTCTTAAGATTAGTTCATTCATGCCGATGATCGCGTTCATGGGAGTCCTGATCTCATGAGTGACATTGGCAAGGAACCTGCTTTTGTTGAAACGGGCCGTCTCTATGACATGGCTGCTCTCATTAAGCTGCCTTTTGGTCCGCTCATAAGTGATCGTCTGGTATATGAATATGAAGATCGGTGCAAAAGCAGCCGAAATAAAGCTTGCAGGTACTCCGATATTTGACGGGATACCGGAATCGTACACCGAAAATTTGTCATAATCGAGCAGCGGCAGAGTCAGTATCAAGCAATACCAGAGAAGTTCCGCGGCAAATATTATGTAAACCATCCTTTCCTTTATAAGGAAAAAGGTGATCACTATACCGAGCGGGAAGAAAAGAAGTGCTCCGTTCGTGAAATTTCCGGTCATATAAAACAGCAGCGGAAAGATAAAGAAATTTGAGCTTATGACCATGATATATTTATACAGATCAAGCTCATCAAATCTGTTCAGAAGATAATCCATGAGGATATAGAACACTGCTATGCCGACGGAAACATATATCCATGCATCGGATACGGGCGCAATGAAAAACGCAAATGAATAGCCGATATTGACGATAATGCAGTAAATCACAACAAGATGAAGACTCTTTGTCTCCATCGACACTTCATCATTTCTCAAAAAATCTATATAGTTTTTAAGTCTGTAAAATCCGTTTTTCATGATCACTGTCAGGACTTCGTAACTATCAGTTCCCTGCGAAGGTATTTCCTTAATATCTTTTCCATTCTGTCTATGGAGATCGGCTTTGCCATAAAATCATCAAAACCCGATTCAAGAAACATTTCACGTGCTCCGCTCACGACGTTAGCGGTAAGCGCTATAACGGGGATCGCCGCATATTTGGAGCCCGGCATCTTCCTGATATGTTCGAGTGTATCGATCCCGTTCATCTCCGGCATCATGTAATCGAGGAAGATCATATCAACATCCTGATCTTTCAGGATACGCAGACAGTCTTTACCTGAAAGAGCCGTAACAACATTTGCACCGTACTTCTCAAGGATCGCTCCGGCAACATTCAGATTCGTATAATTGTCATCAACAACAAGTATATTTGCACGCGGGCACGTGAATCCGCCTTTTCTCATAACTTCCCGTACATATGTATTTGTTTCGTTACGAAGAAGAGCTGCTATGTTCAGTGTATGAATGGGTCTTGTAAGTATCGTTGTTGCTTTCTTGATCTGAATATTGTCATCTATATCGAGGAACGCGACTATATTTTCCTCAACGAGTCTGTTTGCAAGAATACTCTCACATTCTTCATATCTCTCATTTGATATGAAAACGTGAGTATAGCTGTTCACGTTCAACAGTCTTTCGACATCCTGACGGGTCCTGGCTTCATCATACATGATGTCGAAGGATTCAAGTATCTTTCCGACATGACGGGCATATTCGCCATCCTTCTCAAAAACGAGTATCCTGTACAGATGCGAATCCGGAATGAACGATACAGTATCCATCGACGTGAATCTCTGAGGAACCTTAAATGTGAACACGGAACCCTTATGATATTCACTCTGTACACTGATCTCACCCTTCATCTCATTAATGATCTCGGCACAGATCGCAAGTCCGAGTCCGGAACCGTCAACATTTGTACCCTCATCCGCTTCCGTATCAGTTTCATTTCTCTTGAACAGATCGGTCATATCTTCTCTTCTGATGCCTATTCCCGTATCCTCGACATCAACAATGAGTTCAATGGAATCGTTATTTACGAGGCGGTAATCAACTCTGAGGATGATCTTGCCTGACGGAGTGAACTTGACGGCATTGTTTAAAAGATTAACAAAAAGCTGTCTCAGTTTTGAAGAGTCGCCATAGAGAAATCTGGGGATATTTTTATTGATATCCACAAAAAAGGCCAGATTGCTTTCCGTAAGCCTCACCGTCATCATATTGATAACTTCCATCAATAGATCGGAAAGATCGTATGTTGATACAAACAGTTCAACCTCTCCGCTTTCGGATTTGGACAGATCCATAAGTTCATCGGTTATCGAAAGAAGCGCATTACATGAATTGAGTATGTTATAAACACTGTCGGATACATGCTCGGAAACATCCTGATCGAGCAACAGGTCAACGGTGCCGACTATCGCGTTCATCGGAGTTCTGATCTCATGAGACATGTTTATGAGGAACATATCTTTTGCAATATAAGCATCCATGGCTTCTGCCTTCATGTGTTCCGCACGCTCCTGAGTCCGACGGTAAAACATGAACCTGAACCGTACAGTTGCTCCGGCACATATTCCTACTATCACGAGAGTCACCATGGCTCCGAGAAAGTATGTATATACATCAGCGCCGGCAGCATTTTCAAGTCCGGTTGACATCTTGTCACGGGACCATAACAGCAGCGCCGTATAACTTATCAGCTCAAGACTTCCGAGAATGGCGGCTGACTTTGCATCGAGCAATATGACCGAGTACATCAGGCCGAAAAGGAAAAACACCGGGATTATGCTTATATTCCTGTTGAACATCAAAAATACAAACGGCATATACAAAAAGTTAAAGGCTACAGACATGAAAATGATGGAACGCTTAAGCTTTAACGTTCTGTTGGCTTCAGCCATTGTCAGAAGGAACAGCACGGACGTTCCGAAAGAAAGATAGACTGCCCCGGGATTATCAAAGAGCATACTGATAATACAACAAATAAATATCATCCCGATGATACAGATGGTATGTATGACATTGAAGATATACATCTCTTCGTTATTCTCTTTACGATATAACGATCTTAAAAAATTCTTCATGGCTTGTCAAAACGGATCATAGCTATCTGTTTTTCTATGTTAAGGAATGCATCTACAAGTTCGGGGTCGTAATGAGTACCGCTCCAGAATCTGATCCTTTTGATCGCTTCATTATGCGTCAACGGCTCGGACCCGTCGTTAGTGGTCCTGAAGATATCATAACTGTTGACTATGGAAAGGATCCTGGCTTCTATCGGAATGTTAGTCGTCATCAGTTTATCCGGATAGCCCTTACCGTCCCATCTTTCATGATGTGATCTGCACATATTGTAAGCGTAGTTAAGAAATTTGTTGTCGGAAACAACACTCATGACTCTTTTTACGGCTTCGGCACCGAGTACGGTATGCGCGTTATTGAACTCTTTTTCCTGGATGGACAGATCTCCCATATCCGCCAGACACCTGTCGGACAGACATATCTTTCCGATATCATGCATCTTTGATGCGAACTTAAGTATTTCGGCATCTTTTTCATCAATGGCAAACTGGCGTGATTCGATAAGGGAATCCAAAAATACCGACATATATCTTTCAACACGGTTACTGTGTTCGGAAATGATATACGATCTGTTGGACATAAGAGATGTGAACATCTCGACTATCGCGTATTCCAGTTCGACAATATTGTGGATCTTTTCGGAAAGCAGTTTCTGAAGTTTTTCATTAACTCTTTCGTTCTGCTTCTGCGATTCAACAAATTTGATATGGATATCAACTCGCTTCCGGAGAAGTGTTGCCGTAAAAGGCTTGCGGATATAATCGATCGCACCTAATGAATACCCTTCGATCTCGGTTGTGATATCTTCCTGTGCCGTCAGAAATACGACCGGTATTCCGGCCAGTTTAGGCACGTTCTTCATCTGCGATATAACGAAAAATCCGTTAACATCAGGCATATCGATGTCAAGAAGCACAACGTCCGGAGGCTCCGGCATCTCCTGTAAGAACTCAAGTGCGATCTTTCCCGAAGATACGGGTATTATCTCATACAGGTCTTCAAGAGCTTTTTTTGCCATGATAAGATTCGTCATATTATCATCAACGATCATTACTTTATGCATATGATACTGATCCCTCCTATCTGTTTAGCATCAGATATTTCATGCCTTCCTTGAGTCCTTCGACTGTCAGTCTGTACATTGAAAACGTGTTCTTCACCGCTGTTTCGGCTTCTCTCCACGGAGCACTGCCCGGCGCCATTTTGGGATTGAGCCATATAACCCTTTTAAAATGCTTTTTCAGGCGCAGCAGCCATTCCATACCTGAATAACCGTCATTCGGTCCTCTGTAATTACCGGTCAGGCTGTACAGCTCCTCGGGTGCCATTGCGGCATCTCCCACTATGATCACTTTATATTCGCTGTTTAAGTTTTTAAGCAGCCATTCGGTCTCGATCCAATCCCCGTATTCACATTCGGGCGTATTGTAAACATGCGAATATATACAGTTATGAAAGAAGTATGTCTTGATATCCTTAAAATGGTTGGATCTGTTAACCGAATGAAACAGTTCGTTTAACAGATTCGTATATGGGATCATCGTCCCGCCGGAATCCATGAGCAGCAAAAGCTTGACGGAATTCTTCCTGGGCTTTTGCATCTCGATCTTCAGATGTCCTCCGTTATTACAGGTTGAATCTATCGTTTTATCAATGTCAAGCTCGGTCTTGTCTATATCAAGCCGTGTGGAGAACTGCCGCAGTGACCGCAGTGCCATCTGAAACTGTCTGTTATCGAGAACTCTGTCATTTCGAAAATCACGGAATTTACGTTCTCCTATTACCTGGAAGGCCGACTGATAACCTGTAGTGCCACCGACCCTTACGCCGCCCAGGTGGCCGCCGAGATTGCCGTATGAACTGTTGCCGGCTGTACCGACCCACTGGTTACCGCCCTGATGTTCGCTGTCCTGTTCCTTCTGACGTTCCCTGAATTTGGCAAGTACATCTTCATTATCAACGATAGGGATACCCTCTTCTTCGAGCAGTGCTTTTTTCTTCTCAAGATCTTCACGAAACGCCTGATATTCCGGTTTCTCAAGCCATTTGCGCATCTGTTCGGAAATATCGTCAAAATCGTGTTTGATCCCTTTGAAGTATTCCTCGAATATCATGTCATACTTGTCGAATTCATATTCGTTCCGGACAAGTATCATCCTGGATATCAGATAGAACTGCGTGAAACTGCCGCCTATCAGCCCCTTATCCATAGCCTCTACAAGGGACAGCCATTCGGACAGTCCTATATTCATTCCTTTTTCTCTTAAAAAGTAAAAGAATCCGGTAAACATCCGTCACCCGAAGCTGATATGAGAGACCGTCTCAAGGTCCTCATCCTTTTTTACAACCGTACCTATGAAAGGAAGCGCGGATCTGATCGTGTCGGCATCGATACCCCCGAGCTGCAAAGCATTCACCCAGTCAATAAGCTCAGATGTGCTGGGTTTTTTCTTTACGGATTTTTCTTCGCGTATCAGATAAAACACATCCATGGCTTCTTTCAGAATATGTTCATCGACCTTTTCAAAATGTGTCCTTACTATCTCATCCATAAGTTCCCTGTCCGGAAACGCTATGTAATGGAATATACATCTGCGAAGAAAGGCATCCGGCAGCTCCTTCTCGGCATTTGAAGTGATGATGACAACAGGTCTGTGCTTTGCCTTTATCGTCTCTTTGGTCTCATGTATATAAAACTCCATCTGGTCAAGTTCCCATAAAAGATCGTTCGGGAACTCCAGATCCGCCTTATCTATCTCATCGATAAGAAGAACAACCTGATCATCACTTGAAAAAGCTTCTCCGAGTTTTCCAAGCTTGATATATCGTGCTATGTCATCTACGCCTTCCTCACCAAACTGCCCGTCATACAGACGCTGTATCGTATCGTACATATACAGGCCGTCCTGGGCCTTGGTGGTCGACTTGATGTTCCATGTGATAAGTGGCATATCAAGAGACTCTGCTATGGCCTTTGCCAGCATCGTCTTGCCCGTGCCCGGTTCACCTTTTATAAGAAGCGGCTTGGCAAGTGCTCTGGCAACATTGACCGCACTCATCAGTTCCGGTGATGCTATATATGTTCCGGTACTCTTGAATCCTCCGGCATTAATATCCATATCTAATCTTCCTTCCAGTCAAGTCCGAAATACTCGTCTTTCTTTTCCCTGCTCATAAGGGTCGTAACGGCATCTTTAACATCTGCCCCGTTAAACAGTATTTCATTGACGTATTCTATGATCGGAACCTCGACATCATATTTTTTTGCAAGAGCCAGCGCTGCTTTGGCACTGTATACACCTTCAACGACCATATTTACTTCCTTCATGGCATCTTCGGGTGTATGCCCCTGCCCCATGAGCATTCCGGCTTTGCGGTTCCTTGAATGGCGGCTGGCACACGTGACAACCAGATCACCGATCCCCGTAAGTCCTGCAAATGTTTCTGCTTTGGCACCCATCTTTACTCCGAGACGTGAGATTTCCGAAATACCTCTTGTAATCAGGGCGGCTTTGGTATTGTCACCATACCCCAGTCCATCTGCCATCCCCGCTGCAAGAGCCACCACGTTTTTTAGGGCACCCCCGAGTTCTATCCCCAGCACGTCCGGGCTTGTATATACCCGGAATACCTTGTTCATGAACATGTTCTGAACAAATTCGGCTGTTTCCTTTCTCTTTGAACCGACCACACACGTTGTCGGTATATTCCTTGCGACCTCTTCCGCATGTGAGGGACCGGACATCACTGCGACTTTGGCCTGTGGGATCTCCTGCTCGATAATATCCGAAAGGGTCATGAGGGAATCCTCCTCTATACCCTTTGCTACATTTACTATGATCTGATCTTTTTCAACGAGCGGACTCATGAGGACCGCGGTACTTCTTGTATAAATACTCGGGACCGCCATTACGAGCAGTTCCTTGTTGTGACAAGCCATCTTCAGATCCGTCGTAAAGATCATATTCTCCGGCAGTTTAACGCCGGGAAGCTTATCTTTGTGTTCGTGATGTGATTTCAGCATATCTATCTCGTTTTGATCGATGGACCAAACTGTAACATTGTGTCCGTTATCCGACAAAACGACAGATAATGCGGTGCCCCAGCTTCCTGCACCGATCACACTGACATCTGCCATGTCTTTTACCTCCGGTATTATTTTACTTCTATTTCAGGGCGCTGTTTCAGATATGTCTTGCGCTCATTTCCGTTGATCAGCCGCTTGATGTTTTCCTTGTGCCGTACAAGCATAAGGATCAACATAACCAATATGACTCCTATATATTCCCTGTACAGATTACCCGCTCCCTGTGCAGTCCAGCCGTAGAAATCCGTCATCATGAAAACAACCGAACATACTGCCAGTGCAAAATACAGCAATATGGATCCTAAAGAGACGTAATGAGTCAGGAAAAAGACGGAAAAGAATACAACTATCCCCACAAGAGTCATTACCGGAGACAGTCCGAAAAGTATGAATCCGGCGGTGGCGGCTATCCCTTTTCCGCCTTTGAAGTTCATGTAAAAAGGGAAATTATGTCCGAGTATCGCTCCAAAGGAAGCATACAAAAACAAAAGCGGCAGAATATCCGCATGCGAAGCCTGATAGATGAGCCTTGTGATCAGAATGGCGACCCCACATTTTACCGCATCCCCGAGCAATACTATTCCCGCATATTTGATCCCCATTGTCCTGAGGATATTGGTTGTGCCGGCATTGCCGCTGCCGTGTTCTCTAATATCTATACCCTTTGCCTTTCCGACTATATATCCTGTCTGAAACAGGCCGCAAACATAGCCGATAACAAGGCATATCAGTCGCTGCGTCAATTTTCTCCTCTTTCCCTGATAACGAACTTAAGCGGTGTTCCGACAAATCCGAAAGCATTCCGGATCTGATTTTCCAGATATCTGACATAGGAAAAATGCATCAGTTCTTTATCATTAACAAATATAACAAAAGTAGGCGGTTTGATACCCACCTGTGTCATATAGAGCAGTTTAAGTCTCTTACCGCGATCACTTGGCGGCTGCTGAAGCGCTGTAGCTTCCGTCATGATCTCGTTGAGTACACCGGTGGCAATACGCATCGAAGCACTTGCACACACACTGTCGATGACATCATAGAGCTTTGTAAGCCTCTGTCCCGTGACCGCAGATATGAACATTATCTGGGCATACGGGATGAACGACAGAACATTGCGTATGTCCTTTTCAAACTTTTTGGCAGTCTTTCCGTCTTTTTCGACTGTATCCCATTTATTGACGGCGATAATGATGCCTTTTCCGCTGTCATGGGCAATACCCGCTATTTTGGCATCCTGCTCGGTCACACCTTCAGAGGCATCAATAACAATAACGGCAACATCGCATCTTTCAATTGCCGCAACCGTTCTGACGACCATATAATGCTCAAGATCTTCCTTGACGTTCTTTTTCCTGCGAAGACCGGCCGTATCTATGAAAATGTACTCTTTTTTATCATGCCGGACTGTTGTGTCAACGGCATCTCTTGTGGTACCCGCTATATCGGATACGATCACACGTTCTTTGCCTGTCAGTTTATTGATTATGGATGATTTTCCGACATTCGGCTTGCCAACTATGGCTATCTTCGGACGCTCATCTTCTTCCTCATCATCCGATGACGGAGGAAAATACGCCGTAACGGCATCAAGAAGCTCACCGAGGCCCTGTAGGTTTGCAGCCGATACGGCAACGGGATCTCCGATCCCAAGATTGTAGAATTCATATACGTCATTGCCGAATTTACGGATGTCATCAACTTTGTTGACACACAGAACAACAGGCTTCTTGCTGCGGCGCAGCATATCGGCCACCTTGGAATCCGAATCAACCAGTCCCTGTCTGACATCCACCATGAACACTATGACATCAGCCGTATCTATCGCCGTCTGAGCCTGTTCCCTCATCATCTGAAGGATCCTGTCCGAACTGTCAGGCTCGATCCCGCCGGTATCTATCAGTGTGAAATTACGATCCAGCCAGGAAACCTCGGCATATATCCGATCTCTGGTTATTCCGGGCGTATCTTTTACTATCGATATGCGCTGTCCGCACAATACGTTGAACAGGCTTGATTTGCCTACGTTCGGCCGACCTACTATGGCCACAACCGGCTTACTCATAAAGCTTCTCTTTCAGTATAAAATCAATAAGGTCCAATCTGTTTGATTTTACAATATGTGTATTTACTTGTAAAGCCCCCTCAAGGTCCGAAACCTTGATGTTATCAAGGAAAATGTCCTCATCTCTTTTCATCATCTGTGACGGTATGAAAAGACAGTCTCCGAGTTCTTTACCCTTAAGCTGCGCTATTATGTCTCCTCCCGTAACAAGCCCCGTTACCGTGATCTTTTCCCCGAAAAAATCATTCCTTACGGCATATACGTTATACGAAACGTTTGGAAACAGGGCACAGATCTTCCCCACGGCCCTGTCGACATACGGCCGGGCAAGGGAACCGGTAACAATGGAAAACGAGGCAGAGCATGCATTTACATCTATCTTTCCTTCATTTATGTAAGCTACTGCCCGTTCGTATGCGCTGTCATAATCATCCATCATAAGCCGCAGCATCCCGACTCCGTTCTCGAGCTGCGGATAGTCATCATATTCATCAGCCGGCGGGATCGGCCTTTCTGCCAGTATGTATATCTCATCCGAAGCATGGGCAAAATGAATACCATGGTCTTTCATTGCCCGCTTTTGTATGTCTTCCGTTACAGCCAGTACCTCCAGGGCATCCTCTTTTACTATGGCTTCGAGAGGATACAGCCCCTCGCGGTATTTGGTAAGGCCCACCGGAACAACAGAGACGCTTTGCATGACCGGTGCATATTGAAGCAGATCGTTGAGCGATCTTTTGAGTTCATCCCCGTCATTTACGCCTTTGCAGAGTACTATCTGGGCATTCATGGTTATACCGGCTTCATAAAGCCTGCCGATCTTGGAAAGCGCCTGCCCTGCAAAACGGTTATTCAGCATCATACAGCGAAGTTCGGGATTGGTAGTCTGAACGGAAATGTTTATCGGACTCAGTCTGTAGCGGATGATCCTGTCGATATCGTGATCGTCCATATTCGTCAGTGTCACGTAATTGCCCTGAAGAAACGACAGCCTTGAATCATCGTCCTTGAAATACAGTGTGGGTCTCATACCAGCGGGCATCTGGTCGATAAAGCAGAAGATACATTTATTTCTGCAGCTTCTGTACTCATCCATGATCCCTTCACCAAAATCTATTCCGAGATCCTCTTCTTCATCTTTTTCAATCTCAAGATCCCAGATCTCGCCGTCGGTCTTTCGTATTGAAACGGTCAGTTCGCTGCTTTGAACGTAAAAACGGTAGTCAAGTATGTCTTCGATCACATTATCGTCAATACTAAGAAGAGCATCGCCGGCCTCAACTCCCATCTGGGCGGCAATGCTTCCTTCTTCTACGAATGTGATTATATGTTCGTGTTTATTCATCTGCCTGTGCTTCCGAATCCGCCGTTTCGCTCATCGGTAGTGTCATCATCTTCAGTGATCCCGTACGGAAGGAATATCCCCTGGGCAAACCCGCCGCCTGCGGGAACATCAACGGTCTTTCCTTCTTTGGAATCGTTTGTTATCTTAATGAAAATGTGTCCTTCATTATCGGAATTACAGTAGTCGCTGTCTATAACCCCGACAGTATTGTTAAGCTGCAGCCTGTATTTAAAACCAAGACCGCTTCTCGGGAAGATCATGAGCACCCAGTCGCTGTTCATCTCGGCTCTTATCCCCGTCGGGATCTTTACGGTCTGGCCCGGCTCCAGATGTATTGCCACCGGAGTGTAAAAATCATACCCGGCAGAGCCTGCCGTAGCCCTTTTCGGAAGGTCTATCGATTCATATATGGCACGTATCTGTTCATCATCTCCTCCGAAATCATCCTTATAAGCCGATAAGAATTGGGAAAAGCTTACTTTACTGAATCTGGCTATCCTGTTCATATTCCATCCTTTTCATGATTCAGACAATAGATCTGTCATTTAATAATAATCGTCACAATAGATCACGGGAACTTCCGGGGTATCGGATGAAAGAGTTGCCGCGACATCGATAACCCGCTGGTTGGCACTTCCCTTCCAGAGAAGCTTCACATCCCGCTCTTCTGCATGAAATTCCCCGTCCACAAGTACGTCTATATACTTCATCAACGGATCGGTATACAGATCTTCCCACGAATCCCCGGTATACATCCATACAGTCTTGCCCGGGAATCTGTCCTTGATCTGCATGGCAAGATCTCTGATGTCCTGATAGTTCGTACAGTACATCGGATCTCCACCCGAAAAGGTCACTCCGCTGATGTAAGGTTTGCGAAGTTCCGTAAATATCTCTTCTCTGGCAGCGTCGTCAAAAGGCAGCCCGCCGTTCGGATCCCACGTCGAAGGATTCTGACATTCGCTGCAGCAGTGGGAACATCCGGCCACCCATAATACGACACGGAGACCATCGCCGTTGAGCATGTCGTCCTTGGTAATGTTATGATATCTCATTACATGCTCTTCCTTTCGGCGATCTCAGCCATCTTGGCATCATTAAGACGCGTATCCCCGTGAACTCTCGAATATGACAGATATCCGTTCATCCTGTCGATCTTTGTGAGATTACGGCTGCCGCACTTCGGACACACATCCATCTCGAGCTCCTGGTGACCGCAGTCGTCACAATATGCAAGTGACATATTAACGCCCTCATACAGTCCCATATCCATGGCACGGTTGATAAGGGTACGGATAGCCCCGAGATTGTAGTCTATCGGATAACGCACATACTGGATCTTACCGCCGTTTGAAAGCTCCCAGAACCTGTATTCACTGTCCTGTTTCTCGATCGGAGTGATATCCTCCGTGACATGGCAGTGGAAACTGTTTGATACATAATCCCTGTCGGAAACATTCTCGATTATCCCGTATTTCTTACGGAACTGCTTGACCTGCAGTCCGCACAGATTTTCCGCGGGAGTTCCGTAGATGGCATAAAGGTTCCCGTCCTCTTCTTTGAACTGCGTGATCTTGGTGTTTATATACTCGAGCACTTCAAGAGCGAACTGTCCGTCCTCGTACAGTGATTTTTTGTTATAAAGCTGCTGGAGCTCGTTAAGAGCCGTGATACCGAAAGATGCCGTTGCATATTTAAGAAGCGGTTTGATCTTGTCGGTAAGCTTTAAGTGCCCCTGGTAAAATCCGCCCTCACAGTATGCAAGAGGATTGGTCGACGCACGCATCTCGCCGAGATATGCATATGTCCTTATATGAAGCTGTCTGATCAGATTGAGGTAGTAATCAAGTACCGAATAGAAGTCCTTACTCTCCTGACGTGACTTGGCAAGGATCATCGGAAGATTAAGTGATACCGCTCCTATATTGAATCTGCCGACAAACACGGGAACATCGTCATCATCAGCCGGATGCATCCCCCCGCGTTCGTACCATGGTGACAGAAAAGCCCTGCATCCCATGGGTGAGATGATCTTGCCGTATCTTTTGTACATTGATGCAATATAACCTTTTCCGGTAAGCGACAGCCAGTCGGGATACATCGTCTTGCTCGAGCATCTGACACCGGCTTCAAACACGTCCTCAAGTTCCTTGCCCGGACCGTGAAGATTCTCATCATACAAAAATACGATCTTCGGGAAGAGAACCGGCTTCTTGCATTCCTTCTTGCCCTGTCCGGCTCTTCTGACATCGAGCATCGTGATCGTCGCCATCTTGGAAAACCTTGCCGTTCCTGTACCTGCAGTTACCGTGATGAACGGATAATCACCCCTGGAACTGGCAACCGTATTGAACTTGTATTCCCATCCCTGGAAGCCCTGCTCAAAATCACGATGAACGTCCTTTTCGGCTTCCTCTTCGGCTCTTTTTTCATCTATTCCGAGCGCCTTATACTTATCTATATATTTCTGATAGCTCTTCTCGGCATAAGGTTCAAGGATAAGATCGACAGAAGGTACCGTGAATCCGCCATACTGCTGGCTTGCCGCCGACAGCACGATATCTCCTATCACATCAAATGCGACATCAAGTGTTTTCGGTTCGTTATACCAGATGTTACCCATCTCAAAACCGCCTTTTAAAACGCTTTCCACGTCAAAAAGACAGCAGTTCATCGTATCACGCCTGGCTGACATATCGTGAATATAAATATAACCGTCCCTGCAGGCCTGGATCTCTTCTGTCGTAAGGAAAAACTTCTGATACAGTTCTTTGTTGAACTGATTAAAGATAAGACTCCTCTTTGTCGATACAAGAGCAGAATCGGTATTTGCGTTTTCCTTGTCACCCACGTACATGATGGACTGGCTCTTCATGTACACGTCATCAAGCATCCTGACAAAATCCTGCTTGTAGTTCCGGTAATCCCTGTAACTCTTGGCAACTATCGGCTTGACTTCTTCAAGAGCCGATTCGACTATATTATGCATAACGGGGATCGGGATCTCGTCAGCACCAAGTTCATTGACCTTGTCAACAACCTTCTGACATATAAAAGCCTTCTCTTCCTCGGAAAACTTCGTAAGTGCCCTGTATGCCGACTTGCCGACCGCATCAACGACTTTCTGGACGTTAAAATCCTCATGGGTCCCGTCCTTCTTGATCATCCTGACCGGTCTGTCAGGTTTGTAAAGCGATGCGTAATCAACCGAATCCTCAGTATTTTTGTTCGTGTCCTGATCAGTGGATAATACAGCCATAATTACCTCCCGGAAACAATATCTTGTATCATAAACTATAATTTAACACTACATAATGTTTGCTGTCAACGCGTTTTTTTTGATCAAAGAACGTAAAAAATGATTTTATTAATGCAATCAAATGAAAGTCGTGTTATATTAATGTAGACGTTGGTTACTGAATCTTATACATGAAAGGTAATGGAAGTATGGCACTTGCCGGCGCATTCAAGGCACAGCTCAAGAACGGGAAATACTATTACAGGAGTTCCGTCACCTATAAGAACAAGCATATAAGTCTCGGAAGCTACAGTACCGAGGATGCTGCTCACAATGCCTACAGGGTTGCCAAGGAGCTGATCTCCAACAGGTCAATAACCATTGATGCTTACCGCACGGATACGGCACTTGATTTTGACAAATTCGTTACCATTATCAATTTCAGGGATAACAATGTTTATATCAAGAATCCCATCTATCTTGAGAAGACTTACTTTTCCTACTATCTCACTCCTTCAATGGTTTTTAAGTTCGATATAGACGATCTGTTTTATTTTGCCAGCCACAAGATCAGCCGCAGGCGTGGTCATCTGTGGGTAGCCGATTACGGTATGCAGGTCAATCTGTACAGCAGGTACGGGATCAAGCCCCATGCGGTGCTCGGCCGTGACTACAGATTTATCAACGGTGACAGATATGATTTCAGGTATGACAATATAGAGATAATCAACCGCTACACAGGTGTATATGCCGTCAAGCGCGGTGTTTATACGAAGTATTCGGCCCGTATTCTCGTAAACGGACTGTATACGATCGGTACATATGATACAGAGACCGAGGCTGCCATTGCATACAACAAAGCAGCGGATATCATCAAAAAAGCACGCCCCGGCAAAAACTTCAGACAGAATTATATAGATTCCCTGTCTGCCAAAGACTACGCTCTTATGTACATCAAGGTTCCGATATCAGACAGGATATTTGCCGATTTTACTTAAACGTTATCTCACTTCTGTTCGTAATTGATAAAGCTTATGTCCAGATCGATATCCTGGTCTATCCCGTCTATCCTTCCTTTTTTGTTGTACTGCCACATAGTGAACTTATAAGGAAAATCTGTGGGAACATTTTCATCAGACAGCCAGATATCATAATCTCCGAGTTCCACAAGATCCAGCCCCGTTATGATCATATCCCTTGTTGCATAAACAACGGGCTTGTAACCGTAGCCCTTTACTGTATCGCAAAATGTCTTTACGACCGCGGTACGCTCCTTTGATGTGAGTTTGTCTGTCCTGGCCTCATCACCGCTGACTGTCTCTATATCAATGGCAATGGGATATTTGATGTTAAACCCGGAAACGGCACCCACGATATAGTTTGCTTCCTCTATGGCTTCAGCCTCACTTATCGCCTGTGAATAAAAATAAGCACCTGTCTGGATCCCGGCAAGCTGGGCGTTCTGAGCATACTCCACAAACTTCTCATCAAGTGTGATGGTTCCGGTACCGTAGCCGCGACTGCCGAGCCGCAGCATGGCAAATCTCACGCCTGCATCCTTTAACTTTGCAAAATCAACAGTTCCGTTATACTTGGACAGGTCGACACCCTTGATCCCTTCCCGCTTGCTGTCTTTGTATGAGACCATACCGTTCTCGTGGATCAGGTTGCTCTCAAAGTCATAATCGTTCTTGGGAACATCGGATAATATCTCATAATATGTTTTCTTGCCGTTGTAACCTTCAACGGCAAGGTAGTTTTCTTTATCTTTCGGAGCATCATCCTTTGAATCCTTGTTAAGGGATCCTTCACCCTCTTCGCCCTCATCACGCTTTTTTTTGGGTGTTGACGATGATGAATCATCGTCCGAATCATCATCTTTATCTTTATCTTTTTCTTTATCGGTATCTTTGTCGGAAGATGATCCTTCTTCGGATTCGGAATCGGGATCCTTGTAAGGAGTAAGTTCTCCTTCGTCCTCTTTCGGATCGGCCTTGGCTGTGCGGCTCTCCTTTTTTGCGTCTTCCCAAAATTCAAGCTCGGAAGATGTTATGTTGTGACTGTCACTTAAAAAATCATCCTCCCTCTCTTCTTCTTTTGTTTCGGGGGGCTTTACGGCCGTTTTTTTCGGCTCTGTATTGACATACAGAACGACAAGGAACAGCAGTATCACAAGTGATGCCGCTGCCACGCACATAGCAACAGTCTTCTTATACGATCTGTTATCATCCGGGTCCTGATTCATGTAAGATGATGCCATATGATACCTCTTTATCCGTCAAATAATCCTTTGACCTTTTAATATACTTGTGATAGATAATAATGTATGAAAAAAACTGTGTTTATAATATCCGTCCTGATCATTACGGTGCATATGTGTGCCTGCTCGTCCCCTGTTTCTTCATCCCGTTCGGGCATATATTTTGACACCATAGTAAATATCGATATTTACGGTGCTCCGGCAGAAGAATCCGAACAGATCCTCGATGAATGCATGAATATATGCGACCGATACGAAAAACTCTTTGACAAAAACAGTGCCGGCGGTGATATTTCAAAGATAAATTCAAGTGACGGAAAAAGTGTTACCGTCTCGGAAGATACCATATCTCTTCTAGGTACTGCCCTTAAGTACTGTGATCTTACAGACGGCCGGTTTGATATAACCATATATCCTGTTTCGGCCCTGTGGGATTTTCATGAAGAAAACCCGTCCGTTCCCGATGATGATAAGATCAAAAATGCATTGTCCCATGTCAACTGGCATGATCTTATTGTTGATGAAGACAATATGACAGTCACTGCCAAAGACAATGTCACGATCGATGCCGGTGCCGTCGCCAAAGGATATATTGCAGACAGGATAGCCGACTATTTATCTGCATGTCCTCTTACCGGTGCCGTAATAAACATCGGAGGAGATATACGCCTTGTCGGGAGCAAGGCAGAAAATACACCCTTTACGATCGGGATAAACGATCCGTTCAACAAAGGCAGTGTCGCTGCCGCCCTTACTCTTTCCGATGCGGCTGTTGCGACGAGCGGTATATATGAACGTGCCTTTACCGTTAACGATACTTTATATCATCATATCCTTGATACCAAAACCGGATACCCGGTTGATACCGATCTGGAATCCGTGACCGTGATCACATCTGATGCGGTTGATGCCGACTGTCTGTGCACTGTATGTATACTGCTGGGATCTGAAAAGGGCATGGATCTTATCGAAAATACCGCTGATACCGAAGCCGTCTTCATACGAAAGGACGCTTCTATGATCTTCTCTTCTGATGCCGCAGAATATATCAGACAGTGATGATCTTCTTCGGACACTTTTCGGCGCAGGCTTTACAACGAACGCATTTATCGTAATCTATGTGTGCAATGTTATTTTCAACCGTGATCGCACCGTACTGGCACGTCTTGACGCAGATCCCGCAGCCGACACATCCGGCCTTACATGCTTTTGCGGTTACCGCCCCCTTATCCTTCGATGAACATGCAACTCTTACATTCGATTCATATGGTACAAGCTCGATAAGGCCCATCGGACATGCATTGACACATTTCCCGCATGATCCGCATTTTTCGGGATCTATAACTGCGATGCCGCCCACTATGCTGATGGCATCATTATCACAGACCTTTTGGCATGAACCGAATCCCAGACATCCGTAATTGCATGACTTGCTTCCTCTTCCGGGTACTATGGCCGCACTTTTACAATCCTGCGGTCCGGTGTATGAATAGTCTTCTCCCGCCACTTCACACGTACCGTTGCATTTTACAAAGGCAACTTTTTTAACGATATTCCCGGCTTCGACACCCATGATCTTTGCTATCGCTTCAGCGACATCCCTGCCTCCGACTGGACAGCCTGAAACCTCGGCTTCTCCTTTTACTATCGCAGCGGCAAGGCCGGAGCATCCAGGAAATCCGCATCCGCCGCAGTTGTTGCCCGGAAGCGCCTCAAGGACAGCTTCTTCTTTTTCATTGACCGCAACGGCAAATCTCTTTGCAAATATACTCAAGAATATACTGATCAGAAGACCGCATCCTCCGACGACGATCACCGAGATCAAAATACTGTTAAACTCCATTCCGTGTTTCCCCCGTAATCGGTAAATTTACTTAAAAAGATCTTATTTAAGGCCCGAAAAGCCGAAAAAGGCGATTGCCATAAGGCAGGCCGTAAGAAGAACAACGGGCATGCCGCGAAAAGGCTTCGGTATGTCATTGTATTCCATCTTCTCGCGCAGTCCCGCAAGAATGACGATCGCCACAAGAAATCCGACTGACGTGGCCAGTCCGTTCACTACTCCTTCCAGGATCGTGTAATCCTTCTTGACATTGGTAAGAGCAACACCGAGAACCGCACAGTTCGTCGTGATAAGCGGAAGATACACTCCGAGCGCCTGATACAGGCCTTTCATCCTCTTCTTGAGAAACATCTCAACGAACTGGACGAGTGCCGCTATGACCAGGATGAATACAATGGTCTGAAGGTATGTTATGTCAAAAGGTACAAGCAGATACTTATATATCGCTCCTGCAACAAGAGAAGCCAGTGTTATGACAAAGACAACCGCACTTCCCATTCCCGCCGCGGTATTGATCTTCTTCGACACGCCGAGAAACGGACATATCCCGAGAAATTGCGACAATACCACATTATTGATAAATGCCGATCCGATGGCTATTATGATCAGTTCTTTTATCATCTTACCGCCTCCGTATCAATCCTTTTTCCGGCACATCCGGTGTTGGGACAGTTCCTGCACAGTTTGTCACAGTCCCCGGTAATACCGGTATCCCTGCCCTTCTTAAGTTTGATTGCATTCATAAGCGCCACAAGAAATGCAAGTACAAGAAAAGCCCCCGGCGCGAGTATGAATATTGTCAGCGGTTCATATGATTCGCCAAGCACGGCAATATCAAATACCGACCCGTTTCCGATAAGCTCCCTGACTATACCTATGCATGTAAGTCCAAACGTAAATCCCAGTCCCATTCCGAGGCCGTCAAAAGCCGAATGGATAACATTGTTCTTCGAGGCAAAGCTCTCGGCGCGGCCGAGGATAATGCAGTTTACGACTATAAGCGGGATATAAAGCCCTAAAGATTCGTAAAGCGACGGTATATAAGCCTCTAGAAGAAGTTCGGTTATTGTAACAAAGCTTGCAATAACGACTATGAACGCAGGGATCCTCACTCCGTCGGGAATGACTTTCCTGAGCATTGAGATTATGATATTTGACAATATAAGTACAGCCGTTGTCGTCAGACCCATGCCGACTCCGTTTATGGCCGATGTCGTAACGGCAAGTGTGGGACACATACCGAGCATCAGAACAAATGTGGGGTTTTCTTTAATCAGTCCGTTAAACAGACGCTCAAAACATTTCTTCATATTCAGTCTCCTCTGACCGATCCTAAAAATGACAGTCCGCAGTTAACCGCATTGACCACAGCCTTTGTTGTGATCGTGGCTCCGCTTATCGCATCGATCTCAAAATCCGATTTGGCTCCGCTCTTGGTATACGAAAACATAGTGACGTTCTTGTCCTTAAACTGATCTTTGAATTTGGGCTCGGTCGCTTTCATGCCGAGTCCAGCCGTCTCGGATATCTTGAGTATCTCAACACCCCTGACCGTTCCGCTGTTATCCGCGCCCATGGATATACTTATATCCCCACCGTAACCTTCATGTGTAGTGACGTTTATAACATAACCTATATCATTTCCGGAAGCATCCGAGGCGATGACCACGGAGTCTATGTCACAGCCGTCTATCGTACCTGCAACGGCAGCTTTTTCGTTAAGATCATCATCCTCCTTAAACTCAGCCGCATCCGGGAATACAGCCCTGTAAGCCTTAAGTTTTGTATTCTCCTCCATCTGCCTGATAGGCTCCTTGGTGACATCATATACGGCACCCAATCCTACTCCGGCAACAAGTGTGATAATCGTCAGACACAATACGTTCTTAACAAAACTGCCCATCAGATCTCACCTCCCTTTCCGAAACATTTCGGGAGAGTCATCCTCTCTATGAGAGGGACAAGAAGATTGCTGATAATAATGGCATAGCTGACACCCTCTGCCGATGACGAGAACACTCTGAACAGTCCCGTCAGCAGTCCGCAGCATATACCGAATATGATACGTCCGGTCCTGGTGATCGGACTCGTGACATAGTCTGTTGCCATGAAAAATGCGCCGAGCATCAGTCCGCCACCGCAAAGCTGAGCGGCAAGATATGTTATATCCCATCCGTGACCGGCAAATAACCCCATAAATATCACAAATGAAACAAGATATGCACACGGGATGCGAAAATCGATCACTCCGGTTATTATCAGAAACGCTGCCCCTATAAGCAGTGCAAGTGTGCTGACTTCTCCTATCGTACCCGGAATACGTCCGAGGAACATATCGGTAAGCTGTACATAACCGCCTTCCCTTATCGTATAAAGCGGTGTTGCACAGGTGACTCCGTCAAAAGAAAAAGATGTCATCCTGGCCGTGAAGCATATCATCAGAAAACATCTTCCCGCCAGAGCGGGATTCATGAAGTTCTGCCCCAGTCCGCCGAAAAGCATCTTCACAACGATAATTGCAAACGCACTTCCTATGATGCCCATCCACCAGGTCGCATCGCACGGAAGGTTCAGTGCAAGCAAAAGGCCCGTCACAACCGCACTTAAGTCACTGATCGTCGGGCGCTTTTTGATGATAAGCTCAAACAGCAGCTCAAAGATCACGCACGAAGCTATACATACGGCTACAAGAAGCGCGGCGTTAAAACCGAACTGATATATGCCGTATCCACAAGCAGGCAGAAGGCTTACCGTGACAAAAAACATTATTTTGGATGTTGAGACCGCACTCCTTACATGAGGGGATGCGGAAACATTATATGATTCGCTCATGTTGCTCTCCTGTAGTTATTTCTTCTTCCTTTTGGCAAGAACACTCTGACGCATCATCTTGATCTCCTGAGTCAGATGACGTCGTGCGGGACATATGTAACTGCAACATCCGCACTCGACGCATTCGAGTCCGTTCATCTTTGTGAACCTGTCCTCATCATAGTGTTCCGCTATATCGGCAAGCTTTGAGGGAAGAAGCCGTGAAGGACATGCTTCCACACATCGTCCGCAGTTGATACAGGCACCGGGCGGATTTTCCGATACGGGATCTTTTAAAAATGCAGTGACAGCAGATGATGATTTGGTGACCGGAACATTCGTGTCAAACAGAGCAAACCCCATCATCGGACCGCCTGAAATGATCTTGCCCGGAGGGGATTTGAAGCCTCCCGCCGCTTCTATCAGATCATTATAGTTTGTCCCGGTGTATACGCGGAAATTCTGCGGATATCTGACGGCATCTCCGGTAACGGTCACTATCCTCTCCATGAGAGGTCTTCCTTCTATGACGGCATGATAGATGGCAACGATGGTGTCAACGTTATTGACTATACAGCCTGCATCGGCAGGAAGCATGCTCGAATTGATCGCCCTTCCCGTTGTCGCATAGATGAGCTGTCTTTCGGAACCCTGGGGATATTTGGTCTTAAGCACTTTGACGCTTATCCTCGGCTCATCGATACACAGGTCTTTGAGGATCCTGATACAGTCGGGTTTGTTGTCCTCCACTGCAAGTATACCTTTGGCATGTTCAAACAGGCAGAGGATTATCTTCAGTCCCGCGACAAGTTTCTCCGGCTCTTCTATCATCCTGCGGTAGTCAGACGTAAGATACGGCTCACATTCGGCGCAGTTTGCGATAACAAAATGTATCTTGCCGGGATTCTTGGGGGACAGCTTTACATGTGTGGGGAATCCCGCTCCTCCCATTCCGATTATACCGGCACGTCTGATGATCTCTATGACTTCTTCCTTGGTCATCTCGTTGATCGGCCTGACGGGGATACCGGGAGCTTCCTCGTAGAGTTCATCATTTTCTATAACTATTGACATAGTCATGACGCCCTGCACGTTCCGCCTGTTCTCGATTGCCTTAACGGTTCCCGATACTGCCGAGTATATGGGCGATGATACAAATCCGTTCGCATCGGCTATCATCTGCGCGCGAAGAACACGGTCACCGACGTTTACAACAGGAACGGCCGGGGCTCCTATATGCTGGGAAAGTGGATATACAAGTTCGGGGGAAACAGGTTGCAGATCCGTGATCTTTTTGTCTTTGGTAAGCTCTTTGCCCTCATATGTATGTATTCCGCCTTTGAAAGTAAGACCTGACATGCTTTCCTTCTCCTTGGATTGGTATATAGATCCCGTATATTATACAATATTTTGTATTTGAGGACAATTGATATAGCAAAAAAACTGTATTATTATAGAGTGAGTATGAAGACCATTGACAGAACATACAAAGGCGTTACGCCGTTATATCCGATGGAACGATTTTGCGATCCGGCATCCTCACTGTTTATCGACATAGAAACAACCGGTCTTAAAAAAGAGACTACCACTTTATATCTTATCGGCTGCGGACATTACAGCGATCAGGGATTTGTGACAAGACTCTTCTTTGCTGACAGTCCCGATGAGGAATACGATATACTTCGGCAGTTTGAGGAGTACTCAGAAAACTTTACGACACTCATACACTTTAACGGTCTCAAATTTGATATCCCTTATCTGAAATACAAAGCTTTGCTTTATGATATGAACGACTTTACGGACCGGTTCTCACAGATAGACGTATATAAAATGTGCGCCCCTCTTCGTTATCTTCTTTTCCCCGGTTCCATGCGTCAGAAAGCGATAGAATCATTTCTCGAAATAAGCCGTGAGGATAAATACGGCGGCGGCGAACTGATACAGGTGTATAAAGATTATGTTGCATACAATCATGAGGCCGATCTGTCGCTCCTTATCACTCATAACCTCGAGGATGTGCTCGGTATGCACCGTATCATGCCCATACTTTATTACCTCGATCTTTATAATGTATCACTTTCATTCAAAGGATACAGGCTCGACAAATATAAAGATCTGTACGGGGACGAATGTGAAGAGGTGATCTTCGAATACATAACAGATGTTTTTGTACCGAAATCTTTTATTGCCAAAACCGACAGTATGTATATTAAGTTTTCTTCGGAAAACGGCAGGATGCTCATACGGCTTCCCGTCATACATGATGATATGCTGCTTTTTTTCGATAATTACAAAGACTACTGTTATCTTCCGGAAGAAGACACGGTCATTCCCAGGGCATTGGCCGGTTCTCTGCCGAAAAACAGATACCAAAAGGCGACAAGACAGAACTGCTGTCAGAAAGTCACGGGCTCCTTTTTAAAACAGCCGGCTGAGATTTTTTATCCCGTACTTAAGACTTCATATAAAGATAAAAGAAAGTATTTCCGCTTTCCTGAAGATTTTGATGAAAAAACGGCCGAAGAATTCGGCCGCAAACTGATTAACGTATTTTTCACGATGAAACATCGCTGATGATCATTTGAGAAGTTCGTCCTTCTTCTCGTAATAGAATGAATTTCTTCTCTCAAACCCGTATTTCCTGTGGTTCATTATCTGCTCGGTACTGCCGATAAAGAATATCCCGCCGTTACAAAGACTCTGTCCGTACTTCATGAATATCTCATCTTTCGCTTCTTCGGTGAAATATATCAGTACGTTTCTGCAGATGATAAAATGATAACCCTTCTGGTACGGATCCTTTAACAGGTTATGTTCCTTGAACTCAACCCTGGACTTGATCTCATTGCTTATCTGATAGGAATTACCGACTTTGGTAAAATACTTGTCCCGCAGATCCTTCGGAACTCCCGCAAGACTCTTCTCGGCATATATACCCGTCTTCGCCGCTGCAAGTACCTGTTTGTCAAGATCTGTTGCATGGATCTTGATCTGGTTGAGCGGAAGATGTCTCGACAGCGCCATGACAAGTGAGTAAGGCTCGTCACCGGTCGAGCATGCTGCACTCCAAATCTTTAAGTTCTTGCCGAACTTGCCGATAAGCTCAGGTATAAATACCTTGTCCATAAGATCCCACTGATCGGGATTTCTGTAAAATTCGGATACGTTGATCGTAAGATAATTGACAAATTCCTCGAAAAGGCTCTTGTCGGTCTTGAGTGCATTTACAAATTCCTCATATCCGGAGATCTTGTGTTTATCAATAAGTGTATTGATCCTGCGCTTCATCTGATTCTCTTTGTATGCGCTCAGATCGATCCCTGTCATCCGAAGAATCGAAGATTTAAATTTCTCGTAATCCATATCAGCTATCAGATTATTCCTCCGTAGAATCTGCAGTTTCTTCTGCTGCGGCTTCGACATCAACCGATTCCGCTTTCTTTTCGGGCTCGGGATCATCCGGAAGAAGTGCTTTCATCGAAAGTGATATTTTCCTGTTATCAAGATCAAAATCAACTATCTTTGCGGTAACTTCCTGCCCTATGGAAAGAATGTTTGAAGGCTTGTCTATATGATCTCTGGATATCTGTGATACGTGAAGGAGTGCATCGATACCTTCTTCAAGTTCTATAAATGCACCAAAATCGGTCATTCTTGCAACTTTACCCGTAACCTCTTTGCCGACCGCAAATTTGCTTTCTGCATCAACCCACGGATTCTCATCATCAAATTTACGTGAAAGAGCGATCTTGGTTCCGTTGATCTCTTTAACAAACACACGAACTTCCTGCCCGGGCTTGTAGACCTTGCGGGGATTCTCCACACGGCCCCAGCTCATCTCCGATATATGAAGAAGACCGTCTGCTCCGCCGAGATCGATGAACACACCGAAATCGGTAACGTTCTTGACAACACCGGTGATGACATCGCCGACCTTGAGACGCTCGAACAGCTCTTTCTGAAGCTTTTCACGCTCAGCCATAAGAAGCTGCTTGCGGTCACCGATGATACGGCGTTTTCTCGGGTTGAACTCCGTGATGACAAATTCGATTTCCTGTCCGAGATACTTGGACAGATCCTTTTCATATCCGTCAGATACAAGACTGGCGGGAATAAACACTCTTGATTCCTCGACGAGAACACTTAATCCTCCGTCAAGTACCTGGGCAACCTCGGCCTTTAAGACTTCTTTGTTCTCAAATGCCTCTTCAATCCTCTTGTTACCTTTATCAAAAGCAACACGCTTGTACGAAAGCAACACCTGACCGTCACCGTCATTTACTTTGATGACCTTTGTGTCCATCTTGTCGCCGACATTGACAACAGTAGTAAGATCAATATTGGGCGTATTGGAGTACTCGTTACGGGTAACTATACCATCTGCTTTATAACCTATGTTGAGAATGATCTCATCAGGTTTGACCGCGATAACAGTTCCTTCAACTACCTCTCCGTTGTGTATTGTTTTGCAAGATTCTTCTAACATTTGTTCAAAAGTTAATTCTGACATAATTTTGAACCTCCTCGATAATATTTTTAGGGGTGGAAGCCCCTGCAGTTATGCCTACACGTCGGAGCGATCTCAACGGATCAGTTACAAGGTCATCCTTGGTCTGTACATACTGAGTGCACCTGCATTCACGACTGCAGATTTCGTATAGCTTTTGTGTGTTGGAGCTCTTGCTATCTCCAATAACGATCATCATGTCAACTTCCGATGCGATCTTTCTTGCTTCTTCCTGCCTCGCCTCGGTAGCATTGCAGATCGTGTTCACAACGTTAACATTGTACCCTTTTTTACGCAAGATTTCAACTAATTCTTTAAATTTGACAGCCCTGAATGTGGTCTGAGAAACAACGGTTATTTTTTTGTCATATTCGGCATCAAAAGTATATGCTTCTTCTTCGTTTTCGATGACCGTGGCGGGGTTCGAATCATCACACCAGCCTATGATCCCCTGCACTTCCGGATGATCTTTGCTCCCGATAACGATGACCTTATCACCCTGCGCGCTTGCCGTCTTTACGATACCGTGTATCTTCTTCACAAAAGGACATGTCGCATCTATTACTTTTTTTGATGCTTTTTTAAGCTCTTCTTCCGTTTTTTTGGATATTCCGTGTGATCTGATTATGACAGTGGCACCGCTTATCCCATCAAGTTCGGAAATATCGTTTATAACATGAACTCCCTTTCTATCAAGATCCGAAACAACGGCGTCGTTATGAATGATAGGACCTAATGTGTATATCCTGCCGCCCTCTTCGATCTCTTTATACACGGTGTTCACGGCTCTTTCAACTCCGAAACAAAAACCTGCCGATCTTGCCAGTATGATATCCATTAAAGCTTCTCCTTCGCAATAGTCAGTATGGCGTCCTTAACTTCATCTATCGTCATATCGGAGCTGTCGATCAGAACTGCATCTTCTGCCTGACGAAGGGGCGAATTGCTCCTCGTCATATCCCTCTGGTCTCTTTTTATGATATCTTCTTCTATACGGGCAAGATCTTCTCTTAGCCCTTTTTCAGTCAGCTCATCATAGCGTCTTTTTGCCCGTACGGCACTTGATGCGGTCAGATATATCTTGCATCTGCTGTTCGGAAGTACAACCGTGCCGATATCCCTGCCGTCCATGACAACATCCTTTTCGTCTGCAAGCTTTTGCTGCAGTGCAACGAGCTTTTTGCGGACCTTACCGTTTGTACTTGATACCGATGCCATATTTCCGACCTCTTCCGTACGAAGAAATGCGTTGACATTTTCCCCTCCCAGAAGGATGACCTGCGTATCATTCTCGTAACTTATCGATATATCCGCATCTTCACATGCTTTTTCTATGCCGGCGGTATCATCCGCATCAATCCCCCTGCGTATAAGATAAAGCGCCATTGCACGATACATGGCCCCGGTATCGACATAGATAAAGCCAAGCTCCTTGGCCACCATTTTGGCGATCGTACTCTTTCCTGCTCCCGCAGGACCGTCAATTGCAATACTTTTACCCATAAAATCCTCCTGAATTATCTGCTTCTTCCCGCCAGATGTCCGGTTGACCATGCTATCTGCAGGTTAAACCCTCCGGTCAGCGCATCTGTGTCGATCATTTCTCCGGCAAAGAACAGCCCTTTTATCTTCCTGCTTTCCATTGTGGATGGTACTATATCCGATACCCCAACACCGCCTCTCGTTATTATCGCTTCATCAAAACCTCTGTTACCGTCTATTTTGATCTCAAACGATTTAAGTATGCGGCAGAGTATATTCCGCTCCTCTTTTGTTATGGAATTTACCTTTTTATCCGCCGGGATACCCGTCTTTTTGATAACTGCTGTTATCATTTTAGCGGGGAGCAGTTTGTTTAGCGAATTCGAAAAATTCTTATTACGGCTTTCCTCAAAATCCCTTAATATTCTTCTGTCAAGCTCTTCAAAAGAAAGTGCACTCTTAAGATCGATAAAAGCCTTTAATCCCTTCCTGTAATCGCTCTGTCTTATGCATGTGCTGGCGGTCAGTACAAGCGGACCCGATATTCCGAAATGCGTGAACAGCAATTCACCGAAACCCGAGTACAGCATTTTATCATCTTTTGAAACACAAAGACCTACATTTTTCAAAGTCAGCCCCTGCATGCATGTTATGTCTTTGTCATTGCATGTAAAAGGTACAAGTGAGGGCTCGCACGTTTTTACTTCGATCCCAAGAGCCTCGACAAGACCGAACCCGGATCCGTCCGAACCCGTCAGGGGATACGACATTCCTCCGGTTGCCATGATAACTTTATCAGCTGTTATCTGTTTTGTTTTATTATCGTGCTTTATAATAACACCTGATATCGAACCTGATATTTCATCCGTAAGAAGTTTTGTGACTTTTGTGTTCAGATACACCTCTACGTTTTTTCTTTCAAGTTCTCTCCGAAGTATCTTTATTACATCGGATGAATGATCGGATACCGGAAATACCCGAAGTCCCCGTTCCACCTTTGTCTCAAGTCCGCGGTCATTGAAAAACCGGATCGTTTCACTGTTATCAAAGCCGTAAAAGGCACTGAAGAGAAATTTACGATTGGTCGCAATATTAGCAAAAAGCTCTTCCACACTACAGGCATTGGTCAGATTACATCTGCCTTTTCCTGTAAGGAACAGCTTTTTTCCAAGCTTTTCGTTCTGTTCGAAAAGCATCACTTTATCATTATATCCCGCAGCTTCTATAGCTGCCATCATGCCGGCCGGTCCGCCGCCAACGACACATACGGTCATATTCTAAAAGAATCCCTCTATGGTCTCTTTGAGAGTAGGCAATATCTCCTCTGTCGTAAGATCAAGTTCGCCGCATATTGCCATACAGGCCATGCCGTGCATAAAGATGAACACTTTCATGAATATATCACCGGCTCTGTTCATATCAAGATTCTTGATACGGCGAAGCTGTTTGATGACAAAACCGTTCTCTGATCCGTTGATAAGATCATACATGGTATTGTTGTCATCATGAGGCGTCAGGAAAAGCAGCTTGAAAAGATTCAGTTCCTTCTTGGCAAATGAGATATAGCACAGTCCGAGATCTACAAAGGGAGTCTCTTCTTTCTGTTCGAATTCGAGACAGAACTGCTCATAAAACTTCTTTGCAGCATCAAAAACCTCATTTGACAGCTCTTCCATATTCGTATAAACGCGAAAGATCGGCTGCGTACTGCATGAAATATGAGCGGCAAGCTTTCTCGCCGTAAGCATCTCAATACCCTGAGTCCTTACAAGGTCAAAAGCACCGTCTAAGATCATCTGCTTGGTAATCTGTTCTTTTCTAGCCATAATACCTCCATCCCCCATAAAACGGGCAGCCAAAAAATTGACTGCCTGTTTATTGTAACACACGTTATGATATTTTGCATCACAAATATCAAATTTATCGAAAATTTATACCGGGTATGCTCCTGCTTCGGTATTGGCTTTCTTCAGATCGACTTTGCTCTGCTGGGCCTCACGGTATTTGAAGAAATCAACTGCAACCTGAGGGAAAAGTGCATATGAGAGAACATCCTCATCCTGCTGCTTGTACTGTTTCATCTCCGATTCAAGAGTTTCAAGCTCGGGCTTATCATGTCCTGTAGCTTCCGCAGATCTTGCAGTACTTCTCTTCTCACCGGGTATGACTTTCTTGATTACATCCTCACTCATGGGCTTAACGGTCTGGCCGTAATTACCGCGGAGCAGATCCTTGAACTCTCCGGTTGCCATCTTGTATCTCTCACCCATAAGAACATTGAAGATAGCCTGTGTTCCGACAATCTGAGATGAAGGTGTTACAAGAGGCGGCTCGCCACAGTCCTTTCGAACTCTGGGGATCTCTTCGAGAACTTCCTGATATTTGTCTTCTGCATTCTGTTCCTTGAGCTGGGATACCATGTTGCTGAGCATTCCACCGGGAACCTGGTAGAGAAGTGTCTTGATGTTAACACCGAGTACCTTTGTACTCATAAGACCTGATTCTATGCATTCCTCCCTGTAAGGACGGAAATAATCTGCGATCTCGGCAAGTTTTGTCTGAGACAAACCGGTATCATAAGGCGTTCCCTTAAATGCCTCAACCATAACTTCCGTAGCCGGCTGGCTCGTTCCGAGTGCGAACGGTGATATCGCACAGTCGATCACATCAACACCCGCCTCAACAGCCTTTAAGTAAGTCATTGAAGCTTCACCTGATGTATAATGGGTATGAAGCTGTATCGGAAGCTTGGTGTTCTCCTTCATTGCCTTGATAAGCTCTTCAGCCCTGTAAGGAAGGAGCAGACCTGCCATATCCTTGATACAGATCGAATCAGCGCCCATATCTTCTATCTTCTTGGCCATATCAGCCCAGTATTCAAGAGTATATGCATCTCCGAGAGTATATGAAAGCGCAACCTGTGTGCTTCCTCTTCCTTCCTGCTTCTTGACACGGTTTGTGGCATCAACCGCAGCCTGAAGATTTCGAAGATCGTTAAGGCAGTCAAATATACGGATTATATCGATACCATTGGCGATCGATTTTTCAACGAATGCATTAACAACGTCATCGGCATACGGTCTGTATCCGAGGATGTTCTGTCCGCGAAAGAGCATCTGAAGCTTGGTCTTCTTAAATCCGTCCTTTAATTTACGAAGTCTCTCCCAGGGATCTTCCTTGAGGAAACGAAGGGATGCGTCAAATGTAGCACCACCCCAGCACTCTATCGAGTGGTAACCGATCTGGTCCATCTTGTCTACGATGGGAAGCATTATCTCGGTAGGCATTCTTGTGGCGATAAGACTCTGATGCGCATCACGAAGAACTGTTTCCATAATGCCGACAGGTTTCTTTTCAACACTTTTCTCTTTCTTTTTATCTTCAGCCATTTATTTGTCCTCCATAAAATATTTAGAATAATCCGAAGATCGCCATGAATGTACCGGCTGCGACCGCAGTACCGATAACGCCCGCAACATTCGGACCCATCGCATGCATCAGCAGGAAGTTAGTGGGATCTTCTTCAGCTCCCACCTTCTGTGAGACACGCGCAGCCATAGGAACCGCAGATACACCCGCCGAACCGATAAGAGGATTGACCTTTCCACCGGTCAGGACGCACATTATCTTGCCGAAAATGACTCCGGCCGCAGTTCCGAAGGCAAATGCCACGAGACCGAGAACGACGATCTTAAGTGTATTGGCATTAAGGAAAGCAGCTGCCGATGTTGTTGCTCCGACACTGGTACCGAGCAGGATTACAACGATATACATAAGAGCGTTGCTTGCGGTATCCATAAGCTGTCTTACAACACCGGATTCTCTGAACAGGTTACCCAGCATCAGCATTCCGACAAGGGGTGCTGTAGTGGGAAGTATCATACATACAACGATCGTAACGATGATCGGGAACAGTATCCTCTCAAGCTTGCTGACCGGACGGAGCTGTTCCATCTTGATCTTTCTCTCCTTCTCCGTTGTCAGAAGCTTCATGATAGGCGGCTGAATGATCGGCACTAGCGACATATACGAATATGCCGCAACGGCAATGGGACCGAGCAGTGCGGTCTGTCCGAGCTTACTTGCAAGGAAAATGGATGTAGGACCGTCAGCACCGCCGATTATAGCGATAGCAGCCGCAGCCTTATCATTGAATCCCATGGCTATCGCCATGAAGTATGCGGCATATATGCCGAACTGGGCAGCAGCGCCCAGAAGGAAACTCTTGGGGTTTGCTATAAGAGGACCGAAATCGGTCATGGCTCCGACGCCCATAAATATAAGGGACGGCAGTATGGCCCATTCGTCCAGCTTGTAGAAATAATACAACAGCCCGCCTGTACCGTTTGCTGCTTCTTCGATCTTCAGCATGATGTCCGGATAGATGTTGACCAGCAGCATGCCGAATGCAATGGGCGTAAGAAGCAACGGTTCAAAGCCCTTGGCTATCGCCAAATATAGGAAAACACATGCAACAGCTATCATCAGATAGTTTCCCCAGGACAATCCGAAGAATGCGGTCTGATGCAACAGGTTTCCCATTGTATTTGTTACATATGACATTTTATGACCTCCACAGATTCATTCTTCGTCCCTTATTCAAGCGTTGCAAGAAGCTGTCCTGCAGCACAGGGATCACCAACGGAACAGTCGATAGATGCAACCTTTCCGTCCTTGGGTGCAACTACGGGGATCTCCATCTTCATGGCTTCAATGATTACAACAGCATCTCCTGTTTTAACGGAATCACCGACATTAGCGGCGATCTTGAATACCTTGCCTGCGGCACCGGCTTCGATCTTAACCGATCCTGCTCCCGATGATGAGCTCTTGGGTGCTGCTGCAGGTGCTGCCTTGGGAGCTGCCTTAGGAGCTGCTGCTGCAGGTGCAGGTGCAGCTGCTCCCGATGAAGCGCCTTCTTCTACTGTTACATCATATACGTTGCCGTTTACGGTGATTGTATAGTTTTTCATTATCTATCCTCCTATCTGTTCCACACACTGTTTGGTCTTCTTACGATACTTCTTACAACAAAATCATCGGATGATCCCGATCCTCCGCCGCCTGCGGACGCCGCAGCAATAGCAGCCGTGATCACGGCAACGATCTCCAGATCATCTTCCTCCTGTTCCTCTTTTTCCACGATCTGCGCTATGGTATTGTCCACAGCCTGAGCTTTAACATCGGCTTTGTCATCTTTGTTAAAGGCTTTCTGGATCTTCGGAATAAGATTGAACAGGCTTATTATTATCGATATGATTATAAGAACGCAGAATACCGTTCCCATACCGAGTAATGTGTTAAGGCCGGCTTTTTCCATCTTCTCACCGAATGTCCAGTTGATATTGGTGGTAAGAGAAGTAAGGGTCTTGTAGAGATCATCTTTGTAAATAGCCTCTATCTGAGCCGTTCTTTTTGTTCCGACCACATCAAGAGTGACAATTATGTTCCTGTCCGAATCATCGTATGCGGCATTCATACCTGTAACGGAAACAAATTCGCCGAGATCGGCTTTCGCACCGTTCCAGGAATTCAGAGCATTGACAAGACCGTTTCCTTCTGCTTTGACGCCGAAATAATTCGAGACAACATATTCAAGATATTCAGGTCCCTGACTGACAATATCCGCCGTCTGCTCTTCATTGAGAGCTACAAGGAATTCCGTGATCAGACTCCCTGTAGTCTGTTCGAGGGTGGTGGCCATTTCGGGATCCAGGCTTTTCCTTGTTTGCGTATTGCATGCGGTCAGACAAAAGATGCAGACAAGAAAACATAACAATAATCTGATTCTTCTCATATTACGTATCCCATCCCTTTCTAAACTGTCCCATGCTTTTTGGCAGGTCTGTCCTCTCTTTTTGTATAAAGCATCTCAAACGCTCCGATGACATACTTTCTCGTGTCTTCGGCAGCGATAACCTGATCCACATATCCGCGTCTTGCAGCGGCATCAACACTGTTCTGAAGCTTGTCATATTCCTTCGCTCCCTTATCTACAGCATCACTTCCCTTGCCGTCAAAGATAACCTTTGCTGCAAGATCGGCATCCATCATACCTATCTTCGCATTATCCCATGCTATCGTGACATCACATCCGAGCGGCTTGGAATTCATTACAATACCTGCTGTTCCGAAAGCTTTTCCTATGATCACGTTAACCTTGGCAACAGTAGCATTTGCGAATGCGTATGTAAGCTTTGAAGCTGCTCTTGCAAGCTTTTTCTCACTGTTAACATCAGCTTCAAACCCTGTTACATTTGTAAGTGTAAGAATGGGAATATCAAACGAATCGCAGAGATTGACAAATCCGGCAGCCTTTGCAAGAGCATCGACTGAGAATACACTGTCATTGTCCCATACTTTTTCGCCTTCATCGTCATAGCCTTCGCATCTGTTTGCGATACATCCGACAGTCTGGCCGTTGAGTCTGATAAATCCAGTTGTGATCTCCCTGCCGAATCCTGCTTTTACTTCATAGTAGGAATTGTCATCTGCAATCATCGAAAGAGCTATGGATGTATCACCGGTGCAGCCTGATATTTCGGAAACTGCTCTGTTGAGATCATCCGTGCAGTCACTTACAGCACCGAACTCATCATTGTTGGACGGAAGAAGTGATACGTAACTTCTTACTTCCGCGTATATCTCCGATTCACTTGCAACAACATCGACGTTACCGGCTTCATCTGTCTGAAATTCGGATGATGAAGTATCATTCTTCTCTTCGTAATTTCCCGCAAGAGCATTGGGAGAATTAACAAAGAGCTTTGCATTTCCTTCCATAAAAGTAAGATCGGTCATGCCGGTAAACAGAGAAAGACCTCCTCCGCATTTTCCGAAGATGACCGTGATCTGGGGAATGACACCGCTGGCCATTGCCTGTGCCTTGTAAATCCTTCCGAATGCGGAAAGAGCATCCGTGGATTCATTCAGACGAAGTCCCGCGGAATCGATAAGGCCGATAACAGGTGCTCCCACTTTAAGGGCGAGATTGTAAAGACCGATGATCTTTTTCGCATGCATCTCACCTACGGAACCGCCGAGTACGGATGAGTCCTGACTGTACACATATACAAGTCTGCCGTCTATAAGACCGTAGCCTGTAACAACGCCAT
The DNA here is from genome assembly GCA_024695145.1 of Lachnospiraceae bacterium. GTDB lineage: Bacteria > Bacillota > Clostridia > Lachnospirales > Lachnospiraceae > UBA2868. The sequence continues at coordinate 50,410 of JAILIS010000006.1, forward strand.
CTGCAACTGCGTCCTTCGGTTCCATGTTAAAATCAGTGGATCTTGCCGTAACCTTTGCGCCGATTTCAACGAAACTGTTTTCATCAAGCAAACTCTCTATACGTTTGCCTGCAAGTGAAGAATTACTCATTGCAAAACCTCCATATAATGATTTTATAAACAGAGTTTTTTATACACACTTTTGATATTTTAACATAGGAAGGGGATTTTTCAAAGAGAAAAATAAAAAGAAAAAGAGCCCGAAGGCTCTTATCATATATCAAGCTTTAACTGTATCTCTTCAGCCGCTTCTTTTTTGAATTCTTCGAGTCTGTCCGGAGCTATGTCAGGCAGATCTTCGATCGACTTGACCCCGAAACTTCGAAGGAACTGTTCCGTCGTTCCGAACAGAAGGGGTCTTCCGGGAGCGTTGAGTCTGCCAAGCTCTGTTATCAGACCGAACTCAAGCAGTTTGTTGATGGGATGATCGCACGACACTCCTCTGATCTTTTCGATCTCGGCCCTTGTGACCGGCTGCTTGTATGCAATGATCGAAAGTGTCTCGAGTGCCGTATCCGACAAATGCATATCTTTAGGGATCTTGGCAACCTTTATCAGGTATTCGTACATCTCGGTCTTCGAGCACATCTGTACACTTCCGTCGAGTTCGACGATCGTCAGTCCGAAGTCCTTGTTCTTCTCAAACCTGTTCTTCATCATGCCGATGATCTTTCGTGTCTCATCCTCATCATAACCGATCGCTCCGGCAAGCTTTTTGATCTCTACCGAATCTCCCATGGCGAACAATATGGCGGATATTGCCGCTTCAGGATGTTCTGCCCGTCTGACCTCTTCTTCCCTCTCTTCGACAGGCTGTGCAAGATCCATATCATCAATATTCTCTTTGAACGACTGTTCAAAATCCTGTTTCATATTTAAATCATCCTATGCAGCCATTGATGTGATCATGATATCATCGAACAGGTTGTCCTGTACGATACGTATCTTTCCCATTTTCATCATCTCGAGCACAACGAGAAAAGTAACCACGATCTCCATCTTGGTGGGCTGCGCTTCAAGAAGGGCCCTGAAAGAAAACCTCTTATGCGTTCTTATATACATCTCGATATACAGCTGCTTCTCTTCAAGATTGATCTCATCCTTTTCGATCTTTCCGAAATTGCTCCTGAGCGGATCGATCTTATCCTTCTGTTTGCGGACAACGGACTTGAATATCTGATTGAGCTTCGCAAGATCGATGTCTCCGACCAGTTTCTCATAATCTATCGGTTCAACATATTCAAGAACTTCTTTCGGAAGTGTGGCTCTCTTGTATACGTTTCTTCCGGCATCGAGCTGTCTGTCCTTGAGCTCGAAAGACATATACTTGTACATCTTGTATTCGATAAGCTTTTCAACGAGCTCGGCTCTCGGATCCTCTTCCTCTCCGTCTTCATTGACTTCTGCGGGAAGCAACATCTTCGCCTTGATATCAAGAAGCGTGGCTGCCATCACAAGGAATTCGCTCATTACGTTGAGATCCTCGATCTTCATTTTTTTCAGATAATCAAGATACTGATCCGTAATGAGTGCAATGGGGATATCGTAGATATCCACCTTGTTCTTCTCGATAAGATGCAGCAGCAGATCGAGAGGTCCTTCAAATTTTTCAAGTTTAACATTTATCGCCATTTTGTGCTCCCCCCTGATGTGGATCTGATCGTGACTGACACGATCTCCGCCTTATTAAATATCCTGATCGGGATCGAATGCCATCCGATCCCGCGGCTGACTATCATTGTTGTGTTATCTTTGTTATATTTCCCGAAATCATATTTTGGGAAAAGTTTTAGCTGCGGTGAGATCACTCCGCCGATACCCGGGATCGCAACGATCCCGCCGTGAAGATGGCCCGACAGAACAAGATCGCAGTTCCAGTTCGCATATTGCTCAAAACAGTCAGGATCATGTGCGATAAGGATGTTGTACCTGCTTTTGTCAACCTCACCGAATGTATCCGGCAGGACATCATCACCGAGCCGTGGCGGTGCAACCCTTCTGTAACTGTCCATAGGGACATCAAATCCGTAGATCCTTATATTCTTATCCTCAAGATCGACATATCTGTCAGAAAGAAATTCTACACCGAGTCCCTTGACAAACTCTTCAAGTTCTTCAAACTTACCCGGAAATCTGTCGGGATCTTCCCTGTATCGCTGTTCATGATTTCCGAGGCCGTAATAAATCTTATTTCCCGCAGCCAGATCCCTGATAAAACCGAAGGCTCTCGAAGGCTCTCTTACCGGCTCCAAGTAACTGGTGATCATATCGCCCGCAAAGATGATAAAATCAGGATGCAGACTGTTTATCGAAAAGATAAGTCCCGCGTTACCGTCATTCGTAACATCCGTATCGTGAAGATCGCTGAGCATCACAAATCTGACGTCCGGGATATCCTTATCAGTCACGATATCGTATTCTACCGTCTGGTATCCTCTGCTCTGGAAATATACAAATAAGACCAAAAGCAGGATAAGTACTAAGATGAATATGTATAACAAAGCCGTGATAGTTCCTGCAATATTTTGTTACTGTCTCTTTTGCCAATACAACATATGGCATTATAGCACGCATTCGGGAATAAAAAAAGAAGATTTTACAAAAGACCGGAAGTTTATTGATATGTCACAAAAATCCCCCGGCTTTTGCCGGGGGTGATGATCAATTATACTTTCTCTTTCTGGCTGCTTCGGACTTTTTCTTGCGCTTAACGCTGGGCTTTTCATAATGCTCTCTCTTACGGATCTCCTGCTGGATACCCGCCTTGGCACAGCTTCTCTTGAAACGGCGCAGTGCACTGTCCAAGCTTTCATTCTCTTTTACAATTACTTCTGCCATCTTCCAAACCTCCCCTCAAGTCATAGATTGTGCAGACCCGTGGGCATCAATTCGCACTGACCTGATTATAATAATCATAACTGCCCTTATAAGTCAAGCAGAAAAATTCATCACAGCATCTCTTCAATGATATCTTTTGCAGATGACAGCATCGAATCGATACCCGAAGGATCTTTTCCGCCGGCCTGAGCCATACCGGGTCTGCCGCCGCCGCCACCGCCTATCATCGGAGCGAGCTTCTTGATGATGTTACCGGCATGGGCTCCGGATCCCGTCGCTTTATCGGAACACATTACAACCAGATTGGCCTTGCCGTCCGATTCCGAACACAGAACAAATATGCCGTCGGGATATTTTTCCTTCATACTGTCTGCAAGATCTCTGAGTTCATTCATGCCTGCCGACGGAACGGATGTTGCTATGAGCGTTAACCCTTTAACCGTAACGGCTTTATCCCCGACATCCTGTGCGGCTTCCTTTGCCGCCTTGGATCTGAGTGATTCAAGCTGTGAGTTCAGGTCTTTTATCTGCGCGTTCATCTTCATGAGTCTGTCCGAAAGCGTTGCGGGAGTCGCCTTGATGACGGCAGAACTTGCCTTGAAATCATTTTCCATCTGCCTGTAGTGATCAAGGACAAATGATCCCGTGATACCTTCTATCCTTCGTACCCCGGCAGCTATACCGCCTTCCGATATTATCTTAAAGCATCTGATCTTACCTGTTGACGAAACATGGGTTCCTCCGCACAGTTCTATCGAAAAATCACCCATATTTACAACTCTGACGACCTCACCGTACTTTTCACCGAACAGTGCCATGGCACCGGTCTTTTTTGCTTCCTCTATGGACATCGTAAGAGTTTTCACTGGAAGATCCTCGGCGATCTTTTCATTTACTATATCCTCAACCTTTGCGATCTCTTCGTCAGTAAGTGCTCTTGAGAATGAAAAATCAAATCTTGTCCGAGATCCGTCCTGATAGGAACCCTGCTGTCTGACCTCATCTCCGAGGACCGTCTGAAGTGCCTTTTGAAGAAGATGCGTTGCGGAGTGGTTCATGCACGTCGTCATTCTGTTGGCCTTATCAACGCTCAGGCTGACTTTATCCCCTGTACGAAGCGTTCCCTGTGTGATACGGCCGACATGTCCGATCCTGTCTCCGGCAAGCTTTACAGTATCGCATACCTCGAACGTACCTTTGCCGCATATAAGGCCGAAATCTCCCTTCTGTCCTCCCATGGTCGCATAGAACGGACTGCGGTCCGTAACTATCGTACAGTCGGTACCGTCGGAGACTGACTCAACAAGAGTATCCGTTGCTATCGCAATGATCACTCCTTCATCTTCTATCTTCTCGTATCCCGTAAATTCCGTTACGGCCGAAGCGGGAAGATCATCAAATGCGGCAAAATCATCCGAAGAGGATCTGAGCGAGAAATTGGCATTATCCCTTGCCTTTTGCTTCTGCTCCTCCATGGCTGTTTCAAACCCTTTCTCATCGACGCCGAGCCCTTTCTCGGCAGCCATCTCGACCGTCAGCTCAAGAGGAAATCCGAATGTGTCATACAGATAAAACGCATCTTTACCCGAAACAGTCTTTGCCGAAGGATTCATATCAAGGATCTTTACGAATTCCTTCATTCCGTTTTCTATCGTTGATGAGAACCTTTCTATCTCTTTACCGAGCTCGGACAGGACAAATTCCCTGTTTGAAACAAGATTGGGAAAGCTGTCCGAATACACTTCATCGATAAATATCTTTGCTATGTTTAACAGATCGTTCGTTTTGAGCCCCAGTATTCTTGCGTGTCTTACCGCACGGCGTATGAGTCTTCTGAGCACATAGCCGGCACCGTTGTTTGACGGAACGAGCCTTGCTTCATCACCGATGAGCATGACCGAAGTCCTCATGTGATCCGAGAGCACACGCATCGATCGGGTCTTTGCTTCATCAGCGTCATACTGTGATGAGGATATCTTTTCTATATACGAAATGACCGGTGCGAACAGATCGGTCCTGTATACATCCTTTGTACCGTTAAGGAACGCGAGGTTTCTCTCAAGTCCCCATCCCGTATCCACATTTTTCTTGGCAAGCGGAGTGAGATGCCCGTCTTTGTGCTTCTCATACTGCATGAACACATCATTTCCAAGTTCCGTATATTTTCCGCATGAACATCCCGGCCCGCAGTCCGGTCCGCAGTCAGGAACATCGGCAATATAAAACATTTCCGAATCAGGGCCGCAGGGACCGTATTCCAGTCCCCACCAGTTGTCCTCGGCAGGAAGATAATGTATGTTTTCCGGCAGGAATCCTGAATCTATACGGCACTTCGCACCTTCCTCATCTCTCGGAGCATTTTCATCTCCCGCAAATACGGTAGCTGCAAGATGTTCCCTGTCAAAACCAAATACCTGGGTGAGCAGTTCATAACTCCATTTACATCTTTCCTCCTTGAAATAGTCTCCAAGGCTCCAGCTTCCCATCATTTCAAAAAAAGTTACGTGGGATCTGTCTCCGACGGAATCGATATCGTTCGTCCTGACACATCCCTGAACATTACATAGTCTTGTTCCCATGGGATGTTTCTGCCCGAGAAGATAAGGCATGAGCGGCTGCATGCCGGCTACGTTGAACATTACGCCGGTCGACCCGTCTGATACGAGCGACACCGCTCCGACATCCTTATGTCCCCTCTCTTCATAGAATTTCTTCCACGTATTTCTCAATTCTTTTGATGTGTACTGTTTCATGTCTTCTCCCGTAAATATTTACAATAATCTGATGCCGGCAAGTTCCGCGGCTTTTTTGTCTTCATCCAGCCATATCGAACTTTGAACTTCTCCGATATGAGCTTTTCTCAAAAAGAACATGCATATCCTTGACTGGCCGATCCCTCCGCCGACCGTATAAGGCAGCCTTCCTTCAAGTATATCCTTGTGGAAAGGATACTTTTCCCTTTCGATACATCCGGCTTTTTGAAGCTGATCACGGAGGCTGTCTTCGTCAACTCTTATACCCATGGATGACAGTTCAAGGCCCGTATCGAGCAGAGGATAATAAACTATGATATCTCCGTTCAGACTCCAGTCATCATAATCGGGAGCTCTTCCGTCATGAGGTTCCCCGTTTGAAAGCTTATCACCGATCTGCATCAGAAAGACCGCTTTATACTTTTTCGCCGCTTCCTTCTCGCGTTCCTTCGGTGTCTTGTCGGGCCACATATCAAGCAGTTCCTGTGTCGTGATGAACTTTATGTTCTCAGGCAGAATGCATTTTATTGAAGGATATCTTGAGTTGATAAAAACCTCCGTATTCCTTATGGCTTCATATACTTTTCTGACAATACTCTTCAGCGTACTGACAGTCCTGTCTTTTTTACCTATTATATATTCCCAGTCCCACTGATCCACATAAACGGAATGAAGGTTATCGGTATCCTCGTCACGCCTGATGGCCGTCATATCGGTATACAGCCCTTCGCCTTTTTTAAATCCGTAGTCCCGAAGAGCTTTTCTTTTCCATTTTGCTAGGGAATGAACAATCTCAACCTTTTCATCGGCTCTCTCTTTTATCCCGAATGAGACCGGGCGCTCGACACCGTTTAAGTTATCGTTCAGACCGGATTCGGGAAGCACAAAAAGAGGAGCCGAAACACGTGTCAGATTAAGCTCCTTTGCCAGCATTCTCTCAAAGCAGTCTTTAACATCCTTTATGGCCACCTGCGTTTCTTTATAAGAAGTCGTACTTTTGTATCCTTCCGGGATAATAATGCTCATCTTTTTTCCCCTCAGCCGTTATGCGACTGTATCCTTTCCGGTATGATTTCGATCAGTCTTTCAAGTTCATTTACAAGGGGTTCGTGAAGACTGTATGCTTCTTCAAGCTGCCCGCTCTTGATCAGATCATTTGATCTTGTGGCAAGTTCCACAAGATGCTTTGCGCCTACCGATCCTCCCGCACCTTTTAAACCGTGGACGAAAATCCTGTAATTTTCAACATCTTTGGCGGCGAACGTCTCTTTCATCCCATTCAGTGTTCTGATAATATCCTGAAGAAATGTATCAAGAACAAGCTTGTAGAAATCATAATCGTTGTCGTACATTCCCAGACATACATCTTCATCCATTCCGTCGTTTTCATTGAAAAGTCTTTCACTCATAGTTTTTTTCCTTTCGGATCAGTGATCGATGTGCAAAAAACAATGACTTATTATAAACTTTCGAGCAGGATTACGCAAGATTCATATAATCCCAGATAATGCGTATCTCACCGTCATAGCATGTGATACTGCCTTCATCCGTCTCAAGCACTATGCCGCCGCCATCATCAATACCCGAAACTTTTGCCCGTCTGATACTGTTACCGCTCATATACTCCACATCACGTCCGATCATGATACAGTGTTCCCTGTATATTCCGACAGCTTCTTTATAAAGATCCTTTTCATAAAAATAAGAAAATCCGTTTATGATATGACGTGCCATCCGTTCGGCAAACGAGAGCATCTGATCATGCGAAAGATCGCATGGTATTCCTAAAATTGTCCCGTATTTGCCTGTCAGATCTTTCGGGACATCAGGGCTTTCATATACATTGATCCCGATCCCGAGGATCACATAGCGGCTGATCTTTCCGGCATCTTGCATTGAAGCGAGTATACCGCACACTTTCCTTTGGCGGTATATGATATCATTGACCCATTTGATACCCGCATCTATTCCAAGAACTTCCTTTATTGCCCTGACAGTCGCAACCGCAGCCGTGATCGTGATCATATCGATCTGCGAATCTGCTTTCGGCCTGAGCAGAAGGCTCATATAAACATTTCCTCCGCCGGGAGAAAAAAAACTCCTGCCGCTTCTGCCATGTCCTTTTCTCTGGCTGAGTGCCAAAACACATGTGCCTTCGGGCGCCCCTTCGTCTGCGAGTTCCTTAAGGGTATCGTTTGTGCTGTCCACAACATCAAATATCTTCAGATCTGCTTCCATACAACCTCATATTCATTGGCGAATCTGTAATAAGGACATTTATAGTCCCCGTCATAAGCGACGCGTCCGTATTCATCCTCGTCAAGATCCATACGACAGTAATATTCGTCGTACTCCTCATCATATATAAAATTATCACATGTCTCACAATTAACCTGCGTACTCATTATTGCCCACCCCCGCCATATAGAGTTTTTTATAAAATCCGCCTGCCGCAAGAAGTGTTTTGTGATCACCGGTCTCAATTATCTTTCCGTCCTTCATGACCAGTATGATATCGCAGTTCCTGATCGTTGACAGCCTGTGCGCCACTATAAAACATGTTCTGCCCTGCATCAGTTTGTAGAAGGCGCTCTGTATCTTCATTTCCGTACGGGTATCTATCGAACTGGTAGCTTCATCGAGAATAAGCATCGGCGGAATATTAAGCATCACCCTTGTTACGCACAGAAGCTGTTTTTGTCCGACAGACAATCCTTCGCCGTCCTCACCTATCATCGTATCGTATCCTTTTTCCATACGTCTGATAAAAACATGTGCATGACAGGCTTTTGCAGCCTCTATTATCTCCTCTTTGTCCGCATCGGGCTTTGCCAGCCTGAGGTTATCCATTATGGTCCCTTTCTTCAGCCATGTATCCTGAAGGACCATACCGTAGGAACTTCGAAGTGACTTTCTGGTGAGGTTTCTGATATCCTTATCATCCACACACAGTGTGCCGGCATCCACATCATAAAATCTCATCAGCAGGTTTATGATCGTCGTCTTACCGCATCCGGTCGGTCCGACTATGGCTACTCTCTGGGCGCTTCCGGCACTGATGTTCAGATCCTTTATCAGTTCCTTATTCTTATCATATGAAAAATCGACCCCTTTTATATCCACGTTTCCTTCACAGTTTTTGAGCGTTTCAGCCGTATCCACATCACTCTCTGTCTCTTCATCCATCAGTTCGAACACTCTTGCCGCGCATGCAAGAGCATTCTGAAGCTCGGATATTACAGAGGATATCTCGTTAAAAGGTTTGGTGTACTGATTGGCATATGACAGAAATACCGTAAGTGTTCCAACCGTGATTCCGGAAATACTGCCTTTACCGCTTATCGAGAACATGGCGCCGGTAAGTGCCACAAGAGCATAACATACGGCATTTACAAATCTGGTGCACGGATTGGTAAGTGATGAGAAAAAGATCGCTTTTAACGATGATGCCGCAAGCCTTTCATTTATCTCATCAAACTTTTTGATCACATCAGCTTCCTTTGAAAATGCTTTTACGGTCTTTTCGTTCCCGATCATCTCATCGATAAGACCGGTCTGCTGTCCGCGCTCTGTGCTCTGTATCCTGAACATGTCATAAGTATGTTTTGAAATAAATCTGGCTATGAATATCGAAAGCGGCGTTACAAGTACAACCACGACCGTGATGACAACGTTCATGGAAAGCATTATGGCAAGTGTTCCCACAATTGTCATCACTCCCGTAAACGCCTGGGTAAATCCCATAAGAAGCCCGTCGGCAAACTGATCGGCATCGGCAACTATGCGGCTTACTATGTCTCCGGATGGATGTGAATCGATATATGAAAGAGGAAGATACTCGATCTTCTCTATCGCACTGTTGCGCATATCTTTTACGGTGTGATATGTCACGGAATTATTCAGAAGATTCATCGCAAACTGGGATATGCCGACGATCAGCGCAAACAATACGGCCAGCAAAAGCTCATGATATACGGACTTCGGATCGGCTCCGATCATATCAATGGCCTCACCTATCTTTATCGGAACAAGCAGCGTATAAATGACGGATACCGCCGCAAGTATGAGAGACAGTAAGATCTTCGGTCTGTAACTTTTAAGATAGACCCATATCCTTTTTATCGTGCCTCTTTTGCCTGTCTTTTTCAGTGCGTCGGCATCGGCATTCAGATTTCCCTTGGGCACAAAGCCCGATGTGTCCATAGCCATCTTTTATTCCACCTCATCCGCAACGCGGTTTTGCGAGTCGTATATCTCTTTATATACGGGACATGTTTCAAGCAGTTCCTCATGTGTACCAAGTCCCGCCATCTGCCCGTCTTCAAGTACAAGTATCCTGTCACAGTCCTGAACCGATACCGTCCTTTGGGCGATCATTATCACTGCCGGATCATTCGGCAGATTTGCTATGTTCTGCCTCAGCTTTTGATCGGTAAGATGATCAAGTGCCGATGATGAGTCATCAAAAATCAGGATATCTGCTCTGCCAGCCAGAGCTCTTGCGATTGACAGTCTCTGCCTCTGACCGCCGGAAAGGTTTTTCCCGCCTGCCTCAATACCGGCATCAAGACCTCCTTTGACAGATACGACTTCAGAACAGACCGCGTTTTCGACTGCCTTCATCAGTTCATCATCCGATGCATCCTCATTCCCCCATTTAAGATTTTCCCTTATGGTCCCTTCGAACAATACCGCTTTCTGCATCACTGTATGAACCGACTTTCGAAGTGAAGTAAGATCATACTCCTTTACATCTCTTCCGTTTATCAGCACTTTGCCGCCGGTCGCATCATAGAATCTTGGTATGAGTGAGCAGACACTTGTCTTGCCCGAACCGGTTCCGCCTATGATGCCGAAGGTCTCTTTCCTGTTTATCGAAAAGGTTATATTACTGATCGCCTCATCGGCATTCTGATGATACTTAAGCGAAACATCTTTAAATTCGATGAGCGGAACGTTACTCTCATCACTGCTTTCATATTGAATACTGCCGTTTTTCATGGACGGCTGTGTGTCAAATATCTCGTTTACTCTTATGGCTGATGCAAAAGATCTGTTAAGTGTTACTATGAGATTTGCAAACTTGATCAGCTCCAGCAGTATCTGGGACATGTAATTATACAGCGCCACAACCTGACCCGTTGTGATAATACCTGCATCCGTCCTTACATCTCCCACTTTTATCAGGATAACGATCGCGATATTGATCATCACATATGTCAGGGGATTAAGCAGTCCGGATATGCTTCCCGCGCGCATCTGCACACCGGTAAGCTCACTGTTTGCTCCGTGAAAATCATTTATCTGATGTTCTTCGAGCGTGAACGCTCTGATAACCCTGGCGCCCGACAGATTTTCACGGACAAGTCCGAGGACTCCGTCAAGTTTGGTCTGCGCCATTTTCAGCATCGGGATATTTGCCCTCATGATAAGAGTAACGGCTATACCAAGCAGTATTATCACAAAAACAAATACAAGGGCACTGACTGCATCGATCGTAAACGCCATGATCATCGCACCCAATACGATAAAAGGGGAACGAAGAAACAGCCGCAGGAACATGTTGACACCGTTCTGCAGTATGTTGACATCGGAAGTGCATCTTGTTATAAGCTTTGAAGTACCCGTATTATCGATCTCGGAAAAACCGAATGTCAGGATGTGTGAAAAAAGATCATGTCGCAGATCCTTTGAAAATCCCGTTGCCGCCTTGGCCGCAAAATACTGTGCCGTAACGGATACGGCAAGACCGCACAGGCCGAGTAAAAGGAGTATGACAAAACAAACGGTTATCGTCTTCGGTTCCGATCCTTTTATACCTCTGTCGATCATATAGGCGATCACCAAAGGCACGATCAGTTCGAATACAGCCTCCAGCATTTTAAAAAGAGGCGCAAGAACGCACTCTTTTTTATAATTATTTAAATATTTTAACAGTTCACGCATTTAAAGCACCGTGTCAAGTATCAGCGATACCCCTCCGGATTGTTCTTCTGCCAGTTCCAGGAATCGGCACACATATCCACTATATTATACTTAGCTTCCCATCCGAGTTCCCTTTTGGCCTTTGATGCATCGGCATAGCATGTTGCTATATCACCGGCACGTCTCGGTTTGATCTCGTAAGGAATGGTGATACCGTTTGCCTTCTCAAAGCTTTTTACGAGTTCAAGCACCGATACTCCTTTTCCGGTACCGAGATTGTATATGCACAGTCCGGCCTTTTCATTTATCTTTTTCAGTGCTTTGATGTGACCGTCGGCAAGATCCGAGACATGGATGTAGTCCCTGACACCCGTACCGTCCGGTGTGTCATAATCATTTCCGAATACGCCGAGCTTCGGAAGTTTTCCGACGGCAACCTGTGTGACATAAGGCATGAGGTTGTTCGGTATCCCTTTTGGATCCTCACCTATACGCCCCGATGCATCCGCACCGATCGGATTAAAGTAACGAAGAATAACGATATTCCAGTCGCTGTCGGCTTTGGCCATATCCATAAGTATCTGTTCGATCATTGATTTGGTCCAGCCGTAAGGGTTGGTGCATGTTCCTTTCGGACACTCTTCCGTAATGGGAATGATCTCGGGATCCCCGTATACAGTTGCGGAGGATGAAAATATGAAATTCTTCATGTTGTGATCCCGAAGAGCTGCCAGGAGGTTCAGCGTCCCGGTTATATTGTTGTTGTAGTACTCCCACGGTTTTTCAACGGATTCTCCGACAGCTTTAAGACCCGCAAAATGGATACAGCAGTCAAATGAATTCTCGCTGCATATTTTATCAAGACATTCTTTGTCAAGTATATCTCCCACATACAGTCTGGCCTTTTTGCCGGTAAGCTCTTCCACCCTGTCAAGTGACTCCTCGGATGAATTGGAAAGATTGTCAAGCACAACCACGTCATGACCTTCTTTTAACAGCTGAAGAACAGTATGTGAACCGATATAACCCGCACCGCCCGTTACGAAAATATTCATTGTCTTCTCTCCTTGAACCAATAGTTAATATGCCGTATACAAAAAGAATCCGGGTATGAATCGGATCCTTTTCGTATACCTTTGTTAAATGTTATTTCTGAGCTATAGCTGCCTGAGCTGCCGCAAGTCTTGCAATGGGTACCCTGAAAGGTGAGCACGAAACATAATCAAGTCCCAGACTGTTGCAGAACTCTACGGATGAAGGATCTCCGCCATGTTCGCCGCATATTCCGACATGAAGCTTGGGATTGACGGGCTTGCCGAGATCGATGGACATCTTCATAAGTTTGCCTACGCCGTCCCTGTCAAGTTTTGTGAACGGATCGTTCTCAAAGATCTTCGTATCGTAGTATGCATTTAAGAACTTGCCCGCATCATCTCTGGAGAATCCGTATGTCATCTGAGTAAGGTCATTTGTTCCGAAGCAGAAGAAATCTGCGTTTGCAGCGATCTCATCAGCGGTAAGACATGCTCTGGGGATCTCTATCATCGTACCCACTTCATATTCAAGCTTGAATCCCGCTGCCTTGATCTCTTCATTTGCAACTTCAACAACGATATTCTTTACGAAATTGAACTCCTTGACATCTCCTACGAGAGGGATCATTATCTCGGGCTTGACACTCCAGTTCGAATGCTTCTTGGAAACATTGATGGCGGCACGTATGACCGCTCTTGTCTGCATCTTGGCGATCTCGGGATATGTTACCGACAGACGGCATCCACGATGTCCCATCATCGGATTGAACTCGTGAAGAGCATCTATGATCGCTTTAATATCCTCAACTTTCTTGTTCTGAGCTTTTGCAAGCTTTTCGATATCGACGTCTTCGGTAGGAACAAACTCATGAAGAGGCGGATCAAGGAAACGGATCGTTACCGGATAACCTTCAAGAGCCTCATAAAGCTTTTCAAAGTCTCCCTGCTGGTAAGGAAGTATCTTCTCAAGTGCCTTCTCACGTTCTTCTACGGTATCGGAACAGATCATCTCACGAAAAGCATCTATCCTGTCGCCTTCAAAGAACATATGCTCGGTACGGCAAAGACCGATACCTTCTGCTCCGAGTTCCCTTGCTTTTCTCGCATCATGAGGTGTATCTGCATTTGTGCGGACCTTCATCGTACGGTATTTGTCGGCCCATGCCATGATGCGTCCGAACTCTCCGGCAATAGTTGCATCGACCGTAGCGATCTTGCCTTCGTAAATATTACCGGTGGTTCCGTCGATCGAGATAAAATCACCTTCCTTGAACTCTTTGCCTGCAAGTGTGAATTTCTTGTTGGCTTCATCCATCGCAATATCACCGCATCCGCTGACACAGCATTTTCCCATGCCGCGGGCAACAACGGCTGCATGGCTCGTCATACCGCCGCGCACGGTAAGTATTCCCTGAGCGGCCTTCATGCCGGTGATATCCTCGGGAGACGTCTCGAGTCTGACGAGAACAACCTTTTCTCCGTTATTGTTACACTTTTCGGCATCCTCTGCCGTAAATACTATCTTACCGCATGCAGCACCGGGAGATGCTCCGAGCCCTCTGCCGAGAGGCTTTGAATTCTTAAGCACTTTAACATCAAACTGAGGATGAAGGAGCGTATCGAGGTTTCTCGGATCGATCATTGCAACAGCTTCCTCTTCCGTCTTCATTCCTTCATCAACAAGATCACATGCGATCTTGAGTGCAGCCTGTGCGGTTCTCTTTCCGTTACGGCACTGAAGCATGTAAAGCTTGCCGTTCTCAACGGTGAACTCCATATCCTGCATATCATGATAATGCTTCTCGAGTATCTTACATACCTTAATGAACTGTGTGTATGCTTCGGGGAACTGTTTCTCCATCTCGTCTATCTTCATCGGAGTACGGATACCCGCAACAACGTCTTCACCCTGGGCATTGACAAGGAATTCACCCATGAGCTTCTTTTCGCCCGTGGCAGGATCTCTCGTAAATGCAACGCCTGTACCGGAATTGTTGTTGAGGTTACCGAAAACCATGGGCATAACGGAAACCGCAGTACCCCAGCTGTACGGGATATCATTGTCACGACGGTAAACATTAGCCCTGGGATTATCCCAGCTCCTGAACACTGCCTTGATAGCCTCCTTGAGCTGGATTATCGGATCGGTGGGGAAGTCCTCATCAAGTTCCTTCTTGTATTCACTCTTGAACTGCTCGGCAAGTTCCTTAAGGTCTTCGGCCGTAAGGTCAACGTCAAATTCAACGCCCTTCTTCTGCTTCATCTTATCTATGAGCTCTTCAAAATGTTTCTTGCCGACACCCATAACAACATCAGAGAACATCTGGATAAAACGTCTGTATGAATCATAAACGAATCTTTCGAACTTGGGATCGGGATTTGCTTCGATCATAGCCTCTACAACATCCTCGTTCATTCCGAGATTGAGTATGGTATCCATCATACCGGGCATTGATGCGCGAGCACCTGAACGTACGGATACAAGCAGAGGTTTCTCGGGATCGCCGAAGTATTTGTCGTTTATCATCTCGATACGTCCGACAAATTCCATTATCTGGCCCATGATCTCGTCATTGATCTGTCTTCCGTCTTCATAATACTTGGTACATGCTTCGGTCGTAACCGTAAATCCCTGGGGAACGGGCAGACCGATGTTGGTCATCTCCGCAAGGTTTGCGCCCTTTCCTCCGAGAAGATTTCGCATCTCCGCACTGCCTTCGGTAAACAGATACACCCATTTTCTCTTACGTAGATTCATTCTCTTTCCTCCTGAAACTGTTTTAAATTTATAATATTGATTTACAATATATCATAGAACAAGTTACTTTTCCATAAATCAGCTGATCAAAAATCGAACTTTTCGGCAAAATATGCATCCAGTTCATCTATCGCGATCCTCTCCTGTTCCATGGAGTCGCGATCCCTGACCGTAACCTTTCCATCCTCTTCGGATTCAAAATCATAAGTGACACAGAACGGCGTTCCGATCTCATCCTGCCTTCTGTACCTTTTTCCGATATTTCCTCTGTCGTCGAATTCGCAGTTATACTTCTTTGAAAGCTGTGCATATATCTTTTCGGCGCCCTCATTGAGCTTTTTGGAAAGAGGGAGAACACCTATCTTGACAGGTGCTATGACCGGATGGAAATGAAGGACTGTGCGCATATCGGGCTTGTCTTCCGTTCCTATGTTCTCTTCATCATACGCCTCGCACAAAAAGGCGAGAGTCACACGGTCAGCTCCGAGTGAAGGCTCTACGACATACGGGATATACTTCTCATTTGTCTCATCATCAAAATAATCCATCGACTCACCGGATGTGTTCTGGTGCTGCGTCAGATCATAATCCGTTCTTGATGCGATACCCCACAGCTCTCCCCAGTCGGTGAACGGGAAGGCATATTCTATATCGGTTGTATGGTCACTGTAAAATGACAGTTCCTCGGGATCGTGATCGCGAAGCCGCAGATGGTCGGCTCTTATTCCGAGCGAAAGAAGCCACTCATAACAGAATTTTCTCCAGTATTCGAACCACTCCGTCTGTGTTCCGGGTTTGCAGAAAAACTCCAGTTCCATCTGTTCGAACTCTCTTGTCCTGAACGTGAAATTTCCCGGTGTTATCTCATTCCTGAATGATTTTCCGACCTGGCATATACCGAAAGGCACCTTTTTACGGCTTGTCCTCTGTACATTCTTGAAGTTTACGAATATTCCCTGCGCGGTCTCGGGACGCAGATATACGATACTCTTTGCATCTTCCGTAACACCCTGGAAAGTCTTGAACATAAGATTGAATTCCCTGATGGATGTAAAATCATGCTTGCCGCATGACGGACAAGGGATTTTGTTGTCACTGATAAACTTTTCCATCTCCTCATGTGACCAGCCGTCAACGGAAGATTCGAGCTTTATGTTATTATCGGCCGCATAATCTTCTATGACCTTGTCTGCGCGAAATCTCTCATGACATTCCTTGCAGTCCATGAGCGGATCGGAAAATCCGCCAAGGTGCCCCGAAGCTACCCATGTCTGCGGATTCATCAGTATCGCACAGTCAACACCGACATTATAAGGATTTTCCTGAACAAATTTCTGCCACCAGGCATGCTTGACATTGTTCTTAAGCTCAACCCCGAGATTACCGTAGTCCCACGTATTTGCAAGGCCGCCGTATATCTCCGATCCGGGATATACAAAACCCCTTGATTTTGCAAGCGCAACAATCTTATCCATTGATTTTTCCATGATTACTCTCCTGTCTTATATTAAAACACTGTTCGTGTTTTTATTCGAGAATGATATATGCCAGTCCGTCGGATTCCGACAGTACTCTTGCATTCCTGTCGTCTATGACATCAACGTTGGCCGAAACATATGCTATATCGGAAAAGGTCTTGATCCTGACATGTTCGCTTAAGATGATGATATTATTATCCATCATGCCCATCAGCTGTATCTTGCCGATAAGATCACCTTTTTCCACACCTTTGAGCGTCACATCAAGCGTATATCCGTTATCATATGCATCGGATACCGTTCCGACAAACAGTGTCTGCCCGACAAACTTCTCATAGTCCGAAGGCCCGGTAAAAATCAGATCCACATAAACCTTGGAGTCTTTAAGTTCTATCCTGTCAAGCTTTATCTCCTCACTGCCGATCGAGTTGTTATACTCATCGATACTTGTTGAAAATTCGCTGCTCAGTTCCTCGATATTATAATAATCCTTGTCAAAGCTTTCAACTATGTTCTCGGTGACTTTACCGCGCTTTAATACAGTGAGCACGGTCTCTTCATATGTTTCATCATCCGAGCTGCATGCACACAGACCGAGGAGCAGGGCAAATATTAAAATAACGGCTGTATTTTTTTTCAATTCAAACAACTCCCATTGAATCAAATATCTCAAGGCTCTTAAATTTCCTGTCGATGAACTTATCAATGTATTCTTTTGACAGACCGGCAAGTTCCGTAAGAACACTGTCCGACACTGCAAACGTGAAAAGCTTTTCAACAGGTGTATCGACAATAAATCCGATCGTGTATCGTGCGGCATCGCTGAGACTGCTTTGCGCCGGAATGCCCGGAAACTCTCCGTTTACTACCATCGCCTTCATCTCGTAGATCACTCTGACAAGCCTGTTGTCAAGCGACGATTTGCAAAGCGCGCGCATCGACTGATAAAGCAGCTTCAGCATCTTCATCTCATCATTATTCTCTCTTGTATAATAATCCGCAAACTCGAGAAAATACATTCCAAGGCAGGCACTGTCAAAATCCTGCCGCAGATCCTCAAAATAGTTGGTGATGGAGGCTTCAACAAGATTATATGCCGTTCTGCCTTCAAACATTTTGAAGTTCCCGAAACAGAACTGATCGGTACATGCCAAAAGCCGTGAACCCTGTCTTCTGGCACCTTTGGCAAATGCCGTGATCTTGCCCCGTTCCTTTGTAAGGATCACGATCCTTCTGTCGTAATCGCTCACAGGTGATGAGGAGAGCACCATTCCGGTAAGGATAACCGGTCCGGAATTGTAATCAGCCATTTTTCAACTCTTTTCTGTCATATCCGAAATTCTTAAGAAGCATTTCGGATTCACGCCAGTCTTTTTTGACCTTTATCCAGAGCTTCAGATTGACCTTTTGTTCCAGAAGGTCTTCGATCTCATACCTTGCGGCGCTTCCGATCTTTTTGATCATGGCACCGCCCTTACCTATTATGATCCCTTTATGGGATTCCTTCTCGCATATAAGGGTGGCGTTTATATCAACGATCCTGTTCCCGTAATCCATCGACTCGATCACCACAGCTACTCCGTGAGGTATCTCATCTCCCAGACACTTCAGAGCCTTTTCACGTATTAGCTCCGCCGTGATCTGTCTGACGGGCTGATCCGTAACGGTATCTTCATCAAAGAAAGGAACTCCCTCGGGAAGATACTTAAATATCTGATCTATCAATACATCAGTATTGTCACCCTTTATGGCGGACACCGGAACTATCTCCGAAAACGGGAGCAGATCATTATAGGCATCGATGATAGAAAACAGTGCATTTTTACTGACAGTATCGATCTTGTTTATCACAAGGATCAAAGGGACTCTGATGTCTTTCAGGAGCGTTGCTATATGACGGTCGGTCGGGCCGATACGCTCGTCGGCTTCCACCAGCCACAGTATGACATCGGCTTCCGCCACCGTTTTTTTTGCGGATGCCATCATATAATCCTGCAGGGCATTCTTTACTTTGTGAATACCCGGAGTATCAACAAATACTATCTGTCCCTTTTCGCACGTGTATACGGTCCTGATACGGTTGCGCGTCGTCTGCGGTTTGTTTGATGTGATCGCGATCTTCTGTCCGATAATTGTATTGGCAAGTGTTGATTTGCCGACATTCGGCCTGCCGATCACCGCAACGAATCCTGCTTTGATGCCCGTTTTATCCATCATTTATCTTTATCTGCACTCCCGGCTGCATTTCCGGCTTCGCTTCCGGGTGTTTTCTCCGCCGCTGCGGGAGGTGCTGCTTTTTGGGGCTGCGGTGCCGGTCTTGCCGCCTTCTTTACGGCTTTTTTCCTGTTGGATGCTTTAACAACGGCGATTATGGCTTTTACAATACCGAACACGATAATGAATATGATGAACAGTATTATCAGCAGCACGAGCAGTGTGGGAAGGAATGCCACAAAGCCTATGATAAAGTCCTGAATGAACTCCCACGCGTCTTCACAGCTTTCGGTAAATTCCTGCACAAGCCTCTCGCCGAATGATTTTTCATCAACAGGTTCCGGAGTATACTCTTTTACTTCCTGTACGGAAAGATTAACGGTTGCGTATACGACCTGATTGTTCATCATCCGAAGCCTTGATTCATAGCTTTCGATCTCATATCTTACTTCGGTAAGACGGTTTTCAAGTTCTATGATGTTCTCAAGTGTATCTGCCTGCTCGAGAAGTTCGTTCAGTCTTTTCTGTTCGATCTTGAGGGATTCCTTGTGTGCTTCAACATCGGCATACTGAAGCGTAACGTCCTCGGCAGACTCGCTCTTGCTCGTGATATTTGATGCATCGCTTATGTCCTTTACGAACATATCAAGCTTGGTCGCCGGGATCCTGGCAACGATATACGCATTTCGTGTGCTGTATGTATCGTAGGAATTACCGTTGACGTCCATGCTCTCGGCATAGCCGCCAAGTTCATTTATCCTTGCGGTTATGTTTGATATGAGCTTATCAAATTCCCTCGTCTCGGCAGACATATTGACTGTCTTGATAAGCTTCCTGTTTGAGGCGGCACTGCTTTGCAGTTCGGAATCGGATACCTGTTCACTGCCTGATGTTTTGGCTTCTTCAGGCATCTCGGCCGCTGAATTGGTACCGTACACATCATCCGTGGCATATTCATATTCTTCCTCGACGGCACCGTCATAATCGTAATAAGCCTCTGATGCTGCTGCCGCAGTATCTTCCGCGACCTCTTTATATGAACGGTCGGCTTGAGAAGACGATGATCCTCCGCATCCTGCAAGTAATACCGATGCCATCACTGCGCCGGCCAATACAGCTAATGATCTTCTTTTCATCATAATCCTCCTGTCGGGTCAAAATCACTTGATAAACAACGGTTCCGTATGTGTAAACAGACCCTTCTCTTTTTCTATCTCTTCCTCGGAACCGATGACGCATATGCATTCATCCTCTCCGGCTTTTTTAACATAAGCCGAAAGTGCCCTTATATCATCCTCGGAGCAGTTAAGTATCTCATCACGCTCTTTCTGGATCTTCTCGAGGCTGTCATTGCAAAGATAAGCCTCCCTGCTCCTTGCACCCTTCGCACCGGGTGTCAGCGGAAAATCAACATCCGAGATGGTGCCGATGATATATTTTGTCATATCACGGCTTCCTGCTTTAAAATTCTTAAGATAATCCTCGGCTTTATTGTAAACATCAAGAGTTCTCGTAAGATTGGGATCCCTGTACGATGCGAAAGAACCTCTTCCGTTTCTTGAAAACGCACAGAAACATCCGTAAGCTCCCCCGACGACTCTTACCTGATTCCACAGGTAATCGTATCCCATGATGACTTTCATCACCTTCAGTGCTCCCGTGTACGGAAGATCCCGGCTTATGTATTTTCCGGCTTTTGCCACATATTGAACTTTCGCACTCGACTTGAATCCTTCCGCGAATACTCTCGGTGAAAACTCTATGGATGATTCCGTGATCTTTACATCAGGTGCCGCATCGATGAATGCCGCGCTCTTTTCGGCAAACAGATCATACTGGTCGGATGTTGCCGTATAATCAAGTAGTGCTATACTGTCCTTAGCAAAGATCATCTTTGACACACGGATGAGGTTTTCTTTCAGCTCATCAAACTTATTGTCAAAATCAGCCTCGATCTCCTCGATGAGCCTGTAAAAGCTGATCCCGCCCATCATCTCGGATATCATGTCGCTCTTTGAGATGCCGGACAGAGCCCTGTGAAGAGCTATGGCATGTCCCGAACTCATCATTGCTGCAGACAGGCGCGACTTGAGCATTCCGATAAGTTCACGAAGACGCTTTTTGTCCCCAAGATCCGACGTGTAAACTATCTCGCTTATCATATCGAATGCAAACGGAAGCCTGTCATACAGTATCTTTGCCTTAATCTCAAAATAGTGAAGAAAACTGCCGCTTGCATCAACGTCATTATAGATCGATGTGGTTGCGGAAATGCCGCCCGAATTGAGGAATATCTCGTTCGCAAGATCGGCATACGAATAATTCGCGGTATTGACAAGTCCCAGTACGGACTTAAGTATTCCGACATACGGGATAAGCTCAACAGGTACCGCTTTAAGATCAAACGCGACCGTCAGATATCCTATTCCGTTCGTGAATATATCATGATACAGCACGTCTTTGCCGTTTATGACCTTTTTGTCATTGATAAAGCCTTCCGCTTCCTTTTTGATATCGGAGATCTTAAGCAGCGGAATGCATTTGAGCATTTCCTCGTCATCCGCTTCCTCCTGATATGCATGAAGGGCTTTCGTATCCTCGACAAGTTTTCTAATCTCGTCATCCGACATGGAGTTCTTAAGATCAGCAAGTTTTTCTTCAAGTTCCCTGTCCTTTTTACCCGTTAGTCCTTTTACGGGAACAAGACTTACAAACGAGGCATGTGTGTTGTCAAGCAGATACTCTTTTGTCAGTTTTTCGAAATAATCCGTCTCAACGAGTTCCTTGAGCCTGTCAAAAGTGTCGAGAGGACATATATGAATGAACGGGGATGAATCATCATACAGCCATGAATCGAGCGCTGTCAGGCCGTACATAAGGCCCTTTGGATAATGGCCGAAATCCGCTTCCCGGAACCTGAATTCAAACAGATTAACAGCCGCAAGGAGTGATTTTTTATCATATCCTTCACTGACAGTCTTCTCAAGAACGGTTCTTATGATCTCATGAAATCTGTCTTTGTCGGACAGATCGGAATTCTTCGCGATCACCGAAAAATACGGCTGGTATATACCGTTCTCGTACGTGGACTGAACATCTTTACAGATGCCGCTGTCAAGCAGAGCCTGCTTCAGTACGGCACCCGGAGATGAAAGAAGGGCATACTCTATGACCTGAAAAGCAATGTAAAGCTGCGCATCAAGGCTTGTCGATACGACCGTATTGTAAGACAGATACGTATTATGCTCTACGGGTTCATCATTTGTGACCGGATATTCCTTGACGATCTGTGCTGCCTTTGAAAACGGCTTCTGAAGACGTACTTCGGAATCAATATCAAGTCTGTCATACTTTGACAGATACTCACGGTCTATATAGTCAAGTCGCTCTTCAAGATCAACATCGCCGTACAGATAAATGTAACTGTTTGAAGGATGATAATACCTGCGGTGAAAATCAAGAAACTCCTCATATGAAAGCTGCGGGATCACATCCGGATCACCGCCCGACTCAACACCGTAACACGTATCCGGAAACAGTGAATCAAATATGGCGCGTGATAATACATCATCCGGCGAAGAAAAGGCACCTTTCATTTCGGAGTATACGACACCGTTGAGAGTTATGGGGGAATTCTCATCTTCAGCCTCGTAATGCCAGCCTTCCTGCTTGAATATCTCGGATCTCTTATAGATATTCGGATGAAAAGCCGCGTCAAGATATACATCACACAGATTTTTAAAATCCTGATCATTGCAGCTTGCAACCGGATATACCGTTTTGTCGGGATATGTCATTGCATTAAGGAAAGTGTTCAGCGATCCCTTTGCAAGTTCCACAAACGGATCCTTTGCCGGATATTTCTCCGATCCGCACAGGACCGAATGTTCGATGATATGAGGCACTCCCGTGGAATCCTCGGGCGGTGTGCGGAAGCCGACATAAAATACCTTGTTGTCGTCATCATTTTTGATGCACATTATCCTGGCACCGGTCTTTTTGTGCTTGAGAATATATCCTGTGGAATTGATGTCTTTGATGTCAGTGGTTGAAATGAGTTCGTATGCCGTAAGTTCAGATAAATTCATTATTCTCTCCCGCCTCGCGGGCTCCTCCTATATTCTACATTACGTGTTTATGTGTAAATAAGTGCTCATTGCAGTATTCATAGTTTCCGTTGCACTTCGAACAGAAACGGAATTCAAGATCGTCACCGTCCTTTTCGGTCCGGCCGCAGATCGCACATTTATGCTTTGTTATATTTCCTGCCCCGGATGATGAAGACGTCGAATAAGCAGCACGTGTTGCATTTTGAAATGCCTTCTTCCTGTACATTTCCTTCGGGGATACGCTCCTGTAATTGCGCGTGCCAAGGAAAAAAACGATAAAATTGAGCAGGCTCATCACGATCGCGATCCTTCCTGCCGCACCGCTGATCACAAACTGGTAAGCAAGGATCACTGCATATATATACGCCATATACTTCATCTTTACCGGGATCACGAAGAATAAAAGTACCGAAATATTCGGATATGTCGCGGCAAAAGCAAGGAAAATCGACAGATTGATATAATACGTCGAAAATCCTCTGCTCACCAGAGTCCCTGCCGATACCCCGTCAAGCCCGTTGGCCGTTGAGATGACATACAGTATGACAGCCCCTATGACAGTAAAGATAATGCCTGAGAATATATATACATTGTACCTAAAAGCCCCCCAGGTAAGCTCAAGTGATTTGCCTATCTGATAATAGAAATACAGCATTATTATTGTGAATATGTCAAAGCTGCCCGGCGGTACAAGGATCCATGTGACGATCCTCCATACCTGGCCTTTTGTAATGTAATAGGGATTAAGGCTGATAAATTCAAGGGAGCCTGTTAATGCCAGAACATAGCCGATCACATAAGCGATTATTATATAAAGTGACAGATTCTTTACCGCGTATCTGCCAACCTTTCTCTCGAGTTTATTCAAAAACTTAACCATAGTCACCTCGTGTATACACAATCCATGAAATTATAGCATTTCGCCTTGTTTTTGTAAATTACATAATACGTATGATCGGGTAAAATTGTTGAAAAAAGGATGCTTTCGAATTATAATTGGTTTTTGGTGTTAATAAATCAAGGAAATAAGACATGCCTGACAATAAATACTATCTGGGAATAGATATAGGATCCACAACGGTTAAGATCGCCATTACCGATAAAGAAGACAAACTCGTCTTCTCGGACTACAGACGACACTTCGCCGATATTCAAAATACCCTTCGCGATCTTTTGACGTCCGCAAAACAGCTCCTCGGAGCGATAGACCTTCATCCGATCATTACGGGAAGCGGCGGACTGACTCTTGCCAATCATATGAACATCCCTTTCGTTCAGGAAGTCATATGCGTATCTACCGCTCTGTCCAGGATCGCCCCAGAAACCGATGTCGCCATAGAGCTTGGCGGCGAGGATGCCAAGATCATATATTTTGAAGACGGCAATATCGAGCAGCGCATGAACGGTATCTGTGCCGGCGGTACCGGATCATTCATAGACCAGATGGCCGCACTTCTTATGACCGACGGTGCCGGGCTTAACGAATATGCAAAGAATTACAACAGTCTGTATACGATTGCAGCCAGATGCGGTGTATTTGCCAAATCCGATATCCAGCCGCTCATTAACGACGGTGCCACAAAAGAGGATCTGGCCGCATCGATCTTTCAGGCTGTTGTCAATCAGACGATCTCCGGTCTTGCCTGCGGAAAACCGATCCGCGGACATGTGGCATTTCTCGGCGGACCTCTTCATTTCCTCTCCGAGCTTACAAATGCATTTATCCGTACACTCGGCCTTGATGAAGAGCATGCGTTCATTCCCGAGGATTCTCATCTGTTTGCCGCCATGGGGGCCGCATTTAACTATAAAGCCGATTCCTGCGTAAACATCGATTCCCTGATCACGCTTTTGAACAACAAGATCCACATGGATTTTGAGGTTGCCCGTATGGAGCCGCTGTTTAAAGACGAGTCTGAATACGAACAGTTCAGAGAGCGGCACTCAAAGGCAAAAGTCGAAAAAAAAGACCTGTCAACATGCCACGATATATGTTTTCTCGGTATAGATGCGGGCTCCACAACGACCAAAGCCGCTCTTATCGACAAAGACGGCAATCTTCTGTATTCGTTTTATGACAACAATAACGGTAGTCCCCTTGCCACATCCATCCGTGCACTTAAGGAGATATATTCTCTTCTGCCGAAAGATGCACGCATAGCTTACTCCTGCTCCACCGGATACGGTGAAGCTCTTATAAAATCAGCCCTTATGCTTGATGACGGTGAAGTTGAGACTATCTCACATTACTATGCCGCGTCTTTCTTTGAGCCTGATGTTGACTGCATACTTGATATCGGCGGTCAGGACATGAAATGCATCCGCATCAAGAACAAAGCCGTTGATAACGTTCTGCTCAATGAGGCATGCTCGAGCGGATGCGGATCGTTTATAGAGACGTTTGCACGAAGCCTTGATTACGAAGTTTCTGATTTTGCCGATGCGGCGCTTTTTGCAAAGCATCCTATAGATCTCGGCACAAGATGTACCGTATTTATGAATTCCAAAGTTAAACAGGCCCAGAAAGAAGGGGCTGACGTTGCCGACATTTCAGCCGGGCTCGCTTATTCCGTTATAAAAAATGCCCTATTCAAGGTCATAAAGGTATCCGATGCCAAAAACCTCGGAAGCCGTATCGTTGTACAGGGCGGAACATTTTATAATGATGCTGTTCTCCGCTCCCTCGAGAAGATCTCAAACGTTAGTGTCATACGTCCGGACATCGCCGGTATTATGGGTGCGTTCGGTGCTGCACTCATCGCAAGAGAGCGTTATGAGGAGCCGGTAAAGACGACTCTTTTAACTCTCGATAAGCTGAACGCCTTTACATTTGAAACTTCAATGGCTAAATGTAAAGGATGTACAAACAGCTGTCGTCTGACCATAAACAAATTCTCCGGCGGCAGACAGTTCATCTCGGGAAACAGGTGTGAACGCGGTATCGGAAAGGTTAAAAACGAACAGAACCTTCCTAATCTGTACGAATACAAACTGCACCGCATTTTTGATTACGAACCGATCCCGGAGACCGAGGCAAAGCGCGGGACGATCGGTGTCCCCCGCGTGCTCAACATGTATGAGAACTACCCTTTCTGGTTTACGTTCCTCACAAAGCTCGGATACCGTGTAATACTGTCTCCCATCAGCTCACACAGGATATATGAGATGGGAATAGAATCCATTCCGAGCGAATCGGAGTGTTATCCCGCAAAACTTGCCCACGGACATATCATGTGGCTGATCAAAAAAGGCATACCGCTTATATTCTATCCGAGTGTGTTCTATGAGCGTAACGAATTCCAGCAGGCAAGCAATCACTACAACTGTCCCATAGTCACGTCATACAGTGAGAATATCAAGAATAACGTTGAAGAGATATGCCGCGGGGAAGTAAGCTTTCATAACCCGTTCCTGGCATTTACAAACTTTGATACAGCATCAAAAGGACTGATCTCCGCTTTCCCGGATATTCCGGCGGATGAAGTATACTATGCCGCCAAAGCCGGCTGGGAGGAGCTTGACAGAGCCCGCAAAGACATTCAGGACAAAGGTGAGGAAGTTCTGCGTTATCTTGAAGAGAACGGTAAAAGCGGGATCGTTCTGGCAGGCAGACCTTACCATATCGATCCCGAGATCAACCACGGCATTCCCGAGATGATCAACTCTTACGGGATGGCCGTGCTTACTGAAGATTCCATCTCACACCTTGCCGAGGTTGAACGTCCCACTATCGTATCCGACCAGTGGATGTACCATTCAAGACTGTATGCCGCGGCGACATATGTCAAAACGAGAGATGATCTTGAACTCGTACAGCTCAATTCATTCGGCTGCGGACTTGATGCCGTGACCACGGATCAGGTTAATGACATACTCTCTTCCGGTGACAAGATATATACGTGCCTCAAGATCGATGAAGTTAACAATCTCGGCGCCGCAAGGATCCGTATACGCTCTCTTCTGGCCGCGATCAGAATCAGAAAACGTAAAAACGAGACGAGAAATATACGCTCTGCGGCATACAACCGCGTTCTCTTTACCGAAGAAATGCGTGATAAAAAATATACGATACTGTGTCC
The DNA here is from genome assembly GCA_024695145.1 of Lachnospiraceae bacterium. Lineage (GTDB taxonomy): Bacteria > Bacillota > Clostridia > Lachnospirales > Lachnospiraceae > UBA2868. The sequence continues at coordinate 77,637 of JAILIS010000006.1, forward strand.
CCAGATGTCGCCCATTCACTTTGATCTTCTCGAAAGCGCATTCAATGCCGAAGGATATAACATAGTCGTGCTTTCCAATTCCAACCGGGCCGCGATAGACATGGGACTCCAGTTTGTAAATAACGATGCCTGCTATCCTTCCCTGATAGTTGTAGGACAGATCATGGATGCCATCCTGTCGGGTCAGTATGACACATCAAAGCTTGCGGTAATAATGTCCCAGACCGGCGGCGGATGCAGAGCAACAAATTATATCGGCTTTATCAGGCGCGCGCTTGCAAAAGCGGGATATCCGGATATTCCCGTTATATCCCTCAATCTTTCAAAACTCGAATCCAATCCGGGATTTCGTATCACGCCCAAGTTCCTGCTCCGCGGTATATGCGCTGCCGCAATAGGCGATATCTTCATGAGGTGTCTGTACAGGATGCGGCCTTACGAACTCGTACCCGGATCCGCCGACGAACTTCATCGTAAATTTATTAAGCCGTGTTGTGATTTTGTAAGTTCGGATCATATATCGATACCTGCATTTTACAGACTGTGCAGACAGATCGTCCGGGAATTTGATGATCTTCCGATAGACGAGACTGTAAAGAAACCCAAAGTCGGTATCGTAGGTGAGATACTTGTAAAGTTCTCTCCCACCGCCAACAACGATCTTGTCAATCTCATCGAATCCGAAGGAGCCGAGGCTGTCATGCCCGATCTTCTTGATTTTATGCAGTACTGTTTCTATAACCAGAAGTATAAGGCCGAACATCTCGGAACAAAGATGAGTACTGCCACCATCGCATCGCTCGGTATATGGGCTATCGAGCGTGTACGCGGTGCGTCTGTTAAGGCTCTTAAAAAAAGCCGCCATTTTGAGCCGCCCGTTCATATCAAAACACTTGCCGAATACGCAAGGTCCATAGTCGATATAGGTAACCAGACAGGTGAGGGATGGTTCCTTACAGGTGAGATGATGGAACTGATACACGACGGAGTGATGAACATAGTATGCACCCAGCCGTTCGGATGTCTGCCGAATCACGTTGTGGGAAAAGGCGTTATAAAAGCGATAAGACGCGAATACAGAAAAGCCAATATAGTAGCCATAGACTACGATCCCGGGGCAAGTGAGGTCAATCAGCTCAACAGGATCAAACTGATGCTGTCCACGGCATTTAAAAATCTTAATGCACAATAACTGTCATCATTTGATCGTGATCGCATCCCTTATCCCGGCACGAAGTTTGTTGAATAAAAGTGTGATCTTCTCGTGATCTTCGAACATTATCGCTTCCATAAGATCCGATGACAGATCGGCAATATCGGACAGCGCGAGTATGCGGCTGTCCCTTTCTATGCCTTTAAGGATAAATCCAAGCATCTCATATCTGTTTTCTTTGAACATTTTTTCCGCATCGGTTATCAGATCGTTCAGTTCGTTGTACTGGGCGGAAAATCTGTTATCTTTGTTTTCCGCCGCATCCTCGTTCTTAAATCTCTGCCACAGCCATCTGGTAAGAACAGAATTAAGTGAACGTTTGGATATGGGCTTTTCAATATAATCGTTAAATCCCGCCTCCAGAAAACCGGTAAACACATCATTGATGTTGGCAGTCGTGGTAAACACTATGGGAACCTGGTAATAGTACTCGCCCGGCATGCTTCTGATCTGTGATACTACCTGAGTGCCGCTGATCTTCTCCATCTCGTAGGCGATGAATATGATATCGTAAACGTGATTACTTATCTGCTCAAGAGCATCTTTACCGCTGACGGCTCTTGTGATGTTGACAAGATAAGGTTTTAACAGTCTCTGGAATACATTAAGGAACAGAATGTCTTCGTCAACGATCAGGACACGTGCATCCTTTGTGATATTGACGGCATTCCTGATCATCTCCTCTTCATTTTCCTCGCTGATATCGTTAATAAGCCCTTCAGCTCTTTCGATATCCTCCATGTTATATACAAAAACAACCGTAGCCAGTATTTCTTTGTAATCATCAAGCTTGTGATTGATGATCATGTTCACATGGCGGTCGTTGACGGGATAATCCGCACTGATACCGAATGCGTTCTCGTCGTCTGTCTGGCATATCTGCGAATAAGCATTTGAAGAGAACTTGAAAACATCGGTGATCTTTCGTCCTACGTATTCGTCTTCAAGCAGTGTCGAAAGAACCTGTGCACGTTTATTCTCAAACACGATCCTGAGCTGGCCGTCGAGAACAAATACAACATCAGTTCTTCCTTCATCGAGTTCCTTCTCAAAATGAGAAGCCGTTATCGTTATCGAATCGTGATATCTGAGCAGATACCTCATAAGTACAGCCGCAACAAGATTGGATATGATCGCGACCGGAAAATAACGCATTTTATATACTATAATGAACTGTTCAGCGATAAATCCCGCCGCAGAAAACATATATACGAGAAGAAGGAGCATCAGATCATGCTTTTCACATCTTCTGTATATCGCCGCTCCTCTGTATACGACAAATATGATCAGCATTACAACATAGAACATGTAGAAAACGAAATACAGGGCCTGATGCCACGGAGCCTGCGGTGATAAGTAGATCCCGAACGGGCTCATTATCAGTTCACCGCCCTGCATGATGGAATCAACAAAATACAGAATAACTGCCGAATATGCAATAAGACTGATAAATGCCGAAGTATATTTCTTATCGACATCAACCATTTCATCTGTGAGCAGAACGATCTCACCCATCGTAAGCACTTTGAGAAACTTTTCAACCGCATAGAGGATAAAACAGATGGATCCCGGATATGTCAGCTGCATGGCAACCGTAATAAAAGCCGACCCTGCGATTGAAAAAGTCAGCATCATATACCGGAACCTGCTCTTTTCTGATACGGGATTTAATGAATATGTGTAATACTGGGAAATGGCGATCAGTCCAACCGATACCAAAAGACACAGTGCTAATATAGTCTTCATTACGTTCTGCTCTTTCGTTAATTCCTTTTATAAAAATCATCCGCAAGCTCGCAGCATCTTCCAAGCGGATCATCCTTCATGTCTATCCAGATGATATCACTGCGCTTGCGAAACCAGGTCATCTGCTCCTTGGCAAGATGCCTGATCTCCATGAACAGTTTATTGTAAAACGCTTCATAATCGGAGAATTCACCCCTAAGATACATAAGGATATATCTGTACTCAAGTCCGAGCCGAAACAGAAAATCATCCGTCGCTCCGGCTGCACGAAGACCTGCAACCTCATCGATCATACCGGCATCAAGTCTCTTATCAAGCCTTACCCTTATGCGTTCATACAGTTCTTGCCTCGGATAGGTCACACCGATAAGAAGTGTTTCATACCTCGGTTTATTGGCCGGTGCGCTATAGTCCCCGGAAATGACCTTTTCCGCCGCCCGCTCAAGCCTTCTCTTATTTCGAATGTCAACTCTTTCAAGTATCTGTGGTGCCTTCTCTGTGATAAGGTGCAGAAGCTCTTCGGATGATTTTTGTTCTACACTCTTTCTTATCTGCGGATCGGGTGCCGCATCACTGAGATCATAGCCGTCCGCGACCGCATTCACATACAGTCCGGTCCCGCCGACCAAAAAAGCCTTACGACCGCTCTCAAAGATCGAATCAAGTGCCTCATATGCCATTTTCTGGTAATGTGCCAGCGAAAAGAACTCATTGGGTCTGCAGACATCTATCAGATAATGCCGGACACCCTTCATCTCCTCCTGCGTGACCTTACCCGAGCCGAGATCAAGCCCTTTATATACCTGTCTCGAATCGGCACTTACGATATCAGCATCATACTTGCGGGCAAGTTCTATACCGAGACTGCTCTTTCCCGATGCATTTGTTCCGACAATACAAAGCAGCTTATCCATTACGGGAATCCATGACAGATTTCACGGTATCATCATATGATGCACCGGTTTTATCGGAAAACACACATATATCTTCATATTCCGGCTTGATCCTCTTTACGCCATATCCTTCCGAGATCTTGACGGTGACAGAACCTTCTGCGGTATCAATGCGTTCGTATCTTCTGTCAAGAGTGTATCTGTTGTGTTTACTTACCCGTATGCCTATGGTCGTCGTGTGTTTGAACAAAAGCTCCGTAAACTTTTTCTCGTCAGCTTCCGCACATAACACATTAAGCATTATTCCCGGACGCGATTTTTTCATGCCGATCGGTATGGTGAACACGTCTTTTGCACCCTCGTCAAGAAGCTTATTTACCGCATATCCGACAGCTTCTCCCGTCATATCATCAATATTGCATGACAGCTCCGATACGCTGTCATTCATGTCCGAAGTATATCCCAAAACTGCTCTTACGCAGTTCGCACATTCAAAATCTTTCCTTCCCATGCCGTATCCGATCTTCTCGGCAGTGATCACGGGCATTCTGCCAAAATCATCCGCAAAAAACTTTACAAGTGCCGCTCCGGTGGGAGTACACAGTTCTCCTTCTATCCTTCCTTCATACGAGGGGATCCCTGTAAGGATATTTGCCGTTGCGGGTGCAGGGACAGGCAATATCCCGTGGGCACATTTTGTCTTGCCGAATCCGGTGCAGACCGGGGATGCGATCACTTTGTCGGGGCAGAGCATTTCCATCAGCAGACACACAGCTGTCACATCTGCAACAGCATCTTTTGTTCCCACTTCATGAAAATGTATCATGGAAACATCGGTACGGTGAGCAATGCTCTCAGCCTGTGCTATTATATCATAAACTTTCAAGGCGTTGCTTTTGACATCGACGGATAACGGCATAGGTCCGATAATGTTTTTTATATCATCCATACCCGCATGATGATGCTCATGTTCATGATGATGCTCATGCTCATGATGGTTTTCATGCTCATGATGGTTTTCATGCTCATGATGGTGTTCATGTTCTTCGGCACCGTCAATCATTACTTTCATATGAGTTCCGGCAATACCGTATTTTTCACTTTGCTCTGCAGTCACCGTGACACCCGAAAGGCCAAGATCGTTCATACGGGCTAAAAAAGTCTTCCTGTCATCTTCATCGAGAAGCTCGTACAGCGCAGCCGTAAGCATATCACCGGCAGCACCCATTCCAAGATCGAGATATAATACTCGCATATCGGATCCCTCCTGTTTATTTTTTATTGATCATACTGCTGACATAGCCTGCTCCGAATCCGTTATCTATATTGACAACGGTAACATTGCTGGCACATGAGTTGAGCATCGATAAAAGTGCAGTCAATCCCCCGAAGGATGACCCGTATCCGACACTTGTCGGAACCGCTATTACCGGACAGTCCGCAAGTCCTCCGATAACGCTCGCAAGAGCTCCCTCCATACCGGCAATGGCTATGATCACCGATGCAGACATTATATCATCAAGATGAGACATTAGTCTATGAAGACCGGCCACTCCGACATCATACAGTCTGACCACACGGTTACCGAGAAACTCCGCAGTTAAGGCAGCTTCTTCTGCGACAGGGATATCACTTGTACCTCCTGTTGCAACGACTATATTACCTCTGCCGCCGGGCTTTGGCAGATCACCTGACGTTGCACATCGTGCTTCTTTGTGATATGTCAGATCATGGCTTTTTGAAACAATGTCAAAAGATTCCTCGGAAAGCCTTGTTATCAGTATCCTCTCCTGCCCGTTCTTTTTCATTGTATCAACTATCGCACATATCTGATCCGGGGTCTTTCCTGCGCCGTATATAACCTCGGAAACTCCCTGACGTGTTTTTCTGTGAAGATCCACCTTGGCAAAATCTATATCTTCAAAAGGCGTCTCCTTCAGTTTCAGTGCGGCCTCCTCGACGGAAATGCTTCCGGTTCTTACACCTTCGAGTATGTTTCTTATATCAGTGTTCATCTCTTGCCTCCGTATCGAGCATCACTTTTCCGTACATCTGTGACAGTTTTTTTTGTATCGTCTTTCTCTTTTCGCAGAACAGTTCCATATCACTGCTCACTATCTGGATAAGAGCATTATCGCCGCGTGTTCTCACACGAAAATCCGAAAAACCGAGGCTCATCATAAACTTTTCGGCATCCGCTGTTCTTGAAAGTTTCTTCGCGGTTATCTTCTCACCTGTCGGGATCCTTGTTGCTAGGCACGCATATGCAGGCTTGTTCCATGTCATAAGCCCTGCCTCTTTTGACAGCTGTCTTATCCTGTCTTTGGAAAGACCAAGTATTTTTAAAGGTGAGATCACTCCCATCTCCCTGAGCGCACGCATTCCCGGGCGGTCTCCTTCATCATCCGAGGCGTTAGTCCCGTCAAACACAGTATTAAATCCGTCTTTGCTTGCCCTGTCAATGATAGTCGAAAAAATCCTCTTTTTACAGTGATAGCATCTGTCGGCAGGATTCGATACTACAGTTTCATCCGCAAGAACATCAACATCTATCACAAAAAGATCGACTCCGATCTTCCTGCAGACCGATACAGCATCCTCATATTCAAAATCAGGCTGAAACTGCGATCTTACATAGTATGCGCAAACCCTGCTGCAGTTCCGGTTTGCCAGATAGAGCAGATATGCCGAATCGACTCCTCCGGAAAAAGCAACTGCAGCTTCGGGATGATCTTTAAAAAATGTCTTTGCATCCACGATAGTGTAACCTCATAAAAAAAGCGGTTCTGAATTTTCAGAACCGCCTGTCATCACTGTCTGTTGGTTCCGGTGATCAGCGATCTGATAACCCGGTGGGGATCCTTGATCATAAGGATCACAAGCCATATTATCAACCCCAGAGCTACCACGCTTAATCCCAGATACAGATCATTTAACATTTCTGCTGCATCCTGCATAAAAAATGAGGCGCCCTCCTCCATGTAACCGACAACCGCATCAACAAACCACATTATTGAAGCACCCCAGAACATGAGACTGAGAGTCCCGAGCTGCATGGAAGTGTCGGGGGCATTTTTGTACCATATGATCGTTACCGTAACAGCGGCAAAAACCGTTATAAGAAGTGTCATTGTCCCGCCTCCTCGCTTGAAATGTCAACTTTTCTGTTTTCTATCACATGGGAAGCAGCCAGCATTCCGCCCCATATCAGGGTGACAAGCACTGCCATACCTACACCGGCAGTTCCCATCTCCGCGAGCATCTCCCCGGTCTCTCCGTTTTGCACCGCAGTCAGGAACGGAAATACCGGTATGACTTCGCCATGCCAAATATGTTCAAATGCAAGGAGTGCACTTCCTCCCCAGAGCATTTTATTGAGCCATCCGAGCTTGTCCGAAAAACGGACCTTCGGTACGGAAGATGCGTTATTACTGTCATCATTCTTCTCTTTGGATCTGATGATCTTCTCCGCCACCGTTGTGATGACAGCTTCGGATGCAGGTACGAGAAAACAAGCCATTGAATAATCCTCCTATGATCTTTTGTTAAATAATATCATCATATTACCGATGATGTCCACATCTCTCACTCACCGATCAGTTCGAGCAGTTTTTCCCTTGTCTGTACACCGAGTACCGATCCGGTCTCGGCACCGTTCTTAAATACTTTTATGGTGGGAATGCTCATAACGCCGAACTTTCCGGCAAGTTCCTCTTCTTCATCGACATTGACTTTACCGACGATGTATTTACCGTCAAATTCCTCGGCAAACTTCTCAATGACCGGACCCATCATACGGCAGGGACCGCACCAGGGTGCCCAGAAATCAATAACTACAGGTTTGTCCGCTTTAAGTACTTCCTGTTCAAAATTTGCATTTGTGATCGTAAGTTCCGCCATTTTCAACCTCCTTTTATTTCATCGTTATCAGTTCATATTCACGTGTTCCCACGCCGATCTTCTCTGCATGTTCAAGTGTTTCCGCCCATGATACGTTAGGATTGCTGTTCAGCCATACATCGCCGTGATCGTGGAAATGTTCACCGGCCATGTTGTCACCAAGCTGGCTGTTTCTGATAGGTTCTGCCTTCTGGCACATATCAACGCAAGCCATATCCAGTGCAACAGGATCGAACGACGCAAGCATTCCGATGTCCGGAAGTATCGGCGCATCATTTTCCCCGTGGCAGTCGCAGTTCGGTGATACATCCGTTATCAGACTTATATGAAAATGAGGACGGCCGTTCAAAACCGCAGAAGAATACTCCGCCATTTTACGTCCGAGCATCTGCGGTGCATCGGCATTATCATTTTCTATCGCATCAAATGCACATGCACCTATGCAGCGTCCGCAGCCTTTACACAGCTGCTTGTCTATATATGCTTTGTTGCCTTCATATTTGATCGCATCGGATCCGCACTCTTTTGCACATCTTCTGCATCCTCTGCACAGGTCCTGTATGACATGGGGCTGACCGGAATTGTGCTGCTGCATCTTACCTGCCCTGCTGGCACATCCCATCCCGATATTCTTAATGGCACCGCCGAAGCCCGCCTGTTCATGCCCTTTGAAATGATTAAGGCTGATGATGATATCGGCATCCATCACGGCACGACCGATATATGCTTCTTTGCAATACTCGCCGTTTGCGACCGGAACGATTATATCATCGGTACCGCGCAGCCCGTCACCTATTATTATCTGGCATCCCGTTGTAACGGTATTGAATCCGTTTATGTTTGCGCAGTCGAGATGTTCGAGTGCATGTTTACGGCTCCCGGGATAAAGCGTATTACAGTCGGTAAGAAAAGGAAGTCCTCCGTTTTCCTTTACCGTATCGGCAACCGCTTTTGCATAATTGGGGCGAAGGTATGCGAGGTTCCCAAGCTCACCGAAATGCATCTTTATGGCGACAAACTTTCCGTTCATATCGATCGATGATATTCCCGCCATTTTGATAAGCTTTTGCAGTTTCTTTGTTAGACTGACACCCAGAACCGTTCTGAAATCGGTAAAGTATACTTTTGCTTTCTCCATATATCCTCCTTTATACGACTGACCGGTTTCAACTTATATTCTATCATAATGTGACCATTTTTCCATCAGGAATATGTTTTCTGAGCATATTTTCCAGATCGTTTCCCCGGACAGGTTTGGACAGATATCCGGCAAAGCCTATGTCCATATATTCTTTCTCGGCTCCGCTCAGTGCATTTGCCGTAAGCATGATGACCGGTGTGTCGGTATTAAGACCTTCTTTTGAGATGACTTTAAAAGTCGTGATGCCGTCAGGTTCCGGCATTCTGTGATCGAGGAGGATAACGTCATACTTGGTATTATTACATTTCTCCATTGCCTCTTTACCACCCGTCGCGGTATCGATGATGACCTTTGTCTTTTTCAGGAGCGCGATTATAAGCTTGATATTCATCTTGACATCATCAACAACGAGTATCCTGGCATCGGGCGCAACAAAGCTCTCTTTATAATCATTTGAACTGTTTGCGGCTTCCCTGGTAAACACCCCGGAAGGCCTTTGATCAACAACTTTTTGAGGAAGCATGACGGTAAAACAGCTCCCGATACCCGGAGTGCTTTCAACCATTATCTTCCCCCGCATGAGAGTGACAAGTTCCTTAGTTATGGCAAGCCCCAGACCCGTGCCCTGTATTGTCGCATTCTTATTGACATTTACCCTGCGAAATGCATCAAAGAGCCGGTCAATGTCTTTTTCTTCTATCCCCATACCGGTATCGGTAACCTTGAACACAAGATTGATATTATCATCCGCTATCTCTCTGAAGGAAAAATCAATGGTCAATCCGCCTTCTTTCGTATATTTAATGGCATTTGAAATGATATTCGAGTATACCTGTTTGATATGACGTATATCTCCCGACAGAAGTACAGGCATATTCTCATCACATTTGATATCCATGTACAGATCTTTTTCTTCCGCCGACTGTTCAAAGAAAGCATAACACTCCCGCAGAAGTTTATAAGGCTCATAATCACTTTCCACGATCTCCATCCTGTTTGCTTCGATCTTGGAAAAATCAAGAATATCATTTATGAGCGACAGAAGTGTATCCCCCGACTGGCGTATATTATTGGCGTACTCCGTAATAGCCGGATCGCTTGTTGTCCGCAGTATCATCTCGTTCATCCCCAGCACGGAATTAAGCGGTGTCCTTATCTCATGGGACATGCTGGCGAGAAAATCACTCTTTGCTTTGTTCGCGCTGTCTGCGGCAATTTTAGCCTCATTTACTTCCCGCAGCAGATACTCGGTCTCCGTAGTATCTTCGATCAGAAAATATGATCCTATCGGCCGCCCCTTTTTGTCCGACAGCTGATTGTATCGTATCTTATAGTATTCCTTATCGCGGATACCTTCCGTAACCGGACGCGTATATACAGTTGTCCCGTAAACCGTGCCACGCTCAGACAGATCTTCTATCACGCCTGCCACGGGCTCACATGTAATGTCAAAGGTCTGGGGATCTATATCAAATCTTGATCTGGAAAAATCATTGGCATGGATACACTTATCCGTCTGATCAAACATTATCAGTCCTTCATTCATATCATCCACCGCCCTGTCAACGGAAACGATCTTGAGGCTTTTGGGCACGAACAGCGTAATGCCGAAATAGATCAATATGCCTGCAATCGCATAGAAAATGACCGATGCGTCAAGCACAAGTGAAAATGCCATATAGGCAACGTTTAAACCGATAACGAGCAACAGCACGGAAAGTATGATGAGATACTTACTCCGGTATACGCTGTATGTCTTCCTGATACGGTTTAATATTGACAGCAATGCGATAATGACAAGCACATAATCGATCGCAAGATGTATATAGTATGGGAGATAAAATGATGTCTGGAAAAAGGTTCCGAAAGAGTATACTCTTTTGTAAACGTAAAACACATTCCCGGTAAACAGATTTGCAAATATGAGGACCGAATCAAGCGCCATGACAAGTGCCATCGGATATTTAAATCTGCGGTGAACACTTTCATGCTCGGTATATAGCATACAAAAGCCGCTCAGGAAATATATGATCCAGTCTATTGAAGAAAAATACAGGCAGTATGATATTTCCGCAAATAAAACATTCACGGATACGGCAACAAGGATATTGGCAAAAATGGCAACAACCGCTGCCATGAAAGCGCGTTGAAGCCATCTGCCGTACTCAGCCTTTAACCCGGCGGCGGCCCGGATGGTTATTACCATCGTCAGTGCCGCAAGAATATCTATGATGACGTAGATCGTCTTAATATACATACATTTTCACCACCTTATAAAAGTTTATCACATTACATGGAATACGAACAGTATGCGATAAAACAAAGCGGTGTGATCATATGCCGTTTTTCGAAAGAAGGATCCTGTCGTTGTCAAGAGCACGACCGGATCTGGTCCTGAACATTGTTAACAGATCATCTACCGTCAAGCCGCTTCTTTCATCACCCGAAATATTGAGTATGATATTGCCGTCCTCCATCATCAGGGTTCTGTTTCCCGTAACGAGTGCCGACTGCATATTATGAGTTATCATCAGACAGGTCAGTTTGTTTTCCGATACTATCTTATCCGTAAGCTCATTTACCTTCACACTGGTCGCGGGATCAAGAGCTGCTGTGTGTTCATCAAGGAGCAGGATTTTAGGCGGATTGATCGTTGCCATCAGAAGAGTCAGAGCCTGTCTCTGTCCGCCGGACAACAGCCCGACCGGACTGTTCATTCGATCCTCGAGTCCCATGTTCAAAAGAGCAACTTTCTCCCGAAGTACCGATCTTTCTGTTTTTGAAAGTACCGAAAGCCATCCTCCGCTACCGGCTGCCAGGGCCAGGTTTTCCTCAATGCTCATATCGGGAGCCGTTCCTTTTAACGGATCCTGAAACAGGCGGCCGATCGTTCTTGCTCTTTCATGTTCAGGCATAAATGTTATATCTTTCTCATCAAGCTCAATCCTTCCCGAATCAACCATAAAAGAGCCCGCGATCGCATTGAAAAGGGTTGATTTTCCGGCTCCGTTGGATCCGATGATCGAAATAAAATCTCCGTCATTGACGGTAAGGTTCAGATGGGAAAGTGCAGTCTTTTCATTGACCGTTCCGGGATTAAATGTCTTTGTGATATCCGAAAGCTTCAGCATCTTCTCTTCTCCAGTCTCCTTGCGAATTCGGGATATCTGCTCTTAAGATAAGGACCTGATATCGCAAATATAACGATAACGGATGATACGAGTTTCAGCATGTAAGCCGGCATGTTAAATCGTAAAGCGACAGTATATACCAGTCTGAAAAGGAATGCCCCGAGAACCGCTCCGGCTATACGGTGACTCATTTTCGTGCTTCTGATGAATGCCCCTCCGATAAGAAGAGATGCAAGGGCGATAGTCACCATACCCGAACCTATGTCGATATTAACTGATTTTTGCGACTGTGCGAGCAGACATCCGGAAAGGGCCGTAAATGAATTCGATACACACAGTCCGACTATTGTCGTCATGGCCGGGTTGATAGATGATGACCTGACCATATCCGGATTGTTTCCCGTAGCTCTTATCGCAAGCCCTATCTTCATCCGTAAAAATACATAAAGAAATACCGCGACAAGGATCACAGCAAGTAACGCTATTATGAGTTTGTTCAGTTCAAATGCTCCTATCACCGGAATCGACTGTATTTTGGAAAATACCGTATCCGTTTTGTTCATGTTCAGAAGCGAACTGCCGCCCATGATGGCGATATTTACGGAATACAGCGCGGTATTCATGATTATTCCGGCAAGAAGGCTGTCGACCCCCATCTTTGTCTGCAAAAAAGCAGTGATAAAGCCCGATATCACGCCTGCAAGCATTGCTGCGGCAAGTGAAGCATAAGGATGTCCGGCGATCGCAACAACCGCACCGACGGATGCTCCCAAAGTAAAGCATCCGTCAGTGGAAAGATCGCATACATTAAGCATGGAATAACTTAGAAATAATGCCAGCACCGTGAGGGAACTTATCAGTCCGAGCTCGAGTGCGGTACGTAAAAGAGGTATCATTATTCAAAACTCTCCGCTGTTGTTATTTCCTGTACCCGGAGACAGTAAGGTGCTATAACCCTGTTGACTTCGTCGTAGTCAAGTCCGAGCTCTTTACATATATCCGTATTGATCGTCGCGGTACCGTTGTCAAATGTCATAACAGGTGTCGTAGCCGGATCGTTATTGTCTACAAGAATCCCTTTGACCATATTGGCTGTCTCGACACCGAGATTTGCATAGTCAACACCGTATCCGAGGAATGCACCGTTAAGGGCAAAAGAATCTGCTCCGGTATAATGCGGAATACCTGCCTGTGCAAGTGTTTCGTATATGGTAAGCTCCGCGGTCATCACTGTATTGTCGGTAGGTGTGAAAACCGCATCAACACCGTCTGATACCATTGCCTGTGCCGCAAGCGCTATCTCATCAACATTGGTTCCCGTATGTTCAACATACTCTATGCCCTTGCTGTCAAGATATTCCTTGGCTGCCTTAACGGGTCCCGTGCTCGAGTCCTGTCCCACATCATACAGAAGCCCTATCTTTGTGGCATCGGGATCATTGGCAAAGATAAGATCCATAATGGCGTTGGTATCAAGAAAATCCGATGTTCCAGTAATATTGGAACCCGGTGCATCATTTGATTCAACAAGCCCTGCCCCTTCAGGATCGGAAACAGCCGCAAATACGACTGGTATATTCTTTCCTTCGGTAAGTGACTGCATTGTCATTGCAACAGGTGTTGCAACACCTATCATAAGATCCACATCATCGGCTATAAAATTGGCAACAATCTGGTTGAGTACGTTCGGATCCGCATTACAGTTATCATATGAGATCTCAAACTTAACATTGTTCTCCTGACCGAGTGTTTCAAGCTGCGCTTCGATGTTATCTACGATCTGATTGAGTGAGGCATCATCCACATAATTACATATACCTACTTTAAACGTCTTAACCGCCTCTTTTGTTTCTTCAACAGCATCCTTTGAATTTACGGATACAGTCTGATCCGGGATCTGCGCACATCCCGCTATTCCGACTGTAACTGCCGCTGCCGCAAGTAAGAGAGCTGCTTTTCTGATGATCTTTTTCATTGTCCCATCTCCTTTTCTTTGTGTTGTACAGTGACATGTTCACTGCAAATGCTGGTCAAGACATGGTTGGGATCTTGTGTATTTGACAATAAAAAAATCCCGTCCCATATCACTTGTGTGCTGGGACAGGATGATAATTCCTGCGGTGCCACCCGGCTTGATGCAAAAGCATCCACTCAATGCATACCAACATATGCTGACTTTGATAACGAAGAGTCTGCTCCGTCTCCCATACTTGCCATACGGCTTTCTGTTCGCCCTCGAAAGTCCATTCGGTATTGTGTTCTTTACCGCAATCCCACCGCCTGCGGCTCTCTTGAAAGAAGTGACAGTACTTACTACTCTTTCTCACAGGTTTTAATACCTTATATCACAGCATAAAATACATGTCAAGCATAAGATTTGCTTTTTTATATCATGTTATAATAAAATTGTTGCATATTATGTAAATTTATTATATAATGTGACAAATCAACATAAATGCAACAGTTTACGAAAGGATTCGTGGTGAGAATATGATCAAAAAAGCTATAGTTACACTTATCATTGTAACATCGATATTCTTCATTTCAACGGCTGTACCGGTTAAAGCTGCCGATCCGGCATATATTTATCCCATACCCGCTCCCGGACCGATAGCTGCAACATACAATCCGTATATTTACAACCCTTATTATTACAGCCCGTATTATGTTAACCCGGTGTATATCAAGGAGTTTTATGTGGATCCGTATTATTATGCTCCGATACTGACTTCCACATACCCTCAGTACTATGCTCCTTATTATTACTATCCTATGTACTATCCTCTTTATTAGAACACAGTCATGAATAAAAGGAAGTGTCCGCTGCGGGCACTTCCTTTTTTGTTCGCTCTTTTATTGATGCTGCGTATGAAGTTCAGACACTGCCGGTGTTCAGACGGATCGTCAGGACATTAAGCCCCAATACATTCTGATATTGCATCTCGGAAGCAACACCCGATACCAAACGTATCCCTATGTTCTTTGTCACGTCCTCCTGGTTCATCATCTGGCGTCTCTGTTCAATGTTAAAAGGAACACAGTCATCTTTTAATGACATGATCAGTGTTTCCGGACGGATGGCTATGCACACATGGATACTGTGTTTCCTGTTATCAGCCGAAAAGCCGTGCTTTACGATATTTCCGGCCATTTCCTCAAGAAAGAGACTTGCAAAGAAAGCTCTCCGCTTATCGATACCCTTTTTCTGGCAAAACTCCTGCAAAGTACTTGAAACACCGATAACACTGTCCATGTCAGTTAAAGAAAGATCAATACGTCCAAACACGGGCACACCGAACTGCGGAGGTACGGGCATAAGTTCGTCGATCGTCTTCGGAAAGTGTTTATTATAATAATATGAGTATACAAGTACATAGACGGGTGCGATAAAACCGTTCAGCACATTTGCCACATATACTCCGTTCAGTCCGATCTTTCCGATAAGCAGCATTGTAAGTGTCGTGACACCGACAACTCCGTCAAGAAAGGCCAGAACATGTACATGTACACGCCTGTTTGTTGTCTGCCAATAACATGAAAAATGTAAAATAATGATAGACAGCGGCATACAGTACGGCAATATCCGAAATCCCATAACCGTCATCATATAGACAGGATCCTGGGGATCCCTGTAATAAAACCTTGTGATAGGTTCGGCAAACAGCATGATGAAAAAAGCTATTGCGAGCAAAATGGGAATGAAGTTAAACAAAGCAGTCCTCGTTGTGTCTATCAGTGATTTACGGTCTTCTTCACCCACGCTTACACTAATCATCATACGCGATACGACAGCCATCCCGTTTGGAATGGCCCAGAACAGAGAAAGAAATGTATTGGCCGCAGTAAATGCCGATATTCCCACTGATCCCACATATTTAAGTATCAGTGAGTTCACTATCATTCCACGAAGTGCATTGTAGGCAAAACCTGCTGCTCCCGGTATTCCTATCCTGATCATGTTTGCAGCCTCATGCCACTTGATCCCCTTTGTGGTAAATCGCATAGAAGATTCTTTTTTCATGAAAAACGGAGCCTGTATCAGGAAATAAACCCACAGTCCTATGGACGGAGCAAGCGAAAGCCCCAGTGCCTCCAGCCCCATAACTCCCACAAAAAGAAAATTAAGGAGAAAATTCACAACAATATACATAATACCGGCCACTGTAGTCCGCGTTCTCCTGTTATCAAGGGAAAGAAACGCGGAAAGCTGGCTGCCCAGCATCAGCGGGATTATACCCAATGCCTGTCCGAGTACATATAATGTAAGCATACGGCCGATCTCAGGATCATTCGAAACATTGATAAAGCTTCCGATCATTCCGAATATCAGATGTCCCGCCGTTACAACGACACCGATCATCCCCGATAAAGCAAAATCAAGGGCAAAAACATTTTGCACACCTTCCGAATCATTTCTTCCGATGTGTTCCCCGCAAAGGATCGTCGCTCCACCGACAAGCATGGTGTTCAGTGCAACCATAGCCAGACTTATTGGAGAATAAAGTCCGACGGCAGTCATCGCCTTGACTCCGACAAAATTTCCCGCAAAAAGGCTTGATACAATGCCGTTTATATTACCTATGGATGCCAGCAGTATCTGAACTGGCAGCAGCCTGAACATAACTCTTTGTGTAAGATTCGCTTCTTTCACTTATTCTCTCCTGTCTGATCCGTAAGTATATTAAAAACAAAATCCCTGAGGTCGGAACAATAATAATCCGCTTCTGCTTCCTGTTCGAGCCGCGCTTTCCCGTAACCGCTGTCCACCAATACGGTCCTGATACCGGCATTTTGTCCTGCCAGTATATCACCGGCCCTGTCTCCGACCATGTATGATCTGTCAAGATCCACGTCATATTTTCGGGCTGCCTGCATGATAAGTCCGGGTTTGGGTTTCCTGCAGTCGCATATACATGTATATTCTCTGACCATACCATCAGGATGGTGCGGGCAGACAAAAACATCGTCGACTCCCGTAGCATCGGTCATTCGTTTGTTTGCTTCTGTCAGTTCATCCATTGAGAATATCCCTTTAGCCACACCTTCCTGATTTGTGACCACTATTGCCAGATATCCCAGCTGATGTATCCTGTCGACACAGTCTTTCGCATAATCAAATATTTCAGTCTTATCAGGCGGAGTTATCTTCAGATT
The DNA here is from genome assembly GCA_024695145.1 of Lachnospiraceae bacterium. Lineage (GTDB taxonomy): Bacteria > Bacillota > Clostridia > Lachnospirales > Lachnospiraceae > UBA2868. The sequence goes on from JAILIS010000006.1 coordinate 94,815, forward strand.
TTCTACGGTCAGCACTCCGTCTCTGTCAAGAAAAACTGCAGGTCTTTTCATTTTCTCGCTGCGATCTCATCCACAACCTGCTGCAATATCAGATTATGGACGGATTCCACAATGCCATATTTATTTGACGGAACATAAACACTTACATCTCCGAGATCCCTCGTTCTGTTATCGGGTCGAAATCCCGTCAGTGTAATGACATTCATACCTTTCTCTTTTGCGGCCGTAACGGCTCTGTAAATACTCTCGGAATCACCGGAACTGCTTATCGACACCAGCAGTTCTCCCTTATCTGCATTCATTTCAAGCTGTTTGGAGAATATATCGTCATAACAGAAATCATTTCCGAGACATGTGATCGTAGGAATACTGTACATTGATACCACTGACAGGCCGCCATTCTTAAGAAAATCAGCCGACATATGCCCGGCTATGGCTGCACTCCCGCCGTTTCCTATGAAATAAACAGAGCTGTTGTCCGTCTTGTGAACATAAAATTCATTGACGAGAAGTTATATCCCTTTGGTATAATCGGCTGCCGGCACATTACCGCTTTTAAACTCAGTCCTCTCCAGAGCCTTTATGAGTCTGTTAATATATGGATTGTCAATTTTCAAGTGATCACTCATAACACAGGAACGGAAATGCAGGGAGCTTTACTTCATTTTCCGGCAGTTCCCCCGCAAAGAATCTCATGCCCCGCTGTACCGGCTGTGTATAAAATGTCTGGTATTTACGTGCACGTTTTAAATAGCTTTCGATCACCGGCAGGCATTCTTTTCTTTCCTCATCACCGGCTTGAAGATAAAACAGGATCGTGTGAAATATGTGACGTTCACTGTGTGTTATCATGAGCTTTCTGTCATCATCTGACAGATCCTCCCGCTCGATAAAATCAATAAGTTTAAGATATACACATTTATATCCGAGAACGGAATCCATCAGTTTTTTACTGTACATCACAGAATCAAGTCTAAGCCTTCTCTCAAGCAGTATATCACTGATCTGTTCCAGTTTTGCGGCATAATACTGCGTAAAAAAACCGAAATGCTCATCTTCATGTATAACACCTTCCGGGAAACGTACACCGCATTCTTTAAGAAATCTCCTTTTGTAGAACCTGCGCCATGCGGCAACCGGGTATTCATTCTTTGTTGTCTCATAAAACTTAAAGAGACTCTCACGTCCTCCCATTACCGTTCCTACATCGGAACGAATAATGAATTCATCCTTATGAGATATAACATCTCCGGCAAGCCGCGGATCGGAAGAGAATACCTCGGCCGAAAAAAAGAGGATGTCCAGATCTTTGGATGAAGCTTCATCTACAAGTACCTGCATGGCGTTTTTCTTCAGCCTGTCATCACTGTCCAGGAAATGTATATAGTCACCTTCCGCTATATCAAAACCGGCATTTCTTGCAACGGAAGCTCCCTGATTTTTCTGATGAATGATTTTTACCCGGTCAGGATCATTCCTGGCGTATTGATCAGCCAGCTGTTCGGAACCGTCATCTGAGCCGTCATCAACAAGAATGACCTCGATATCTGAAAGAGTCTGCGTAAGAACAGAATCAACTGTTTCCGCAAGATAATCCATCACGTTGTAAAAAGGAATAATAACACTGACTTTTTTCTTCAATCCGAATTTTCCCTCCGAAATGTATCATATGCTTTAATATGTGATTATATCACTATCGGCGCTCAAACACAACGGATGGCTTTGCGGCACAGTTTCTACCACACACATATCCTGTCCTGCGGTGCAAGATACATGGCGTCTCCTTCTTTTACATCATATGTTTCATAGAACTCATCAAACTGCTGAATTACGGTATTGGTCCGAAGATATCCCAGGGGATGAACATCATATAAAACCGCATATTCTTCGTTTTTCGGATCTGATAACATCTTATATACAGAAGCGGCCGATCTGAAGAAAGAATCGTAGTCAAAATCTTCTTTCTCGCCTGCCATTGATAACAGTACTTTCATACCGCCGATATCGGCGATAGCCTCAGTCTGTATGTTTTTGCCGATCACATTCTGCCCTTCCCATACAGTGATCGAATCATAGTAGGCGATAAGCTTCTCCACTCTTTCTTTAAATGCCGCATAATCTTCATCACTCCACCATTGGGTAAGATCGCCGTTAGTATCAAACTGGGCTCCTTCAGGATCAAATGCATGCGAGATTTCATGCCCTATTATATATCCTATACCACCCATCAGTTCTTCCTCGGTTATGTCCTCGTGATACAAACCGCCTTCAAGCATTCCGAGAAGTATATACATCCTGTTTTCCTGAAAATTATAATAGGCATTTCCCTGCAGGATATCTGAAACATTCCAGTCTTCCTTGTCAATTTTCTGATCCATATTCGTTATATCAACAGATAAGTAGTACAGACTGACTTCTTTTACAGCCTCATAATAGTTCTTTCCGGCCAGATCTATACCTTCGTAATAGTACTTCCATTTGTCAGGATATACTGCGGCAATATCTATCGCATCGAGTTTTTCGATCGCTTTTTTACGTGTTGCCTCCGAAAGCCATTCTTCATCTTCAAGCATGGTACGGTATGATGCGATCATACGTTCACAAAGATTTGTAATATCCTCTTTCATCTTAACACGATCATATTTTTCGAGGTAAGCTCTGGACAGAGCCTCCGGCAGAGTTGCCTTGGTATTCATTAAAGCGAGTTTGTCATATGACACAAATCCGCTTCCGCCATTTATGGCATGCGTCCTCTTCCCTACGGTCTCGTATGCTTCACGATCTGTCAGATATGCGGCGGTATCCACATAATCTGTAAGCATATAAGCCTTGATCAGATCAAGATTTTCCTCCGTATATATATCATTAAGCGATCTGATATACTCCGGATTAAAGATACAGACTTCTTTTGCACCGTCATACACTCCGGCAAAGATAAGCTTAAGCAGTGGAATATCGGGTGAAAGCTCAGCCGCCTCTTCCGGTGTATAAACATTATTACATTTATCATAGAAATCCGGCTCCATCTGCTCTTCCATCGTGTATGCATGCTCCGCAAGCTTAGTCTCAAACGCGATTCTGTCCTCATAGATTTTTACAGCTTCTTCCTCGCTGTACATAAGACGCTTGAGCAACGTGATCATCTCTTCCCGATAAGCGTCATAAGACCTGTCTCCGTATTCAGTACGATCCCTGTACTCATTGGCATCCTCCAGCCAGAAATACGGATCTTTTACACGGACAATATAACGGGATGAATCATCAAAAGACGGGCTGTTTTCGACTATGAACAGGCCCTGAACACCGTATGATCTTTCAACATCACAAAGAAAATCAGTCACATCGTCAATTGACTGTAAGGAATTGATCGTATTAACAGTCTCTCTCATCGGAGACATACCCTCCGCGTTTCTTCTGTCCCAGTCAATGGCAATATTATAAAATTCGCGTACGAGCTCGGCATCTGTTCCGGTCACATTCTCATCCGCTATCATTTCAAGTGCTTTTTTATCTGCTGCGACCGAGGCCCCGTTATGCGTTCCTGCAAAATTGATCCAGCCATCCGGTATATCCGTAGTTTCTATCCAGTCACGATTAACATAAAGGTGAAAATCATCCTTGGGAGACGGCACCATATCTTTGGTGATATTCTCTTTTATATCGGAATTGATCCAGGGGCTTCCACCGGTTGTGATGAGTTCTTCCTCGTCATCTGACACGCTGACATAAGGGACAGCAGCTTCATAAAGATCAGACAGCCATGTGTTACCGTTTGCCCTCTTTTCATCAAGTGTATTGACGATAACGGATCTTACTCTTGCTTTATCATCCGTTCCGGGATACATCATGGAACTTGTGGCACTTATCACATAATATCTGCCCTCATCAGACCCGAGATAGATCATCTCATGACCTTTAAAGAACAGTATCGCGCCCGGAGCAAGAGTATCAAGAAGTTCCTTCTTCTCATCGTCATCAGATTCTGAGATATCATATTTTTCAACCGGCATCGCTGACTGCCATACCGTATTTCTCGGAAGTTCCAATCCGAAACACTTGTATACGTCCCTGACGTAGCTCGAACAGTCAACAGATGAGAGCATGCCGCCCCAGCCGTATGTATCTCCAAGTTTTTTGTACGCCTGATCTACAATGTTTGCGCTTGTAAGCGGAAGAAATCCGTCATTCAGCCCGTGATAGACCGAAACAAGAGCTTTCTTTTTGGCATACATTCCGTTCTCATCCCTTATGGGTATCCATACCGGATAATTATAATAAGTACTGCGATTTGCTATCATTGTCCCGTATTCGTAAGGCTCCACCTTTTCAAGCACGGTACCCATTGTAAGAACAAGTCCCGACAGCTCGGGATTGGTGTTGGACTGTTCCAGCATGATCTTTGAATCCGTGACGACCATATATTTACCGTCGCGGAACTGCCATGCTTTAAGCCACTCATCCTTATCAATGCATATTGCTATATCTTCCGCCGGTATCCATCCGGAAACACAGGATGTGTTGCAGAAGTAATAATCACCCAGCGCCGATGTCCCCCTCACCGTGACCGGTTCTCCGACACGTACGGACGAATTCTGAACATTGTCAAAATCATTATCACCGGGATCATCCGCTATGATCTGCTCTGTAGGATATGCCCTCACATCAGACCGGTGAACAACTATACCGTATCTGATCTTTTGATCTGTTGACGCCTCGGGATCATCAATGTTTTCAAGTATATCCATCACATACTTTCCGGATACGGCATTTTCGGATCCATCATAATGATCTCCGTCAAGAAAGGCGGAAAGTTCCGACATTGCCTGCTTCCATCTGGCACGGTTTTCAAACACACCGTCGAATGTATCGGTTTTCGATACAAGGTCATTCATGTTACATTCCTCACATGCAACAAATGACTCGTTAAGGTGTTTTATCTCATCTGCATCAGCCAGTATCTCATCGGCTCCTTCCAGATCCTTCACCCAGTATTCACCGGACAGCATACTATCCGATACTTCCGGAAGAGTTTTGACATCCGCAAATGTTACGGTCGGAAATGCCAGGGTGATCGCAAGTGTATAAGAAATCAGTCTTTTGATCTTCAATATCATTCTCCTATTATTAATCCGGCATGGTCATATAAACCCTCAGCCGTTTCTCTCAGTGACAGTATGATTATAGCATACCTTTCTTTTTTACCGAATAACCGAACTTGCCGAGTTTTTTTCCGAGCGTGAAGTATTCTCCGTGTGAATATGCGATCAGGCCGGAAGCGGCAAGATCAAATTTACCGTCAGCATTCATATAGGACTCATCAACTGTTACCCCGACAATGTCTGCCGTAAACATATCATGGGAACCGAGCGGGATCATATCCCTGACTTTGCAGTATATGTTCACGGGACTTTCCTCGATGGCCGGAATGCCCATGTACCCGGAAACGTATTCAGTCAGATCCTGCTCCTTGAATTTGTCGTGATCCTTTCCGGATACGACTCCACACCAGTCGCACGCGCGGGTCAGCGGTTCGTTTACGAGATTGATCACAAATTCACCGGTCTCCTTAATAATATCATGTGAATACCGCTCGCTGCGTACGGAGATCGAAACCATTGCAGGATCGGAACATATGGTACCTGCCCATGCGACCGTGATTATATTTGCTTTTTCTTCAGGTCTTTTGCAACTGATCATAACGACCGGCAAGGGATACAGCATATTGCCGGGTTTCCAGTTCTGTTTGCTCATCATCAACACCCTCCATACAATCCTGACAGATATCCCTCAGGTTTGATTTTCCCGATCATTTTTTACTCTCCTCGAGTAATATAGCCAGCCTGTAAGGCGTAATACCGTGATTTTCTTCCACTGTCATTTCAAAGCCTTTAAGGATATCCGGGATATCGGATGACAGTTCAGCAAGCTGTCTTTGTTTTTCTTCGTCAGAATCTGCTTTTACATAGTTCTCCAGACGCCCTTTTGTATATCCGTTGTCGCCGATACCCAAAAACAATTCCTCCAGCCTTCTGTCAAAATTTCCAAACGCAGCATATATCCCGACTGTATCGGCTACAAGTTCATCCCATATCGGATCCTTTTTATCGGGAAATATCTTTTGACAGATATAGTGTGTGCATTCATGATGTTTTCTTATCGTATACGAGTACGACAGCCACTCATCATCGGAATACGTGCGTGCTTGAGCGTCTGTTTCTTTGAGATAACCGTTTATCCGCTCAGTATCAATGCCACTGTAGGGACCGTACGACAGCACTATAAGTGTATCAAGATAATTACTTTTATCTGATGTAAAGACGGCAAACTCAGCCTTCCAATCGGGAAAAAGGTTTCCCTTTCTTTGCTCCTGCAGGTAAAAATCTTCCTTATGTTTCTTTATCTTTGACCAGTTAGCCACACCGCTTATAATGGATGCGCCCTGTGTGTCCGGGATATCCGTGCAGCTGCAACGGTTACCCATTATCCGGATGAACGTAACAAAATCCTGCCTGTTATATAACGTTATGACACAGACCTTGCCCACAGGCGTATCTTCATATGCAAGAGTGTCTCTTTCATCCATTACAAAATGGGACAGATCACCGTCCGGTATCTCATGTCCCTTTTTAACCACATCTTCGTATTTTTCAACGCTGTCATCTCCGGGTGGTATATAAAGCTGCTGATATATCTCCGCAAGCGATGTCAGCACGTTGTTTCCCCGTTTTTCTTCCATCAGCGATATCCCTTACCACACTGCCACACGGTCTTCGGGCGGGATATACATCCCGTCTCCTTCTTTGATCCCGTAAAAATCATCAAAATCATCAAACTGCGCGAGTGTGGCGTTGATACGAAGATAATGCACGGGACGGTCCATGCAGATCGTCAGATCGCCAGTGTACCCGAGCGAAGCCAGCATATCCCCGATCGGGAATCCTTTCGATATATTTATAATATCCTGCAGTGTATAATGATCTGTCTCACTGTTCTCTTTTACTGCTTTAGAAGACAGGACCGCTTCGGCAAGCAGTGCCTCATAGGCCATCGCATTTTCAAACATGCCGGACGCCACTTCCGTTTCATAACCGAGTCTTTTAAGCATATATACGGAAAGCTGTTCTGCTTCCGTGTAGAAGATCTCGCCGCTTTCCGTGCGCTCTTGGTACTCGGTTTCGGGTGCAAGCGTCAATCCCTGCGGATCTATATAGAGAATATAGGCTGTCTGGTCATCATCATCTATGTCCACATTGGCCGTGAACGGGAAAAACATCATAAGGTTATCTTCGGAGCACATATATGAGTAAAGCCCTTGAAGATCATCGATATTCTCTATGGCATCCATGTACGGTTTCGCAGGCTCTATCCCAAGCGCATCCCTGTATTCCCAATCCGTCACAAGCTTGTAAAGCTTATGGACAAGCTCCGCATCATGCCCGGCGAGTGAATCATCCGTAAACAGTTTCTTCATCCTCTCCTGTATGATCAGATCACATTCGTACAAGGGTGTTATTGATGCAAAACCATCAGGAAGCTCTGCGGTAAGTGTCCATTCCTTATTAACATAGAGTGCGAAATCATCCTTCAGCTCGGCCGGTGTATCCTCTGTGACATTCCCGATGATATCGGAATTGAGCCAGCGTCCGTCAAGGATCCGTCCGCCCGATGATCCGGTTTGAGCCCCGACATCCGTATCCGCTTTTGGGAGGTTTACATCATACGAAATGTCCACAGAACATGCAGTGGTTCCAAGTAAGGCCATAGTCAATAAAATACATAGAGTTTTTTTCATTTATCATGATCCCTTTCTGATCGAAAAGAACGATCCCTTCCGCAAGGGCTCGTCACTGCGCAAATGAATCTGTTTATCCGGCACCATTATATTAATTATTATAAGATATGTTTGCAATATGATGAAAACTCTTTTTCAGTCGTTCAATTAGTTGTAGAATACAGTTAATACACTATCGGAAGTACCGGTCAATTAATTGGCTTATATTTATGAAGGAAAGGATCATCGTATGAGCAGAAAATTAATGAGTGTTTTTCTTATGATATGTATTGTTTCTTCTTTACTTAACGGATGCAACGTAAGTCTTGTACCGGCAACCAATGCTGCCGGTGAAGTTATAGCGCCCGAAGCGGACAAGTCAGTATCTGCCGGGCCGGATACAGGCAGTTTGGATGATACGGTCTCCAAAACAGAGAACAGGATCCTGACGAATCTTCCCACGACCTGGGATCTGACCGATATTTATAAGGACAAGGCAGCGTTTGATGCTGATATGAAGCATGCCGAAGAACTTATCAATGAAGTGGGACAATTCCGCGGAACACTTGGCAGTGCCGAAGGTATCAAAAATTACCTTGAAAGTCCGATCAATCTTGATATAGACGCGATCCTGTACAAAGCCGAAATGTATTCAGAATTCCTTAATGCGATCAATGCTGCCGATCCTGAGGCGCAGGCAATCGTGGCCCGGTTTGACGATCTCTTTCAGAAGATAGAGATCGCCCGTGCTTTTTTTGATACGGAGATCATGGAAATACCTTTTGAGGAACGAAAGAAGATTATTTCGGATGAACAGCTGGCTCCATATGCCTATTATCTGCATAAATACAGCGATGAGAATTACAGGATCCTGAGCGAAGAAGCCAAGACTGCCGAAACGTCTATGAAAGCTGCCGTAAACGGCAAAAAATCATATGAGATATTCGATAATGTAGAACTCATTCGTCCGACATTCAAATATCCTGACGGAACAAAAGGTGTCCTGACCGATGCCGAAAGCAGCAGGATCCTGCAAAATCCGGATTACGACCGACAGTTCAGGATTGAAACACTATCACTGCGCAATTCCATGAGACAGCCTTATTGCAACACATATGCATCATTTCTTGAGGGGGAAATGAAGAAGAATATCGCCAAGGCCAGACTTCGCGGATTTGATACGGCCCTGGATTATGCCCTTTACGATAATGACATCGATCCGGCTGTTTATCGGCGGATAATTGAATTTGCACACAGTCTGCACCCTTTTATCAGTGATTATTACGAGGCCCGAAAGGAACTTCTCGGAGTGGATGAACTGAAGGAAGTCGATCTTTTCATTCCGATCTCGACTTATAATCCCGGCGAGATCACTTATGAAGATGCCGTTAATCTCGGACGCTCTGCTGTTTCCGTATGGGGTGATGAGTATCTCGAGACCTTCGACAGGATCATAACAAGTCCTCATATTGATGTCTACCCTTCCGACACTAAAAATCCCGGAGCGTTTGAATACCTTCACGGTAACAAGACCACACCTTATGTTCTGTATAATTTCAACGGTATGCCGTCATATACCTCGACGATAGTTCATGAAATGGGGCATGCCGTTTACTCCGAGTTTTCCGCCGAGAACCAGAATATATATAGCAACTTCCCCGGCATCTTTACGCAGGAAGTTGCTTCCACAGCCAATGAGGTTATGTTCAATAAAACCATGATCGGGAACGCTTCCTCAGATGAAGAGAAACTTTACTGGCTCGAACAGGAAATCAATCTTTTCATAAACACGGTTATTACACAGTGCAAATACTCTGAATTTGAGGATTACTGTTACAAGGTACTCGAAAGCGGCGGATCTCTTAACGGTGACGTTCTGAACAAAAAGTGGCTGGAGCTTACAAAATCATATTACGGAGATAATGTGGAAGTTGATGATGACAGTGCCATAGGGTGGGCCAGGATCCCCCATCTGTATAACAACTATTATGTTTATCAATATTCCACATCCATAACCTATGCTGCATCGATCTGCAATCTGGTGGATAAAAACGGACAGGACGAGATCTATGATTATATCCGTTTCCTGAAAGCAGGCGCAAGTGTTTCTCCCGTTGACAGTCTACGCATTGCAAACGTCGATCCGTTGGATGATAAAACATATGAAGAGGCCGGAACGCTTATAAAAGAACTTATAGATGAATACACAGCAACTGTCAGCGCAGAATGATTAAAACCACTCTCCCACTTATAATTCGCAAACCATAATGTATTCTTCATCGTTTTCATCGACTGTCTCAAAGCCGACACGCTTATACATCTTTACAGCGTAGTTGGCTTTTTGTACAGCCAGAGATGCCCGCTCATAACCCTGCCGTTTAAGCAGTTCAAGCATCTTAACCATCAGCTGTGTTCCGATCCCCTGCTTCCGATATTCCTTATACAGAGAAATAGCAAATGACGGGGTCGCATCATCGACATGGCCGTAATCATCCATTATGCGGGTCCAGACCGCACCGACCACCTTTCCGTCAAGATCAGCCACCAGACAATTGTCACCTTTACGTGTGCCAAAATCATCCGTATATACTCTCAGTTCAGGCTTTTCAACAATATCTCTTTCCGGCGGCTCCATATCTTCCGGTATAAAGATCGCCTCATAAAGAAAATCCTTGAGAAGTTCGGTTTCATTCTTATTCAGATTTCTGATGATACAGTTCATATTTGTCATTCAAGCTCCGGAAAAGCATCAAATCTTTTTTATTAATTGTAACGCGATTTGCGTTACAATTCTATCCGTGTTTACATGTTTTTTCGCTCGTTATCGTCTGCTTCTTCTAAATCCTTATTTATAAATGTGATATAATGAACTATAAATTTCGCAGATGCATACGAAAGGACAAAAGATGAAAAGATCTGTTATATTTACTGTCATTATCTCTGTTATTCTTTGCGGCTGTAACGTTTCAGTGAACACGTTTGAGGCGAAACCGGAAAATAAAACAGTACTTAATATGAAGGATGCCGTGCTTACAGAGGCAGAATATCCGTTTTATCTGTTCTCCCCTGATAACGAAGGCACTATAAAGCTTTTCTTTGCCGATGAAAATAAGGAAATCCCTTATATCGGCATCGATACGGCAAAAGATATCTTAGAGAGTGTATACCATGAGGCGAACAGGGATGAAGGCTTTAAGATAACCGTTTCCCAGAACGGGAACATCACTACACTGACACGGGAGAACAAGCATACAATGTCGATCGACAGCGATAATGATGTTATAAGTTTTGACGATTTTGATTCTTTCTTTGCACCTTCATGGTCAAATACCGTGATCGACACTCTTGAACATTACGGAATCATTGAATATATGCGGATCGTCAAAGAAAGATCATACAGCCTTTGCGGTTCACCGGTCGATCTGGATCTTGGAAAATACGGTATAGATATTATAGAAAATGACGGCAAATGTTATATCCCGATGCAGACATTTTCCGATGTGGCATTATCGCTTCATTGCTATATCAGCCTCTTATATAACGGTGAAGCGGTCTTTGGCGGCGACTTTGCGTTCGATGAGAAGAATAATTTTGATCCAAAGATCTATTCTGCCAAAACAGGAAATAGAAGTAGCGAGCTGGCTGATTTTACATACAATGAATTATGCTTTGTCATGGATCATTTCTACGGTCTCAAAGAGCAGCAGGGTGACATAGAAGACTTTGATAAATATCTGTCGGAAACAGGGCAGAAACAGAACCTGTTAAGTGAAGATCCCGCAGTATTTACGAATTCCCTGGCAGACTTTTTGTTGTTGTATCTTGATGATCTTCACAGTTATTATATGAAGAGTTCTTATCTTGCAGGTAAAGACTTTTCGTTAACTACCAGCAGAACCGGAAATTCGTATCAAAATTATATGCTTACCTATAAACGGTTACTTGCGGCAAGAGATGCGCAGTTTCCGGAAGGTGTTCCCGGATATGAAGAGATTGATAACACAGCATACATAACATTTGACCAGTTTGACAGCCTTGAAGAAGGAGCTGACTATTATAAAGATCCTCCCAAAGCCGATACCAAGGACACGGTAGGGTTATTGCTTTATTCATATGATCAGATCAAGCGTAAAGACAGTCCGATAGAAAATGTCGTATTTGATCTGTCTCTTAACGGAGGAGGAGATCAAACAACGACGTGCTTTATGCTCAGCATGATCCTCGGACGGTCATCGATGACCGTTGAGGATGATTTGACCGGTGGATTTGTGTGTGAGTATTTTGAAGCAGATCTCAATCTTGACAGAAAATTCGATGAAAAAGATTCTCTGTCCGATTATAATCTTTACTGTATCATATCCCCGAGTACATTTTCATGTGCCAACCTTGCAGCAAGTGAGCTGAAGAATACCCATACCACCACTTTGCTTGGCCAGACATCCGGGGGAGGTACATGCATAGTCATGCCATTTACACTTGCGGACGGGACTTTGATCCTTATATCCGGTTGCCGCGTTCTTTCAAGTATTAAAAACGGTTCCCTGTACAATATTGACCGGGGTATTGAACCCGATATCTATATCGCGAAACCATCTTCATTTTATGATCGTAAGGCACTTACAGATTATATCAATACAGATCTACAATAGCTTCTTCTTTGTGATGATCTGATTGGCAACGGGACCGCCGATGATCGATCCTGCGATCAGTCCGAAGGTTGCCGCTGCCATGCTGACCGTAGCGGCGCGCTGTAATCCCAAGTCCATGTTCTCAAGAATGCTTCCGAAAGCCGCAGAAGTACCGTGTCCGCCTGTCATGGATACGGAACCGGTACACATACCGAGCGAAGCCGGCAATCCGAATATCTTTGCCAGCCAGACGGCAAGGCCGTTTTGGCAGATCACCAGCAGGGCGATCAAAAGTGCTGTGATGAGCAGCTTCGACCCACCCGTTTTCAGGAGTCTGACATCCGCCTGAAACCCGACAGAGGTAAAAAAGAAAACGATACATATTTCGAGCAGGGTTTTGTCAAAGGTAATATCTGCAACATTTGTGACATGCATGATACAGACGATCACGGAAACGATGATCCCGCCGATCACCGGTGTGGGAATACAAAACTTTTCGAATATGCGGATCTTCTTTTTCAGGAAATCCCCGCAAAGCAGAGCCATCACGCCGATTGCCAACGTCTGAAGCGCGTTTACAGACAATTCTTTCATATACAGTCTTGTTCTCCTTTATTCCTTATCTCTGTTCCAAACGTATTTTGTATATCTGCCGCCACCGATTTTAATTATGCTTTCCTTTGACAAAAGGTCTGCTAAAGCTCTCTCAACAGTTATACGACTTATGTCCGGACACTTATCCATGATTTGTGATTTTGTTATTTCTCCGTATGTATCTTCAATAAGCTTAGCAACTCTCTCAGGTTTTGATAAACCGCTTGTTACAAAAGTCTCAACTCTATCATAAAAATCTCTGTATGCAACAACTACAATGCCAAGCATATACTTTACAAAGGGACTGTAATCATTCACCTCTTCATGCCAGTTAAGAGAGCTTTCCTGCAGGCATTCATAATATGATGTCTTGGTCTTTTCAATCAGATGCTCAATACTTATATACTTTCCTACGAAGTACCCTGCTCTGTATAACATTAACAGTGTGAGTAATCTGCTCATTCTACCGTTACCGTCATTAAACGGATGGATACATAAGAAATCCAATATGAACATCGGAATTAGAAGAAGCGGATCTATTGTTCCGGTTCCGAGAGCCTTATCAAATTCATTACAAAGGTTCTCGATCGCCTCGGGCGTTTCCCAAGCAGGAACAGGTCTGAATCTGACGAACTTATTGCCCTGTTCGTCTTCATCTTCGATGATATTGTCAGCAGCTTTATACTTCCCGCCATTATCATAGCCTTCAAATTTATAAAGATCTCTGTGAAGCTGAAGGATTATGTTCGGCCTTATAGATATATAATCATGACTCTCATGGATTGTATTAAGCACATCCCTGTATCCCGCTATCTCACGCTCGTTCCTTGTTTCAGGCGTGGTCTTATCCTTTACAAGTGCCTTCAATCTTGCATCGGAAGTATAGATACCTTCAATCTTGTTTGAAGCCTCAGTACTTTGAATCTTGGCAATCTCTACAAGCCTTGTCAATGCATCTGCTTTAGCTTCAATAAA
>JAILIS010000020.1 GCA_024695145.1 Lachnospiraceae bacterium
ATATTATCAGTTCTTTAATGCGGATACCGAAGAGGAGTTCGATGATTTTTACAGTAACATCAAGAAGATGTCGATGTATGACACTGGGGTTGATGCCTCGTTCGGCGATGAATTCATCACTCTGTCGGTGTGCGCATATCATGTCGAGAACGGACGACTCGTTGTTGTCGGAAAGCGTATCAGATAACAGGAATGAGTAGGTCAGTCTGCAGCAGGAGATCACTGAGTATCATAAGCCTGTTATATCTTTATATACCGATAGTCATATTTCTGATCGGATGGACGAAGACAGGCGTCTGCCTGATCACACTCGCAGCCATAGGATATGCTTTTTTTAGCATATACAAATATACGGGACGGCCGGAAAACAGAAAGAGTTTGGTCAGACTCGATCCGCTTGTGACGGTATTTGCCATCCTGTTTTTTATGTGGATCGGATATTACGCGGGATGGGGCAGATGGGTCGATCAGGCACCTGACTGGCTCAAGCATAATGCGGTGTTAAGCGATATCGTAAACAAAAGCTGGCCCGTATATTACACGAACGAAAACGAGCGCTCAATGCTTGTATATTATATAGCACAGTACATGGTTCCCGGGCTTGCCGGGAAGCTTACGAACTCATTCCGTACAGCGGAGATCGTTATGTATGTATGGAATGAAGCAGGTCTTTTTCTCGTCTTTATCCACACCGTCAATCTGATAAAAGCGGATCGTTACGTCATGCAGTTCATAACCGCACTGACACTTCCTTTTTTCGGTATACCGCTGTGGATATCGGAGTACATTCTCAGAAGAGTATCCGATTTTAACAGGATAGGTGAAGGATTCTGGTTTTTCGGTGACGGGGATTTTCTCATACAGTACAGCAACAATTTCACACTGCTGCGCTGGGTCGTTCCGCAGGTGATACCGTGCTGGATAATAATGGCATTATTCCTCGAGTACAGGGATGAGATGGAGTTTCATGTGCCGATCGCTCTTCCGGGCATACTATTCGGAACCCTGTCTTTCTTGGGGATGATCCCGTTTATCATAGCCAATGACCTTGAGCTCATTATCAGAAACAGGGATATCAAAAAATCACTGCGCAGGTTATTTGGCGATGAGAACATACTTGTAATGCTTACGCTCGGAGTGATACTGGGAATGTATTTTTACGGAAACGTTTTTTCCGAAAAGCCGGAAACGGTAAGTCTGACGGTGCTTCCGTATGATTCCAGGCATATTGTTTATTTTGTGTTTGTTTTTGTGAACATAATCATCTATGCGCTGGTCCTTTGGAAGGACAACGGAACGGATATTATCTTCTTTATCATGACGGCAGTGCTTGTACTGCTGCCGCTGCTTAGGATGGGAGCCTTTAACGACCTTGTTATGCGCTCAAGCATACCGGGACTGTTCATACTCATGATCCTCGTTTTGAAGTTTATCAATGATCACATGGCAAAGGCCGACAGACACGCAAGGGACAGCGTTTTCATGAAATTGTCCGTTCTTACGGTGATAATACTTTTTATCACGGGTCTGTTCTATCCTTTTACGGAATTCTCGGAAGCTGTCAAAGCGAATGATGACAGCAAAGAGATATACGGATTTGAATGGACATCTTTGGAGGAATTTGCGAACAGGGATCTGCACATAAATGATGATATGAAATACAATTATTACGCATATGATATAGACTCCAATCTGTTCTACAGGCATATCGCCCGCAAAAAGTTTTAGTCTGCATGCCTTAAGGGCGAACGACTCGTTGTTGTCGGGAAGAGGATAAAGTAGTAAAATAAATCAAACTGACAGCATATATCGGAGTCGATCATGGACAAGCTCAAGAGTTTTATCAAATATTTTGTCAGGGACGAACTGTCGGTCAAGCACAAGTTCGTCAACGTTGTACTTGGTATCGCACTTCTCGTGCAGGTTCCAAGTGTTATCGTATCTGCTTTTATCGATACATCCGTGATCGGTCTGATCGGCCAGGGATTTTTTCTGGTTTTCATCGCAGTTGTTTTATACCTTACAAACAAGTATCCGGAATCACAGATCCCGTCGATCGCCATTGTCATTGCATGTAATATCATCATATTCCCGATAATGTATTTCGTGACGGGAGGATTTCGCACGGGTATCGTTATCTGGATGCTGTTCGGTTCGATCTTCACCTGGCTCCTGCTTGATATCAAATGGAGTGCGGTCATTTCCGTTATCACTTTTATTCTCTTGTGTGGCTGTCTTCATGTTGAGGACAGATATCCTCAGTATGTATCGCGTCTTAGGACGCGCAATGAAGAGATATTCGATACCGCCATCGCGTACTTATTCGTTACGATAATTTTCGGGCTGATCTTCAAATATCAGACTTATTCGTACGAGAAACAGGCCCGGATGCTCAAGGAAAACGATGAGGCTCTTCGCAAGCTCAACGAGGAACTCGAAGAGGCGAACGTTCAGCTGCAGAGTGCGAGCGAGGCGAAGTCCAAGTTTCTTGCAAACATGTCCCATGAGATCAGGACACCTATCAATGCGGTTCTGGGCATGGACGAGATGATACTTCGTGAGTGTACGGACAAGCAGATACTCGAGTATGCGAATGATATCGACAGTGCCGGGCACCAGCTGCTGTCGCTGGTAAACGACATACTTGATTTCTCGAAGATAGAGTCCGGCAAGATGGAACTTCATCCGGTCGAATACGAGATGTTTTCCATGATGAACGACTGCTACAATATGATCTTTATGCGGGCGAAGAGAAAAGAGCTCGTGTTCGTCGTCGAGAACAATCCGGACATCCCGGCGTTCCTGTTTGGAGACGAGGTCAGGATCCGTCAGATAATCATGAACCTCCTGACCAATGCCGTAAAGTATACGAAAGACGGTTCCGTCAGACTGAGGTTTGATTACCGTACGGTGGACGAGGACAACATCGACCTTATTATTTCCGTCAAGGATACGGGTATAGGGATCTCCAAAGAAAATCAGGAGCTTTTGTTCAACTCGTTCAAGCGGCTTGACGAGCAGTCCAACAGGAATATTGAAGGTACCGGCCTTGGTCTGTCCATCACCAAGAAGTTTACGGAGATGATGGGCGGTGTGATCGAGGTTGAATCGGAGCTGTATGTGGGCTCTACGTTTACGGTCACGCTTCCGCAGAAGGTCGCGGACAAAGCAACTGTCGGGCATTTTGATGAGCGCCTCAACAAAAAGAACGAGCTTGCGAAAAGCGGTGCCGAAGATAAGAAGGATAAGGGTAAGAAAGAGTGGATCACGGCGCCTCATGCAAGACTGCTTGTTGTCGATGACGTGAAGATGAACTTAAACGTCGTAAGACTGCTGCTGAAAAACACCGGGATACAGATCGATCTTGCCGCCAGTGGGGATGAGTGCCTTAAGTACACCCGGATGAAGAGATACGATCTGATCCTTATGGATCACATGATGCCGATCATGGATGGTATCGAGGCACTGCATAGGATAAGGGAGCAGGGCGACGGATTAAACGCCTCAACACCCGTGGTGGCGCTTACGGCCAATGCACTTGTCGGCGCACAGGAGATGTATCTCGAAGAAGGTTTTGCTTCATACCTCAGCAAGCCTGTCAAGGCTGCGGATCTTGAGAATTGTATTGTAAAGATGCTGCCCGAGGACAAAATCATCAGGCAGGTCATGGAATAGGGGATAACATGAAGACGGTAATGAACATCGCTTCACTCATATTACTGGGGATCATATTACAGATCGGCGGCGCTTACATAGTAAACGCCGCTGTTGAATATTTTGCGTCATCCGCAGCTGCCCAGGGCAGTGCTGACGGTGCGGCTGCCGCAGCAGCACTTCAGTATATCGACTACATGGCATATATAAAATCGATAGAACCGCGTCAGTTTGCGCATGTCGTGTTTGTGGCGCCGCTTATTGAGGAGATCGTGTTCCGCCTCATATTTCTGCGTGCCGGTAAGATGGTGATGCCGTTCTGGGCAGCGAACATCGCACAGTCCGTTATGTTCGCGATATATCACAGTTATACGATCCAGAGGATATACGTCTTTGTAATGGGACTGATCATAGGCGCCGTATTCTATTACTGTCCGATAATCTACCGTAATGCTTCTGCGCAAAAACCTGACGGGGGAGCTTTGCGCGATATCCCGGATGCCCTTATCGGCGTTGGTGCGACATTCATCCTTCATATGGTCATAAACGGCTCGGGACTGTTCCTGGTCCCGCTCTTTCCGGCGGACATACCGCTCCCTGCCCAGGTCGTTATAGGATGCATTCTGATGGCGGTTGCGGGAGGCACCGTATATATACTGTACAGGCAGGCAAAATCAGCCGCCGCAGAAACTCTTCCGGAAGGAGAGGCGTGATGAGGGGACTCCTGGTCGTTAATGCATTTCTTAATACGAAGCAGACAGAAGATACATATGATCTTCTTCTTGCAGGAGCAAAGAGAGCCGGCATACAGATGGAGCTTGTGACAAATGCGCAGTTTTTTACCGATGCCGGAGACGGGCATGTGGAATCCGATATTCCGGGCTTTTATGAGATGGCGTATGATTTTATCCTGTTCTGGAACAAGGATGTGTTCCTCGGACGCGCACTTGAGAGGATGGGATACCGTCTGTATAACAGCGCTGATGCGATAGAAGCGTGTGATAACAAGGCGGTCACGTTTGAACGGCTCGAAGGCGTATGCCGTACACCGAGGACGATCAAGGTTCCGATGACATTTAACAATGTCGGATATGACGATCTGTCGTTTGAAGAGTATCTCGGAAACAGACTCGGGTACCCGTATGTGATAAAGGAATGCCTCGGCTCGTACGGCGGACAGGTGTATCTTGCAAATGACAGCGAAAGTGCCCGCAGGATATTAAAGGATATAGAGGGTAGGGACTGTCTTGCACAGGAATTTATAAGTTCAAGCTCCGGCCGGGACATTCGCGCTTATGTTGTGGGAAGGCGTGTCGTTGCGGCTATGGAGAGAGTCAACGATAATGATTTTCGCTCCAATATCGCGAACGGCGGCAGGGCGGTTGCCCATAGGGTCACGAAAGAGCAGGAGGAGATGGCGGTTCTTGCGACAGAAAAGCTCGGCCTTGATTTTGCGGGGGTTGATCTGCTGATCGGGGAAGGCGGTGAGCCCATACTGTGCGAGGTCAATTCGAACGCTCAGTTCCGAGGCCTTCTAAATGCGACCGGGATCGACATCACAGACGAACTTTTCGCTTATATCTCAAGCGGCCTGAACACATGCAAATATTGAATAAACAGCGTGATTATGGTAACATTGTAACTGTTTCAACAGTCAGCCAACAAAGAAAACGGAGAGACAGACTATGAAAAATTCATTTAAGAAGAAACTGCTCAGCGGCATTCTCGCCGCAGTAACGTTTCTGGGAGTTGTAGCGGTAGTCCCCACGGTCGTAAAAGCTGATGACATCGACGGGTTCCTTGACAACCTCAACAATCTCACACCTCAGGAGATCCATGTATTAAAGCATCTCGACGATCTCGATAATGACGGAGATCTTGATGAGGATGATATCGAGGCGCTTGAGACACTGCTGACAATGGACCAGCTTGATGAGTACGACAAGAATCTTATCAGACACATCCTTCATCATGCGTTTGAGCATCACAATGACGATGACAATGTGAGTGTTACAGGGATATATCTGAGCTCCCAGAGTATTTCGCTCATTCCGGGACAGACATATCAGGATGTTGCTTATGTTCAGCCTGACAATGCGAGCAACCAGGGAATCTCTTATTCCACGAGCGATCCGAACGTAGCAATAGTCGATCCGAACGGAGTGGTAACCGGTATTTCACCCGGAAGCTGCATACTGTTTGCGATCTCAAATGACGGCAATTACTCGGCACGCGCATGCATCCAGGTAACACCCGCACCTTCTGTCATCGCACAGACTCAGTCCGATGATGCGGCATGGATGAGCAACGCAGCTGCCATCATCAGCGCAACACCTGCAGGCGGTACGGCAAATCTCGTTGCAACAAAGCCCATGAACTTTAATGCAGCGGTTATCAGCGCTTTCCAGTCACGCCCCGATGTTTCCATCCTTCTGGCATTCCCGTACAAGGGACACAGCTATCTGATGTCCATACCTGCGGGATACAATCTTGCATCAAAGGTTAATGCTTCGGGAACAGTCAGCTTCCTGTCACTTTCGGCAGTAAACGACGGACTGATCAACTGCGTGATGGTACAGTAATCTTTATCAGCACGATACAATGGCGAAGGAAAAGACCCGGCTCGAGTTCCGGTTTTATGACATACCAAAGGGCGATTATGTGCTCCCGAAGCTTGGTAAAGGCTGGGAGCAGGAGTATGGTATAGGCTACGGCAGGATGCTGCATTTCCACAATTACCTGGAGATTGGCTACTGTTATCACGGCAGAGGTGAGCTTTTGATCGAGGACCGAACATATGTGTACGGTGACAGGATGTTCACGGTGATCCCGGAGAACATCCCGCATACCACGATATCCGCCCCCGGAAACATATGCAAATGGGAGTTTTTGTTCGTTGATATCAAAAATTTTATCAGGACAGAGATGGGTTCGGATGATCTGTCGACGGATGAGATACTGCGCATCATCAACAAGCGCGGGACACTCAAGACCGCACAGAACCATCCGGCCCTCAATGAACTGATACTCAAGATAATAGACGAATGCCGAAATGAGAACATGTATTACAAGGAGAGCATCAAAGGCTACCTGAAGGCATTCGTGATCGAAGTCCTGCGCCTTGACGAGGAGCGGGAAAAGGCCGGCGGGCAGAAGATCAGCCAGTTCATACGTAAGGCCATCGAATATTTCACCACTCATTATGCGGAAGATGTCAAGATAGCGGATGTGGCGGCACACTGCGGCCTGTCGGAAAGTCATTTTCGCAGGAATTTCGAAAACAGCATGCACATGAAGCCTGTTGACTACCTCAATATGATCCGTGTGGATGAGGCATGCCGCCTGATAAGGAGCGGTGACAGATCTATAGAACATATCGGTTTGGCGGTCGGATACGACACACCATCCACTTTTATCCGTAATTTCAAGAAACTTACGGGTATGACTCCCCAGAAATGGCGTAAAATCCAAAAGGAAAGCGGTATGGTACGAAGCGGATACCATATTTCCGCGCAAAAGGGCTGGGAGGCAGATTGAGCCTCCGTATAAAAAAGTCGAATTTGCAAAAAACAAGATTTTTATTGACAACTTTCAGTGGTTCTTCCGTGCTATTCTGAATTCGGTTTTAAAAATGAGGGCGGGATTTTGGCCCTTACAAAATGCTAAAAGGAGGAACTTATGAAGAAGAAAGTATTGGCAGTTTTATTGGCAGGCGTTATGACAGCCGGAATGCTGGCAGGCTGCGGCGGAGCAGCAGCACCCGCAGCTGATGCGGGAGATGCCGCACAGGCAACGGAAGAGGCAGCAGGCGACGAAGCAGTTGCTGAAGAAGCTCCCGAAGCAGAGGGAGAGGAAGCTGCAGCAGATCTCGGCGGTGTATCCGAGGATCCCAACACACTCACGGTTGCAGCATGGGATGCAAACTTCAATATTCCCGCTCTTGAAGCAGCAGCAGAAGCATTCAAGACCAAGAACCCTGATTTTAAGCTTGAGATCAATACAGTATCAGGTTCACAGGATGTTGAGAACGCCGTAACAAATGCAGCATCTGCAGGCGATTATTCAACGCTTCCCGATATCGTTCTGTTCCAGGATCACTATATTCAGCAGTACGTTACAAATTATCCCGATGCATGGCAGGATCTTGAAGGCGCCGGCATCAACTGGGATGATTTCGGAGCTGAGAAGCTTTCATACAGCACGATCGAAGGCAAGCATTACGGAGCTCCCGTAGATAACGGTACAGCGATCTTCGCATATCGTACTGATATCCTTGAAGAGTGCGGATACACGATCGATGATGTTACGGGTATCACATGGGACAAATGGCTTGAGATCGGCCGTACAGTCAAGGAGAAGACAGGCAAGTACCTGCTTTCAATGGACCACTCAGGCGACGACCTTCCTTACATGTTTATGCAGGCTGAAGGACTTTCACAGTGGAAGGACGGCAAGCCCGATCTTGTAGGTAATGAGACATACCAGAAGATCCTTCAGGTTATCGTAGACGGAGCAAACGACGGCGTTATCCTTCTTTGTAACAGCTGGAGCGAATATACTGACGAATCTATCGTCGGCGATCAGGTTGCAGGCGTTATGAACGGTAACTGGATCATCCCTACCATCAAGCAGGTTGAGGAGAACAAGGGTAAATGGGCTCTTACCACTATCCCTACACTCTCAGGTGCTGAAGGATATGCCGCTAACGGCGGATCATCACTCTACATCACAGCTAACTGCGCAAAGGCCGATCTTGCAAAGGAATTCCTTGCATACACATTCGGCGGCGGCGAAGGATCAATGGAGACATATGACAACGCACTCAAGAACGGCGGCGTTATCACATGCTGCATCTCGGCAGGTAAGTCAAGCGTATACCAGGAGCCCGATGAGTACTTCAACGGTCAGCCTATCTATGCCGACATCGTTGAGATGGGTGCACACGTTCCTGTAGTAGAGCAGAATGATTTCCACTACAATCTTCGTACAGCTATCGGCACAGCTATCACAAATGCCACAACAGCAGGCGGCGGCGCTGATCTTGCAACAGAGATCCAGACAGCCCAGGACGACATCGATCGTCAGATGAGCCTCTGATAAACGGAGCATAATGCCGATTTAGATGAAGTATATCGCAGGGGATCGGGTCGTCCGATCCCCTGTTTGCACAAAGAAACAAAAGGGAGGGAAGTCCCATATGAGAAAAAAGGGAAAATCGGTAACCGGAAAACAGCAGACGGCAGGATGGGCTTTTCTGGCACCGGCATCGCTACTGATCTTTATCATGAGCTTTTATCCGATGGTGATGGCGTTTATCACGTCGCTCAAGACCGGATCAGGTGTCAAACTGAAGTGGGGCGATCCCCTCTTTATCAACTACATCAAGAACATTCCTGCTGACAAGACATTTATCAGATCGATGGGGAACACTTTTTTGTACCTTATCATTGAAGTTCCCGTCATGCTGATCCTGGCCATAATCCTGGCCCAGATACTCAACAATCCCGACATCAGGTTCAAGGGGATCTTTCGGACAATGGTGTTCATGCCGTGTGCGGTTTCCCTTGTATCATATTCGCTGATCTTCCGGTCACTGTTTGCAAGAGAAGGTCTCGTTAACAGCGTGCTGTCGGGGATGGGACTGATCTCGGAGAACATCAACTGGCTCGGGTCCACGGGTACCGCAAGGGCAGTGATCATAATCGGTCTGATATGGCGGTGGACCGGGTACAACATGGTGTTCTACCTGGCAGGCCTTCAGAATATCGATTATCAGGTGTATGAGGCTGCCAAGATCGACGGTGCGAACGGATGGAAGACATTCTGGAGGATCACTGTACCGCTCTTAAAACCGGTCATTGTCATGACGGCCATTATGTCGATAAACGGTACGCTTCAGCTGTTTGATGAGTCGGTCAACCTCACGAACGGCGGACCGGCCAATACATCGATCACCATGTCGCACTATATCTGGAATGAAGCATTCGGTCAGGGCGTCGGACACTTCGGATACGCATCGGCCATGTCATTCGTGATCTTTATCATGGTTGCCATACTTGCGGCCATCAATCTGAAAGTAGGTGATACACGTGACTGAGAGAAAATCATCCGCCATACAGAGGCGCCTCATACCAAGTTATATATTTCTTGTGATCGTGAGCTTTTTCTCCGTGTTCCCGATCTTCTGGATGATTACCGCAGCAACGAACAATACCGTTGATATCGCACGCGGTAAGATATGGTTCGGAAATCAGGCCGTTACAAATTTCAAGGCTCTTTTGGAAGCTGCTTCCTCACAGGGTGCCGGAACTTCGCTTGGCAGATTCCTCGGTAATTCGTTCATATACGCGGCATCGCAGACGATCCTGTGTATATTCCTGTGTTCACTGGCCGGATACGGATTCGAGCTTTACCATGACAGATACAAGGACAAGCTTTTCGGCGTACTGCTCATGGCAATGATGGTACCCCAGGTCGCAACGCTCATACCGCTGTTTACGATGATGTCAAAGCTCGGCTTTTTGAACACCATCCCCGGTTTCATGCTTCCTGCGATATCAACACCTTTCATGATCATGATGTTCCGTCAGAATTCCAGGAATTTCCCGGTACAGATCATGGAGGCAGCCAGGATCGACGGCGAGAGCGAATGGAAGATATTCTTTACCATGTACATGCCGATCATGAGATCGACATATGCGGCAGCAGCCGTCATCACGTTCATGAATGCATGGAACGCCTATATGTGGCCGCGTGCCGTCATGACCAAGAACAGCGCACAGACAATGCAGATACTGCTTACCAATCTGTCCAACGGTTATGTCATAGACTACGGACTGCTGATGATGGCCGTATTGTTCTGCTCGGCACCGACGATGATCATCTTCTTCGTCATGCAGAGACAGTTCGCGGAAGGAATCACGGGTGCAGTCAAATAAGATCACAGTGGAGAGCGGATTATGAACAGTTTTGATTACAATATAGTAAAAGATCCGGAGATCTTTGCGCAGAACAGACTGGATGCACATTCGGATCATGAGTGGTACCGCAGCAGGCGCGCAGCCGTCTGCGGCAAAATGTCAGACTGCAAATATCTCCTGAACGGTGTATGGTGGTTTGACTATGCCAGGAATTACGAATCGGCAATAAAGGAATTCTACAGGACGGATTATGACTGCCGCAAATGGGAGAAGATCAGGGTTCCGGCCCATATTCAGACGGAAGGATACGGATGCCCGCAGTATGTCAACACGCAGTATCCGTGGGACGGTCTTGAGGAGCTCGAGCAGGGCGATATACCGCAGTATTTCAATCCGGTTGCAAGCTATGTCAAATACTTCACTCTCCCGGAAAACTTCGGAAAGGGAAAAGTATGCATATCTTTTCAGGGCGGCGAGAGCGGTATCGCAGTGTGGCTTAACGGCAGTTATGTCGGCTATTCTGAAGACAGCTTCACACCGTCTGATTTTGACCTGACAGAGTATATCGACAGGAAGGGCGAGAACAAGCTTGCGGTTATGGTCTTTCGCTTCACGGCCGGAAGCTGGTGTGAGGATCAGGACTTCTTCAGATTTTCGGGACTCTTCAGGGATGTATGGCTCTATACTTACCCGGAGACTCATATATGGGATCTGAGGATACGGACGGATCTTGATAAAGACTTTGCAAGTGCGCAGCTTGAGATCGCGATGTGCTTAACGGCCAAAGGAAAGGTGCACATTACGGTTGATGATGCGGCAAAGACTGTCGCGGATGTTGAAGAAAGCGTCGATGAGGGTGCAAATACAGTCTGTATCAGGGTGGATGGTCCGGATCTGTGGAGCGCCGAGAAACCGAACCTGTATGATCTTGTCATAGAGGTAAGAGACGCTTCGGGAAAGCCCGCCGAAGTGGTAAAAGAACGTGTGGGCTTTCGTGATTTTCGCATCGGGGATGACGGTATCATGCGCCTGAACGGCAAGCGCATAGTCTTCAGAGGCGTGAACCGGCATGAGTTCTCGAGCGCAAACGGACGTGTGATCGGACCTGATGAGATAAAGTGCGATCTTATCAATATGAAGCGCAACAATATCAATGCGATCAGGACCAGCCATTATCCCAACCGCACCGATCTGTACAGACTGTGCGATGAGTACGGGATATATGTGATGGATGAGACGAACCTTGAGACGCACGGGACGTGGGACTGCATAGTTTCGGGACTGTGCGGTGAAGATTACAAGCTGCCGGGTGACAGGAAAGAGTACCTTGGTATGGTGCTCGACCGTGCGAAGAGCATGTATGAGCGTGATAAAAATCATGCCTGCATACTTATCTGGTCTCTCGGAAACGAATCATACGGCGGAAAGGATCTGTTTGAGATGCACGAGGCATTTCATGAATGGGATCCCACAAGGCCTGTGCATTACGAAGGCATCTTCTGGGATAAGAGCTATCCCGGAACGTCGGATATTGTCAGCTCAATGTATGTCCCGGTGGATCAGCTGAAGGAATATCTGAAGGATCATCGCGACAAGCCGTGCATCAGCTGTGAATATGCACATGCAATGGGCAACTCCAACGGAGCGATCAGTAAATTCACGGATTATGTCCTTGAGGAGGAACTGTATCAGGGCGGATTTATATGGGATTATATCGACCAGTCCATGACGCTGCGCGACCGCTACGGAAGGATCTATGAGGGTTACGGAGGAGACTTCGGCGACCTGCCCAACGACGGGAGCTTCTGCGGAAACGGGATAGTGTACGGCGGTGAGAAAAGAGAGCCGTCCCCGAAGATGCAGGAGGTCAAATACGTATATCAGAACTTTAAGATAGATGTGTCCGAAAAGGAGATCCATGTAAAGAACCTCAACCTCTTCACCGATGCTTACGAGTATCAGACAGTGATAGCGGTTGAAAAGGAAGGGGAGATCATCGAGGAGACAAAGGGCAAGATAATGATACCGCCGCTGTCGGATCTTACGATGCCGCTTCCCGTCAAGATCCCTTCGGAGGATGGGGAATACCTTATCAATGTTTCGGTCAGGACACGTGAAGATACGATATGGGCCGATGCGGGCCATGAGGTCGCATGGGGCCAGGCTGTCTGCGGAAAGCACGTAAAAGCACCACATAGAAAGCTTCCGTATCGTGCCACCATCGGATACTGGAATGCGGGAGTCGAAGGAGAGGAGTTCTCGATACTGTTCTCACGCATACAGAACGGCCTGACGGGATTTTGCAGTGACGGCAGGAACCTGTTCTCAATGATACCGAAGCCCAATTTCTGGAGAGCGATAACCGAAAACGACAGGGCAAATATGATGCCGTTCAGATCAGGCCAGTGGAAGCTTGCGAGCATGTACCTGACGAACAAGACCGAGCACGGCCGGCAGGCTACACCATATGAAGCAGAAAAAACGGAAGACGGTATCAGGGTCAGCTGTACATATCATCTGCCGACAAAACCGGCGCGCGACTGTGTCCTTACATACACGGTCCACTCTGACGGAATCGTGGATGTGGAGCTTAATATGGATGCTTCGGCTGAGGTCGGTGAACTGCCCGAGTTCTCCGTGATATTTGCGATGGATGCCGATTATGAAAATCTGACGTGGTACGGCAAGGGTCCGAAAGAGACGTATGCCGACAGGGATCATGCCAGGATAGGAGTATTCCACGAGAAGGTATCCGAATCCGAAGCGGCATATCTCGTACCACAGGAGAGCGGGAACAAAACAGGTGTGCGCTTTGCGACAATCACCGACCGCAGAGGCCGCGGTCTTCGCATCGAAGGCGACGATCTGTACCTGTCGGTAAGCCCGCACAGCCCGCACGAACTTGAATGTGCGGCGCACCCGAGTGAACTGGCGCAGCCCGTAAAAACATACATAAGAGTAGGTCTCGCACAGATGGGCGTGGCAGGCGATGATACGTGGGGAGCCCTCCCGTATCCCGAATATCTTATCGACAACAGTAAACCTTTATCCTTGAAATTCAGCATTGCTATTGTATAATATGCTGGAAGGAGGGGTTTACCCATGAATGATTTCCTGCCATATGTTGTGGGCATAATGCTGCTCATAGTTGTGCTCGGTTTCTTCAATGAGCGCAAGACCAAGCTTACCTATGAAATAGCCCTGATGCTGTTTTCGATATGCATTGGCGCTGTATTTCTGGTAGCATATTACGTTATCGACGATCATGACACGAGCATCCTGATCTCGGACATCATAACTTTTGATCTCGAAGACTACCTGATGAAAGGTGTCCTGTGTTACATGCTCTTTGCCGGATCATGTCATATGCAGCTGCGTGATTTTTCGAAGCAGAAGCGTCAGATAGGCGTGCTCGCGATTCTGGCAACGCTCCTCGGAGCCATACTGTACGGCGGGGCATTCTATCTCATCTCGAAGCTGATCGGGCTCGGATTCAGCCTTCCCGTATGCCTGATGTTCGGCAGTATCGTATCCCCGACGGATCCGATCGCAGCCACGAGCATACTGAAGAAGTTCGGGCTTCCCGAGGACATCAGTTTCCTGATGGAGAGCGAATCGCTGCTCAATGACGGTGTAGGCGTGGCACTGTTCGTGTGCTTTTCCGGGATGGTCACGGCAAGCGGAGGCGCGGGATTTTTCGCCGTGTTCTTCAGAGAGCTTTTCGGAGCCGTACTCGTCGGGATAGTCGTAACTGCGCTCTGCTTCTACATCTTCTACAAGACGGCCGATGTAACAAGGCAGATATTCGTAAGTATACTGGCGGTTTCCGCTGCTTATCTTCTGTGCGAGAAGTTCGAGTTCTCCGGAGCCATAGCATCTGTTGTATGCGGAGTACTGTTCTCGGCTCTTAGAAAGCATTTCGAGGAAAACGGAAAAGAGTGGCATCTGGAGCAGTTTGACGTATTCTGGAATATAGCGGACAATCTGCTCAATTCGATCCTGTATGTCATACTGGGACTGTCATTTCTGCGTATCATCCGCACTCCTTACATCGTACTCGTATCTGTCGGCGCGATCGTCTGCAATCTTATCGGAAGAAGCGCCAGTGTCGGACTGAGTACGTTCATCATGGGATCCATACCGTCCGGATATGACAGGAAAAACTTTATAAAGCTCATGACATGGGGAGGCCTTCGAGGGGCTCTTTCCATAGCACTTGCCATGAGTACCAAGCCCATGCTTCCCGACGAGACCTACAAAGTCATTCTCGGCGGCACATACGCCATCGTCGCATTTACCACGATCATTCAGGGACTGACCATGACAAAGGTCTACAACAGCATCAAGGCTTCCGTAAAAAGCATGTGAGTTACGGTTGCATTTGATGCGTCTATACTTTATAATTCAAAATGCGTGTGTAATATCATCATGTGATTTTTAAAAACAGACAGTGAAGGGAGCAGATAATGAGCGAATTTGACAACAACGGATTTGAAAGTGCACCGGCAATGGATACAGTGGAGGATCCGCAGGTTATAGATAACACGGGAGCTGATGAGGCAGGACAGGCCGACACAACAGAAACAGCAGATACAACAGATTCAACATATACTACAGATTCAACGCCGGATTACGGTACGGCTCAGAGCTACGATTACAGCAGCAACGTTCAGTACGGTGAGCCCGAACAGGAGAGCAAGGTATTTGCGATCATATCACTTGTATGCGGCATAGTTTCACTTGTATGCAGCTGCTGCGGATGGCTGAGCATAATCCTCGGTGTGGCCGGTGTGGTTCTCGGTATCGTTTCGATCAACAAGCAGGAGAACGCCAGGGGTATGGCTATCGCAGGTATCATCTGCGGGGGTCTCGGCACTTTGATCGCGATCGTCATCGTGATCATGGGCTCGGCATTTTCCGCAATGGATGAGTCGAATATCAATCAGATGGTCGAACAGCTTGAAAACTTATAAGAATAAACTCGGCGATACGGACACATTATTATATGAACTTGGTTTAGTGGCACTGGGCATAGGTATTGCAGCAGTGCTGCTTTACTTTTTCACGGGTATCAGCGTACTGTCGCTGAATTACCCCTGCGTCTTCAACAAAGTCACGGGACTGTGCTGTCCCGGATGCGGCGGTACACGTGCGGCCCGCGCCCTTTTAAAAGGGCAGATACTTCGCAGCATCTACGATTATCCGCCGCTGATATATGCGGTCGTCGTCTACATTGTGTTCATGGTACGCTGTTTCCTGTACAGGCACTTCGGCATCAGAAAATCACCCGACGGCGCTGTCATTAAATATATGTATATTTTCGTTGCGCTGATGCTGATACAGTGGGTCGTGAAGATGGTGGCGCAGCTGTGCTTTCATTATTACTGGTTTGCGTAGGATATTTCGGAGATACATATGTATATAGCCGACAACTGGACGGATTATGAAGTTTTGGATACGAGCGGCGGAGAGAAGCTCGAGCGGTGGGGCGATTTTTTTCTCGTGCGGCCCGATCCTCAGGTCATCTGGAATACCCCGAAGAAGGATAAGATATGGCACAGGCCGAACGCACATTATCACCGTTCTGCAAAAGGCGGGGGAGAATGGGAGTTCTTCGATCTGCCGAATGAGTGGACGATAGATTACAGGCTCAACGGAGACGGAGCAAAGCTTACGTTCTGCCTGAAGCCGTTCGCATTCAAGCACACCGGACTGTTTCCGGAGCAGGCGGCAAACTGGGACTGGTTTACTTCTATAATAAAGAAAGCTTTGGAAAAAGATCCCGGTCGGGAGGTAAACGTACTCAATCTGTTTGCCTATACCGGGGGAGCGACGGTGGCGGCAGCATCAGCGGGTGCAAAGGTCACCCATGTCGACGCGGCCAAGGGAATGGTAGGCTGGGCAAAGGAGAACGCGAAAGCGAGCGGGCTCGGGAATGCGCCGATCAGATGGCTTGTTGATGACTGCGTCAAGTTTGTCGAGCGTGAGATAAGACGCGGCAGCAGATACGACGCTCTGATCATGGATCCGCCTTCTTACGGACGCGGTCCCAAGGGCGAGATATGGAAGCTTGAGGACAATGTGTTTTCGCTCATTGAGAGAACGGCGCTGATCATGGCCGACAGACCGTTGTTCATTCTCGTCAATTCGTATACTACGGGGTTGCAACCCGCAGTACTTTCATATATGATGAATACCGTGTATGCCGCTCGTTTCGGCGGAGAGGTCGTATCTTCCGAAGTAGGGCTTCCGGTATCATCGAACGGATTGATCCTGCCGTGCGGTGCAGCAGGCAGATACACGGGGTGAGATAAAGGAGGAAAAAATATGTCTACAACATCATTAGTCATGATCATGATAGCCATCGCGGTATATCTTCTGGTCATGATCTTCATCGGTGCTTCATTCATGAGGAAGAACAACAACTCGGAAGACTTCTTCCTTGGCGGCCGTTCACTTAACGGATTC
The DNA here is from genome assembly GCA_024695145.1 of Lachnospiraceae bacterium. Lineage (GTDB taxonomy): Bacteria > Bacillota > Clostridia > Lachnospirales > Lachnospiraceae > UBA2868. The sequence continues at coordinate 17,043 of JAILIS010000020.1, forward strand.
GTTGCGGCACTTTCCGCAGGCGCATCTGACATGAGCGGATGGATGCTCATGGGTCTGCCGGGCAGTATTTACGCACTCGGGACCGGCCAGGTATGGATCGGTATCGGACTGATGCTCGGAACGATCGCCAACTGGCTGATCGTAGCTGGACCTCTTCGTAAATATACGATCAAGGCAAACAATTCGCTGACGCTTCCCGAATTCTTCGTTAACCGTTACCGTGACGAGAAGAAGATCCTCCTGGGACTTTCATCGGTCGTCATCGTCATCTTCTTTGTTGTATATACGGCATCCGCTTTTTCCGCAGGCGGCAAGCTCTTCAACTCGGTGTTCGGTGTTGATTACCATCTTTCGCTCATCATCGGTGCACTTGTTATCCTCACGTATACATTCATGGGCGGATTCCTCGCCGTGTGCACGACTGATTTTATACAGGGACTGCTCATGCTGACAGCGGTCATCTTTGTTCCGCTTATCGCACTTATCAACATGGGACCTTCCAATTTCTCCGCAAACCTCTTATCGACAGGAGTCGATCCCGCATCATTTTTCGATCCGTTTCAGGAAGGCGGCGCGAGGATATCGGCTGTATCCATCCTGTCATCATTTGCATGGGGTCTCGGATATTTCGGAATGCCTCACATTCTGGTCCGTTTCATGGCGATCAAGGATAAGAACGAACTGAAAAAATCAAAATCCATCGCTATCATCTGGGTCATACTGGGACTGGCATTTGCAAGCTTTATAGGAATACTCGGACGTGCATATCTTGCATCGAGCATGGGTGTTCTTGAAGATTCCGAAAAGGTCTTCATAGAGATGATCAAAAAGGTATTTACTGAGGATTCAAACCTTGCGCTTCTGGCAGGACTGTTTATAGCGGCAATACTTGCGGCTATCATGTCAACCGCGGATTCGCAGCTGCTTGTTGCTTCTTCTGCCGTATCCGAGGATATGTACAAGGGTATCATCAAAAAGGACGCTTCGGAGAGCAATGTACTGAATGTCGGACGCGGAGCTACGGTCGTTGTAGCGGTCATAGCGCTTCTTATCGCATGGAATCCCGACAGCTCGGTCATGAAGCTTGTCAGTGATGCATGGGCAGGATTCGGCGCCGCTTTCGGTCCGCTCGTACTGTGTTCGCTCTTCTGGAGACGGACCAATTTTGCAGGCGCATTTGCAGGCATACTTTCAGGTGCTCTTACGGTCATCGTCTGGGACTACATCCCTCTCATGGGCGGTGAGACCATAGGCACAGTTTCGGGGTTGTATTCACTTCTCCCCGGGTTTATAATCAGTTTAGTCGCGATCATTATCGTTTCTCTTTGCACGAAGGCTCCTTCCGAGGAGATAGTCAGGGAGTTCGATGAGGTCAGGACAGAGGAAGAGTAGTTTTACGGTTTGGGATCATAGCTCAGCTGGGAGAGCGTTCGCTTGACGTGCGAAAGGTCATGGGTTCGAGCCCCCTTGGTCCCACACTTCCCGGGATGGCCGGATTACCGGCCATCCCGTTTTTTATGTTTTCATACTATATATTGTAGATAGTTTTACAGGCACCACATTGTACTTAAAAAAAAACAATTTCTGACCGCAATTACCGCATATCCGCAAAAAAAGTGCTTGAAATCCCCAAAACGCTGTTGTATACTCGACGTTGCTGTGACATTGATAGCTGTGAAGCGTGAGGTTACTCGTATACAGTATAAAATGCTGTAAAGAGATAGTTCCGTGGAGCGAATGTCAAGTTAGAAAACTGGCGACAAGTCACTGGACACAACGTGTTAATCCGTGTTAAGAATTAGGACACACACGGGAGAGTGTACAGTCACCGCTTGTCTCACTTATCTTTACAAAGTGCGAAAAGGAGGCGACTTTTTTTATGGCAACACAGGTAATGAGAATCACATTGAAGGCATACGATCATGTCCTCATCGATGACGCTGCAAAGAAGATCATCGAGACTGTCAGAAAGAACGGATCTGAGGTTTCCGGTCCCGTGCCCCTTCCTACAAAGAAGGAAGTGGTAACGATCATCCGTGCCGTTCATAAGTACAAGGACAGCCGTGAGCAGTTCGAGCAGAGAACTCACAAGCGTCTGATCGACATCTTAACACCTACCCAGAAAACGGTGGATTCCCTGTCAAGGCTTGAGATGCCTGCAGGTGTCTATATCGACATCAAGATGAAAACAAAATGAACCTTCAGCGATATGAATGTGATATAAGGAAGCTTATAGCATATTCCGCTGTTGTGTAGAAGGAGGAAAGAAATGAAGAAAGCGATTTTGGCAACAAAGATCGGAATGACCCAGATCTTCAACGAAGACGGGACGCTCATTCCGGTAACCGTACTTGAGGCAGGCCCCTGCGTGGTCACTCAGGTCAAGACAGAAGAGAACGACGGCTACAAGGCAGTTCAGGTAGGCTTCGTCGACAAGAAGGACCGCATCGTCAACAAGGATGCGAAGGGCAAGAAAGAGATCGTTCACAGGAACGGCGTCAACAAGCCCCTCAAAGGTCATTTTGAAAAAGCCGGTGTTTCATCAAAGAGATTTGTAAAAGAGTTTCGTTTTGAAAACAGTGATGAATATCAGGTAGCTCAGGAGATCAAGGCAGACATCTTCGAAGTAGGCGACAAGATCGATGCGTCAGCGATCTCAAAAGGTAAAGGATTTCAGGGTACTATCAAGAGACTGGGCCAGCACAGAGGTCCCATGAAGCATGGTTCGAAATTCCACCGTCATCAGGGTTCAAACGGTGCATGTTCCTCACCTTCAAGGGTGTTCAAGGGAAAAGGAATGCCCGGCCAGATGGGCGGCGTCAAGGTTACTGTTCAGAATCTCGAGGTTGTCCGTGTTGATGCCGACAAGAATCTGTTACTCATAAAGGGAGCTGTTCCCGGACCTAAGAAAGCATTGATCACAGTTAAGGAAAGCGTAAAGGTCGGTAAGTAAAACAGACCCTAAGAAAGGAGGAACATACAGATGGCTAACGTATCTGTTTATAATATGGAAGGAAAAGAAGTTGGCAAGATGGATCTTTCCGATGCCGTATTCGGAGTAGAAGTCAACGAGCATCTTGTTCATCTGGCTGTAGTACAGCAGCTTGCCAACAACCGTCAGGGCACACAGAAAGCCAAGACCCGCGGCGAAGTAAGAGGAGGCGGCAAGAAGCCCTGGAGACAGAAAGGAACCGGACATGCAAGGCAGGGTTCCACAAGATCACCTCAGTGGAAGGGCGGCGGAGTAGTATTCGCTCCCGTACCGAGAGATTATTCATTCAAGCTTAACAGGAAGGAAAAGAGAGCGGCTCTTAAGAGCGCACTCACATCCCGCGTTCAGGAAGACAAGTTCCTTGTTCTTGACGAGCTCAAGCTTGACGAGATCAAGACCAAGAAGTTTGCAGAGGTTCTTGACAACCTCAAGGTTAAGAAGGCAGTAGTCGTACTGGCAGATGACGATCAGAACGTGATCCTCTCCGCAAAGAACATCCCGGATGTTATCACGGCAAGCATCAACACCATCAACACCTACGACATAATGAAGTACTCAACGGTCATCGCAACAAAGGATGCCGTTGCCAAGATTGAGGAGGTGTACGCATAATGGCAGCGATAAACTACTATGACGTTATCCTTAAGCCCGTCGTTACAGAGAAGAGCATGTCGGCTATGGGTGAGAAGAAATATACATTTCTCGTTCATCCCGAAGCAAACAAGACAATGATCAAGGATGCTGTCGAGAAGATGTTTGACGGAACGAAAGTCAAGACAGTCAACACAATGAACCTTGACGGCAAGAAGAAGAGACGCGGTCTTGTATACGGAAGAACAGCCAAGACCAAGAAAGCGATCGTAACTCTTACAGAGGACAGCAAAGATATCGAACTGTTCACAGGATTATAAGAGTAAGGCTGAGCGGGAAACCGCTGAGCGACCTATAGGATAAATACCTGATAATTATTTGAAAAAGGAGAACAATCATGGGAATCAAAAAATATAACCCATATACACCGTCCAGAAGACAGATGACATGTTCTGATTTTTCAGAGATAACAAAGCATGAGCCTGAAAAATCACTTGTTACATCTCTTAAGAAAAATGCGGGACGTAATAACCAGGGTAAGATCACAGTCCGTCACAGAGGCGGCGGCAACAGAAGAAAATACAGGATGATTGATTTTAAGCGTCAGAAGGACGGGATCCCCGCAACAGTAATGGGGATCGAGTACGACCCTAACAGAACCGCAAACATCGCCCTGATCTGCTACGCAGACGGCGAGAAGTCATACATCCTCGCACCTGAGGGACTGACAGACGGCATGAAGGTCATGAACGGACCCGGCTCGGAAATAAGAGTAGGCAACTGCCTTCCTCTTACAGAGATCCCCGTAGGTACGATGGTTCACAACATCGAGCTCTATCCCGGAAAGGGCGGACAGCTTGTAAGAAGCGCCGGAAACGGAGCACAGCTTATGGCCAAGGAAGGAAAGTACGCAACACTTCGTCTTCCTTCGGGCGAGATGAGAATGGTTCCGATCATCGCAAGAGCTTCTATCGGAGTTATCGGAAACGGTGATCATAACCTCATTAACATCGGTAAGGCAGGACGTAAGCGTCACATGGGTATAAGGCCTACAGTCCGTG
>JAILIS010000009.1 GCA_024695145.1 Lachnospiraceae bacterium
ACATGCCGCAAAAGGACCATTTGTTCCCATGGCGCAGTGTCATGAAGAATATCACGCTGGGACTTGAAATACAGAAAAAGCATGATACGCGGCACATGGAAAATGCAGAGCGGCTTATGAAAATGTACGGCCTGTGGGAAGTTGCCGACCAGCCGCCCCGCCAGCTCTCCGGCGGCATGAGGCAGCGGTGTGCACTCATCAGAACGCTTATCACGGATCCGGATTTTCTGCTCCTGGATGAATCTTTTTCTGCGCTGGACTATCAGACAAGAGTGGCGGTTTCCGTGGACATCCGCTCCATCATAAAGAGGGAGCAAAAAACGGCACTGCTTGTGACACATGATATTGCAGAGGCGATCAGGCTGTCCGACAGGATCCTGGTGATGTCGCATTGTCCCGGTACGATACTTGCGATCCATGACCTGCAAATGTTACGGGATGTTCCGCCGATGGAAAGAATGGAGAAGGCGGAATACATGACGGTCATGAAAGAGATATGGAAGGAACTGGGAGTAGATGGAGCCGAATAAACAATCATTACTGCGCAAACAGTACATTGACCGGCAAAGAAAGAGGAAGCGTTCAGTGTTTATCGGACGTGTTCTGATTTTGATCGTGTTTTTTGCTCTTTGGGAGATATTGACAACACTTGATATCCTGGACCCATTTATTTTCAGTTCTCCGAGACGTATTGTGCATACTGTCATGAATCTCTTGCAAAGCGGTGAACTGGCACGTCACGTGGGAACATCGGTACTTGAGACGGTTTGCGGATTTTCCATAGGAACTGCAGCCGGTATTATGATCGCTGTATGTCTGTGGTGGAGTCCGTTTACTGCCGATGTATTGGAACCTCATCTGATTGTACTCAATTCACTTCCCAAAGCAGCACTCGGACCGGTCTTCATTGTATTAATGGGAGCAGGAACGGGCTCTATCATTGCCATGACTTTAGCCATTTCGCTTATCGTAACGATCCTGAATGTGCTGAACGGATTTCTGCATACGGATCGTGAAAAGGTCAGACTGCTCCGGGCGATGGGTGCGGGAAGGATGCAGATTTTTACAAAACTGGTCCTGCCTTCCAATCTTGCGACGATAGTCAATGTCATGAAGGTCAATATCGGATTGTCGTGGGTAGGTGTTATCACAGGGGAATTTCTTGTATCCAAGGCCGGTCTCGGTTATCTGATCGTGTACGGCTCTCAGGTGTTCAAGATGGATCTGGTGATGGCTTCGGTATTGATCCTTGCGGTTTTTGCGCTCATTATGCATATCGGTATCGTTACGTTGGAATCGTTTGTCCGTAAAAGGTTTGAGATCATATAGTAAAGAAGGGTGGAAGAAATGAATACTCTGACGAAAAGATTTTATTGTGCCGTATGTCTTATGGCTGTGCTGCTCAATCTTTCCGGTTGCGGTACGGGCTCTTCAGACACAGACCGCATTCGTCTGTGTGAGGTAACACACTCGGTGTTTTACGCGCCTCTTTACGCTACTATTGAATTGGGATATTTTGAAGAAGAAGGTCTTCAGATTGAACTGTCGAACGGAGCGGTGCGGATAAAGTCATGACGGCTGTGCTGTCAGGACAGGCAGATATCGGCTTTGCAGGCCCGGAGGCCTGTATTTATACCTTTCTCGAAGGGAAAGACAATTATCCTAAGGTCTTTGGGCAACTGACAAAGCGGGACGGTTCTTTCCTCATCGGTCGGTCGACGGAGGATTTCAGTTGGGATAATCTTCGTGGAAAGACCATAATAGGAGGCAGGAAGGGCGGTGTTCCGGAGATGACACTGGAATACGTACTCCGTAAAAACGGTCTTGATCCTGCAAAAGATCTAGTTATCGACACCTCTGTCCAGTTTAACATGATGGCCGGGGCGTTCGTAAGCGGCTCCGGTGATTATGTAACGCTCTTTGAACCAACAGCCACTGAGATTGAACTGGAAGAAAATGGTCATATACTGGCTTCTCTGGGGGAGGAAAGCGGTGAGATCCCATACACTTCCTTTTTTGCCATGCAGGATTATCTGCAGAACAGAGGAGAAACTGTCGACCGGTTCACAAAAGCTCTTTCAAAAGGCCTTCAGTGGGTGAATACGCATGATGCTGCAGAAACCGCAGCACTCATAGCACCGCAGTTTCCCGATAGTTCTTCAGAGGTGCTTACGGATGTTGTGGAGAGGTATCTGGATATAGATGCATGGAACGAAACACTGGTAATGAAGGAAGAAATATTCGACCGCCTTCAGACCGTTATGGAAGAGGCGGGCGAATTAAAAGAGCGAGTTGACTTCTCGGAAATCGTAGACAATTCATGGGCCGAGAAGGGGCTTTGATGAAGGGTCACAAATGAAGCATTAATCCTGCCTGAACTGTAAAAGAAAATTCAGTATGAAAGATTTGAATCTCTTTTTTATATTGCAGACAATCCCCTTTCGTTATTTCATAAGTCGTCATTTTCTCCCCTTTTCATATTGCAAATAGCTTGCAAAGGGCGCGGCAGGATAGGGCCGGGGATTTATATGGATAATCATATATTCTGTCATCGCTATCACATATTTTTCATATTTTTGTCACAAGACCCTCAAAATTCCTACGTAATATGCGTAACATATAACAGATATATATTGATCAGGAGGTAGAATTCATGACATCAAAAAAGATTCCTGCGATCGTGATGAGCGCTGTTTTATCATCGATTACGATTACAGGATGTGCTAACGGATCTGCTGATAACGTAAATATTGCTTCTGTTGTAACAGATAATTCTGAAGCATCAGCAGATCAGATTACCGGAACTGAAGAAACTGTCACGACAGATGAAGCCGGCCAGACTTTCGATAATAATGAGGATGGCGGACATGCCATTGAAGTTGACGGAAAGACTGATGAGTACAGCAAAGCACCCGTGACCAAGACCGGAGAGGCAGAAGGTGATGAGGCTGATTTTTACGGAGAGAACTCCGCGATATTTGCCACGAACAAAGCACAGCTCACTCTTTCGGACATGAACATCACCACAAACGGGACTCATGCCAATGCAGTGTTCTCGTATGGTGAAGGGACGGTAGTTGATATATCAAACTCCAATATTGAAACATCCGGTAACTGTTCCGGTGGTATCATGACG
>JAILIS010000012.1 GCA_024695145.1 Lachnospiraceae bacterium
GTTCAACTGAGTGAAAACCCAGATCATCACCGGCCTGAAGCATCTATCACTATATTTACCAAAAAGATCCAGTATAATGTGATTGTCAATAGTGGCGGCCATGGAACTGCCAGTGCTGTATCCGGTCTCGTTAATGGTAAAGCAGGTATAGAGGACCAAGTGACGTTAAGCGCAACACCTGATCCGGGCTATGAGTTTGACAGGTGGGAGACAAACTCCGGGATAACTATAAACTCGATGGCTAATCCGGCAACCTTTACAATGATTGCAGATGCTGTTTCTGTCACTGCAAAGTTTAAGTCGACAGGACATGCGCCCTCACCTTCTGCCGGTACGAAACCGGGCAAGACACCGACATCACATACGAATCCAAAGGACGACGATGACGATGATGACCATTATCATGAGGAGGATGAACCTGCCCCTGCTCCGAAGCCGGTTAATCCTAATGCGGTCGTCGGGATGTCATTTATAGGAACTCCGGCCGGTAATATTAAGATCGGTCCCCAGGTACAAGGCCTTAATGCACAGCATACATTCCGTATGAACACTCCGAAGGGCTGGAAGGAAGTATTTACCTTCAATATGACAGTTAATGATAAGGCTGACTATTCTCTGAAGAAGGGTACGCTCTCATTCAGCATTCCGACGCAGTATCTTAGGGCCGGCAGGAAGTTTGCGATACTCGGTATAGACAAGAACGGAAACGTTAAGGTATTCAATGATATCGACCTGAAGGCTGATACTATCACGGTCAATCTTGATATCGAAGGATATGCGTTCGATCTGATCTATTCTGACTGAAATACAGATATACTCAAACCACAAGATCATGGGGAACGTTGACCCCATGATTTTATTTTATAATGATGGAAAAAGGATCCTTACCGAAGAGGATGACAGAAACCTTATAGAAGTCGGAACCTAGATGTAACATATCCGTAAAACCCGCTCAGAAAGGAAGATATCCGAAAGGATCTAAGGAGGTGTTCCTGAAGGAGTGGAAGTTTAAATGGATAAATACATATGGATATTCCCGGTCCTTTTTATTTTCCACGACATGGAAGAGGTCATCTGGCTTCCCGGGTTTATTGATAAAAACCGTGAGGACATCATAAAACGGTATATTCCTTCGCTTGTAACCTCGATAATGACACTTCCGCCGAGTATAATGCTGCTCATACATACGAAGTGGGATATGAGTGTATTCGCTGTGATCGGAACAATCATCGGAATCGCGGGTGTTGCCGCGAACCTTAAACTGGCACACTTGCTGATGGGATGGTACGATATATGCTCCAAAAGGCGTGATCAGATCAGACGGATACAAAAATATGAGAAGATCATGTGTGAAGCAAAAAGCATGATCGAAGTCCCTTCAGAGGACGAAATGGACAGCCTTTGCGAAAAGATCAAAGAACTTGAGACATATTACGGGAGCGAAGACTGGAAGCAGGACTTTTCAGATGATGAGGCGGGATTACTGCCGCCGGATCTGAAGCGTGGAGTCCTGTGAGAAGACGGAGTGTATGATCTTCTTGAGAAGTATAAAGAATACCAAAAAGCGAAAGCATGAGGAAACTTCATATTTGGAGCCTCTTTTGTGTTACGCATGATTGGCGAGAAATCATATCAAAGATTAGACGTTTGGTGGTAGCACAATAAGAAAGCACGCGAGATAATCATGTAAAGGCTAATGGGAGGTTCATATGAAGATAAGATCATTGCTTACGATCATCATTTGTATTATAAGCATTATGTTGCTTGCGGGATGTGGCAATAGCGCAGACAGCAGTGACATTTCGGGCAAATTCAAGGACAAGCTGGCTGATGTCGAAAAGGCGCAGGAAGAAGATGCACCAGAACCTGAAGTGCAGGAAGAAGATGCATCAGAACCTGAGGCAGAGGAAGAGGTTGAAGCCGAGCCGTCCGGGAATGAGATATCAAAGGGTGTTCCGAACCTTCTGTTGTTCCGACAGAATGCATATGAATGGGGAAAGGACAACACTCCCGCGATAAAGCATCAATACACTTATTTTTTGCTTGACTGGGAGAGCACCGGAACATATAAGGCACTGGCGGCTTCTCTTGAGGATGCAAGGGATGAGATGCTGTCGAAACAGCAGGAAGCATGGGAAACGGATTTAAAGAGCATAAAGGAAAATGAACAGATACAATTCGATGAAAGCTGGATGGTATATCTTCGAAGGGCGGATGAGAAATACTTAAGTTTTGTAAGTGAGTCCTGCTCGGAAGGGCTTTTTGATGACGGTGCATATACGAAATATACTGCGCACTCCTACTATGTCGACAGCGGAAAAAAGATTGCTTTGTCTGATGTTATTGCTGATGAAAACGCGTTCTTTGATCTTTTGTCGGACAAAATGTATGAGAGCATCAAGTATGATCTGCAACAGTATTACTCATCTGATATGGGCATTGATAAAGAGACCTTTGAGAATGACCTGAAGGATTATATGAAGTCCGGAGAACTTGCATGGACGCTCGATCCTTTCGGTGTGACCTGTTATCTTGCGGCATATACTGCGGCTCCTTTTGCAAAATCTTCTGTTATTCTGTTTTCAGAAGATACGGATCATACGATTTTTACGGATGAATTCAGGGAGAGCGCAAAAGATGAGTATGTCATTCAGGTGCCGGGATACATCGGATCGAATATCGATGTAAATGACAGCGGGGTACCTGTGTATGTGAATGTGTCCGAGTTTTATGATTATAACGAATCATATGATGATATGGAGCTTTCGGGACTGCACTTAAGCTGTACCGGAGACTGGAAAAATATACCGACAAAAATGCACGGCGGGACTGCTTTTTATAACATCTTTCTGATCCATAAGGATGGCAGCACGACAGTTCTTGAAAATCATGATGAATACGACACGTCATTCTTAAATACATATGTATTGGCAAGGCATGAAGTGCGGGAGGCCGATTCCGCAAGGGGATGTCTCGAGTGGGCCAGCCAGAAAGATTATGATATAAACGGTGATGGGTATACACCCGTGTATGTTCCCACGGATCCTTCAAAGATAAGAGTACTTACAGGCGATGGAGATTATGCAGAAGATTGGAGCCCGAGGGTTTTAAACATAGACTCGAAAGGTAACATAGAGGTATCCTCCGATGTATCCGATGAAAGCAGGAAGGCGGATGATAATATTACAGTCCGTTGATTATATCTATTATAAACAACAATATACGGCTGCTGTTCCTCCAGACATTCGACTATGGAATCCACCAGCTCATAGCATATTATCGCATTTACTCTTTTTTTCAGGGCATAACGCCTGCTGAACCGCTCAGCAAATTCATCGATTTTCATATCGGATGCTTTCATCTCTGCACGCTCTTTCTTGTATTATTATTTACCGCTGTTCCAGCTTTTTATGAGATCATACAGCGTATTTCGGGCATCGGGTATATCTTCGCAGTATATGCTCGTTCCCGGAATAACGTTCGCATCAGGACAGAGTGTTTCGATCTCGGAAACGGTATTTCCGTAACCGCTGCTCCCCTGGGTGGCGATAAGGTACAGTGTTTTACCGCTAAAATCATTCTGCTCAAGAAACGATGCGACCGGCATGGGTATTGAATTCCACCACAGAGGGTATATCAGTATCACCGAATCATACCCGGTCACATCAATGGGTTCTATGGGAGGTCTTGCCGCTGCCCGCAGTTCATCACCGGCCACGGAGATCGTTTCATTGTACGAGGACGGATATTTATAGCCTTTCACGGTGATCCCGATGCTCTCACAGTCAAGGATATCCCCGACCATATCAGCTATGAGCTGGTCATTTCCCATCATCTCACCGTCGGATATCAGAAGAGATGCTCCCGAAACGGCATCCACATCCGGCTCAAAGTCAGTATTACCCATGCGTGAAAAGTACACAACAAGCGGCTTTTCCCCGGTCCAGTCAACCTTGTCTCCGATGACTTTTTCCGAATAAGAAATATCTACACTTTTTAAATGCCGGTTTAAATACGGAACCGCAAAAACCCCTATAGAGACAGAAGCTATGCAGGCAAGAGTCACACCGATATATACCGGGCGCTTGTTTTTAGCCCGCATTATCATATGCATGCCTCCGTGAAGCACGCCGAGTGTCAGAACGGCCGTACCCATATATCTGTGAAGATCACTGCTTCCGAGGTGGAAGAACCACGGGAACAGAAATCTTGATACGCCCATACTGCTTATCATCAGAACTATGATGGATATCATGAGCAGACACGTGATAATATCAAAGATCCTTCTTTGCAGTGGTTTATCCTTTTTCAGGATCGTTTTGAACCACCATTTCTTTAGTACGATGTGAACAGCCAGACATATGAAAAAAGCTATGCCGATGATCTCATGTGCATTGTTACCGACAAAGACATAGAGCATCTGCGTGATGAGCAGGGCGTACATCATGATATCCACGAACAGGCCGACTCTTTTTTTTACCATAATACGGGATCCTCCGTTCGATCAGGGAAATACCTGAAAACAGCATATCACATTATGACATAAAATTCATTAATATGATCGCGATATATGTTGTATAATATATGACAGAAACCATTTAAGAAAGAAGGAGTTCCGATGAAATACGATGAGCTGCTCTATGGCAGGTTTTCCGAACCGGCCGCGATCCTTTCATATAAGGATGACAGGGTAAGGATCATAGATCTTAACGAAAAATTTATCTCGGAGATGTGGGTAAATGCCGAAAAGAAGGATTTTTTGAGTGACCATGCCCCGACGGCATTTGACAGACAGAATTTGCAGATTTTTGTCGATGCCGTGATAAGGTGTGTGCAGACTGGAGAAGATCAGATTGTTGAGACGTGGCGTTCACTTATATCCGTTTGCTGCGGATATGACAAAATATGCCTCAGGAGCAGGCTGGTATTTGTGGAAACAAATGATGGAGAGTCCATCATATATGAGCGTATCGTTAATATCACAAATGAAAAGATGACGGCCGATACACTTGCGGATGTGGAATACAGATACAAACAGACAAGTGAGCAGGTCAATATCTATAACTGGGAATATGATGTCGCGACCAAAGAGATGAGGCCGTGTTACCGTTGTATGAGAGATTTGGGGCTCCCCTCACTTGTAACCGACTATCCGGAACCGGCGATCGCCGCAGGCATTTTTCCGCCGGATTATGCGGATATGTACAGGGATATGATGCACAAAGTTGATGCGGGAGTGGCTGAGATAGAAGCGGACATTCCGCTTACGGTCGGAAGGGTTCCTTTTCGCGTGAAATATACGACGGAATTTGATAATGACGGCAAACCCGTTAAAGCGTTCGGGTCAGCAACACTCATATCCGAGACGGAGCTTGGCCATATTAAGCTCGACAATCAGATCATTGAATCTCTTGCGGGCGGGTACAGCTGCATATATCTGGCCGATTTTGTCAGCAGGGAAGTCAAGGTGATCAAGCAGGAGGAGATATTTGCTTTTGATGAGAAAGTCAGCATTGAGGACATTCTTAAATCAGTCGCCGCAAAGCTTTCCGATGTTGCCAAAGAGGAAGCGGGGCGGATGTGTGACGTCGGTCAGTTACGCTCCGATGTATTTGCCGACTGTGACAGGCGTGAGTTTTCCTACAAAGAGGTCCTTGATGATAAGTGGATCAGGATCGAGTATCACGTTATAGAACGCAGTAATGATAAGGTGGACAGACTGCTTATCACAGCCGCTGTTATGGACGATATACAGGCACAGAAAATGGATGCCGACAGACTTATCGCCACGCAGAAGGAAGAGCTCGAGAGCAGACAGACCATGCTGATAAATGCGATCGATGAGGCCAATCGGGCCAATCAGGCCAAAACGGAATTCTTCTCCAATATGTCGCACGATATACGCACTCCCATGAGTGCGATCACGGGATTTTCCCGTCTTGCAAAGGACGAACTTGATAACAGGGAGCATGTGGAGGATTATCTCGACAAGATTGTCTCGGCAGGCGATCACCTGATGAATCTCATAAATGACATTCTTGACATGAGCCGTATAGAGAGCGGAAAGATGGAGATCTCCCCGACACCCGTGAAGATCAAGGATCTTCTGTCAAAAAGCGCGGATATGGTCAGGGTTAAGATGGAAGAAAACAAGCTTGATTTTATCGTCGATACGGATGAAGTTGGAGATGATACGGTCATGTGTGACAGTCTCCGTTTTGATCAGGTTATTTTAAATCTTCTGTCAAATGCATATAAATTTACGTCGGAGGGCGGAAAGGTAACCCTTAGCGGAAGACTGAAGGAGCGCAAAGAAAACCTTGTCTACGAGATCACCGTAAAGGATACCGGGATCGGCATGTCGAAGGAATTTGCTGAGCATATCTGGGAGGCTTATTCAAGAGAAAACTCACAGACGGTTCACGGCATTCAGGGAACCGGACTGGGTATGGTGATAGTTCACAGCATAATAAACCTGATGAAGGGTACGATCGAGCTCAGGACAAAACCTCATGAAGGAAGCGAATTCATCATAACCCTCCCTGTCAAAGCGGCAACGGAAGAAAACGTGAAAACGGAAACGGACAGGCAGGCGGAAGATGCGATAAACAGGAGTTATGAAGGTGTCACTATCCTGGTCGTGGATGATACTATGAATAACTTAAGGCTTGCGGAGAGGATCCTCGGTAAATACGGCTTTACGGTCAGGACCGCCGACAGCGGTATCAGTGCACTTAAGCAGATAAGTGAATCAAAGCCCGGAGATATCGATCTCGTCCTTATGGATGTGCAGATGCCGGTAATGGACGGATACGAGGCAACCGGAAAGATCAGGAAACTTGCCGATCCTGCTTTGTCGCAGATCCCTGTTATAGCAATGACAGCCAATGCATTCGAATCCGATATCCAGGCCGCCTTCGATGCGGGAATGAACGGTCATATTGCAAAGCCGTTTCTGCCCAAAGACCTTATCACAAAGATCAGTTTAAATCTTAAATGATTTTTAAAAAATCACATTTTGGGGGTTAAGTATTTTATTGGCGTGTCGATATATATATTGAAGATAAGAAAACAGCCAATAAAACTCTTTTTCATTTTGTAAACCTCCCTTAAAAAGCATCGGGCGAGTCACAGTGCACTCGCTCGGTTCTTTTTTTCTGCAATGTTTTACGTATAATGGAATATGAAACCGCTACCGCCGGATATTAAACATCAGGCGCTCGTTTTGTGATAGAATATACGTATGCTTGATACGGATACGTATAAAAAGATATATGATCTTCTAGATTCTGCAAATCCAGTACCTTATGACTGCGGGATTCTTTGCGACAGCATATGCTGCAGTGATGCGACATTTGATGATGACGATTCATATATTTATCTTTTTCCCGGAGAAAAAGAATATCTTGAACATGCAGGAAGTACGATGCCCATAACAGAGCAGCGAAGAGATGAGCATGATATTCCGCTGTCATGGGGTGAATATGTGTATATAGGCCATTGTCGCGGAAAGGATATGTGTGAAAGGTGCACACGCCCGATCCAGTGCCGGACATTTCCGCTGCAGCCGTACATTTCCAAAAGTGGGCAGCTGGAGATGGTTTTGTGCTTTACGGACACGCCGTACCACTGTCCGTTTGTTGATGGAAGTGTTGGCGTTTCGGCTGATTTTCGCGAAGCGGCCCTTAAGGCATGGGAAATTCTCATAGAAGATGAGGCGATAAGAGATCTTGTCGTTTCCGATTCAAGGAAGAGAAGATGAAATGCATCATTTGATGCAATGTTCATCATTTGATGAATCTGATAAAAGAACAGTGGAGACGAATATGCGTGATAATAATGACCTGATACTGGTTGATATGGATGATAAAGAGAAAGGGTTTGCGGAAAAACTTGACGTACATAAACGCGGCCTGTTGCACAGGGCGTTCTCAGTTTTTTTGTATGACGGCGATCGCCTGCTGATCCAGCGGCGTGCGGAAGATAAATATCACAGTGCGGGATTGTGGGCCAATACATGCTGTTCCCATCCCCGCGGAGAAGAGACGGTCCTCGAGGCGGCCGCAAAAAGGCTTTTGCTGGAGTGCGGTATAGAGAACGCGGATTTACATGAAGCAGGGAAGTTTGTATATCATGCCGTATTCTCAAACGGACTGACGGAATATGAGATGGACCATGTTATTGTCGGAGAGTATTCCGGGTCCTTTAAAGCCAATCCCGAGGAGGCTTCCGAGCTTCGATATGTTCGGGTTGATGAATTAAAACATGACATGGAAAACGAGCCTGATCGTTATGCGGTATGGCTTTTCACGGCACTTGGCATAGCGGAGTCTTATCGCAAAGGGAATAGTTTTCTGTCGAAGCAGAATAGATCACAGGAGTAAGAAGCAATGAATTCTACCATTATCATTTCCGCTGTATTATCGATGCTGGCCGGCATTGGTATATTTCTTGTCGCCTGCTCAACCATGAGTTCCAATCTGGAGGCGGTCAGTTCCAGTAAGCTGAGAGCCCTGTTCAGAAAGGTGTCCGGGAACAAAATGATAGGTGTTGGGATAGGAGCCGTAACGACGGCCGCCATCCAGAGTTCCGGTGCCACCACGGTCATGATCATAGGTTTCGTCAATGCGGGTATCATGACGCTGACTCAGGCCGCAACGGTCATATACGGTGCCAATATCGGTACGACCATCACCGGCCAGATCGTTGCTCTCGGTATGACGGGAAGCAACAGGGTATCAACAACCGTGATATTTTCGGCGTTTGCCGGTATCGGAGCACTGATCTCGCTTTTCGGAGACAGGGACCAGATCAAGCGATGGGGCGGAATATTCTCCGGATTCGGTATGCTGTTTGTGGGCCTTTCCATGATGAGCTCTTCCATGGAAACATTCTCGGGACTCGAGGCGGTAAAGCATTTTCTGGCCGGGATAAACAATGCCATTGTGCTTGTACTCGTCGGTGCGATATTTACTGCCATCATCCAGAGTTCATCGGTCATGACATCGATCGCGATCACAATGGTCGTTACCGGGCTTATCACGCTTGATCAGGGAATATACCTGACCATGGGTTCCAATATAGGTTCGTGCGTGGTCGCAATGATCGCGGGACTTGGCAGCGGAAAGAACGCAAAAAGGACGGCGCTCATTCATCTGCTGTTTAATGTGGGCGGAGTGGTCGTCTTTATGATAATAGGCCTCTTTATAACACTTGTAAGCGGCGGAAGCGTTGATTTCGGCATTATATTTGAGCATTTGTTCCCGGGGGTGCCGCAGATACAGCTCGCCATGTTCCATACGGTATTTAACACACTGACCGTGCTGATATTCCTGCCGCTTACGGGAATCCTTGTAAGTATCGTGTCCAGGATGATCCCCGACAGGGAGGAAAAGGATTCCGAGCAGGAAGCATTCAGGCTCTACTATGTTGACCGGAACATGTTGAAAACACCTCCTATCGCAGTTGACCAGCTCAAGAAGGAGATCATCAACATGGCCGATATCGCGATGCGTAACTATATCTATTCGCTTGAGGCCATATGTCATCTTGATTTTTCCAAACAGGAACAGTTTAATAAGAACGAGAAGGAACTTGATTTTATAAATAAGGAACTTGTAAAGTTTGTCGTAGAGCTTTCCCAGCTGCCGTTAAGCGAAAAGGACCACAAATACGTATCAACCACATTCCATACGATAAGTGATCTCGAAAGGGTGGGGGACTATGCCGAAAACATAATGGAATATGCCGACACGCTCAAGTCGGAGAATGAGGGCTTTTCGGAATCGGCCGTCTCCGAGATCGCATACATGCGCGAGCACATAGAAAAGCTGTTTGATGCGGTAATAAAGGCATATGCCATGAAAGATAGTGAGGCACTTGATGAAGCATACAGGATCGAGGATGAGGTTGACAGGATAACCACGAGGATGGCGGAAAATCATATTATCCGCCTTAACAAGGGAATATGCACCGCGATCGTCGGCTCGCAGTACATGTCTCTTGCGTCAAATTCCGAAAGGATCGCGGATCACTTCATAAATATGGGTAAGATGCTGAAAGAGTGGTAGGCGCAGATAATACGGAATTAATGCAATTTTAATTATCCGTCAAAGACCGTTTAAGAAAAAAGTACCGTTCTTGCGTTGATCTTCAGCGGTATGGTGGCTGCAGCGCTTCCGATAATCCTGATAGCAGGAGCCACGGGATTTGCGGCAGAAGCTTAAGAGGAGCGAATGATCTTTAGGAAAAAAGAGAAAAAATCATATGACGCGACTGTCAAAAAGCCCGTGATAAAAGCGAGTATCTGTAACGGCGAACAGGTGGCGGGATTTGCAGATATCAATACCGGCGCGTTTGAAGAGATCATGCTTATAAGGGATGACGCGGATCTCGACGAATTCAGGAAACAGTTCGGTATAACAACAGATATAGGTAAGATCTATTGACCCATTGAAGCTATCAGGGCATCTATCTCGGCCTGTGAAAGTACTCTTCCTGAATTACCGCCGCCGGCATCCGGAGCCGGAGCTGCAGCAGGAGCTGCGGCAGGCGCAGGAGAGACCTGGGAGGCAGTGAACGAAGCGCCACCTCCGGCCTGAGGGGATTTTCCCATAATACTTGCAAGCAGAGCCTGCTGTTCAGGATCTAAACCGTTAGCATCCATATTTTCTCACCTTACTTCTCTTTTAATATAGGCCTGGCTATATGAACATTAAAGAATTCGATCAGCGGCCCCATGAAAAACGCCGTGATTATCGTTCCTATCCCGGCAATGGTGGGGATCTTTGAGATCGTTCCGCCGGACATAAGGAATAATACCACACCAAGTATTACACATATTATATCGGTAATTATCCTCACATACTGAAATTTGCCTTTTTTCCATGTGTTACATATGATGAGCGCGATGGCATCGTATGTTGAAACGCCAAGATCGGCAGTCATATAAAACGCCGATCCGAAGCAGATGACGACAACCCCTATTATCAGGCATAAGATCCTTACGAAGATGGAAGGATCTGTTATCACGGTCTTAAGGAATTCATACGTGAACTGCGTGATATATCCAAGAAGAAACAGATTGATAAAAGTCGCGATTCCTATGTAATGGCGGTCAAAAATAAGTGCGAACAGCAGCAGTATCGCATTGGTTATCACGTAGAGCGTGCCGAATCCTATCGGGACGATGGAATCAAGTCCCGCCATAAACGACTGAAAAGGATCGACGCCGAGAGCCGCTATCTTGAACACTCCCACACTTATGGCACATATTATCACGCCCATCAGTGACATTGCTATTCTTTTGCGCAGGTCAGTCTTTTTCATTGTTGTCTCCGATCACAGTAATACACTGATTATAACATGAAAAACAGCCGGATGATTTTTACGTTACGATTGACGTATTGTTGCATTCTATCTATTATAAATCATATACAGATAATAACCGTCGAGCGCAGACAAAGACATTATACCAAAAAGGAGAGAATGTATGAAAGTCTTAATTTTGAACGGAAGCCCGAAACCCGAAGGAAACACCGCAATTGCGATAAAAGAGATGATAAAGATCTTTGAGGCGGAGAATATAGAGACACAGGTCGTTCATGTGGGCAATAAGGTTATTCGTGGGTGCGTATCATGCAACAGCTGCGCGAAAACGGGAAAATGCGTGTTTGACGATGAAGTGAATGAGCTTGCGCCGTTACTGGAGGCGGCAGACGGACTGGTCGTGGCATCCCCTGTTTACTATGCATCCGCAAATGCCACACTTGTTGCCTGCCTTGACAGACTTTTCTACAGTACACAGTTTGACAAGACCATGAAAGTCGGAGCGAGCGTTGTTGTGGCGCGCCGGGGAGGCTGCTCTGCGACATATGACGAATTGAACAAGTATTTTACAATCAGCGGGATGCCGGTAGCGTCAAGTCAGTATTGGAACAGCGTTCACGGAAATGCGCCCGGAGAAGCTGTTGAAGATGCCGAAGGACTGCAGACTATGCGCACTCTTGCGGCTAATATGGCGTTTTTGATGAAGAGTATAGCTCTCGGCAGGGAAAAATACGGTCTTCCTCAGAAAGAGGAGCATGTCTGGACACATTTCATACGTTAATGTAAAAAGCCCCTTACCGATCTAATCTCGGTAAGGGGTCTATATCTTTCAAAATTCATTTGTCCTCTTTTACAGGTCCTTGCAATCTTCGTATATAACGAATCCGATCACGGCTGCAGCAACAAGAACGATACCCCACATCATGTATCTGTTTGTGACAGGGTCAAAAGGAGATGCTGCAAGAGGCATTTCATTGTCAGAGATCACAGTGACGGCTGCCTCGGATCCGGTGCTGTCGGTGTTTACGGTTTCGATATTTGCAACGGCAGGTGCCGCATTGGTTTTTGCGTGTGAATCTGCGGGAGAAAGTGCAGCGGCAAAGAATGTTGCTATCACTATTGCCGTGATCATGAGTCCGTGAGTAAATATCTTTGTTTTCATTATCATTTCCTCCGTAATGCTTCTTTTTTTGTTTACACATATATCATCGGAGAAAATGTGTGATAATATTACACCTAAAAATAATTTTTTTTAAAAGAAGTGATTTTACTGCGTAATCACGCATAATGCCGGATTATCCGCATTGCCGACATCAGGTAGCCTCCGCCGAACAGATTAAAGTGATTCAGGTAATGGTAGAGATTATAGAGGTCCTGTCTGTCCCTGTAGCCGGCACTTTCCGGGATTATCTCATGATATCCCCTGTAAAAACCATAAGGCATGGGAGAAAACATATGCGTCATGGCTATATCCGCCTCCGCATGACCTACATAGGCGGCGGGATCGATCAGTACGGCCTTCCCGTTGCTGCCGACCAGATGGTTGCCGCCCCACATATCTCCGTGCAAAAGAGAAGGGTGTTCAGGTTCTTCAAGAAGCTCATCGAGCCTGTCGAGAAGCTTTTGCGCTGTCCGGATCTCCGAAGAAGATAATGAATGACATGCCATCTCAAGCTGCGGCTCCAGCCGGCACTGTCGGAAGAATTCTATCCAACTGTCATTCGGCGTATTTATCTGTTTTGTGGCACCGATAAAATTGTCATGGATAAACCCGTATGTGCCGGCCGGCACAAAAGATGAGGTGTCGGCAAGATGCATATCGGCAAACTCGCGTCCGAAAACAGTCCATGTATCGCTGTTCTCACGCCCTCGCTCTATCAATTCCATCATTATAAAAGAGGATGAGGTTGCGCTGTCGTATCCCTTGCAGTACAGTTTCGGCGTTTTGACCGTATTCGTTGACTCTATTGCCGCAATGCCTTCTTCTTCCGCATCAAAAAAAGCACTGTTTTCAGGCGAATTGAACTTGACGAAGACTCTGCCGCATGTCAGCTCGAGCACTGCCGTTGAACTGATCCCGCCGTGCATTATCCTCGGATCCCGAGTGATCTTTGCATCCTCATTGAAACAGCCCTTTATTGCGTCGTCTAACGACCGGTAAACCTCAAGTCCCATGATTTTCTCCCTGATCAAATACACTGTGCTTTAGAGTCATGCCGCATGCGATAAGAAACAGCAGGATGCCCGAAATCCCTATCACAAGCGCCGATCCGCGACCGACACCTGTTCCTGTGACCCTTCCCGCCAAATCCGCCAGGACGCCCGAAAGTGCGTAAGCTGCGACATATCCCAACTGCGATATAAGTCCGATGAGGCCCCACGCCCGGCCCTGGGCGTCGGAAGGGATCTTTGTCCTGATAAGATAGTCAAGGCAGTTGTTGGCAACGGGCAGTGTGGCGAAAAACAAAAATCCGAATATGCAGACCGGCACGATCTGCGGTGTTATACCGAAGCCTACCATAAATACGCCGGCAAGCGCAAGTGATTGCCCGAGAAGTCTCGAATAGCTGCCCTTTATGCCGCGGACGCCGAGTATGAGAGCAGTGAAGAGCATTCCGCATGCACATATGGTCTCCGTGATCCCGAGAGTCGTTGCGTCGGAAAAGGACAGCACGAGCGGCTCTGCCAGTATCTGGAACACCCCCATGAACAGGGTGACCAAAGATGTTATTATAATAAGGAAGAAAATATTTCGTTTTTCGGTTATGATCCTCCAGCCGTCCTTCATGGAGCGCATAAAAGGCTCTGTTTCCACGGGCTTGCCTGCCGGAATGCCTTTTCGCACAACGGCGGCACAGATGACCGTGACGAAAAACGTGCATATATCGATCACGAGAAGGAGCCTTACGTCGCTTACGCTCAGCAGGAGCCCGGCTATCACCGGTGAGAACAGATACCTTGCACTGCCCGCAACGGATACGAGGCCGTTTGCCTTCGAAAACTCCTCTTTGGTCAAAAGATCGGTGACGGTCGCTTTGTATGAAGGCTCAAGGAGCGCTGAAAACACCGCACTGATAAAAACTCCCGTACATATCCCGGTAAGATCCGCATCGCCGCGCATCATCAGAATAAGTATATAGATTATCCCCAAAGCCGAGCAGCCGTCACCTATCATCATGAGCAGCCGCCGGTCGTATCTGTCCGCAAGGACACCCGCGGGGACGGAGAGGACCAGCGTGGGAAGGAATCCTAGAAGCGTCACGAGAGCCATCCCGGCCGCACTGCCTGTCGTATTGAAGACATATACCCCCAGACCGAAACTTGTCAGGCCTCCTCCGATGGAGGATATCAGCTCACCTGCCCACAGGAGCAGAAACTTTCTGAAGTTGCCGTTCATTTTTCGCATCGTCCTCCATCTGTGCTTCAAGAAGTCTTCCGACATGATCCGTTTCAAAGAACATCTTCCTGTTTGTAAGTACCAGGATCGCCGCTATAACAACGAACACCCATGTCTCTATGATCTTTGTCTCGGGCGTCATCGCTATCTTTTCCTGGAAGAAGTTGATGAACAGGTGGAATATTATCGTTGCAAGCATGCTTCTGTTGTTTTTCACGTACAGCCATGTCTGGAGAAAATCGATCGGTATCGTGCTTATCAGAAAGTTTATGATATACACGGGCCCAAGTTCCGTAAGTGTGTACTGGTACGTGCCGGGGATAAGGAAGAGCGGCAGATGCCAACACGCCCAGATGCAGCCGAAAATGACGGATTCCTTAAACCAGTTGTGGTACTGCCCGACGGCATCTTCACCGTATCCTCTCCATCCGAGCTCCTCTATCGTTGACGCGAGAACTATCGTGAGCAGTGCTGAAGTGCCGCCGATAGAGAATGAAAAATCTTCAGTGAACGAAAACTGTTCCGGCGAGCCTCCAAACAGTATAGAGATACCGATCGAGACCGCTACGGCTACAAAGAACAGTATGACCGAGAATACGATATATAAGGGCTTGATACGGTAAAATCCAACGATTTTCCGCTTAAGATCATCGATCAGCATCTTATTGTGCGATGTGAGTACCGTGACTACAGCGGTTGTGGCAGGCATGATAAGGCCGATCAGCATGAATACGAACATGAGCGGCGAGTCCTTAAACAGAAGAGCCAGCAGCCAGAATCCCCATGTCAGCGCAAATACGGTAATGTAAAATCGTTTGGGTCTGTAAATATAGTGTTCCATTTTAGTCATCTCCTTTTATGAAATCTTCAATAAATCCCATTGAACCCGCGGGCGCACCGAGGGTCTTTTCAGTAACGTCAATAAAAACTCTTATGTCTGTAGAGGAAAAACCGTTCCGGTCAAACAACTCATTGGCCAGGATGACGATGATCTTGATCCGCTCCGGGATGTCATCACAGGAAAAAAGCCCTTCATTGATACCCTGCCGGGCCACTTCCGACAGAAGAGGTATGATCCGCTCCCTGATCTTGCGGCCGGTCTTCTCGTGCATGATGATGTTTTCGGGTTCATGAAGAGCATCCCTGATAGACTCTTCATCTGTTTCAAGCCTGAAAGAAGCGAGAACTCCGACGAGCTTTTGCGGGATCGGGATGGGCGCACCGAGGATCTTCTGCGCTTCTTCCTCCTCCCGGTCAAGCATCATGTCGATCACAGCCTCAAGCAGCTCTTTCTTGCTTTCAAAATGATAATAGAAAGTCCCCTTTGCTATACCGGCTCCGGCTATGATCTCATCGACACTTGTGTTCTCGTATCCTTTTGATATGAACATCCGATAAGCGATATTAAGAAGTTCAAGTTTACGTTTTTCGCCTTTTTTCATACTGTCCCTCCAAAACCGACTAACGGTCGGTTATTATGATATACTCTTTTTTTCTCCATGTCAAGCATGATCGGACACAAAAGAAAAATATGTGATAAAATAAAGGAAAAGAGTAAGGAGAAGGAAGCATGAATGTTACAAGCGGGATCATAGAGATAGATCTTCACGGAATGAGAGTGGAAGAGGCGATCAGAAAAGTCAGGAACGAAGTGAACAAAGCACCGGGTTCGGTCTATTCGATAAGGCTGATACACGGATATCACGGCGGGACCAGAATAAAGGAAGCGATCGAAGATGAGTTTTCCTACGGACGGGAGAGTAAGGTCAAAAGGGTCGCTCCGGGGATCAATCCGGGGATCACGGAACTGATATTAAGGTAAATACGATGGCTGGAAAAATATACGGTATCGGAGTCGGGATCGGGGACCCGGAAGATATCACGCTCAAAGCTATAGAACGGATAAAAGAATCGGATATCCTGATATGTCCGAGAAAAGATCTTGATAAGTGCAGGGCCTATCAGACAGTGGCACGGGTGTTTCCCGGGGTGGAGCGCATCAAAACGATGGCGCTTGAGTTTGAAATGACGTCTGACCGGAAGAGTCGCGAACAAAATCACAGGGTTATATATGAAGAAGTAAAGCGTCTCGTTGAGGAAGGGAAGGTCGTTACATTTCTCACGATAGGCGATCCGGCGATCTATTCGACATATTCGTATATCGCGGATCTGGCTCAAAAGGACGGGATAGAGACTCTTGCGGTCAGCGGAGTGTCTTCGATAACGGCCTGCGCGAATGCCCTCGGTATAATCCTCTGTGAGGGAGGGGAGCAGCTTCATGTTATTCCGGATACAAAGGCACTTGAGGCATCACTTAAGCTTCCCGGTACGAAGGTCATTATGAAATGCGGCCGGGACATGCCTTTGCTGAAAAAAATACTGAGCGTTCATCGGGATGAAAGTTTAGTGTACGCCGTATCAGACTGCGGAACGGACAGAGAAAAGTGTTACAGAGGCCTGGAAGAGCTGCCTGACGGCGGAAACTATATGTTGACCGTGATAGTCAAAGAGAGGAGCTGCATATATGAATCCTGAGATCAAAATGAGCGTTTCGTCCATGACACGGACAAAA
Organism: Lachnospiraceae bacterium; assembly: GCA_024695145.1. Lineage (GTDB taxonomy): Bacteria > Bacillota > Clostridia > Lachnospirales > Lachnospiraceae > UBA2868. The sequence goes on from JAILIS010000012.1 coordinate 17,298, forward strand.
GACAGTAAGGCCGTATATGTCCTCTTTGAGGACGGAGCAAAGAGCGCTGAGATCGCACTCCCGGAATGTAAGGTCATCCGCAACGGGGGATTTTCCGAGGAGGAGATAGCTCAGCTTAAGGATTACGTGCAAAATGAGCAGGACAGTATATATGAGATCGCAAAAGGGATAAATCCGATGAAAGCATTTCTAGGGAAATGATCCTGGAGATTCCTTTATACATACAAAAGGGGCTGTCGCTTTAGATGATAAAATCATCTGGGCGACGCCCTTTTTCAATGCCATAAAACCGGGGTTATTAGTATAACTCATTTAGGCTGTAGCAAAATCAGTGTACTTTAATAAGCCGAAAAAATATATCGGCATT
>JAILIS010000013.1 GCA_024695145.1 Lachnospiraceae bacterium
GGGCGTTGACATTGCGCTATATCCTTTCTTAGAGTATTATTGACTTACAAACTGACTTACAACCTTTGTCAGTCATTCGGAAGCCGCATAAACACTGCGTTTCAGAGCGAATTACGGGTTCGATTCCCGTACCCTGCTTCACAGGTTACGATTCGTAGGACAAGGGAAAATAAAGACCGCACTCGTCACGCTTGTGCGAGTCCTACGAATGATCATCACTCATTCAGAATAGATCAGATCGAACGCATATCCTTCGATATCAAGATTGACTGTGATAGTATCAGCTTTCAGGTCGATATCATTGAATACCTCAACTTTTCCGTTCTTGTCTATACCGAGTATCGCAAACTTCCTGCCGGCCCTAAGATACTGCGTCGGAATGCTGTAAAAACCGTAACAAAAGCGTTGGGCTCAATGTTACGGTCGTTCCCTTACGTACTTTATATTGATTCCTCTTTATTATGATTTACCCATAATGTCAATTGGCAATAAACTACGATTTAATCTTTTATTTCCGCAAATACCCTGTCCATATTCCCATAGAATAAAGGAAGTTCCAAACCATGACTCTTACCTTCATCGTATACACACCGGCATCCGTATATGATGTCCCTTACATCATTGTGTAAGGTCATGATCCTGGATGTGAGTTCGTTTCCGGCGAAAAGCCTCTTCATGGCAATTCCTGCAAGTCCAGCCGGAATCTTATATGGGAATATCTCATTATTATACTTCTTCAAATCGACTCCTCTGGCAGTGACCGTCTTCAAAGTCTCTCTGATACATCTGACAGCCATCGTCAAAGCTTTTGAATCTTCCATAAGCTCTCTTGCAAGACGGTTTGGATCATCTATCTTGCCTTCACGCGCAGCAGTTGAGGTTACACCGGCGTTAATTGCCATATGGATCCAGATCCATTCAAACATATCGTAAGGGATCTCTTGCTTGATATCAGCAGAATTCAGCATGGATATAAGATCTTCATAATTGTTTATCTTTGTTTTTTTTCTGCTCTCGAGCATGATGTGATCGAAAAGAACACAGTTAAGCTTCGCATCATTTTCCATATGCCCGCCGGCCGTGGGAAAGGCCGTGATATATTCGAAGTCACCTGCTATCTTCTCTACATCTTTTCGCTCGTTCCAGAAGTTGCAAAAAAAGATAACCGTCCCTTTAAGATTTCTGTCCCTTAAGGTCTTCATCGCATCTTCAATCTTCCCGCCAGCGACACTTATCAATATGAAGTCGTATTCCTCGTCTTCGGAAGCAGTCATCACGATGTAATCATCATCCTTTTCTTCACCCTTTGGATTGTATCTTCCGTCCAAAAGATGAACCGAGATCGACGATGGAACATTTTTCCCTTCTCTTACAATATGAAAAGTCTCATGACCTGCCTTCTGCAATACATAAGCATACGTCGTTCCAATAACACCCAGCCCCAAAACCGCAATTCTCATTCCTATTTCCCTGATCTCCTCTTCTTTCTGCGATGATAAGCCTGCAGTCAGTCCATTATTCGATGACCGCTCTTTTCTTGGCAATATCCATAAGCATTGCAAATGTTCGCCACAGTTCTTCATCCATACCGACATAATCCCGAAGCTTATCATCCCAGCAGTTTCTGGTCAGAAGATCTCGGTAGAACTCATAATTGCCGTTTTCGCCGGACTGTGACAGACATTCATATCCATGTTCGCTTGCAGTATCAGGATTTCCGTCACAGTTTTTCATGATAATTTCAAAATCTTCAAACGTATGAAGCCATTCATGTATGAATACTTCCTCCGGAACAGGGTTATCGTCTGAAAGGGCCATTAATGACGGTACATCGCATACAGGTATTTGCGATGTCTGTACCATCGTAAATCCATAATTACCGTCAAATAATCCGGAGAATGCCAGGCCGGCCCAATCTGTTCTGATACACTCATCACCATCCGTTGTCTGCAGTCTTATCGTGCTCATTACAGTATTATACTCCGGAAACATATCTTTTATATCCGGATATGACTCAGGACTCAGATTGTATCCGTCATCATGAGATTCCATATAGTTCACTTCATCATACAATAGCGGTGTGATCTCAACATTTACAAGGCCTTTCGTGTACTCATATATGGTATCTGCAAATCTTTCCGGCATCTCATATAACAGATAATCCGTTTCCTCATCAGTCATCTCAATATCATAATGCCTGATATTACCATCCGGATCCTGCGCATCCAGATTGACCCTTTTTACAACTATCCATAACATCGGCCAGTTGACAGGGTATTTCCTATCCATTGCCTCAGTCATAAGTGCCTGATTCTTCTCTTCATCCCTGCCATCCAGATAATCTGTGATCCCTCCGGCAAGATCGTCACTGTCCGGAATGGTCTTATCATCTTCCGTAATGATATCATCATCCGTAATAATATCATTATCTTCTATATCACTGTCATACAGATATTCCGTGACCTCTTCGGCAGGATCGCTACTGTCCGGAATGGTCTTATCATCTTCCGTAATGAAAACATAGACAGACAGAAGGACGATAAATGCCCCGATCAGTGCGAACAGTGAAACTGCTATGATCAGTATGATCTTAACCGGTTTTTTCATTGCGTCCCCTTTTCAAATATTAATCTCTTAAGTTCATCTAAGGTTTGAATCTCATTCAGTTTCCCTCGAAAAGAGGCGGAGCCGGAATATCCTTTTGTATACCACGCCGCATGCTTGCGCATCTCCCGGATACCGATATATTCTCCTTTGCATTCAACCAGCATTTCGGCATGGCGCAGTATCATCCGGGCTACCTCCTGCCTCGACGGCCCGGCAAACGATCTCCCCTCGCTTTTTGCGCATAGTTCGGAAAAGATCCAGGGATTGCCCTGCGCGGCCCGTCCGATCATGACCCCGTCACATCCGGTCTGTTCGATCATGTCCATGGCAGTTTCATAAGATACAACATCACCGTTACCTATGACCGGAATGCCGACAGCATCCTTTACCTGTCTGATGATATCCCAGTTTGCTCTGCCGGAATAGTACTGCTGTCTTGTGCGCGCATGTACCGCCACAGCCGCTGCTCCGCATTCTTCGGCTATCCGGGCGATCTGTGGGGCATTAATGTGATCATCATCAAACCCTGCCCTTATCTTTACCGTAACAGGCTTTGATACCGCTTTACATACAGCCCTGATCACGGATCCCGCAAGTTTGGGATCCTTCATCAGAAAAGAACCTTCTCCGTTATTCACTACCTTCGGGACCGGACAGCCCATGTTGATATCAAGAATTCCAAAAGGCCGGTCCTCTATAACCGATGCGGATTCAGCCATAATATCGGGATCCGATCCAAACAGCTGGAGCGATACGATACCTTCAGCGGGATCGATCCTCATCATCTCCATGGTCGCTTTATTCCGATAGTGTATCGCCTTGGCACTGATCATCTCCATACATGTCATACCGGCTCCGGCTTCATGACATAATAAGCGAAATGGCAGGTCACATACCCCTGCCATCGGCGCCAGGATCCATCTGTTCGGAAGCTCGACATTACCTATTTTTAGCATAGATCAGTCTCAGTCCCTCAAGTGCCAGATCACTGTTGTATTCATCTATCATATCGGTTTCATTGCTTATGATACGACCCAGGCCGCCAGTCGCTATCACTTTAAGATCATCATATCCCGTCTCTTTTCTGACCTGTTTGATGATGTATTCGGTCTGGCCTACCTGTCCGTACATAAGACCTGCCTGCATCGACCAGACGGTATCTGTCGCTAAAATAGACTTCGGCATCATGATCTCGATCTTGGGTAGTTTCGCTGTACCGTTCCACAGAGCTTCAGCACTTATCCCGATACCCGGTGCGGTAATACCCGCCGTAAAACGACCATCGGCAGTCACGACATCATATGTTGTTGCCGTTCCAAAATCAAGAACGAGTACGGGTCCGCCATACAGTTCATATGCCGCAACCGCATCAACGATACGGTCCGGTCCGATCTCTTTCGGATTCGGTGTATCAATGTTTATTCCCGTCTTTATACCGGGTCCCACTACAACAGGTTCGGCATTAAGATATTTTTTCACGCTTGCGATAAGTGAATGCATGACATCCGGAACAACCGACGCGATTATGACTCCGTCGATACGGCTGATATCTGCCCCCTGCCTTGCTGCAAGATCGCAGATAGTCATTCCGAATTCGTCCGACGTTCTCGGTGTCTTGGTCATGAACCTGAATGTATGTACAAGCTTATCCCCGTCATATAACCCGCATTTAATATTAGTATTTCCGACATCAAATACCAGTAACATTTCCACCTCCAACGATAAAAGATTTATAAAACATTTCAAGACTCTCGAACAGATCCTGCCTGCGTTTTCTGACCTCTTTAACAAGAAGGCCGGAACCGATATCATCATACAGAAGATCGTCTTCATCCGCATCAGTCATAAGGATGACCTTTCCGTCTTCGTCAAATCCGATCATAAACACACCGCCCACTTCTTCCGTAAACAGAACACATATTATGCGGAGCTCTTCCTTTATGGAGTCAGGGATCTTTGAAAAGCTTTCATTAAAATAGTATTTCTGTTCATAGGCATTTGCACCGCACAAAATGACAGCATCGTTCATCAATATCCTCCGATAAGGGCATAAACACATATTCCCGTTACCACGGCAAATACAACAGCCAGGAATGCAAATACCCATCCGTTCTTTGATCCGCGTTTGAAGCATTTAAAGCTGTTCAGACCGAGCATCGCCGTTGCACACGAAAACATTATCATGTACATCAGTGTAGAAGCCCCATGCCTCAGGGATATAAAACCGCATACAATGATCGTAACGGAAAAAACCATATTAGCAACACTGAGCAGAAAGAATTCCCTCTTTGCAAGTGTCCTTATGTAGTCAAACAGTTCAGTATTCATTTGATCACCCCAGCGTTGCTGCCATGACCGCTTTGATCGTGTGCATACGGTTCTCGGCTTCGTCAAATACCACATCCGAGTACTTCCGGAATACTTCGTCCGTCACTTCCATGTCCGCAATGCCGAATCTTTCTCCCATCTCTCTTCCGATAACAGTCTTTCTGTCATGGAAAGCAGGAAGACAATGAAGGAAGATAGCACTTTCTTTTGCATGGGACATCAGTTCCATTGTAACCTTGTACGGAGTGAGGTCCCTGATGCGTTCTTCCCAGACTTCATCCGGTTCACCCATGGAAACCCATACATCTGTATATACGATGTCCGCATTTTCAACTGCTTTGTACGGATCCTCTTCAAAAGCAACAGAGCCTCCCGATATCTTTGCAAATTCCTCGCATTCCTTCACGAGTGCAGCATTCGGAAAATACTTCCTGGTTGTCCCGGCAACAAAGTGCATTCCCATTTTTGAACACGCGATCATAAGGGAATTGCCCATGTTATAACGCGCGTCGCCCATATATACGAGTTTTCTTCCCTCTATGGTCTTTAGATGCTCCCTGATCGTAAGAAGATCCGCCAGCATCTGCGTGGGATGATACTCGTTTGTAAGTCCGTTCCATACCGGAACATCGGCATATTTCGCCAGCTCCTCAACTATTGACTGGTCAAATCCGCGATACTCGATCCCGTCATACATTCTCGACAGTACACATGCGGTATCTGCAATACTCTCTTTCTTTCCTATCTGGGAAGCTATCGGATCGAGAAAAGTCGTTCCCATTCCCATATCATGCGCCGCAACCTCAAAAGAGCATCTTGTTCTCGTACTGGTCTTTTCAAATATCATGGCTATGTTCTTACCGGGATACTGCCTGTCGAAGATGCCCTTCTTTTTCTTTTCTTTAAGTTCAGCCGCAAGATCGAGAAACTCCTCGATCTCCTCCTTTGAAAAATCCTTAAGCGTTAAAAAATCGCGTCCTTTCAAACTCATTTCCGATTCCCTTCTTTCTGATAATTTTTCAGGTTATACGCTCTATGTTCTCTTGTAATCAACATATGCAACATTTCCTCGCATTTTGATCACAGTCACAACTTCACCTTCATTGATGACCGCATTGGGGCGATTGCTCCTTGCCGACCAGTTCATACCGCCTATCCGTACCACTCCGAGCCCTGCCGCATTGTCGATCCTGCATGTTACTATGGCATCGCGTCCTTCCAGCTCCATCAGCCGCTTTTCACGCCTGGCTCTCATGATATATTTCATCCCTATCGGCCGGACTGTTAAGAACAGTATTACAGCAACCGCAACTGCAGCAAGTATCTGCCATATACTGTCCAGTCCCACAAGGCACGCAATGAGTCCCACAAGGGATCCTGCCGCACCGCAGGCCCCTATGAGTTCGATCCTTATGAACTCGATCACAAGGCATATGATGATGATCACCAGCCAAACAAAAGATGTCATGTCAAATCCTTATCCACCCGGGAAGGTTTCGGATCTCAGTATCCTCGTTTATCATATACTTTGCAGGATAGACCGTGATATGTCCGGGATTGTCATTCAGGATCGATGCCCACTGGCTGAACGTGGAATTGGCGATTATGTTCCCCTTGCATCTGCTCATAAGCTGCATATCCCTGAAACTGTCATTGCCGGTATTGATACTGACAATGGTCTTCTCCTCCAGCCAGTCAAATTCCCTTTTTACATAGTCCGGATCCTCCGAGAACATATAGAAATGCGGATCTTTCATATGCTCTCTCATTATCCCGACAGCGCGTTCATAGTAATCGCGCTCAAGGCACAAAAACGTGTCCGAATAAGTCTTTGACAGATAGTCACCTCTTCTGATATGAACGGATACCGACTGCTCCTGTTCCATCTTTTGCGCTATCGCAGCATTTTCTCCGACAAGAGGCGGGAATATGAGTTCCTTTCTAAGCACATCCATCCTGTCCCTGTAATATGCCTCTTCCGTAAAATAACCGAAAATATAATAATTCCTGTCAGGGTCAAGATTTTGCACCGTTTCGGGATCTATCCTGCTTTGAAGATGGTCAAAGGTCACGCCACACTTTTCACATTTTCCCGACTCGCGAAGATGCCGGTTAACAGGTCCGAGCAGGTATTTTACAGGCCTTGCCAGAATCCCTTTTACCGGAGTCGGTATCTGTCCTGATACGGAATATATCTCATAAGCTGTTGCCTCTTCTATATCAAAAAGCGAACCCGGAACATTTTTAAATATCCTGTTCAGTTCGAAACCGTGATGTTCATCTTCCGTATAAAACCATGTGACATCCGCTTTCACCTTGACACCCGGATATTTCTCCCTCAAAAGACTGTAGAGGTTATATTGAAACATTTGGTTACCGAGACCGGAAGTGAATCTTACGATGATCAATCAGCTTCTCCCTCCCCTGCATGACTTTATGATACCACATATCCTGTCAACATCGTCTGTTGCAAGAGTCGCACTCATCGGAAGAGTTATCACCCTGTCCGCTATATGGCAGGCCACGGGTGTATTACTGCTGTCAAACCTGCCTCTGTAGCAGTCCATGTCGTTTGTAAGAGGATAGAAGTATTTTCTGACGAAAATGTCTTCATCCCTCAAACTGTCGATAACGCTCTGCCTGTCAGCTCCGAAGATCTCTTCCTCCACAACAACCGGGAAATATGCATAGTTCGGTTTGACATCCTTTTGAGGACACAAAAGCTTCAGTCCGTCGATACCGGAAAGTCCTTCCCGGTACCGTTCGAAGACCGTACGTCTCTTTTCTATCTCACTGTCAACATACTTCAGATTGCACAGTCCCATGACCGCACAGAATTCATTCATCTTTGCGTTGGCCCCGATGCCGTCGACAACTTCCTCGTCTCTTATCCCGAAATCCTTAAGCTTCCAGAGTCTTTCCATGAGACCGGTATCCGCAGTTGTTACAGCTCCGCCTTCTATTGTGTGATATACCTTCGTGGCATGAAAACTGAACATCGACGCATCACCGAAATTCCCGACACCTGTGCCCTTATACTCTGTCCCGAAAGCATGTGCGGCATCGTAGATAACTTTCAGGCCATGATCTTTTGCTATTTTCTCAATGGCTTCAACATCACACAGGCATCCGTACACATGAACCGGAAGGATGGCGCATGTATCCTTTGTGATCAGTCCCTCTATCTTCGATACATCGATGGTAAAATCTTCGGGATCGATATCGCAGAATACGGGCTTAAGCCCGTTTCTTACTATGGCATGGGTTGTGGATGCAAATGTAAACGGTGTTGTTATTACCTCTCCTTCAAGATCCATCGCCTGAAGAGTCATCTCCAGTGCCATATGCCCGTTGACAAAAAGCGAGACATTCGGCACACCCAAATAACTGCACAGTTCCCCGGCAAGTTTTTCGTGATTGACTCCCATGTTTGTCAGCCACACGGAATCCCACAACGGTCTTATCGCTTCCACATACTCTTCAAAAGGGGGCATGGAAGATCTGGTCACATTTATCCTCATATCTGTCTCCCTGTCATTTTTGAGAAGATGTATCTGACGGAAAATCCCGCAAGTGAAGTCTTTTTGTCGTGCATTACCACGTGTTCTATTCCGTACTCGAACATATCCTTCAAAAATACTTTGTTGTCCCTGTTCGGTCTTCTGATATACTCCTTTAGCGCAAGTCCGAAATCATCAAGACACCTTTTCCTGGAATATGGCCCCAGGTTCCTGTACTGCTCCACCCACTGCATCATCGTTCTGGACAGATAGCAGTCCTCTCTGGCTATATCACGCTTTGCCGCTATGGAATTCCAGTTGGAGCCGCCCTCTTTCCTGATATATCTCCATGCGCTCATAACGTCTTCCATACGATATATATCACCCTGCATCAGAAGAAACAGTAATATAAGTGCATCATCCGTAAAATCACTTGCTCTGTACAGGATCGTATAATCAAGCTTTCCGTTTCCGTATATATTTCTGGAAACCACCGTTGCATAATGCCCGGGCCATTTGCCGCTGAAGCAGTAGTCATCGTATGTGAACACTCCGCTCCAGTCATACATTTCTCCGTACAGAAGCTCATCCGGTGATGTTATCTTCTCATTGTCCTTATCCACCATGCTATTGGAATGGGTCACTGCTATATATTCGGGATGCCGCTCAAGAATATCCACCTGCTTTTGGAGCTTATGCGTATCCGTCCAGTAATCGTCTCCCTCCAGATAAGCCAGATACTCCCCGTTGCAGCGCATTGTTGTCTCATATACATTAAGAGTGGGTCTTCCGCCAGTATTCTCTTTGCGGATGAACAGTCTTATCTGCCTGTCATTCGGCCCTTTCGCCTCGTGCTCGGGATACTCTTTCGCGATCCTCTCAAGGATCTTTGCGGTATCATCGGTTGAACAGTCATCTCCTATCACAACTTCAAACGGAAAATCAGTCTCCTGGGCCAGGATGCTTCTAAGGGCGTTTTCAACATATTTTCCGTGATTGTATGTTATAAGGATCACACTGAGCTTATAATCCATCAGCAGTTCTTCTTTCTGAATTCTTCCGTATGATCGGTCACTTTTTTATCATCGACTTTGAATACCATACTGCATCCCTTTATCGTAGTCAGTCTGTGAGCGATTATAATAAGAGTCTTTCTGCCTTTAAGTCTTTCAATGGCATCCATGACCGCTGCTTCCGTCTCGGAATCAAGTGCCGCCGTTGCCTCGTCAAGTACGAGTATCTGCGGATCACCGTACAGAGCTCTTGCAATACCTATCCTCTGTCTCTGTCCGCCGGACAGTCTCACTCCGCGCTCACCCACCATCGTATCGAGTCCTTCGGGAAGAGATCTTACAAATTCATCAAGCTGCGCTTCGCCAAGTGCCTGCCAGACCTTATCTTCTTCGATCTCATCTGCCGGAATACCGAAAGCCACATTATCCCTTATCGATTCATCCGCAAGAAAGATCGCCTGCGGTATATATGCGAGTTTCTTTGACCATGCCGCAGGATGTTCATGCACATTCATGTCCCCGTACATAACCCTTCCTTCGGTAGGTGTGAGTATCCCGAGTATGATATCGGCCATCGTAGTCTTTCCGGCTCCCGATGATCCTATCAGTCCGACTGATTTTCCTTCCGGTATCTCAAAACTGACAGATGACAGTACATCCGTTGTCATATTCGGATATCTGTAAGATACATTTTCCACTTTTATGGGACCTGGCGCAAAATCCGCTTCTTCATCGCCGCCGGTGATCACTTCGAGCATATCCTCGGTGTCTTTGATGTCACGGTAGATAAGATCCACCGAAGGGCGTAAGAACACTATCAGATTGAGGTAATTATTGACTTTTCCCACGGAAGGCAGAAGTTTAAAAGCAGCCATGGCAAAGGCGGCAAGCTGGGTGATCATATGTCCGAGGTTCTCTCCGCTATAAAGCTTGATCACAAGCACCATCAGGATCGCCCCCACACATACTGTTTCGATCACGTATGCCGGCAGTGCACCGAGTATCTCATTGTTCCTTACAGCCGTATATTTTTTTCTGCCCCTTTTTGTAAAGGCGTCAACAAAAAACTTCTCCCTGTGAAGGATCTTGATATCTTTTACAGCGCCAAGCGCCTGATTGATGGCCTGATGCATCTTTCCGTCATTGTACTGTGATATCTCACCGTTCCTCTTGCTCTTTCCGTGAAAAACGGTTAGATACAGCCCGGATACGACACCGAGTATAACAATGACCGATAAGGTTATCATCCAGTCCACTACAAAAAGATATATGCACAGAAGCGCAGATACCATCACTTCAGAGAAAAGTGTGAACATTGTCAGAAGCATCTGGAAAAAACGTTCGGAATCAAGCATTATCGATCTGATCATCTCCGCGGAGTTCTTATCAAGATGATACGTGTACGGTTTTTTCAGATAGCAGTCTATGAGCCTTCCCGAAAGTCTTAACTGATTATTGTATATAAATGTGTATTTGACATAAGCCATGAGAGTCAGATACAGATTTTTCAAAAGATATATAACTATCAGCGTCACGACCACATAAAGAAAGAACTGTCTGTTAGAATCTGCCCCCGTGACAGTGTAGAGAACGCTTAAGAAGGCGTTTGTTTTTATACTTTCGGGATTGCTGATCAGGGATACAAGCTGGGCTATCAGTGACACTCCCACCAGCTCCATAAGCGCACCGATGAACAGGCCGATACACAAAAAGACAGACTGTACCTTCTGTTTCGTACTGAATATATAGTTTACTTTTCCGAATATCGACATGTCTTATACCCGCTTTAAGAATTCCTTCTCCCACAAATAAGGATACAGGCTCGCAAAAGCCTTCTCTCCCATGGCAAATGTGGCACCGGGATCTTCGATCACTCTGTTTATCTGTGCCTTTACATCTGCGGGATCTATAAGGTCACAGTTCATGAATGAGACCGATCCCGTAATGTCCGTGAAATATTCCTTAAGAGGACCCTTCATCCATTCAACGATCGGAGTGTTAAAACCTATCTTGGTCCTTCTGTATGCTATGCTTTGCGGCATGTACGGTGCCATCGCATCTCTTATGATTGACTTCGAATAACCGCCGTGCAGTCTCGACTTCCACGGAAGACTCATAGCAAAACCGACCATGCGGTAGTCCATGAAAGGCATCCTTATCTCAACCGAATTGGCCATCGAATACCTGTCATAATTACGAAGCAGTGTCGGAAGTATGGTTTCATGACTGGATACGTACAGTGTTTTTCCGAGTGTATCCATCTTCTTATATCGCGGATCATTTGCCGCTCTGACTTTCTTATAAGGCTGGCGTCTTGAATTCCTGATGTCCGCAAGTTTCTTTTTTGTCTCGTCAAGGCGTACTCCCATGGCAGACGGGTGCTTCATGGCCATGTTGGATCCGTCCTTAGGGAAGCTCTCTATATATGCAGTGATAACGGTATCTTTTTCCTCTTTTGTCTTTGCATCGGCAAGTGCTTTCACGAAGTCAAATGTATAACCTCCGAAAAGTTCATCCGCTCCGTGACCGTCTATGGTCACTATTGTTCCGCCGGCCCTGAGTGCTCCATACAGCAGCATCATCGGGATCGGACTCGTAAGATAAACATCTTCCTGAAGATATACATAATCACCGAGCCTGTCGATCGCAGATGCCGGATCTATCGTAACAAAAGTCGACTCTATTCCCAGATGATCGGTTACTGCCCTGGCATATACACTCTCATCAAGTGTCGTACCGGGAAACAATGCCACAAACGCATGCTGCCAGTCTTTGTTCATGCGTACTTCCGGATCCTCTTTTGACAAATGCGCCATTGCACATATCGTGGCAGATGAATCAAGACCTCCGCTGAGTGCAGTTCCGATCGTCACATCCGAACGCATCCGCAGCCTGCACGCATCGAGGAATATATCCCGGCACATCTCAACCTGCTCTTCATACGAATCCGGCAGATCCATCAGATGGTCAAGAGTATTCCAGAATCTTGATATCCGAAGTTTTCCGTCAAATGTTGCAAAGGAGCCGGCGGGAAATCTGTATATCCCTTCGATAACACACTCATCCGTACTCTCATAGTACACTATCCTGTCAGGATCGGAAACGATGGAGCGGTTCGGACGAACCTGCGTCATCAAAGGTGTGAGCGCCTTAATCTCCGAAGCAAATGCGATGACTGTCTGCTCATCATCAAGGAACGTATAGTAGAGTGGTTTGACACCGAAACGGTCTCTTGACATAAAAAGGCTGCCTGTCGCACTGTCCCATATGGCAAACGCCCACATACCGTTCATTCTGTCAAGACAGCCGCTTCCCCATTCCATATAGGCTGCCATTATCACTTCAGAATCACTGTCGCTCGCAAAAGAATAACCAATGCCCTCAAGTTCGCTCCGAATCTCGAGAAAATTGTATATCTCTCCGTTAAACACCATCATGTATCTTCCGTCGGCGTATGAGATGGGCTGAATGCCTTTATCCGACAGATCCAGGATGGCAAGTCTCCTGTGACCGAGTGTTACACCGTTGCCCTGCCACACTTTTCCCGCATCCGGTCCGCGATGATACAGACGGTCGGTACATTTGCGTGCCAGTTCATCATCGATATTTCTGCCTGCTACTCCGAATATTCCGCACATAGATCATCTTCCGTAGTTTTTAAAAATCTTTTCAAATATGCGATACTTTATCATCTCCACCATGCTCTTTGACGATATTCCCCTGTATTCATAAAACAGCCGGAGGGCTTTTTTCCCGGTTTTCGGAGGATTGCCTGCAGCCGTCACGTCATACAGATAAAGATCATTACCGGCGACCTGAAATCTTATGTTCGCATCCACCGGCCTCATCTGTCTGCCGAAACTTTTTATAACCTTGAACGGCAGCGGTACCGCCGACAGAACGTATCGTATCTTTACCGCTCCGGGTGTATCGTTTGCTTTTGCTATCTGATCCGTTACGGGTTTGAGACCGTACAGATCGACGATCAGGCCGGCATCAGTGCTTTTCCGTGATCCGTCATAATCTCCCAGGCATATCCTGTCTTCTTTATAACATCCGACAAGCTCAAAAAACGAATCATATACGGCATGCGATGTATCCAGACCGGAAAAATCACAGCGGCAGTGTTTCGAGCCGGCCATCGGGACCTGCAGATCCGTATCGGTCTTCTCGGCATGGGAACCTATGTCGCCGAAATTAGTTGTAAGACTCTTTCTGGGATACAGACAGTACTTATCTGTCTCTATGAGATATACGATATAGTATTTCAGCCATGATCTGTCCGACCATCCGGAAACATTCGCAGGCACAAACGGGTCAGCAAGGTCTTTGTCCCTATTATCACGATACCACGTCTTAAACGAATCCCACTGCTTTTTCGTATAGGCCTGTCCCCACGACGATGCTAGCTGGAGATAGTAGTTATCAAATCCGTCATCGGCAGCAACAAACGACTCCCGTTTATGCACGTTAAACCGGTGATCGTACAGTGAAACAGCTCCTATCCTTTCATCATTATCCGAAAAATCAAGTGCCGCGCATGCATATTCATAAAAACACGGTGCAACAAAAAGGTCGTCCTCGAGAACGATAATGCTTCCATACTCTTCCGTAAGGTCTCCACATGCAAGTACATGAGCCCGAAGACCCATCCGCTCACTTCTGGCGATGATGACCTTTTTGCCGTGCGTATACTCAAATCCCTTCGCCATATTTACGACGTCATCGGAATCACTCCTGTCTATGCTGATGACCAGTACGGGAGAGATTCCTTCCGGATATGAGGCGGATTCTATTGAATCAAGAAGTCTTCTTAATGCTTTGGGCCGGTCATACGCGATGACCACTATAGCCGGTCTGTACATTTTCGTTCTCCAAAAGCCCTTTTGGGCAAACGCCCCTTACGAAAGTAAGGGGCGTTGCAGCGTCAATATATTCGGTAAAAACTATCTCAGGCTTTGCCGTCGGAACCGAGTACATTTACGATCTTGTGAGCTACCATGTCTTTTACTGCCTGACGGGCGGGCTTTAAGTACTGGCGGGGATCAAAATGATCGGGATGCTCTGCAAAGTACTTCCTGATGTTACCTGTCATGGCAAGTCTGATATCGGAATCGATGTTGATCTTACATACGGCAAGCTTGGCTGCCTGACGGAGCTGTTCCTCGGGGATACCTACAGCATCGGGCATATTGCCGCCGTACTGGTTGACCATCTTAACAAATTCCTGGGGAACGGATGATGATCCGTGAAGAACGATCGGGAATCCGGGAAGTCTCTTGATGCACTCTTCAAGAACATCGAAACGGAGCGGAGGCGGAACGAGGATACCGTCTGCATTTCTTGTGCACTGCTCAGCGGTAAACTTATATGCGCCATGGCTTGTTCCGATCGCTATAGCGAGGGAATCACATCCCGTCTTGTCAACAAACTCTTCAACTTCTTCCGGACGTGTATAGCTCTCTTTACCGGCTTCGACAACAACCTCGTCCTCGATACCTGCAAGTGTTCCGAGCTCGGCTTCAACAACAACACCGTTCGCATGAGCATACTCAACAACCTGCTTTGTGAGAGCGATATTATCTTCAAATGACTTGGATGAAGCATCGATCATAACGGATGTGAATCCGCCGTCGATACATGATTTACACAGTTCAAAAGTATCGCCGTGATCAAGATGAAGAGCGATGGGGATCTCGGGATTTTCTTCAACCGCAGCTTCCACCAGCTTTACAAGATATGTATGGTTGGCATAAGCACGTGCTCCTTTTGATACCTGAAGGATAACGGGGCTCTTAAGCTCTCCCGCTGCCTCTGTGATACCCTGAACGATCTCCATGTTGTTAACGTTGAAAGCACCTACAGCGTAACCGCCGTCATATGCCTTCTTAAACATTTCGGTTGTAGTAACTAATGACATAATGATACATCCTTTCTTTGATTTTATTAGCCCCCCTCTTGACGCAAGAATTATAGCATTAAAACAGTCTGTCTACAAGAGCGCTTTCATATCTTCACACATCTTCAGACAACTTCCGAGGATGTCATCTTTTTTTACCGGAACCTGCGGACCGGACTTGCCGGATCTGTATAAAAAGCACGGCTTTGCCCCCGGTATGAGCTTGAGTTTTCCTTTGTATCCCGCTACGAAAGGACCTATGGCTTCGGGATCGTATGCGGCATCCGGCTTTACCGTGTACTCTATTCCCTGGGACTTTTGCGTTATATCCGTTACATAGACCGTACGCGCAACCGTTCTCAGATAAGCCACCTGAAGAAGATTGTCAACAGCTTTCGGAATGGTTCCGAACCTGTCGGTCAGCTCATCTCTCATATCATTTTCCTCTTCTTTTGAAAGGATACAGGATATTCTCTTGTAAACATCCATCTTCTGATTTTCATTGGGAATATACGAGTCCGGGATGAAGGCGTCTATATCAAGATCCACCGTTACAGGCTCCTCTTCGGACACCTCTTCTCCTTTGCGACGCTTTATCGCATCATTTAACAGCTTGCAGTAAAGATCATAGCCCACTGCGTTCATGTGTCCCGACTGTCTCTCTCCGAGAAGCGTTCCGGCTCCCCTTATCTCAAGATCCTGCATTGCGATCTTGAACCCGCTGCCCAGTTCGGTAAAATCCCTTATTGCCTGAAGACGCTTTTCGGCGACTTCCTTCAGGACCTTGTTGCGTCTGTACATGAGAAATGCGTATGCCGTTCTGTTGGACCGTCCGATCCGGCCCCTCAGCTGATACAGCTGGGACAGACCCATCCTGTCGGCATCATGGATGATCATCGTATTGACATTCGGGATATCAAGCCCGGTTTCGATAATGGTCGTGGACACGAGTACATCAATATCTCCGGATACAAAATCATACATTATCCGTTCCAGTTCGGCTTCTTTCATCTGTCCGTGTGCATAGGATATGCGGGCATCGGGGATAAGGTTTCTGAGAAATGCGGCCATGTCCGGTATGGATGCGACCCTGTTATAAACATAAAAAACCTGTCCGCCTCTTGCAAGTTCACGATTGATCGCCTCCCTGACCAGTTCCTCGTTATACTCCATGACAAATGTCTGTATCGGAACACGATCCTGCGGTGCTTCTTCAAGCACGCTCATATCCCTGATCCCGATCAGACTCATATGAAGAGTTCTGGGTATGGGTGTCGCGGTCAATGTGAGCACATCCACGTTTTCCCTGAGCTTCTTGATCTTTTCTTTGTGGGACACTCCGAAACGCTGCTCCTCGTCAATGATCAAAAGACCAAGATCCTTAAATGTAACGTCTTTTGAAAGAACCCTGTGAGTGCCTATCACTATGTCCACCATGCCGTTAGCAAGGTCTCTTACGGATCTTCTGATCTCGGCGGCACTCCTGAATCTGCACAGAAGATCTATACGTACCGGGTAATCCTTCATGCGCTGAACAAACGTCGTGTAGTGCTGCTGTGCCAGAACAGTTGTGGGGACAAGGTATACTACCTGTTTTCCCTCCTGTACCGCTTTGAACGCGGCACGGATCGCTATCTCTGTCTTTCCGTATCCGACATCGCCGCAGATGAGCCTGTCCATAATGGAGTCGGACTGCATGTCACGCTTCGTGTCCTCGATAGCCTTTACCTGGTCTTCGGTCTCCTCAAAAGGAAACAGTTCCTCAAACTCCGTCTGCCATACGGTATCGGGGCCGTACTCATACCCTTTCTGTGACGATCTGGCCGCATAAAGATCCACCAGTTCCTGAGCTATGACATCAACGGCATCTTTTACTTTTGACTTGGTCCTGGCCCATTCCGTACCGCCGAGCCTGTTAAGCTTCGGGGTATGCGAATCCTTTGAAGCATACTTCTGGATCGTGTCGAGAGCAGTTGCGGGAATATAGAGATTGCCGCCGTCACGATAGGATATCTTCATGTAATCCTTGGTAACGCCCTCGACATTCACCTGTTCGATACCCTGATATATACCGAGTCCGTGGCTTTCATGGACCACATAGTCTCCGGGTTCCAATTCAGAAAATCCGGCTATGCGGCTGCCTTTGAGCACGGATCTGCGTTTTGTCCGGCGTCGTCTTTCGGAGAAAACATCGGCTTCGGAAATGATGACGGTTCTGATCAGAGGATATTCAAATCCCTGTTTCAGCCGGCCGTATGATATCATCACCTCTCCGACGGATACGTCTCTGTCCGGATCATCGGAGTGAAAAGCATTCAGGCCGCTGTCCCTTAGATCTTCGGCAAGTCTGTCCGATCGTGTCCTCGAAGCACATATAAGAAGTATTCGATATGAATTCTTAACAAATCTTTTTAGATCCGAAACAAGTTCCGAGAAATTATTGTTATAGCTGTTTACAGCCTTTGTGATCACCGAGACGTTTCCCAGTGTCCGAAGCACTCCGGCCGGAAGCGAAAATGCCGACATCGAGATCCCGTATTCATTTTCAAATGCAGCAAACACCTCTTCTTTCGGGAAGATGATCTTTGCCTGTCCCGGAAGAACATATCCTTTCTGCAGCCGCATGGTCATACTCTGTGTAAACTCCTCTTCAACAGCCGATGCGGTTTCAAGAAGTCTTGCGGGTTCATCGAGAAAGAAAATACATGACCGTCTTTTAAGATATCCCAAAAAGCTCTGTGTATCTTCAAAAAAGTAATCTATGAAACTGTCCAGATTGACACCGGACTGACCTGATATATCAAGCTCCTCTTTGAGATCCGAAGCTATCTGATAAGCACGGGCTCCTTCTTCTGTTTGAAACGAATCCCTGAACTCTTTCCTGATCCTTTGTGCTTCCTCTTCTATTTTCTCAAGACCATTTTTCAGCGCGTCCTTTCCGATCACCATTTCCGATGCTGGAAATATCGCTACGGAATCCAGTTTTTCCATTGAACGCTGCGTCAGGATATCAAAGGTTCTCACGGAGTCAACCGTATCACCCCACAGCTCGATCCTGACGGGATTATCATCAGTCAGCGGATATATGTCTATAATGCCTCCGCGTACCGAAAACTGTCCTTTTCCTTCTATCTGGTAGTTCCGGACGTAACCCGCACTGACGAGATCCTCACAAAGATCGGATTGCGAGACGGTGCTTCCCTCATCGATATAGATTATGCTGTCCTCTATAGAAGACAGAGGGGGCATATGTACCATAAACGCATCGATGCTTGTGACGATCGTACATCTGTTGCGCTCCGTAAGGGCTCTGATACAGCGCATTCTCTGTTCCGTTATGACATTTCCGGCAAGATCAGCCTGATAAAAAATAAGATCTTTTGCCGGAAACAGTAATACATCAGGATCGTAAAACCTATAGTCCTCGTATATCTGCCGGGCTTTTGCTTCACTAAAAGTAACGATGATTTTGAAATCAAAATCATCGCTCATTCCGTAAGCCATATGAAGTTTCTGCGGATCTGCGCACCCGCTTGCTGCAACCACTCCCTTATTCTTTAAGAGCAGCTCCCTGATCGCGGTATATTCCGCGATCTGCGAAAATGCAGATTTAAATGTTTTCATCTGTTTCCGGTTTTGACATATTATAACGGTTCATAGCGCTGTCGATCCCTTCGTTCATTATTGTAACGACAGCATCTGCCGCATCCGTAAATGCCTCTTCCATGACCCTGCTCTCCTCATCACTAAAATGTGAGAGCACATAGTCAGCCAGATCATACCCTTTGGGCTTTTCTCCGATACCGACACGTACACGCATAAATTCCTGCGTTCCCAGACAGGATATTATATTCTTCATACCGTTGTGCCCGCCGGCACTTCCGGTCTTTCGGACACGTATCCTTCCCGGAGCAAGATCTATATCATCATATATGACTATCAGCTCAGACGAAACATCGATCCGGTAATATGCTGTAAGCTCTCTGATACTTTCACCGCTTAAATTCATAAACGTCTGCGGCATTGCGAGCAATACCTTATTACCGTCGATCACTCCTTTACCGCATACGGCTTTGTGTTTGATATAATCCGTTGCTATATCGAATCTGTCCGCAAGGATATTCACTACCTCAAAGCCTGCGTTATGTCTTGTACCCGCATATTTCGGGGACGGATTTCCCAAACCGGCTATGATATACATTTCAGCCTGCCGATGAACTGTTCAGATATGCTTCCTGTTCGGGAGTAAGAACATCTATCTCCTTGCCGAGGAATGCCAGCTTTCTGACTGCCACATCCCTGTCGACCTCTTCGGGCACATCGATTATCATCCTGTCAAAGGTTCCCTCATGTTCAACAAGGTATTTTGCACAAAGGGCCTGAATAGCAAATGACATATCCATGATCTCAGCCGGGTGACCGTCAGCGCATGCAAGATTTACAAGCCTTCCTTCTCCCAGCACATTGATGAATCTTCCGTCGGGAAGTTTATAGCCCATTATGTTGTTTCTCATCTCCCGTGCTTCAACAGCGGCCTTTCTAAGGTAAGCCACATCAATCTCGCAGTCAAAATGACCGGCGTTACACAATATCGCGCCATCCTTCATGACCGCAAAATCCTCTTCATCTATGACTTTGTCGCAGCCTGTGACCGTAACAAAAAAGTCGCCGAACTTTGCCGCTTCTTTCATCGGCATAACATCAAATCCGTCCATTACAGCCTCTATGGCCTTAACGGGATCTATCTCCGTAACGATCACTCTGGCGCCGAGTCCCTTTGCCCTCATGGCAACACCTTTGCCGCACCAGCCGTATCCGGCAACAACCACGATCTTGCCCGCAACTATAAGATTGGTCGTACGGTTGATACCGTCCCAGACGGACTGCCCCGTACCGTAACGGTTATCAAAGAAGTGTTTGCACTGAGCATTGTTGACCAGGACCATCGGGAATTTCAGTTCCCTGTCTCTGTCCATGGCCATGAGTCTGAGTATTCCCGTTGTGGTCTCTTCGCATCCGCCGATGACACCGGGTATAAGCTCAGGCATTTGGGTATGTATCATATGAACAAGATCACCACCGTCATCGATAATGATGTTGGGACCGCAGGATAATACCGCACGGATATGGCTCTCATATTCTTCGGCTGTTGTGCCGTGCCATGCGTGAACTTCCAGTCCGGCCTTCACAAGGGCCGCAGCCACATCATCCTGTGTTGACAACGGATTGGATCCTGTCACGAACATCTGCGCACCGCCTGCTGCAAGTACTTTGCACAGATATGCCGTCTTGGCTTCAAGATGAACGGAAAGCGCTATCTTCTTACCTTCAAACGGTCTGGTCTTTGTAAACTCCTCTTCAAGTGTTCTTAACAGGTCACAGTTTCTCCTGACCCAATCGATCTTTTTCTCTCCTGACGGTGCAAGATTTATATCTTTTATCTCACTTGCCATGTCTGTCCTCCTTTTATTATGATCATCAGTCCGCTACCTGGCGATTTTCTCTGTATTCGGCAATGGCAGCCTGGATCCTCTCGTTGGGATCGAGAAGATCGCTTATGGAAATATCATGATTCAATGTATCGATGATATAAGCAACGTATTTGCTCATGTCACAGTTGATATAATACGGTCTCTTCAAAAGCTCGGGTGTCTGATATATCAGATTGGTGGTGAGCAGTTTATCTATCATTCCCTGCTCATATGCATCATCCATACATGTAAGTCCGTTTGTGAACAGTCCGAACGTGGCCGCGATGAATATCCTGCCGGCATTACGCTTCTTGAGCTGTTTGGCAACCTCTATGACCGTCTCACCTGACGATATCATGTCATCCACAACGATTATATCCTTATTCTCGACCGATGAGCCGAGAAACTCGTGACTCACTATCGGATTGTGCCCGTCCACGACGCGCGTATAATCCCTCCTCTTGTAAAACATACCCATATCAAGTCCGAGAACGTTTGCCGTATAAATTGCACGGCTCATGCCACCTTCATCCGGGCTTACGACCATCATATGATCGGAATCAAGATGAAGATCATCAACGTTTTTCAGAAGACCCTTTACAAACTGGTAGGTCGGCTGTATGGTTTCAAATCCGCTTAAAGGAATGGCATTCTGAACTCTTGCATCATGAGCGTCAAAAGTTATTATGTTATCGACTCCCATCCTGACAAGCTCCTGGAGCGCCAGCGCACAGTCAAGAGATTCCCTTGTGCTTCTCTTATGCTGTCTGCTCTCATAAAGAAAAGGCATGATGACCGTGATCCTTCTTGCCTTGCCTCCGACAGCTGCTATTATTCTCTTAAGATCCTGGTAATGATCGTCCGGTGACATGTGGTTCTGAATACCACAAAGAGAGTATGTAAGACTGTAATTGTTAACATCAACGATAAGATAAAGATCGGTTCCCCTGACAGACTCGTTAATGACACCTTTTGCTTCTCCCGACCCGAACCTGGCTATCCTTGCATCGAGGATATAGGAGTCTCTCTGGTAGCCCGCGAACGCAAGAGAATCTTTGTGTTCATTTTCTCTTTCCGTTCTCCACCTGACCAGATACCGGTCTACCTTTTCACCAAGTTCCCTGCATCCTTCAAGAGGTATCACTCTGAGTGACCCTACCGGGATCGTTTCAAGATTACGTTTCTCTTCACGTGGATTGTTCATAAAGATCTCCTTTTCATAAGCCGGATCTTCTCTTTCTTACCCGGATATCCTCAACATCCGGATGAAGAACGGTATAGCTTCCGAACAGTCTCGAAAAGCTCCGGTCCGTGTAACGGGCATCCAGTTCTCCAAAGTTCAGATTGGTAGAAATGACTGTCGATTTTTTTCTCAGGTCTCTTTCATTAATTATATCAAACAGTCGTGACGCAACAAAAGAATTGACGTTCTCGGTTCCCAGATCGTCAATTATCAGCAGGTCACAGGAAAAAATGTCATCCTGGACATCCCTGAAACCCTCATAATCATATGAAAACTGTACACGAGAAAGTGTATCAAACAACCTCATGGATGTAAAGTAAATGACGGAATATCCTTTGTCAAGAACCGCCTTTGCGATGCAGTTCGTCAAAAAAGTCTTGCCTGTCCCGACATTTCCGTAAAGCAGTATGTTCCGGTAAACACTGCCGAAGTCATCCGCAAAGTGTCTGCACTCATCGATGATCGGCTGTATCTTTTCCCGCTCTGTATCCGTATATATATCGTATCTTAAAGTATCAAAATTTTCTTTTTCAAGTACTTCTTCTATATTTGACTGACGGTACATAAAGCGGGTGATCGCACGCTTCAGGCAGTGACATTTCTCACCCGACGGAAGATATCCGGTATCCGAACAGTCCCGGCATACATACTTCTCTTCCAGAAAGTCTTCTTCGAATCCGGATTCGGACAAAAGCTTCTTCTGTTCACTGGACAGCTCTTTGATCTCATCACTGATCTTTGAAGCGGTCCTGTCATCACCGTCAAGTACACTCAGGCTGCATTTTACCGCAAGATCAGCTATTCTGTTTTCAATATCACGGTATCCCGGGATCGTCTCCCTGATCGTGCGTCTGTTTTCCTCCAGCGTATGACGGGCACTGTCACGTCGTTCCTCATATACTCTCATCAGCCCTTCATACTGCGTCTGTGTAAGCGCCATTATATCATCACCGCGAACTAACCTTTTTTCAGAGCATCCTTCATAAGGGCATCATAATCATACTCTCTTCCGGTAAAATTATTGAACTTTCCGGCGGATGCTTTTTTCGATGTTTCCCTGACGGGAATATCGGTTAAGGTTCCTTTCATCTTCTTCTTATGAAACTCTTCGTCAAGCCGCAGGATGTCCTCCGGTTTCTTTACGTTGGCATCATGCCAGCCCTTGATGATGGAATTCGCATATCGAAGGCTAGGCTTTCCGGTAGACAGCACCGTTCTTCTGCACGCCTCACCTATGATATCCATTCCGTAACCGTAACGCTGTGTCCATCTTCTGACATAAGCCACTTCTGCCTCAACCGGCTGCCGGTCGGAAGGAAATCCCAAAGCTTCCATGACCTCTTTCATCTCCTTCGGAACATGACGGGTAAGCTTTTGTGCGGCGTTAAGAGTCGATACACCGGCTTCCTTCCACTCGGTCGCAACACTTTCGATGCTCCGGAATGATTTTTTATTGTTGCTGATACAGTACTCAAGAAGGTACTCCACAAGATCGGCCGGGAATCCCAACGCATCATAAATATACAGTATGGATGTTACCTCATCGGGTTTGATGGGACGCCCCACATACTGCTCCGCTACAAACAAAAGCTGGCTGACATCGGGCTTGTCAGTAAAAGCAGCTATCTTCTCTTTGGAATATACGGGTCTTCCGGAAAATTCCACTATGTTTCCTCCGGCCGTATCCTTACCCGCTGTACTCTTACCGTTCCAAAACCGGAGTGCTCTTTTAACATCCTGTTCGGAATAATTGAAATAATCGGCAATAGTACTGACAGTAGGATTCTGTGAGCCGTTTTTAAGCAGATACAGATATATCTTAAGCTGGGATTCGTTTGCTTCCTTCAGGCATTTCTCCAGTGCAGCCTGCGGAATGACAAGTGCATCACAGCACAGATCACTCTTAAGTGTGATGGGGTCCATTATAGTCGTCACCTGTTTCATAATGTATTTGAAAAGCAATCAAGTATGTGAGTGATTATATCACCCGATCATTAAAAATGAAACAGTTGATTTTGCCACAAACCCAGTGTTTTCAAGGCTTTCAGCGTTTGTGGAGATTGTGGATAACTAAACGTGAAGTGATTATGTTATACACATAAAAGATGCCGTATCCGCCAAGATCAATTTAAAAACAGCAAGGTTCGTGTCCGATGTTATGTTAACTAATTATCCACATGTCCGGTCAGTATTTTTGATGCCTGTTCAATGTGGACAGTGTGGATAAATCATCCGCCGAGAAGGCTGTCGGCAACTTTTACGATATCTCCCGCTCCCATAGTTATCAACAAATCACCGGGTGAACAATTCTGAAGCAGATAGTTTTCAATTTCGTCAAATGAACCAAAATAATGTGATGAAGTTCCGTGATTTTTTATAGCCTCATTCAGGTCATTTGATGAGATACCGAGATCGTCCTTCTCTCTTGCTGCATAAATATCTGCAAGCACAACCTCATCGGCACCGGACAGGGCAGATACAAACTCATCAAAAAGTGCCTTTGTCCTTGAAAACGTATGCGGCTGAAATACGACCCAGAGCTTTTTGTGCGGGTAATTTGATGCCGCTTCGAGAGTCGCTTTTATCTCGGTCGGATGATGGGCATAGTCATCGATGACCGTTACTTCCTTAATGCTGCCCTTATACTGAAAACGTCGATCCGTGCCGGAATAGTCGCGAAGCCCTTCGCAAACGGATGCTTCCGGTATCCCGAGATGATCGCATACCGCTATTGCAGCCAGTGCATTGGATATGTTATGAGAGCCGGGAACGGACAGTTGAATATGCATAACTGCTTTCCCGTTTTTCATAACTTCAAATCCCGCACATCCTCTTTCGTCAAACACAATATCAGCAGCGGTATAATCGGCGGGCGAAGAGGATGATACCGTGACGACCGGACATACAACATCCTTAATTATCGCAGCAAAATCGTCTATATCGGCATTGAGGACCAGCAATCCGTCACTCGGCAGAAGACGGGCAAATTCGGTAAAAGAATGTCTGATATCTTCGATATCCTTGAAAAAATCAAGGTGATCGGCATCTATATTAAGGATCACGGCAACAGTTGGAAAAAAGCTTAAAAAACTGTTGGTATACTCACATGCCTCGGTAACAAAACACTCGGATCTTCCTATTCTTATGTTTCCGCCTATGGCCGGAAGCATTCCGCCCACAGAAACGGTGGGGTCCGCATCAGCTTTCAGGAGTATCGATGTAAGCATCGATGTAGTTGTAGTCTTGCCGTGTGTTCCCGATATGCATATATTGGTCTCATAGTTCTTCATTATCTGCCCGAGAAGCTGTGCCCTTGTCATCATGGGGATCCCTTTTGCCACAGCTTCGGCATACTCAGGATTGTCTTCCTTTATTGCGGCTGTATATACTACAAGGCCGATATCATCCGTGATATTTGCGGCGCGCTGGCCGTAGTAAACGACAGCCCCGTCCCCTTCAAGTTTTTTTGTTATCCCTGAGGGCGCCCTGTCGGAACCGGATACCTCAAAACCTCTGTCAAGAAGTATCTCTGCCAGACCGCTCATGCTTATTCCGCCTATTCCGATAAAATGAACTTTTACGGGATTTGAAAAATCAACAGTGCACATTTTATGTTTCCCTTCGCCAGTAACTTATATACAATCTCACGCCAGGAAATATCATAGTCCATCAGCCGGAAAAACTCAATATGTATGATATTCAAAGGGACATCACACATATACTTGGGCGTTGTGATATTTCACAAAAGAGGGGGAATATTCGGATGACTTTTGTTTATTTTTTCTCTAAACTGTGATATAATTCCCGTGATGTGATGGGGTATTTGCTGTCGGACAAATCGCCCCGTTGCAGACTACTACCAGGAAAGACAGAGGTGTTAATGTGATTAAGAAAGAAATGATTGGGATGTTGCTTGCCGGCGGTCAGGGTAGCCGTCTTGGCATTTTGACATCAAAGGTTGCAAAACCGGCTGTTTCATTCGGCGGAAAATACAGGATAATCGATTTTCCTCTGAGTAACTGCATCAATTCGGGCATTGATACAGTCGGTGTACTGACGCAGTACCGCCCGCTGCGACTCAATACCCACATCGGTATCGGTATCCCCTGGGATCTCGACCGGAACATAGGCGGTGTTACAGTTCTCCCACCATATGAGAAGAGCAGCAACAGCGAGTGGTATACGGGAACCGCCAATGCGATCTACCAGAACATAGAGTACATGGAAACCTTTAATCCCGATTATGTTCTCATCCTTTCGGGGGATCATATCTACAAAATGGACTATGAGGTAATGCTGGACTATCACAAGAGCAACAATGCCGAGATAACCATAGCCGCAATGCCCGTTCCCATTGAAGAAGCCAAACGCTTCGGTATACTCATCACAGATGATAACAGACAGATAACGGAGTTCGAAGAAAAGCCCGAAAAGCCGCGCAGCAATCTTGCATCCATGGGAATATACATCTTCAACTGGAAATCGCTTCGGGAATCGCTTATCGCAATGGCCGACCAGCCCAATCTTGACTTCGGAAAGCACATAATCCCCTACCTGTTCAACAAGGGCGGGAGATGCTTTGCGTACGAATTCAACAGCTATTGGAAGGATGTCGGAACTCTTCATTCCTACTGGGAAGCAAATATGGAGCTTATTGATATCGTTCCTGATTTTAACCTTTACGAAGAGTATTGGAAGATCTATACCCGGTCTGAAACTCTTCCTCCCCAGTATATTTCGGAAAACAGCGTAGTGGAACGTTCCATAATCGGTGAGGGAACGTATGTATACGGTAAAGTATACAATTCCGTTATCGGATGCAACATTACCATAGGAAAAGATACGATAGTCAGAGATTCGATTATTATGAACAATACACAGATCGGAGACGGCTGCGATATCACAAAAGCCATTATCGCCGAAGATGTTGTCGTAGGCAACAACGTCACTCTCGGAACGGGTGATGAGGTTCCCAACGAGACCGATCCTACAATATATACAAACGGTATCGTGACCATAGGCGAACATACTGTAGTACCCGATAACATCAGCATCGGAAAGAACAGTATTATTTCCGGTAAATTAACAAACAAAGATTTTGAGAATAACGCTTTGGGAAGCGGCAAAACATTGATAAAGGCAGGT
Source organism: Lachnospiraceae bacterium (assembly GCA_024695145.1). Taxonomy (GTDB): domain Bacteria; phylum Bacillota; class Clostridia; order Lachnospirales; family Lachnospiraceae; genus UBA2868. The sequence goes on from JAILIS010000013.1 coordinate 27,207, forward strand.
GACGAACTGTGAGAGCGATCGGACTTATTTTAGCAGGCGGCAACACATACAGGATGAAAGACCTTTCACAAAAGCGTGCCATAGCCGCAATGCCTGTTGCCGGTAATTACAGGGCGATCGATTTTGCCCTGAGTAATATGACAAATTCCCGTATCACCAAGGTCGGCGTGATCACGCAGTACAATGCGGGCAGCCTTCATGAGCACTTAAGCTCTTCGAAGTGGTGGGATTTCGGACGTAAACAGGGCGGTCTTCATATTTTTACCCCCACCGTCACAAGCGACAATAACTTCTGGTACAGAGGAACGGCGGATTCGATATACCAGAATCTTTCATTCCTGAAGGAAAGTCATGAGCCCTACGTTGTCATCGCATCGGGCGACGGAATCTACAAGATGGATTACAACGAGCTCCTGGAATTCCATATGGAAAAGAATGCGGATATCTCTCTGGTGTGCTCTGAGATCCACGACCCGAAAGATTGTGAACGTTTCGGAATGGTTAAACTGAATGACGAAATGCAGGTTGTTGATTTTGAGGAAAAACCCATTTCGGCCAAGTCCACTCTTGTATCGTGCGGCATTTATGTTATCAGAAGAAGACTCCTGATCGAACTCATCGAAAAATGTGCCGAGGAAGAACGGTTTGATCTGGTCAGGGACATCCTCATACGTTACATGAGCATCAAGAAGATATGCGGATATAAGATCAAAACATATTGGAGCAACATAGCGTCGGTCGAAGATTATTACAGGACCAACATGGACTTTTTAAAGAAGGATGTACGCGATTATTTCTTCAGAGAATATCCCGACGTTTATACAAAGGTTGATGATCTGCCTCCCGCAAAATACAATGTAGGATCAAATGTCCGCAATTCACTTGTGGCATCGGGAGCGATAATAAACGGAACCGTTGAAGGGTCCCTGCTCTTCAAGAAAGTATTTGTGGGCAGCAATTGTACCATCAAAAACTCGATCATACTCAATGATGTTTACATCGGCGACAATACTTATATTGAAAACTGTATCGTTGAAAGCGGCGGAACCATCCTTGCAAACTCCTATTACAAGGGAGAAGAAGGACCCAAGGTTATCATCGAAAAAAGCGATCGGTATGTATTCTAGGAAAGGAAACTTAAAAAAATGAATATTACAGATGTCAGGATCCGCAAGATGACTAAAGAAGGGAATATGAAAGCGGTGGCATCAGTTACCCTCGATAATGAATTTGCCATACATGACATAAAGATCATAGAAGGTGATAAAGGACTGTTTATAGCAATGCCAAGCCGCAAAACCCCGGAAGGTGAATACCGGGACATAGCACATCCTATATCCCATGAAGTACGGGAGGTTTTGCAAAAAGAGATACTCGAAGCATATGAGAAGGTGCTTCTTTCGCAATAACACATTTTTAAAGGGGCTGTCGCTTTAGATGATAAAATCATCTGGGCGACGCCCTTTTTCAATGCCATAAAACCGGGGTTATTAGTATAACTCATTTAGGCTGTAGCAAAATCAGTGTACTTTAATAAGCCGAAAAAATATATCGGCATT
>JAILIS010000021.1 GCA_024695145.1 Lachnospiraceae bacterium
TTCTGATGATCAGGTTTATCATTTGCGTAATCATAGTCGTGATCGATTTTATCGTCATGGTACCGGTGGAACTTGTCGGATTCATCATAGGGCTTTTTTCAAAGCGCGCGAGAAACGCGTATATGAAGTTCATGATGAAGACCGTATTTGCGGTACTTAACTTCTGCACCGGAGCAAAGGTTAAGTATATCGGATTTGAGAAGATACCTACAGATGTACCGGTTCTGTATGTCGCCAATCATGAGAGCTTTTTCGATGTTCTGATGACTCTCACGCAGCTTCCGGGTATTGTCTGTTTCGTAGCCAAGAAATCGTTCGGGAAGATCCCGATATTCGCGCAGGCACTTCAGCTATACAACACGTTGTTCATAGACAGGGATGATATCAAGCAGGGTCTGTCCGTTATTTTAAAAGCGATCGATAACGTCAAGGCCGGCATGTCGGTGTTCATATTCCCGGAAGGGACAAGAAGCCGTGACGGCAAGATGAACGAGTTCAAGGAAGGCAGCATGAAGATTGCGGTCAAGAGCGGATGCCCGATAGTGCCGATCGCTATCTCGAACACGGCGGGCGTGTTCGAAAATCATTTCCCTAAGGTTGAAGCTGCAAATGTCGTTGTTGAGATACTCGACCCGGTGATCCCGGGGGATTTTGACAAGATGGAGCAGAAGCATCTCGGAAAACTGTGCAGGGACAGGATAGAAGAGGTCAGGGACAGGAATCTCGAAAAGTATTGCGGATAATATCATGAAGAGTAAACGATCTTTCCGTTTACGATAGTGTACTTTATCTTTCCTTCAAAGGTCTTACCGAGAAAAGGTGAATTGGCCGACTTTGACCGCGAAGACGTGTAATCCGTCGTCTCATCCGGCGAGAAGATCATTATGTCGGCAGCTGCGCCCGGCTGCAAAGTACCGGCGCTAAGACCGTAAAGTCTTGCGGGGTTAAGGCTCATAAGCGTAAACAGATCGCTGTAATCGGCAATCTCTTTTTTTATCAAAATGGAATAGGCAAGAAGAAATGATGTCTCAAGACCGGTGATACCGCTTGGGGCATTTTTAAAATCACATGATTTTTCTTCGAGAGTATGCGGAGCGTGATCCGTTGCGATTATATCAAGCGTACCGTCTGCAAGCCCTTCCCATATTGCTTCACGATCGGATGCTTCCCTAAGCGGAGGGTTCATCTTGGCAAGAGTTCCGTAAATACTGACTGCAGAATCGGTGAGCGTGAAGTGGTGAGGTGTAGCCTCGGCATGTATGTTGGGGTTTGTTGCCTTTGCCCGGCGTATCGCCTCGACACCTTCGCGTGTGCTGACATGTTGGATGTTCAGTCTGACATTGCTGTTTGCTGCGATCTTAAGATCGCGCTCTATCATCGATATTTCCGCACGACGGTCGCTGCCCTTAAGCCCGAGGAAAGAAGCGGCACTGCCGGAGTTAACCCCGTTCTCACTAATAAAGGCGGGATCTTCTTCGTGAAGGGATATCGGAACGCCGAGATCCGAAGCCTGTTTGAAAGCTTCGGCCATAAGCGATTCGTCCAATATGGGCTTTCCGTCATCGGTAAAGCCGACGGCGCCGGCATCGATAAGGGACGCAAAGTCACACAGCTCTTCGCCTTTCATACCTTTCGTGACAGTGGCACACGTGTAGATATGAAGGTCCTCGCACTCTGCGCGTTGAAGTATACCCTTTACGGCCTCACATGAGTCTGTCGGAGGGAGCGTGTTCGCCATCATCACTACTGAAGTAAACCCTCCGGCCAATGCGCACAATGAGCCTGTATGTATATCTTCCTTGTGAGTCTGTCCGGGATCGCGGAAATGAACATGAACGTCAACAAGTCCCGGGCCTGCGATAAGACCGGTCCCGTCGATCTCGGTATCGTCAGTATCACCCGACAGATCGAGGTAATCCTGCTCCGATACGATCCTGCCGTCATGTATGAAAATATCAGATATCTCATCCCTTGAGATACAAGGGTCTATGACACGTATGTTCCTTATCCTCATTCACTCATTATACATTATCAGGCACTTGAAAAAAAGCCGTAAAAAGGCTATAATTCACTTAAATTGGATGATTATGTCCATTTGCAGAAGATGATATGAAGATCAGGGAAACGGCAACAATAATCTCGCAGGAGTGCCTGTGTGAGGGTATATATTCGATGTGGCTCGCAACAGGCATCGCTGGATCGGCAGTCTGCGGGCAGTTTATATCGGTGTATCCGAACAGCGATTCAAAGCTGTTGCCCCGCCCGATCAGTTTATGTGAGATATCCGCACCCGGGGATGAGCAGGCTGTCCGTATAGTATACAGAGTTGCCGGCGCAGGGACCGAAGAGTTCTCGCATATGAGTTCCGGAGATAAGCTGGACATACTCGGACCTAACGGGAACGGTTTTCTTGCGCCTGTGAAGGAAGAGATAACAGCGGACACTAAGGCGCTTCTCATAGGCGGAGGTATCGGTATCCCGCCGATGCTAGAGCTTGCAAAGCAGCTTAGGTGCAATGTCAATACTGTTGCCGGGTACAGGAGCAGGAACGAGATGTTCCTTACAAAGGAGCTTGAAAGGGCCGGGAGGCTTTTCATCTCGACGGATGACGGAAGCTTCGGGACTTGCGGAACAGTGATCGATGCCGTTAATGAAGAGCATATTGATGCGGATATAATATTTGCCTGCGGACCGAAGCCGATGCTTAAAGGTGTGAAGGAACTGGCAGGAGAGCTTGGAAAGAACGCGTACATATCCATGGAGGAGAGAATGGCCTGCGGAGTGGGGGCGTGTCTCGGATGTGTTACCGCTTCTGCCGGGATCGACGATCACTCCAAGGTGAATAACAAGCGAGTTTGTGCGGACGGACCGGTATTTTTGGCGTCGGAGGTTGTGCTGTGACTGACATGTCGGTAAACATTGCAGGGGTTGAGCTCAGGAATCCCGTCATGACAGCTTCGGGCACGTTCGGTTCGGGAATTGAGTATTCGGAGTTTGTGGATCTTTCAAAGCTCGGAGCCGTCGTAACGAAAGGCGTGAGCCTGACACCGTGGGAGGGCAATCCGACTCCGAGAGTCGCAGAGACATACGGAGGCATGCTGAACGCGATCGGACTGCAGAACCCGGGCATTGATACATTCATAGAAAGAGACCTTGAGTTTCTCAAAGGATTCGATACGAAAGTCATCGTCAATGTATGCGGCAAGACGGTCGAAGAGTATCTCGGAGTGGTCGAGAGGTTGGCCGATACTAACGCGGACATGCTGGAGATAAATGTCAGCTGCCCGAACGTCAAGGAAGGTGCGATCGCATTCGGACAGGATCCGAAGGCACTTTCGGACATAACGAAACAGATAAAGAAAAAGGCGAAACAGCCGGTCATAATGAAGCTGTCGCCTAATGTTACGGATATCGCACTTATGGCAAAGGTGTGTGAGGATGCAGGTGCGGATGCCGTATCCATGATAAATACGATAACCGGAATGAAGATCGATGTGAACAAAAGGAGGTTCGTCCTTGCAAACAAAACAGGCGGACTCTCCGGACCGGCGATCAAACCGGTGGCGGTAAGGATGGTATGGCAAGCAGCGCAGGCAGTACGTATCCCGATCATAGGAATGGGAGGGATATCATCTGCGGAGGATGCACTTGAGTTCATAATGGCAGGGGCTGCGGCAGTTGCCGTGGGGGCCGCTAATTTTACAGATCCTTATACTACAGTGAAGGTAGTCGACGGGATCGAAGCATATATGAAGGATAACAATATCAAGACGATCAGTGAATTGACAGGTTGTGTCAGGTGAGAGGGTAAAGGATTACCCGGAAGGAGGTATACTATGATGCAGATTGGCGGGATCGATAATCTTGTTTTAAAGGATGTGAAGCTTCCTTCACAGACCGAAGCTGAAGACAAAAAGGTCACAGCACAGGAAGATGCTTCCAGGATCAGGGAAGAGGCCGAAGCAGCTGCAAAACAGGAAAAGGATGCACAAAGAGCTGAGGAGACGGAGAAGTCCGTATACGGAGATGTTGTCGGCAGGTCTTCCGACGGAGATACGACAAGAGTCAAAAAGGGTGCAATGGAAGCACTTGAGACCGGTATGGTATTTGCCAAGGAAGACAGGGAGAACAATCTCATGGAGTTCAACCGTGACCAGTTAACTGTCATGGTCGACAAGGGAGATATCACAGAGAACAGATATAACCATGAGATAACGAGACGTGACGAACTTCAGGAGAAGGACGACAAGTCCGCGTTCGCAAAATCAAATGCCGAGATGATCGAGAACCAGAAGAAGGAAGCCGAGAAGAAGGCACAGGAGAAGGCGAAAGAGCGTCTTGACGAGATACAGAACGGCAGCAGGAACGAAGAAGAAACAAAGCGGCTTGAGAACGGAATGAACAGGCTTGCAGGAAGCGAGAAGGGTCTTGAGATAGAAGAGGATATGGTCGAGGAAGCGGCAAAGAATAACCGCAGCGAGATCATAGACCAGATACTCAATCCCGAGGACGGCGCTTTCAAGGTGATCATCAAACAGTGAAGATCGATGCACATGCCAAGATAAACCTCGGTCTTGATGTGATAAGACGAAGGGACGACGGATATCATGAAGTCCGGATGATCATGCAGACTGTCGGATTGCATGACGAGCTTTTGATAGACAGAACGGACGAGCCCGGTATACATATAACGGTAAACAAAGATGACCTTCCGGTGAACGGGGACAATCTCATTTATAGGGCCGGAAAGCTTATGATGGATGAGTACGGTCTTACAGGCGGGATCACGGTAGAGCTTACAAAGAACATACCCGTTGCCGCAGGCCTAGCGGGAGGAAGTACCGATGCCGCGGCAGTTCTTCGGGCGGTAAATACGCTTTGGGATCTCGGATTGTCACAGGATGAGCTTAAGAGGCTCGGGGTACGGATAGGTGCGGATGTTCCTTACTGCATAATGGGAGGTACCGTTATGGCAGAAGGTATAGGCGAAAAGCTCACAAAGCTTGAAGCGTGCCCGAAATGGAGAGTGCTCCTTGCCAAGCCGCCGGTCGGTGTATCAACTGCCCACGTGTACGGAAGCTTAAATCTTGAAAGCGTGACGCATCCGGATATCGATAAGATAGCCGAAGGTGTCACCAAGGGAGATCTTCACACGGTTGTCCGTTACATGGGAAATGTTCTTGAAAGTGTTACGGAAGCAGAGGTTCCTCAAATAGGATATATCAAGAGCATAATAAAAGAGAGCGGATACCCTCTTATGAGCGGCAGCGGGCCGACGGTTTTCGGTCTGTTTGAATCGGATGAAGCCGTAAACAGAGCATATGAGGATATAAAAAAGACGGGTTACGCTGCGGATCTTATCATCACGCAGACATATGATCCGAATGAACAGGTGGATTGATGGACGAGCTTAAGCTTCAAATGAACATGGATGAATACCTTCCTCTTCGGGATGTCGTGTTCAACACTCTCCGTCAGGGGATCCTTACCGGTATCTTAAAGCCCGGTGAGAGACTCATGGAGATCCATCTTGCACAGCGTCTCGGAGTATCAAGGACACCCATAAGGGAAGCGATACGTATGCTTGAGCTTGAAGGGCTTGTCACGATGATACCGAGAAAAGGTGCCGAAGTCTCGAGAATAAGCAGACAGGATATCAGAGATGTTCTTGAGGTAAGACTGGTACTTGATTCACTTGCGACAAAGCTCGCATGTAAAAGGATCACCGAAGACCAGATAGCGGAGCTTAAAAGAGCGGCGGATGATTTTGTCGAGGCGACGAAGAGCGGAGATGTTACCGTTATCGCAAAGGCGGATGTGCGCTTTCATGATGTTATACTTGCGGCGTCGCATAACAAGCGCCTTGTACAGATGGTCAACAATCTTGCCGAGAGGATATACAGATACAGGCTGGAATATATCAAGGATGCAAATAATCATGCAAGGCTCATTGAAGAGCATGCCAAGATAATGGACTGTGTGATCAAAGGCGATGAGGGAAGTGCGTGCATCGCGGCCGAGATACATATAGTCAATCAGGAAAAGAATATGCTCTCACAGGTTGAGGAATAGATAATGGAAAAGGATGTATGGGTATCGGTTGCGGGCTTGCAGTTCGGCAACAGCCCCGAAGGAGAAAGGATAGAGATACTGACTCCGGGATGTTATTACAGGAAGAAGGATCATCATTATCTGACGTATGACGAAGTCGTCGAGGGAAGTGATGAGATCACGCGCAACATCGTAAAGTTTGATGATGATATGCTCTCTATCAGCAAGAGCGGCTTTGCGAACGTTGAGATGATCTTTGAGAAGAACAAACGTAACATGACAAATTACGTTACTCCGTACGGCAGTCTTGTTGTCGGTATCGATACTGACCGGATAGATATAGTCGAGAAGGAAGATCAGATCAATATAGATATAGACTATGCGCTTGATGTTAATTACGAGCATCTTGCGAACTGCAGGATCAAGATGGAAATAACGAGCTCCGTAGATATGGACTCGATGATCAAATAAGACAAAAGGAGTTAATTCATGACCGGAATACTGTTGATCTCAAAGGTGACCATAGTGTTGCTGATAATCCTCGTCGTTCTGGCGGGGATCGCTGTTGCGCTTTATTTCCTCGGCAAGAAAGCCCAGAAGAGAGAGGAGGAACAGCGCTCTCAGATAGATGCGATGAAGCAGACGATCTCGATGCTGATCATCGACAAAAAACGGATGAAGATAAAGGATTCGGGACTGCCACAGGCGGTCATAGACCAGACACCCAAGATGATGAGATGGACCAAGCTCCCGATAGTAAAGGCAAAGGTCGGTCCCCAGGTACTCTCTCTTGTGTGTGATGACAAGATATTTGACAGCGTGCCGGTCAAGAAGGAAGTTAAGGCAACGATATCCGGCATATATATTACAAGTGTTAAAGGATTGCACGGTCCATCCGAAGTAAACAAGAACGTCAAAAAGAAGAGCAGGTTCAAGCAGTTTGTTGAGAACATGCAGGAAAAGGCCGGCGCCAAGCCCGTCAAGTGATATGCGATATTTTCTTCGTGCGGGATCGGCGGTTGCAGCCGTACTGTTGCTTGTTACGCTCACCGGCTGCAAAGATGAAGCACTCGATCCCGATGATTATATAAAGCTCGGACAGTATAAGGGACTGTCGGTCGAAAGGTCATCATATGAAGTCACCGAAGAAGAGCTTCAGGATGAGCTTGATATGCTTGCTAATGCATATGCCGAGCCTGATGGGACGGTACCGGAGCTGACGGATGATTTTATCAGGCATATCTCGGAGGGAAAGTACGAGGATCTGGCAGCATACACGGCGGCTCTTGAAGAAGAGATGAAGTCGGAGTACGATGAGTTCTATGATCTTCAGTACTATGAGGACCTGTGGAACATGGCGGTTGACAATGCCGAAGTGATAAAGGATTTTCCGCAAGAGTTCCTTCAGAAGAAGACGGAGCGTTCGTTGATAAGCGCACGCAAGTATGCACAGAGCCTTGATATGTCATTCGAGGATTTTGTCGATCAGAAGATGGGAATGACGGTCGAGGAGTTCAACAAAGAGGCGATAGATTACGCTGAAGTTGCGGCAAAGGAGAGTATGGTATGTGCCGCTATCGCAAAGGCCGAGAACATTACCGTAAGTGATGAGGATATAGAAAAGGCGATAAAGGAGTATGTAGATCTCGGAGCGTTTTCGTCCGAGGAGGAGTTTAGAAAAGAAGGTCCTGAGAGGATGGAGGAGCTTAAGGAATATATCCTTATGTCGAAGGTTCAGGATTTTCTGGCCGAGGAGGCCAATGATAAAGATCAAGGAGAAAGATGAGAGATGGAACAACTGGTAAGTGTAAGAGATATCTTTAAGAAAAGGGAGGATTATCTCGACAGAGAAGTTAAGATCGGCGGATGGGTCAGGTCGATCCGTGACTCCAAGACATTCGGGTTCATAGTGTTAAATGACGGTACGTACTTTGAACCGATCCAGATAGTGTATTCGGATGCACTGTCAAACTTTACGGAAATATCAAAGACGAACGTCGGGGCCGCGCTTATAGTGACGGGAACTCTTGTCGCAACGCCGTCGGCAAAACAGCCTTTTGAGATACAGGCAAAAGATATAATTATAGAAGGACCGTCCACACCGGACTATCCGCTTCAGAAGAAGAGACATACGATGGAGTATCTTCGTACGATCACCCATCTTCGGGCGAGGACCAATACGTTTGAGGCGGTATTTAGGGTGCGCTCGCTCATTGCATACGCGATCCATTCCTTCTTCCAGGAGAGGGATTTCGTATATGTTCATACTCCTCTCATCACGGGAAGTGACTGCGAGGGTGCGGGCGAGATGTTCAGGGTGACTACTCTTGACCCTTCCGAGCCTCCGCGTCTTCCGGACGGGAGCGTGGACTTCTCACAGGATTTCTTCGGAAAAGAGACAAACCTTACGGTAAGCGGACAGCTTAACGGCGAGACATACGCTATGGCGTTCAAGAATATCTATACGTTCGGGCCGACGTTCCGTGCGGAGAACTCCAACACGACAAGGCATGCGGCAGAGTTCTGGATGATCGAGCCGGAGATGGCGTTCGCAGATCTAGATGATGATATGAGGATCGCCGAAGACATGATCAAGTACATAATAAACTTTGTGCTTGAGAAGGCACCTGAGGAGATGCAGTTCTTTAACAGTTTTGTGGATAAGGGACTCATCGAGAGACTGCAGCATGTCGCTTCTTCCGATTTCGGTCGTGTGACATATACCGATGCGATATCGATACTCGAAAAGCACAATGACGAGTTCGAATATAAAGTGAGCTGGGGATGCGATCTTCAGACCGAGCATGAGAGATACCTTACGGAGAAAGAGTTTAAGAAGCCCGTCTTCGTTACGGACTATCCAAAGGAGATCAAAGCCTTCTACATGAAGCTTAATGAGGACGGTAAAACCGTCGCGGCAATGGATTGTCTCGTTCCGGGCATCGGCGAGATCATAGGAGGAAGTCAGAGGGAGGACGACTATGATAAGTTGCTTGCCAGGATAGAAGAGCTAGGACTTAAGAAGGAGGATTATGATTTTTATCTTGATCTTCGTAAGTACGGGACCGCAAGACATGCCGGGTTCGGGCTTGGTTTTGAGAGATGCGTGATGTATCTTACGGGAATGGGCAATATAAGGGATGTGCTCCCGTTCCCGAGAACAGTGGGATCTTGTATGCTTTAAGGAACGACCTTTAAATTGTAGTTAGGGGAACTGCAAAGAGTAAGGGAAAGAAAAGGGGATGAATAATATGGGGAGACGATCGATCAGACTGATCGTGACGCTTATTCTGGCGTCGGCGATCGTTGTGTGCGGCACAGGGGAAGTATCCGCAGAAACACTTCAGGAGATCAGGAACGAAAAGCAGGAGGCTCAGAACAAGAAGAAAGAGGCTGAGAAGAATCTGAGCACGGTCAACAAGGATATCGAGAACATTTCCGAGGAGCAGGAGGCAGTTGAAGCCGAGCTCGAGGAACTCGATGCCGAGCTTGTGGACCTGCTCCTGTCCGTCAGCCTGCTTGAGTCCGATATCAAGGACAAGGAACAGGCTATAGAGATCACTAAGGGTGAACTTGAGGATGCAAAGCAGCAGGTGAGTGCTCAGGAAGCTGCGATGGCAAGGCGGATCAAGTTCATGTATGAGCGGGGCAATACGACATATCTGCAGCTCTTTCTTGAATCGAAGAGCATGGCCGAGGCCGTCAACAAGTCAGAGTATTCCGAAAAACTGTACAAATATGACAGACTCATGCTGGAGCGGTACCGCATGGCCAAGGAAGAGGTCGAGGACAAGGAGCATCAGCTAGAGGAGGAACTTGCCGAGCTAGAGGAGATCAAGGAAGATCTGAACGCGCAGAAGGAAGAACTGGATGCGCTGATCGCCGAGAAGCAGGAGACGGCTGATAACTTTGCGCAGCAGCTTTCCAAAGCAAAGACAAAAGCAAGTGAATATAAAAACCAGATATCCCAGCAGTCCGACAACCTGAAAAAGCTCAATCAGGCCGAAGCCGACAAGCTTGCTGAAGAGGCAAGGAAGAAGGCCGAGGAGGAAGCAAAGAAAAAGGCAGAGGCGGCTGCAAAGAAGAAGGCTGAAGAAGAGTCGGGAGAGTCTTCCGACGGAGGCGGTAATGACGATGAAGGATCATCTTCATCGGAATCCGAGGAAAGGCCGAGAGGGACAAGCGTGAGAGCGACAGGTTCCGGCCTGGGTACCGATATAGCCAATTATGCCCTTCAGTTTGTCGGATGTCCGTATGTTGCGGGAGGGACATCACTTTCGAACGGTTGTGACTGTTCGGGATTCACACAGGGTGTATACTCGCATTTCGGGATAAAGATACCGAGAAGTTCATATGCGCAGTCAGCTGACGGGACCGAGGTCTCATATGATGAGGCGCAGCCCGGGGATATCATTTACTATGGCGGCCATGTCGGGATCTATATCGGGAACAACCAGATCGTGCATGCAAGTACAGCTGCCACGGGTATCAAGATAAGCAGTGCGTTTTACAGATCGATAATAACAGTCCGAAGGTACATATAGAATGAAAAAGACGATCATAGTGATGCCTGTTGCCAATGAAGAGGCAACAATGGGCAAAGTAATAGACAGCATATTATCTCTCCCGTATGACAATCTGTTCCTTTATCCGGTGATAGACTCGTACTCAAAGGACAGGACGGAAGAGATAATCAGGAGCTATGAACATACGGGAAGAGTGAAGTGCATATTCTACAAGGAATCGCGCGGCGTGATATCCTGTTATCTTGAAGGATACAGACAGGCACTTCGAGACGGGGCCGAGTGTGTGCTCGAGATGGACGGGGGCGGGTCCCACCAGCCTGATGAGATACCACAGTTCATAGAAAAGCTTGAAGAAGGATATGACTGTGTCTGGGGATCGAGGTTCACCAAGGGTGGCGAGATGAGCCATCAGCCTCTCTACAGAAGAGTGCTCAGTTCGGGCGGGACGATACTTGCTAATATTGTTCTCGGAACAAAGCTTAAGGATATGACGAGCGGGTTTGAAGGATTCCAGGCACATGTCCTTGAATCGATGAATCTTGATGCTTTTTTGTCAACGGGACATATGTATCAGACGGAGATGAGATATTACTGCAGGGGACTTCACTGTGTTGAGGTTCCGATCCACTACATCGGAGGAGATTCGTCATTAAAGCTCCGTTCGGTCACGGAGGCTCTTGCGATACTGTTTAAGCTCAAAAGAAATGAACAATATGTCTGGAAAAAGAAAGACTGACCGGTAACTCCGGTCAGTCTTCTTCGTCGCTGTCAACTTCATTCGCCACGGCTGATATCACACTTGAAACAGCGGAAACAACAACCGCCACGATTATCACTAGTCCGACAATTCCTGCAAATATCAGAATACCTGTATCCATAAGATATCTCCTTTTGGATAATACTATCAGTAAACCGCGATTTTGTCAAAACCGCGGTGAGATCTCGTTGTTAAGATTACGGAACTGTGTTGGCGTGCATCCCCGGACGATCTTGAACATCCTCATAAATGCCGAGATGCTGTTGAATCCGCTCCTGATCGCAACCTCAGTCACGTTTATGTCCGGATCGAGCAGGAGCTTTTCGGAATATGCGATCCTCCTCGTGTTGAGGTATTTGTAGAACGACATGCCCGCGAACTCCTTGAACAGACGGCTGAAATGATATTTTGAAAATCCAGCCATATCGGCAACTTCTTCCAAAGTCAGGTCTTCGGTGCAGTGCTGTGACAAATAAGTGCATATAGACATGAACTTTTCCGTATATTCCTGTTGCTTCGTGGGCTTGATTCCGGCGAACCTGTCAGGATTTGCGGTATAACTTCGGCCGACGAGAACGAGCATCTCAAGGAACTTCTGGACTATCGCAACATTCTTAAGAGGAGCATTTCCGAAATATTCGTCATAGATCGATCTCATAAGGGCGACAAGTTCGGTGTGGATACGCGGAAAATCCTCCGGTGTTATCACTATCGCCGGCTGAAGTATCGAGAAATATGACTCGTATTCCCCGAAAGACTGGAGCATTGAAAGATCTACCTGAAAAATGATCCTTCTGCCTTCGTGAGCGTAGAGGTGATGAAGCACACCGGGACATATAATGATGATATCATTGACACGCAATGAAAAAGGTATATCGTTACACTCCATTGAATATGTACCTTCAAGGGGCATTACGATCTCCACTGCCGGGTGCCAGTGATTAGGATATTCTTCATAGTCGGTATTGTCGTAAAGGAGCAGCGTCGAATCGTTCTCAAAGCTGACGGTTTCCTTTACTCCGTCAAGAATCTTTATCATTTCTTGCTAAATCCCTGTAATAATTGTTTCATTTTTAACAATATAGTTATTACAAATTATTGCAAAAAAAATCATACAACAAAAGTGACATAAAAGTAAAGAATCAAATGGTTTTGTAGCAATATGCACAAATGTACCCGTCAAAGTACATATATGTTGAACAACTTAAACGTTTTCGTAAGAAAAAGCGTCATAAGAAATAGCAATTTTTGATAATCAAAAAGCAAGAATTATGTAGTTTAGATTGACGTCAGGAATTAGAGTGGAGATACCAAGTTTTTTAACCAATTTCAAAAGGAGGAAAAATGATGAAATTGAAAAAGTTATTGGCAGTATGTCTTTCTGCAGCAATGACAATGAGCCTTCTGTCCGCATGTGGCGGCACAGCAGCAGCTCCCGCAGCTCCCGCAGAGCCTGCAGCTACAGAGGAAGCAGCTCCCGCAGCTACAGAAGAAGAGGCTCCCGCAGCAGAGGAAGCTTCAGGTGACGTTCAGGAGATCACATTCATGATCTGGGACGATCTTGAGGCATCAGAAGACCTTATCACAAAGGGTTACAAGGATTCTGTTGACAGATTCAACAAGGATTTCGAAGGTAAGTATCACTGCACACCTATCACAACAAACCTTGAAGAGTACTATGACAAGCTTAACGCTCTTGTAGCAGCAGGCGAGACACCCGATGTATTCATCGCATCTCCCGGTGCAAACCTTAATGACTATGCTACAACAGGCGTAGCTGCAAAGCTTGATGATTACCTCAATGCTGACGGCTGGAAGCAGACATTCACATCTGATGCTGTATTCGCAGGCGGCACATACGGTGATGAGGGTGGCGATGGCCCCGGTATCTATGCTATACCTCTTAACATCGCAGCAGCATGTGTATTCTATAACACAGAGATGTTCAAGGATGCAGGCGCAGAAGTTCCCAAGACTTTCTCAGAACTCCTTGACGCATGCCAGAAGCTTCAGGACAAGGGTTACACACCTATCACGATCTCAGCAGGAACAGCTTGGTGTCTTTCAATGGTAGCAGGATACCTTTGCGACAGGAACGGCCTTAACCTTAAGGACATCAAGGATCACAAGACAGATTGGAAGGATGAGAAGGTTATCCAGGCTGGTAAGCAGATTCAGGAGCTTTCCAAGTATTTCCAGAAGACAGCAGCAGGTGATGACAATGATGTAGCTACAGCAGCATTCTACAACGGCGAAGCTGCTATCCTTATCCAGGGTTCATGGGCTATCGGTCAGATCAACGGTTCATGTGCAGAAGGATTCGCTGACAAGGTTGGCGTATTCGCATTCCCTGCAGTTGACGGTTCACCGGCAGATCCTAACAGAGTTATCGCTAAGTCAGACAGCCTTTGCATGAGCGCTGATACACAGAGCCCCGAAGCAGCTATACAGCTCATCAAGTACTTTGTTGATGATACAGCCAGCAAGTATACCGCAGAAGTCGGCGGCAAGATCCCTGTAACGAACGTTCAGTACGATGAGAAGGTTGCTCCTCCCGAGCTTAAGTATGTTATGGATGTATTCAAGAATGCATCATCAACATTTGGTTTCTACAACGAGTCTCTTGCAGACACAGAGGCAGGTTCAACATTTGATAACTGCTTCGTAGAGATCTTCAAGGGTGAGGATCCGGCAACAGCCCTTGATCCTATCCAGCAGTACTATGAGGACAACGTTTGGTAATAACCGTAAATATGCGGCATAACCAGCGTTCTACAATCGGCCAGCACCCTGTATTTGGGTGCTGACCTTTATATAGACGATCTTTTGGGTAGTTTATACAAAGGTTCCGCCTGCGGAGCCGACATAAGGTTTTTTCAGGGAGGTATTTATGGACAAGTTAATGAGAAACAAAAAAGCGATAATCCTTTTTATCGCACCTGCACTCATACTGTTTACGGCTATCTTATTTGTACCGGTATGTAAGGCGTTTTACTATTCTTTCTGTAATTACAAGCTGCCGGGCAAGGCCAAGTTTTTCGGATTTGAGGATTTTAAGTGGCTCAAAAACTACAAGCAGCTGTTCCTGAAAGATCAGACAATGAGGATAGCTTTCAGAAACTCCATTTTCTTTATGATCTTCTCGATCGTGACACAGCTTGTGTTCGGACTGTTCCTTGCGGCTCTTCTTACGAACATTAAAAAGGGAAGAAACTTTTTCAAAAACATCTACTACCTTCCCTGTGTTCTTTCTTCGGCTGCTCTCGGTCTTCTGTGGATGTTCGTGTTCATGCCGAGGCTCGGTATCAACCAGATGCTCGCGTCTCTCGGAGCCTGGGGCGGGGATTGTACTTTGGGTCCTCAATGGCTGTTCAATACGGAAGGATATATCATATTGCCGATCTGGGTTGTTTCATTTGTTGCCTTGTGGCAGTATGTCGGACAGTCGATGATGCTGTACATGGCTCAGATATCCGGTATCAGTTCGGATGTATATGAAGCTTCCTATATTGACGGCTGCAGCAAAAAACAGTCATTTTTCTATATCACTCTTCCGCTGATCAAGCCGATGGTCGCAACCGCGATGTCGCTTAATGCGATCGGATCGCTGAAGTTCTTCGATCTTATCTATAATATGATGCCTGAAGGATTCCTCAGCCACAAAGCCGATGTTATCGCAACACATCTGTATACCCAGGCCTTTAAGTTCAGAAAGCTCGGCTACGGTTCTGCGATCGGAGTTATTCTTCTGATACTGTGCTTGATCATGACGGTTATCATCAACAAGTTTGTCAAGACTGAAAGCTACGATATGTAAGGGGGTGACGGAAAATGGCAGCAACAATGACTATAAGTAAAGAAAAAAAACAGGCCAGGACCGTTTCGACGATCATATATATATTTCTCGCTCTTCTTGCGATCATATATATAGTTCCGCTCCTGTGGGTCCTTATCACATCACTGAAGGATGACAGCACTCTTATGCTCTCTCCGTGGGCGATGCCGGCAAGTATCGAGTGGGGTAATTATTCGTTTGCGTGGACAAAGGGTCATCTGGGTACGGCCATGCTCAACTCACTGATCGTATGTACCACAACACTTGTTATTTCCATGCTGTTCGGATCGATGGCGGCTTTTTCGATCGCGAAGCTGCGCTGGAAACTCTCGAAACTTACGATGTATTATTTCCTGATCGGTATGATGATCCCCATCCATACGATACTTATACCTCTGTTCGTACAGTTCTCCGGATGGAAGATGAGTAATTCGCTGATCGGTATAATCATTCCTTATATAACGTTTTCACTGCCTATAACCATTTATATCATGGTCGGTTTCTTTGAGGGTATACCTAATGAGCTGTTTGAAGCAGCATGTATAGACGGCTGCTCCGTTTACAAGATGTTCGGAACGGTAGCCATTCCTCTTGCAAAAACCGGGTTTATGGTAACGGGACTGATGTCGTTCGTATCAAACTGGAATGAACTGCTTCTTGCAATGGTATTTATTTCGGATGAAGCCAAGAAGACTCTTCCCGTTTCGCTCACAAAGTTTGTAGGACCGTACCATACGAACTACTGCCAGATGTTTGCGGCGATAATGATCGCGATAGTTCCGACGATCATAGCTTACGTTGCTTTTGCAAACCAGATAGTTGAAGGTCTCACGGCAGGTGCTGTTAAAGGCTGATATGTAAGGATTGGAGATAAATATGAGCGAACCGAGGAAACCATTAGTCAGACATATGTTCACGGCCGACCCTTCGGCACATGTGTTTGACGGCAAGATCTATATATATCCTTCACATGATATTCCGCATGAAGGAGAGGATAATGACAACGGTGACGAATATCAGATGAGGGACTACCATGTCCTTTCAATGAACAGCCTTGATGACGCGTGTGTCGATAACGGACTGGCGCTTTCTGAGAATGATGTTCCGTGGGTGAGTTCGCAGATGTGGGCTCCGGATGCGGTATATACAGGCGGAAAGTACTATCTTTTTTTTCCCGCAAGGGATAAGGACGGGATATTCCGGCTCGGTATAGCGTCTTCTGACAGCCCGACGGGATCTTTTGATCCGGAACCGGATTATATAGAAGGAAGTTACAGTATAGACCCGGCGGTCTTTGTCGATGATGACGGCAGGATCATCGTGTATTACGGCGGATTGTGGGGAGGTCAGCTTGAAAAATGGCAGAGCGGCAAATATGATCCCGATGCACCTTTTTCACCGGATCCCGACCCGGAAGCGGATGCACTCGGACCTATGTGCGCTGTCATGAACAAAAACATGAAATCCTTTGAGACAAAGCCGGAAATGCTAAAGATACTCGACGAGAACGGTGAGCCTCTTAAGGCAAAAGATGAGGACAGACGGTATTTCGAAGCTCCCTGGATGCATAAGTACAACGGAAAGTATTATCTGTCATATTCTACCGGGACTACCCATTATATTGTTTACGCGACAAGTGATTCTCCGACGGGTCCTTTTACATATGCCGGAAGGATAATGGAGCCTGTTATCGGATGGACAACACATCATTCGATTTTGGAATATCAGGGAAAATGGTACATTTTCTATCATGACTGCGAGATGTCCGACGGGATCAATCACAGAAGGTGTGTAAAATATACGGAATTGAAGTATAATGATGACGGATCGATAATCACTATCGTTCCCTGAGTGTAAACAGCCAACGATCATACAGGAGGGATCATATGCTTTATATCGGAGTAGATCTTGGAACTTCTGCCGTTAAGCTTCTGCTTATGGATGAAAACGGCGGCATTGAAAAAATCGTATCAAAAGAGTATCCGCTGGAATTTCCTTATCCGGGCTGGTCACAGCAGAAGCCCGAGGACTGGTGGGAACAGACAAAAGCCGGGCTCAAGGAACTGACAGAATATGCCGACAAGAGCCAGATCGCAGGTATAAGCTTCGGGGGACAGATGCATGGTCTTGTTGTCCTCGACAAGGATGATAATGTGATAAGGCCCGCCATATTGTGGAATGACGGACGTACGGCCAAACAGACAGAATATCTTAACAACGTGATAGGCAAGGACAAACTGTCGGAATATACCGCAAATATCGCCTTTGCCGGATTCACTGCTCCGAAGATACTGTGGATGAAAGAAAAGGAGCCGGATCTGTTTGCAAAGATAGCCAAGATAATGCTCCCGAAGGATTACATTGCCTATAAGCTCTCGGGTGTACACTGCACTGATGTTTCCGATGCATCCGGAATGCTTCTTTTTGACGTGAAGAACAAATGCTGGTCCAAGGAGATGATGGAGATCTGCTCTGTCAGAGAGGATCAGCTTGCAAAGATATTCGAAAGTTATGAAGTAGTCGGTACGATCAGATCTGATGTTGCCAAGGAACTCGGATTCCCCGAAACCGTCAAGATAATAGCGGGCGCGGGAGACAATGCCGCTGCAGCAGTCGGAACGGGAACCGTCGGAAACGGAAGATGCAATATCTCACTCGGAACGAGCGGAACGATATTCATTTCCAGCAAGGATTTCTGCGTCGATGATAACAACGCTCTTCATGCATTTGCACATGCCGACGGTAATTATCATCTGATGGGATGTATGCTTTCAGCTGCAAGCTGTAACAAATGGTGGATGGAAGACATCCTGGGAACATCTGATTATCCCGCTGAACAGAAACAGATCGAAAAGCTCGGCGAAAACAACGTGTTCTTCCTTCCTTATCTTATGGGAGAGAGAAGTCCTCACAATAATCCCGATGCCAGAGCGATGTTTATCGGAATGAGCATGGATACGACAAGGGCAGACATGACTCAGGCAGTGCTCGAAGGAGTGGCTTTCGGTATAAGAGATTCGTTTGATATCGCAAGGTCTCTCGGGATAGACATCAGGAAGACCAAGATCTGCGGAGGAGGAGCCAAGAGCCCGCTCTGGAAGAAGATCATTGCAAATGTTCTCGGAATAAGCGTTCAGGTGATCGAATCCGAAGAAGGTCCCGGATACGGCGGTGCGATACTGGCAGCTGTCGGATGCGGTGAGTTCGCATCAGTCAAAGAGGCGGCCGAAAAGCTTGTCAAGGTTGTTGACACCATCGAACCGGATGAGATGCTGACGGAGGCATACGATAAGAAGTATCAGCAGTTCAAAAAACTGTACCCTACAGTTAAGAGTCTGTTTTAATCAAGTACATAGAAAAGGAGAAAATCATGGAGATTAAAAAAGTAACTGATCCCGAGTTTGCGGCATATGGAAAAGTTCTGGAAGGTTATAATTATGACAGCCTTCTGAAAGCGCTTGAAGAAAAGACTCCGCTTCCCGAAGGCGTGGAGTATGTAGGCAGCTGTCCCGATCTGGAATATACGGATGCATTCGGACTGTTCCAGAACAATGTTTACGGCGGAATGCCCATTCAGCTCGGATACTGCAACGGACACAACACAAAGCTGAACTGTCTCGAGTATCACCGTGACAGCGAGATCAATCTCGGATGCACTGATTTTATCCTGCTCCTTGCAAAAGAGGACGATATAGAGAACGGGAAGCTTGACACTTCCAAAGTTAAGGCATTTCTTGTAAAAGCAGGTCAGGCTGTTGAGGTATTTGCAACGTCACTTCATTATGCCCCCTGTTCGGCAAAGGCAGGAGCCGGATTCAAAGTTGTTATCGTGCTCCCGAAGGGAACAAACGGTCCTGTTCCGGCGCTTACCGCAAGGAATGAGGAAGACAAGTGGCTGACAGCCTGCAACAAGTGGCTTCTGGCGCATGCCGAGTCTTCAGAGGCAAAGGATGGCGCATATGTAGGCCTTACAGGTGTCAATATCGATATATCCGGAGATATTTAAACCGCCCGAAGAAAAATATTAACCGATCCGAGATGATTTTACATTTTACAATCGGGTTGAATTGCAATAAAATTAGATTTCAGAGGGTATCAATTTCTGAATGATAGCCAAAGTCAAAACGGATTAGGAGGATTACAAATGAACAACATTCCCAAAATGAAGATCGGTATCGTGGGCGTTTCACGTGACTGTTTCCCTGCCGAGCTTACTATCAGAAGAAGAAAGGCTCTTGTAGATGCTTATGCAAAGAAATTTGATGCGGCAGATATTTATGAGTGCCCTGTAACCATTATCGAGAGCGAGATCCATATGCAGCAGGCCCTTGAGGATATCAAGAAGGCCGGATGTAACGGACTTTGTGTATATCTCGGAAACTTCGGTCCCGAGATCTCAGAGACAATGCTCGCACAGCAGTATGACGGACCGGTTATGTTCTGTGCTGCAGCTGAAGAGGATTACGAGTCTGTTACAACGAGCGGACGTGGCGATGCATACTGCGGAATGTTAAATGCAAGCTACAATCTTGCCCTGCGTAATCTCAGAGCTTATATCCCCGAGTATCCTGTAGGTGATGCCGAGGACTGTGCAGACATGATCCATGAGTTCCTTCCGGTAGCAAGAGCCGTATATGCTCTGAAGAACCTGAAGATATTCTCGTTCGGACCGAGACCTCTTAATTTCTTCGCTTGTAACGCTCCTATCAAGCAGCTTTACAACATCGGAGTAGAGATCGAAGAGAATTCGGAGCTTGATCTGTTTGAGGCTTATCATAAGCATGACAATGATCCCCGTATCGCAGATGTGCTCAAGGATATGGAAGCAGAGCTCGGAGAAGGCAACAAGAAGCCCGAAGTACTTCCCAAGCTTGCACAGTATGAGCTTACACTTCTTGACTGGATCGAAGACCACAAGGGATCCAAACAGTTCTTTGCGATCGCAGGAAAGTGCTGGCCCGCATTCCAGACACAGTTCGGATTTGTTCCGTGCTTTGTCAATTCAAGACTGACAGGCCGAGGAATCCCGGTTTCATGCGAAGTTGATATTTACGGAGCTCTTTCGGAATATATCGGAACATGCGTAAGTGACGATATCGTAACACTGCTTGATATCAACAACTCAGTTCCGAAGATCATGTACAAAGAGTCTATAGAAGGCAAATTCGATTATAAACTTACAGATACATTCATGGGCTTCCATTGCGGAAATACATGCTCCAAGAAGCTTACAAAGGGTGAGATGAAGTATCAGGCCATTATGGCAAGAAGCCTTCCTATCGAAGTTACAAACGGAACCCTTGAGGGAGATATCGTACCCGGTGACATCACCTTCTATCGTCTTCAGTCAACAGCTGATAATATTCTTCGTGCATATGTTGCCGAAGGAGAGGTTCTTCCGGTTGCAACCAGATCTTTCGGTGGAACAGGTGTATTTGCTATCCATGAGATGGGAAGG
The DNA here is from genome assembly GCA_024695145.1 of Lachnospiraceae bacterium. GTDB lineage: Bacteria > Bacillota > Clostridia > Lachnospirales > Lachnospiraceae > UBA2868. Next base: position 20,628 of record JAILIS010000021.1, read on the forward strand.
TTCTATCGTTACGCTCTCATAGACGGTAACTATCCTCACCATGGCGCTGTTGCATTCGGACATCACGGAAAGGCCCTTATCGATGTGTTCAAATATATCGGCGTTTGCCCGTGTGAGATCGAGTTCAACAGACCTGAAGGAAATCTCTACAAGACAGAAAATCCTTATAAGTAATACATACAGGAGAGATCCTTTGCTCCTTATCAATGTCAGAAGAGACCATGCAATGTCATGGTCTCTTCTTTTATATTCATTCTTTGACACAGACCCTTGGTTTGCTGTATAATTCCCCCTATGAAGATCATGATAAATATCATCCTGGGGAGTGTGATAATCGGTTATTTTTTAGGATGTATCAACCTCTCCTATATAATATCGAAAATAAAAGGTTTTGACATCAGACATGTCGGATCCGGTAATGCCGGTGCATCGAACCTTGTGATAGTAGTAGGGAAGAAGATAGGCCTTACGGTAGCGGTGCTTGATATCCTCAAGTCATATTTTGCATTCAGACTGGCCGAGCATCTGTTTCCCTCTGCGGTTGCGGGCCCGATAAACTACGCGGGAGTGATCGCCGCAGTCGCAGCGGTGTTCGGACATGTATTTCCGTTTTATATGGGATTTCGGGGAGGAAAAGGTCTGGCATGTTACGGCGGGATAGTTCTTGCGATCAATTATAAATTGTTTGTCATTTTATTCGTTGCCGCACTTCTGATCGCCGTGATAACCGATTACATTTGCTTTGCACCGATAACGATGGCCTTTGTCGTCCCGCTTACCGTCGGTATCATATACAAGACATGGATACCGCCGGCGATAATCTCGCTGGCATCTGTATTGCTTTTGTTTAAGCACAGGCAGAATATCGCCAGGATCCGCTCGGGGGAAGAGCTTAGGTTTCACTTTCTGTGGAGACGCAAGGACGAATCGGAGAGATTCGGCGTGGTTGATGACGGAAAAGAGATCTTCAACAGGAAGGTCTGAACAAAATAAACAATAAAATGAGGAGCAATTATGGAAGAGAACACAGTCAGCAAAAGCAAACAGAAAAGAGAAGAGAGGGCGGCAAATGCTGCCAGGAAGAAAAAAGAGTCACTGATAATAAAGATCGCAGGCATCTCGGTTGCCGTTATACTGATCGGTCTTGCGGTTTGGGGAATAGTCAATGCGATCATCAAAGAGGTCAATACCATCAATCCCAGTAGCGATTATTCCGCACAGCTTGATGACAACGGGTATATCAAAGACGTAAAAGCAACTGATTACGTGACACTGTGTGATTACAAGAATATTGAAGTTCCGGCAAGTGAAGTCAATTATACGGATGAAGAGTTTAAAAATGTCATACAACAGAACCTTTCCGCTCATCAGGTACTGAAAGAGGAAGGTACGATAAAAGACGGTGACAAAGTCAACATCGATTATGTCGGAACGATGGACGGAAAAGAATTCGAGGGCGGTAATTCAGGCGGCAACGGATATGATCTTACGATAGGAAGCGGAACGTTTATCGAAGGATTTGAAAGTCAGCTGATAGGCCACAAACCCGGTGACGAGGTAACCGTTAAGGCTACTTTCCCGGAGGATTACAACAATACAGAACTGGCAGGCAAACCGGCTGAGTTTGCGGTCAGCATTCACGGTATTTATCAGGATCCAGAATATAATGATGATTTTGTGTGCGCATATTATCCCGACATGGGCTCCACCGTTGAGGAGTATGAAGCATCTCTGAAAAAGGATTATTATGACGGCCAGCTCCGTTCATATGTAGACAACTATCTGACAGAGAATTCAACAGTCATCAAGTATCCGTCCAAATACCTGAAAAACCTCGAGTCAACGACAAAGTATTCTGATGTACAGTCATACCAGTACATGACCCAGATGTATGAGCAGTACGGTATGCCCGCGGGAACTTTTGAGGATTTCATCGGAAAAAGCGGCGAGGAGTATGATGCGGATGTAATTGAAAGATCCGAAGAATTCGCCAAAGCCGATCTTGTATACCAGGCTGTCCTTGAAACGGAAAATGCACCTCTTGATGCCGCCGAAGCGGAAGCGATAGTACAGGAAAAGTACGGAGACGAGGCGTATTATAACAGTTCTGTAGAGACATACGGAAAAGGCTATACGATGAAACAGGCCGTAAAAGATAAAGCTGTGGATATAGCGGTAGGATACGCCAAGGTCAAGTAAATGCCGCAGCGATACGGTGTGGAGACAAAATGTCCGAATATATTAAGTTAAGTCAGTTGGCAGGACATCTTGGCATCAATAAAGGTGACAGAGTTTATGTTACCAGTGATGTCAAGGGACTTCTGTATACTCTCATACATCATGATGATGAGACGGATCTGAACATACTGATCGACGGTATCATCGACATAATAGGAGAAGAGGGTTCCTTAGTCTTTCCCACGTTTAACTGGAGTTTTTGCGGCGGAGAGCCTTTTGATTATTACAAGACACCGGCAAAAACGGGATCGCTTTGCAAGATCGCCATGGCAAGGAATGATTTTCGCCGCACTAAACACCCTATATATTCGTTTGCCGTCTGGGGAAAAGATACGGATGAACTGTGTGCCCTCGATAACAAGAGTTCTTTCGGAGAGGACTCCCCTTTCGCATACATGGTAAAGAAGGGGTACAGGAACCTGTTCATCGACAAGGAACTCGAACACTCCTACGTCTTTGTTCACTATGCTGAACAGTCTGTCGGAAATCTCCATGACAACTACAGATATCTTAAAGATTTTACGGGAAGTTATACGGACGAGGACGGGATCACATCTGTCCGGACGTATGACATGAACGTTCGCGCGCTTGATAAGGATGTAACAAATGTCATATATGCTTTTGAAGATGAGTTCATTGAAAAAGGCATTATGAAACGGTTTTATATTAATGACCTTGAATTCAAGATCATCGAGCTTGCAAAAGCGCATCCCATACTGTGCGAAGATGTCCGCCATAACAGGAGCCGGCGGATATGCAGTTTCATCGGACAGGACAATCCTTATCTTGAAGACGGGAAGGAAATGTTCGATCTTGCAAAGGAACTGTTTCCCATATGCAGGAGTATCATGGGGGACGGCGTGCGCGAAACATTTGACATACTGCGCAGGCACATACCTCAGATGAAACTGTTCGAAGTACCGACGGGCACCAAAGTATTTGACTGGACCGTACCGGATGAGTGGAGGATCAGGGAAGCTTATATTGAAAATGAGCAGGGCGAGCGCATAGTTGATATGAAGGTTAACAACCTGCATGTAATGGGCTACTCCACACCCGTGGACGAATGGATGAGCCTTGATGAGATCAGGGAGCACATCTATACGCTTAAGGACCAGCCGGATCTGATACCGTACTGCACATCATACTACAAGCAGCGGTGGGGTTTCTGCATGAGCGAAAATCAGCTTGCGGGTCTTCGTGATGGCAGATATCATGCATATATCGATTCCGAGCTGTTCCCCGGTTCACTTACATACGGAGAACTTCTGATCCCCGGTGAAAGCCGCGAGGAGATATTTTTCAGTTCCTACATCTGTCATCCGTCAATGGCCAATAATGAATGCTCCGGTCCCGTTGTGATGACAAAGCTTGCCCGTTATATCATGGATATGCCGAAGAGAAGATACTCTTACAGACTCGTTCTTCTGCCGGAGACCATCGGGGCGATCACATATATATCGAAGAACCTTGAAGCCATGAAGAAGAATATCATAGCGGGGTTCAATATAACGTGTGTCGGAGATGACAGGGCATATTCGATAGTGCATTCAAGGTATGCGAACACATTGGCGGACAGGGTGCTCATGAACGTGCTGAAAGGCCAGGATCCGAACTTTTGTGAGTATTCTTATCTGGAGCGCGGGAGTGACGAAAGACAGTACCAGGCACCCGGAGTTGATATTCCCCTTGTATGTTTCTGCAGATCCAAATACCATGTTTATCCGGAATATCATACAAGCGGTGACAATCTCGACATAATATCTCCGGATGGACTCGGAGGCAGTCTTGATGTGCTGATACAGTGTATCGAGGCTCTCGAGAACAACTGGAAATATAAGATAAAGTGTCTGTGTGAGCCGCAACTGGGACGCAGGGGACTGATGCCGACCACCAGCAACAAAGAGAGCTACAAAGACACTCTCATTCTCAAGGATATATCCGCATATGCCGACGGGACAAATGATATATTCGAGTTGAGTGATTACATTGGACATCCGGTGTCGGAAATGCTTCCCACACTGCGTAAGATGCAGGAAGCCGGATTGTTGGAGATCGTAAAATAAATGCTGCCGGCAGGGCGAGAGGTGATATATCATGACGCGTGAAGACATTATGGAAAAAGTACGCCGGATCTTCCGGGACGTTTTTGATGATGAAACACTGGTCATTACCGATTCAACAAATTCTTCCGATATCGAAGACTGGGATTCACTTGAGCACATCACGCTTGTTGTATCGATGGAGAAGGAGTTCGATCTGAAGTTTGATCTGAAGGAAGTGAATAAGCTGGCAAACGTTGGCGAAATGGTTGATCTTATAGCTTCAAAACTGTAAACAGTATCTGATATGAATGAGTATACTTATGAAGAAATAGAAACAGGCCATATAGAAAGCTTTACGGTTACGATCACCGAAGAGATGATGGACTCCTTTTGTGCGATCACGGGAGATACCAATCCTCTTCACTGTGACGGTGAATATGCCGGCTCAAAAGGATACCGGGGCCGTGTGGTATACGGGATGCTCACGGGATCTTTGCTGTCAACCCTGGCGGGAGTGTATCTTCCCGGGAAGAGAAGTCTGATCCAGGAAGTCACGATCAAGTTTGCAAAGCCTGTATATATCGGAGATACCCTTACTGTTGAGGGTGTTGTCGAGGAAAAGAACGATACTTTTTCGCTGCTGATGATCAAGGCAACGATCCGCAACAGCAGCGGAGAAAAAGTCTGCCGGGCCAAGATGCAGGTAGGCGTGAACGGATAAAGAAAAGGAGGTTTATCATGACAGCGCAGGAAACATTACAAAAATGGATATCTGAATCGGATAATATCGTCTTTTTCGGCGGGGCGGGCGTTTCCACCGAAAGCGGCATTCCTGATTTCAGGAGTGTGGACGGACTGTACAATCAGAAATATGACTATCCTCCGGAAACCATTCTGTCCCACACGTTTTACAGAAGCAAACCCGAGGTGTTCTACACATTTTACAGAGATAAGATGCTGTGCCCGACGGCAAATCCCAACAAGGCACATCTTAAGCTTGCCGAACTGGAGGCTGCGGGAAAGCTCAAGGCAGTTATAACGCAGAATATCGACGGACTGCATCAGAAGGCCGGAAGCAGGGAGGTCATGGAACTTCACGGAAGCGTTCTCCGCAATTACTGTGAATCATGCGGTAAAGCTTTTGATGTCGATTACATCATTAACACTGAAGGAGTTCCGAAGTGTGATAAATGCGGGGGCCCGATCAAGCCTGACGTTGTCCTGTATGAGGAAGGGCTCGACGGCAATGTTATGAGCAAATCCGTAAACTATATATCCAATGCTGATGTTCTTATAATCGGAGGAACTTCTCTTGCGGTATATCCGGCGGCAGGTCTTATAGATTATTACAGAGGAAATAAGCTCGTTTTGATCAATAAGTCAAAAACACCGATGGACAGCAGAGCAGATCTTGTGATAAATGACAGTATCGGGGAGGTTCTGGGGGCAATATCGGTCTGATTTTTGTAGCCCAAACCCCTTGAAAACGGGAGTGGTATGTGATATCATACCATCTCGTGATACAATTTTTTCCTTGCTCCCGGCCTTAGATCGGGGGCCATTCAGGGCAGTCATGCGTGTACATGACGCTCTAGACCAGAAGGAGGTACCAGGCATGAGCAAATATGAATTATGCATTGTTCTTAATGCTAAGATCGAAGACGATGAGAGAGCTGCCGTGATCGAAAAGATCAAGAGTTATATCGATCGTTTCGGCGGAACAGTCACGAACGTGGACGAGTGGGGCAAAAAGAGGCTTGCTTATGAGATCCAGAAGATGAGAGAAGGCTTCTACTATTTCGTTCAGTTCGATGCAGAGCCGTCTACGCCGATCGAGATCGAAAATCGTGTCCGCATTATGGATAATGTTCTTCGTTATCTCTGCGTTAAGGCAGAAGCATAGTAGAAAGTGAGAACATATGAACAAAGTAATATTGGTAGGAAGATTAACCCGTGATCCCGATATAAGATATTCATCCGGAGATTCGGCGATGGCTATCGCAAGATATACTCTGGCGGTTGACAGAAGAGGCAGACGTAATGAGAATTCACAGGATCAGCAGACGGCTGATTTTATCGGTGTAGTAGCCTTCGGACGTGACGGAGAGTTTGCCGAGAAGTATCTTCGCAAAGGTTCAAGGATACTTGTTGAGGGACATATCCAGACCGGAAGTTACACAAACAAGGACGGCCAGAAAGTATATACAACCGATGTGGTGGTAGAAAGGCATGAGTTTGTGGACAGTAAGAGTTCACCGCAGGGATCGGGATCGGATCAGTTCATCCCGGCATCTTCAGGGAACTCATCCGAACAGCCTGACAGCGGCGACGGATTTATGAACATTCCGGACGGGATCGATGAGGAGCTTCCATTTAATTGACAGGATCAGGAGGACATTTAAATGGCTTTTGGTAAACCACAGGGCGATAACGACAGATCGGATGCGCCGAGAAGAAGAAATACCATGCACAGACGCAAGAAAGTTTGCGTATTCTGCGGCAAGGAAAAAGGTCTTGATTATAAAGATGTTGCAACTCTCAAGAAGTATGTTTCCGAAAGAGGAAAGATCCTTCCTAGAAGGATCACCGGAAACTGTGCAAAACATCAGAGAGCCCTTACCGTTGCGGTTAAGCGTGCCCGTCACGTTGCACTGATGCCCTATACTGCGGATTAATGCAATAAGGAAGTGGGAAGATAAGACCGATCGTCTTTGGACGGTCGGTCTTTTATTGACATTTGAATATGGAACGGATAAACTTATTTTTGTGTGCTTAATCGCTGTATAGCGTTAAAGTAAGCAAAAAGTATTACCGGAGGATGAATATATGCCCATTACACAGCTTCTTGAGGAAAACGCGCAAAAATATCCCGGAGACGTTGCACTTATCGAGATTAACCCGAAGATCAAAGAGAAAAGACGTGTCACATGGAAAGAATATGAACTGATCGAAAGTACGAAGAAAGAGTCATACCGCCGTGAGATAACATGGAGCGTATTTGATGAAAAAGCAAATCGTTTTGCCAATTATCTCATGTCTATGGGTATCAAGGCCGGACACAAGGTTGGGATCATAATGATGAACTGCCTTGAGTGGCTTCCCATATATTTCGGTGTACTGAAGACCGGAGCCATGGCTGTTCCGTTCAATTTCAGATACTCTTCGGATGAGATAATGTACTGTGCAAAGCTGTCCCAGATAGACGTTCTCGTGTTCGGACCGGAGTTCATCGGACGTATCGAGGAGGTCTGTGAAGAACTGTCGAAGAAAAGACTGCTGATATATGTGGGTGATAACTGTCCCACATTTGCGGATGACTATAAGGAAGCGGTTGCAAACTGCTCGAGCATAAAGCCTGATGTTACCATCACGGATGATGATGATGCGGCGATCTATTTTTCGTCCGGTACGACGGGATTTCCCAAAGCCATTCTTCACAAGCACCGTGCACTCATGCATTCTGCCAGATGTGAGCAGAATCATCATTCCCAGCAGCGGGACGATACGTTCCTGCTCATACCTCCGCTGTATCATACGGGAGCAAAGATGCACTGGTTCGGAAGTCTTCTTTCGGCATCAAAAGCAGTTCTCCTTCAAGGGACCGCTCCGGAGATAATACTTGATGCCGTTTCAAAAGAGAAGTGTACAATTGTCTGGCTGCTTGTTCCCTGGGCCCAGGATATTCTAGAGGCAATAGAGAGCGGAAGGGTTAAGCTTTCGGACTATGAGCTTGATCAGTGGAGACTTATGCATATAGGTGCACAGCCTGTTCCCAGAAGCCTGATAAAGAAATGGAAAGAGATATTCCCGAATCATCAGTACGATACGAATTACGGACTGTCGGAATCCATCGGCCCCGGATGTGTTCATCTCGGAGTGGAAAATATCGATAAAGTCGGATGTATCGGAAAAGCAGGCTATGGCTGGGAGACAAAGATCGTGGACAGCGACAGGAAACCCGTTGAACGCGGTCAGGTCGGGGAACTTGCCGTAAAGGGCCCTGGAGTTATGGAGTGTTATTATCACGATCCGAAATCAACGAAGGAAGTACTTTCGGACGGATGGCTGTTTACCGGAGACATGGCTACCGAAGATGAGGACGGCTTCATCATGCTGGTCGACCGCAAGAAGGATGTCATCATAAGCGGAGGAGAGAACATTTATCCCGTTCAGATAGAAGACTATATCCGGACAAATGAAGCTGTTCATGATGTTGCGGTCATCGGTATTCCGGACAAACGTCTCGGTGAAGTCAGCCTTGCCATTGTTGAACTCAAGAAGGACTATGTGATGACGGAAGAGGATATGAATGAATTCTGCATGGATCTTCCGAGATACAAACGGCCCCGCAAGATCATTTTTGCTGACATTCCCCGCAACCCCACGGGCAAGATCGAAAAGCCGAAACTCCGTGAGATGTACGGAGGAAAAGGCCTGGTTGAAGCGCAGAACCTGGGTTGATTTGTATTAAACACGGTTATGGATTTGGAGGAAAGATTTGGAATATAACAGTTCGAGAGAAGCGAGACGCCGCAGAAGGCGCAGAAGAAAGATTCTGCAGGCAGTGATCCCTGTTGCAGTGGCAATGCTGCTCATCGGGATAATACTGCTGGTGGCTCAAAGCACCGGTCTTTTTGAAGGCTGGGGATACTCCGAAAAAAAAGCGGATCTGTACGCATATTACAATATGCCGGAAGGTAACAGCGATGAGGCGGTGGTCATTGAAAACGGAGAGACGACCGACCGTAAGATCACGATCAGGGACGGACATATGTACGTTCCTTATGAAGAAGTGATCGAAAAATATAATGAAAACTTCTATTGGGAGCCTTCGAGTTCCAGACTGCTCTATACGACAGGCGACGGAGTATACAGTGCTTCACCGGAAGAAAACTATTATTCTCTTGAGGACAACGGCATCCAGGCCGGGTACAGGATATGCTACAACGAAGGTGAGACACTTATGGTATGTCTTGATTACGTGAGAGTGTTTACCAACTTCGAATACAAACTGTTCGGAGGGGTAAAAGAACCTTATCGTGCCGAGATCAAGACGCAGTGGGATACAAAAGTCGCAGCTGACGTCAAAGAGGATGATGCCGCGATCAGAACGGAGCCGGACAAAGAGGGCGAGATATTAAAGGAGCTCAGAAAAGGCAGCACCGTTACCGTCATAGATTCCGAAAATGAAAAGTGGATGAGGGTCATGTCAGATGACCTTATTACGGGTTACATTGAGGAAAAAAATCTTGGCGAAAAATATGACCGTCCGGAAACACCGGTAAATGATGTCGCGCCCATAACCGTAACGCCGGTGGCGGATTATTCACAGCCTATAGTACTTGCATGGCACAACGTTACGGGAGATGTGTCGCTGTCATCCTTAAAGGACAATGATGGTTTTCTTCAATATATAAATGTTATCTCGCCAACCTGGTTTGCAGTCTCGGATAATGAGGGAACCGTGGAGTCCATAGCATCATCCGAATATGTAGAGACATGCCATGCAAAGAACATCAAGGTATGGGGACTTATGAGTAATCTGACATATCCCGATGTAAGCACATCAGCTGTTTTGTCTGACCCTGCCAAAAGGGCATACATGACGGAGCAGCTTCTGGCATATGCTGCACAGTACAACCTTGACGGCATTAATCTGGATTTCGAGTCGATCTCGACCGAAGACGGTCCCGCGTATGTCCAGTTCATCAGAGAGTTTTGTTTAAAAGCGCACGAAAAGGGACTCGTGGTTTCGGTTGATAATTATGTTCCGAAGGAATACACGATGCATTATAACCGTAAGGAACAGGGTGTATTTGCGGATTATGTCATTATCATGGGATATGATGAGCACACAGCAGGCTCTGAAGAAGCCGGATCCGTGGCCTCTCTTGATTTTGTAATGGAGGGTATAGAGAATACGCTTCAGGATGTGCCTAAAGAAAAGGTTGTAAACGGTCTTCCTTTTTATGTCAGGTACTGGACGGTTGATGAGAACGATAACATCCTTGACATGCAGACACTTCCGATGTCAAAAGGTTCGGAGACCGTCGCAGCGGCAGGAGCCGAAGCACAGTGGGATGAGGCAACGGGTCAGAATTACGCCGAGTGGAAGACCGGCGAAGGTACCAACAAGATCTGGCTTGAGGATGAAAAATCACTCCGGGCCAAGCTCGATGTCATGAAGGCTCATGAAATAGGGGGAGCTGCTGTCTGGCAGCTTGCTTTCGGAACAGGTGAAGCATTCAGTTTGATAGATGAGTATTACCGGCCGCAGACAGACTAGATATGTTTATCTGACAGAACATATGAGAATGAAAGCAAGTTGCCAAACCGGGAAGAGAAAGCCGGAAATACTGTTTTATGGGATACGGGCCCTTTACATTACGGTATCGGGAACTCATTTATTCTTTTTGTAAAGGACCCGGCCATATCATATGAAATATAAATGGTACCGCATTTGTTAACAGTTAAGTGATACAATTCTTTGTTATTCAAGATCGCACCTTGCGTGTGGTATATACTGTTGCTTTTCGGTTGAAAATGTTATTTGAATCATAATGGGGACAACCAATTTACATCATAAATCAGGGGAACTATCGAAAGATAATAATGTCGATATTTCGGGGATCACCCGATTAGAAACTCCTGAAATGTTTGAACCTTCTGTCGTCACAGAAAATTCACTGGAAATAATAAGACATATATCTTAAAATACAGATAAGAAATATGTTTTTTTACTGCCCTCCTTTCGCCACTGATTGCGAAGGAGCGATCTATGCCAATGATTTTATATTAACCGAGCCGTCTTTTCAAGTACTACATATTGTGGTAAAGGCCGAAGGGCGGCACATTGACATATGATAAATGCCGCAAATACGCTATTCTTAATTTATCGTACGGATCCGGATCAACATATTATTTGACAATTTATTTTTGCCGATATATAACATATATACTTAAGAAGTATATCAGACAGGAGGTGATCATATGAAACTGGAACGGGTCAATGAACATCAGATAAGATGTACACTTACAAAGGCTGATCTTGCCGACAGACAGCTAAAACTGTCAGAACTTGCTTACGGAACCGAGAAAGCTAAGAATCTGTTCCGCGATATGATGCAGCAGGCCTCTTATGAATTGGGATTTGAAGCAAATGATATCCCTCTTATGATCGAAGCGATCCCTCTTTCGTCCGAATCCATCATACTCATAATCACCAAGGTCGAGGATCCGGATGAACTGGATACGAGATTTGCCAACTTTGCACCGAATATCAAAGATGAAGAGGATGATGTGATATCCGAGCTGTTCCGGTCGGTTTCGGAAGAAATGCCGGAAGTACTTGATCTGTTCAAGAAGCTTTCACAGGAAGTTTCGAAGAATCCCGAGCTTCTTGAAGAAGCAAAAGAGAAGCTTATTGAACAGGCAAATGCGTCAGGAGAGCTTTCAAGAGCTTTTGCTTTCGATACACTTGCCGATGTCATAAAGGCAGCAGGAGTGATATCCAAGTTCTACCGCGGAAAGAATTCCCTGTATCATGACGAGGCTGATGACTGCTATATACTGGCACTTACCAAGGGCGAGCAGTCAACGGAGGAATTTAACAGGATATGTAATGTTCTGTCGGAATACGGATCGATGGAAAGATCGACTCCGGCAACGGAAGCGTTCTTTGAAGAGCATGATAACTGCATAGTTGCGGATAATGCCATAGAAAAGCTTCTTTCATGAGAAATATGTGAGCATGACAAAAGCGCTGCGATTACGCAGCGCTTTTTTTGACCGGTGTTATGCGAGAGCTGATATCCTCTCCATAAGAGTATCGATATCCATTCCGTGAACCATTGCAGCCTCCTCAAGTGATTCACCCTGAGCTGCAGGGCATCCGAGACAGTGCATACCTGCTTCCATAAGAATAGGTGCAACTTCGGGTTTATTAACGATGATCTCGCCTATGGTCATATCTTTTGTGATTTCCATTTTTTCACCTCCCTGAACGGAATTTTCATGTCGTTTACAATAGCATCTTTTATTGTCCGGGTCAAGAGTCCGGCTGCTCCGGAAAGGCACGAAAATCTGCCTAAAAATCAATGATTTTGTACGCAAAAAAATACAGATATATGCCTTGACGTGTATACAATCCGCAAACTATAATAACAATTACCAAAGAGTGGAGAAGGGGCAGCGTAAAATTATCACTTTTAACAAATCATAAAATTAGGAGGCATTGCAATGAGATCAGAATGGAATGGTTTCGTAGGCGGTAAGTGGGAAAACGAAGTCAACGTACGTGACTTCATCCAGAAGAATTATACTCCTTATGACGGAGATGATTCATTCCTTGCAGGACCTACACAGAACACAAAAGACTTATGGAACATGGTGCTCGACCTTCAGAAGAAGGAAAGAGAAAACGGCGGCGTTCTTGATATGGACACAAAGGTTATCTCTACGATAACTTCACACGGCCCCGGATATCTTGACAAGAACAAGGAGAAGATCGTAGGTTTCCAGACAGATAAGCCTTTCAAGCGTTCACTTCAGCCTTACGGCGGTATCCGTATGGCAGAGAAGGCCTGCTCCGATAACGGATATGAAGTTGATCCCGAGGTCAGTGAGTTCTTCTCAACACACCGCAAGACTCATAACGCCGGATGTTTTGATGCATACAATCAGGAAATGAGAGCCTGCCGTACATCACATATCATCACGGGACTTCCTGATGCATACGGAAGAGGCCGTATCATCGGTGACTACAGAAGAGTTGCTCTTTACGGTATAGATTACCTTATAGAAGACAAGCAGGCTCAGAAGGATTCAACGGGCCGTGTTATGACAGATGATGTTATCCGTCTTCGTGAAGAGCTTTCGGAGCAGATGGTAGCTCTTAAGCTCATGAAGGAAATGGCTGCTTCATACGGCTGTGATATCAGCAAGCCCGCAACAAATGTTCAGGAAGCTATCCAGGCAACATACTTCGGATATCTTTGCTCGGTTAAGGAGCAGAACGGTGCAGCAATGTCACTCGGACGTACATCAACATTCATTGACTGCTACGCAGAGCGTGACCTCAAGAACGGAACGTTCACCGAGGAGCAGATCCAGGAGTTCGTTGATCACTTCATCATGAAGCTTCGTTGTGTTAAGTTTGCACGTACACCTGAATACAACCAGATCTTCGCCGGCGATCCCGTATGGGTAACTGAGTCGATCGCAGGTATCGGTGTTGACGGACGTCATATGGTTACAAAGATGAGCTTCCGTTATCTGCATACACTTGAGAACCTCGGTGCAGCTCCCGAGCCCAACCTCACGGTTCTCTGGTCAACAAGGCTTCCTCAGAACTTCAAGAAGTTCTGTGCTAAGACTTCCATTAATACATCATCCATCCAGTATGAGAATGATGACCTTATGAGGCCTGTTCACGGTGATGATTACGGTATCGCATGCTGCGTATCTTCGATGGTTATCGGTAAGGAAATGCAGTTCTTCGGAGCTCGTGCAAACCTTGCAAAGTGCCTCCTCTACGCACTGAACGGCGGTATCGACGAGAAGACCAAGAAGCAGGTTGGTCCGAAATACCGTCCTTACGACGGAGATGTTCTTGACTACGATAAGGTTATGGAACTCTTCCTTGACATGGTTGAGTGGCAGGCTGACGTATATGTCAACACGCTTAACATCATCCATTATATGCATGATAAGTACTGCTATGAGAGAGCAGAGATGGCTCTTCATGACAGGGATGTAAAGAGATACTTTGCTACAGGTATCGCCGGTCTTTCGATCGTTGCAGATTCATTCTCGGCAATGAAGTACGCAAAGGTTGAGTGTATCAGGGATGAAGACGGAATTATCACTGACTTTAAGATCACGGGCGACTTCCCGAAATACGGCAATGATGATGACCGTGTTGATGCCATCGCTACAGAAGTAGTTCATAAGTTCATGACAGCAATAAGACGTCATCATACATACAGGAACGGTATCCCCACAACTTCCATCCTTACCATCACATCCAATGTTACATACGGTAAGGCAACAGGCAACACACCTGACGGACGTCGTGCAGGACAGCCTTTCGCACCCGGTGCAAACCCGATGCACGGACGTGATACTCATGGCGCGATCGCTTCACTGTCATCTGTATCAAAGCTTCCGTTCAAGGATGCACAGGACGGTATCTCCAATACATTCACGATCATTCCCGGAGCACTCGGCAAGGAAGATCAGGTATTTGCAGGAGACATAGAACTGGATTTAAATAAATAATTCAGCATATAGGAGGAGGTGACATTTATGGATCAGGTCGATGATCTTGTAGCTTTTTTGGATGGTTCCGTTGAGGCCGGAGTCGGACATCTGAACGTGGATGTCGATGAAGCACAGAAGGAAATGAGGAGCACGGAGACAATGGGCTGTACCGATTGTTCCAGAACACCGCTTGCATGCAGTGTCCCGACACTTCATCAGGGCCTCGATGACTACAGATAGGAATAAAAATCATAATAAGGAGGACAAAAAAATGGCAGCTAATCAGGCACAGGTTGATAATCTTGTAAATCTTTTGGACGGATATGCTACAAAGGGCGGACATCATCTTAATGTTAATGTACTTAACAGAGACACGCTTCTTGATGCACAGGCACATCCTGAGAAATATCCTCAGCTTACGATCAGGGTAAGCGGATATGCGGTTAACTTCATCAAGCTTACACCGGAACAGCAGGCAGACGTTATTTCCCGTACGTTCCATGAAGCAATCTGAATGATGTGAGATGACATGACAAGCCCGGGACTTTTGTTCCGGGCTTGTTTCTAAGTATTCTACGGAGGAATGATATGACCAAAGGCCGCATACACTCTCTTGAGAGTTTCGGAACGGTTGACGGACCCGGAACAAGATACGTTGTATTTGTACAGGGATGCCCGATGAGATGTCTGTACTGTCATAATCCCGATACATGGGCTATGACGGGCGGCGAAGAGATGGATCCCGAATATATATTTGAGCAGTATCAGCATAATGAGGCATTCTACAGGAACGGGGGAGGCATTACCGTGACCGGTGGAGAACCTCTGATGCAGATTGATTTTCTGACGGATCTCTTTAAGATATGTAAAGATCATGATGTACACACCTGCATAGATTCTTCCGGGATCGCTTTTCGGCCGGAAAACAAGGGTCTTATCGAAAAACTTGACAGGCTCATGGAACTTACGGATCTTGTGATGCTCGATATAAAACATATCGATCCTGAGATGCACATGAAGATCACCGGACAGCCGAACGACGGCATACTGGCATTTGCCGAATATCTGTCGGAGAAGAAGGTTGATACCTGGATCAGACACGTGATAGTCCCGGGGCTGACCGATGATGATAAATATCTCTATGATCTCGGATATTTTATCGGAGGGCTCGGCAGTCTCAAGGCTCTTGACGCACTTCCTTACCATACCATGGGCAAGGCGAAGTATGAAAAGCTGGGGATAGAATATCCTCTCGGGGATACGCCTCCGATGGACAAGAAAGAGCTCGTGGCAAAAAAACAGGTGATCCTGGATGGCGTCAAAGCCAGAAGAAACGATGACGGTAAAAGAGCTTAACGACAACTACAAGATAATACTTGCATCAGCATCACCCAGAAGAAAACAGATCCTGGAGCTGGTCGGCCTTGAGTTTGATGTATGGCCTTCGTGCGCGGAAGAGAATACATCGGAAACCGATCCGGAAAAACTGTGCACTTCTCTATCCGGGGCAAAAGCCATTGATGTTGCGGCGCAGATCCGGGCATATAACGATACGCACAGGGAACTTACCACTCCGGGGGATATAATAGTGATCGGTGCGGATACGGTGGTCGCATGCAACGGTGAAGTTTTCGGCAAGCCACGGGACGAAGCGGATGCCGTGAGGATGTTAAAAGCTTTGTCCGGCAGGACCCACAGTGTATATACCGGTGTATCGTTCGTATTTATCTCATCCGGAGGCCGCGCCGGTGAATATACATTTTTCGAGGAGACAAAGGTAAGCTTTTACCCTCTCGATGAACAGGAGATAGAATACTACATGTCTTCTTATGATGTATATGACAAGGCCGGATCTTACGGCATTCAGGACGGTTCGGCTGCATTTGTCCGGTCCATTGAGGGAGATTATTACAATGTGGTAGGTCTGCCTGTTTCAAGACTGCTGCATGAGCTGAAGAGGATCCTGCAGGTATAACAGAGTATTGAGTTTTTGGCTTTCATGTTGTAAAATGAATATTGGTCATATCATTCGATAAATACAAAGGAGGAATCTGAAATGGCATTTGTTATCAAAGACGGATGTATCTCATGCGGAGCATGTGCAGGACAGTGCCCTGTAGGCGCTATCAGCGAAGGCGACGGAAAGTATGAGATCGACGAGAATAAATGTGTAAGCTGCGGAGCATGCGCAGCACAGTGCCCCGTAGGAGCAATCGAGGAAGCCTAGGCAGATAGGAGGGGCCCACGAAGTGGGAAGTCCCTGTCTGCACCGCGAGCCCCCTGTTCGACGAAGTCGAACTCAAATGGGCGAGCGACCTTGGAAGACCCGCGAAGCCGGAAAGCGAAAATGCCGACAGAATATGTCGGCATTTTCTTTTTTTGTCATTTGAGTTATAATAACGTCTATGAGTGGCAACAACATCAGATTCAAAGGACAGATACACAAATACATAATGTGGCCGGTGTGGATGACGATAATAGTCGGTGTATTTGCCATAGCAATGTATTTGGTGGATATAAGAGCAGGAGTCTTTGCCTCTGTTTTTTTTGTCATATATGCGCTGATCGCTTTCTATCTGTTTTTCCATGACAGGAATACAGTCATAAAGGATCTCATTTCATTTGCGACCCAATACGGGCAGGTTCAGAAACAGCTTCTTCGGGATCTCGAGATACCGTATGCCCTTCTGGACGAATCCGGAAAGATCATTTGGACAAATGATGCATTTGAGCAGATGATGGGTATCACCAAGAAATACAGCAAGTCCATCACGAGCCTGATCCCCGAGATCACAAAGGAAAAGCTTCCCAAGATGGAACACGAGACCGAGATAGTGATATCCGTGGGCGAACATGATTTTCGCGCAAGCATGAACAAGGTATCCATGGAAGCGCTTATGGAAACCCCAAGCGTTATTGCCGCGGTGGATTATGACAGCTATCTGATTGCACTGTATATGTTCGACGTTACAGAGGTCAATTCCCTGACCAGACGTATCGGCGAGCAGCGTATGGTATGCGGTCTTATATATGTAGACAACTACGATGAGGCTCTTGAGAGTGCCGATGAGGCAAGACGGTCATTGAGCGCCGCCATCATTGACAGACAGATAAACAATTACTTTTCCAAGATCGATGCGATAGTCAAGAAGCTCGAGAAGGACAAGTATCTTGTCATAATGAGGAGAAAAGAACTTGACGGGATCGCCGAGAGCCGTTTTGAGATACTTGAGAAGATCAAAAAGGCAAATATAGGAAACGAGATATCGTTCTCACTTTCCATCGGATTCGGAGCGGACAGCGATTCTTTCCTGCAGAACTATGAGTATGCCAGAACGGCTATCGATCTGGCATTGGGCCGTGGCGGAGATCAGGCCATAATTAAGACAGATGAAGAGATCAGTTATTACGGCGGAAGACGTGAAGTAACAACCAAAAATACCAGGGTCAAGGCGAGAGTCAAAGCTCACGCCCTCCGTGAGATCATAGAAAACAGTGACACAATAGTCATCATGGGTCACAAGATACTGGATGTTGATGCTTTCGGTTCGTCGATAGGAATATTCCGTGTTGCAAAGACATTCAACAAAAAAGTTCATATCGTAGTGGATGAAGTGACGACGTCCATACGTCCGATGCTGGAAATGATGAACCATGACGGGGCTCACGAAGAGGGTATATTTGTTTCCAGGGAGGAGGCTGTCGACATAGCATCACAATCCGACTGCACACTCGTAGTCGTAGATGTCAACAGACCCAGCTTTACGGGATGCCCCGCACTTTTGGAAATGTGTTCTCCGATAGTCGTTCTGGATCACCACAGGCAGGGCGCCGAAAAGATAGAAAATGCCACTCTTTCGTATATCGAGCCGTATGCATCTAGCGCATCGGAGATGGTATCGGAAGTTCTGCAGTATATAAGCGATCATGTAAAACTGTTGTCCGATGAAGCCGACTGTCTCTATGCCGGAATGATGATCGATACAAATAATTTCATGACCAAGACGGGTGTGCGTACTTTTGAAGCTGCCGCATATCTTCGCCGTAACGGGGCGGACGTTACGAGAGTACGTAAGATGTTCAGGGATGATGTGGGATCTTACAAAGCCAAGGCCGAGATAGTAAGAAATGCCGAGATCGTTGACAAAGCATTTGCCGTTGCCATCACCCCTGATACGATAGTGGACAGCCCTACCATAATCGGAGCGGAAGCAGCCAACGAGCTGCTGAACATTAATGGTATCAGGGCATCGTTCGTACTTACGATGCATCAGGGTGAAGTATATATCAGTGCCAGATCGATTGATGATATTAATGTTCAGGTGATCATGGAGAAGCTTGGCGGCGGCGGACATATGAACGTTGCAGGAGCCCAGCTTCAGGATGTGACTCTTGAAGAGGCGAAGAAGTCACTTATTGCGGTGCTGTCCGAAATGAAACAAAAAGGAGAACTGTCATGAAGGTAATACTGCTTGAAGACGTACGTTCACTTGGCAAGGCCGGAGATGTTGTAGAGGTATCCGACGGTTATGCCAAGAATTTCATATTCAAGAAAAAACTGGGATTACAGGCGGATTCCAAAAACCTGAACGATCTTAAACTGAAGAAGGCAAACGAGGAGAAGGTGGCGGCTGAAAATCTTGATGCCGCACAGAAATTCGCTAAAGAGCTAGAGAGCAAAACGGTTGTGGTAAAGCTCAAAGCCGGAGAGGGAAACAAAACTTTCGGAAGCGTGTCCGGCAAAGAGATCGCTTTCGAAGCAAAAGAGCAGTTCGGTCTTGAGATCGACAGAAAGAAAATAGTTCTTCCCGAAGCCATCAAATCTTTCGGTGAATTTGAAGTTCCGGTAAAGCTTCATCCCAAGGTAACTGCAACCCTGAAAGTCAGAGTTGAGGAGTCTTAAGGATGGAAGAAGCTGTTGTCAAAAAACTCCCCCCTCATCACAGGGAATCCGAAAGAGGTGTGGTAGGAGCCATGATGCTTGACCGCGATGCGGCCATAATCGCCATGGATTCACTTGTGGCGGATGACTTTTACCTGAAAGAGTTTGCATACGTTTTCAATGCGGTAAAAAGCGTCGTTGAAGAAGGCGCAGTCATCGATCCGACCACGGTTTCAAATAAACTTATGGAGATGAACGCCCCTGCGGAGATCGCATCGGGAGAGTATCTTCGGAATCTCGGAATGTGGGCATCCACATCTGCGGTAATAGAACAGCATATCGAAATAGTCAGGAAAAAATCACTTCTCCGGAAAATGATAAAGCTCTGCGGCGATCTTGAGAACAAATGTTACTCGGATTCCGGAGAGGCCGAGGAGATCTTCGAGGAAGCCGAGCGCAAAGTATTTGAGATCACAAACAGCAGTTCGGCAGGTGATCTTATTCCGATAAGACAGATCGTCAAAGACGCCATCGTCAAGATAGGTATAGCGGCAAAAGCCGACGGTCCCGTCACGGGTGTTGCCACGGGCTTTACCGATCTTGATTATAAAACGGCAGGGCTGCAGCCCGCCGATCTGATCCTTGTGGCGGCAAGGCCTTCCATGGGCAAAACATCTTTCATCCTCAACATAGCACAGCATATATGCATAAAAGACAAAAAAACCGCTGTCATCTTCTCTCTGGAGATGCCGCGCGAACAGCTTGTAAACCGTCTTCTGGCCCTTGAATCACATGTGGATTCCGAACTGATACGAAACGGCAGGGTCACGCAGAAGGACTGGGAAGGTATAATAGAGGCAGCGAGTTCCATCGGCGAGTCAGGGCTGATGATAGATGATACACCCGGGATCACGATAGGTGAACTGCGATCCAAATGCCGTAAATACAAGGCAGAGAACAAGGACCTCTCAGCGATCTTTATCGATTATCTGCAGCTGATGCAGGGAACCGGGAGATTTGATTCGAAACAGCAGGAGATCTCCGACATATCAAGGTCGCTGAAATCACTTGCCAGAGAACTCGGAGTTCCGGTCATAGCCCTGTCCCAGCTGTCACGTGCACCGGAAAAAAGAGAAGATCACAGACCGATGCTTTCGGATCTGCGTGAATCCGGAGCAATAGAACAGGATGCGGATGTGGTAATGTTTTTATACAGAGATGATTATTACAATCCGGATACCGAGAAAAAGAACATAACGGAAGTCATAATCGCCAAACAGAGAAACGGCCCCATCGGCAAGGTTGAACTTGTATGGTTACCGGATCTGACGAAATTTGCAAATAAGGCAAAGAGCTAAGGAGATTACATGGACAAGCCGGTTTTATATCGTAAGCGGATCATCCCCGAAGAGATCATCCTGCTGGATAAAGACGAGATACTCTATTCTGACGAAGGCCATATCGTTACAAGATGGAATACGATCAGGCCCAAGGAAATACTTGACCATGGATGTTCATGTTATTTTTTGAAGGAAGGCTTTAAAGTCAGCAAGTTCTACCGTAAGGACGGAACGCTGATATACTGGTACTGCGACATAATCAATTACAGTTATGATCCGGTCGAAAATTCATATGTGTTTACGGATCTTCTGGCGGATGTACTGATCTATCCGGATGGAAAAGTTGAAGTCGTTGATGTCGGCGAGATAGCGGATGCGCTTACGGACGGGACGCTTACGGTTGAAGAGATGATCCCGGCGCTCAGAAGTCTTGATAAACTCCTTGGGATAATTTATTCCGGAGAGTTTGGTACCATACAGGATATGATCAACAGGATCGAGGAGAAAAACACCTCTTCATAATGGATACGATATATAAAAGAACAGATCCCGGAAATATAGATATGTCCGTCATTTCCGAAGCGGGACGGATAATCAGAGCCGGAGGACTGGTAGCTTTTCCGACCGAAACGGTATACGGTCTCGGAGCGGATGCATTAAATCCGGCTGCTGCATCGAAGATATACGAGGCAAAGGGCCGCCCTTCGGACAATCCTCTCATAGTGCATATAGCCGATATCGGCAGCGTGTATGAAATAGCTGCGGATGTCACACCGGAAGCGGAAGCTCTGGCCAAAAGGTACTGGCCCGGCCCCCTTACGATGATCTTCAAAGGAAAGGATATCGTCCCGAAGGAAACAACGGGAGGCCTTGATACGGTAGCGATAAGGTTTCCTTCCCATCCGGTCGCAAAGGCATTCATTGCTTCAGCCGGCGGATATGTGGCAGCGCCCTCCGCCAATATATCGGGAAGACCTTCTCCGACAACGGGAGATCATGTTTTTTGCGACATGAACGGCCGGATCGATATGATCATAGACAGCGGATATTGCAATATAGGGATCGAATCCACCATAATAGATCTTTCGGCCGGGACTCCGATGATGCTCAGACCCGGATATGTGAGTGAAGAAGACCTGCGGGAGGTCATAGGCGATATTGAAAAAGACCCGGCAGTCTTCGGCAATGATACTTCGGCAAAGCCGAAAGCGCCCGGGATGAAATACCGGCATTACGCACCGAAAGGTGAAATGCTCATAGTATCCGGAAGCAAAGAACGTGTCAGATCATATATCATGGAGCGTATAGAAGAAAAGCCGGAAGGTGTACGTCTGGGCGTTCTGACTTTTTCAGAAGATGCACCGGCATTTGAGGGCGCTGATCTTGTGGCGGATATGGGACGATCGGATAATACGGACATGACCGCACACAGACTGTATGACAGCCTTCGAAGATGCGATGATGAAGACATCGATATTATCCTGTCGGAAGAGCCGTGCAGCGGACGACTCGGACCCGCGATAATGAACAGGCTGATAAAGGCGGCGGGTCATAATATAATACATGTGGACTGATCATCAGAGAATAAAGGAAACGGAGACGACATAAATGAAAGTTGCGATAGGCGCCGATCATGGTGCGTTTGAACGGAAAGCGGAAGTTATTGAACACCTTCGTGAAGCGGGTCATGAGGTAAAGGATTTCGGCACATACACACCCGACAGTTGTGATTATCCCGAGATAGGAAGGAGCGTGGCAAACGCTGTTGCATCGGGGGAATATGACAGGGGAATAGTGATGTGTACGACCGGCATAGGAATATCCATTGTCGCCAACAAAGTCAAAGGGATCCGCTGCGCGCTCTGCGGTGATGTAACCAGCGCGAAGCTGACAAGACTTCACAATGATGCCAACATGCTTTCTATGGGAGCGGGGGTGATAGGTCCCAATCTGACCATGGACATTGTTGATATGTTTATGAATACGGAATTTTCAAACGAGGAAAAGCATGTTCGCAGGATATCACAGATAGAATAGTTTTTTGGAGCAGATCATTTTATGGAGGGCAGATCATGAAGCAGTATCCCGGAATCGACAATGTGTTTTTAATGGATCATCCGCTTATCCAGCATAAGATCGGATATATCCGCAGAAAAGAAACAGGAACAAAGGATTTTCGCCAGACGATAGGTGAGATAGCCATGCTCATCTGTTATGAGGCCACGAGAAATCTTGAACTCGCAGACGTTCATGTAACAACGCCGATATGCGAGACAACGGCAAAGGAACTCAAGGGCAAAAAACTTGCCATAGTTCCGATCCTTCGCGCCGGACTCGGAATGGTCGACGGGATGCTTACGATGATACCCGTGGCAAAAGTCGGCCACATCGGACTGTACAGGGATCCCGCAACGCTCAAGCCCGTGGAGTATTACTGCAAACTTCCGGATGACTGTGCAAACCGTGAAGTATTTGTGGTGGATCCGATGCTCGCAACAGGCGGATCATCATGTGCGGCCATTACCATGCTCAAGGAAAAGGGATGCAAGAATATACATTTTATGTGCATAATCGCTGCACCCGAAGGTGTGGATGCCATGCACAGGACACATCCGGATGTTGATGTTTACATCGGTGAGCTTGATGAGAGGCTCAATGATCACGGATATATTGTTCCCGGACTGGGAGATGCAGGCGACAGGATATTCGGTACAAAGTAATGAGTGACAAAAGACAGGATTATATATCTTGGGATGAGTATTTCATGGCGGTTGCGAAACTTGCCGGAATGCGCTCAAAGGATCCCAATACGCAGGTGGGAGCATGTATAGTAAGCTCCGACAATAAAATACTTTCTATGGGATATAACGGATTCCCGAGAGGCTGTTCGGATGATGAGTTCCCCTGGGCAAGGGAGGGAGAAGCACTTTCAACCAAATATGTCTATACGGTACACTCCGAACTGAACGCCATATTAAATTACAGAGGCGGCAGTCTTGAGGGTGCAAAACTGTATGTGTCACTGTTTCCGTGCAACGAATGCGCAAAGGCGATCATTCAGAGCGGTATCAGAACGGTGATATATGACAGCGACAAATATTCGGGAACAGACGGGGTCATAGCGTCCAAAAAGATGATGGATGCAGCGGGCGTCAGATACTACAGATACAATCCTACAAACAGGGAGATAGTCATAACCGTTTAATGACGCACATCGTAAGATGAGGAAAAGAAGACTCATTGGAATAACCGCATATGTGCTGAGTGCTGCTCTTATCTTTGCCTGTGTCGGCAGGGAGGCGTCATACGTACAAGCGTCGGTTGAGAGCACATCAAAGAAGATCAAGGATGCCGAGGAATTAAAGAAAGCCACCGAGGAAATGAAGGAGGCTACCGAGCTTAAAAAAGAGGGGCTTAAGGATCAGAAACAGGAACTCGAATCGTACCTATCCGAGCTTAACGACAATCTCACCGAGATCACCGAGAACATCAGCGATATAGAAGGAAAGATCGCAGTTAAGCAGGAAGAGATCGGGACGGCTCAGGATGACCTTGCCGTGGCACTTTCCGAGGAGCAGAACCAGTATGATCTGATGAAAAAAAGGATCAAATTCATGTATGAACGGGGCGACAAGACATTGCTCACCACCTTTTTTTCATCGAGAAGTTATGCTGATTTTCTGAATAAGGCCGATTACATCGACCGTATGGAAGACTACGATAAAAAGATGTATGACAATCTTATCCAGATAAGGAAGGATATAGAAGTCAAAGAGGAAAAGCTGCGCACTGAAGAGGAACAGTTACAGAGTCTGAAGAAACAGGCTCAGACCGAGGAAAAGAAGGTTAACAATCTTGTTACTTCGACGAACGGATCCATAGCGCAGACCGACGGACAGATATCGGCAGCGGAGATCGAATCGGCCGCTTACGAGGCGGAACTTGCCGCCCAGGAGGAAAACCTGGCTGCCCTCAAAAAGCAGCTTGCCGAAGAACAGGCGATGATATCCAAGGCTGCAAAGATGGCATGGAGAGATATTTCCGAAGTATCTTTCCAGGACGGGGACAGGGATCTTCTGGCGTGTCTCATATACTGTGAAGCCGGTAACCAGCCGTATACGGGGCAGGTGGCGGTAGGGGCCGTTGTTATCAACAGAGTGAGATCTGCCGCTTATCCGAATACCGTGTCGGGTGTGATCTATCAGAAAGGACAGTTTTCTCCCGTGGCTAGCGGCCGTCTTGCCACAAGGCTTGCGCTCGGTGCAACTACGGCGTGTTATCAGGCGGCTGATGAGGCGATGAGCGGTGCCACCCCTGTCGGAAACTGCCTGTATTTCAGAACGGTGATCCCGCAGATCAACGGAACCATCATCGGAGATCATGTTTTTTACTGATATTTACTTAATTCTGTGGACTTTTTGAGCGTTGACGGTTATAATTTAAAAGATACGGTGACTCTAGATTGAAGTATCAAAGAGAAGTATTCAGAAGCCTTACACTGGTTTTTCAGTTCGGGATCAATATGATAGTTCCGATACTGTTATGTACTTTTGCCGGTATATTTCTTGACAGGTGGCTCGGTACTTCCTTTATAGTAATAATACTGTTCTTTCTCGGAGCGATGGCGGGATTCCGCAATATCTACATATTTGCAAAAAGAAGCGGAAGACGCGATACTCATTTGGGAAGTGATGCCGACGCCGGTATCTCGGGACAGACCGGGGAAGATTTTGTCGAGGCAATGGACAGGGTATATAGGGAAAATATGGATGAACAGGCTCAAGATCATTCTAAAGGAAGATGATACCCTCCATGAACTGATGATCGGCATTACGGCGATAAATCTGGTCCTTGCCGTAGCGGCGCTTTTTGTAAGCGACCGGCGGCACGCCCTTTATGCGGTCGCGATAGGTCTTGTCTGCGGACTCGTCTATGTGACGCATATGGCTGTTACGATAGATGATGTTCTCTGTCTTGATGAAAAAGGTGCGGTGGCTGAGACCAGAAAACAGATGGCTGTAAGATATCTGTTTGTATGTGTTGTTACCGGAGCCTGTTTTTACTTTAAGATCGCACATCCGGTATTTCTGGTGCTGTCGATCTTATCGATCAAAGCGGGAGCGTATGTTCAGCCGCTGATCCACAGAATACTTAACAGGAGGAATGATTAGTGAACGGAGTTTTTTTGGCATCCGACGTCGATTTCATGATAAAGGGGTTATTCTCTTATCAGATATTCGGTCAGACGGTGTGGATCACCACGACACATGTCAGCCTTTTGATAGTTTTTCTTCTGTTCGTGATCTTTGCTTTATTCGCGCGCCACGCAATAGTAAATGCCGATCCTTATGCGGAACCCGGAACATTTCAGAATATAGTCGAGCTTATGGTTGAGATGCTTGATAATATGATAACCGGTGTCATGGGCAAAAATGCCACCAAGTTTCTCGGCTATATATCCACGCTGTTCGCTTTTATCCTTATCAGCAATATATCGGGGCTTTTGGGACTGCGTCCCCCCACAGCGGATTATGGTGTTACATTCCCGCTTGGATTGATTACGTTCTCCCTGATCTTCTACAACAAGATCAAGCATCAGGGTGTGGGAGGCTTTCTCAAAGGACTGTGTGATCCGTGGCCGATCTGGGCACCGATCAACATTATCGGTGATATCGCGGTCCCGATATCTATATCCCTTCGTCTGTTTGCAAACGTCCTGTCAGGTACGGTCATGATGGCTCTTGTATACGGACTGCTTTACAAGATAGCATGGGGCTGGCCGGGATTTTTGCATATATACTTTGATCTTTTCTCCGGGGCGATCCAGACATACGTATTCTGTATGCTGACGATGACATACATCACCGACGCCATCGGCGATTCGTAAACGGGAGTGTGTGAGGTTATTAAATAATCAATAGGATCAATATATACACTGAATAAAATTATAGGAGGATTGTTTTATGAACATTTCAGGTCAGGATTTCATTTTCGGATGCTCTGCCATCGGTGCGGGACTTGCTGTTATAGCGGGTATCGGCCCCGGTGTAGGTCAGGGTATTGCTGCAGGACATGCGGCATCGGCAGTGGGACGTAATCCCGGTGCCAAATCCGATGTTACATCGACCATGCTTTTGGGACAGGCCGTTGCCGAGACGACAGGTCTTTACGGACTGCTCATCGCAATGCTGTTATTGTTCGTTAAGCCTTTTACGTGATTATTACAGGACAGATAATCGAAAGGAGGCAATAAGATGGAACGTCTGTTCGATCTTGATTTTCAGCTATTGCATGATGCGGTCATAACAGCGGTTGCCGTTTTTGTTCTGTTCCTTTTCCTGTCCTACATGCTGTTCAAGCCCGCCCGGGAGCTTCTTAGAAAGCGCCAGGAAAGAATTAAGACGGATCTTGATACGGCTAAGGCTGACAGAGAAGAGGCGGACTCTTTAAAGAGCGAATATGAGGCAAAGATGGCCGGAGCCCAGAAGGATGCCGATGCGGTTCTTTCAGAGGCGCGCAAGAAAGCGCTCGCCAACGAGGAACAGATCATCTCACAGGCCAAGGAGGAAGCATCAAACATCATCCGCCAGGCCAGAAATGAGGCCGAACTTGAGAAACAGAAAGCTGCCGACGAAGTGAAGACGCAGATCATAGACGTGGCATCACTTATGGCAGGAAAGGTAGTGGCAGCCAATATTGACACAAACATTCAGGATTCCCTCATTGAGGAGACGCTGAAAGAAGTAGGTGAAGGCACATGGCAAAGCTAGTTGCAAAAACTTATGCCGACGCTATATTTATGCTGGCCGTAGAGGAAGGCCGGGTTGATGAGCTGTATTCGGAAGTATGCGAGCTCTTACGTATCCTTAAGGACAATCCGGAACTTTCGGAAGTGATGAGACATCCCGGCGTTGACAAGAATGAGAAGATCGCAGCCATCAGAAATATCTTCACCGGAAGAGTATCCGCTGAGGTCTGCGGCCTGCTCAATCAGATAGTTGTCAATAACCGCTACGAAGAGACAGATGGCATTCTTGCAAAGTTCATCGAAGAGGTCAAAGAATACAAAAAAACAGGCGTGGCATATGTCAGCACACCTGTCGCTCTTTCTGATGCCCAGAAAGACAATATACGCAGGAAACTTCTTGATACGACCGATTATGTAGAGATGGAGATGAACTATGAGATCGATCCGTCTCTTATCGGAGGCATGAGGATAAGGATAGGCGACAGGGTAATAGACAGCAGCATATCCACTAAACTGAACGAACTGGCAAGGCAGCTTCGCCGTATCCAGCTCAACAAAATATAAGAAAGGTAAGTAGGATCCATGAATTTAAGACCAGAAGAGATCAGTTCGGTGATCAAGGATCAGATCAAAAGATACGCACAGTCTCTGGAAGTTTCCGAGGTCGGAACGGTCATCCAGGTTGCGGACGGTATCGCGAGAGTACACGGACTTGAAAAGGCGATGCAGGGAGAACTTCTTGAATTCCCCGGCGAAGTGTACGGCATGGTGATGAACCTGGAGGAGGATAATGTTGGTGCGGTTCTCCTCGGTGCAGGTAATATCAACGAGGGCGATACAGTCAAGACGACCGGAAGGGTTGTTGAAGTTCCCGCAGGCGATGCTCTGCTGGGTCGTGTTGTGAACGCACTTGGTCAGCCCATAGACGGAAAGGGTCCGATACAGACTGACAGATACAGAAGGATCGAACGTGTCGCAAGCGGTGTTATCACGAGAAAATCAGTTGATACACCTATTCAGACCGGAATCAAGGCTATTGACTCCATGATCCCTATCGGAAGGGGACAAAGAGAGCTGATCATCGGCGACAGACAGACCGGTAAGACAGCAATAGCCATAGATACGATAATCAACCAGAAGGGCCAGAATGTTAAATGTATATATGTTGCCATAGGTCAGAAGGCATCAACCGTTGCATCCATCGTCAAGACGCTTGATGAATTCGGTGCAATGGCTTACACAACGATCGTTGCGTCCACGGCCAGTGAGATGGCTCCCCTTCAGTACATCGCTCCTTACAGCGGATGTGCTATAGGTGAGGAATGGATGGAAAACGGCGAGGATGTTCTTGTTATCTATGACGATCTGAGTAAGCACGCAACGGCATACAGAACACTTTCACTGCTGCTTCGTCGTCCGCCCGGACGTGAGGCATATCCCGGTGATGTTTTCTATCTGCACTCAAGACTTTTGGAGCGTGCAGCGAGAATGAGCGAGGAGTACGGCGGCGGCAGCCTTACCGCACTTCCGATAATAGAAACACAGGCCGGTGATGTTTCGGCTTATATCCCGACAAATGTTATTTCGATCACTGACGGTCAGATATATCTTGAGACCGAAATGTTCAATTCCGGATTCCGTCCGGCTGTAAACGCGGGTCTTTCCGTATCGCGTGTTGGTGGTGCTGCCCAGATAAAGGCCATGAAGAAGATCGCCGCTCCCATACGTACGGAACTTGCCCAGTACAGAGAACTTGCCGCTTTTGCTCAGTTCGGATCCGAGCTGGATGCCGATACGAGAGAGAAGCTGGCTCAAGGTGAGAGGATCAGGGAAGTATTAAAGCAGGGACAGTACAAGCCCATGCCGGTTGAGTTCCAGATCCTGATCATCTATGTTGTGACAAGAAAATATCTTCTTGATGTTCCCGTTGACAGGGTGGGTGAATTTGAGGAAGGCTTCTTTGAGTATATCAAGACAAGTTATCCCGAGATCCCCGAGTCCATCAGGAACACGAAAGAACTGTCGGACGAGATGGAAAGTAAACTTCAGAAAGCAATAACGGATTTCAAGGCCGATTTTCTGAAATAAGCATGTTTGCGTAACGGAGGACATATAACATGGCGTCGATGCGCGACATTAAAAGACGTAAAACAGGGGTACAGTCCACCCAGCAGATAACCAAGGCCATGAAGCTGGTTTCAACCGTCAAGCTTCAAAGGGCAAAGGCACGTGCTGAACAGATCAAGAATTACACGGTGCTGATGTATGATACCATAGTTTCGATCATGAGCAGGTCCGGATACCTGGATCACCCTCTCATGAAACCGAACACATCGGACAAAAAGGCAGTGGTTCTTATCACTTCCAACAGAGGACTTGCCGGAGGATACAACAGCAATATCATCAAGCTGGTTACCCAGAGCGGATGGAGCACGGACGAAACGGTTGTATTTGCAATAGGCAGAAAGGGCCGCGAAGGTGTCAGGAGAAAGGGATATGAGGTCGTGTACGATAATCCGGACATGATCGAAGAGCCTGTTTATGCTGATGCCAAAGAGCTTGCAGATGAACTGTTAAGCCGCTATCAGGCGGGTGAGATCGGAGAAATATATCTGGCATATACGATCTTTAAAAATACGGTCGTTCATGTTCCGAAGCTTCAGAAGCTTCTTCCTCTCGGTCAGGACAGTACACCTACCGAATCGGTATCAGGCAGCGAGGACGAGGAGACTATCCTTCCCGATGCAGGTAAAGAAAGCGCAAAGCGTGCCCTTATGACGTATGAACCGAATGAGGATGAAGCGCTTTCCGCCATCATTCCGAAGTATATAACCAATCTGATCTACGGCGCGCTCATTGAGGCTGTAGCCAGCGAGAACGGTGCGAGAATGCAGGCCATGGATTCAGCCACCGACAATGCGGAGAAGATGATCACGGGCCTGGAGCTCCAGTATAACAGGGCAAGACAGGGCGCCATCACTCAGGAGCTCACAGAGATCATAGGCGGAGCCGAAGCGTTAGG
Organism: Lachnospiraceae bacterium; assembly: GCA_024695145.1. Classification (GTDB taxonomy): domain Bacteria; phylum Bacillota; class Clostridia; order Lachnospirales; family Lachnospiraceae; genus UBA2868. The sequence continues at coordinate 51,163 of JAILIS010000021.1, forward strand.
TTAATGCAGGTAGGGGGAACCGCGAAGCGGTGGGACCCTGGCTGCACCGCTAGCCCCATCGCCGAAGGCGAATCGAATGGGCGAGCGACCTTATTAATGCAGGTAGGGGGAACCGCGAAGCGGTGGACAAAGGCTGCATAACTTACGATATCAAATATAGAAGAAGGAGAATACAAAAGTGGCAGAGAATAACACAGGTAAGATTACCCAGATCATAGGCGCGGTACTTGACGTTAAGTTCCCGGAAGGAAGCCTGCCGGAGATTAACGAAGCCATAAAGGTCGTGCGTGACGACGGAAGTACACTTGTTGTTGAGGTTGCACAGCACCTCGGTGACGATACTGTCCGCTGTATAGCCATGGGACCCACGGACGGACTCATAAGAGGTATGAGCGCCGAAGCTACGGGTTCACCGATATCGGTTCCTGTTGGTGAGAATACACTGGGAAGGATATTCAACGTTCTCGGCGAGCCTATCGACAACAAGCCCGCACCTGAAGTTGAAAAACGTTTTCCCATACACCGCAAAGCTCCGAGCTTTGAGGAACAGTCAACTTCGGCCGAGATGCTTGAGACGGGTATCAAGGTTGTGGATCTTCTGTGCCCTTACCAGAAAGGCGGTAAGATCGGTTTGTTCGGAGGTGCGGGAGTCGGAAAGACGGTCCTTATCCAGGAACTTATCAGAAATATCGCTACCGAGCACGGCGGATATTCGGTATTCACCGGTGTAGGCGAGCGTACCCGTGAAGGAAACGACCTCTACCATGAAATGAGCGATTCGGGAGTTATAGATAAGACCACGATGGTATTCGGACAGATGAATGAGCCCCCCGGAGCCAGAATGAGGGTTGGTCTTGCCGGACTTACAATGGCGGAATACTTCCGTGATGAAGGAGGAAAAGATGTCCTTCTGTTCATCGATAACATATTCAGATTTACACAGGCAGGAAGTGAGGTTTCGGCACTGCTTGGGCGTATGCCTTCGGCCGTCGGATATCAGCCTACACTTCAGACTGAAATGGGAGCTCTTCAGGAGCGTATCACATCAACCAAGAACGGTTCGATCACTTCCGTTCAGGCGGTCTATGTTCCTGCCGATGACCTTACGGACCCTGCGCCCGCAACAACTTTTGCGCACCTTGATGCCACGACCGTTCTGTCACGTTCCATCGTTGAGCTCGGTATATATCCCGCAGTAGATCCTCTTGAATCCACCTCGAGAATACTCGATCCCAGAATCGTGGGTGAGGACCATTACAGAGTTGCAAGAGGCGTTCAGGAGATGCTGCAGAGATACAAAGAACTTCAGGATATCATCGCTATCCTCGGTATGGACGAACTGTCTGAAGAAGATAAGATCACCGTATCCCGTGCCAGAAAGGTTCAGCGTTTCCTGTCACAGCCATTCTTTGTAGCGGGACAGTTCACCGGACTTCCGGGCAGATATGTATCGGTTGCCGATACGATCAGAGGCTTTGATGAGATCATTTCCGGTAAGCATGATGACATTCCGGAAAGCTTCTTCCTGAGTGCGGGAGCTATCGAAGACGTTATAGAGAAGTACGAAAAGAGTCAGAAATAAGGAGTCAATATGGCTGATACATTTCATCTTAAGATCACGAGCCCTGACAGAGTCTTCTTCGAGGGTGAAGTGACAATGGTGGAGATCAATACAACGGAGGGAGAGATCGGAGTACTGCCTGATCATATCCCTCTGACAAGTGTTCTGGCTCCCGGGGTATGTTACATTCATGTCCCGGATGCTGATCCGAAGGTATGCGCGGTTCACGGCGGATTTTTTGAAATACTCCAGGACTCCATGACGATACTTGCTGAGGTTTGCGAATGGCCGGATGAGATCGATGTGGGAAGAGCCGAGGCGGCTAAGGTAAGGGCCGAGAGATTCCTTACCGACAGACCTGCGGGGACCGATATAGATCGTGCCATACTTGCGCTCAAGAGAAGTGCGGCAAGGATAAAAGCAGCCGGGAAATGATCCTTCTATTCTCATATGGATCACAGCAAATTAAAGAGAAGAGCAATAAAGCTTAGCGCCACATTTGTGCTGTTTCTTGTCTCGCTGTTCGTGTCGAATATTGTCCTTAACAGGGGCAATACCGACATGACTTCCGAGATGAGCGGCGCGACGCTTCCAATCGTATATATGAACGTCAATGACGAATACATCAATCCGCTCCACGGTTATGTGACCGAAATGGAGGGGAATTTTTTGCGTGGATCGATAACACCTCTTATGGCAAACAGATCCGTATCTTTCAGAGTAGATCTGTATAATGCCGTCATCGCCAAAGTCTCTTATGAAGTCAGACCCGTTGACATGTCAAGACTCATCGAAGAGACAGAGATCTCCGATTACACCCATGAAGGCGACAGCATATTTGCAACAGCGGTCCTGAAGGATCTGATAGAAGACGATGTTGAATACATGCTCATAATAAAGCTGACCACTTCCGGCGGTGATGTTGTCAGGTATTACGCCAGAGTCATCAACAGAGCGGAACTCTATCTTACGGAAAAGATGGAGTTTGTCCGTGATTTTTCCGACAGGACATTTAACAGGGAAGCGGCGGCAACCATCAAAAAGAACATGGAGAGTAATGCCGAGGGAGATAACAGCAGCTATGCGTATGTCAACATACATTCAAGTTTCAATCAGCTGACATGGGGAGATCTTGAACCTGTCCTTGTGACGGATAAGGATATGGAGTTACTTGAGATCGATGAGATCAGTGCATCCATTATGCTGAAATATCAGGTAGAGATCATGTCCGAGACCCATAATGTATCGGAATTCTTCCGCGTTCAGAGGGGCAAACGGATGTATCTGATGGAATACGAAAGGATAATGGATCAGGTATTCGACGAAGATAAGAATGTTGTCGTGAACGGTAAGATCCTTCACGGGATGATAAATGAAAAGCTCTCAAGGATCGAGAACGACAGCGGATCGATATATGCTTTTGTTCAGCAGAACGGTCTGTACTCATATAACATTTCATCGCAGAATCTGGCCAGACTGTTTTCTTTTTGCGACAAGGAGAACAATGACGCAAGAACGAGATACGATGCTCATTCGATCAGACCGCTCAGGATCGACGGAGTCGGAAATATATGGTTTATCGTATACGGATATATGAATCGCGGAATAAACGAAGGAAAGATGGGGGTGGCACTGTACTATTACGACTGTGCGTTAAATACCATAGAGGAAGAACTTTTCATCCCGTATTCCAAGTCATATGAGATCCTGGCCAAAGACATAGAGAGCCTTGCTTATATCAGCACACGGAACAGAATGTATATCCTTCTCGACGGAAGTGTATACAGTATCAATATCGGGGCGAGGGAATCAGAGGTCATGCAGGACTCCATAAGCGAAACAGGATTTTTCTCTTCCGACGATGAGAGCACAATAGCCTGGCAGACAGGTGATACGATAATTGATTACACGGAGATACAGCTGTTCAAACTCGACAGCATGACTCCTTCCGTTATCCCGTCCGCGGCGGGAGAGATAGTCATACCTCTTGGATTTATGGACAATGATGTTATATACGGTGCGGCAAAGGTCTCTGACGTTACTACCGACTACACCGGAAAGACCATGATACCGATGTACTGCGTAAAAGTTCAGGATCAGAACGGCAATGTCCTGAAGGATTACAGATATGAAGGTATATATGTGACCGGAGTCGAGAAGGTCGATAATATGCTGATCCTTTCGCGTGTTGCAAAGGATCCGGAGACGGGTGTACTGACCCCGATTGAAGATGACCAGATCGTGAATAACAAGACCAAAACGTCTCTTAAAAACGTCCTTTCCGCAGTTGTCACCGAGAAAACGGAAACTACATATCAGACGGTACTTTATAAAGCAAACGATTCCGAGAATCCTTCATTAAAGATCACAAACCCGAAAGGCGTTGTGTTTGAAGGAAGCCGTGATGTCAGGCTTTCAAACGAAGACCATCTCAAGAGATACTATGTATATGCAAAAGGTGATCTGTCCGGGATCTACACATCCGAATCGGAGGCGGTGAGCGAGGCTGCTGCGCTGTTCGGAGTCGTTACGGACAAGAGGATGGCCTATATATGGGAGAGCGGAAACCGGAAAACAAGTGCAAAGCTTACGGATCTTGAGATAAGTTCATCATCAAAGGCGGAAGGAGAGCCTGCGCCCGAAGAAGAGACGACGGAAGAGACGATAGAAGAGGTGGCGGAAGAGGTGTCCTCTGCCTATGTGAAATGCGTTGATACAATGCTTCAGTACGGAGGTGTGTACAAGAGCGCGGAAGAGGAGATAAGGACAAAATCACTTGTCAGGGTCCTGTCCGACAATCTGGACGCCGATGTACTCGATCTGTCCGGCTGCAGCCTGTCAGATGTACTTTATTATATATCAAGAGGATACCCCGTGATGGCAATGACCGGAGAGGGAAATGCCGTGATCATAATAGGTTATGACAGCAAAAACACGATACTGTATGATCCCGGAAAAGACAGCATATATAAGTACGGAATGAACGATTCCGCAAATATGTTTGAACAGGCGGGAAACAGATTTGTCACATATGTCCGCTGAACGGATCAGATCTTATCGTTTATCACAATAAAGCTTCTGATGGAAGACAGGCCGACACTGAATATCTTGAAGATATTGATTGAATTGGTCCCTCCCTGTCGGGGCCTGAATGATATGGGTATAAAGTGTACCTTCTGGCGGCGCTTTTTGTAGATGGCCGAAAGAGCGACATTGGTAAGGAAGAAATTATCCGGAATATATCTTATGTTTTCGCGAAGCGTATCAGCGCTCATAAGCCTGTAAGGGCTGTTGGAGTCAAGGACATATACTTTGAAGCATATATATACAACAAGGCGTAGGATCCTTGTGACCATTAAACGCATAAATCCGTCTCTTCTTTTGTTCCTGTAGCCTATGGAGATATCATACTTGTCCTTTGCGATCCAGAAAGGCTCGAACTCGGATGCGAGTGTCTGCCCGTCGGAATCTGTCTGGAACACATAGTCCGCACCTTCTTTGAGTGCATATTTGTATCCGAAAAGAACAGTTGAACCGTGTCCTCCGTTAGGCTTGGAAAGAGCAGTGAGCAGGGGCTTTTTCCCTGACAGATCCTGAAGTATCTTGAAGGTATTGTCGCTGCTGCCGTCATCTATGACGACCAGACGGGAATCCGTGCCGTGCTTTTCGACCACAGGATACCAGTCATTTACTACCTGCAGGATATTTTCCTCCTCATTATATGCCGGAATAATTATGAATAATCTGTCAGCCATGATGCGCCTCCCTTATCTTACCCCATTTTACACCTATTTGGCGATTAATAAAACCCCTATAAGACAGTTCGCGTCATCTTGCCCAAAAAGGGTTTGCGTGATATACTAACCTTTGGTTTGCTATGCAATAAAGGAGAATAGTTTTGAAAAAGACAGGCAGATATATAATACAGACTTTCGTGATAGCGGTTCTGTATTTTGTTCTTACTTTTATCGCCAATGAATTTCAGCTCGCGAACGGTCTGAACTTCCAGTTGCGCATATCGGAGGCGCTCACGGTTTTACCCTATTACACCCCTGCCGCGATCCCGGGGCTGTTCATCGGGTGCTTAAGCGCCAATCACGCAATGAATCTTCCGATGTATGACGTTATCTGCGGCAGTACGGCAACACTTGTCGCTGCCGTTGCAAGTTATTTCCTTCGTAAGAATAAGTTTTCGGTTCCGATCCCACCGATCATCATCAACGCATTTGCGGTCCCCGCGATATATACTTTCCTTCTCGGATTTGATGAGCCTCCGTTTTGGAGAAGCGTGATCATGGTAGGAGTCGGAGAAGCGATAACGTGTGGCGTTCTCGGAATAGCACTCATTCTCGGTCTTGAAGATTACAGGGACAAACTGTTCCCGTCATTTTCCCCGGAAGAAAAGAAAGATTCCGATGGCGATAAAGAAGATGATACAAAAGAAAATACATCAACTACGGGAGATAAATAAATGTACAGCAAAGTATCAACAGATCTGGGTTTTGTGGACAGAGAGAAAGAAGTCGAAAAGTTCTGGTCCGACAATGATATATTCAAAAAGACAATGAAGAACCGTGAGGGCTGCCCCACGTATATGTTCTATGACGGACCGCCCACAGCCAACGGCAAACCACATATCGGCCATGTGCTTACACGTGTCATCAAGGATATGATACCCAGATACCGCACAATGAAGGGATATTATGTGCCGAGAAAGGCCGGATGGGATACCCATGGTCTTCCCGTGGAGCTTGAAGTGGAAAAAGAGCTCGGCCTTGACGGAAAAGAGCAGATTGAAGAGTACGGTCTTGCTCCTTTTATTGAAAAGTGTAAGGAAAGCGTCTGGAAATATAAAGGCATGTGGGAGGATTTTTCCAAAACAGTCGGTTTCTGGGCCGATATGGATGATCCGTACGTAACCTATCATGATGATTTTATCGAATCCGAATGGTGGGCGCTCAAGGCGATATGGGATAAGGGGCTGCTGTATAAAGGCTTCAAGATAGTTCCGTACTGTCCCAGATGCGGAACTCCTCTTTCCTCGCATGAGGTTGCCCAGGGATACAAGACACTTAAGGAACGTACTGCCATAGTAAGGTTTAAGATAAAAGACGAGGATGCATACTTCCTTGCCTGGACAACTACGCCCTGGACACTTGCAAGCAACATCGCACTGTGTGTCAATCCCGAAGATGCATACATAAAAGTCAAAGCAGCCGACGGCTATACATATATACTTGCCGAAGCGCTTGCCGACAGCGTGCTTTCGGGTATAGAAAGAGCGGAAGGAACTCCGGCCTATGAGGTTCTTGAGACATATAAAGGAAAGGATCTCGAATACAGGGAATATGAGCCGCTCTATCAGTGTGCAAAAGACGTTACCGACGCACAGGGCAAGAAAGCATTTTTCGTATACTGTGATGATTATGTAACGATGGCCGACGGTACCGGTATCGTTCATATAGCACCTGCATTCGGTGAAGATGATGCCAGAGTCGGCAGAAAATACGATGCTCCTTTTGTACAGATGGTTGATGAAAAGGGTGTCATGAAACCCGAGACTCCTTTCGGGGGTATGAGAGCAAAACCTACGGAAGATGAGGTCAAGGCAGGCGCGATAAGTGCCGATCCCGAGGTTCTGAAGGAACTTGACTCAAGGGGCATACTGTTCAGCGCGCCCAAGGTTGAACATGATTATCCTCACTGCTGGAGATGTTCCACTCCTCTTATATATTATGCCCGCGAGTCATGGTATATAGAGATGACCAATGTCAGGGATGACCTTATAAAGAATAACAACACGATCAACTGGATCCCGGAATCCATAGGTACGGGAAGATTCGGAAACTGGCTTGAGAATATCCAGGACTGGGCTGTTTCACGTAACCGCTACTGGGGAACACCGCTGAACGTATGGGAATGCGAATGCGGACACAGACACGCGATCGGAAGCAGACAGGAGCTTAAAGAACTTACCGGGCGTGAAGACGCACTGACAGTCGAACTTCACAGACCTTACATTGATGATTTTACATTTAAGTGCAGTAAATGCGGTAAGCAGATGCATCGCGTTCCCGAAGTCATAGACTGCTGGTTCGATTCGGGAGCCATGCCTTTTGCGCAGTATCATTATCCGTTTGAGAACAAGGACCTGTTTGAAGCGAGGTTCCCGGCACAGTTCATTTCCGAAGCCGTGGACCAGACTAGAGGATGGTTCTACTCACTGCTTGCGGAATCCACACTCCTCTTTAATAAACCTTCTTATGAGAATGTTATAGTTCTCGGTCTCGTTCTTGACGAGAACGGAGAGAAGATGAGCAAATCCAAGGGCAACGCGGTTGATCCTTTTGATGCGCTTAAAAAGATGGGAGCTGACGCCATCAGATGGTATTTTTACATCAACTCGGCACCGTGGCTTCCCAACAGGTTCCATGACAAGGCCGTAATGGAAGGGCAGAGAAAGTTCATGGGAACGCTCTGGAACACGTATGCGTTCTTTGTACTGTATGCGAATATAGATGATTTTGACGCGACAAAGTACAGCCTTGACTATGAAGCTCTCCCCGTTATGGACAGATGGATATTAAGCAAGCTCAGCACCATGATAGGAGATGTTGATGTCAATCTTGATAAATACCAGATACCCGAGGCGGCCAGAGCTCTTTCGGAATTCGTGGAGGATCTGTCCAACTGGTATGTAAGACGCTGTCGTGATCGTTTCTGGGCCAAGGGAATGGAACAGGACAAGATCAACGCCTATATGACGCTCTATACCGCTCTTGTTGAGACCTCAAAAGCAGCAGCGCCGATGATACCGTTCATGTCCGAACAGATATACAGAAACCTTGTATGCTCCATAGACGTTGATGCGCCCGAAAGCGTTCATCTGTGTGATTTTCCGAAGGTGAGAGACGAGTGGACCGACAGGGAGCTCGAGGCCGATATGGATCACGTGCTGAAGAGCGTTGTTATGGGCCGCGCCTGCAGGAATTCCGCAAACATCAAGAACAGGCAGCCTATCGCAAAGATGCTGATTAAGGCCGAGTTTACGCTTAATGATTTCTATAAAGAGATAATCGAAGATGAGCTTAATGTCAAATCGGTGGAGTTTACCGATGATGTGCGGTCCTTTACCACATATACGTTCAAGCCTCAGCTCAAGACCGTAGGTCCCAAGTACGGAAAGCAGCTTGGCGGCATTCAGAAGTATCTTGCAAACCTTGACGGGAATGAAGCGATGGATGAACTGAACGGATCCGGAGCTTTGAAGTTTGACGTTGACGGGACTGCGATCGAACTTACAAAGGACGATCTTCTTATCGAGATGACACAGCAGGAAGGCTTTGAATCGCTGAATGAAGGCAATGTAACGGTCGTCCTTGATACAAAGCTTACGAGTGAACTTATAGAAGAGGGATTTGTCCGTGAGATCGTATCGAAGATACAGACCATGCGTAAGGAAGCCGGATTCGAGGTAATGGACAGGATCATGGTATATGCGCATGACAACGATAAGATCGCAAAGATACTCAAAGATAACAGGGATACGATAATGAAGGAAGTTCTCGCCGATGATATCATCACAGGCAGCACTGATGGGTATGTCAAGAAGTGGAATATCAACGGCGAAGATGTCACTTTCGGAGTGGCTCTTGATAAACAATAGTCTGTTACAGGAGGGAATTTAATGGCAGCACGCAAAACCGGATTCAACAAAGAAGCATTTAAGAAACAGGTAAAGGAGAATGTCAAGGCGCTTTTCAGAAAGACGCTTGAAGAGGCGAACGAACAGCAGATCTATCAGGCTGTTGCCTATACGGTAAAAGACACCATCATAGACAACTGGCTGGAGACCCAGAAGGCATATGAGAAGAACGATCCCAAGACAGTCTACTATCTGTCCATGGAATTTCTTATGGGCCGTGCACTCGGAAATGCGATGATCAACCTCAAGGAGTACAAAGAGGTTTCGGAAGCCCTTGATGAGATGGGTATAAATATCAATCTCGTGGAAGATCAGGAAAGAGATCCCGCGCTCGGAAACGGTGGTCTCGGACGTCTTGCCGCCTGCTTCCTTGACTCTCTGGCAACACTCGGATACAGCGCATACGGATGCGGTATACGTTACCGCTACGGTATGTTCCGCCAGAAGATCAAAGACGGTTTTCAGGTTGAGGTTCCCGATAACTGGTTAAAGGACGGATATCCCTTTGAACTTCGCCGTCCGGAATATGCCAAGATCGTCAAGTTCGGTGGAAACGTTGTGGTAAATGTTGATGAGAAGGGTGAAAATCATTTCTCTCAGGAAAACTGCCAGTCTGTACAGGCTATACCTTATGATCTGCCTATTCCCGGATACGGTAACGGCGTTGTAAACACGCTCAGGATATGGGATGCACAGCCTGTTGAGTGCTTCCAGCTCGATTCCTTTGATAAGGGTGACTACCGTCTGGCTGTAGAACAGGAAAACCTTGCAAGGAACATATGCGAAGTCCTCTATCCCAATGACAATCATTATGCTGGCAAGGAACTGAGATTAAAGCAGCAGTATTTCTTCGTGTCGGCAAGCATACAGGAAGCCGTTGAGAAATACATGCGCAAGCATGACGATATAACAAAGCTTTATGAAAAAGTAACATTCCAGATGAATGATACTCATCCGACTCTTACGGTTCCGGAACTTATGCGTATCCTTCTTGACGAGTACGGACTCGGATGGGAAGAAGCCTGGTCCGTTACGACCAAGACAGTTGCATATACGAACCACACAATCATGTCGGAGGCGCTTGAGAAATGGCCTATCGAGCTTTTCTCCAGCCTGCTCCCGAGAATATACCAGATCGTTGAGGAGATCAACAGGAGATTCTGCCTGCTGATCGAGGCATCTCATCCCGGAAATGTTGACAAGATACGCAAGATGGCGATCATCTATGACGGACAGGTCAAGATGGCACACATGGCTATCTGTGCTTCATATTCGGTAAACGGCGTGGCAAGGCTTCATACCGAGATACTGAAAAATCAGGAGCTGCGTGATTTTTACCAGCTCATGCCCAATAAGTTCAATAACAAGACTAACGGTATCACCCAGAGAAGATTCCTTCTTCACGCCAATCCCCTTCTTGCAGACTGGGTAACGGCACATGTGGGAGACGAGTGGATCACTGATCTTACGGTACTGCGTCATCTGAAGGTATATGCGGATGACAAGAAGGCTCAGCATGAGTTCATGAACATCAAGTATCAGAACAAAGTCAGACTTGCTAAGTATATACTCGAACACAACGGGATCGAGGTGGATCCGAGGTCGATATTTGATGTACAGGTAAAGAGGCTGCATGAATACAAGCGTCAGCTGATGAACATTCTCCATATCATGTATCTGTACAACGAACTCAAGGAGCACCCCGATATGGAGTTCACTCCGCGTACGTTTATTTTCGGTGCAAAGGCGGCAGCGGGCTACAAGAATGCAAAGCTTACCATCAAGCTTATAAATGCCGTTGCGGATGTTATCAATAACGACGGATCCATAGGCGGCAAGATAAAGGTCGTGTTCATCGAGGACTACTGTGTTTCCAATGCTGAGCTTATAATCGCCGCAGCCGATGTATCGGAACAGATCTCAACCGCTTCAAAGGAAGCATCCGGTACAGGTAACATGAAGTTCATGCTCAACGGGGCCATTACCATAGGCACAATGGACGGTGCAAACGTGGAGATGTATGAAGAGGTCGGAGAGGATAATATCTTCATCTTCGGACTGTCTTCCGATGAGGTCATTAATTACGAGCAGAACGGCGGATATGATCCGAATGTCATATTCAACAACAATGCGGATATCAGAAAGGTACTCATGCAGCTCGTGAACGGAACCTACAGCCCCAACGATACGGAACTGTTCAGGGATCTGTACAATTCGCTGCTCAATACGCAGTGTACGGCAAAAGCGGATACATATTTCATATTGAAGGATTTCGAATCCTATGCCGAAACACAGAAGCGCATAGAAGAGGCATACAAGGACACCAAGCGCTGGAACAAGATGGCCATATTGAATGTTTCGTGTGCGGGTAAGTTCTCTTCGGACAGGACCATCCAGGAATATGTTGATGATATATGGCATCTTGACAAGGTCACAGTCAAAAAATAATGCATGAATATAACACGGGCCAAACAACTTCAGATAACAGGGCCTGATAAAAAGCCCTGCTATGGAGGCAACCAGCTCTGGTTCTCATCCAACACGAGAGCCGCGGGCGGGTGCGGGTCTGTTGCGGGTGCCAACGTCCTTCGTGCGCTGGCCATGACAAATGCTGATTTCAGAAACAGCATCATTTCTTCCAAAATAATACCGCCACAGGTAAAAGACGCTATATGCTCAAACAATCCCGGTCATGAGAATTTTGTTCTCCTCATGACCGGGGTGTATGAGACGATGGGCGCTCTCGAAGTATTTCCCCTTAACCGGATATATGACCGCAAAGACAGGTCATCAAAAGCTTTTAAAAGGATAAAGAGCACATTCGGCCTTACCAATGTAGGATTTATCATAGGGATCATAAGATTTGCCAGAAAGTTTTCGCTTGACCTTACGGTAAGATCGATGCCGGCTGCTTTTCTGACAAAGGAAAAAGCAAGGGAATTCATTGCCGAGGGGCTTAAAGAAAGCGGTGCGGTGGTCATGCTCACATGCCGCAACAGACATAACGCAAGACTGTTTCCCCCCGATGCTGATCTGAACAAGAGACTGATAGACGGAAATGATACCGGGATCAAGGGACATTTTACAACAATAACCGATATGGATAACGACAGGCTGCTCATCACCACATGGGGTAAGCCCGGGATAGTGGATCTGAATGAGCTTGCGGGAAGCTGGCGCAGTATAAGGGCATATGAAGCCTCTCTTATGTATATCCGGCCGTCTACAAGAAAGGAAGCGACATCCTGTATGCTTTCGGCCTGGAAACTCTTTACATCCGGGATCGGACATGCACTTGTGAGACGGTAGCACTGTCACATTATAATTTTTTAAATTTTTTTTTCAGAGACTATAAAGATAATCACGGTTTGGTCGATAAATAAAATATAGTAAGGGGATATGAGGGGAATATCTCCAAACACGGATTGGAAGGAGGAATTGTTATGCGTATAGAAGCATACAACGCCGTAAGCCAGATATATCAGGCAAAAAAGCCCGGAAAGGTGAGCAAAACCACAGCTGCTTACGGAAGAGATCAGGTTCAGATTTCCAGTATCGGAAAGGATATCCAGACTGTGAAATCAGCAGTGGCAAACTCTTCTGACATAAGGAAGGAAATCACTGAGCCCATCAAGGCTGCCATTGCAAACGGTACATACAATGTGAGCAATGATGATTTTGCATCCAAGCTCCTTGCAAAGTACGAGGAAAAGTTCAGTTTCTAAAAGGGGATAACCGGTGGCAAGCCTTATTGAAGAATTGATAGATACACTGAATAAGGAAACTGCCGAGTACGGCAGGCTGCTGGAATTATCCAGGCGGAAAGCGAACGTTATCGTCGCCAGGGATGTGGCGGCGCTTGAAAAAATCACGGATGATGAACAGTCCGTTATGACTGCGATCGGAAACCTCGATGCAAAGCGTGCACAGGTTACGAGCGACATTGCGGATGTGATCAACAAGGATGTTGAATCATTAAAGCTATCTGTACTGATAGATCTGCTTGGAAAACAGCCGGAAGAGCAGAAGGCTCTTTCAGACGTCCACGACAGACTGAAGGTTACGGTGGACTCTGTCCGTCAGATCAACGAAAGTAACAGACAGTTGATCGATCAGTCTCTGGAAATGGTTGAGTTTGACATAAACATGACAAGGGCCATGAGACAGGCTCCGGAGACTAATAATTACGGAAGAAGCGCCGTGAGTGTCGGAGAGACGCTCGGATCAGTAAGTGGCTTTGATGCGAAGCAATGATCATGTTGCATTTATGATGTTTACCGAAAGTTCGAGGTGATCATATGTCGCTGATGAGCGGTCTTTTTGTTGGCGCGACAGGGCTTCAGACAAGCCAGAATTCGCTGCACACAACAGCACACAACCTTTCAAATATCGAAACAGCCGGATATGTCCGCCAGCAGACGCTTCATGCAGACATATCATATAACAATTTAAAAAGCGCGGCAGTTTCAAAGATGCAGATAGGCCTCGGGGTCGAGTACGATACGGTCCGTCAGGTCAGGGATGATTTCCTTGACAAATCGTATCGCAGGGAATCCGGGAGGTCTTCTTTTTATGAGATCTGTCAGGAGACTACACAGGAGATAGAAACGCTCCTCGGCGAATTTGACGGAGTTGCGTTTCAGGATTCCATAGGGGATCTGTGGACGGCGGTACAGGAGCTCCAGAAAGATCCCTTAAGCTCGGTCACAAAGGGCATGTTCGTAAATACCGCAACCCAGTTCCTTGAAAGGGCACAGGCCGTTTATAACGGGCTGTCGGATTATCAGGACAATCTTAATTCGAGAGTTAAAGAATATGTAGACAGGATAAACGATCTCGGTGATGAGATACACGCCCTCAATGAAGCGATACATAAGGAAGAGATAGGCGTACAGGAGGCAAATGACCTTCGTGACCGCAGGAACAAAGCACTAGATGAACTGTCAGGACTCGGCAATATCTCCTATT
>JAILIS010000030.1 GCA_024695145.1 Lachnospiraceae bacterium
CTTTGCGTGTATATAAAGAGTAAATTTCCGGTAGTCCCCCTGCCGGGGAAACTGGTGCTTCAGTCGCCCGGATTACAGGTCCCCCCAAGTGAAAAACAGAAGATAGAAATGAACAGGCGGAAAGACTCGGATGTAATGATACCTCCGCGTTTCTTTGATAACATTGCGCCGGTACTGGCAACAGGGGATGACGTATATCTGCTAAGTCCGCTTCTGTATGATCTTACCGGTTTTCCGGAGACGGATGTCTTTTATGGCACGAGAGAAGTCATGATCGCTTACCTTGAAGATTTTAAGAGTGTCTGCAAAAAATACGGAGTCAAGCTAAATGTACACATAGGACAGGATATGATGCACTGTTGGGGAGCGATGGAGTTTATGCCGGAAGCACGTGCTGTAAGACAGGAATACTTTAAGGCGTTGTTGTAAGTAAAATGACAATACACGAGTTTGGAACGGATAATAGAAAAAGGAAAGATGATTCAAAAAGCAATTAACAGATATCTTCGGAAGCATTTTCCGAACGAGATGGGTCGGATTATTAAACGGGCTGATGCCATATTCACTGAACTTAAGGCAAAAGCACCGGATCTGGGAGGCAAAGAGAATTCCCTTGCCAATAATCTGGATATGTTTCTACTCTTTCTTTCATATTATGAAGCTTCAGATCATCGTATGGCAGGCGAGGCGATCGACGAGATCATAGCCGATCTTTACAGACAGTATAAATGGCTGAATGTCTTTATGAACATAAACAGAAAAACCGTGCTTTCTATGATGAGAAGATATTTGTATAAGAGTTACACAAAGTATGCGGAAAAGGTGAGACAAAAACAATCAGAAGGGACATGGCTTGATACATGGGGAATGATCGTGAATCCCGACAATGTGAAAGAGGGATTTGCGTTTACCCTTGTAGGATGTCCGCTTGCTGAATATGCACAGAAGTATGGCTATACGGAGCTGATGCCGCATATGTGCGCACTTGACCATACATATGCGAAAATAATGCATGCCAGGCTGATAAGAACACATACGGTCGCAACCGGTGCAGACTCCTGCGATTATTGGTATGTGCCGGACAAAAGTGAAACTGCGATGAACTATAAAGGTAGGATTATATAAGATAACAAGTCTTGAAAAAGGGTAAGTATTATCGGTAACAGGAGGAGAAGAAATATGTCTTTTACGGATAATTTTGGAAATCCAAAAGGAATTCTGGGCTGGATCATGCTGACATCCATGGATAAGGAGCATCTTCCAATGGCCACATGGGGATTCGGCCTTATTAAGATGCCGCAAAAGGGAGACATCTTGGATATAGGATGTGGTGGAGGATATAACATCAAAAGGATGCTCTCTAAATGCCCGGAAGGAAGAATAGTTGGGTTTGATGTTTCGGATGAGAGTGTAAAAAAAGCGCGAGCAGTCAACAAAGGGGAGAACCGTGTTGAAATAGTTCAGGGAAGTGTTGCAAACATGCCTTTTAGGGATGGAGAGTTTGATCTGGTCACAGCTTTTGAAACGGTATTCTTCTGGCCTGATACAAAGGAGAATATAAGGGAAGTGTTCCGCGTTGTAAAACCGGGCGGTCAGTTTGCGGTTATCAACAATTACGGAGATCCCGGTATTGATTGGGAGAAAAAGGTTCCGTGTATGAAGAGATATACGGCAGAAACGATCAGGGAGTTCATGGAGGATGCTGGATTCGCAGAAGCTGATGTATCAAAAAAGGATAATTTGTTTTGCGTTACGGGAAAGAAGGAATAGGATCGGAGCTATCAGATTTTTTGCCCTCAAGTTAGCATATGCTAACAAAAACCGGATTGTTGTTATTCAACGGAGGCACAGATGTCAGAGGAACTGATCATTGAGCACTGCTCACCGACTCTTGCAGGGATAAAAACGGGAAGTATGTTTTCGGTAAGGGTCACGGAAGAAACGGATATTAACAGGGAAGTAAGAGAATTAAATAAGACGTTACGAAAAAAAGGACTTCGGGTAATACCATTAAAGAAAACCGATGAATTTGCGCTGATCTACATTTATCGTCCGGATCACCTTAAAAAGGATCTGAACGAACCACAGGCATTAAGCATCCTTAAGGAAAGAGGATATGAGCCGGAGAATCCGGAATGCTGTATTGTTCAACTGGTCAGACATCTAAAAAGTGATGAGGTGTTTCCGCATGAGATAGGTCTGTTCCTTGGATATCCGCCCTCGGATGTGAAATGCTTTATGAAACATCCCTGCAAAGGTGTTAAATGCTGCGGGTGCTGGAAAGCCTATTCAGAGCCTGAAAAAGCCCAGAAAACATTTGTAAGGTACAGGAAGTGTACGGAAGCGTACCGCAAGATGAATAAAGATGGTAAATCCCTGGCACAGCTTGCTGTTATGACGGGCTGACCATGCCGGGTAAATTAAAAAAATTTTTAAGGAGGAAACTCATATGAGTAACTCCGACAGAATGGAAGAATA
>JAILIS010000029.1 GCA_024695145.1 Lachnospiraceae bacterium
TCTTGAAAATGTCAGAAACCGCTTAAATGCGGGGTTTGAAGGTGGCAAATAGCCATGCAACACGTCTGCAACACGTAAATACGGTTTGGTTCCGAGAAATATAAAACGCCGGAGGCATTGAAAAATCAATGCTTCCGGGCGGAAAACAGTTCATGGAGCATACGGGACTTGAACCCGTGACCTCCACACTGCCAGTGTGGCGCGCTCCCAACTGCGCTAATGCCCCGTTTCCGGTATAATAACATATTTACCGGATCTATACAAATGTCTTTCTTGAAAGACAGGCGTTGCTGTATTCCTTTTGCCCGGTGACATCTGAAAGAAACCAGTCGGGAGGGGTAAAATCGTCCGCTGCGTCAACAGAATCAAATTCAACCTCCGCGATCACAAGGGGCTTAAAGGGCTCGTCAAATATGTCCAGTTCAATCGTATGGCCGCCGTACGGGATAAGAACGCGCTTCTTGCGTATCACGACCCCGTCTGCCTTTGAACTCAGCGTCTCATAGGCCTCTTTTGTAAGGGGAAGATTGTATTCTTCGTGGGCGAGGGCCGAATTATCACCTGTTGTGCCTTTATAGGTCATGTAATATCTGTCATCCTCGCGACGGACCCTTATGGCCGGTTCTACCGTCAGGTATGCCTGTTCTATTATATGATGGTCATAGCTTTCGATATCCTTCGGAAGCTCTTTTATCGTAAATTTACGCTCTATTTCCATTCCCATGATACATATTCCTTTCGTGGCAGCAGGAAGAGCCGTTAACAGCCGGGTTACGGCCGCAGATCCCTGAGTGCCGAGAACAGTTCAAGATCCGACTTCGTTACTTTCATATTTGCGGTAACGGTCTCCTCCCCCGGCCGCGTAACACTTATTTCTATCACGGTGTCCTCCGGAATGCCGCTTTTAAGCATCAGTTCCAAAAAGGATGCAAACTTCGGATGGCTGCTTCTGAAAGTACCGATAGCACCGAGTAGCTGCATCATTGACTGCGGATTCATCATAATAACAGTTTCCTTTCCTGCGGATATTGGCAGATCTTTATATAAAAATCTGTGAACATTATACCATCTCGGCGGGTTTTGTGTTATCATCTTATGGAAATGACCGGTCATTACAGGAGGATGTTATGATATACGTATTTCTTGCGGAAGGTTTTGAAGAGATAGAGGCACTTACGCCGGTGGATCTGTTAAGGCGTGCGGGGATCGATGTAAAAACGGTATCGATCGACCCGAAAGAGAGTACCGTTACCGGAGCGAGAGGTATAGGAGTTCTGGCTGATACCGTTATAAGCGGCATTACAGTGGAAAAAGACGATATCATAGTACTGCCGGGCGGGATGCCGGGAACGCTCAATCTCCTGGGATGTGACATGCTTATGAAGATTTTAGACGATCATAATGCCGAGGGAGGACGTATCGCAGCCATATGTGCGGCACCGGCCAGGATACTCGGTGCCAGGGGACTGCTGAAAGGAAAAAAGGCAACATGCTATCCCGGACTTGAGAGTCACATGGATGGAGCAACACCTGTTATCGAAACAGTTGTTACCGATGAAAACATCACTACTTCAAGGGGTTTGGGCACTGCGGTTGATTTTGCCTGTGAATTAATAACACTTATTTCCGGCAAGGAAAAATCAGACGAGATCCGTTCTTCGGTAGTCGCCTAAACTTGTAATAATATACAAAAATCATCAGCCTCATTTGGTGATTTTTCAGATATTGCAGGCCGATTTTTACTGTGATATCATCCGTCATACGAACAGAGCTCTTTTGTTCGTTCTTTGGCTCATCTTGCGACGGACGCATCGCAAAGATCCAATAGTTTAACAATTTTACAGCAGTTGGAGATAACCATGAGCGTATTATACGTTTTTGGGGAATGGTCATCTTTTATTGTCGGCAGGGACCCGAAAGCCGATCTTGTGCTTGAGGACTCTTTTGTATCCAGAAACCATCTGAGGCTTTCCTGTGTAACGGCGGATGTGGCGGCGATCGAAGTCCTCGGAGGCAACGGTGCCGTTATCAGAGGGATTAAAGCCGGCAGTGGCTACAGGGGTTATATAAGGGCCGGGGACTGTATCATGATCGGAAACCGCGCGATAGTGTGGCTGGGAGGCGACAGCGGTCATAAACCGATCATCTGTCCGGTTCAAAGAAGACCGCTGTCTGTTCCGGACCCGGTGGAGATAGAGAATCCTCCGCCGAGGAAGATACCGGAGAAACCATCCGTCATGCTTGCCGCGGGCCCTGCTCTGACGATGGCCGTTCCCATACTGTTAGGAGCCGGCAGGACGATAGCTGTATTATCATCGGTATTTGCAGCCGTCTGGGCGGTAGCTAACGTTACAAACCGGATCAGAAAAGGCAGATCCGAAGAGAAGAGAAGACGAAACACATATCTGGCATATCTTGAGGAATGTGAGGAAACGATCATAAAAAGGTCGGAGGATGCAGCAAAAGCTCTGTACGAGATGTATCCGTGTGTCGGGAAATACCTGAGCGGAGGAGCAAATGCCCTTCTTCTGTGGTCGGTAAAGGATGACAGAGACTGTCCGCTCACGATCAGGGCCGGAAGAGGTCTGATAAAGAGTCCGGTCGATATACAGATCCCAAAAGAACGATTTGCCGGGGTTGATGATTCACTGAAGGATCTGCCCGGTATGCTGAAAAAAAAGTACGAAAGCCTTAAAAACGCACCTGTGCTTGTAAACATTGCGGCGGGAGCTGTCATGGGATTCAATCTTTTTGATGAGAGAAACTGCCGGGTTCTCGCAGCGGTCATCATGCAGGCGGCGGTATCATACTCACCGGATGAGCTTAAGATCATGATGGATCTGAGGAGGGATATCGGGTTTTATTACATGTGGGTATTGTGGCTGCCGCATTACGTAAGACCGGACGAGTTAGAAGAAGGTGTGCGCTGTATCTTAATAACGGATGATGCCGCAAAAGCGTTCGGATCCGCGTCTTCCGGCACGAGTGCCTTCCTCGTGGGCAGATCTTTCGATACATTTCCGGCCGGTGTTGAGATCGTCAACAAAGAGCGTGATAGATCTTCCGTAAGATTCGATACTCTTGCGCGTGAACTGTGCTTTTCATATGCTGGACAGTTATCGCAGCTGTGGGGCTGCAGGAGGGATGATGACAGGATAGCGGCTTTGGTATCGTTTAAAGCACTGATTGATGATATTCCGTCATATTCGGACCCGGATCGGCTTATCGAACTGCTTACGGAAAAGATCACCGGAAACTACAAGACATCGGATATAACCGGACGGATAGCGGCTCCGATAGGGCTTGGAGCGGGAGATAGGAAAGTGTTTCTCGATCTTCACGAAAAGGCGATGGGACCGCACGGACTGATCGCGGGGACGACCGGCAGCGGAAAGAGTGAGCTTCTTACAACCCTGATACTGTCATTTGCGATGAACTATCCTGCCGATAAACTGGGATTTTTTCTCGTGGATTATAAGGGGGGCGGCATGTCAAACCTTTTTGAAGGACTGCCGCATCTGATGGGAAATATCTCCAACCTGACAAAGGCTGAATCAGGGCGGGCCATGACAGCGCTGAAGAGCGAGAACATCCGCAGACAGAAGATCTTTAACGAATACGGAGTCAATAATATCAACGATTATACGCATCTTTATGATAAAGGTATAGCACCTGCTCCGCTTCCCCATGTACTCATCATAGTTGACGAATTTGCCGAGCTTCGCAAGGAAGAACCTGAATTTATGGACCGGCTTATCAGCATCTCCCAGGTAGGGAGGAGTCTTGGGATGCACCTGATTCTGGCAACGCAGAAGCCTGCGGGGGTTGTGGATGATAAGATCCGCGGCAATTCCAGATTCCGGATCGCTTTAAGGCTTGTTGACAGATCGGATTCGGTGGACATGCTGCAGCGGCCCGATGCCGCGGCCATAAGAGAATGCGGAAGAGCCTGTCTGCAGGTTGGAAATGACGAGATATTCGAGTGTTTCCAGAGCGCCTATGCGATGGGGAGCATCAGCTCATCTGCTGCAAAGCCCGGTATATATGAGGATTTTTTTCTTGATAAAGAGATATTTACCGATGATGACGAAAGGGTGAAACCTGCACGTGAAGACGAAAGAACCTGGTATGAAGTGATCTTTAATGCGATAAGAGAAGCTGATGAGAAAATGGACGTAAAAAAGCCGCAGAAACTGTGGCTGCCGCCTCTTCCCGATACTATCAGCGATGATCGTGCGACAGTGGTATTTGACAACCCGTATATGCAAAGGTATGAGCGGTTCATATATGAGCCGAAGGTTTGCGGGCATATCCTGATCACGGGCAGGAGCGCAAGCGGCAAGAGTGAACTGCTGCATACGATAATCTCCCGGACGGGCGGCAGGACGGCTGTTTATGTGATCGATCTGGGAGGAGGAAGGCTCAGGGAGTTTTCGTCTTATAAATGCTGCGGAGGCTATATAGGTGATGAAGGAGGAGCCGATATCGAAAGAATGACCGGGTTTCTGACTGAAGAACTGACAAGAAGAAGGGTCCTTCTCCAAAAGAACGAAGATGCAACGGAGCCGGCAGTGCTGCTTGTCCTTGATAATCTGACGGAGATCAGAAAGGGGGCATCTGCCGAGGCGAATGAATACATAACACGCATACTGACTTTCGGGCGGAGTACGGGCATATATGTTGCGGCAACCGCCCTGACATGCGGGATCAGAGAAGAAAAGTTTTTTGATATGCAGTTAATTCTCGGAAATGAGGATATCTATGCCGTGGCCTCGTCGTTAAGAGTGCCGGCAAGGGATATTCCGCAGATAAAAGATATTCCGGGCAGGGGCGTGGGTGTGGCAGACGGTGTGTCCCTTGAGTTTCAAGCTGTTGTGACAAATGAGCGCATTTTGCCGCCAAAAGATGAGATCGAGGCCGAGAAATATCCTTTTGTACCGAAAGATCCGTCACTTGAGGACTTCCTGAAAAGAGCGGTATGTTCCGTACCGCCTCCGTCCGTCCCCGTAGGTTATGAGATAAAAAGCGGGAAGATATACACGCTTCCGATTGATCGAATCAATATTTTCCTTATATGCGGGAAGCCCTTCAGCGGCCGGCATACGCTTCTTTTTAACATATCGATCACAGCGGCCAGATACGGGATAAAGTGCATACGTGCGGACAGTTACGAAGCTTTGATATCGGTATGCAGATCGGCCCGTGAACTTACGATCGTCACGGTAGAAGATCTTGCGGGTACTATCGAATCGTTTTATGAAGGACAATTCAGCCGCCGGGAAGAGGATGAGCTTATATCGGTGCTTGAAAATCCGCCGCTTCCCAAAAGCTCATCACAGACCGGAGCGGTAGTTGCGGCGATAATGGAAAACGATGCCCGCACGAGGCTTTCCGGAAGGAGAGTATTCGATGCCGTGATCAGACATCCGTACGGGCTGTCGCTGGGAGGATGCCTCGATGAAAACCGTATTCTTGACTATTCTTACCTTCCGTACTCAATAATGCAAAAATCACAAAGCAGGGGAATTGCAACAGTTATCAGATTCGATGAAAAGACGTTTTCAGGGGATATAAAAGTACCTTTGAGAATGAATGTGTATAACTCGCAAAACGTTGAAAACAGAGGTTTAGTAACACATGATATCAATAGAATTGATCTTTCCGGTGAAGGCGAAAAGACACTGTATGAGAGTGGATGAGATGACCACCGTGAGTGATCTGAAAAAGTATATATGCAGTGTATTTAATGTCAGACCCGAGGATATTTTTATACTTACATCGTGTGAACACATCGATGATGACATGACACTGCTCCGGGCAGGTATGTATACAGGAAGTGGGGTGGTGATAGACGATGGATGACCTGAGGGTAGATTATGCTCTTCTGAGGGATCGACTGGATAGGTTAATGGACATTGCTGCCATGATTAATGAAGAGATCGAAAGGATATCGGAGTACACCGGAGGACTTGATATTTTCTGGGATGGAGATGCCAATTCGGCATATATATGCAAAATTGGAGAAGATCTCCTGGAAGCGGATATGATCATGATGCATGTAAGAAATACGGTAAATACCGCGGTTAAGGTGTTTGAACTTTATCAGGACAATGAAAAGGAGGTAAAAAGAATGATCGGAGATTACAAATTATGAGGAGAAAAAGTAAATACGAGATCGAGATGGATTTTACCAGAGCGATCAGCCAGGCGCAGGAATTGGAGCGTCTGGCCGATGACCTGAGCAGGATCGCCAACAACGGTGTCGAAACGTCGCTTTTGGTGTTGAAAAACTGCTGGAAAGGTGATGCAAGTGGGTCAATAGAGCTTGCAGGAAAAAAAGCCACAGCGGAAATTTACAAAACCGCCGACGAGCTCATGAGAGTCTCACGTAATATCAGAGCCACTGCCGATCTTGTATACAGAGCAGAAAAAAATGCAGTGGATTTATGTATTTGACCAGGATAGTCGTTAGTTATGTTAACAAGAAAGGAGAAAAATAACGTATGTCATTCTATCAAGTGGACAGCAGACAATTGAGGAGCAAAAGAGATGAGCTTATAGGTCTCACACAGAGATTTCGTTCCGAAAAAGAGGCACTGTGTTCCAAGGAGGCACAGCTTTCTTCAATGTGGGAAGGAGAAGCAAACGAGAGCTTTCACACCCGTTTTATAAAGGATTCGGGCCAAATGGATTCGTTTATCGAGGTAATACAGCAGTATCTGAATGTCATTCAGCAGATCGCGGACAGATATGATATGGCTGAACAGGCTAATGTAGGGAGGGCAATGTAATGGAAACCATGCTTAAAGTCACACCGGAAAAACTTATTGAAACTGCGGAAGAATTCGCCAATACAGAGGCGAACATAAGAAGTCTCACATCGGAGATGATCTCCATAGTGGACGGTATGAAGCCTATATGGCAGGGAGAAGCCGCCACCGGATTTTCCAACAGATTCGCGGCATTGTCGGATGATATGAACAGACTGTATGCCATGATACGTAAACATTCGGATGATCTTACTCAGATGGCAAATGAGTATATACAAGCTGAGACGGAAAGCGGGAATCTGGCCGGAAGTCTTACAACGGAGGCGATGATTTGAGTATGCATGTTTGCGGACAGACGCTTGTGCTCGTAGACAACGACGCAACAGTCAGCGAGGTAAATCAAAAACTTGTTAAGGCTACACTTAAGTATATGTTCTACCACATCCCCGAGGACAGGACTTTCTGCCTGAACACATACGAGCATAACATAAGCCTTGAAGAGCAGTATACGAGTGAATCCGCCGATCTCGTATGTGCCGCTGACGGTCTGGAATTTACGGCAAAAGATTCGTCGCTTACCGATACGCTCGCGGAAGTGGTATCGGGTTGGAAAGAGGCTGATTTTGCCTGCAGGGATATAGTGGTGTTTTCGGACGGACTGGAGGGTGAGGCGGTATCCCACGAAAAGGAGGAACTGTATTACCTTCTTGAGAACAGCGAGTATCCGGTCTATGTTGTTATGCTTGACCAGGAGAACAATGCCGGAGCCGGGAAAACGCTTTCGGCCATTGCGGTGACAAGCGGCGGAAAGCTGTTTGAAACGGAATTTGAAGGTTCGGAAGCCGGGATAGACCGGCAGATCACGGAAAGCGTATATGCCGCCATGGCGGAATATGCCGACAGTCACTGGAGCAAATACGAAGAGGACAGTGAAAAGAACTCAAAAGAGCAGCCGGACGGGAAGACGCAGCCTGAAGAGCCGGCAACCGATGAGTCAACATCTGATGAGACATCCGAGAAGGTATCAGAAAAAGAGGGACCGGAAGATGAATACATGCAGGAGACCTCGGTTGAGGAAAAAGTACTGTATGAACCGGAAGATACCGGGTTTTTCTCAGGCACAGGTGCACTCATACTGTCGGCGATATTCATTGCCGCGGGGCTGATCGCCGGGATAGGCGGCGGATTTATCATCATGAAGAAGAAAAGGGCCGGCCGTAAAAACGTTGTACAGGCTCCGGTTGCCGAGGAAGAGTTTTTCGATGACTATGAGCTTAAAGGGTTTGCAACGACCGATCTTGCTGGCGGTGACGAGGGAGATACCGTATTTCTCGGAAGCGCCGGTGACGGCGATGCAACAAGGCTCCTGACTTCCGACGCCATGATGGTCACACTTACGGATACGGATGACAGCAGCAGGATATACAGGATCGTTGCCTCGTCTTCGATGTCCGTCGGGCGGGGTAACTGCGACGTTATGATCACGGGGGACGACGCTCTGTCGAAAAGGCACTGCGAGCTCTTTGAACGGGACAGGAAAGTCTATGTAAAAGACCTTGCTTCTTCGAACGGAACGAGAGTTAACGGT
The DNA here is from genome assembly GCA_024695145.1 of Lachnospiraceae bacterium. GTDB lineage: Bacteria > Bacillota > Clostridia > Lachnospirales > Lachnospiraceae > UBA2868. The sequence continues at coordinate 8,359 of JAILIS010000029.1, forward strand.
GTGCGGATAACGCAGACGGAGCTTAAAGAAGGAGATATGCTGGCTATCGGATCGAGAACATACAGGGTGGCTGTTACATGAACGGTAAGTATTCACAGCAGGATCTGCTGCTTTTGTCAAATTTCGTATATATCCCCGTGTGTCTTTCGGATAAGTCGATCGAGGAGATAATAGATGCATACAGGGAGCCTGACGGATCCTTTACGGAAGAAAGTGTTGCCGCGGCTGCTGCCGGCGGAGGTATGAGCACAAAGGACGTGTGCACGGTGTTTACCGAGATGGATAAAGGAATAGAGCGCAATCCCGATCTCGGAAAGCTGTCGGCAGTAAGAACTCTTGAAGAACATGATGTCCGTGCTCTGTGCTATACGGATCCGAAGGATGAGAACGCAGTTGTGGCTTTCCGCGGTACGGGCGGGACAGTGGAAGCGTGGACCGATAACTTTGAAGGGGCATATGAATCCGATACAAGGATACAGAAAATCGCATCCGAATTTATCGAGTATGAGTGCGCGGCCTATGAAGATATAGTGGTGACAGGTCATTCAAAGGGCGGTAATCTTGCGCAGTATGTTACGGTCAAGCAGCCTGACAGGGTGGGAGAGTGTGTTTCCTATGACGGCCAGGGATTCGGAGACAGCTTCCTTATGGAAAATCCTTCCGGTATCAAAAATGCAGCTCCGAAGATAACATCGGTAAGTGCATACAATGATTTTGTAAATATACTGCTGACTACCATTGCCGGAACAAGCATATTCATAGCAAACGATCCTTCCGCGGCAGGAGCCCACTCGTCAGTGACGCTGCTGACCGAAAATGAGTTTGATGAAAACGGCGCGATCACGAGCGTCAGAAAGCAGGGACTTGTGGCGGGTGAACTGCACCGGCTTACGGATATGATGTGCGACAGACTGTCACATGCGGGAAGGAGTGATAAGGAATCGCTGAGCGAGATAGCAGGATCTGCCATATCCTGCGCACTCACAACACCCGACGGCATGATAAACGGCTGTCTGGCTCCGACGGCCGGTCTTGTCGCCGCCAAACTGGCTCAAAAGTATGCGCAGGCTTCAAAAGCCGTTAAGAGGATCATGCCCCTTGCGGCAAACAGCGTATCTGTCGAGGCCGATAAGTGCAGATCGGCAGCAGAGAGTATAAAAGAGCAGTCTGAGATGATAGGAACAATGACGGCAAGGGTGGATAATGTGAAAAATGATCTGGCATATTCCATTAATTCCGGTGTGTTTTGCGCAAGTGCCCTGGATGGGGTCTGCGAAAGGATGAGAAAAGTGAGCACGGCTCTTAATGACTATTCGGCATTCATAAATACCGTGATCACCAGATATGAAATGTGTGAAGCAGAGGCGCTGAGCATTATTTCTCAGCTGCCCCGGTAAGCCGGAGTTTACTCGTGTTTCCCGCCATAACGGAGATTATGGCATTTTTCTGGAAAAAACTGTAGGTTACGGTGTCGCCGTTTGACAGGCGGAATCCGTTTCCGGTCGCAGACTGGATATGGTGGATGTTAACGATGTCTTTTTTGCACCTGATAAAACAGTTGTAGAGCTGACACTGTCTTGCCAAAGCGTTGACTGAATCGGTCATTTCGAGGTATCCGCCGTCGGCCAGACACAGTCTCGTATAGAATTTATCAAGCGGATAGGCACGTACCAGCTCATCATGTTTGATAAAATGAGTGTCTTTCTGGCATCTGATCTCCAGAAGCGGTGTCTTGCGCTTTGCCCATTCCATGGCAACGTCTACGAGATGGCTTACCTGACCCGGGCTCAGAGGTTTTTCTATGAAGATTATCTCCTCGGGAGCATTGACGTATGAAGTATAGTTGATGGTGGATTCACACAGAACGATGGGAGCGATGATCCCGCGGTGGCGGAGTTTTTTGGCAATCTCCATTCCGTTGGAGGCTCCTTCGGTAATATCTATGAAGAAAATATCGTATTTGACCGGAGTGGTCGTAAGCGCTTCTTCGCTTCCGAAGGAATCTATATAGAGAACATCATAGTTTTGAGACAGCCTCTTGTCTTTTTCGCGTTCGAGGAGCCGTTCAAGCTGTTTGCGGTCGGCCACGTTATTGTCGCATATGGCAAGATATATGGTCATCACTATCTCCTTTAGGAAACAAAAGTCTAAAGTATCCGGAAATCAAGCGGAGCCAGGAACAGAAAATAAAGTACGATCAGTAGCTGAACTCCGATGATCACCGGAATACCTATGTAAAATCGCGGCTTCTGGGTTTTGTGGCGAAAAGCCATCATGCCGATGTAGCAGCCGAGACTGCCTCCGAACACGGCAAACAGGAACAGGATCGCCTCAGGAACGCGCCATTTGTTACGGCGGGCTTTGTTTTTGTCTACAGCCATCGCTGTAAAGCCCGCCAGATTGATAACTGCCAAATAAATCCCTATACTTGCAAGTACTTCCATATCCAGATCAGTTCTTCTGAGCCTCCTGCATCTTCATTGCACGTACTTTGCAGGACAGGCCGAAGAGATTGATAAATCCGGTTGCATCATGATGATCATACAGATCTCCGGTCTTAAAGCTTGCGATACTCTCATTGTAAAGAGAATACGGGGATGTGGTACCGGCTTTGATGATGTTGCCTTTGTAGAGTTTGAACTTAACTTCTCCGGTAACGTACTTCTGGGTGCTTTCTATGAAAGCGCGGACAGCTTCACAAAGGGGTGTGAACCATTTTCCTTCATATACTATCTGAGCGAGGCGGTTGCCCATGTCTTTTTTGAGGGCGTATGTATCACGATCGAGTATGAGTTCCTCAAGCTGCTGATGAGCCTCCATCAGTATCGTTCCGCCGGGAGTCTCATATACACCGCGGCTCTTCATGCCGACTACACGGTTCTCGACGATGTCAACGATACCGATGCCGTGTTTGCCGCCGAGCTTGTTGAGATGACGTATTATGTCGGAAACCTTCATTTTCTCGCCGTTTATGGATACGGGAACACCCTTTTCGAATGTCATGGTGACATATTCGCCTTCATCCGGAGCCTTTTCCGGTGTAACACCGAGAACGAGAAGGTGATCGTAGTTCGGCTCCTGTGCGGGATCCTCAAGCTCAAGGCCCTCATGGCTGATGTGCCAGAGGTTTCTGTCGCGGCTGTAGCTGTTGTCAGCCGAGAACGGAAGATCTATACCGTGATCTTTGCAGTAAGCGATCTCGGACTCGCGTGAATCGAGAGTCCATTTGTCATCACGCCATGCGGCGATTATCTTGATATCGGGGGCAAGAGCCTTTATGGCAAGCTCGAATCTTATCTGGTCATTGCCTTTTCCAGTGGCTCCGTGACAGATCGCTGCTGCTCCTTCCTTACGGGCGATCTCAACAAGGCGCTTTGCGATGACCGGCCTTGCCATTGACGTTCCGAGCAGGTATTTATTTTCGTATACGGCACAGCCTTTTACACAGGGCATTATGAAATCATCACAGAATTCATCAACAACATCCTCTATGTAGAGCTTTGATGCACCGCTGGCCTTGGCGCGCTCTTCAAGACCGTCAAGTTCGCTTTCCTGACCACAGTCTATACAGCAACAGATCACCTCGTAATCATAGTTCTCTTTAAGCCAGGGTATTATGGCGGTTGTGTCAAGACCGCCGGAGTAAGCCAGAATAACTTTTTCCTTCATAAGAAATGTCCTCCGTTATCTTCATATTACATTATCGTTCAAATCCGTCTTTTGCAGATCAAATAGTATTATGCACTAACAATGCATAAAATGCAACACTTATTTTAATCCCGGACAATGAAAATTTGCGAAACATGTTGACAATATCAAAATATTCGATAAAATAAGAAAATGAATAATATGCAGAAATATTTGCATAATACGTATAAACAATGAATATTGATGCATAAAATCATTGTTTGAGTTATTGGGCCGCATGATGTAAAATCATCTGAGAGTTAAAGGGGAAGTGTATGCAGATCAGACTTATGACCGCCGGAGATTATGAAGCAGTACATGATCTCTGGATGACGATAAAAGGCTTTGCCATAAGATCGGTTGATGATTCGAAAGATGGCGTCGAGCGTTTCCTTAAGAGAAATCCGACCACAAGTGTTGTGGCGGAAACAGACGGGAAAGTGGTCGGAGCCATACTGTGCGGTCACGACGGCCGCAGGGGATGCCTGTATCATGTGTGCGTTCATCCGGATTACAGGAGGCAAGGTATCGGAAGATCCATGGTTGTGTTCTGCATGAATGCACTAAAGGAAGAGAAGATCAGCAAAGTCAGCCTCATAGCGTTTACCGCAAATGATATAGGAAATGCTTTCTGGAAGACGATGGGCTGGACAAAGCGGGAAGACCTTAACTATTATGATTTTGTCCTCAACGAGGCAAATATCGTAAACTTCAACAGATAGATCCCAAAGCACCGGGAAAGGATACCGATATGAATGATAATAAATATAAGATAGAGAAGACGGAAGGCGGAGTCACGGCAGCGAAAGGCTTTATGGCAGCAGGCGTTGCCGCAGGCATCAAATATACGGACAGAAAAGATGTGGCCATGATCTTTTCGGAAAGTCCCGCAACGGTTGCGGGAATGTTCACGTCAAATGTAGTAAAGGCCGCACCTGTTTTATATGATATGGATATAGTCTCATCCTCTCCGTTCGTGCAGGCGGTGGTCGCCAATTCGGGGATCGCCAATGCGGCAACGGGAAAGGATGGAATGGATATCTGCCGCAAAACGGCAGAAGCTGCGGCAGCTGCTCTTGATATCCCGGAGAATGCCGTACTTATCGGGTCTACCGGAGTCATAGGCGAGCTGATCGATGTTAAAAAGCTTGAGACGGCCGTAAAAGAGCTTTCACAGTCCCTTTCTGATACACGGCAGGCCGCAGCCGATGCGGAAGCTGCCATCATGACAACCGATACGGTTCCGAAGGAGGTCGCGGTCAGGGTCAGCATCGGCGGCAGGACGGTGACCGTTGCGGGGATGAGTAAAGGCAGCGGCATGATCCATCCGAATATGTGCACTATGCTCGCATATATTTGCAGTGACTGCAATATCTCTAAAGAGATGCTTGAAAAATGCGTACATACCGATATACCGGATACTTTCAATATGATAACGGTTGACGGTGATACATCAACCAATGACACGTATCTTCTGATGTGTAACGGCCGGGCTGACAATCCCTTGATAGATGGTCCCGGAGATGATTACGATGCATTCTTTGCGGCAGTTCACTATGTGAATACCCATCTTGCAAGGGCTATGGCCAAGGACGGTGAAGGTGCCAACAGACTGTTTGAAGTGACGGTCAAAAACGCCGACACAAAAGAAAACGCAAGAAAGCTGGCTCGCAGCGTTGCGGGATCGTCTCTGTGCAAGGCGGCTCTGTTCGGGTGTGATTCGAACTTCGGCAGGGTATTGTGTGCTCTCGGCTACTCCGGGGCTGATTTTGACCCCGAAAAAGTGAGTATAGACTATAAAAGCAGTGCCGGAGCCATCAACGTGTTTTGCGCCGGACATAAGACCGGGTACTCGGAAGAAGAGGCGACCGCCATACTTTCAAAGGATGAAGTGACATACATAATAGACATGAATGAAGGAGAGGAAACCGCCACCGCATGGGGCTGCGACCTTTCATACGATTACGTTAAGATCAATGCGGATTACAGATCCTGAACATACCGGCAGGCGCAGAAGGAGAGCGTAACATGGAAGAAATATACAAAGAGAAATATCTTCATAAGGCAGAGGTGCTCATAGAAGCCCTTCCTTATATACAGCAGTTCAACAGGAAGGTGATCGTGGTCAAATACGGCGGAAGTGCCATGACCGATGAAGAACTTAAAAAGAACGTCATCAAAGACGTGACCCTCTTAAAGCTTGTCGGGTTTAAGCCTATTGTCGTACACGGCGGCGGGAAGGAGATATCTTCCTGGATAAGCAAGGTCGGAAAGGAGCCGGAGTTTGTAAACGGTCTCAGAGTAACCGATGAAGAGACAATGGAGATAGCCGAGATGGTGCTGGGCCGCGTCAACAAATCTCTCGTTTCAATGGTATCCGAGCTCGGCGTCAAAGCCATCGGTATATCCGGCAAGGACGGAAACCTTCTGACGGTGGAAAAGAAATACTCCGACGGCAAGGACATAGGATATGTCGGTGAGGTCACGGAAGTCGATACGAAGATACTCGAAGACCTTCTCGAAAAGGATTTTCTTCCGATCGTAGCTCCGATCGGACTGGATAAGGATTTTAAGACATACAACATCAATGCCGATGATGCGGCGTGCGCCATAGCCAAGGCAATGGGCGCCAACAAGCTCGCTTTTCTGACCGACATTGAGGGCGTATACGAGAATCCCGACGATCCTTCGACTTTCATATCGAGACTGACGGTTTCCGAAGCCGAAAAGCTGACGGAGAGCGGATTTATCGGAGGGGGGATGCTCCCGAAGCTCAAGAACTGTACGGATGCCATCAGGAACGGCGTTGACAGGGTGCATATACTTGACGGGAGAAAACCCCACAGTCTGCTGCTTGAGGTATTTACCGACACAGGTATAGGAACGATGTTTTTTAAAGATGAGGAAAAATCATGAGCATGAACGATACGATAAAGACTGCGGAAGAACACCTGCTTCACACTTATAACCGTTACCCCATAGTGTTTGATCACGGAAACGGGGTAAGACTGTATGATGATAACGGTAAGGAATATCTCGATTTTTGCGCGGGCATTGCCGTTTACGCGATAGGCTACGGCAATAAGCGCTATGAAGCTGCACTCAAAAGCCAGATCGAAAAGATATGTCATACATCCAACTATTACTATTCAAAACCTCTTGCCGAGGCGGCAAAGGCACTTACCGAAGCGGCGAAGCTTCCCAAAGTGTTCTTTACTAACAGCGGTGCGGAAGCCGTGGAAGGCGCGATAAAAGCAGCGAGAAAGTATGCCTATCTTAAAGATAAAAAGACGGATCATGAGATCATTGCTATGCAGCACTCTTTCCACGGGAGGACTTTCGGAGCTCTGTCAGTGACAGGAAACGATCATTACCGGGAGCCGTTTGAACCGATGATCGGTAACGTGAAATTTGCTGATTTTAACGATCTTGATAGTGTCAGAGCGCTTGTAAATGACCGGACCTGTGCGATCATAATGGAGACCGTGCAGGGCGAGGGAGGAATATTCCCGGCTGATAAGGAGTTCATCACGGGAGTCAGAAAACTGTGCGATGACAATGATATACTTCTGATACTAGATGAGATACAGTGCGGAATGGGACGGTGCGGAAGCATGTATGCATTCATGCAGTACGGGGTGCAGCCGGACATCCTGACAACAGCCAAAGCTGTCGGATGCGGCATTCCCGTCGGAGCTTTTCTGCTTAATGAAAAAACGGCATCTTCGTCGCTTGTTCCCGGCGATCACGGCACGACATACGGAGGCAATCCTCTTGCATGTGCCGCGGTGGCCGAGGTATTCAGGATATTCGAGGAAGACGGTATTATCGATAATGTCAATAAAGTGGCCCCTTATCTTAAAAAGAGGCTCGAAGAGACGGTGGCATCGCATGACTGCCTGATCGCCGAAAGAGGACTGGGACTGATGAGAGGTATTGTTTTTGATACGGACAAAAAGAAACCCGCGGATGTGGTTTCCGCCGCTCTTTCAAAAGGTCTTGTGCTGATCACAGCCGGCCCTGATGTGATACGTTTTCTGCCGCCCCTTATCATTAGCGAGGCGGACGTTGATGAGATGATCGATAAGCTGAATGCTTCTCTTGCGGAGTAGTTATGTTCAAAAGATGGATCTGTGCAATTCTTGTTGCGGCACTTGCGTTATCACTGTGGTACGTGGCATATACCACGGACGATCCGATGTATGAAAGAGCATCGGAAACGGATGAGGCGACTGAAGAAGGTGAACCCGGGCAGCAGGCGGACAGCGCCCAGAATATTCCCGCTTATACGGATGACGGTTCTCTTACGATCTGGTATACCGATGATGCTCTTACCGAGTATCTTTCTTCGGTGGCGCTTTCTTTCCAGCAGGATAATGATATAAAGGTCAACGTCGTCAAAAAGGACGGGGTTCAGTTTCTTGAAGCCATAAATGCCGATTCGGTCGGAAACGGAGTCCGCACTGAGGCACCGTGCGATCTGTACATCACTTCCCACGACAATCTGCTCCGGGCATATCTGTCCGGCCTTGCCAGCGAGATCACCGATCCGGAAAACGTTATAAACATTTCGAACTATCCGCAGACTGCGCTGAACGCGGTAACCTGCTATGATCATTTCGTGGCATATCCTCTTTATTATGAAACGAATTTCTTCCTATATAACAAAACGTATATGGCATCCATTGCCCAGAACAGGATCGAAGCCGACGCTGATCTGATCGAGGGTGAAGAGGCCACAAGGCAGCTTGAGGAGGAAGGCGCTCCCAAAGAGGTTGCAAAAGAGATAAGCACCGATGACGGAGATGATAAAGAAGATGGTAAGGAAGATGATGATAAAGACGAGGCTGACGGTGATAAGCAATCGGAAGAGGAAGGAACGGATACCGAAGAGGGGGATATGACAGAAGCGGATCTGGAGGATCCGATGGGCAATGAGGATGCCGTTGCCGATCCGGAGGTTCTTGAAAAGCTTGCAACGATGATCCCGTCGACGATAGAAGATATCAAGACATTTGCCAACAACTATGATGCTCCCGAAGCCGTGGAATCGGTGTTCAAATGGGATGTGTCGGACATTTTCTACAACTATTTCTTTGTAGGCAACTACATGGATGTCGGGGGCGAGCACGGTGACAACGCCTCTGCTTTCAATATTTACAACAGCCAGGCGGTCGAATGCCTCAGGGCATACCAGACCATGAACCAGTTCTTTTCTATAGATACAAAGGTTGATAATTACAATAACATCCTTCAGGATTTTATAGACGGAAAGATGGTATTTACCGTAGCGACAACAGATGCGATCGCACGCATTCATGATGCGCAAAAGAACGGGGAGTTTGATTTTGAATACGGAATATGTGCACTTCCCGACATCACGGATCTTTTGAAGGCCAGAGGCCTGTCCGTGACGGATGCCGTGGCCGTCAATGGGTACTCATCCAAAAAGGATGATGCGAACAGGCTTGCGGAATACATTGTGTACGATAAGGCCTCGGATCTTTATATGAAATCGGGTAAAGTCAGCTGTTGCAAAACCGTTGAGTACGAGGATTCCGAGATAAGCAATATTATGGAGGAGTATGAAAAATCGATGCCGCTGCCGAAGATGGTGGAGACATCCAACTACTGGGTACAGCTTGAGATCGCATTTACGAGAGTATGGAACGGTCAGGATCCGGAAGAGATCCTTAAAGAACTGTCCGATACGATCGGCGGTCAGATAGAAAAGATAAAGGCGAATCTTCCGACGCAGGAGTCATTTAATGCGGGAGGAGCGGGGCTGATACAGTGATGTAGTGGCCGCTCCCGCTCAAACGGCGCTCCGCCTGTCAAGACCAAAGGGCGGTCTTGACAACTGCCGTACCCGCTCAAACGGCGCTCCGCCTGTCAAGACTGCAAAGCAGTCTTGACAAATACACAAAAAATACAAACTTCTATCACAGATTCATAATTTTTTGGGTGGAAAATGGGTTTTGTAAAAAGCGGGGCAGGATGATCCCGATTCCCAAATAAGAATTATGAAGAAAGCGAGGTATGACATATGGGTAAGTTTTTAAAGAAAGTCGGAGCAGGCGCGGCCATAGGGCTTGCATTCGGTGTCTTGGCCGCATTCGGATTTGCAGGTATAACAAGAGTGATAGATACGTTTTTCCCGAGGAAGGCGGTTGCTGCGGTAGAGAAGCAGATCACGGGAGAGGATGAGACCCGGGCAGAGACAAAGAAAGAGACCACCGAGGAGAAATCGACAGTCGCAAATGCATCCCTTACAAAGGCGGTTGAATCCAATGACATAGAAAAAGCGGGCGGCGAGATAGGCATGAGCGTTACCGAACTTGCCAAGAACAATCTCCCGTGCGTTGTATCCATAACAAATACAACTGTTACACAGCTGCGTGATATGTGGGGCAACGGTTACAGGGAATACGAAAACATTTCCAGAGGAAGCGGGATCATAATCGGACAGACTGATGAGGAACTTCTGATTGCCACCAACTCTCACGTTGTAAACGGAGCCGATTCCATTACGGTAGGTTTCGTTGATTCGGAAATATACGATGCCACGGTTAAAGGCGAAGATACAGAAGTGGATCTTGCGGTAATTGGCATCAAGATGTCGGATCTGAAAAAGGATACGCTCGATCAGATAAAGGTTGCGGTTATCGGTGATTCCGATGCGCTTCAGGTCGGTGAGCAGGTTGTTGCCATAGGTAATGCCGTAGGTTACGGCCAGTCCGTTACGACCGGTATCGTATCGGCACTTAACAGAGACGTACCCGATGATGACACAGAGATCAGTTATATACAGACCGATGCAGCCATCAACCCCGGTAATTCCGGCGGAGCGCTTCTGAACATGAAGGGCGAGGTCATCGGTATCAACACCGCAAAGCTCATGTCAACTTATGTGGAAGGAATGGGCTATGCTATCCCGATCAATACGGCCGATCCTACAATAGAGGCTCTTATGAACCGCAAGAGCAGGGACAAAGTCGGAGATGACAAGACAGGATATCTCGGTATCTCCGGTGCGACTGTTGACGCACAGACATCCAAGATGTATGGAATCCCCGAGGGTATCTATCTTCAGGAGATAACAAAAGACAGCCCTGCTGACGAAGCCGGACTTCTCAAGGGTGACATCATCAAGAAGTTTGACGGAGTATCGGTATCAACGCTTGCGGATCTGCGCAGCAAGCTCGAGTACTATGAAGCAGGTGAAAAAGTCGATCTTGTGATAAGCCGTCAGGAAGACGGGGAGTATAAAGACAAGACCGTGACCGTAATTCTTGCCGCCAGAAAAGATTACAAAGATACGGCTGCGCCTGGTAATTCTGACAAGCCTGACAGCAAGGACAAAGATTCCGACAGGAAAGACGACGGGAACGATTCCGGCAAAAAGACTCCGGACGCTGAGACTCTTGAGGAATACTACAACTCTCTTCCCGATGAACTGAAGGAATTCTTCTTCGGATTCGGAAGATAAGAAGACGGTTATCGGTGAACTCGGAAAGAGTGAACCATTGAATACAGGAACAATCAAATATCGTATTGTCGTGGCGGCCTTGGCGGCCGCCACGGTATTTACCGGCTGTCAGGATGACGAGACAGTCATCCCGCTTGAGAGCGTTACGGCCGAAAGCCTTGCCGAAGAAACCACAGTGGCACCGGACAGTGACGCTGCAAAGGACGATCCCGGAGAACCGGAGAAAAATGTGCGATCCGTCAGGGTGTATGTGTGCGGAGCTGTAGGAAAACCTGACGTTTACTGCATTGACGGAGACGTTCGCGTTACGGATGCCGTGGATGCGGCAGGCGGATTTACGGCAGATGCCGGTACGGATTATCTCAACCTTGCGGAGCCTGTAAAAGACGGACAGAAGATCTATATCCCGACGAGAGTCGAGATAGAAGAGGCGCTGGAGTCGGGAGAGGAGCTTTACGGATCGGTAGTTAACATAACAACAAACGCCCCCGGAGTCGGAACCAACACAGACATTGCAGAAAAATCAGCAGATCCATCCTCCGGCAGCGAGGGATTGGTTGACATAAATTCGGCCGATAAGTCGACGCTCATGACTCTGCCGGGAATAGGCGAATCCAAGGCCGACAAGATCATAGCCTACAGAGAACAGAACGGAGGATTTTCGGCCATTGAGGACATCATGCTCGTCGGAGGCATAAAGGAAGGCCTGTTCAACAAAGTCAAAGACAGTATCTGCGTCCGGTAATGTAAATTTAATCTTTTATTAATGAAATACCCCTTGTTGCATTAAACTGTGTCTAATATAGTTTGATGCGGCAAGGGGCTTTTATGTTGCCGCCTATATTACAGTCAGGGGTGGGATAATGAATCTTAAGAATCACAGGAAGTTACTGATAGGAACAGCAATTGCAACCGCTGTAGCGGTCGGGGCCGTATCCGTTAATGCTTTTGCGGGAACGGTCATCCATACGGCATCGATCTCGTCGGGACAGCTTGAATGCGAGCTCGAGCTCAACGGTAAAGTTGAAAGTCTGACGGAAAAAAAGTATTTTGCCAATATCGGCGGAGTCATCGGATCCGTGAACGTCAAAGAGGGGGATCTTGTCAAAAAGGGGGATCTGATGATCTCCTATGATATGGAAGATATCGAACTGGAGACAACACTTACGGAACTTGATGCTCAAGCTGATCAGGGCGGATATGACGATTCGAAACAGACGGGAGGGCGGATCGCAGGACTTTACGGTGAAGCAAAGAACTCCATAGCGGCGCTTGATTCACAGATCACAACAACAGAGGCCGTGATCATCATGACGCAGAAAGCACTTACCGACAGAAAATCGGAGCTCAGTGCAAGAGGCGCTCAGCTTCAGGCCGATCTGGCGGGCTGCGTTCCCGATGAGGATGATGATCCGGAAGAAGTCGAAAAAGCAAGACAGCATATCCAGGAAGAGATTGCCAGAAATACCCATGATCAGCAGTACGATCCCGAGATCGTAAAAAAACAGGAAGAACTTGATTATCTGAATTATCTGATGGCCTCATACAAGGAAAAGAGGTCCGTCATGGAAAGTCAGAAGGCGTCGACACAGCTTAATCTGCAGACGAAGGGTGCAAAAGATCAGCTTGAAGCCGTAAAAGCAGCGGATGATCTTGTAAACGAGTCAAAACTTCAGGATTACAGCGAGGCGATGGATGGCGTCAGAGCTGATTTTGACGGGATCGTGACAAAGCTTTCGGTATCGGAAGGCAGTTACGTTTCATCCGGACAGGAACTTGTTCAGATACAGTCTCTTGATGACGTTGCGGTCGTATGCTACGTGAACAAATACGACATCACTGATATAGAAGAAGGCCAGAGTGCAAGCGCACATATCAAAAATAAGGACTATACGTGCAGTGTGACAAGGATAGAGAAGAAGACCAGTGAAGATGCCGACACTCCCGGGATCAGAGTGGAGCTGGCGGTAGACGAGCCTGATGACTCGATCATTTTAGGGATCGAGTCAAAGGTTAAGGTCAATACCGCAATGCTCGCATATGCACTGCTCGTTCCGACCGATGCACTGTGTTCCGATGATGAAGGTGATTACGTCTTCGTGATAAACGAAAACAGAGCGGAATTAAGACGAGTAACGGTCGGGGCGAGAAACGATGATATGGCCGAAGTCTGCGAGGGACTTTCGGCCGGGGAGATCGTCGGATGGGACGAGACAAGCGAGCTTACAAACGGTCAGAAGGTAAAGGTCAGATAAATGGAAAATATATCGGGATCAAAAAAGAGGGTCATATACACGGAAGAGCTGTCCAAATCATTTAAGAGCGGAAATGTTGAACAGCAGGTACTGAAAAACATCGGACTTGAAATATACCGGGGCGATTTTACCGTGATAATGGGTAATTCCGGGTCGGGAAAGAGCACTTTGCTCTATGCCCTTTCCGGAATGGACAGACCGAGTATGGGAGCCGTGACATATGAGGATGCCGATGGCGATAAGACCCGGATCACGGGCTTTGACAACGACAGGCTTGCCGTGTTTCGCAGGGATCATGTCGGATTCGTGTTCCAGCAGAATTATTTAAATGACAGCATGAGCGCTCTTGATAACGTCATGGTCGTGGGTCTGCTTAAAACGGGTGACAGACGGGATGTGGCAGAAAGAGCAAAAGAGCTTCTGCAGCGCGTTGAGATCGGGGAGGATGATTTTAACAAGTTTCCGACCCAGATGTCAGGCGGGATGCAGCAGCGTGTGGCAGTCGTCCGGGGTGTTATCAACAGTCCGGAGGTACTGTTTGCCGACGAACCGACGGGAGCCTTAAACTCTCAGAACACCGAAAATGTGCTGAACATCCTGTCAGACCTTAATGCGCAGGGACAGAGCATAGTGATGGTCACGCATACTCTTGCGGCCGCCGAGCGCGGGAACAGGATAATCTATCTTGCGGACGGTGTCATCTCGGATGAGGTGTATCTCGGGCCGTATACCGGAGGCTACAAGGATGAGAACAATCCGGAACGCGAAAATGCGGTGAAGCGGCATAACAAACTCAAGTCATTTCTTCAGGATATGGGATGGTAAGATGTACCGATATTACTTTATGGCAAAAAACAATATCAGAAAGCAGAAGGGTGATATGCTGACTTTTTTCATCCTCACGCTTGCCGCATCGGCACTGATCTTTATCAGTGCTTCTTTTCTGGTGGGAACGGGACGTGTCATTGACACGAACATGCAGAAGATCAACGCATCTGACCTTCTGATCATGATATCATCCGATGACCGTGCGGAGACCAAGATCGCCGAGATCATCAGGGGTAATGAGGATCTTAGCGGATACGAGTCAACGAAATATCTGAATACAAATGCCAAGTACAGACGTCACGGACAGAAACTGTGGACCGATTATTCTATTCACATAGCTTCATATGAGGATGAGCGGAAGATGCAGACCATGTCGGTCCCTTCGGGAAGATTTCACGGGAACATGGCGGTGATACCCGCATCTCTTTCAAGCTCGTTTAAAGCAGGCGACCTGATGGAGCTTAAGATAGGCGATAACGTATATCTGCTGAAAGTCGCCGGCTTTAATGAAGATAATATATACTGCTCTCCTATGAATCTCGGCACGTATCTTATCTTTACGTCAGAGAGGATGTACAACACGATCGAATTCGAAAATCCCGGCAGAGCTATACCGTGTAAACTCATCAAGACGGATCTTACAAAGAGGGCGAAAAATTCAGGCAGGGATGCCAATGAATACTGCGACGATCTGTTCAATGAATTCAACGACTGGTATATCGCATACTGCAGGAAGCATCCCGAATATTATCTGTATTCGATGAATTTTCTGCCTGCGCAGCTCATGAAGACCGCATCCCTTATCCTGCCGTTCATATTTGTGGCGATCGTCCTTATGTTTGCCGTGGTGATGCTTGTCATCGCGATGGTCATAATACACTTTTCGGTAAAAAACTTCATCATGCTCAACATGAGAAATACCGGCATTATGGAGGCTTCGGGATATACGGTAAAGCAGCTTGTAATGATCCTTCTCGTGCAGCTGCTCCTTGTATCCGGCTTCGGATCTGCAGCGGGTATCGTGCTGGGGGCAGCCCTGCTGCAGCCCGCGGGAGCCATAATACTGGCCACACTCGGACTTACATGGAACCAGAGCGCAGATCCGGTAACAGCCGTATCTGTATTTGCCGCGATATGTCTTGTCGTATCGGTACTGACTCTCGCACTGGGGCATGAATATTCAAAGACTACCGTGCTGTCGGCACTTCACGGAGGCAATAGCGTCACAAAGAACAGAAGGAACCATTTTTCGTTTGAACATACGGCACTTCCAATATCTTTAACACTTGCCTTAAAAGATACGTTCGGGAATTTCAGGAGTAAGCTCGGAACGATCTTTATCATGGCGGTACTGTCGATCTCGACGATATTCGGTTTCGGAATGGTTGATTCGTATGCAAAAGACGATGCAGCGCTTTTAAACCTTGCGGGAATGTTTGACTGCGATGCGGTCGTTGACGGGTCGGAAACGATGATGAAAAATGTTGCCGCGATGGATACGGTAAAATCAGTATACGGTGACACATGGTATGCGTTTAACTACATGATCGGAAAAAGAGCTGCAAGCATAACAACGAGAGCATTCACGGATACGTCAGATATCGTCGGCGGCAGCATACTTGAAGGAGGCTGGCCGGTAAAAGAGAACGATATAATGCTTGCAAGTGCCGCGGCCGATACGTTAAATGCGGGTCTCGGTGACACGGTCACGATCAAAAACGGCGGAAAAGAGGAGAACTATAAGGTGTGCGGCCTGTGTCAGACGATGAACAACATGGGGATGATGGCCTATATAACCGTTGCCGGGTATGAGCGTGTGGCACCGGCTGTCAGTGAATACAGCATCTGGGTGAACTTAAAACCCGGAAAAACGTTTGATGAATTCAAAGAAGAGTTTGAAGATGTGTATCCCGATGTGGAGGTGACCGATTACAGGGAAGCCGCAAGGAATACGACAGGCGTGGTCTCTGCGGGAATGAAAGCAGTCGCGGTGTTTATCGCCGCTCTTACGATCATGATCGTTGCATTTGTTGAATCCTTGATCGTTCGGGCCCAGATAACTCGGGAATGGAGAAACCTCGGGATATCCAAGGCTCTCGGTTTTACTTCGGGAAGTCTCATACGGCGGGTTATGCTCTCAAACATGCCCGCGATACTGATCGGAGTGGCTATAGGCCTTGCACTGTCGCCGTCATGCTGCTCCGGGCTTATGAAATCGGCATTTGCGATATTCGGTTTCAGAAAGGCCGTGTTTTTCATAGATCCCCTGTCATTTGCCGGAACTGTTGCCATCATATGCGGGATAGCGATGCTGACGGCGGCCTTTATGGGCCGGAGGATCAGAACGCTCGAGCCTGTGAAGATGATCACGGAGGAATGACGGTACTGACCTTCAGGACGCCTTTTTTAAATCTTACGATCACTTCCCCGCACTTATCGGTGCGATATATGACCGTTTTTACGTGCATGAGGCGCTGAAGCGCCTCTTTTGTCGGGTGTCCGTAAGAGTTGCCCTCCCCGACACTTATGACCGATATATCCGGTCTTGTTTTTTTGAGAAAATCAGCCGATGTCGATGTCCGGCTCCCGTGATGAGCGACTTTCAGATATGATACCAAAGACAGCTCATCTGCTATCAGGCTTTCGGTGTTCTCGCTTATATCCCCGGTAAACATGGCGGAAAATCCGCCCGGGGCATCGAGCCTGAGCACTATGGACGAATCGTTCGGATCAAACGGTGTTGCGGGTTCTTTTCCCGGCGCCAGACATTTTATCCGAAGATCGCCGGCTCTAAGCGTATCCTGCGAGGATATGGTAAAGATCCTCGTCTTTTTTTCTCTTGCAGCCTCGATAAGCGCGCGAAGGTTTGCGTTCTCCGGGTCGCCTTTTACACAGGCTTCGGATATCACCACATTTTTTAGGCTCTTCAGGGATAATGGTGGGTAAATAATGCCATCAACCCCAGTGTTTATGCTGATTACGCGCCACGAGGTTTTCGGTTAGGAAGTGGCACCCTTAAATCCGAGCATACCAGATAGACCATATCGAGCATGTTTTGGA
>JAILIS010000003.1 GCA_024695145.1 Lachnospiraceae bacterium
AGCTTCGGATTATCGATCTGATCGGGGTCACCGAGGAGAACGATCTTTGAGCCTTCGCCCGCACGGGTGACGATCTCCAGGATCTGGCCGATGGAGCAGTTCTGCGCTTCATCGATGATGACAAATGAATTAACAAGGGAACGTCCTCGCATGTACGCAAGCGATCCGATCTCGATGATTCCGGTCTCGATCATGTCTTCGATCTGAGCCTTGACTTCTTCGGCGTCGTCATGCATGTAACGTTTGTTCTTGTTCTCGGACTCGTTTTTAAGTTTGAGGAGAACCTGCAGGTTATCAAAAAATGGTGCTACGAGAGGTCCCATTTTGTCTTCCAGATCTCCGGGAAGGAAGCCGAGCTCAGCGTCCGAAAGGGTGTTTGAACGTGTTATTATAAGCCGGTCATATTTATCACCGAAGTACCCTTGCAGGCCGGCAGCCAGTGACAGGAATGTCTTTGCACATCCTGCGGGGCCTTTCAGTATAACAAGCGGGATTTCCTCGGGGCTTGAGAGCAGTGCATGAAGTGCAAAGCGCTGGCCGACGTTTTTGGGAATACAGTATTCGCATTTGTAATCTTCGTCGTTCAGCTGCACCCATTCATTGTTGACAAAGCGCTTGAGAGCCGTGCCTCCCGAAGGATAGTAGAATACACCGTATTCGTTCGGCAGTCCGGGAGAGTCTTCCTGAACTTCCTCGTTTCGGCCGGTATACATCTCATCGGTGTCGATGTGCTCGTTGTGATATGTCTGAACGGTAACGCCGACAAATTCGGCATTTATCATCATCGAAACATCGTTGGTAACGAGGATGACAGGCTCTTTGCAATGGTGCTGAATCTCGAAGACCGTATTGATTATCCTGTTGTCGGGAGTGTCAGGATATCCGGGCATATGATTTACGTCGGTAGCCTGGAAGATCCTGAAAATACCGCCGTTATCAAGCTCGATCCCGTCTTTGAAGGAACCTTTCATTCGCGAAAGCTCACGAATGGCTTCTCTCGCCATATAGCCAAGCTCTCCCGGGGAACTTTTCTTCTGATCGAGTTCCTGAAGGGTTACGGAAGTGATGGCTACAATGTTGTCATCGAATCCGAATATAGCTCGCGGCTGGTGAAGAAGGATGTTGGTGTCTAAAAGATAGATTTTTACCATAGGCTCACGCTCCGTTCATATTAATTTGCTATATGAGGCATCGAATGCCTTATAACCATTTTAAACTATATTGTGCAGAAAATCACTGCTTTTAAGAACTTTTTCAGAAAATTTTACAGATTAGAAACAATTTACGTATATTTATTATATCGGCCAAGGGGGACTCGAATATGAGTACACAGGTAAAAATAATGGCAGACAGCACCTGCGATCTTTCGCCGGATCTTGTCAAGGAATACGATGTGACCCTGATACCGCTTCAGGTGGTGATGGACGGAAAAACCTATGAAGACGGCGTTGATATCACTCCTGCCGATATATTTAAGTGGTCCGAGGAGAATAAGACCACTCCTCAGACTATAGAGCCCAGGGAGGAAAGGATAGAGGAACTGTTCATGCCTTTTAAGGGCACTGAAACAGAGATCGTTGTTTTCACCATATCGGGCGAGATGTCAAAATCCGCGGACATAATCAGAAGGACCGCAGAAAAGCTTGAGATGTCGGAACAGGTATACGTCCTGGATTCCAACAATCTTTCGTCGGGTACGGGGCAGCTGGTCATCGAGGCGGCTTTGATGGCAGCTAAGGGATGCAGCGGAAAAGAGATATTTGAAACTTCCGAAAGACTCAAGAGCAAGGTATGCTCGAGCTTTGTGATAGATACTCTCGACTATCTTCACAGAGGCGGAAGATGCTCCGGACTTACCGCATTCGTGGGATCGGCTTTTCAGATACATCCCAGGATCGACTGCAGGGACGGCGTTCTCGAGGTGGGCATCAAATATCGAGGAAGTCTTGATAAGACCGTTATCGATTATGCTCACGGCCTTGAAGACCGACTTCGTAACGGAAGGCCGGAAAGGATCTTCATCACACACTCGGTTCAGGATGCCAGGATCGTCGGTGCGGTAAGACATTATCTGGAATCCCTGGAGATCTTCGACAGGATATTTGAAACCCATGTGGGAAGCGTTGTTTCAAGCCATTGCGGCCCCGGAACTCTTGGCATATTCTTTATTGAAAAGTAAATAAAAAAGCGGCTGATGCCGCTTTTTTTGATGCACTTAAAATGGCTTTTTCTTTCCTGCACCGCCGGT
>JAILIS010000019.1 GCA_024695145.1 Lachnospiraceae bacterium
TCGGAAGCGAAAGCTCTCCTCGAAGGTAATAATCTTAGGGTAACCAGGGTAACCAAGGGTAACCAAAAATCGGGGTGATTTTTACGATAACAAAAATCCCGCAAGCCGCATAAACAGCGAACTTCCGGGATCAAAATAGTACTCGGGGTGACAGGATTCGAACCTGCGGCCTCGTGGTCCCAAACCACGCGCTCTAGCCAAACTGAGCCACACCCCGGACAGTATCAACACACTTAAATACTTCTAGGAATTATAATTAATACACCGTCAGGTGTCAACCGACCTGACCGTTCACAGTCCGGAGGCTGATCGTTCACAGCCCGGGATCTGATCGTTCACAGCCCGGGACTGCTTCTTCAGAGCGGTTTTTGTTCATATCGTGGCATTCTCCGATACAGCCTCTTTTTTAAATACCGGTGCAAGGATGAAAAGAATAAAAAATACATAGGAGATCGCAACTATGGGGATCTCGCTCCATTCTATCACCTGACCCGTCAACACAGCAGATCCCCTGCCGCCTATCAGAGCAGCTATGTTGTTATTCAGATAGTGCATTATGATCGGTACCCATATATTCCCTGTCTTCATATATGCATAACCGAAGAAGATCGCTATCGCAACACACGTGATGATCTGGCATACGAACGCCTGCAGTCCGTATCCTTCAGCATAGTACATATAATCGACATCGATGTGCCATATCGCCCACACAATACCGAGCAAAAGGATACCGCAGCGCTTGCCGAACCTTTTCTGCATAATGGGCTGCAGGTAATATCTCCAGCCGTATTCTTCCCCGAAAAAGGCAATAAACGAAAAGATAAAGTTTATGGGAAGTACCGCTAATGATATCCAAGTGAGAGGACTGGATATCGTTGCAAGGATGACCTGAAGCTGCTCATCCGAATGCGAAACGTAATCCTCCACAAAAACGGCGATCATGCACTTTCCGATAAAAAGTGCGACAAACGCAGCGATCAAAATGATACTGAGTTTGATATTCTTTCGCTCTATTCCGGCGTTTTCCCGTTTTTGCCGTCCACATGTCCAGAACAGTATGTAGGCGACAACACTTCCCGTTATAAGAGGCAGCTGCGATATCAGGTTCCATATATCAATTTTCTGTCCCGCCACTTCGAGCGGATCTATATGAAAAGCAACCGATAAAACAGCCGTTATCATCATAAGGGCCGTTGTTATGAGAACCGTTATGAAACCGGCCACCGGAAGTTCATCATCTTCACGCCTTGTGATCATCTTCCCGAGTATCACGCCGCACGCGGGATACATCATCTGTACATTCACAAAAGCCGTAATATCATACTGTTTTCTAAACCCCATGAACATGACAAGGCTCATAAGGGCGGTCACGCCGTAAGCGACCGCGATAAATATCCAAAGTTTCCTCTTTTCCATGAACATCACCTTTACTATAAAATCACATCATTTTAAACATATCTTATCTCAAACACCGGCTTTTTATTGTTCTCGGCATTTCCGACTATATAGGACGGCTTCCGGCCCTGCTGTCTCGGGTATGTGAGCGATCCCGGGTTTATCAGCGTTACAGGCCCTTCCTCATATATCACCGGTACATGCGTATGGCCGAAAAAAGCATAATCCGCGTGATTTTCGGCCGCAAGATAGTAAAGCGAAGACAGATCCGAATACAGGCGGTAGCGATGTCCGTGGGTAAGTATGGCCTTATATGTACCTATCGAAAAATCCTTTATCCTCGGCAGATCGGCCTCATAATCGTTGTTCCCCGCCACGACATGAAGGCTGCAGTCAACCCTGTCGCGGAGCCGCTCATATTCACCGTGAAGATCACCGCAATGGATCAGCATGTCGAACGGAGCTTCCTTTGCGATCACCTCATACATCCTGTCGTTATATCCGTGAGTGTCACTTACAACCAGTATTTTCATTCTCAGCTTTGCCCCTGACCGGAAGCATACTCCTTCTCCAGAATATCCTTCATCATCCGCAGGGCTTTACCCCTGTGACTGATACGGTTTTTTTCCTCCGGAGGCAGCTGTGCGGACGTACATCCCCTGTCAGGCAAAAAGAAGATCGGATCATATCCGAAGCCGTTAACCCCTGCGGCTTCATATGCGATCGTCCCTTCCATGGTAGCCTTGACCACCTCTTTTGACCCATCCGGTCGAACATAGCAGATCGCGCACACAAACCTTGCTGTACGCTCATCATCGGGAACCCCTTCCAGCCGGCGCAGGATTTCCGCATTTTTCTCCGGATACGGAGTGTCCTCTCCCATAAAGCGGGATGAGTGTATTCCGGGCTGTTTACCAAGGTAGTCAATCTCCAGTCCGGAGTCATCGGCCAGTGTCGGCAGTCCACATTTCTTTGCGATGGCACTCGCTTTCAGATATGCGTTTTCCTCAAACGTCGTTCCGGTCTCATCCACTTCCGTATAGACCCCGGCATCCTTCATCGACACGACCTCAATATCCATATCGGCGGTTATCTGCCTGATCTCTCTTAATTTATTCTCATTTCCGGTTGCAAATATTATCTTCATAATACCTTCCTCATGTAACAGTCAGCCTACGTCCGGGCATCCTGACGCTCCTGCTTTGCCTTGCCGGGTTTCGGCCCTTCGAAACAGTAATAATACGTCTTCATCATGCCGTTGTATATCTTTCTGTTCTTATTGGCCTTACGCCCCATTATCTTCTCAGCATCGGGATAGCCCGTGATCACATACGCCGACCACGAATCGAGCGCTGCATACCGCTCGGCCAGTTCCTGATATACCGAGGCTATCTCGCTCTTCTCTCCTATCCTCTCACCGTACGGCGGATTCGTGACGATAAATCCGTATTTCTTCGGATGCGACAGTTCCGACACCGGGCGTCTCTGAAAATGTATCATACCGCCGACCCCTGCAGCCGCGGCATTCTCACGGGCCGATCTTATCATATCATCGTCGATGTCGTATCCCTGAATGTCCGTGGATACCGACATGTCCACCATATCATTTGCCTCGTCAACGGCCGCATACCAGGTCTTTCGCGGCGCGATGTCCCATGTCTCGGCCGTAAACTCCCTGCCTGCTCCCGGGGCGATATGCGCTGCCATCATGGCGGCTTCGATAGGTATGGTCCCGCATCCGCAGAACGGATCGACCAATATCCTGTCGGCTTTCCACGGCGTCAGCATGATCAGAGCGGCCGCCAGATTTTCCGCGAGGGGCGCGTGGCTAACAAGCTTGCGGTAGCCCCGCTTGTGAAGCGACTCTCCCGTCGTATCGAGCCCGACAAGCACTCTGTCTTTGTTGATGAAAATCCGCAGCGGATAGCTGTCCCCGTCCTCGGAAAACCATTCAACGCCATAGGTCTGCTTCATCCGCTCGACCATTGCCTTTTTGGTGATGGACTGGATATCGGACGGTGAGAAGAGCTTCGACTTGACGCTTGCTGCCTTCGTGACCCAGAACTTCCCGTCACTCGGGATATAGTCCGGCCAGTCAATGGCCCTGATCCCCTCAAACAGCTCATCAAACGTCGTTGCCGTAAAATCACCCACGATCAGGAGCACGCGCTCAGCCGTGCGCAGGAACACATTCGCCCGCGCAACCGCCTCTTCGCCTCCGGCAAAAATCACACGCCCGTCCATTACCTCGACGATCTCATATCCCAATCCGGCTATTTCTTTTTTGAGCACCGCCTCCATTCCGAAGTGGCACGGCGCCATTAAAATCTGCTTCATATCACCATATATTGTGCCTTATCGGGGGAGATTTTTCAAGTACTTGTAGAATGGCCGCTTCCGGATGGTCGATGCCTCGAAAGCCCCGTAAATACGCCATCCGCAAGATGTTGTGCTGTAAAAAAAGTTTGCTACTATTTTCCAAAAACAGTTGTTTTTTTCCTGAAAGCATAATATAATATCCTCGTAAGCGAGAATCTCCCCTTCAATAGATTCTCATTTACGACCCCTTATTAATTATTTATACTCCCCTCATCGTAGCCCGTTGGTTCCCCCTTCGGGCTACAGAATTTTTTAGAGGCAATTATTATGACACCTAAAGAACTGGCACTTTCAAAACACGCTGAATGGCAGGGCAAGATCGAAGTAACCCCGAGATGTGAAGTCGAATCAATGGAAGACCTCTCCGTTGCGTACACTCCCGGCGTTGCACAGCCGTGCCTTGCGATAAAAGATGACATAGATCTTTCCTATACATATACACGCAGATCCAACCTTGTAGCCGTAGTCACGGACGGCACCGCAGTCCTCGGGCTCGGTGACATCGGCCCCGAAGCCGGAATGCCGGTAATGGAAGGCAAATGTGTCCTGTTCAAGCGGTTTGGCGGAGTCGATGCGTTTCCGCTGTGTGTAAAGTCCAAGGACGTTGACACGATAGTCGAGACCGTGGCGCTTCTCGAAGGTTCATTCGGCGGAGTCAATCTTGAGGATATCTCCGCGCCGAGATGCTTTGAGATAGAGCGCAAGCTCAAGGAGCGCTGCAGCATTCCGATCTTTCATGATGATCAGCACGGCACGGCGGTAGTCGTCCTCGCGGGACTTACAAATGCGCTGAAGCTTGCAGGCAAGAAAATGGAAGATATCGAAGCCGTGGTATGCGGCGCAGGAGCAGCCGGTATCGCGATCACAAAGCTTCTGATGAAGAGAGGCCTGAAGAACGTTATACTCTGCGACAGAAAAGGTGCCATATACGAAGGCAGAGAAGGGCTCAATCCGGTCAAGGAAGAGATGGCAAAGGTTTCCAACCGTCTGATGAAAAAGGGAACTCTTGAGGATGTTATAGAAGGTGCTGACGTGTTCATAGGTGTGTCGGGGCCTGGAATCCTCACAAAGGAAATGGTTGCGAAGATGGCGACAAACCCGATAGTTTTTGCAATGTCCAACCCCAACCCCGAGATCAGCCCCGAAGATGCAAAGGCCGCAGGCGTTTCGATCATGGCCACAGGCCGCAGCGATTATCCGAACCAGATCAATAACGTGCTCGCATTTCCCGGGATTTTCCGCGGAGCGCTTGACGTTCGTGCATCCGACATAAACGACGAGATGAAATTGGCCGCCGCGAAGGCGATCGCCGATATCGTAACCGATGCCGACCTGAGAAGCGATTATATCATTCCGGACAGTTTCAATGAGAAAGTCACACCGGCCGTAGCGGCCGCAGTCGCCGAGGCTGCAAGAGCCACGGGCGTGGCAAGGATCTGATCTTCTAGACTCCCACGCTGTCCTGATCTCCCATCTTGGATATGATCACGTGCGCGGTCACGAGCAATATACAACCGATAAAGCTTTGCAGAAATGATGCAGCAGAGGAGTACGAAAAGTTCGCCTGCTGCATCAGTGCTTTATAAACGTAAACATCAAGTGTCTGCGTGACCGAAGCCAGTGAATCCGAATCAAGCGGAACCTGATAGAACAGGCCGAAATCCGAGTTGAGAAGGCTTCCGATCTGCAGTATGAATATCGTAATTATGGTGGGGAGAAGCTGCGGCAGGGTGATATATCTGACCCTGTCCCAAAATCCCGCCCCGTCAAGGGACGCACTCTCGTAAAGCGTGCGGTCGATCGAGGTTATCGCGCACAGATAGATCACCATCGAATATCCGGTTGATTTCCACAGACCTGTTGCGATCAGTATCCCTCTCCAGTACTTCGGCGACTGATACCACTGCACCCCCGCGGATCCCAGAAGCTTCAGGACATGATTTACGAGCCCCTCATCTGTCGCCAGGAACCCATAGAGGCAGTATCCGACAATTACCCACGAGAGAAAATAAGGCAGCAGGAGCACCATCTGCACAACGCCCAAAAACCTTTTTCCGTGTATCTCCGTAAGCAGTATCGCCAGCACTACCGGAACGGCTATCCCGGCCACAAGGAATATCACGTTATAAAACAGGGTGTTGAACAGTATGTTCGACATATCTGACGAGCGGACCAGGAATGAAAAGTTTTCAAAGCCGCACCATCTGCTGTTTACAAATAGATTCCTTACCAGGCTCTCGCCGGGTTTGGGCGTAAAATTCTTGAACGCAAATGCCGCTCCGAACATCGGCACATAACAAAACAGCACAAACCAGATAATGGCCGGCGCGCTCATCATGAGCAGATGCCCGTTGTGTTTCCTGTTTCGTCCGTACGTTTTTCTTCCTTTTTTCATCATTTCCTAAGACTCTCGTCCAGTTTTTCCTGTATATCGCTTACAAGTTCATCAAGTCCGGCCTTTTCCATCCTTGCCTTGATCTCGGGTATCACTTTATCCGGATTGCTCGTCCCGGTACGAAGCTCGGCCGCATAGCCGTTATAAATGGCCGTAAGCGCCGTAATGATATCCTCCTTCGGAGTCGGATCGTAGTAAAAATCACCCGTCTTGCTGTATATCCCGTCCTGTCTGTATCCCTCATAAACCTTTTCCCACTGGTCCGGATCCGACAGCACATCCTCACTTATCGATTCCACGGATGCATTCACCCCGGATCCCGTCTGGTATAGTTTCGTGTTATACCGCTCGCTTCCGGTTGCAGTGCGCAGTACCGTGCCGTTTTTCAGATAATTGAAATGCTTTCCTTCGATCCCGTAGCCGAGGATGTCGCGGAATTTCCTGTCGATGGCAAGCAGTTCTAAATACTTAAGGGCTGCTGTTGCATGCTCCTCATCACATCCGGCGCAGATGGCCGTCATAGCCCCCTGCTCGCTTGAGCGCGACAGAAACGGCCCGTCATACACTGATGTCTTAACGTTAAATCCCCAGTCTGCGGGATTCGAGTATCCCATATAACCTTTCCATGCCACTCCCGCGCGTACCGGAAAGGTCTTATCGGCCGCGGTCGAATCGATGGTCGCCGCATCCGGATGGATATAGCCCGCTTCATACCACTTGTGAAGCAGCCTGTACCTGTCCATGATCTCAGTGCATTCCCAGAAAGGGACCGCTTTTGGAGTATCCTGCCCGTACGGGATCACAATTATCGGATCGACCACCCGCTGTACGCAGTTGTAGTATCCCGCGACACCTGATTTGTCCATCGCAAGAGGATATTTATCCGGAAAATCATCCTTGTACGCTGCAAGATAAGGCTCTAGCTGAGCAAAATCCATGCGCTCGGGGATCGTCATACCCTTTTTGCCCTCATAGTAGTCTGAGTTAAAGCGGAACATATCCTCCGCACCCATATCCTTCAGCGTCGGAACGGCGTATATCCGGCCGTCGACTTTGGCACAGTCCCAGTATTCCCCTACCGATTCGTATAGCGCGGGAGTCTCGCTCTTTACAAGATCCGTAATATCGTAAAACATCCCGGCCGGAGCAAATTTATCGTACGGATTGATCCACGAACTCGTAAAGATCATGTCATAATACTCGCCGGAAGCCATTATCAGGTTGATCTTTTCCTTCGACTGGAATTCAAGGTTAATGGTCACGCCGATCTTTTCTGCCGAAACTTTATTGGCGGCCGCGATTACCTCTTTGGCATCAAGCGGAACACTTCCGTTATCATACGTTACGAACCTGAGATTGATGATATCTCCTCCTGCCGGATCTTTCCCAATGGCAGAAGAAGATGCACATCCCGTAATACACAGTGCAAAGATCACGGCCATGACATATGCTGAAGCTTTTCGTACATTATATCTCATGCCCGTCACCCCTTTACCGAACCGACAGTCATTCCCGTATCCAGGAACTTTCTGAAGAACGGGAACAGTATCATAACCGGAAGGATGACGACTACGACCATGGCCATCCTGATCGTGACGGCAGGAGGCGAGTACGACTGGATCCCGGACACAAACTGAGCGTCATTGGTGATGGTCTCGATGCTCCTTTCCATGTTGACGAGCACATACTGGAGCGGATACAGCTCCGTGTGGTTGCTGTCGACATACAAAAGCGACGGATACCAGCTGTTCCAGTATGCGAAGATCTCAAATACCGCGATCGTCATGATGACCGGCTTCGATAAGGGCATGACTATCCGGGCGAAAATCTGCGGGTGCGAGCATCCGTCGATCTTGGCCGCATCTATCATCTCTTCCGGCATCGATTCGCGGAAGTAATTACGCATTATCAGGATATACCAGGTGGAACACAGCCCCGGAAGGATAAGGGCAAGATAGGTATTGCCCAGATGAAATACCTGGGTGTTGATCATATAGCTTGATACAAGGCCTCCCGAAAACAGCATCGGGAACATTATAAATACAAAGAGGGCCTTCCGGTAGCGAAACTCCCTCCTTGATAGGGCGTACGCAAACGGGCTCATGATCGCAAGCCCGAGCACCGTTCCCGCAACAGTTATTATGACGGAGTTGACAAATGCCCTTGCAAGATAGCTTCCGGAAAGCAGAAGATAGCGGTACGCCTCAAGCGACAGAGATTGCGGGAAAAAGCTGTATCCTATGGCCGCAACGCTCTCCTGGGAAGATACCGACACGACAAACACAAGCAGCACCGGTATAAACACTGCTGCGGCAAGTATGGCAAATACTGCCGTAACAACCCTGTTCACTCTCTTTGAGAACGAACTGTCAAGCGGTCGTACGTATTCTTCCATTCTGTTATCAATCCCATCCATATATATGATTATACGATATTAACCGATATATTTTAACAGGTTTTGACAGGTTTTTTAACGAACAACAGCGGGCGTTTCCGCCCGCTGTCAAAATCATCAGATCCCGGTCATATTATCATCTCAGTTCTTTTTGAACTTCTTTGTCTCTTCATTTACGGCTGCTTTTCTTCTGTGTCTTTCGTATCCGTAGATTCCTGAAGCACACACTACTGCAACCGCAAGGAGCCATAACAGATTCAGGTTAAGTCCTTCCTCATACGGTGTAGCTGCAAGAGGAACCTCATTATTGCTAAGACGTGCCAGCTCTTTATTTTCAGTCTCAGCAGTATCCTTTGTATCATCTGATGCTGCAGGCTGATCAACCTTTGAAACAACTATTCCGTCCTTAGTCGTTGCTATCTCGGTCTCATCGGGATTCTCAGCTCTTGCTCCGAGGACTGCTGCGTTACGGCCTGTTGTTGTCCCTCTGCCGGTTGCAGGAGCTGCGGTGCCTGTTGCGGATGTTGTGGTTCCGCTGTAAAGAGCTACCGGTGTCAGTGTCGGGCCTGAAATCGTTGTTGCCGCCGGATATCCTGCACCGCCGTCGCCTGATCCTGTCGGGTAATCGTCATCGTCGGAATCATCATCCGTGTTGTTATTGTTGGCATTCGGTAAATTGGATCCGCCCGGTGCTGCGGCTGTCTCATCTTCAAATGTCGGAAGAACAGTATTGTCAACTATCTTCCTTGCTTTTTTTATCTCTTCACCAAGGTCATCTCTCTTTTCCTTGGCTGCCTCGACAAGTTTAATGGATGTATCGACCTTTTCGCGGAAACCGCCTAATATCTTGCCGATGTAGTTGTCGGACTTTTCGTCAAAACTATAATCAGTTTTAGTCTGTTTCTCTGTAGTCTGTGCATCCGCTGTTGCTGACTGCGCATCCGCTGTCGCTGCAGGCTCCGAGGGATATGTGAAATTCTTGAGCATATCAAGGAGAGTTTCTGATGCTTCCTTTGCTGCAGTAACCTTTTCAGCAAGGCTGGTGTAGTCGAGAATCTTCTGACCGGCCTCAGCAATCTGTGCAAGTTTTTCTTTATAATCGATGCCGTTTACAGTTCTGCCGTCATCATTTGTAGCTAATAACTTTTGTTCTTTTGCCTTAGTTTCACTATCATCATCCGTTTTCCACTTTAACGACATGATGTCATAAGCAGGTGTCCCTGTAACAGCTTCTTTTTTCTCAGCAATCAACTCGGCAGGTTTTCCGGGGTCATATGGTATCTTCTCAGTACGTGCATACTGAATGGTATCGAAACACTTTGTTGCGATCT
The DNA here is from genome assembly GCA_024695145.1 of Lachnospiraceae bacterium. GTDB lineage: Bacteria > Bacillota > Clostridia > Lachnospirales > Lachnospiraceae > UBA2868. Next base: position 9,896 of record JAILIS010000019.1, read on the forward strand.
TTTTTTCCTCAGTTACTGTTGCTGTCTCGGTTGTGGTAGACGTAAATGATATTTCATATGAATATTTGTAAAATGTTTCATATATAGGCCAAACTTTCACGCCAAGAACCTTGTAGTAATCAACTACTGCTTCATAATCCGAAGTAGATTTTGTTACAGTTGCCTTTGTGACAGTATTACCTTCCGTTTTTGTATAAGTTTTTGTGCTTGCATCGTAACTGTACCCACTTAGCTCAGTTGCGATCGCGCTGTTCAGTGCACTCTCTGCTTCACTCGAAGTTTTATAATCTTTGTTCTTGTCTGAGCTAACACTTTTAGATGATTCCTCTACCGTCGTAGTGGTCGTTTTCTTTTCATAAGTCTGATATACATCACCGACGATTCCGTTATACTCGTCTTCAGTACGATAAACAGTTATCTCATAGTTGGCTGTGTCAAGTAAGTGAGCAAGAACATCATCAATAAACTCAATCCAATTTCTGTTTCTATTGAACACAGCATCTACATCTGAATCATCTTTTGTAATTTTAAATGTTTTATCCTGACCCAGTAATGTATGATAATGAACTTCTACAATATCTCCGGCCTCAAGATCAACCTCTCTAACTAATTTTTTTGTCTCACCTCTGACCGTACCATCTAAATTCCAAATACCTACATTTTCTCCTTTTCTTCCCAACTCTTCATTAATTACTTTATTTGCTCCGTTACCGCTTTTGTTTACAACAGCAAGAGGGTCTGTATTATAATCCCTCACAACAGGGTCGCCAACAGGGTTGTACTCTATTTTTGTGGTTACTCCATCGCTCTCGGTTTCTGAGCCTGAAGGTGTCCCATAATCTATCAACCCTAAAGCATCTTTACCAAAATCAGGAACAATCTTCGCAACAACAACATCTTCGCCATTATCATCCTTCATGGAAATATCAAATACCTGATCGAGATTTCCACTATCTTCATTATATAATGTATTTATATCGGTTCCTTCTTTACCGCCATTAAAGTAACCATACTGAGCCGGTGTCGGATCTACAGGATCAGACCACTGTTCAGGTATTTCAGCACTACCTGTAACCGCATCATAGTGTTGTGTCACAACCGGATCATCAATCTCGCGGGCATAGATGTAAATACTTCCATCATCATTGTCCCTATAGTTGAAATATCCTGTTGCAACTATAATCTCATTACCAGCATCATCTTTTCCCTTGATATTTACAACTATACGATTATCATCATTCTTATTGGCATGGATAAAGCCCTGATCATCCATAAAAGCCATCGTATTACTGTTAAAGTGTTCATTAGCTGACTTGCCTCCAATGGGTATATCGTACTTATCTGTCTGATCCTTGGTGCCATATGTAGGAACACCATTATTATCTGTAGTTATCTTAGTTTTATTATCCTTATCGGGAACCTTATATGTTAACGAATACTCAAAGGCAGCACCTATCTCGAGAGTCTGGCCCTCTCCCAAAGACTTTCCGTCAACTGTTAACTGACCTGTCTTTATGTAATACTCAATAAGGAGTTTACACAGTTCATCAGCTTTATCACAATAGCCATCTTTTGTGCTAGTCTTACCTTTTTCTTTGTACTCTTTGTCAACTTTATCACTGGCATCTTTTATATCTTCAAGGAGTTTGAGAAGTTCTTCACTTCCTGCCAGCTTCTTCTGTTCTTCCACTGCAGCATCTCTCAAACTGTTCGCTTTCTTCTCAGCAGCCTTTAATTGCTCGTTCAGGGCAGTTGCATTTTTAGTCGCGCCGTCTTCTGATTCTACAAAGTCTTTGATCTCGTTATATGCTTTTTCCGCTTTATCGGCCTGTTTTTTCAGCTCCGCAAGGTTATCCTGCGCTTGTTTTACTGCCGCTTCAGCCTCATCAAGTTTATTTGAATCCTCGCTGAACAGTTTTTCTGCTTCTTCTATGGCAGATATGGCTTTTGTCATATTGGAATTAGCTTCTCCTTCGCTTCCCGCTCCGGCAGCATTTTGAGCAAACCTTATCGCATTACCTGCCTGTTCGCCCTCCTTCTTGGAGTTATCTCCGCTATCGTCAGTTCTGTTAAAAGAGTTGCTGAGGTTTACGCTTGAAGAAGAAGGTGTTCCGTCTTCCTTTTTTGTGTTCATTGTAAGAACGAACTGTAAGCGCGCTTTCCCGCTTTCATCAGTAACCTGCGTTCCATTTGCATCTGTAACCGGTATGCCTGCTATATTATATGTAACATTCGGGTTCTTAAGATCTGCAAACGAAAGAGAACCATCAGCTTCCTGGGTAAATGCATTGAGCATTTTATCCAATGCCAGATTTTCCGCATAGTAATTATTGATCTTGTTCTGAAGGCTTTCGATATCGCCATATACACCTGTCAGTTTGTTATTATCTTTTTTTCCGTCAGGGTTAAGGAGATTTTCTGCATTGTTAAGATCATTACTCACATCTTTTGCAGTAACGTCTTCCGATATCTCATTTCCCTGTCCGTCAGTGCCCTTTACTTTCCCTTTAATAAGATTATCAACAGGGATCTGATTTCCTTCTTTATCTAATGTGATCGTCTTTACAACTTCCTGCGCCTTGTCTATCCCATCGGCAACGCTTGCAGGCTTATCAGAAGCTGCAGGCTGTGATTCTGACGACTGATTATCAGATGTCGAAGGAGTTGACGGCTGAGTATCAGGTGTCGAAGGCGTTGAAGACTGAGTATCAGGTGTCGAAGGCGTTGACGGCTGAGCAAATGCAGCGTCTTTTAATTCCTGAGTAGCATTCTGAACTTCTTCCGGTATTTCAACTTTATCTTTATCAGATCCGGTCTGATCAAATACAGGTGTGTCAGGGACAATTTCAGCCATGGTTGTTGCCGGAACCGCTGTTACAGTGATCATGACTGCCAATCCGACGGCGATCGCTCTCAATACCTTATTGTTCTTACTGTTTCGCTTCATTTTGTTACCTCCTGATTTTTACCCTGCCTGTTACGGAAGCTTAGAAGATTTCGCAGGCATGCAACACATAAAAATAGAGCCTATGCTCGATCATCCCCCTCCCTTAAGAGAATGATCTGTCTAGGCTCGTTGTTGCGGTCGTTCCTATAGATTATAAAACTCTATGGCGTATTATACGCCTCTTCGTTAATTAATGACAGAGAAAAATACACAAAAAGTTCACAAAAATAGAAATTTTGTTACATTGCTACAAAACATAGTTCCGATTTTACTCCAAAATGTATAACTTTTTTTATGGTAAACCACAAGATATTGATTCGCGGCTGATTTTGTCACCGAATAACAGTTATTTTGGGCGATTTTTGCCGTTATTGACAAGTCTATGATTGTTGGCGAAATATACGACTTTTTGGGGCTGTGACACTTCTGTGACAATGGGTCTGATACAATGAGTCCATCAAAACAAAGCAACACAAAACAGCAATCAAACACACAGATAAGGAGAGAGAAAAATGATGAAAGCGATGATAACAAAAATAATAAGTATAGTTCTTGCAGGTACAGTAATATTCGGAAGTTTTGCAGTTCCCACAACAGTAATGGCGTGTGGTTATGATGATTACTACGGATGGTATGATGTTGATGATGAATATTTGGATGATTACCAGACACTGATGATGCTCGAAGCGTGGGCTCATCATTGCGAGAGACACAGCTACGTTGATGTTACAGGCGTAGCGGTCAGTTCAACGGCAGTTCAGCTCCCCATAGGCGGCAGCTATCAGATAACAGGGTAT
>JAILIS010000023.1 GCA_024695145.1 Lachnospiraceae bacterium
GGAAGATACTTTGACACAAAGCTCCGGGGCGGAAAAGTTTGTGGTATTTTTCTCGGTTGTGCTCACTCTTATGAATTACACAAGATCCATATCCGGGGTTGTAAGCAGGGAGGTAAAGAGTGTTCTTATACTGGATAATCCATTTGGAAAGATTACTTCGGCCCATTTGCTGAAGCCCATGTTTGATATTGCTAAACACTTTAATGTTCAGCTCATTTGCCTTTCCGACATTAATAAGAGCGATGTTACCGGCTGCTTTGAATGTGTGATCAAGCTCGTTATCAGGCAGCAGAGTTTAAGCAGCTTCGAGATAATGACGCATGAAGGAAATGAGCGGATTGAGCATGGATATTATAAGATCATGAATGGGCAGATGAGTCTGTTCTGACCGGACCGGTAATTGGGGCATATTTTGCAATGACTGTAGCATGCCGGAAGATCAGCCTTTATGATGAAAGATCAGTGGTTATAAGCCTCAGGATAAAAGGTTATAGAGGTGTATTGATTTTAAACAGGCAAGATTATATAATTTAATGTGGACTTGTTCCGGAAATATCCACAGGGAGCGATTGAAATGAAAAGGGTTATTTTAGCTGCTGTATTTATGATGATTTTGTCGACTGCATTTTCTGCCGGAGAGGTTAAGGGCGCTGACCTCACTAATCCGTCGGTCGTTTCGGATGTGACGAACCGTATGATGAACGGGCTTCCGACGACTCTTGATGAACAGCTCGGCGTTGCGGCTCCGGGACTCTTTGGAGCGGTTACCCCCTCGGAAACTGGATATATCATCATCGGCGACAGCAGGATGACGGGGCTTAATGTTGCCTGTAATGTGAACAGTACTCCTGACAACTGGTTTGTAGTGGCCTGCGCCGGTGTGCACCTTAATTATCTTAATGAGGTCGCGATCCCCGCGGCGGATAACCTGAGGGCGTCTCATCCTGAGATAGGCCACTGGAAATATATAATAAATCTGGGACTTACCGATCTTGATAAGGCGAAAACTTATGCGAACATGCTTTCAAATCTCGCGGCGACCAGGGATGTGTATTTCATGTCGGTGAACCCGACGAACATAACGGCTGTCACAAGCCTGTACCAGCTCACGAATGACCGGATCGCGGCCTTCAATAAAGCGGTAGCCGCCTATGCTCCCGGTGTTAAATATCTTGATACCTATGATTATCTGATCCAGACGGGATTTAAGACTGCAGAAGACGGATTCCATTATGACAATCCGACTACGCAGAGGATATATGATGCCATCAAAGCGGGCGTGATGGCGATGTAGCAAAACTAATGCCGTCCTCCCTTACCCGACCCTGTCGATGTCCTTCATAAGCTCGTCATCATAAAGGACACAGCCGGATTTGCCGTTCTTCTTCATATGGTAAAGTGCTTTATCGGCTTTGCCGTAAAGCTCTTCATATTTCAGGCCGTGCTTGGGACAGAGGGCTATTCCGATGGAGACGGAAACGTCTGCTCCGAAGTCCTCCCCGTCAAAGGCATGGCCAATCAGATAACCTATCTTCTTTGCAATGAATTCCGAATCACTTTCCGTGCGGATATTGTTAAGAAAGACCATGAACTCGTCGCCGCCGACTCTTCCGGTCACATCCATTCCCTTGAAGTTGTCCCTTAAGATCTCCCCGATCTTTGCAAGGACCCTGTCTCCCGTGATATGTCCGTAGGCATCGTTTATATGCTTGAAATTGTCTGAATCCACCATGAAAAGGGCGCCGGTTATATTGCCGTCTGCGCTGTAGGTTTCAAGGATGTTGTTGATAAGCGTTTTCGTAGCCTCCTTGTTAAGAAGCCCTGTCAGAGAGTCCCTGTCTGCCCTCAGCCTTAACTCCGCTTCCTTAAGCTTTTCCTCCTGTATGTCGGTGATATGACCGATAACGTGGGAAACATATCCTTCATGCCCCAGAATGCTCACTATGCTTACCTTGAACCATCTGTATTCTTCACTGTTGTGGTTAAGGAGCCCTTTTGAGCGAAATTCCATTGAATCACGCCGCGGATGCTGCATGGCGCTCTCAATCATCTGGGTATAGTTTTCGATATAATCCTCATGTATCCCGATAGAGGGAATCTGTTTGATATAGTTCTTTACGACCTCATCATGGGAAAGGGAATCCGCTTCGGTCATACTGTATATACAGACATCGGTACGGCAGTTGAAATCAAAGGTGATATCTGTGTCCATGAGAAGATGCATGTAATCGGACTGGCGCTTTAATTCCTCTTCTATGGTCTTCTGCTCGGTACAGTCCAGGATAACCGCGATGATACAGTTTTTGGTGCCCTTTCTGCTGTAAAGGTTGCCCCTTAGCTTCTGCCACATGAGATTGCCTTCGTGGTCGACTATCCTGTACTCGCATTCGGCGGAGCCGTTATCGGATATGATATCCTCGAGCCCCTGGTCAAGGATCGGAAGATCGTCGGGGATCACAGATCTTCTCAGATGGGTCATGATGGCGTCGGTCTGTACCCTGGTTCCTCCCATCATCCTGTAGTAGCCGTCGTTTAAATAGATCGGAGTGATCTCCTTTGTATCCGTATCGACCTCGAGGATGCAGATGCCTCCTATAAAGTTTTCAACTGCCGAAGAGATCATTTCTTCAGAATCGTTTCCGCGCATGTAGGTTCTCCTGTGTACAGTCGTTTATTCCCGCGAATAATGAGCCAGGCGGACAAGCTCGCTTGTCTATCTGAAAAAAACAGTTCCATAATGCCAACTGACGAACGCCTTTTCAGGTAATCTGAACGCGTTCGTTAGTATGGCTTATTATATACAGATCAGATATTTACAGATTCCTGCGGGTCGTTTCCTGTCAGCCCACAGGAAGTCATAAGGATCTCCTGATACTGATTTATCATAAACGAATAAATTTGTTTTCTGTAAATTAGCGGCCGGCCTTCTTGTTACGGAACCAGTCAACGTAAACCGCAAGCAGGATGACAAGACCCTTAACAACATACTGCCAGTTTGAGTCGACACCTAAGAGGTTAAGTCCGTTATTCAGCACGCCAATGATAAGCACACCGATAAGCGTTCCGCCGAGTGTTCCGGAACCGCCGCTCATGGAGGTTCCGCCGACTACAACGGCTGCGATGGCGTCCATCTCGGCGCCGTCACCAGCGGTGGGCTGTCCGGAATAAAGACGGGACGCGACCACGACGCCCGCAAGGCCTGCCATAAGGCCCGTATAAACATATACGATGAACTTGACGCGCTTTACGTTTATTCCTGAGAATTTGGCCGCCTGGGCGTTTCCGCCGACTGCATAGATGTGGCGGCCGAGCTGGGTACGGTTCATGATGATCGTTGCGAGCACGAACACGATGATCATTAAGATGACGGGAACCGGGACGACCCCGACATAGCCTACGCCTAAGAACTTAAAAGCGTCTGTCATGCATCTGATCGGAACGCCTTCCGTAAATACGAGAACCGCGCCCTTTGCGATGTTCATTGAAGCCAGTGTTACGATAAAGGGCGGGATGTCGGTGTTTGAAATGAAGAAAGCGTTGAACAGACCGACTATGCCGCCGATGAGGATACCCACTATAAATCCGACGACTTCCGGAAGCCCCAGATTGACCGCGCAGAAAGCTGAGATACAGCCGGAGAGTGCGATTACCGATCCTACCGACAGTTCGATACCGCCAAGTATGATTACCATTGTCATTCCTGTTGCCAGGAACAGGTTGGAGGCGTTCTGCCTCAGGATGTTGAAGATGTTTTTGCTGGTCGCAAAGGTCGTTCTCGTAGTCGGAAAGACGATGAGGAACAGACACATCACGATCAGCGCGATGATGATGCCGAGGTTCTTTTTAAAATAAGAAACAACTCCTTTTTGAATCTTTGAAACCATATTTCCTCCTTTTGCACATTTCAGGCCGCCGGTTAAAGCAGTCCGAAATTATACTTCGCTTAATGCAGCCTTCTGCATAATGCTTTCCTGGGTTACGTCCTTATGATCGAGCACCCCGGTCACGTTACCTTCATACATAACATAGACCCGGTCGCTCATGTTGATGATCTCCGGAAGCTCGGAGGAGATCATTATTATGGACATCCCGTTTTTCGCAAGCTCGTTCATTCTTGCGTATATCTCAGCCTTGGCGCCTACATCGACTCCTCTTGTCGGTTCGTCAAGGATAAGGATCTCAGGGTTTGTGGCAAGCCATCTTCCGATCATGACCTTTTGCTGGTTGCCGCCGGAGAGATTTCCGATCTGCTGCTCCTGGCTGGGCGTCTTTGTCGCCATCATGTCGATGTATTTCTGGGTGATGGCTTCTTCCTTCTTACCGTCCACCTTAAGGTTATGTATGAACTCGTCAAGCACCTCGATCGTGGAGTTGAAGCGGACGCTCTGTACCGCGTAAAGTCCTTCGTCCTTACGGCTTTCGGGGACGAGGGCTATGCCGTGCTTTAAGGCATCTATCGGGCTGTGGATCTGGATACGCTGTCCCTTTACGGTAACTTCGCCTTTGGAACCGGGCGTTAATCCGAAGACAGCCTTCATCGTTTCGCTCCGTCCGGCGCCTACAAGGCCTGCAAAGCCGAGGATCTCGCCCTTTCTTAACTCGAAGGACACGTCCTTTACCATTTTGCCGTCTGAAATGTGGTCGCATTTGAGGACCACTTCGGTAGATTCTGTAAAGTCCCTGGTATAGTAATTGGTAAGCTCACGGCCTACCATCATGGCGATGAGCTCGTCCGTCGTGGTCTCTTTTACGACCTTCGTTCCGACGGTAAGGCCGTCCCTCATGACCGTGACCCTGTCGCAGATCTCGGCAAGTTCGCTCATCTTATGGGAAATATATATTATGCCGACTCCCTGTTTGGTGAGATTTCGCATCGTGTTGAAAAGGAAATTGATCTCCTTGTCAGAGATGGAAGAGGTGGGCTCATCCAGCACGAGTATATTGGACTCAAAGGATATGGCCTTAACGATCTCTACCATCTGGCGCTGGGCGATCGTCAGATGCTCAACGAGGGAATCCGCGTCTATGTTCATTTCATAGGTATCAAGGAGCTTCTGGGCGTCCGCGCTCATCTTTGCCCTGTTTACGGAAAGCTTTGTTCCGGGCTCCCTGCCAAGGAATATGTTCTCCGCGACCGTCATATAGGGCACGAGGACCAGCTCCTGGTGCACAATTGAAATGCCGGCCTCTCTCGCAGCCAGCACGCCGTCGATATTCTTTTTTTCTCCGTTTATATAGATCTCGCCGGATTCGGCAATGTAGATCCCGCCGAGAACCTTGATAAGAGTCGACTTTCCTGCTCCGTTCTCGCCGAGAAGAGCGTGTATCTCGCCCTTTTTCAGCTGGAAGTTAACGTTCTGCAGAGCCTTAACTCCGGGGAAGGATTTGTTGACCCCTTTCATTTCAAGCAAATAACCATTCTCGCTCACTATATTCACCACCTTACTCTGAGTTTGCTTTAGCAAACTCAGAGGGACCGAAAACATGTGTTTTTTACATGTTTTCGGCAATAATGGATTTACGAAGTAAATCCTATCACTGTCATACTCTGAGTCTGCTCAAACAGACTCCTTTTTATTAGTGCTATGCAGCTCCAATAACAAGGGCTTTACCTGACTACCTGAGCGAGGCAAAGCCCTTATCTGTCTTATTTCAAACTAAGCCTTTGCCGGCTTGTTTACAGCTGTATCTTACTGCCAGCCGTCTGTGCCGTACTCGTCAACATTGTCAGCTGTGATAAGGAAGGTCTCGATGGGGATGAATGCCTCAACCTCTTCGCCGTCGATCCACTTATAAGCTGTCTCAGCGATAGTCTTGCCGATGGTCATCGGGGACTGTGCGCCTGTTCCCTCTAAAGCGCTGTCCTTTAACAGAGCCTTAACATCGGGAGAACCGTCAACACCGTAGATAAGAGGAGAAACGCCTGCTGCCTCAGCTGCTGCAAGGCATCCAAGAGCTGTAGGGTCATTTCCGCCCATGATAGCTACTACATCGGGATGAGCTGTAAGAAGGTCAGTACACTTCTCCTGAGCAACCTGAAGGTTTCCTACTGCATCCTGCTGGCCGACTACGTTGAACTTAACGCCTGACTCTTCGATAGCTGCCATGAAGCCGTCGATACGATCGGTAACTGACTGCATTGTAGGAGAATCAAGAACGAGGATGTCGCCGCCATCGGGGATCTTCTTTGCAAGATCTTCGCCGCATACATAACCTGCATTGTAGTTATCGCTTCCTGCATAGGATACGAGGTAGCTCATGTCGCCAACCTGTGTATCGAAACCGAACATAGGGATGTCAGCTTCCTTTAACATGTCAAGAGCAGGGATGATTCCGTCAGCGTCAACAGGGTTAACGAACATGTAGTCGATGCCCTTTGAGATAAGGTCCTCAACCTGGTCGATCTGAGTGTTGGAATCGTTAAGAGGGTTAACGGAAACGAGAGTATCTCCGTGGCTCTCTACAACTTCCCTTATTGCGCCTTCAAGAGCTACGAAGAAGGGATTTGTACCGTCCATACAGGTATAACCGAATACCTTGCCGCCTTCTGAGCCTGCGTCCTCTGCCGTGGCTTCATCGGTTGCTTCCTCAGCGGGAGCGGCTGCCTCAGTCTCAGCTGCAGCGGGCTCGCTGGTTGCTGCCGGAGCTACAGGAGCTGCACAGCCTGCCAGCAATGAAAGGACCATTGCTGAAGAAAGAATTGCACTAATGAGTTTCTTTTTCATTTTTTCCTCCTATGATGAAAATAGTTTGTAAGATTTGCACAGTTTTTTACCCCGTACGCTATTTATTATATTCAAAATAGATATGATGCGCAACCTGTTTTTATAAAATCTTTAACAAAATTTAAAAAAATCTTTAACAATTTAAAACAGACCGAAATGCTGT
>JAILIS010000035.1 GCA_024695145.1 Lachnospiraceae bacterium
CTTTGAGCAAGGTCGAAAGAAAGCATTTCTGGGGGTATGAGATTATGAAAATCACTGCGCAGACGAACTAAACATTTCCGGGTGGATGCTGCAGGAAGGGCATGCAAAAGGGGCGTCGCACTAATTTAGTGCGACAACCCCGTCTTTTTTTATTGTTTTAAGATGTACTGGGAAACGGAATAGGGCTCTTTGTTCTCATCTTCGAGCGCCACCACCCTTTCGCTGCCGTTCTCGTATACCACAGGATATATAATGTCTCCTAGCACAGCCTGCTTTCTGTAATCGATCCTCAGCCGGTCTAAGTTATGGTCTTCTATCTGAGCCATGGCTATCTTAACATACTGGCCGTTATTAACATGACGGTTGCTGTCAAGATGATGTTCCTGTATCCTGATCGGATCTTTTCTGATGACAGCCAAACCTTCATCCGAGGGGATAAGGACTTTTCTGGAATTGTAGCTCATATCAAGTTTAGGTTCTATGGTATATGCTTCACTTATAAACGAAGGTGTCCGCGTCGGCTTTACCGTTTCGGAATCTATAAGAGTCCACATGGAATTTGCCTTTACAAGATAGCGTCCTTCCCGGTCTTTCATATAAAAGTTTCTCTGTCCGAAACACGTTTTGAAGCTGTACGGAAAAGTCCCTACCGTAACATGATCACACAACTGCGGAAGACTGTCGATCTGTATCTCCCAATAGTTTATCACCCACACCAGATGCTGTCTCTCAAGAACATCAAATCCGACTCCGAGGTCCTCGGACTGGAATGTGGAACAGTCCTGAAATGCGTCAACAAGTGCCGTGATGGTAAGATGCTTCGTGGTATCGCACTCAGAAAACCCTATCCTTTTCTGATATTCATACATGAATCATATCTCCTCTGTCTTCTTCAGCCGCCCTTCGACTGCCTGTATATCTCCTCGGTGGCGATACGTATCTTTGCCACGATATTCTTACTGTCCGGAAAACAGTAATACAGTCTGTTCGTGTCGCCGATACAGACCATATCACCTATCTCATACCAGAAATAATCGCTGTAACAGCTGTAACATCTGCCGGGTCCCTGTTCATAATTGAGCTTTCCTTCACATCCCGAAAGAACAAACCCGTTACGGTCATGATGAAGTTTTCCTCTTCCCACCATATAAAGTGCCTTGTAATCAACTATCATCCCTATCGAGACATCGGTATCGACCGAATATGTTCCATTCGTAACTTCATTTCTTACGCACTCCCGCTCCCATGCATACCAGTCGGGAATATGCGAAAACCGGCCCTGTCCTGTCTCGCAGACCATTCTGCCGTACTCATCCATTCTGTATACGGTATTGCAGCTGTGACAGACAAAATGTATTCCTTTGCCCTCCGTATTGCCCTCGGAAAGGCAGTGCGGACATTTATACAAAATACGGTTAAGCCCGTCAGCGCGAAAATCCTCATTGATACGTATCCCGTTATCTTCCTGCCACTTAAAATAGTCAAAAGAAAATGCCTTATCAAGCAGTTCATCGATCTCTGAAACCTTCAGTCTTTTTATCTCCTCTGGAGTCAGAAGACACTCCATTTTGGCCGATACCCTGACCTTTCTTTTCTGAAGATTGTTATAAAGGGGATCTCTGGCAAAAGATCCATAGGTGGTGATCATTACCACCGGAACTTTCAACGCCTTAAACAGCACACCCATCTTCCTCGGAAGAGGTGTGGCCGTGCCGTCAAAAGAATAGCTTGCCTCCGGGTACATAAGAACGCTTGTCCCGTTGTGACCCACCGCATACCTTATGTCCGAAATGAGAGAGATATCCGTTACAAACTTCTGTGTGGGGATGCAGCCGAGCTTTCGCATAAGATATTCCTTTCCCACAAGGCCGTCCGACGTGCATACAATGTTGTACGGCATCGGGATCATACGGGATGCTATCTCAAGATCGAGAAAACTCGAGTGATTCATTAGGATCAGCCAGGGGCCCGCCCCGGCTCTTTCCATCTTTTCGGTTTCATAGGAAAAATCAACCGCCCGAAGGTCCGGTTTGCTGAGAAGCCGCACCAGAGCACCAAGAGCCCTGTCGGGTTTCTTCGGCCTGATATGCGCAGGTGCAGGAATACTCATGACATCATCGAATGATTTTCTGACTGTTCTGATCTTCATACAATGTATTATAATAACACAATTTGCTCGGATGTCTCCATAAAAAACGGATTTGAATCTCCAATATAAAACAGCGGGCGTAACCCGCTGTTCTATTTCATATGCTACTGATAGTCTCCGCTGGAACCACTCTCACCGGATAAATATCGGTTCAACTCACTCGAATCAAACTCATATATCTCGCCTTCGTCAATAAAGATTATTGAATCCACCAACTCGTCATCGGTCGTTTCAACGGTCCATCCTTCTCTGCTCTTGATAAGATCGATCTCTTCCCCGTCCTCATCAAAGATCTGTATATAGAATATATAGTATCCCGGATCGACCGTGATTGCCATAAGGTCGGTTTCGTCCTCGGCCCACGTGCTGAACTTCTGTCCCGTGTCCACATTTTCGGCACTGGCGAACACATTATACTGTTCAAGGATCTCCTCATCGGGGAATACCATCTGGAAACGCGCAAGTTTGTCAGGAGGAGTCTCCGGCAACGATTTATCTCTTATACCTGTCTCATCTATGGCTTTTTCCAAGACATCGACATAGCTGTCTTCGCCGATCAGTTTCATTACCCAGGGCAGTATATCGGCTATCTGAGGATAGTCTGTCCTCGGAGTCAGGATAAGCGAAACATTCTGCCAGAAATACAACTGGTCTTCCTGGGCCATTCCGCTCTCATTCAGCCTGTAAGCGATAAGATTCAACAGTGATGAATTTCTATGAACGCCTCCATTATCATTGTAATCTGACGCCTCGCTAACACCCGGAACATAATATTCATCCCAGACAAATGCCGGCTGTTCGAACTGGTGGGGATCACTCATGCAGCGGATCGGTTCGATCCCGTTTTCCTGTATGAGCCAGGTCTTGTCCTTGGTCTTTCCCATAAGGCTTTCGATAAGGTTTCCGAATATATCGCTCATAGCCTCATTGATAGCGCCGTAATCATTCATGTAAATATTTGCCAGCATGGCTGCGGTTGTAACTGCATGGGTATACTCATGAGCCATAGTATCATATGATTCTCCGTCAGGCTCGTCGCGGTTAAACTGGAAAACATCAAATCCGATCATCTTTCCGGCATAGCAGGCATTGTGTACCGGTTCACCGTCATCATCAACCCAGTCCAATAAAAGAAGTGAAGGGGATCCTTCTCCATCAGGTCCTACCCATCCTATGGACTCAAAATAATCGTATACTTCAAGAAAACCTTTGTATATCAGCACTTCATTGTCATCAAATTTGCCGTTCTTCGCAATTCTCGGGCTCAGATCATCCTCATTCCAGAATTCGGAATAGTCGGCACACATCACCTTGCGGTCAACATCAGCCAGATATATGTCTCCTGTCTCGGGATCTTTTGCCACCGGTATGGTCACTTTTTCCTTTTCACCATGATACTTTTTAACCGTGCCTGTCCATGTATCCGCTTCAAGACCTTCAAAAGCAAATGTTGCACCGGCACCCGAAAGAGCATCCACATTACCGGGTGAAGTCACCGGATTGGGATACAGATATTCGCCCTCCCAGTCAACATAGTGAGCCAGATATGCCGTATCGACATCATCATAAAAATTCTTTGTATATACGACCCACACATACACGTAATCTCCATCCTCAAGGGGGAGCAACGTCTGTTCCGTAGCATTTGGGATGATATTTACAGATACTCCATCCTTCTTCAGTGTCTCTTTGACTATGGCCTCAGCCTCAGCCGCATCCAACGACCAGTTTATGTCGGGATTCTCCTTCAGACCGGAGATAAGCGTGCTGTTCAGTCCGATGGGATTTCCGCCTTTGTCTGCCACAAGCTTGACAGATGCTCCAAAGACCGCAATGTCACCCGAGACCTGACGAAATGTATAAAACGTATTTCCCTCACTGGTAGGACCGTCCTTGACGGCAAATTCCAATTCCGTGCTGTTATCTCCTCCTATATATTCAAGTGCATCATATATAACGTCAAGAGCATCATCCTCATTATTTACCTTTTTATCCGAAAACTGTTCGCCGATAAACACCTGGATGGACTCAACATCCGAAAAAGCTTCGGTCGCCAGGGATTGGTCATTATCTTCCGACTCCTCGTAAGTATTGTCCTTTGAATCATCTGTATCCGACGTCTCTAATCCCTGCGAAACACTTTCCGCAGAACTGTCACTTTCCTCATAACCGCTATCGGCAACCGTATCCTTTGTACAGCCGGTAAGTGCCGAGGATAAAACGAGTACGGCAGCAAGCATCAGGGCTATCGGTCTTTTTGTCATAATATACCTCTTTCTTCTTGAAAAGTTAAAAAAGGTGTTCGTAAAACAGCCAAAGCTTTCCGCCGTTTTGCGAACACCCATGCATTATTAAAACTCAATACCAGACTGCACTTCCGTTATCTGCAAAATATGCCCGACATACAGGACACCAGAACCAGTCAACTCCGGCTTCGTAGTCAACTTCGCCCACCATCTCTTCGTCATATCCGCATCTGGGACACCATACCTCGGTTCCGTTTGCATAACCGCCACGGGTCTCCAAAAAACCGCCTGTGACATTTTCAAGATCTTCCTTCTTAAGCGTTGAATTCCTGTGAGCAACTTTGTTCTTAAGATCGCTTAACTTTATTGTTCTTTCCGCCAAAATAATACCTCCTTTATATATGCAAAACAACAGTATCAATTGTCACATAGTACATCAATTATTATTATATTTACTTTTGTCAATAAAGTCAATGATCCGATTGTTCTTTTCGATATATCTTGCTGCACTGTCCATATCCTTAACAAATACTCCCTTATAACCGCTGCCAAGCAGTTCCTTTAGCTCCCGTAATCTGTCAGGTGATGCGGAAACCGCGATGACGATCGGTTTTTCTTCATCCTGCACATTCTCTCCAAGAGCACTCTTACTTATCTCATCATCTTTTTGAATAAGCGAAGGATCAAGGTATTTGATCAGCATTTCTTCCAGAGCCTCGTACATTACGGGTTTGCTCAGATAATCCGAGAATCCTTCCGTTATGTAATTCTCCTTCGCTCCTACGATCGCATCCGCGGTAAGCGCGATAATCGCCGTATCACCGGCAAGCCGTTCTTTTTTTATAGCCTCTAGTGTCTGTAGCCCCGACATACCCGGCATCATCTGATCAAGGAATATCAGATCGAAAGAATTATCTCTCAATATCTCCAAGCATTCCTTTCCCGACTCGGCTGTTGTGACTCTTATCTTTGTATCTTCGAGAAGTGCCGCAAAGACCTCAAGGTTCATATCATTATCATCAACGACAAGTATTTTGGCCTTCGGAGCGACAAGTGCGGGTTTATAATCCTTGCCGGAATCCTGTATCCTAGAAAGGTTGTCCGCAAAATCCCCTATCGGAGTATTATCTGCGGCTTCCTGTTTCATCGTGGCCGTAAACGTCGTTCCCCTGCCGTATTTGCTGCTGACACCGATCGTTCCTTCCATCATCTTTACAAGACGCATCGTTATGTTAAGACCAAGTCCCGTGCCTTCTATATTCCTGTTCTTATCCTCATCGAGCCTCTGGAAAGATCCGAACAGTTTCCCGAGATCTTCGTTTCTGATACCTATCCCCGTATCGGAAACGATCACCTTCAGCATGCTCGTCGGATCGTCATATGAAACATCAACTGATACGGATCCCTCATGAGTATACTTGATGGCGTTATTGATAAGGTTGAGCATAACCTGACGAACCCTTATCTCATCACCGCGAAGTACACTCGGGATATCTTTCGAAACTGTCAGATCATATGTAAGTCCCTTGTCCTGTGCTTTCTTCATGGTCATATTCACGATATCGTTCATCACCGATGCAAATCCGTATTCGACAAAAATAAGTTCCATCTTGCCTGATTCGATCTTGGAAAAATCGAGTATATCGTTGATTATCGACATCAGTGTCCTGCCGGCGCTCTGTATGTCGAGAGCATACTTTCTGACCTTATCCGATACCTTCTCGCGAAGTATCATCTCATCCATTCCGATGATCGCGTTCATGGGGGTTCTTATCTCATGGGACATGTTTGCGAGAAAATCACTCTTTGCCTTGTTTGACGCATTTGCAGCATCCTTTTCCAGCTCGAGGACCTTACGTTCGTATGCGGTCTTCTGCTCCTCGAGTTTCATCTCCTCCATTTCCCTGTTATATTTAAGTTCATTCCTGTGTCCGATATAATAGATCGCGGAGATCATCAGAAATATAAGGGCACATATGATGATAATGACCACGCGCTGGCTTCTGACTTCCGAGTACAGGTCGTGATCGCTGACGACCAGTACCGTGTTCCAGTCATTTGCTACTCTGTTCACATAGACCATATTCGGTTCTCCGTTCAATGTGTACGTAAAGCTTCCGGAGTCAGCCTTATTAATGGCTTCCAGGAATTCCTGTCCGCCCTGTGTGTCGCATATATTTGTTCCCTTTTTGGATTCATCCTGATGAGCTATATACATACCGTCATTGCTGATGACAAACCCGTATCCCTTTCCGCTTAATGTCAGTTCTCTCATCATTGACTGTATTCCCTTAAGCTGGACATCGAGCGCTATAACGCTTTGCCGATCCGGCAGCATTCTGCATGCCGACACGATAAGATTGCCCGTCTGCGCATCAATATACGGCATGGTAAATACAACTCTGCCATCCGCGTCCATCGCATCAATGAACCAGTCTCTTGTTTTAGGATCATAATCCTCCGGCGGTTCCCAGTTAAGTCCGTCTGTGTATTTGCCCATTAAATAGCCGTATATTCCCGTATAATTCTCATCGAACTGTTCGGCGACATTATTCGTTTCATTCACGAGAAATTCGTGTATCCTTGCCGAAGTTGTACCGCTTATCATCATATGGTGAACACTGTCGCCGGCAACATGCAGTACATGCTCCGCGGTATTTAAATGATTGTTGATCATGGCGGTGACCGTCAGTATCCTGTCTTCCATGACGGCGTTCGAATTGGAAACCGCAACGTTATACATAAGTCTTGTTGTGTACAATACCATAACAGTCATGAATATGAACAGGAAGATCATCGGTATGATCATCCCCGTTTTTCTGTGTGAGCGCATCATTATCCGCTCTTTTATACTGTTATTGACAGTATTATCCATACTTATAAACCTTTCTAGACAATGTTCATGATGCCTGAGGCCTCATGTGACTTAAGATATTTATCCTTTGCAGTTTCACCGACAACACATACGCATTTATATATGCCGTCGAGCCTTATTTTCTCCTGCTTTAATTTTTCAGGATCATCGCCCCAGATGAGCATTACCGGAAGTTCGTCCGCGCCGCTTGGCGACAGCTGTTTTTCCTTCGGTATATACTCTTTAAGGACCGCTTCAAGAATTTCATATTTTACCGGTTTGGATATATAGTCCGTAAATCCTTTGGACATGTAGCTTTCCTTGGCACCTATGATAGCGTCCGCCGTAAGAGCGATAACGGGAGTGCCCTTCAGGATATCAAGCCTTACCATCTCACTTAATGCCTCTTCACCGCTCATGCCCGGCATCATCTGGTCAAGAAGGATACAGTCATATTTGGTGTTTTGAACCTTCTCAATACATGCGGCTCCAGACTCGACATAATCGGTGGGGATCTTTGTATCACGAAGAAGCCCTTCCATTACATCAAGATTCATTTCATTATCATCGACAACGAGCAGGCGGGCTGACGGAGCGTACAGTCCCACCTCATCCGTCTCCATGTTTCCGAGGTACTCCCTGACCGCTTTTGAAAACACTCCTATCGGCGCAGCCTTGACAACTTTCTGCGGTACCGTAACGGTAAATACGCTTCCTTTACCATACTCACTCTCAAAGAATATATCTCCTTCCATCATCTGAAGAAGAGTGTTCGTGATATGAAGCCCCAGGCCTGTTCCTTCTATACTGTGATTTTTTCTCTCGTCAAGACGTTGAAAACTCTTGAACAGCCTGTCCTTGTCCTCCTCTTTTATGCCTATTCCGGTATCCGTTACCCTGATGATCAGATTGATGTAATTGCCCATCATTACCGGTTCCGAAGACACATCCACCGAAACACTGCCTTCCTGCGTATACTTAACGGCATTGTTGATGATGTTGATCATTATCTGCCGGATCCTGATCTCATCTCCTTCAAGCACGGAAGGGATCGACTCGGACACGTTGTAAGAAAAAGCAAGGCCTTTTTTCTTCGCTTTGTGCATTGTCATATTCAGTACGTCGTTAAGTACCGAGGCTGTGTCGTACTCAGAAGTTACGATCTCAAAATTACCGGATTCTATCTTGGAAAGATCAAGGATATCATTTATGATCGACAACAGCGTATTGCCGGCACTTTTGATCTCAAAAGCATACTCTCTTATCCTGCTCTCCTTTGTATCCCTTATGATCATCTCGTCCATCCCGAGTATCCCGTTTAAGGGAGTTCTGATCTCATGGGACATATTTGCCAGAAAATCATCCTTGGCCTTGTTTATGTGCATAAGTTCGTTTGCTTCAAGTCTTATGCCTATAAGCTGCTTGATCGTATGGATTATGGAGCAGATCATAAATCCGAACAGGCCAAACGCCATAAACAATCCGGAGAACACTCCGTTGTGGGCAAATGAATAAGCAAATATCTGAATGATCGCAGAAGCCGCCAGAACAACAAATCCTGCCGCCACAAACCGGTAGGATGTCAGCAGGTGTTTTTTCAGATCCATCAGAAGAGTTGTGAACATTATGATGATCCCGATAAGAGCACATACTGCGGAGCTTACAAAGCTGTCAAAGAGCGGTACTTTCCACGATACGAAAAGTATCGAGCAAACAACAAAATTCAATATCACAATGACGGCAGCACACCCGAGCAGTTTTGCGTAGCGTCCTTTTTGAAGTGAATTCAGGAAAACAAAAAACGGAAGCGGCATGACCATGACCATCAGAAACGGTATATCCGACATGACCGATATATTCCTTGTGTAGAGCTGTCGGAAAATAGAGTTGGACAGCACCCAGCAGGCACCTATTATTACACCGATGGACAGATGCTCCATCTCCAGATATTTTTTGTGGATCAACTTGTATGTTACAGATGCTATCAGACAGATGATGCCCAGAAGCATGAGCGCCATCCCGACAAACAGCTCGAGGCCGTACGATCTGAACAGATGTGCCAGTATTCCCAGCCTTGTTCCGATATAAACTTCATATACCATGCCGGAATTGTAATCATAATGTACGCGAAGTACTTTCCCTGCATCATCGGGATATATCGAAGCCATGACATAACATTCGGCGGATCTGTCTCCGAGCAGACGGTAATCCTCTGTTTTATATACTGCTCTTTGTTCGCCGTTTATGAAGACTTCCATGTCCATTCCGCGAAAGCACAGTACGTTGTAGTCTTTTTTGAATTGTTCGGGAAGGGTTGTTTCAAGAACTATGTCGGAATCCGTCCTTCCGGGTACGGTAAAAGCTTCTCTTGTCCCGTCCGGACCGATCTTTTCCCATCTATCTCCGGGAAGCGTGTCACAGATATCTCCGTTAACAGGAGTATTTGCCGGCATGAATATCTCGCCGGATATTATATATACGAATACTGATATGAGGATGATCGTAAGGATCGTTTGTATCTTCTTCAATATTTACAGCCTATTCTATCGTCGGTACGATCTGTCTTATAATATCTGCGGCCTCATCATACATAAAATCCTCTATGAACGATATGGCTTCCTTTAGTTTTGCGGCCTGATTCATCCGGAAAGGATATCCGGACAGGATAATTGCCTGATTTTTGGCCTCTTCATCGTCAAAATCATCAAGCGCCGCAAGTAGCTTATCTGCGGTCTCTTTCGCCGTTTCGGCAGAGATCTCGTCAGCAGGCCGGACATCTCCCATCTCGTTGATCGGTGACAGCTTTTTGATCAGATCGTCATACGCTTTTAACGCAACAACATTCTGGGCTTCAATAAATCCGGTATCGTTATTTCTCGCAGCCGACTCAAGCGTCTCAAAAAGTGTTGAAAGATCCCGGGCGCCTATCATCTTGGCATTACTCTTGAGAGCGTGAACCGTGATCATATAATTCTCATAATCACCGGACTCAAGATACTCACACACTTTTGTCCTGTTATTCTCATAATTGTTATAGAACCGCATAAGGGCCGATATATACTTTTCCTCTCCGCCCGTGTACGATATCCCCGTTCTCGTATCAAGACCGGCTTCATCAATCCAGGTAAGATCCGCTCCCATGTTTTCACCCCACAATATCTATTATTTTTGCCACCAGTTCGGATTTTTTTGCAGGTTTTACTACATATCCCTGCGGCTTAAGTTCCGCAAGGGTTTTTAACACCTTATTCTTTTCGGTCATACCGGTAAGAAATATGACGGGAATATCTTCCCATCCCGACGTGCCCTGGATATTGCGCAGGACCTCTGGACCGTCCATCACAGGCATCAGATAATCAAGCAGGATCAGATCAGGTGTTTTCTTCGCAAGATATTTGAATGCGGCATCTCCTGACTTAACACAGGTAACATCATAGAATTCTTCTATCTGTTCCTTGATATGTATGAGTTGTTCCGTGTCATCATCGACGACCAGTATCTTCTTTCTTTTGCTCTTTTTTGCATCTTCATTGACATACTCACGGAAAGCCGACAGGATGTTGTCTTTGTTATCTTCAATGGTTTTTTCTATTTCGGAGAGCTTTTCATAAAGTGCGAACAGCGATACCGGCCTTGAAAGGAAGAGCACTCTTTCAAGCTCGGTATATTCCATGAACATCTTCTCGTCTTCATTGTCGGCAACGACGATAGTCGTGATATGTCCCCGGGAAAGAGCCGATCTCATCACGTTATATGCCCCGATCGATATCGACGTTTCATCTCCGAGGCAGATGATGACCACCTTCGGAAGTTCTGATATCATAAGATCGAACAATGCCGTTTTGTTCGGATCGCATTTGACGGTCACGTATCCTCTGTCCGATTCAAGATGCTCGCATATGTCATTCGCAACCTTACGGTTTTTTCCTGTAACAAGTACTTTTAACTGCATATCAGATCCTTTTAAACTCTCTGTTGTTTAAGAATGATCTCAAGCTGATCGTTCATCTCATTAACCGTATGTTTCCAATACAGGTAATTGCACAGCCATATGATCATATAAATGACCACATATATAACCATTGCTATCGCAAAATCCGCATTCCACGTAAACCACTTCATCGGAAGTTCAATGAGCAGTATCGTGGCAAGGGTTATAGTGGCATGAACCACCGTTGACTTTGTCAGGCCCCAGCTTTCAATCTCAAATACGGTCATCGCTCCGCACGGTATCAGTCCGTGTATTGCCGACATTATTATATGAAGTGTAAAGCTTCGTCCTTCATGATCCCCTGCTCCGAACAGATTCCACATAACGATCCCGACGATCATCCCGGCTATGATGCCTATAAGCGAGTTTATTAAGAATTTGTTTTTCAATTCCATTTTCTAAACCCCCTTTATGCTGTTCTGCTTGAGAAGGTTCTTGATCTGTCTCACGCGGCTTCTTGATACCCATGATTTTATCCCGCAGTCAAACTCAACTCCGATAGTCCCGGCCAGGTTAAAATCAAAACTTTTGACCTTGTACAGATTGATGATCTCCGACTGGGATATCCTTAAAAATCTTGAAGGGTTCAGAACATCCTCAAGGCCGGTGAGGGTCCTTTTGACAGTGAATATATCATTCTCGGTCTGTATTACGATCCTCCGTCCTTCGGTATGCACCCTTACGATATCCCTTTGCGATACAAACTCGACAGTATCACCTTTTTCAGCCGCTATCTGCGGAAAATCGCTGTGCGACGCGTCCTCGATGGCACATATGATATTCTCTACCTGTTGTGTGTTCGATTTTGTCCTGATCGTAACATGCGGGTCTGTATACCTCTCATCAAGGACCACTTCGATCTCTACCATATCTTTCATATCTTCACCGTCCGTTTAGAAAAAGCATAGTAAATATAATTATATGATATCAGTTATGTCCCTGTCGAAGGCATGTTTATTCGGTTGATTTTCGTGTCTATTCGGTAATGATCCAAAAAAATGGAAGCCTTATCCGGCTTCCTTCTGGTGTAATACTGTAGTACTTTTCAGGTCTACTGGGGTCAGAGGATCGTATAACGTTCCGATGCACCCTGCTCGAATCCGCCATATCCGTCCTCGTATTTGTATTCGACCTCATATAATCCGTCATAAGCTATTCTGAGAAGAGGATTATAGGGCTCCATAAATGCGTTTATCTGTTCATAGTATTCTGATTCCTTGACACTGTTTCCGTTTATCGAAAACTTGGCATCTTCATCCATGCTTGATGCTTCGGCAACAAATACTTCCTTGAGCTTGCCGTTCTCTATCCTTGAGAACACGTCTCTCATTCCGGCAGCTGCTCCGCTTATGTGGATAATGTTTGCTCCTATGGCATAGTCAAGATTCGCTCCGTCAACGCCTGCAATGACACTTGCAACCTCCACAACCTCACCATTGCTGACCGTGAAAATGAATGCATTTTCATGATCAAACGATCCCTTAGAATCGCTTGCGATAAGTTCCGGAATGCTGCTGTCATCATCATTGATATATGCAAGCGTAAACTGATCAGCCAGTCCTTCAGACTTGAGCTCATTTATCTTATCAAGGTATACATCATAACCTCCGGCATCTTCTCCGGAAGATTCTCCTGCGTCCGCGCTGTCTTTAGAGCCAAGGTTCGCAAGGTCTATCAGTTCGACGGATCCAAGTTCGCTCTCATAGAAATCCGCGTTCTCTTCATAATAATCTATCGGACATCCGTAACCATAGTAGAATGTGAAGTTATCCGCAAGCACAACCACACCTACATTCTGTTTTGTGTCTTCATTGGCGCCGCTCTCCCAGTAAACTCTGTAAGAGGGATACTTCGTCGAAGCAGATACTGCCTCATCTTCCTTGGAGCTTATTATCCTTGCACTGGCGGTATCATCAACAACAGCGCATACATAGTTTTCCGCATAAGCATCAGGATCCTGACCGTCACGCCGTGAATCACGCGAGCACATATTTGTGATGACCGTGAGCGTATCTTCCGTCATATCCTGATATATGTAGGTGCCGTCTTCATTATTAAGACTGTACAGCTCCGAAAGTCCTGTGTAGGAGGGCCCTCTTAAAGCAAGCTCATTTACCACAGTCTCCGTATCCGAGTCAGCAGACTGGTCTTCATCAGTGATAAGATCACCTTTACCATCCTCCTGATCCTCTGCAGCCGCCTGTGTATCAACAGGCTCGGATTCAGGTGCGCTCCCGCAGCCGTACATTCCAGAAAACGCAAGTGCACAACTTAAAACCAACGCAACTGTTTTTATATTTCTTTTCATCCTGATTTCCTCCAATTTGCAAATTTCGCTTGACCGGTATGAGCGTTTCGCTACAAACGGTATAAGCATTTCGGTTTAACGGTATACTCTGTTCGTACGCCGGTATGGTGTATAGTCTTTCTCGTAGTAAAAATACGAGAAAGGAGCATTTGAAGATGCAAAACTGTACTACAATCTTAGGCGTCATAGATATGCGACAGCGCGGCATATCGTTTGATGACTGCCGAAACCGTTTTG
>JAILIS010000036.1 GCA_024695145.1 Lachnospiraceae bacterium
ATAAGACCCCTTGAAGACGACAAGGTAGATAGGGCATAGGTGTAAGTACAGCAATGTATTCAGCTGAATGTCACTAATCGGTCGAAGGCTTTTTTGAAGATGCTCCTTTGTTATCAGTATTTGGTTGTTGAGGTACAATCATTCCTCGATAGCTCAATGGTAGAGCATTCGGCTGTTAACCGAAGGGTTGTTGGTTCGAGCCCAACTCGGGGAGTAAATGTCGTGAGATGGCATAGATAAAAGGCTCCGTGGTCAAGCGGTTAAGACATCGCCCTTTCACGGCGGTAACACGGGTTCGATTCCCGTCGGAGTCAGTATTATTGAAATGAGTTGCGGGTTTCGGCTACATCCCGCTACATACGGTGCCATAGCCAAGTGGTAAGGCATGGGACTGCAACTCCCTGATCGTTGGTTCAAATCCGACTGGCACCTCTAAAAGTCTGATGTTGTTGTAAAAACAATGATGTCGGGCTTTATTTTTTGTTAAAACACATTAAACTTGACACATGAAAAGATATGACCTTGTCGATACATTAAGAGGATTTTCCGTAATAAGCATGATACTCTTCCATGCATGCTGGATCATGAGCTACTTTGGTATGGCCGTATCCCAGGAACAGATATACGGAACCGGTTTTACAATATGGGAGAGAACCATATGTATAGGATTTATCCTTATTGCGGGTTTTTCCTTTTCATACGGGCACAACCATTTAAAAAATGCTCTTAAGATATTTGCCGCAGGTCTTGCGATCACGGTGATCACCTGCATTGCAGTTCCCGATATCAGGATAGTGTTCGGGATACTGACTTTTATCGGAACAGCATCTCTTATTATGATCCCGCTTGACAGACTGATACAAAAAACAGCCGGAAGAAATGCCGCATTTTCCATAACACTGTTTGTGCTGTGTATGCTCATCTTTTTGTTTACTTATAATATTAACAAGGGGTTTCTTGGACTGACAGTAAGATCTTCGATCGATCTTCCGAAAGAACTGTACAGCGGCTTGGCAGCAACGTTTTTCGGGTTTACCGATCCATCATTTCGCTCTGCCGATTATTTCTCTCTGATCCCATGGATATTTATGTATTTAAGCGGGTATTTCTTACAGAAGGTCATGCGACTTTTCGGTATTGAAGATAAATATCTGACGAAGGGAGTGCCGGTGTTAAGTTCAGTCGGCAGGCATTCTCTGATCATCTATATCATCCATCCGGTCATATTGTTTGCTCTGATCTTTTGTATTTCAATCTTTATGAAGTGATTCCCTATAAAGGGTCGGAGTGATCCCCACGGCCTGTTTGAACGATCTGCTGAAATGAAAAGGATCATTATATCCGACACAGGAAGCAACCTGCTGTATAGACAGTTTGTCGTCATTTAACAGCTGCTTGGCGATTCCCATTCTGTAATTTCTGATATATTTTGACGGAGTGATATTTTCCACCTTATTAAACACCTTGGTCAGATATGACTGGGAAAACCCGAGATTCTGCGCGACAATACTGAGGTCGAGATCGGAAGAGTAATTCTTCTGAACATAATCTTTGATAAGTGATACTATCTCCTCAGGAGTCATGGATGTATCGGCCGCCCCTTCGGATCTTGCGATATCAGTGATATCCGTCAGAGACAGTTCGATCTTTTTCAGTACTTTATTCAGTTCTTTCTTATCAACCGGTTTTAAAAGATAGTCTTCTACACCGCAGTGAAGAGCTTCCTTTGCGTATTCAAAATCAGCATATCCCGTAAGTATGACACATTTCACGTTTCCCATGGTATCATGAATTTTCTCGGCAAGCTCGAGTCCGGTCATGACAGGCATGGATATATCAGTGAACACAACATCGGGAGTCTGCTCTTCTATTGCATCCAAAGCATCTTTTCCGTTTAAATAGATCCCCACAACTTTAAAAGCGGGATTTTCGGATTCGATATGTTTTGCTATGTTATTTGCGATCAACCGTTCATCTTCGGCGATCATCACGCGAAATTTCCTGTCAGCCATTTTGCACGCTTTCTTCTGTTTCGCCGGTTTCGCTGTCCGTAAGCTCTCCTCCTATTGTAACAAGCGCTCCGCCTGTTGCATAGTTGCTTACACGGAAAATGTGTTTCCCGTGATACAGAGTTTTAAAACGTATATATATGTTCATGAGTCCCATTCCATTGATCTCAAGGCTCGGTAACATTCTGGTCCTGTCGATATAATCGATCTGTTCATTAATCCTGTTAAGATCATCGGCAGAAAATCCCGTGCCGTTATCCCTGACCGATATTTCCCAGTATATCCCCGTCATATGTCCGTCTATGTATATTTTCCAAGGAGGAAGAACACTCTTTGTTGAATATTTGATGGAGTTTTCCGCGATCAGCTGGAGGCACAGTTTCGGGATCATAAGATTTTCCATCTCATCCGGGATGTTTATTTCGTATATCAGGTCATCCCCGTAACGCATCTTCATGCATTCCAGGTAATCCCGGGCATGTGAGATGTCTTCTTTAATAGGTACGAGAGGTTCTTTGTCGGATGAAATGTATCTGAGTATCCTGGATATGGTCTGGCACATTGTTGTAACTTCTTCATTCATACCCTCATCGGCCATGGCGGAAATGGTCGCAAGCGAATTGTACAGAAAATGAGGATTCATCTGAGACTGCAGGGCAAGTATCTGAGACTGCAGCCGCTGGTTGTTAAGTGCGATCTCCCTGTCCATTGATGCCCTTGCACGGTCATTCATCTCCACCACGGCAGAATACAGTGTATCAAGTTCTATGACGTTCGTATCTATTTTGTCGAGTGTTCCGTAAGCAGAGTCATTGCCTGTATGAAGAGAAGCTATATTTGTATACATCTTCTGAAGAGGAGTCGTGATCGCTTTTGAAACAACATAGGACAGCAACAGTATCAGGACCACAAACACAAAAAAGATTATAAGATTGCTCCTTATAAAATCATAAAGAGGTCTGTATATTTCGCTGTTTTCAACGGATATAACGGTTATAAAATCCGAATATGAAGATCCTGTAACAAACAGCTGGGTATCATTGTCATAAGTAAAATGACGGCATGTGTCATCACCGGGAACAGCGGTTTCGGAGAGAAAGGATTTACAGGCATTGACATCCTCGCTGTTCATGGAGGTATAGATCGTATTATATGCACTGTCAAAAATACATATCTTTTCGTTGTATGCACCCGACGCCATTCTTTTCAGATTGGATGCAAGAGATGAGATGGACCGTTTGACTTCTATAACTCCCTGGGGTTTATAAAACGATGACTGATATACCGAGCATATTGTAAGGAAACGGGATCCTTCTTCGTATGTGAAGTACTTCTTAAGCCTTTCATCCTGATCGCAGAAAACAATGCTCTTGCCGCTTTTCATCAGACTGTCATACCATGGCATATCATGAACCGAATCATCGGAATTGGTATTGTCAAGGCCTACCCCTACATATCCGGAGTCAAGGGAATACAGGTATATCTGATCTGCGGGACGGGATGGCCCCATTATTGCCGTAAGCAGATCCGTCAGAACTTTGATGTTCTGCATTTCCGAATAGCTGTCGTTTTCCTGTGAAACAGATCTGTTTAAGTATGTCAGGAAATGTTCCTTGACAAGATTGGAATAGGCAACATTCTGCATCACGGTGTTGATGTTTTTGATCTCTTCATCCATGAATGTCGAGATCGTCAATGTGTTGCTGCTGACGGTTTCAAAAGCACGCGCCTTGATCTTACCGTATTCGGATATGATGAAATAACTCATATATGCCAGAAATACAGCCACTATGAGCAAAAAGAAAACAAACTGTAAAGCTGTCTGTACACTTTTTTTACTTCGACCGATCATAGTAATCCTTCCGGTAAAAAATTGACATGTATCATTCCGATTTTATCCATTCTCCGTCAAAAGTGATTGTTCTATGATAATCATACTAACAATCGATTGTCAAATAACGCAGTTTTCAAAAAGGGAAAGAGAGGGTAAATATGAAAAAGAGCTTACTTGCATCGGTACTGTCGTTATCTATGATCTTCGGTATGCTTACGGGCTGTGCACAGGCAGCGGCTCCGGCGGCACCGGCAGATCAGGGCGCAAAAGAAGAGGCTGCAGCGCAGCAGGAAGAAAGTGAAGATACGGCTGATGACGCGCAGTCCGAAGGATCAGGAGATGATGTTACGATCACATTTATGGCAAGCCAGGACTGGATCCAGGATGCCGAAATGGAACTCGGTGAGAAATTTACGGAAGAAACAGGGATCAAGGTTGATTATCAGATAGTTCCTTCCGATCAGTATGAGAGTCTTCTCATGACCAAGATCAACGCCGGCGAATGTACGGATATCTTTGGCGGACAGAGCTCCAAATTCAGCATTGTAACGCAGTTCGACGTGGAAAAGAATGCTGTTGATCTTTCAGGTGAGAGCTGGGCAGGTAATGTAGATCCTGCGGCTGCAGACGAACTGTCTGTAGACGGAAAGCTCTACGGACAGCCTATACAGGACGTATCCGCATGCTGGGCCGTTGCATACAATATCAAGACTTTTGAAGATCTCGGACTTTCCATTCCTACGAATTATGCAGAGTTCTGTGATGTATGTGATAAGATCATGGCTGCAGGTATAACCCCGATATATGAGTGTGTTTCCGACGGATGGCATCATGTATGCTGGACGGAAGCTGCCATTGCCGCTACACAGGCGGATCCCGAATATCCCGACAAGCTTAATAACAATACGGCAACATTTGAGGGAAACAAAGAGCTCACGACCATGTTCACACAGTTAAAGGAAATGGCAGACAAGGGATATATGGGTGACAATTATATGTCAAACCAGTATGCTGATGCACCTGCATCAATAGCAAGCGGTGAATATGCAATGGTCCTTTACAACCAGGGACTCGGAAC
This sequence comes from Lachnospiraceae bacterium, assembly GCA_024695145.1. Taxonomy (GTDB): domain Bacteria; phylum Bacillota; class Clostridia; order Lachnospirales; family Lachnospiraceae; genus UBA2868. Next base: position 4,922 of record JAILIS010000036.1, read on the forward strand.
AGAAGTAAATGCAGCAGATCCGAGCTTTGATGTTGATAACATAGGATACTTTGTAAATCCTCTGTGTGACAACCAGGCTCTTAACGTTAACTACTGCGGACCTTCAAGGTTTATTTTCTCAGGCTCCAAGAATGTTGAAGCTGCCAAGAAATATCTTGAGTTCATGGCATCCGATGAAAGCCTTGCCTATATGACGGAAAACGTAGGAAAGTTCAACCAGCTTCCTTATACAAATGCTCCTTCCGCATATTCAAAGGTAGTTCAGGACTTTTATGACAGATATCCCACAAAGGTAGCCGTATTCCAGGCATCGGTCAAGTACTACAATCCCGCATGGATGGATATCGGTGCAGATATGTCGGCAATGTACCTCGGTGAGATGACACCCGAAGAAGTGCTCAAAGATATTGACAGACTGAGGGCAGAACAGGCTGCAGCAGATTCGGATCCTGCTTGGCAGTAAATCAAATACAGATCTGAAGGCGGGGTTGCCTGGCTGTTATCAGGCAACCCCCAATTTTTGAAAGGTTTTCCGAAATGAATAAAAACAAACTGTATCCGCGCTATTTTGCATTCGGTGCACTGATAATATATTTTGTTCTTTTCTTCCTTCCGGGGCTTATAGGGATCGGGTACTCATTCACAAACTGGTCTGCATACTCAGATGAACTTCATTATGTGGGAATGCAGAACTTCAAAACGGTTTTCTCATCAGATGAAAACTATATGAAGATCATAGAAAATACGCTTGAATTTACGCTGATAACAACGATACTAAAAAACGTTATCGGGCTTGTTTTAGCCCTGCTTCTGACAAAGTCGATCAAACTGCTTAATATGCATCGAGGTATCGTGTTCATGCCGTCTGTATTGTCAACACTGATCATCGGTATGATCTTTAAATCGATCCTTGATCCGAAATCTGGACTTCTCAATACTTTTTTCAGATCCATAGGACTTGATTTTCTGGCTCAGAAATGGCTCGTATCATCTGAGCTGGCATTCGGATCGGTCATGGCGGTGGATATATGGAGAGGTGTCGGATATATAATGACGATACTGATCGCCGGAATACTGTCGATATCATCCGATTACTATGAAGCAGCTGCCATAGACGGAGCCGGAGGATGGGCAAAATTCAGATATATCACCTTTCCGCTGATATTGCCTACGCTTGCAACAACAACCGTGCTTAACGTGATCTATGGGCTGAAAGTTTTTGATATGGTGTATGCCCTGACCAACGGCGGTCCCGGCAAGGCAACTACGGAAGTTTTGTACACGGCGGTGTTCAAGAAGTTCGGAACCGGACAGTATGCAGTAGGTACCGCGCTTTCTTCCGTTATGTTCGTGATAATGATCTTTGTAGGTATTTATATGATAAGAGTCATGACCAAAAACGAGGTGGTTGAGTGATGAGATCGAAAAAAACCATACAGGCTGTTATACGTAATCTGATAGCATGGGTATTTTCGGCAGTGTGCCTGATCCCGCTCCTGCTGATCCTGTTTAATTCATTAAAAGATAAAAAAGCGGCTGCTTCCATGAACTTAAGGCTTCCGACACTGCCGATACAGTGGGAGAACTTTATCAAGGTCGTGGAGAAAGGAAAACTTGCGACTTCATTTTTCAACAGTCTTCTGTATTCCGCAGGATCGGTCATACTCTGTGTTTTCTTTGCCGCACTTGCCGCATATGTGCTTTCGAGAAACCAGACAAAGCTTAATAAGGTTTTGTATCTGTTCCTGGTTCTCGGGATCACATTACCGATAAATTATGTTGCGCTGACCAAAGTGCTTCAGGTTCTTCATCTGAACAATACCGCACTCGGCATAATACTGCTTTACACATCAATGCAGCTTCCCTTTATGACGTTTCTTATCCATGGATTTGTTGCCAAAGTCCCCGTGGATCTTGATGAAGCTGCTGTGATAGACGGATGCGGCTCGGTAAGGCTGTTTTTCCTGGTAGTGGCACCTTTGTTAAAGCCGGCCATTGCAACGGCATCGGTGCTGACTTTTCTCAACACGTGGAATGAATTTGTATCACCGCTCTACTTTCTTAACAGAAGCGAGCAGTGGCCCATGACATTGTCGGTGTACAATTTCTTCGGAATGTATTTTAAAGACTGGAACCTTGTGTGTGCGGATATCCTTTTGACAAGCCTTCCGGTTCTGCTTGTGTATCTTCTGGGTCAGAAATATATAGTTTCCGGAATGACTGCCGGTGCGGTAAAGGGGTAGATCGTGAGAGGAATTGCCACACGGATATCGGAAAACATCATCCATGTAACGTACCCGGCGGATGCGATACCTTCGGAGGGGATGATCGATGATGTCCCCATGTGTTTTTCATGGAATGATAAATGCGTTATAAAACAGTCCCGGATATCTTTTGAGCAGAGGACTGTATACAGATATGTTTCAAAAGAGGATTCGTTCCAAAAAAAGATGACTGCCAACGGGGAAGTATCATTTACCGATGAATCGGAAAAGATCCCGGCCGGGCAGTCTTTTTCCGTATGTCTGGAATTTGAGATCGGACCGGATGAGGTCTTACAGGGACTGGGTCAGTTTGAGGAAGGATATGCCGACCTGCGGGATCGTACGGAATATCTGTATGAATCCAATATGCGTATTGCCATCCCGTTCCTCGTTACAACGGGTCATTACGGTATTCTTTTAGATCACGAGAGCGCTGTGATATTTTGTTCCGAAGGAAACAGGGTAAGATTTACCATCGACTGTGCGGACGATCTTTCTTACTATATCTTTCTCGGTGAAGATATCGAAAGCATCATCAGCTGTTATCATCAGATCACCGGAATGCCGTCCATGCTTCCTAGATGGGCATTCGGATATATTCAGAGCAAAGAAAGATACAGGACAGGGAAGGAACTTGAGGATACGGTAGCCGGGTTCAGAAGCAGAAGGATTCCCATAGACTGTATTGTTCAGGACTGGTACAGCTGGGAAGAGGGACTGTGGGGAGAGAAGAAATTTGATGATAGAAGATATCCGGATCTTCTGAAAACGGTAGGAAAGATCCATGATGAGAATGTCCGCTTTATGGTCAGTATCTGGCCCAATATGAGTTCCGAAAGTGATGATTATGCGGAGTTTTACGCCAATGATCTGCTGCTTCCCAATTCAAATCTGTATAATACGTTTGATGAAAAAGCAGTGGAAATATACTGGAAGCAGACCTGCAGGCAGATAATGAACAGCGGCACGGACGCATTATGGTGTGATAATGCGGAACCTTTTTCGGATGCGGACTGGAGCGGGGAGATCAAAAAGACGGAAATCGAGAGATACCGTGTTGTTAAGGAGGCTTCCGAGCGGTCCGTCGATCCGGTACATCTGAACTCATACGGGCTGTATCATGCAAAAGGGATATACGAAAACTGGAGAAAAACATACCCCGAAAAGCGTGTTGTCAATCTTACAAGATCAGGATATACGGGGATCCAGAAATACGGAGCCGTATTATGGTCGGGAGATATCACTGCAACGTATGAAACGCTGAGAAAACAGATCGCAGAAGGTATCAGGATGGGGCTGACCGGCATGCCGTACTGGACGCTGGATATCGGCGGATTTTTCGTTGTAAACGATAAATATGAGAACCGGGGCTGCAATGATACCGAGCATAAACCGTTATGGTTCTGGCACGGTGATTATAATGACGGTAAGGATGATATGGCATATCGTGAGCTTTATGTCAGATGGCTTGAATTCGGGACCTTTCTCCCCATATTCAGGTCTCACGGGACCGATACGCCCAGAGAGCCGTGGCAGTTCGGGGAAGCGGGAGATATGTTCTATGATGCCATAACAGAACATATCAGACTCAGATACCGGCTGATGCCGTATATATATTCAATCGGCGCTGCTGCAGCAAGATGCGGAAGTATCATGATGAGAAGCCTGCTAATGGATTATCAGGATGACGAAAATGTTCGTGATATAACGGACGAATATCTTTTCGGACCGGCTCTTCTTGTCGCTCCGGTATATAATCCCATGTATTATCTTCCGGGTTCAAACCGGATAGAGGGGGCGGATAAGACAAGAAAAGTATATCTTCCCCGCGGTAACGGATGGTATGATCTTCATACCGGTAAATATTATGAAGGAGGTAAAGTGATATATGCAGATGCTCCGATCGACAGGATCCCCGTTTTTGTAAAAGAAGGATCCGTCATCCCGTTTTCGGCAGATATGGAATATGCTGATGAGCGTGAGGGAGCAGTGGATCATATATGTGTATATGAGGGCAGGGACGGTGAATTTTTGCTCTATAATGACGAGGGAGACGGATACGGGTATGAGAACGGAGTGTACAGCCTTAAGAGAATAATATATTCGGAAGAAGAACATAAGGTCTCCGTCAGCGAATCAGGCGGTTTTGGATCGGATGAAAGGCTTGAAATCCGCTTTATTAAAAAAACGTGACGATCAAAGGCGCCATAAAACACGAAAAAATCGTGTTATGTAAAGTGCAAAATGCCTAAAATCAACGCTTTTAGCCCCTTTTTGGCAAAAATAACTTGACTTTTGGGGGGTGAGAGATTATAACTTGTATAGACGCCAAAAGAGACGTCACTACTCAAGAAATTAAGGAGGAGTTCAAAATGAACAAAACAGAGTTAGTAGCAGCAATGGCAGCAAGCGCTGGATTATCTAAGAAGGACGCAGAGAAGGCTCTTAAGGCTTTTACAGATGCAGTTTCAAAAGAACTTAAGAAGGGTGGCAAGGTTCAGTTAGTTGGCTTTGGTACATTCGAAGTTTCAAAGAGAGCAGCAAGGACAGGCAGAAATCCTCAGACCGGTAAGGAAATGAAGATCGCTGCTTCCAAGGCTCCTAAGTTCAAAGCTGGTAAGGCTCTTAAGGATCTTGTAAACAAGAGATAATTTGGTTTTTATCATAAAAAAGGACTGCGAGGATTCGCGGTCCTTTTTTTATCGGATCTTTCCTTTTGCGACGATCACGGCATCTTTGTACCTCGCATCTCCTTTTGCGCTAACAATGGTTTTTAAGACACGCATGCGTTCCTTTTCATCCGGTATGAGCAGCGTGACATATGACCATACCTCTTTCATCTTGGATATCGCATTATCGGTACCGAGCACTTCCTTATAATCTTCATAAAGCTCATCCAGAAAATCAAACAGTTCGGCTTTTGTTCCCGCTTTATCTGTCCGTATCTGTCTGAAGATCCCGGGATCTTTGATCGCGCCCCTTCCTATCATTGCTGCAGTTACTTTGCCTGCATATCCGTCTGACGGATCATCAAACAATTCCGTCAGCGCGTTAAAATCAGCTGCACTGAAAATATCTCCGTTATATACGATATCCCCTGTCAGTTTGGCGCATGCCGATCTGAAGAGTTCCATACGGGGTTTGTGATTGTACAGGTCTTTTTTGAGCCTGGGATGGATGATTATCTCGTAAAAGGGATATAAATCAAGTATATCAAGCACTTTTTCAAAATCCGATGTTTCATTATATCCCACTCTTGTCTTGACGGAGATACGAAGATCGGGATATTGACTCAGAGCACTTCCTTTTTTGTCGAATACTCCGTCAAGGAAGCGGTCCATCAGTTCGGGTGAACGAAGTATCCCGCTTCCCTTAAATTTGGACGCGACAGTGTTGGAAGGGCAGCCGAAGTTGATGTTGATCTCTTGGTATCCCATGTCACATATAAGCTTTGCGGCATCATTAAACTGAGGCGGATCGTTGGTCAGAAGCTGGGGTACGACATACAGGCCTTCGTTGTTTGCGGGTATTATCTCCCGGGCACTTCTGGTCTTCATTATCCTATTATCGGGTGAGAGAAAGGGAGTGAAGTATTTGTCTATATGTCCGAAGTGCCGGTTCACGGCATTTCTGAATATGTATCCGGTCAGCTCCTCCATCGGAGCAAGGTAGAGTTTTATCATATACAGTGATTATATCACGTGTGCTATAATAATGTGCAACACGGACAACAGAAAGGAGCGGGACAATGCGACTGGATAAATATCTGAAAGTATCGAGGATAATAAAGAGGCGTACGGTGGCAAACGAGGCATGTGATGCCGACAGGGTTACGATCAACGGCCGCCCGGCGAAAGCTTCGGCGCAGGTCAAGGAAGGGGATATACTGGAGATCATGTTCGGGACCAGCCCGCTCAAGGTTGAGGTCCTGTCAGTCAAAGAGACCGTCAGGAAAGAAGAGGCAAAAGAGATGTACAAGATCGTTTGACAAGGATACTGTGCTAATATATAATATATTATGTTAACATCAAAGGGGTTTGATCTAACACTTAAATGACTCGGGGGAGTATATATAATGGCCAGAAGGGTTGCATTTCGTAAGAAAAGGCAGAACCGGCTGGGTATGGCGCTTGTTACTTTTGTTGTACTGATGCTGATGGCGGTGATCCTGTTCAAGGGTCACGAGCTCAAGGAGAAGCAGAAGGAATACGAACAGAAGGAAGCAGCTCTGCAGACCCAGATCGAGGAAGAACATGAGCGGACCCGCAAGCTTACGGATTATGAGAAGTACACAAAGACCGACAAGTTTGTGGAAGAGATAGCGAAAGAAAAGCTGGGACTGCTTTATGAAAACGAGATACTGTTCAGATCGGACATCAATAAATGAGCACGGGGAAGAAACGTTCCTGTGCTTTTTATCTTGATAAGAACTGTTGTATACGGATATAATAAGTGCCATGGAGAATAATAAAATTTACCGGAAAGTAGTCGAGTATATCAGGGAGAACGATCTTATCAGCCCCGGGGATACGATAGTTGAGGGAATATCCGGCGGAGCTGATTCGGTATGCCTTTTTCTTATTCTCGAGGAATACAAAAAAGAAGTCGATTTTAACACGGTGGCTGTTCACGTACATCACGGTATCCGGAAAAAGACAGCGGACAGGGATCAGAAGTTCGTGGAGGAACTGTGTGCGTCAAGAAACGTAGAGTTAAAATCATTCAAGAAGGACATCCCGCTGATCTGTAAAATAACAAGGGAATCCGAAGAAGAGTGCGGCCGCAGGATCAGATACGAGCTGTTTGATGAGGTGTGCACTCTCTATGAAAATGCGAAGATCGCCGTTGCCCATCATATGAACGATCAGGCTGAAACGGTCCTGTTTCGGATCATAAGAGGCAGCGGTATAAAGGGACTGGCCGGTATGGAAGCCAAAAGGAACAATATCATCCGTCCTCTTTTATGCCTTAAGAGAGATGAGATCGAGGAATTCCTGTCAGATATCGGTCAGGACTACAGGATAGATGAAACAAACGGGACGCTTGAATACAGCAGGAATTATATCCGTAAGAAGATCATGCCCAAGATCGAAAGCATGAGGAAAAATGCCGTAGAACACATAAATGCCCTGTCAGGTGAAGCTTCCGAGATAAACGCATATATGGAAAAGAAGGCGTCAGAGCTTCTTGAAGAAGCGTCAAGGGAGGCAGACAGCAGATATATCACAAAAGGACTGACCGAAAAATACAAAGCCGATATACTTGCCGATGCGGAACCGATACTGCTCCGGTTTGCCGTAAGAGCGCTTATCGCAAAAGCCGATGTGCCTCTCAAAGATGTATCAAGAACACATGTGGAGTCACTGTGCGATCTTATATCAAATCCGGCAGGGGGACAGATCAGCCTGCCGAGAATGGTCACGGTCGTAAAAGAATCAGGCATTGTGTATGTAAAACCTCCGGAAGGATTTGACGGTCAGATACGCGAGATCCCGGAAGTTAAAACTGTCCGCAGTGAGGAAACTGTCCGTAGCGAAGAAGCTGTCCGCAGCGAGGAAACGGTCCGTACAAAACAGCAAAGTCCGGCGGCAGATAATACAGGAGCAGATCAGTCGCTCTACAAATTCTATATGCAGGTAACAGGGGAAGGTGATTACGCACTTCCGGACGGAAGCGTCATAACGTGCCGTGTGCTCAATGAATTTGACCGGAACAGTATTCCCGAGGATATCTGTACGAAATGGATGGATTATGCTAAAATGTCCGATGATCTGTGTCTTCGGACAAGGAAGACCGGCGATTACCTTGTCATAAACAAAAAAGGCAATGAAGGAAATCTGAAGAACTACATGATCAACGAGAAGATACCCAAGAGTGAGCGTGATGACATTCCGCTGCTTGCAAGCGGATCCAAGATATACTGGGTCGTCGGCCACAGGATATCGGAGGACGTTAAGGTTTCGGAAGATACCAAAGTGGTTATTGAGTTTTCTTACAAAAGAGCACATGAAGGAGCGGAAGATGGCTGACAGAATATCGGTATTATATACCGAGGAAGAGATAACAGCGAGGATCAGGGAGCTTGGAGAACAGATAAGCAAAGACTATGAAGGCAGGAGCGTTCATATAATAGCAATACTTAAGGGAGCTACTTTCTTTGCCTGTGAACTCGCAAAGCGGATAACGGTACCTGTGACGCTTGATTTTATGAGCGTGTCCAGTTACGGTGATTCGACGGTGTCTTCGGGAATAGTCAAGATCAACAAGGACCTTGACGAGCCTATTGACGGAAAGGACGTTATTGTTGTTGAGGATATCGTGGATACGGGTAATACGCTCAGCTATCTGCTTGATAATCTGGAAAAGCGCGGCGCGTCATCGGTGAAGCTCTGTGCACTTTTGAACAAACCGGAAAGAAGACTCAAGGATGTAAATGTTGATTATACCGGGTTTATCATTCCGGACGCTTTCGTGGTCGGTTATGGTCTGGACTATGCCCAGAAATACAGAAACCTGCCGTATATCGGTATTGTTGAGACGTAACATAATAAGAGAGGATATGGAAAATACAATTGGGTAACAGAAAAGGAAGAGGTTTCGGATTTTACGGAGCGATACTGCTGATCTTTATAATAATGGCATTTATGTGGTCGAGAATGCAGCAGGCGGCAAGAGCTCCGATAGATCATGCAACATTTGAGAAATATCTTGATTCGGATGAGATAAAATCAATAGAGATCATACAGAACGCGGAAGTTCCCACGGGTGAAGTCCGCATTCTGCTCGACAGCGGTCTTACCGTATATTTTTATACATCCGATGTCAACGTTATCGCCGAAGAGCTTGATTCAAAATTTCCCGCTTATATCATGGATGACGTAAAGAGAGAGGGCTGGTTTACTGCCTATGTGCTGCCGTCCCTTATCATTGTCGTTCTCATGATCGTGTTCTTTACTTATATGAACGGATCGGCCGGCGGCGGCAGCAGGATGATGAACTTCGGAAAAAGTCATGCAAAGCTGTCGAGTAACGATAACAAGATGAAGTTTTCCGATGTTGCCGGTCTGGATGAGGAAAAAGAAGATCTTGAAGAGATAGTTGATTTCCTAAAGAATGCCAGAAAATATGTTGAAGTAGGTGCCAGAATCCCTAAAGGCGTTATACTTGTAGGCCCTCCGGGAACCGGTAAGACACTGCTTGCAAAGGCCATCGCAGGAGAAGCGGGAGTCCCGTTCTTCTCGATATCAGGCTCGGACTTTGTGGAGATGTTTGTCGGAGTGGGCGCCAGCCGTGTGAGGGATCTGTTTGAAGAGGCCAAAAAGAATGCCCCCTGTATAGTGTTCATAGATGAGATCGATGCCGTTGCCAGAAGGCGCGGAACAGGAATGGGCGGCGGTCATGACGAGAGAGAGCAGACACTCAATCAGCTGCTTGTGGAAATGGACGGATTCGGCGTTAACGAAGGCATAATCGTTCTGGCGGCAACTAACCGTGTGGACATACTGGATCCCGCGATCATGCGTCCCGGACGTTTCGACAGAAAAGTTGCCGTGGGACGGCCGGATATCAAAGGCCGTCGCGAGATACTTGATGTACACAGCAAGAACAAGCCGCTTGCCGACGATGTTGATCTTGATGAGATAAGCAGATCGACAGCAGGGTTTACCGGAGCCGATCTGGAAAATCTTATGAATGAAGCGGCCATCAGGGCGGCAAAGACCGAAAGAAAATACATCATCATGAAGGATATAAGAGAATCCTTCCTGAAGGTGGGTGTCGGTGCGGAAAAGAAAAGCAAGGTTGTATCCGACAAGGAAAAGAGGATCACGGCATTTCATGAGAGCGGACATGCCATTTTGCATTATATCCTTCCGGATATAGATCCAGTAAACACGGTGTCCATCATTCCCACGGGTCTTGGTGCCGGAGGCTATACAATGGCTATGCCCGAGGAGGATGTGATGTTTGAGACCCGCGGCAGGATGCTCAATCAGATCGTGGCGATCCTCGGCGGCCGGGCTGCCGAGTCCATTGTGCTCGATGACATCACCACGGGGGCTTCATCGGATATCAAGACGGCGACACATATCGCAAAGAATATGGTAACCCGCTACGGAATGAGCGACAGTATCGGAGCGGTATGCTATGACGACGAGGGTGATGAGGTATTCATCGGCCGCGATCTTGCGCACGCAAGAGCCCACAGTGAGGCTATGGCAGCAAGGATAGACGAGGAAGTAAAGTGCATCATAGATACATGCTATGAGAAGGCAGTACGGCTGATCAATGAGAACCGTGACAAACTGGACGCCTGTGCAAATCTTCTTCTGGAAAAGGAGAAGATCAACCGTGCCGAATTTGAAGAACTCTTTGGCGGACCCGATCCGGATTCGGAAGACTCCGAAGGGGTGGATATCGCTGATTGAACAATATACATATACAATATTTAGCGTTTTTTACTTACGAAAATCATAATCGTCCGTTAAAATGTACAAAGTAAGCATCATACATTTGTAATATTTGTGAATTTCTTGTATGGATTTTAAGGACACCTGAGGATATAATGCACTTGTAACCCCCCAATATGAGGATAGTTCTTACGGACTATCACCCATAAGAAAGAAATACCTTCTCCAAAATGGCTCCTGAATATTCGGGAGCTGTTTTCTTTTTACTTTTTTTCCCAATATATGGTATAATACTTCCCGGGGAATATGCAGATATTGATTATCTGTTATATAAGCTTTTATTAATGAGGGGAAAAATGGATATAGGCACGTATAACGAGATACTGCAAAAAGGCAGGTTTATCACGAATTACAAGCCCGTTCTGAACAGAAGGGCGATCTTTTCCGACTATTCGGAGGACTACATCATCCCACTGGAACCAAGTGCATACGGAGAGGTTACGATCAGGCTTCGCAGTATCCGTAACAATATCGATTACGCAAAGCTTGTATGTAACGGCGAGGCTTTTCTCATGGAGATCACCGAATCCACTGAGGAGTTTGATTTTTATTCCGTAAAATACCGCCTGAGTAATGAGATGATCAGGTACCATTTTGAAGTGGGCTCGGCAGGAACCAGGTGTTTCTATGACACCAGGGGCGTGGTAAAGGATACAAATGATTATTATGATTTTCGCATACGTCCCGGTTTTTCCACTCCCGATTGGGCAAAAGGAGCCGTGATCTACCAGATATACACCGACAGATTCTACAACGGGGATCCCACAAACGACGTACTTACCGATGAATACAGATATATAGGTGAGAACGTCACGAAAGTGGACGACTGGAACAAATATCCGGCGTATATGGGTGTCCGTGAATTCTATGGCGGTGATCTTGCCGGCGTGATGGAAAAGTTTGACTATCTTCAGGATCTTGGGATAGATGCCATATATTTTAATCCGTTGTTCGTATCACCTTCGAATCATAAATATGATATCCAGGATTATGATTATATAGATCCTCACTTCGGTGTTATCTTGGATGACAGGGGAGAGCTTCTTGAGAAAAATATCGGCGGGAACAATAACGCCACAAGGTACATAAACAGAGTGACGAACAAGGCTAATCTGGAAGCTTCCAACCGTTATTTCGCCGCTTTTGTCGATGAGGCTCATAAAAGAGGGATCAAGGTAATAATAGACGGGGTGTTCAATCATTGCGGTTCATTCAACAAATGGATGGATCGTGAGAGGATATATGAAGAACAGGAAGGTTATGAGAAAGGGGCATTTATCAGTAAAGACAGCCCTTATCATGATTTCTTCAGGTTCTTTGAGGACAGATGGCCGTACAACACAACATATGACGGGTGGTGGGGGCATGACACACTGCCCAAGCTCAATTATGAAGGATCAAGGGAACTGAGGGATTATGTACTGCGGATCGCCAGAAAATGGGTATCCCCTCCGTATAATGCCGACGGATGGCGTCTGGATGTGGCAGCGGATCTCGGACACAGCCCGGAGTATAATCACCAGTTCTGGAAAGATTTCAGAAGAGCGGTCAAGGAAGCCAATCCTCGCGCTATAATCATCGCCGAGCATTACGGGGATCCTTCGGGATGGCTTGCCGGAGATGAGTGGGATACCATAATGAACTATGATGCATTTATGGAACCGGTCACATGGTTTCTCACGGGAATGCAGAAACACAGTGATGATTTTCGCCAGGATCTTCTTGGAAATGCCGATGCATTTGAAGGGATGATGCGAGAAGCCATCGTAAAGTTCATGGCGCCTACGCTCTTTACCACAATGAACGAGCTGTCCAATCATGATCATTCTAGATTTCTTACAAGGACCAATCATGTGGTGGGCCGTGTAGCTGATAAAGGCTACGAGGCGGCCAATCAGGGCGTTAACAAGGCTGTTATGAGGGAAGCTGTGGTCATTCAGATGACCTGGGCCGGATCGCCTACGATCTATTACGGTGACGAGGCGGGAGTATGCGGATTTACGGATCCCGATAACAGAAGGACATATCCCTGGGGAAGGGAAGATCATGAACTGATCAGGTTTCATAAGGAGATGATACGGATCCACAAAGAAAACCGCGAGATCATCACGGGAGCAGGAATAATCCTTCATAAAGATTATAACGTCATCTCATACGGACGGTTTGTCAAAGATAACGAAATAATAGTCATAGTCAATAACAACGACTGCGACAAAGAGATAAATATGAGGGTATGGCAGACGGGCCTTCCGAGAGAATCATTCGTGACAAGACTCATGATCACCGATGCGGACGGATTTTCAACAGAACCTGTCGAATATACGGTCAGTGACGGAAGACTCCAGATAACCCTGCCCAAAACTTCCGCAGTAGTACTGAAGGGAAGACAGGGAAACGGAAAGAAGGCCGAAGAAGAGACAAAGCGCATAAGTCCTTTACAGAAACTTGAATATCTGTTACATTAAAAAATGCTTAAATTCTTATAAACAGAGGGTTACGGATGTTTGGTCTTGGAAATAAAAAGAAATCGGCAGATTCGAATGTTAACGTCAGCGACGAGAGAAAATTCGTCTCGGAGCTGTCTTATAATGTGAGAAATCCTTTAAACACGATATGCGGGATCACTGAGATCACCAAGAAGAATATCATGAATGACTGCGACAAGGAGACTCTCCTGTCATATCTTGATATACTCGGAGATGCCGCAACAGAGCTTCAGCAGACGATAGATCATTTCTTTGAATGTTTCGAATCGGGTAATTTTTCAGCGATCTACGGAGACAACGACAAGACTACGGATACGGGGGCGCTCAAGAATCTTAGGGTTATGGTTGTCGAAGATTCGAGCGTCAGTCAGCTGATCGCAAAGGAACTGCTTGAGGAAAAGGGCGCAAAGGTGACGCTGTGCGACAGCGGCAGTGAAGCGGTTGAGAAGTTTTCCAACTCGATCACCGGGACATATGATGTTATATTTATGGATATCAACATGCCCGGAATGGACGGGTATGAGGCAACGGAAGCTATCCGTCAGAGTCTGCATGCACAGGCCAAAACGGTTCCCATCATTGCCATGACGGCGGAAGCACTTCCGGATGACATCCAGATGGCATTAAAGGTCGGGATGAACGCCCATGTCAGCAAACCCATAAATGCTGAAAAGATAGTATCGGCGATCAAAAGGGTTCTGTAAAAAAGTATTGCAAAACCGATGCAATATGTGTATAATGGCTTTTGCTGATGCCCAGATAGCTCAGTTGGTAGAGCAGAGGACTGAAAATCCTCGTGTCACTGGTTCGATTCCGGTTCTGGGCACTGCATGAACAGCTCCGTGCACCATAAGGTGCATGGAGTTTTTTTGTGAAATGAATGCGAAATGATTTACAGTATGAAAAAGCCATGTTATACTTTACTGTCTTGTTTTTGTATAAATGGGAGATATTATGAGAAGATCGAACGGTGTAAAATATATGATCATTCTGTCAGCAGCTGCCGTGCTTTTTACGGGCTGTAATGACATTTCCTTCAAAGAAAAAAAGGAGGACCAGGAGACAAAGAAGATAAGCGTATCCGTTGAAAACCCTGTCAGATCCGATATCGAGATCACGGGTGACTTTATCGGAAACGTTTCTGCAGATTCAACGGTCAACGTCTTAGCCAAACTTTCGGGAGATGTTACAAACACGTATTTTGAAGTGGGCGATCATGTCAATGCCGGAGATCTGATGTTTACGATAGATGATACTTCTGCGCAGATATCCATGAAGCAGGCAAAAGCAGCGCTTGATTCAAGCAGGGCTTCTCTTGGCTCGGCACAGGCGGGACTCGAGGCGGCCAGGGTATCAAACCTGTATACGGCTGCCCAGGTGACACAGCAGTGGGGGACCGCGGGAACCAACGAAATGCAGCTTGCAAATGCGGTCAATTCGGCCAAATACGGCCTGATGAATGCAACCGAGAATAATGATGCCGCCGGTATACAGCTTGACAGTGTCAGGGATCAGATATCCGATATAGATGACCAGATAGATGAGCTGGAAAAAAATAAGTATAACATGGCAAATTATGCCAAGGCACTGTCACAGATAAAGAATATATATACGGAGATTTCCGAATGTGCCGGTACGGCCAACCCTCCGGCAGCACTGGCTCTCGTGTATAACAAATACCAGATCAGCGGTCTCAGCCCGAATAACGCTGAAGCAGCCGCCAAAACATATCTTCAGATGTCCACAAGCGGAGGAGCCTCGACCGTTCAGGAACTCGACTCCATGATATCGGGGGCAAATTCAGCATCCTCCGGTATAGACCAGCTTGAAGATGCCAGGGACCAGCTTCTTGTAACAAAAGCCCAGGCTGAGGTCGCCAAAACTGCCGCTTCCACGGGCGTATACCAGGCTCAGGAAGCAGAAGCCCTTGCCCAGAGAATGCTTGATGATTACAGAAACTACACACTCGCCACGATAATCACGGGCGGAAATGCACAGCTGGCCGGGTCCACTTCCCAGATAGCTACTGCCGAGGCCGGAGTAAAACAGGTTCAGGCCGGGGTAGCGCAGGCCGAGACAGGAGTGGAAGCAGCCCAGCTTCAGCTTGATTATGCAAACGTCAAAGCTCCGGTATCCGGAGTGGTCACTTCCAAAAACATCACGGTCAATAATATGGCGGCAGCGGGTTCTCCGGCTTATGTCATCATGGCAGATGATACACAGTATGTGGAATTTTATGTTTCCGAGGCAGTTATGGACAGACTCATGACAGGGCAGGAGATAACCGTTACGAGAAACGGCAGCACGTTTAAAGCAAAGATCACGGAAAACGCCGGAGTAGCCGATGCGTCAAACGGTCTGTTCTTTATCAAGGCACAGATACTGCCGGGCGCTGACAGGCTTATAAACGGAACAAAGGTAAAGATCACACTTGCTACCGACAGCAGGAGCTCGGTACTGACGGTCCCCGTTGACTCGGTATATTACCTGAACGAACAGGCATATGTGTACCGGTGTTTAAACGGAAAGGCCGTAAAAACAGATGTTGTGACCGGAATATCCGACAGTGACAAAATAGAGATAACAGAAGGCCTTAGCGAGCAGGATAAGGTCATAACCACCTGGGCCAGCCAGCTTCGGGACGGCATGGAGGTTGAAGTCGAAAGAGGTACTCTTTCAATGCAGACTTCTTCACCGGATGAGATAGAGGTATTAAATGAAATCGCTGATTAAAACCAGCCTGAATCGCCCCGTTGCAGTGATAATCATTATAGCGGGGCTTGTTATATTCGGTATCAGTTCGGTGATAGGAATGTCCTTACAGCTTATCCCGGATATGGAAATGCCCATGGTCATGATACAGACCGTTTATCCCATGGCAGGGCCGGAAGATGTTGAGAGGCTTGTCACCAAAAAGATAGAGGACGGCTGCGGGTCTTTATCGGGACTTGATACCACCTATTCGTATTCAAGGGAGAATGTATCTGTTGTCCTCCTGCAGTTTGAGTATGGCACAGATATCGATGATTCCTATATGGATGTCAGGGAAGCGCTGGACATCGTCAAGCCGAATCTTCCCGATGACGCAAAAGACCCCGTTGTTGCGACGATGGATTTTAATGCCGCGCCTGTAATGCAGCTGTCGGTCAACTCATCTACCGAAGATGTCAGTAAGTTTGTGGAGGAAACGCTTTCTCCCGAACTTGACAAGATCAGTACGATCACCCAGGTGGAAGTAAACGGCGGCCTGGAAGATTACATTTCCATAGAACTGATCCCCGAGAATCTGAAACAGTATAACGTCAGCGTCAATACAGTTGCCACTACGGTAGGAAGTGCTAACTTTACTTACCCTGCAGGATCCGCAAAGCATGGCAGACAGATGGTGGATATAAGCTCCAGTGTTGAATACAAAACCCCGGAGGAACTGCGGCAGATCCCGATAACCACGTCAACAGGCCAGACCATACATCTGTCTGATATCGCGAATGTCCGCTATGCGTCAAAGAAGGCTTCATCATACAGCCGCTTTAAGGGATCTGACAACTTAAGTGTCAACATATCAAAACAGCAGTCCGCATCGGCTGTAACAGTCTCGAATCAGGTTACCAAGCTTATCAAAAGCCTTCAGGAGAGATATCCCGATATTGAGATGTTCGTAGTTTACGACAGTGCGGACATAATAAAATCATCCCTTAAGTCCATCGCGGAAACGCTCCTTTTGGGAATCGTCATCACGATGTTTATCCTTTTTGTCTTCTTCGGAGACATAAAGGGAAGCCTTATCGTCGGCTCTTCCATGCCGGTATCGCTTCTTATCACTTTCCTGCTTATGAGCTTTATGGGATTTTCGCTCAACATGATCACCATGGGAGCGCTTGTTATCGCGATCGGTATGATGGTTGATAACTCCATCGTCGTTCTTGAGATGTGCTTCAGAAAGAAGGAAGACGGTCTTGATTATAAAGATGCGGCATTTGAGGGAACCAAAATAGTTCTTAATTCGATCATCGCATCGACCATCACAACAGTAGTCGTATACCTGCCTCTTGCGATGATGAAGGATCTGTCCGGACAGCTTTTCGGACAGCTCGGTTATACTATAGTTTTTGCCCTTGTGGCATCTCTTGTTTCGGCGATAACCCTTGTTCCTCTGTGCTTTTCATTTTACAAGCCTGTCGAAAAGAAAGAATCAGCCGTAAACCGTTTCCTTGATAAGCTCTCCTCGGGGTATACAAAAGTACTCGGGAAATTTTTGAACCATAAAGTACTGACCTCGATCCTGGCGATAGTGATCTTTGTTGTTTCCGTTGTGCTGATAAGATTTGTCAACTCGCAGCTTTTCCCAAACACGGATGAGGGACAGGTAGAGATCACGGTAACCTACAGACCCGGTACAAATATCGACACTGTAGACGAGAAAGTCAGACAGATCGAAGAATTTGTCAATAACAGCGAGTATATCGATGATTATTCCGGAAGTGCCCGTGTCACGACGGGTACTGTAAATGCATATGTTGCCGACGGGGTCGAAAAATCCACCGCACAGATAGTTGATGAGTTTACTCAGGAGCTTCAGGTCTATGCCGATAACTGCGAGATATCCGTATCAGCAGCGTCGTCAATGGGTATCACCTCTCTCGGAGGAGGTAATACTTATGAAGTCGCCTTTGAAGGAACGGATCTGGATGATCTTGAGACAACGCTTCTCGAAGTGGATTCAATAGTCATGAATGTGGACGGAGTGATCAGTTCATCATCATCCATGGGTAATACGGCATCAAGGGTAAAGGTGGATATTGATCCTATCAATGCGGCAGCCAACGGACTGACACCCGCCATGATAGGCGCATCACTTAATACTGCGATCAACGGCTCGGATACGATGAAGGTTACGATAGATGACAAGACATACCAGGTCACGGTTGAATATCCTGAAGATGAATATGAGACCGTAAACGATGTTGAAAATATGTTTGTCACAAATACGCTCGGTAACGATGTACCGCTCAGAGATGTGGCTTCGGTCGTATACACCGACTCGCCTCAGGAGATCAACAGACAGAACGGAAGATATTTTGCATCGGTTACGGCGACAGTCAGATCCGATGAAAAAGCGGATGTCACGAAAGCGATAGAAGATGCTGTTTCCGGCTACGTTCCTCCAAAGACTGTGGAAAAGACCGATGACCAGTCAACGGAGATGATGAACGATGAGTTCGCATCCATACTGAAGGCTATAGCCACAGCCATAATACTGGTATATATGGTCATGGCGATCGAGTTCGAGAATCTGAGGTATTCGGGCATGGTAATGTTCTGTATCCCGTTTTCACTGATAGGTTCGATCTTCCTGCTGCTTATCACAAGGGGACTGCTGTCCATGGTATCTCTTATGGGTTTTCTGATGCTGATAGGTATCGTTGTAAATAACGGTATCATATTTGTGGACTATACGAACCAGCTCCGCGATGGCGGAATGTCTACCGCCGATGCCCTTGTGGCGACCGGCAAGTCAAGGCTGCGTCCCATCCTGATGACAACTCTTACAACGATACTGTCAATGGTACCCATGGCGCTGGGTCTCGGAAGAAACGGCGAACTGATGCAGGGAATGGCACTTGTAATATGCGGCGGACTTGTTGCCTCAACTGTGCTGACACTACTGCTGCTTCCCACGTTCTATATGATCATTCACAAGCACAACAAGGAAAGAAGAAGCAGAAAGGAAAAGAAGTCCCGAAGTAAAGCGCTAAAAGCACCCCACGATGCGGTATAACGGCTTTAGCAAATGTATCAGTCAGAATATAACAGATTCTTTCTGCCGTTTTCTTATCATTCTTTTTTCTTCCGGTTCGAAATAATTCTTCATATTATAATACCTCTTTATCGCATCCCCTCGACGCAGATATACTACCTTTTTTTCGCCTTAGGGCAATGATCAATTACTCTAAGAAATTAAAACCGTACCAAGGAATAATTCTTTGGTACGGTTTACAAATCCCGTGACTATGTGCAAAACAAAGAGCAGGTGATGGGAATCGAACCCACGTCACCAGCTTGGAAGGCTGGTGTTCTACCATTGAACCACACCTGCATCGAATATATGGAAACTGCTTTTACTAACGTATGCCATACTATCAAGATTCCGTGTTTTTGTCAAGAAAAAACTGACAGACGTCTGACAGATGCCATTGCACAGCGCATTAAAGCAAGCTATAATACTGGTAACTATAATCCGTTATGGAGGTAATCCGCTATGAAAAGCATTAAGGCCAAAATAATCATCGGTATAATAATGTGCTCTTTACTGACCGCAGTGATCATAAGTGTTCTTGTCATCGTTAACTCAACTAAGGTAACACAGGCGGAGGCTATCGAAACGATGAACTTCCGTGCATCAGCTGCCACCAACGAGCTCAATGCCAAGATAGACTGTGTGGAACAGTCGGTAAACACGCTGGCAACCGTTGCAATGTCCAGGATGAGCACACAAAGGTTTATGAAAGACAGAAACTATGCCGACAGCTTTACCAACTGGATAATTGACGATGTTTTTCGATTTGCGGAGTCTACAGAGGGAGTTATAACCTGTTATGTGCGTTACAATCCGGATTTCACCGATCCCGTATCCGGATGTTTTTTGACAAGAAATTCCCTGACGGAGCCGTTTGAATCCGTTACGCCGACTGATTTTTCAATGTATGAAAAAGATGATCTCGAGCATGTCGGATGGTACTACATTCCCGTAAATAACGGTGCTCCTTTGTGGATGGATCCGTATCTTAACAGTAATATAAACGTTTATATGATCTCGTACGTTGTTCCCCTTTATGCCGAAGACGGAACATCGCTGGGTATAGTCGGTATGGACGTTGCTTTCACTGAACTGACAGATATGGTTGATTCCATAAAGATATATGATACCGGTTACGGATTTCTTTCCGACTCAGAAGGAAATATCCTCCATCACAAATCGGTACCCGACGGAACAGCGGTATCATCGCTCGGAACCGGCCTGTCCGATTTTTCATCCATTCTTACGTCTTCGGGAGGATCACTTACATACAATTATAACGGCGTAGAGAAGATCATGGTTGCCAAACCTACAGCCAACAATGAATACCTGGTATTATGCGCACCCTCATCAGAGATATTCGCAAACTCCAGAACTCTTTTGTATTACATTCTCGGAGTTGCCGCTCTTGCACTCGTGATATGTGCTTTTGTCGGACTGATCGTCGGAAACAGCATGGTCAAGCCCATCAACAAGCTTACCGGTATCATAGAGAAGACAGCCAATCTTGATCTCAGATCTTCAGGCCAGGCCGATACACTGCAGAAACAGCGGGACGAGATAGGCCATATGGCCAAAGAGATCCACGGTATGCGTGATTCATTCAGGGATATGGTTGATTCATTCACCGAAGTTGAAAGAACCGTTACGGACAATGTTGACGACCTTGGCAATATCATCCGGGAAAATACTATGCTTGCTGATCAGAACAGTGAAGCAACGAACGAACTTGCAGGAAGCATGCAGGATTCCGCAAACAGTACAGCCAATATTGTAAACAACATCAGCGCCATCCGCACTCAGTCGAGAGATATTGCCGAACTTGCCGAAAGCGGCGAACGCAATTCGGATGAGATCCAGCAGCGGGCCAACGATATGAGCAATCAGAGTAACAGTTCCATGGATCAGACTCACCGTATGTATGACGAGATGAGACGCCGGAGTGAAGCTGCGATAGAGCAGGCCAAGGCTGTATCAAAGATCAATGCTCTTACGGATGATATCAAGAACATATCTTCCCAGACCAACCTGCTTGCACTTAATGCATCCATAGAAGCGGCAAGAGCCGGAGAGATGGGCAAGGGATTTGCGGTTGTCGCAACAGAGATAGGTTCCCTTGCAGCCGACACGTTAAATACCGTTGACAATATTACGCAGATGGTTGTTGAAGTCAATCAGGCTGTATCCGGAATGAGTGACTGTATATCTGAAGTAATGAACTATCTGGAGAATACGGTACTCTCGGATTATCGTATGTTTGCCGAGTCGAGTGAGAAATACCGTGAGGATGCGGATTACTTCAGTGGTGTTATGGGAGAGATCCGAAACGGTATAAATGCTCTTGAAAACAATATGGACGAGATATCAACAGCGACTGATCTGATCAATAACATGACTTCATCGTCCGTTGACGGTATAAGAGATATTGCCGACAAATCCGAGCAGATACGTCATGCAAATGAAGAAGGCCGTGACAAACTTCAGGCTGTACTTGCATCTGTTGATAATCTCAGCGAGATAATCACGAGATTCAAGTGGAAATAAAATCAGACCGGAGCCGAAATGAACAACATAAGGCGCAGGGAATAAACATATGAAGATGACGGTAGAGCTTTTTGACAGTATCATAAACACCTCTCAGGACTGTGTATTCTGGAAGGACTCTGACAGGCGGTTTCTGGGAGTTAATCAGGCATTTTTGGATTTTTACGGTTTTGAATCCGCAGATGTACTGATCGGAAAAACAGATGAAGACATGGGCTGGCATTCCGATCCCGAGCCGTTCAGACAGGATGAACTGCGGGTATTATCAGGCAGAAGCACCTATAAAGTTCAGGGCAAATGTATGATACGCGGTGAAGAGAGAGATATCATCGCATCGAAACGGCCGCTGTATGAAGGAAATACGATCGTCGGCCTTGTCGGAAGTTTTATAGATATAACCGATGTGATAAGGCGCAGGGAAGGTCTTGACAGTTCGCAGATTGTATATACGATTGACAGACTCAGAAAATTCAGGTTTTTTGACAGGATAATAGATGAGGTCAGTCTCGATGAGATACTGGATCCGCTTACGGGAGTGCTGACAAGAAGCTACTCGATGAAATTTGTCAACAATCTGATATCTGAGGGCGTTCCGTTTACGTTTACAATGATAGATCTTGATAATTTCAAGTACATCAACGATACTTTCGGACACAGTGCGGGTGATATGGTCCTGAAAAATGTATCAAGAGGGATAGCAGACTGCACTGACGGATTCGGACTCGTAGGCAGATTCGGCGGTGACGAACTGCTGCTGATCGATCTGCAGAACACAGATCCGGAACAGAAAAAAACATTTTTTGAAAAACTGTATACCGATTCCGAGGCGCTGCGTGTAACAACGGAATTTGACAACGGATCGGCACTCATCACCGCAACATCCGGGTGTGCATCATTTCCGGAGGATGCAGACAGCTTTGATGAACTGTTCGCCCTGACAGATAAAATGCTTTATCTTGGAAAAGGAAAAGGGCGTGACTGCTATACCGTATACATAAACGATAAACACAAAGACATCTATATCCCGCAGATCGCAAAACGGGGTCTTTTCCATGAGATGCACAATCTCAGGCTCCGCCTGGCCGATGAGAATACGGTTGTAAATAAGCTGAAGGCTGCTTTGAGTCAGCTTGGTGAAATACTGCAGATCCGTGATCTGTACTATATTGACGATAACGGGCGTATGAGAGCGGTGGTCGATACATCTTTTGATTCCGACGCCGGCGACATATCTCAGCTTATGAAAGATGACGTATATGCGGAAAGAACCCTTGAGCGGGCCGAAGCTGAATCTCCGAAGTTCTACGGCGCACTTAAAAGTAAAGGACTGGCTTCGGCTCTTGCAGTGCGTTTTCGCTGTAAATGCACGCATGATGTTTATCTTGTATGTGCCGTAGAGAGAAGTTATCGTATATGGCAGGAAAACGAAAAAGCGATTCTTTATTATCTTGCCGGCCTGTTGGAAGATTTTCCTCTTGCATAGAATGTTACCGGGTGATATTATATGCGCATGAACAGATCGATACTTACAGCATCATCATTTTTCTTTTTTGCCTTTACTTCGGACCGATGTAAGGGTAAATTGTGATGCGTGCCGATCACTCTTTAGACTTACAGGCGGTCCGGAAATAATGATCCGGGCCGCTTTTTATGTCTGCAGGCAGTTTTGGGAGGAGAATTATGAAAAGAATAGCATACAGCGGTATAGAGGGCTGCTTTGCCCATATTGCGGCAAGAAAGCTGTTTCCGGACGAGATGTACGTAGCTTTCGGGAGTTTCCGGCAGGCATACGATGCGGTAGCCGGGGGCGGGTATGACATGGCCGTGCTGCCTATAGAGAACAGTTACGCCGGCAAAGTGACGGAAGTTGCAAAAATGCTTGAAGAAGGTAAACTGAAAGTCATTGATACATACTCTCTGCCTGTGACTCAGAACCTGCTTGGCATACGCGGCAGCAGGCTGGGAGATATCAAAACAGTCATAAGCCATCCAAAAGCCCTTGAACAGTGTGACAATTATATAAAAGACAGAGGATATGAAGTGATCAGATCCACCAACACGGCAGTGGCGGCAAAAGAGATTATAAACAGACGGAATATGTCGGTCGCTGCCATTGCAAGTCTGGAAACGGCGGCAATGTACGGACTTAAAGTACTTGAAGAAGGGATCAATGAAACGGACGACAACATAACGACGTTCGCCGTAGTGGCGCTTGATGTGTAACAAAGGTAAAGGAGAGCAAAGACAATGGGAATGATGTATGAAAGACAACTTGCAATACCCGCGGAACTTAAGGAAATGTACCCGCTGACGGCGAGCATGAATGAGACGATACAGACAAGGAGAGCGCAGCTTGTATCGATATTTGAGGGAAGGCAGGATAAACTGATCTTGATAATCGGCCCCTGTTCCGCCGACAATGAGGATTCGGTGCTTGATTATATAGGACGGCTTGTGGATGTCCAGGAAAAGGTCAAGGATAAGATATTCATAGTTCCGCGGATATATACAAACAAACCGAGAACGACCGCTGAGGGATACAAGGGAATGCTTCATCAGCCGGATCCGACGGAGAAGCCCAATCTGTTCAAGGGGATCGAGGCAACCAGACACCTGCACATGCGTGCCGTGATGGAGACGGGTTTTGCCTGTGCGGATGAGATGCTGTATACGGAGAATTATGCATATCTGGATGATCTGCTCATTTATGTTGCGGTAGGAGCCCGATCGGTTGAGGATCAGCAGCACAGACTGACATCAAGCGGCATAAGTGTTCCCGTAGGGATGAAAAATCCCACATCGGGGGATTATCGCGTGATGATGAACGCAATAAGCGCTGCCCAGAACGGTCATACTTTTATCTACCGCGGCTGGCAGGTTCATTCCGACGGAAACAGACATACACATGCGATACTCCGCGGATATACCGATCAGCACGGATCCATGAAACCGAATTATCATTACGAGGATCTTGTCAGACTGTGTGATATCTATGATGAGATGGAACTGTTTTACCCTGGGCTGATAGTTGATACCAATCACTGCAATTCCGGTAAGGATCCTTTTGAACAGCAAAGGATCGTCAAAGAAGTGATCCATTCCGCAAAGCATGATAAGCGTATAGAAAAGATACTCAAAGGGTTTATGATTGAAAGTTATATAGAAGACGGAGCACAGGAACCGGGAGGCGGAATATACGGTAAGTCCATCACAGATCCGTGCCTCGGATGGGAATCTTCGGAAAAGCTTATATATGAGATAGCCGAAATGTTATAAAGAAAAGGATATTCAGTCTTCGGGAGACCATGAAGGCTGCAGTTCCTCGATCTGAAGATAGCCGTCGGTTTTTGCGGCGATCTGGAATTTATCTTCGTATACGATCTCTCCCGGGGTATTGGTATACACGACAAAATACGGGTGGTTGTATTTTTCGAGCAGCCACATGGCCGGCCGGATCATCTTGAGCATTTCGTCAGAATTCTCTGTTTTGAACCAGCAGACGACGGGCTCCTGATTTTTACACGGAGTGGGCCATGGCAGGTTATATGAAAACCAGTCATCAATCTCTTTGAACAGATTCGAATCTTCCGGATCCATTATATCCTGCTGTACAAGATTCCAGCACATACTGAATATGCCCTTTGCATACATCGTGTTCTTGGCCAGTTCCTTGCCCTGTATGCGAACATATTTGAAATTCATTCTGTTATCCATATGATTTATTATGCGATATTGAAACAGAGGTGTCAATGCGCAGATGAGGTAAGACCTACACTGTTTTACTTGCATTTGACGTCCGAAATTATATACAATGTTATAGTCACCATACAGATGGAAATGATCAAAACATGAGCGGTAAAACTGAACGAAAACGTAATTATACCGGATATATAACTCTTATCGTTGTTTATCTTTTGACAACCGTGCTGGTGATCATAGCCGCCAGATCGCGAAACGAGATGATCATAAATGGCAGGACTCTGCCGATCTCGGCCCTTGCCGGGGTGCTTTCATCGATCAACAATATCTGCTTAATCTTTCTGGTCGTCTATTACAACAGATTCGGCTATATAACGGCTCTTGTAATACTCGTAGTGCAATTCCCCATATACATACGAAGCATTATGTCTGCCCCGGTTCTGACCAGTCTGCCGGGTTTTTTCGGTATGCTTCTTACTTTCATCGCGATCACAATGATCTACAGACGAAACAAGACGATCGAAGATTACCGGACTATTGAAGTGAATCATCTTCGGAAGCAGCAGAAGAATTCACGCAGACTGTTCGAACAGACCGCAACGGCACTTGTAAACGCCATTGATGCAAAAGACAGATATTCACACGGACATTCCGTCAGGGTAGCCGAATACTCCGAAATGATCGCTATCGAACTCGGGAAGAATTCCGAGGAAAGCCGTAAGGTATTTTATGCCGCACTTCTTCATGATGTCGGAAAGATCGGGATCCCGAACAGTATAATCAATAAAAAAGGAAAGCTGACAAAAGAAGAGTATGAGGTAATAAAAGAACATACCGTCAAAGGAAACGCGATACTGTCAAGCATAAGCGAGTATCCGTATCTGAGCATAGGGGCTCATTATCATCATGAGCGGTATGACGGAAAAGGATATCCCGACGGACTCAAGGGTGAGGATATTCCTGAGATCGCGAGGATAATATCCGTTGCGGATGCGTATGATGCCATGTCTTCCAACCGCAGTTACAGGGATGCGATACCGCAGCAGCTGATACGGGAGGAGATAGTCAAGGGTGCGGGAACCCAGTTCGACCCGAAGATAGCCAAGATCATGCAGCATCTCATTGATGACGATACGAACTACAGGATGAGAGAGAATATCTCTGCAGGTGAGTTTTCGGGTATAAACGGGTTGATTTTCGGCCGGTACAGAAGTGAGGTTTCGGACGGGATACAGATTGACGGTAATATTACAAAGATCCGCCTTGTCGAAGAGCCTGAAGGAAGTGAGAACGGCCGCGGAGCGCAGATCGTGCTCTTCGATTCGCTTGACGGACGTTTTCATGATGATATCGACACGGTAAAAGACCTCCTTTACTGCGAGTATTGCGAGATCTGGCTGGATGGTTCCGTCATCAACAAAGGTTCAAGAAAGATAGAGACATCGATAACCGGGCAGGATCTTACGGATGATAATGTCCCGGATGAGCAGGACAGGATCGCAAATTATTATATAGAAGCGGTAAAGGTAAAAGATCACGTTCTGATAAAGATCAGAAAAGAAGATCTGGTGACTCAGATAACCATCGCGCTTCCGGACAGCTCCAGATATGTATATGCGGGGCTTACGGGAGAATACTGCAGGATCAGAAACGTGATGATCGAAAAGGAAGATGCCCCTGTTGCGAATGACTATATCCCGAGGATAGCAGAGGAGATAAGTTATATCGATGTACCGGCTGGGGATATCCCGAACGTTCAGGTTGACGGGATAAGGACACAGTCGTCGGAAGGTATTGAGCTTGCGGGGGAACTCAAAGTCAGTTTCCATACAATGAGTCTTCCCACAGCCCGTCTTGTATGGCATTGCCCGTATTTTGTGATCTATTCTTCCGATGACGGAAAAGTCAACGGAAGTAATTACAGGGAGTATTCACTCGTAAGGCTTGACGGAGAGAACCGGGATTACGAAGATATATCCGAGAACAGACTTGTTGTCACTAAAAGGCCTGATTTTGAAGGCTGGGATGTGTGGAAAGAAAAGAACAAAGCCGGCATTGACGTAACGGCAAACTTTATCACCAGTAACGGTGTGGTTGCCATGTCCACGGATAATTTGGGAATATCGGTCAGAAACACGACCATCGTTGCGGGAGAGCCGAAAAAACTGTATATGGCCCTGACGGGTGATCAGTGTGCCATAACAAACATCCGGATAAACAGGTGACGGTATGGACGCATTCGTTGACACGGAAATATGCGGATGATAAACTGAAATAAATAACTATTTTGAATCTTTTCAGGCCTGTTGCAGATATCATGGATGATCGCAGCAGTATTTCTGTTATATAAACGGAAAAACAGAAGAGTGATTCAACAGGAAAGGTTAAACAGGTGACAGGATGGACAAGACGTACAATACGGTGGATGATTTTATATCGGGTGCCGGAATCACGGGAAAGAACGCTCTGCGTATCAGACTGCTGTCCGAGGAAGTAGAGAGGTTTGCCGATTCGGTTATAGGCGAAGGTGAGAGATCGATCCGGATCGAAGGGGATGAGCGTGTTGCGAGTATAATCCTCGAGTCACCCAACAGGATAGATATAGACAGGCAGAAGAAGATCCTATCGGTATCGAGTTCCGGAGAGAATATCAGCACACGCGGATTTTTCGGAAAGCTTCAGTCACTGATCATGCCCGATAATTATGAGGAATCCGAGTGGTCTCTTAAAGATTATGAAGATGAAATAAGACGCCGCAGGAAAGAGGATATCTATTCTCAGGAGGCATGGGAGGATCTCGAAAGATCACTTATAGCATCGCTGTCAGATGATATTGAGGTCGGTATCAGCCGTTCGAAGATCAAAATGATCGTTACGAAGGATTTTTCGGAATCCCTCGGAGAGGCTGCGACAAGAAATCCCAGGATCACAACGGGATGTGCATTTATCAATACCATCAATCCGGATGAAAAGAGATTCCTTGATGATGCTGACAGGCTGATAGGTGAGATGGGTGTATCGCCCAAAGATGCAACACATCTTAAGCTTCTGCTTGAAGAAGTTGCCGGTATGCTCAAAGAGCTGACAAGTGATTTTCAGGCGATGTTCTGGTTCGAAAAGTACAAAGATGAATGCTGTCTTAAGGTTACAGGCAAAACCAACATGGACATTGTCAAGAAAAAGGATCTCTTAAATATCTCCTCATCCGGAAAGAATACTGCAGCCAAAGGGATAATGGGCAAGATAGGAGATGTTATAGAAAACGGTCTTTTGAACTACGAAGAGGTCTCAAGACTGTCCCAGATGTACGGGGGCGCGTGCGTCGATTACGGCTCAATGGGAATCTACGGCGGATCCCCCGACAGTATGAACACGGCAGTAATGTGGTCCCTGCGTGATTACAGGGATGCGCTTAACGACATACCGAAAGAAGGAGATGCATCTCTTGCATGGGATGAGCTCGAAAGATCCATAGTAGCGTCCCTGGCAGCTGATGTTCTTGTCAGCATAAAAGGTGACCGTATCGATATGACTGTTGTTTACAGGCTTAAAGGCTGATAAGGAGCAACGTATGGATTTTCAGACAATAGTAGACAGTATGAGCGCAATGACCTGTGTGGTCTCGGTGGAAAGGTTCGAGGACGAGAGAGCGGCAAAATACCGGATTGTTACAGGCAACAAAGCGTATATCGATTCGATCGAGCATCCCGCGCCTGGAACCGAGATGCTTACGGATAAGTTTGTGCCAAACAGCGAGTACACGAACTATCTGACAAGAGATATGAATTTTGAGGATTACTGTTATCGTGCTGCTGTCGGAAAGAAATGCCTTCACTCTTATGTTCATCCCGACAGAATGCCTGTATGGTTCAATATGATGTTTATCCCGCTCGGACAGGATGAAGGGAATCTGAGTTTCTGTCTGTATATGATGGAGATAAATACTGAAGCGAACACGGAGCAGCTGTCCACCAATGTATCGAGCGAGGTCGCAGCTTCAGTTCTTGACACTTGTATAAGACTTCGCGGAACAACCGATTTCAAAGCGACGATGCAGGATATCATAGGCGGTATACGTGAACTGTGCTCTGCGGAATACTGCTGCATACTTGTAATGAACGAGCTTGACCGGACATGCTACTGTCTCGGGGAATCATTCGGTGACAGTTCAAATCTTCTTCCTATGGAAACATATCTTGATGACACATTTTACGATATTGCCGATTCGTGGACTGACACGATCGCCGGCAGCAACTGCCTTATAGCCAAAGACGAAAACGATATGCAGGTAATAAAGGAAAGGAATCCCGCCTGGTATGAGTCGCTGACATCGGCGATGGTAGACAATATAGTTCTTTTCCCGTTAAAATCACGGAATCAGCTTCTCGGCTATATGTGGGCGATCAATTTTGATAAAGAACGTTCTGTTACCATTAAGGAAACGCTCGAGGTCACAACTTTCATTCTGGGCAGTGAACTCGGTAATTACCTGCTTCTTGACAGACTCCGTCTCATCGGATCCAAAGACATGCTCACAGGTGTTATGAACCGTAATGAGATGAACAATTATGTTGATGAACTGAGCCGCGGAGTGACTGAAGGAACTTCGGTGGGAGTCATATTTGCGGATCTGAACGGCCTCAAAACGGTAAATGATACAAACGGGCACAATGCCGGTGATACCCTTCTCAAAGATGCTGCGAAAGCACTGCGGTCAATCTTTAACGAGGACAGGATATTCCGTGCCGGCGGTGATGAATTCGCTGTGATACTGACGGATATCAACGAAATGGATCTGGAGAGGTATATAGAGAAGATAAGAAGTTCGTGTGAGGCATACAAAAATCTTTCGTTTTCTCTGGGCGGGAGCGTGGAGAACAACTGTCGAAATGTCAGAATGGCGCTCAGACATGCCGATGAACAGATGTATGAGGATAAGCGCAGGTATTATAAGGAATTTCCGGAACGGCTTAATGAAACAAGGATAAAACGTGCCAATTTGGAAAAAGAAGCACTTGAAAAGGTTAAGGGTATAGACCGCAGGCAGGATATCCTTTTCGAAATGAATTATGATTTTCTGACGGGACTTCCGAGCATGACATACTTTTTCAAGCTTGCGGATGAAGGCCGCAGAAAGATGCATGAGGATGGAACTGATTCGGTCCTTCTGTTCATCAACCTCAACGGGATGCGTTATTTCAACAAAAAGTACGGCATATCTGAAGGAGACTCATTAATAAAAGCTTTGGCACAGAAGATATCGGAGCAGTTCGGAAAAGATAACAGCAGTCGTTTCGGGCAGGATCAGTTTGCCGTTTATACGAAAGCAGAGGATCTTGAGAATAAACTGAAAACGATATTCCGGGAAATGAAGACCGTTAACGGCGGGAAGACTCTTGCCGTAAGATGCGGCATATATCCCGATTCCATGGGTGTTGTCGAGACATCCATAGCATGTGACAGGGCAAAGTATGCCTGCGACGCCAAGAGAGATGAGAATCATTCATATTTTAATTATTTTGATGAAGAGATGCTTCAGCGTGAGATCAGTCATCAGTATGTTGTCGACAATCTTGACCGTGCCATAGATGAAGGATGGATAACTGCATTCTATCAGCCGATAGTCCGCGCCGCAGGAGGAAAAGTATGCGATGAGGAGGCACTTGCAAGGTGGATAGATCCCGTGAAGGGAATGCTTTCCCCGGCTGATTTTATACCGATCCTTGAAGATACGAAACTTATATACAGAGTGGATATGCATATTGTTGATATCGTACTCGAGAAGATCAAAAACCGTATCCATTTGGGAACGGATGTTGTTCCGGTATCGATAAACCTTTCAAGGACTGATTTTGACTGCTGCGATATAGTTGAAGAGGTTTGCAACCGGGTGGATGCTGCCGGTGTACCAAGGGATCTCATAACGATCGAGATAACAGAGAGCGTCATAGGCGAAGACTTTGATTTCATGAAAGAGCAGATAGAAAGATTCCAGAATCTCGGATTCAGTGTATGGATGGATGATTTCGGAAGCGGTTATTCATCGCTTGACCTGCTTCAGGAACTTCAGTTTGACTGTATCAAGTTTGACATGCGTTTTATGAGGCAGTTTGACAAGAGCCAGAAATCAAAAGTTATCCTTACAGAGCTTATGAGGATGGCATTAAACCTTAACATAGAGACGGTAACGGAGGGAGTTGAGACTGTTGAACAGGCAGAATTCCTGAAGGAGATCGGCTGTATGAAGATGCAGGGATTCTATTTTGGCAGACCGGTTTCGGAAAACGAGATTGAGAAGGGAATAAAGGAAGGGACAAGGGACCTTCGTTTTGAGAATCCGGATGAAGCCGATTATCAGAAGGCGATCGGAGGGATCAACCTTTACGATCTCGGCGCCGTAACGAATGAGGAGGGTGAATCTCTTAAGCGTTATTTCAATACTTTACCCATGGCTGTTGTTGAATCCGACGGAGAGAGCTTTAATATCCCGAAGACCAACAGATCCTACAAGGATTTTATTGAGAATTATAACAGTAAGGTTGACAACACCAGCGCAGGTTCTGACTTTTTACATGCAGTTCGCCGGTGTACGGATATCGGGCAGAGAGTCTTTATCAATGAGATAACGTCAGACGGTGACAGTATCAATGCAATGATCAGGAAGATCGCCGAAAAGCCCGGAAGCAGGGAATCCGCATTTGCGGTGGCGGTTCTTGATGTAAGACCAAAGGACGATAGTGCATCGGAATAAAAAAAATAAAATTTTTTTATTCCGGGTATAAAGTTTTGTTTCAAACTGCCGATATATGATTTAGAAAGCTGTCATTGGCGGCAGTTCCGGAACGGACTTCGGAATCATTATCTCAACGGAATGAGAACCTGATATGATATCTTAAGGTACGAAATGTACCGTCTTTTTCGTTCTGAAATGATCCCCGGACATACAGTAAGGAAATGCTTTGCCAAGGTTTATTAAGGTCAGACGGCTGTGTCGTCTTTCGAATGAAGTAAAGAAGGAGGAAAATGATATGGGCGATATGAATATTGCAGGTGTTGCCGCTGCATACAGCGCATACACCACTGCAGCAAAACCGGAAACAGTTGCAGCGCAGGGTAAGCCGGAATCCGCTTCGGCTCCTGAAACCGGCGTTGTATATGAGAAAAGTGCAGATACAGGGAAAAAGGCAACCTATTCGATCAACAAGATGAGCGAAGAGGACAGAGCGGCGCTCGTACAGCAGCTCAAGCAGGATCAGGCCGACAGGCAGAACCAGCTTGCCCAGCTCGTACAGAAGATGTTTTCCGATCAGGCAGGAGTATCAAAGCTCTCCGAACTGTTCACTCCCGATAATCTCAAAAATGTCAGTCAGGCAGACATAGATCAGGCCAAGAAAGATATTGAAGAGGACGGATACTGGGGGATCAAGCAGACATCACAGAGGCTTTTTGATTTTGCATCGGCTCTTGCCGGAGACGATCCCGAGAAGATGAAGCAGATGCAGGCAGCCATGGAAAAGGGCTTTAAGGAGGCCACGGGCGCCTGGGGCGATGAGCTTCCGGAAATATGCAAGGATACACTTTCGGCGGCAAACAAGATGTTTGATGAGTATTACGCTTCGAAGGAATAACATTAACGGAAGTCAGCTTTTTATATGATCAAGACTAACTATTAAATGTCAAGACTGAAACGAAGGAATTCGTTCAGATAAATCAGTACATTGAAAACTGCATGACAAACAGAGCATCCAACAAGATGCTCGAACAGAAAAGGGAAGAAATGGATTATGCCGCACGGTATG
>JAILIS010000037.1 GCA_024695145.1 Lachnospiraceae bacterium
GCGGGCCAGGGTACAGATCATCATATTTCAACTCAATAGAAGTAACGAAAAAGTACCTTAGAGCGGAAAAATAGCGGGCCAGGGTACAGATCATCATATTTCAACTCATATAGAAGTAACGAAAAAGTACCTTAGAGCGGAAAAATAGCGGGCCAGGGTACAGATCATCATATTTCAACTCATTATAGAAGTAACGAAAAAGTACCTTAGAGCGGAGAAACAGCGAGCCGGGGTACAAAACATCGTATTTCAACTCAACAGAGCAGATGCGGATCCAATAATTGAAGTGCAAGCGGGGATTAGCGTATAATTAATGATTACATGAACGCTGATTTGCGTCATACTCTCTTTTGGAAGTTGATCTTAAGCAAGATCTCTTTTGAAAGTTGATTTTAAGCAAGATCTCTTTTGAAAGTTGATCTTAAGCAAGATCTCTGTTGGAGGTTAATCATAAGCAAGAAGCAATCGGTACCGGCATAATGAGAATAGAAAAAGAATAGAAAGAGAGCAAAAAGAGAGTAAAAAGAGAATAAAAAAAGAGTAGAAAGAGAGCAAAAAGAGAGTAAAAAGAGAATAGAAAAAGAGTAGAAAAAGAATAGATAAAGAGTAGAAAAAGAGTAGGAAGAGAACAGAATGAGGATAGAATGAGAATAGGAATAATCCAGGCGAGCTCTCAGGCTGATAAAAATCAGCTGATATACAGTACGGTAAAAAAATATGCACCTCCGGGGGCGGAGGTGTTTAATTTCGGTTGCACCGAAGATGAAAAAGAATGCTACTCATATATTGAGATCTCCGTATTAACAGGTCTGCTGTTAAACAGCGGAGCGGTTGATTTTATTGTTACGGGCTGCTCTTCGGGACAGGGAATGATGCTGGCATGTAACAGCATGCCGGGTGTTATATGCGGGTATGCACCTGTACCGAAAGATGCATATCTTTTTGCTCAGATCAATAATGGAAATGCGATCTCGCTGCCGCTTGGGGAAGACTATACATGGAGCGGTTATGAAAATTTTGACAGGACGATAGAAGCTCTTTTTTCGGAACCGTTCGGTCAGGGCTATCCGAAAAGTGAAGCGGTCAGAAAACTGAAGGATACTGATAAACTTAAAGAGATAAGAGAAAAAGACCAGATCGGGATCGATGAACTGCTCCGCAATCTGGACCCCGATTTTCTTAACGGTATAATGAAAAAGCGCGATGTGATCGATTTTATAAAAGAAAACGGTCACTGCTCAAACTTTTTGCCCTGATATCCTTTCTTTAAACCACAGACCGGTTTCCGAGTATTCCTCTTCCTTCCAGTGTGAAAGCGATGCCGCATCAGGACGAAGGATGGATGAGGACTCATCTTTATTGCTCAGATTCCATACAATGTAGGACAGATCGTTCTTGTCGGCAAAATCGATCCATTTCTTACCCCACTGCCTGTCTATCTTGCCGTCTCCCGATGCGTCGCAGATACTGCATTCGCTTATAAAAATCGGGATGCCGGCTTTGAGGGCAGTCTGTGCTTTTTTAAACAGTTTGTCCCGGTGAGTGGCTGCATAGAAATGCAGAGCATATATAACGTTCGGATCTTCCAAACGCTGTCCTATCACGTCATCTACATCCTGTGACCAGTTGTCGGTGCCTACAATGATAACGGCATCCTTATCGTGCTTTCTGATCACCGGTATGACCTCGAGGGAATACGGACGTATGACCGAGCCAAACGGAGATTCCTGAGGTTCATTGCATATCTCGTATATTACATTTGTGTGCCCTGAAAACAGTCCGGCCATTTCATCAAAAAACCGGATCGCCTCTTCCTTGTATACCATGGGTGATTTGTCGTAAAGTATGTGCCAGTCCACTATCACGTACATCGACAGCTTGGTGGCGATCCCGACGCCCTTTATCATGAGCTGCTTTAATTCTTCTTTGTTACCGTCGGTGCAGTAACCTCCGGGCTCATCCGTGTACATGGCAAGCCTGATCGTATTGGCACCCCATTCATCGCGCAGTGTCCTGAATGCCTCTTCGGTGATATATTGCGGATAGCGGAATCCGAGTGTACTTATCCCGCGCAGCTGTACTGCCTTTCCTGATTCATCGCAAAGTGTCGTTTTGTTTACTCTTAATCTTGGCAGATCCATAATAACCCTTCCCATATGTTACATTGCATTTGAATGTGATTATAGCATAAATAATACCACTGATAACACAATAAAAAAAGAAGTGACTTTTTATGGCTGATAACCTATAATCTTGGTATGTTTATCCGGTTAATGCAAGAATACCAATTGGATATAATGCTGGTCCTTATCGGCATCGTCGGGATGCTGATCTTCTTTACGCTCATTTCCACTGCGTTGTCCGGAAAACGCCGGCTGAGCATGATAGGGCTTGAGCTCAGTGTACTTCTGCTCCTTATCAGTGACAGGTATGCGTATATATACAGAGGGGATACAAGCACTCTCGGATACTGGATGGTAAGGATAAGCAACTTCATGGTGTTCGCCCTGTCGCTGACCACCCTGTGGACGTTCACGATATATCTCTCGGATCTGTACACGAACGAAGGCGGGATGAAGAAGGTCCCGGCATCGCTTAAGAGCATTCATTATCTGACGGCAGCAGGCGAACTGCTGGTCATAATCTCACAGTTTACCGGGCTGTATTACAAGTTTGACGAACAGAACAGATATCAGCGCTCGCCCGGGATGGTCCTATGCTTTTCCATACCGCTTGTCATACTGATAATCCTCATGGTCGAGATAATGCGGAATCGTAAGTGCTTGAGAAGGCGTATGATGATCCCGCTTCTTCTGTTTGCGTTTGTTCCTTTCGTGGCGTCGATACTCCAGTTATTCCTCTACGGATTGTCGCTTACCAACATCTCCATGGTCGGAATGGTCGTAGTCCTTTACATATTCTCGTTCCTCGATATGAACGATACCGTCGGTCATGCCAATGAGCTTGAGATCGAACTGCTCAAAAATGAGCGCAAGAACATGAGGCTTCTGTTTGAACAGACGGCAGAGGCACTCGCCAATGCGATCGATGCAAAGGATACATATACTCACGGTCATTCGACACGTGTTGCAGAGTATTCAAGGGAGATCGCCATAAGAGCAGGTCTTCGTGATGAAGAAGTAGATGAGGTATATTTCTCGGCCATGCTGCACGATGTCGGCAAGATCGGCGTACCGGACACCATCATTAACAAGGACGGCAAGCTTACCGATGAAGAATATGAGGCGATCAAAAAACACCCCGTTATAGGTAAACAGATCCTGTCAAGCATCAGCAGGTCACCGTACTTAAGTATCGGTGCACATCATCATCATGAGCGTTATGACGGCAAAGGGTATCCGGACAGACTGCTTGGCGAAGATATTCCGTGGATCGCCAGGATAATAGCAGTGGCTGATGCCTATGATGCAATGACTTCCAAGAGAAGCTACAGGGATCCGATCCCCCAGCATAAGGTCAGGGAAGAACTTGTCAAGGGAGCGGGCACGCAGTTTGATCCGACATATGCACACATAATGTTAAGCATGCTCGACAGC
Source organism: Lachnospiraceae bacterium (assembly GCA_024695145.1). Classification (GTDB taxonomy): domain Bacteria; phylum Bacillota; class Clostridia; order Lachnospirales; family Lachnospiraceae; genus UBA2868. Next base: position 3,558 of record JAILIS010000037.1, read on the forward strand.
GATCCCGACTATCATATGAAAGAACAGGAGAAGGTTTCCGTACTGTCCGGACGTTCTTCGCTTGTGTGCGGAAAGTTCAGGGAACGGATCTCCGAAGGTATATGGGTAACGGATAAGCCGGTGCATATACGCTTTACCAGCCGCGCTGCCGGAAATGAGGGATACATACACAGTATACCGACTCTCATTTTATTCGATTCGCTTGATGCGCGTGTCCATGAAGATGAACATGTCAGACAGGATCTTTTATATAATGAATATGCAACCCTGCGTCTTGACGGTATGGTAGAGAACATAAGCGCCCGTAAGATCAAAACGGAATTTCACGATAACGGAACGCCCGATCTTCCGGACTACGAAACGCAGAACCGTAAGGGTATCGTCTATGACATATACAGCGTGAGGATCAGGGATCATGTGCTGATCAGGATCAAAACGCCGAATGGGACACAGGAATCTACCATCGCGCTTGAAGACAGCATCCGTTATTCGTATATAGCGATCACCGGAGAGAACTGTATCATCAATAACGTGGAGATCAGTACCGATGAAGAAGCGGCCGCTGAAGATACTATCACGAGGATCGCCGATGAGGTAAGCTATATCGATGTACCGGCGGGTGATGTACCGAATGTTCAGATAAACGGCTGGAGGACACAGTCATCGGAGGCCGTTCCGGTTACGGGAGATATGCGTATAACATTCCATTCGGTGAGCCTTCCTACCGCAAGGCTTGTGTGGCACTGCCCGTATGTCAATCTGTTTACGTCCGAAGACGGGAAGGTTAACGGTGAAGGATTTGCTGATTATTCCGTTGTAAGACTTGATGGTGAAGACTGGGATTCCAACGACTATGCCGACAACTCCAATGTTGTGGTAAGGGATGATGATTTCGGAAACTGGGATAAGTGGAAGGATCGTAACCGTGCCGGGCTTGACTGGGATGTAACGGTCAGACGGGATGGAAACAAAGTCACGGTTTCTTCGGAAAACGCAGGCGTTAACATCAAGTTCACTTCCGTGATCAAGACAGATCCGCCGAAGGTATTCCTTGCACTGACCGGTGATCAGATCGCAATCACGAATATAAGATTTCATCAGTTATAAGCCTTCCTCGATGAAACCACGTCAAATATAACGGCGAACAGAAGTATCGCGTCTTTTACCACATACTGCCAGTTATTATCAAGACCTATTATGGACATTCCCTGGTTGATCACGCCCAGGAGGAGTCCTCCTGTCACCGCGCCGAAAACGGTCACGTGAAAGATCATCTTGACAAAATATATTGCATGAAATATAATGTAGCAAAACATATTATTCTTATTTTTTTCGGAGGTGATATTATGGCAACACTTGTAACATATTTCAGTGCCGAAGGCACTACGGCAAAAGTTGCGAAGGAATTTGCAAGCAGGATCGGTGCGGATATTTTTGAGATCGTACCCAAGGAGCCCTACACCAAATCGGATATCAGGTATGTGAATCCGCTTTCGAGGTGTAACCGCGAGCAGTTCGGAGGAAAGGATGTACCTGTATCGGGTACCATCGAGGAATTTGACAAGTACGATACGGTCTATATCGGATTCCCCATCTGGTACGGACAGGCACCGAGAGTGGTGCACACGTTCGGACAGGGATATGACTGGACGGGGAAGACGATACATCTGTTTGCGACATCCGGCGGAAGCGGTATCGGAAAGACAGCTGAGAAGCTGGCGCCTTCGTTAAAAGGCGCAGCGTCTGTAGATGCGAAGCTTGTACACAGCGAATCAGAGATATGATGAAATGAAAGGTAAAGGCACTGTCAAAGCAGTGCCTTTACGCATTCCTCCACTTTCTTCATGTCGGCAGTGGGCTCAAATCTTGCCACAACATTTCCGCTGCGGTCAACGACAAACTTGGTGAAGTTCCACTTGATATCGGGGGTCTTGTCCCAGTTGGGATCCGCTTTTGAGAACATATCTACAAGGATACCCTTAAGCTCATGCTCATCAAAACCTTCAAACCCTTTCTCGGATTTCAGGAATGTATATAAAGGAAGTTCATTCTCACCGTTCACGTCGGATTTCTTCATCTGAGGGAATGTGGTGTTGTAGTGGACCGTACAGAACTCGTGGATCTCCTCGTCGGTGCCGGGTGCCTGTCCGCCGAACTGGTTGCAGGGGATATCAAGTATCTCAAGACCCTTATCATGATAATCCTTATATAACTGCTCAATCGGTGCATACTGAGGTGTAAATCCGCATCCCGTAGCGGTATTTACGATCAGGATGACTTTTCCTTTATAATCGGATAAGTTAAGTTTTGAGCCGTCTCCTCTGGTCACTTCATAATCATAGATCATAATTCTTTCCTCCTTTTAAAAAAATCTAAAAATACGGTTGACATTTAATATCTTTTATCATATTATATTGTACACAACATAAAGTCAAGTGATAATTTAATTTTTTTCAACCTTATATATCAAAGGAGGACAGGCAATGGAAAACTTTACATTTTACTCACCTACTTATTTTGTATTCGGTAAGGAGTCGGAAGGTCAGACGGGCAGTATGGTAAAGCGCTTCGGCGGAAGCAAGGTGCTTCTGCATTACGGTGGCGGAAGCGTTGTAAGGTCCGGCCTTCTTGACAGAGTAAAAGATTCTCTTAAAGCGGAAAATATCGATTTTGTCGAGCTCGGCGGAGTCAGACCCAATCCGAGGAGCGGTCTCGTATATGAAGGTATTGAGCTGTGCAGGAAGAAAAATGTCGATTTCATCGTGGCAGTCGGCGGCGGAAGCACCATCGATTCATCCAAGGCCATAGCAGCCGGAGTGGTTTATGACGGCGATTTCTGGGATTTCTACAGCGGCAAGCTCATAGAAAAGGCTTTACCCGTCGGAACGATCCTTACCATAGCAGCAGCAGGCAGTGAGGGAAGTCCGGACTCCGTTATAACGAGAGAAGAAGATATGATGAAACGAGGTGCTACGGGTGATGCCATCCGTCCGAAATTCAGTATCCTCAATCCCGCATTGACACAGACTCTGCCGGCCTTCCAGTCGGCATGCGGCATCACGGATATCATGGCGCATCTGTACGAGAGATATCTGACCAATTCAACGGATGTTGAAGTGACCGACAGAATGATCGAGGCTCTGCTTCTGACGATGAAGCATGAGGGACCGCGCGTGATAGAAAATCCCGATAATTATGAAGCGAGAGCGAATATCATGTGGGCAGGTATGATGGCTCATAACAATTCATGCGGTGTGGGACGTACCCAGGACTGGAACAGTCATAATATAGAACATGAACTCTCCGCACTGTATGACGTTGCACACGGAGCAGGTCTTGCGGTCACGATGCCCGCGGTATTCAAATACGTCATGAAACACAACGTCATGCGTTTTGCCCAGGCGGCCGTTCGTGTATGGGGATGCAGCATGGATTTTGAACATCCCGAAGTTACCGCACTTGAAGGAATAAACAGACTGGCTGATTTTCTCACATCGCTCGGTATGCCGAAGAACTTCAGTGAGCTCGGAGCAAAAGAGGAGGATATCCCGAAGCTTGTGGAGAACCTGTGCTGCGGAAACGGCCGTGACGGTAAGATATCAGGATTCGTCACGCTCGACAAAGACGACTGTACAAACATCTATAAGATGATGATCTGATGAGATAAATTATCCCGGAAGGAAGGGAAGCATTTATGAATAATGAATTCGACATACAGCAGTATATGACGGAAGGTGTGGAACGTGTTGTTTCCGATGCCGTTAAAGCAACGCTCAGGAATCCGAAAGAAAGTGCTTTCATGCTCGGATTTGCAAGAGCGAGTGCGGCTGCTTCCGCAAAGAGAAAAAAAGCGAAGAAGAAGGGGGAACACATCCCGCCGTTTCTCATAGCGAGCATTACGAGTAAATGTAACCTTCACTGCGCGGGATGCTACTCGAGGTGCAACCATGCGACCGTTGATTCCGAACCCGTGACGCAGCTTTCCGATGAGGAATGGTACAAAATCTTTGATGAGGCGGATCAGCTCGGGATCAGTTTCATACTGCTCGCCGGCGGTGAGCCGATGCTCCGCAGGGATGTCATAGAGGCAGCGGGAAGGAAGAAAAACATCCTGTTTCCGATATTTACAAACGGAACGTTTATGGATGAGCGCTACCTTGAACTGTTCGACAGCAGCCGCAACCTTATCCCGATCATGAGCATAGAAGGAAAGAAGGATATCACCGACGCGAGGCGCGGAGTGGGAATATACGACCGCCTTATCGGGAACATGGATGAACTTCATGAGCGCGGGCTCATATTCGGCGCGTCCGTTACGGTCACGACCGAAAATATCAAAGAAGTAACGTCGGATGAATTCCTGCGGGAGCTTTCCGACAGAGGCTGCAAGGCTGTGATCTATGTGGAGTTCGTGCCGGTCACGGAAGATGCCGGACACCTTGCACCGGGAGATGCCGACAGGGAGTATCTTACAAAAGAGATCGCGCGGCTTCGCGAAGAAAGACCTGAGATGGTATACATCTCGTTCCCAGGCGATGAGAAGAGCTCCGGCGGATGTGTTGCAGCAGGCAGAGGATTTTTCCATATCAATTCGCACGGCGGTGCGGAACCATGTCCGTTCTCACCTTATTCGGATGTGAACATCAGAAATTCTTCGCTGCTCGATGCCATGCATTCACCGCTGTTTACGGCATTACGCGATTCGGACATTCTGAAAGACGATCATGCGGGGGGATGCGTTCTGTATGAAAAACGCGACCTTGTCAGCAGTCTTATAAACGAAAAAGTGGGAGCGTAAAGATTCCATAAAGATCGGAGGAAATGATAATGAACAAAGATCTGATGGATACGATAAAAGGCAGAAAAAGCGTCCGCTCATATGACGACGTGCCTGTAGGAGACGACGTCAGAAAAGATATCGAAGAGTATGTAAAGGACCTTCCGAATCCTTTTAACATTCCGGTTGAGTTCGTGATACTCGATGCAAATGAGCACGGACTTTCGAGCCCTGTCGTATCGGGCGGGCAGCTGTATGTTGCCGCCAAGGTGAAAAAAGGACCGTATGCGGATGTGGCATTCGGATACTCATTTGAAAAGTTTGTGCTGCATGCATGGTCACTCGGACTCGGTACCGTCTGGATCGGCGGCACGATGAAAAGAGAAGTGTTTGAAAAGGCGGCAGGCCTTGAGGCGGGCGAGATGATGCCGTGCGTCAGTCCTGTCGGTTATCCGGCGGCGAAGCGCTCCCTTAAAGAGACGATGATGCGAAAAGGCATCGGCGCCGATTCACGCCTGCCCGGTGAGAAACTGTTCTTTAAAGATGACTGGGGATCTCCGCTTGAGGCTCCTTCCGACATGAAGGATATTCTCGAAATGGTAAGGTGGGCTCCGTCGGCAGTCAACAAACAGCCGTGGAGGATCATCGAAAAAGACGGTGTATGGCACTTCTATGAAAAGAAGGATAAAGGATTTGTAAATGATGCAACGGGTGATCTTCAGAAGATAGATGTCGGCATTGCTCTGTGCCATTTCTTAATGGGACTCGAAGAGCAGAGAAAACAGGCCGAAGTCAAGATAAACGACCCCTTGCTGAAAACACCCTCAGACGCCGAGTATATCGCAAGCGTCAGGGTATTGTAGACTGATCCCATTGATATAATGACAGGTCGACTCTGTTGTTTGTCACGCTGACCCCTTCGGACATCAGAAGTTCGGCCTGTCTGCCCGGCCCGCCAAATGCAAACTCACCGGACAGTTCTCCCTTGGAATTAACTACTCTGTAACAAGGGATATGATCCGGATCCGGATTGTTATGAAGCGCATTTCCGACTGCGCGGGCCATCATTTTGTCTCCGGCCACCTGCGCGATCTGCCCGTAGGTGGCCACCTTTCCGTACGGTATCTGTTTTACCGCCTCATATATCATCTTTGATGCACTGTACGATACCAGATCGTAGCTCTCGGCGATCATCAGCTTTATATCGTCATCGGGGATCGTTCCGTCGAGTATTATCGTGTTCCAGTGATCTTTGTTCTGATGATATCCGGGGATGACGGATCCGTATATGTCCCTCCAGAAAAAAATCCTTTCGGGATCGGCTTTGACGTTGAGATTGATATGGCCGTTTCGTTCATAAGTCCACAGAAAAGCTTTCCTGTTACCTTTATATCTGACAAGTATCCAGTTATCGTCATGAAAAGGCGTATCCGTATAAGTGTCCGGAAATGACAGTCCGTAGGCAAGTGCCTCATCTCTTGTTTTCATCGTCTGTTCTCCTGTTCCACCTCATATTATAAGTAACGGCATACCTTTCATCAATGCCGTTGTAAAAGAAAATTCTAATAACCTATTGACATAGTAGGGGAATATGTATATAATCCACTCAATACATTTTTTGGAGAGTGTGACTATGAAAGTATCAACAAGAGTGGAATACGGACTGATAGCGCTTACGGACATCGTCATTCACAGCAGTGACGGAGAGAGTATCTCGGCACCGGATATATCCCAGAGACAGAATATCTCCAGAAAGTATCTGGAGCATATCCTTCTCCTTCTCAGACAGGCGGGGTTTATCACCGCCCAGAAAGGTCTCAGAGGCGGATATACACTTTCCAGGCCGGCAGACAGTATCCGTCTGTCGGAAGTTATCAATGCGCTTGATAACAATATCCTGTCCGGTATGGATGCAAAAGATGACGGCGGAGAGCTTCGGGCAGTGATCAACGAACACTTCTGGGGAAGGATCAATGACGATCTGAACCGGTATACGAGCGATCTGAAGCTGAGTGATTTTGCAAACGGGTGCCGTAACAATTTTTCCGATACATGGGATATGTACGTGATTTGAGGTAAGTGTCTGATGGGAGATAAACGCGGATTCAATACGGGCCTGCTTCACGATACAGCCGGCAGATATGCAAACGGACAGATACTGCCGCCCATATCGCAGGTAACGGCCTTTGAATATGAGAGCATGGAAGAGCTCGAGAAGGTGTTCGCACATAAAAGTATGGGATTTGCTTACACACGGATCGGCAATCCAACGCTTGCGGCTTTCGAGCAGAAGATCAACCGGCTTGAGGGCGGGATCGGCAGCATAAGCTGCAGCAGCGGTATGTCGGCGATATCGTCAACGATACTCGGGATCTGCGAAGAGGGTGACGAGATCATCGCGGGACGCGGTCTTTACGGCGGGACGATCGATCTGCTGCATGACCTTGAAAAGCTCGGGATACATACTGTGTATGCGGATGAGCTTGACGGCGATACGGTCAGAAAGCTTGTGACGGAAAAGACAAAGGCGGTTTTCGGTGAAGCGATCAGTAACCCTTCACTAACAGTTCTCGATATTGAAGATGTTGCAGCGGCAGCTCACGAGAAGGGCATCCCGCTCGTTGTGGATTCGACGACTGCCACCCCGTACATCATCAGCCCCATAAGGCACGGAGCCGATATCGTGATCCATTCGACGTCTAAGTATATCAACGGCGGCGGTAATGCGATCGGCGGAGTGATAACGGACGCAGGCAGGTTTGTCTGGAAGGCCGAAAAGCACGGGGCACTGGCTGATTTTGTCAGGTACGGTAAAATGGCATTTCTGCTGAGACTGAGAACGGACCTGTGGGAAAATCTCGGCGGATGCATGGCTCCGGTGAACGCATACCTTTCATATATCGGAGCAGATACGCTGGGGCTTAGGATGGAGCGGATATGCTCAAATGCGGATGCACTCGCCCGCGCCCTTGATCGCGAAGAAAGCATTTCGGTAAGTTACCTTACGCTTCCGACGCATCCGTATCACGAGCATTCCAAAAGGCTTCTTAAAGGCCTCGGAGGCGGGATACTGACCATCCGGGCCGGTTCGAAGGACAGGGCTTTTCGGATCATCAATGCACTTAAGTACGCGAAGATCGCGAGCAACATAGGGGATATGAGAACGCTTGTGATACACCCGGCATCGACACTTTACATACACACCGGAAAAGATGAGGCTGAGGCCGCGGGAGTATACGAAGATACGATACGCGTAAGCGTCGGGATAGAAGATAAGGAAGACCTCATAGAGGATTTTACAAACGCAGTGAGAAGCACCATTTGATCATGAACAGGAATGTAACGATATCAAAAAGAAATATCGAGAGTATCATCGGATGCGCGTATGATGCCTATCCCGAGGAATGCTGCGGATTGATGTTTTCAAGGTCGGTCGCCGGTGATCCGCTAACGGTTGATGCTTATTCGGAGATGACACAGGAGACAAATACATCCGATCATTACGCGATGGATCCGTTTGAACTTACGGCAAAGGAGAATTCTTTCAGAAAAAGAGGTTATGAGATCGCCGGATTTTACCACTCACATCCGGACAGCGCCGCATCACTGTCGGATGAGGACGAGCAGCTTATGATTCCCGGGATGGTCTACCTGGTGATATCGCTCATGCACGGACGATGTTCCGGCTTCAGTGCATGGATCAAGGACAGCAGCGAATCCGCTCCGGTGCGGATGTGGATCAGAGAGAGGGCCTGAAAATGAAAGTGATTATCTCAGCCACGCTCAGGACGTTCTTTGACAGGAACACCGAGGCGGAGGTGAAGGCAAATACAATTGAAGAGATACTAAAAGAGCTTACGGAACGTTTTCCCGAGGCAAAGAAGGGCCTCTATGACGAAGACGGAAACATACGCAGATTCATCAGGATCTTTGCGGGAGACGAAGACGTAACGGATGTATCAAGACACGGTGAAGAACTTGACGGCACAAAACATGTTATGCTCCTGCCTTTTGTCGCCGGCGGCGCCCCGAAGGAAAAGCTGATCTCCGATGAAAGGGCCAAGGCGGTCAGTCTCGATGATAAGGATATAGACCGGTTTAACAGACATCTGCTCCTTCGCGAGATAGGAGTAAAGGGCCAGAAGAGGATAAGGGCCGCCAAAGTTGCGGTCATAGGTGCGGGGGCTTTGGGCTCACCGGTGATACAGTACCTTGCCGCAGCCGGAGTCGGAACTATAAAAGTCATCGATCACGACACCGTTGCACTCGGAAATCTTCAGAGCCAGGTGATACATTCGTCGAAGGACGTAAAGCGTCCCAAGGCGGCATCGGCAAGAGATACGATACGCAATATCGACAGGAACATCGAAGTGATAGCGGAAAATCAGCAGCTGACGCAGGAAAATGCCGCGGAACTTATCGAAGGATATGACCTTGTTATCGACTGTACGGACAATTACAGATCGAGATATCTGATAAATGATGCGTGTATCCTTGCGAATATCCCGCTCGTATTCGGTGCGATCTATCAGTATGAAGGCCAGGTCGGGATACTCGGTTATGATGACGGCCCGTGTCTGCGGTGCCTGTATCCCGAACCGCCCGAGCCCGGACTCGTCCCGACATGTGCCGAAGGCGGCACCATCAGTCCGCTCGGCGGGATAATAGGGAGCATACAGGCCAATGAAGCACTGAAGCTTATCATCGGTGTTGGCGAACATCTTTCGGGAAAGCTTCTTACGGTCGATGCGATGAATCTGCACTCGGGTATCGTAAACGTATGTAAAGACGAGCGCTGTCCGCTTTGCGGCAGGGATCCCGTTATTACCGGGATCGAAGATATCGATTACGAGGAACTGTGCGGCCTGAAGAAGGAAGAGGAAGCGGAGGCTTCCGTAGTCGGGCTCACACCCGAAGAGCTTGCCGAGAGGATCGAGAACGGCGAGAAGATCACGATAGTGGATGTAAGGGAGCCGCATGAGCGTGCACTGATCAAATTCCCTTATGCGCTTGTGATACCGATAGGACAGCTTGCAAGAAGACAGAAGGAACTGGATCCGCAGGTGGACACGATATTCATCTGCAAAGAAGGTAAAAGGAGTATCCTCGCGATAAACACACTTCGCGAAGCAGGATATAAAGGACCGCTATACAATCTCAAAGGCGGAATGGATGCGATGAAAGACATCATATTCTCCTATGAGGGCGGCGGTCTGTAGAAAAAATCATCTGATTCAATCAAGGAGGACCATTTTATGGCAAAGGAAACTGTTAACACAACAGCAGGGATCAATGCACTCGGCTCAAAAGCTGCATATAACCTTGCGAACATTACCAAGACCAAGCCGCAGTACGGAGCTCTCACTCCCAGGTGGCTGACCAAAATGCTTGAGTTCAAAGGACTCGAGACAGGTATCTATCGCGTGAACAGGGTCGTGGAAGGAGATACTCCTCTTGACGTACTGTGTTCACAGACCAAGAAGAGCGATATCATTCCCGCAGGCTACGTTGAGTATGAGACTGAACCCAGGGAATACGTTCTCAATTCGATCTCAACCATAATCAATGTAAACACGGCAGTGGAAGACGTATACAGCTCTCCGTACGATCAGGTACAGGAGCAGCTCGGCCTTGCCATAGAATCGCTTCGCGAACGTCAGGAAAGTCAGCTGATCAACAATGATGACTACGGTCTTCTCAAGAATGTTTCCGACTCTCAGCGCATCCAGACAAGGAACGGTGCACCCACTCCCGACGATCTTGATGAACTGATCTCAAAAGTATGGAAAGAGCCTTCATTCTTCCTTGCACATCCGAGAGCCATAGCGGCATTTGAAAGAGAGTGCACAAAGCGCGGAGTGCCGCCTGTGATCACAAATATTGCAGGAGGAACATTCCTTACATGGAGAGGCATACCCGTGATCCCCACGGACAAACTTCTCGTTGACGGACTTAAGAATCCCACATCCGAGAGCGGCAAGACCAACATCCTCCTTATCCGTACAGGAGAGGCAAAGCGCGGTGTCATCGGTCTGTTCCAGGCGGGGCTCAAGAATGAGCACTCCAGAGGACTGTCGGTCCGTTTCCGCGGAATAGATGATAAGGGAGTAGCATCCTATCTGCTGTCATTATACTGCTCGGCAGCCATCCTTGCCGATGATGCCATAGCCGTACTTGAGGACGTGGAAGTGGGTGAATACTATGATTACGACTGATCCTTTTGCCATAACCGAAGAAGCTCTGGGGCTTCCGAGCGCGGCGGAGCTTACCGCCCTGGCAAATGAGATGTTTCCGGATAACACCACAGAGACTTCGGCGACTGCCTATGCCCCGACCGTAATGTCAAAGGCAGCTGCGCAGGAGCCGGTATCCGCTTCCGAGAGTTTTACGAAAGAGAGCGGAAGTAATGATGACATACGGATAGGGAGCAAAACACTGTCTCAGATCAGGAGCGATTTTCCGATACTGTCCGAGAAGATACGCGGTAACGATCTTGTATGGCTCGATAACGGTGCGACTACCCAAAGGCCCAGACAGGTTATCGACAGGGTGTCATATTACTACGAGCATGAGAACTCCAATGTGCACAGAGGAGCACATACTCTTGCAGCCAGATCCACGGATGCATATGAAGGTGCAAGAGATATCGTCAGGGATTTCATCGGTGCCCCTTCTTCGGAAGAGATCATCTTTGTAAGAGGTACGACCGAGGCGATCAACCTGGTGGCAAATGCATACGTGCTGCCGCAGCTCTCTCCGGGTGACGAGATAATCGTCTCCGTCCTCGAGCATCATGCAAACATCGTGCCCTGGCAGCTTATCGCCCAGAAGAGTGGTGCACTGATCAAGGTGATACCGTGCGACGAAACGGGACAGCTCATCATATCCGAATATGAGAAGCTGTTTACGAAAAACACAAAGTTCGTATCGGTCACTCATGTATCGAACGTGCTCGGGACGGTCACGCCGATCGAGGAACTGACCGCCATCGCACACAAAAACGGTGTTCGTATCCTGATCGACGGCGCTCAGTCGGTGGCACACATCCCGGTTAACGTATCTGCGATCGACGCTGACTTTTTCGTTTTCTCGGGTCACAAGATATTCGCACCTACCGGGATCGGCGTTCTGTACGGCAAGAGAGAACTGCTTGAGGCCGCAGAGCCTTATCACGGCGGCGGCAACATGATCGCTGACGTGACATTTGAAAGAACGATATACAACGATATCCCGAACAAGTTTGAAGCAGGAACAGGCAGCATAGCCGACGCAGTCGGACTCGGCGCGGCGCTTTCCTACCTGACCGAGATCGGCATGCCGTGCGTGTACAGGTGGGAACATGACCTGCTTGAGTACGCCATGAAGGAGATGCAGCGTATCCCCGGACTGACACTCATAGGGACCGCACTAAACAAGGCTTCGGTATTATCATTCAAGCTTGACGGATATTCCGACGAAGAGGTTGGAAAACGCCTCGATTCATACGGCATAGCCGTAAGGACCGGACATCACTGTGCACAGCCGGTGCTCAGGCGTTTCGGATACGAAAGCTCGGTACGTCCGACACTGGCGCTCTACAATTCTCCGGATGACGTGGATGCGCTTGTAAAAGCACTCAGGACATTTGCTTAAGATAACAGATAACCGGTGGTGAAAATGGGAGATATCATCAGACAGGAAGAAATAGACGGCGTAGTTCAGACGATCCTCGCAGATTATGAACAGGGCAGGAACATCGATGAAGACAATATCTTCAACAAGCCCGACAAAAGTGAAGTGAGGAAGATGGTGGACGATCTGTTCCGCATAGTGTTTCCGGGATATTTCCGGGACCGTTCATTTAAGATATACAATCCGAGGAACAGTTTTGCCATAACAATAGAGGATATCTTCTACCATCTCAACAAACAGGTAACCCTGGCTCTTGATTTTTGCAGGCTCCGGGGAACGATGACAGATGAGGAACGTGAGGCGGAAAGCTACAGGATATGCAGTGCCTTCTTCAAAAAGCTGCCCGTGATAAGGGAGTATATCGAAACGGATCTGCTTGCCGCATACGATGGCGACCCGGCAGCGGGATGTTATGAGGAGATCATCCTTGCATATCCGGGACTGGTGGCGATCACGGTATACAGACTCGCCCACGAACTGTATCTGTTGAGGGTTCCGGTCATACCGCGGCTCATGACCGAGTACGCACATTCCGAGACCGGGATCGACATCCACCCCGGAGCGACCATAGGTAAATATTTCTTTATCGATCACGGTACGGGGATAGTTATAGGTGAGACCTCGATCATAGGCAAAAATGTCAAGATATACCAGGGAGTGACGATCGGCGCGCTTTCTACCCGGGGAGGACAGAAACTGTCCGGGAAGAAGCGCCATCCCACCATCGGCGACAACGTTACGATATATGCCGGGGCATCGATCCTGGGCGGTGATACGGATATCGGAGAGAACTCGATCATCGGAGGCAATACGTTTATCACCGCATCGGTTCCGCCCGATACAAGGGTATGCATCAAAAATCCGGAAATGGAATACAGATCGCATGACAAAAAGATCGTCAGAGAAGAGATGAAACAGAGTGAGGAATGGTTCTATATCATATAGAACGGATCAAAAAGGAGGCTGAAATATGAAGATAACCGTGGCGGGTGAGACTAAGGAGGTGGCCGACGGCCTTACCGTACAGGGTCTTATCGAACTTGAAAATGTTGAGACACCCCAGTATGTTACCGTATCGGTAAATGAGGAGTTCATTGATGCGAACTCTTTTGAAACACATATTCTCTCGGAAGGTGATGAGGTGGAGTTTCTCTACTTTATGGGCGGCGGTGCCACAGACCGCGCAAAGGAGGAAGGCAATGCCGTTTACGAATGAACAGCTTGAGCGCTACAGCAGACATATAATTCTCAAAGAGATAGGAGCGAAGGGACAGAAAAAACTTCTCGCATCAAAGGTCCTGATAATAGGAGCCGGCGGACTCGGAGCACCTGCGGCAATGTATCTTGCGGCAGCCGGAGTGGGAACGATCGGTATCGCGGATGCCGATGTTGTGGATCTTTCGAACCTGCAGCGTCAGGTCATACATACGACGGCTGACATCGGAAAGAAGAAAGTCGAGTCGGCGGCCGAAACGATGCGTGCGATAAACCCTGACGTTACGGTAAATACGTATCACGAGTTTGTCAGCAGCTCGAACATTTTGGATCTGATCGCGGACTATGATTTTGTCCTTGACGGGACCGACAATTTCCCCGCAAAATTCCTTATAAACGACGCCTGCGTCATGTTGAACAAACCGCTCAGTCATGCGGGAATAATAAGGTTTAAGGGACAGCTTACGACGATCATTCCGAAGGTCAGCCCGTGTTACCGCTGCATTTTCAAAAATCCCCCGCCGAAGGGTGCCGTTCCCACGTGCAGGGAGGCCGGCGTCATAGGTGCCATGGGAGGAGTGATAGGATCTCTGCAGGCCATGGAAGCGGTCAAATATATAACGGGTACCGGTGAACTTCTGGCAGGATATCTTCTGACATATGACGCACTCAAGATGGAATTTCATAAGATCAAGCTTCCTCCGAGAGGCAAAGGCTGTGATGTATGTTCCGATACACCGAAGATAACCGAACTCATTGACTACGAACAGGCTGCCTGTGACATGAAGATGTAGATAAGATCAGCAGATAAAGCATGCAGGGAGATGTCGGATGAAGATTACCATCAGACGTTCCGATCTTGACAGGATCACGGAACATGCCCGTGCGGAGAGCCCCGACGAAGCATGCGGGCTCATAGCGGGAAGAGATGACGCAGACGGAACGCGCATAATAGAAAAAGTATATATACTCACTAACACGGATCATACGAATGAGCATTTTACGATAGATCCGAGGGAACAGCTGGCGGCTGTAAAAGACATGAGAGCAAACGGACTGTCGCCGCTCGGAAACTGGCACTCCCATCCCGAGACACCGTCACGTCCGTCGGATGAAGACAAAAGACTCGCAAACGACAGCAGAGCAAGCTATCTGATACTGTCACTCGAAAAAGAGGATCCCGTCCTGAATGCGTTTCACATAGAGGGCGAGCCCGGTGACAGAACAGTCAGAAAAGAAGAACTGATCATAACGGAGGAATAGATGATGACAAGTGATGATTTACATTACGACGAACTTATAGACATTACCGATGTGACCTGCCCGATAACTTTTGTGAAAACAAAAGTCGCACTCGAGGAAATGGACGAAGGCCAGATCCTGCGGGTACATCTCAATGACGGGGAACCCGTGCAGAATGTTCCTCGCAGTATCAAAGAAGAAGGACACGAAGTCCTTAACCTTCGTGAGAACGGTGACGGAACGTATGAATTATTTATCAGAAAGGTCGGAGACTGAACTCTTTTTCTCGTAATCGTCAAGGGCGGCAATGATGGCTTCCTCCGCCAGGACAGAGCAGTGCATCTTGTAATCGGGGAGGCCGTCGAGAGCCTCCGCTACCGCCTGATTCGTAAGTTCCCTGGCCTTTTCGACCGGCTGCCCTTTGATGAGTTCCGTTGCCATTGAGCTTGAAGCTATGGCGCTTCCGCATCCGAATGTTTCGAACTTGACATCGGAAATGATGTCATCTTCTATCTTGAGATACATCTTCATGATATCCCCGCATTTCAGATTGCCGACTTCACCGACTCCGTTCGCATCTTCGATCACTCCCACGTTTCTGGGATTGCGAAAATGATCCATTACTTTTTCACTGTACAGTGCCATGTATATACCTCCTTAAAAAACGAACTTTACAAAACAAACTGTCTTTTGCCCGTGATAAGATCTCTCCAGACAGGCGAGAAAGAACGCAGGCGCTCTACCACTTCGGTCACACTTTCTATGATGTATTCGATATCCTTTTCGGATGTCTCTTCGTTTATGGTAAGACGCAGTGATCCGTGTGCGACATCATGTGCCCTTCCTATGGCGAGAAGAACGTGACTCGGATCGAGAGATCCAGATGTACATGCACTTCCCGAGGATGCCGCAATACCCTTGTCATCAAGGAGCAGCAGAAGGGATTCTCCCTCGATACCTTCAAAGCACAGGTTTGCGTTTCCGGGAAGCCTGCTTTTTGCATCGCCGTTTAATACGGAATGAGGTATCGCAAGCAGTCCTTCGATCAGGCGGTCACGCATCTTTGTAACGATGGCCGAACGCTCATCCGTTTTGTCTGCGTTTTCTTTCAGTGCCGCTGCCATGGCTGCGATCGCGGGAACGTTTTCCGTGCCGGCACGTTTTCCTTTTTCCTGGGAGCCTCCTTCTATAAGTGATGAAAGCCCTATCCCCTTTTTGGCATAGAGAAATCCCGCACCCTTCGGCCCGTTGAATTTGTGGGCTGAAGCAGACATCATATCGATATTGTATTCATTAACGTTGATATGAACGTGTCCTACCGCCTGGACCGCATCGGTGTGAAAGATAACGCCGTGAGCGCGGCAGATCTGCCCGAGCTGTTTGATCGGCTGGATCGTACCGATCTCATTGTTTGCGAACATGATCGTAACGAGGCACGTATCTTCCCGGATGGCGGCTTCAAGTTCCGCGGGATCTATGATCCCGTTTTCGTGAACGTCGAGAAGTGTGACTTCAAACCCTTTTTTCTCAAGAGCGGATAAAGTATGTAACACTGCGTGGTGTTCAAAAGTATCGGAAATGATGTGTTTTTTGCCTTTGGCTTCTCCGAGCATTGCAGCGGTAAGTATCGCCTGGTTGTCCGATTCGCTCCCTCCCGATGTGAAGGTGATCTCGGACCTGTCGGCTCCTATTATGCCGGCGATGTCTTCTCTGGCCTTCTCTACTATCTCTTTTGCTCTCTGTCCGTGAGTATAGAGGCTCGAGGGGTTGCCCCAGTTCTCCTTTGCCGTCTGTATCATTACGTTAAGTGCGGCATCACTCATCTTCGTTGTAGCCGCGTTATCAGCATATATCATGATCGTTTCTCCTTTCGACACATCAGGATTATAAACCCTATTACCTACCGTGTCAATGGGTTAATACAAATGAACCCGGCCCCTTTATCTTGACAAAGATCAGCGGCTGTAAATAGAATAGTGTGACAGGGGGACCTCGTTTATGAAAAAGATCGCAGTTATATTTCCGGGAGTCGGATATACGAAAGACAGACCGCTTTTATATTATTCGGGAAAGCTGGCCGCAAAGCACGGATATGAGTTGAGATTCATGGATTTTTCCGGTATCGACTGGACCAAGGATAAACTGAAGGACCGTGATTTTCTGCTTGCCACACTGAAACACTGCCTTGATATAACAAAGAAGGCTCTTGCGGATACTAAGATCACGCCGGATGACAGAGCGGTATTCATATCAAAGAGCATCGGAACTGTCGTGGCTACGGCATACGAGAAGGAGTATTCGGTAAATGCCGTACAGTTATGCTTTTCCCCGCTTGAGATGATAGGAGAATTTGTTGAGGAAGAGGGCGCGGTCCTGTTCTGCGCCGATACCGATCCTTTTGCGGACTATGATTCGGTCTCAAAGATAGCAAAGGAGAAAGATCTTGAGATGCATACGATAAAGGGAGGTAATCATTCCCTTGAGACGGGTGACATATTTACCGACATCGCCAATCTGGCAGACATGATGAAATGTGTTGAAGATCACTTCGCGGAATAGAATGTGTATGTGTTCTTTCCCTGTTTCTTGGATTCGTACATGGCTTCATCGCTCTTCTCAAACATTGTTGCCGTGTCAGTCACATCTTTTCCGTTTACTATTCCTACACTTATCGTGATCTGAGGCAGTCCGTCATCCGTATTTGACAGTTCCTCACTTATCTGATTGAGCTTACTTTCGATGGTCCGCTCGGACATTCCGGACGCGTGTACCATGAACACCACGAATTCATCCCCGCCTATACGGCATATGCAGTCATCATCACGAAATACACTTCCGAGCACTCTCGCAACCTTTATCAGCGCCCGATCTCCGGCATCGTGGCCGTAATTGTCGTTGATGCCCTTAAAGTTATCGATATCAAAGAGCATCATATATGCATTTTTTATATCGATGTTTGACAACAGAAAATCATACCCCGCGCGGTTATAGACACCGGTGAGTTCATCGTGTGACACCTGGTAGTTAAGGTGCTCGATGCTGGATTTGTTTTTGCTGTACATCTTGTTGTAGGCCTGGGCAAGATATCGGAACTCTTTTGAGCCGACTTCCCGAATGGGACTGTCGTCCCTGATCCTGTCTGCAGCCATTATTATCGGATTGATACCGAGATGCGACGTCATATAGAGCATGATCAGCGTCAGGATCACCTGAAGGATGATCACGGTCCTCACGATGTTGATCTCACGTTCAAGGGAGTCTGACTCGGCATCTTCTTTGGTCTTTGCAAGCTTGTCTATCTCCGCAAGACTTTCCCTCATGCCTTCACGGATCTTATCCTTGAGCTCGTAATAGTCATCATTTAAGACAAGCTCCGTAGCGCGGTTTATCTTATCCTCGGGTGACAGTGTCGCATCTTCCGGTGACAGGGTCACGCTGTCAAGTATATCGGGGTAATCGGTATAGCCTTTTGCATCGATAACGAGGCGCATGGCATAGTATTCCTGGTTCATGAGAGCGACAGAATTGTCCATCGCATCCTGAAGATGCATGAGTGCGGCCTGTGTCTCGGGTCCGGCATTCATTTTCGATATGGCGTCTTCACGTCTGTTGGATTCGAAAGCTTCGGTGAAGTACTGTTCAAGAAAGCGCATGTCACCGCTGATCGTAAACCTCTGAACCTGCTCCGTCAGATAATCGGAAGCATCCATCAGTTCCCGAGCCGCTTTTTGAAGATCGATATTTTTTCTGTATGCGGATTCAATACGGTAGAAAGTACGTGTAAGTCTGATCGTTGAGAATACGACGGTAACCGATACAAACGCAAGGATGACTATCAGCCAGACGTGGATCCTCCGGATCGATATTCCGCTTTTAAATTTTTCGAACATCTATGACCACCTTTAACATCAGTATTTTAAAGGACGTTCCCCTTGAAATCAAGTATTTATGCGCATTTACCCGATGTGGAACATTGTTTTTCTTTGTGATAAAATCAGAATGCTGCGTAAAGCGGCCGGAAAGGAAAGTGAATATGTATTATACAAATGTACTCGATCTTATTGGAAATACACCGCTTATAAGCCTTGAGCAGAGCACGGGGATGCAGATATTCGCAAAAGTCGAATTTTTGAATCCGGGCGGGAGCATAAAGGACCGTATCGCTCTTAATATGATCGAAGAGGCGGAAAAAGACGGACGCCTGCGGCCGGGAATGACCATAATAGAACCGACTTCGGGAAACACCGGCATAGGTCTGGCTCTTTGCGGAGTCCGGAAAGGGTATCATGTGATCATCGTGATGCCTGAAAACATGAGTGAGGAGCGCAAGAAGATAATACACGCACTCGGTGCGGAACTTGTGCTTACCGATCCCGAAAAGAGCATAGGAGGCTCTGTTGAAAAAGCGATGGAGATAGCATCGCAGTCGGACGAGTATTTTGTTCCGCAGCAGTTTCAGAATCCGGCAAACCCGGAAATACACTACAAAACAACGGCAGTAGAGCTTTGCGAGCAGCTCGGACGTAAGATCGACATATATGTATCCGGTATCGGAAGTGGGGGAACACTCCAGGGAGTTGCTAAGTATCTTCTTGAAAAAAATCCCGACTGCAGGATCGTGGCAGTGGAACCGAAAAATGTTTCGGCCCTTTTGGGAGACGAACCGGGCCTTCATCAGATACAGGGTATCGGAGACGGGTTTATACCTGATATCCTTGATACTTCCATAATAACCGATATCGTGGAGGTTTCGGATGAAGATGCGATAAATACAGCGAGAGAACTTGCGAAAGTACAGGGCCTTCTTGTCGGAACTTCGTCGGGAGCTAATGTCTTTGCCGCAAAACAGATGGCAGAAAAGTACGGCAGGAACAACGTGGTCGCAACGGTGCTGCCTGACCGTGCCGAGCGGTATTTCAGCACGGCACTTATATAACCCTTGCGGGATCAGCTTTTCGTCTTTTGTTTATCGGCCTGCATTGCTATGGTGGCGCGCTTTTGAACATCCTTGCTTACCTTATCGACCGCCCTGTCATATACAGCAACGCCGACAGCCGCGGTGATACGAAGCCATTCATCAAGAGACGTATCAGCTGCCGCCTCATTCATACGCGCTTTAAGATCGGACACAAGAGCGTCCCTGTTTTTGTAATCCCTGTGGATGAGAACGATTATGAATTCGTCTCCCCCGATGCGGAAGACGGGGCTGTGTGAAAATAAATCACAGATCATCGTACATATCTTTTTGATACTTATATTTCCGTTATCCGCCCCGAAGCTTTCGTTAATACGCCTCAGACCGTTTATGTTTACTGATACGACAGCGAATTCGGCAGTTCCCGCTTTTATGTCAAGATCCAGACGTTCGATCTCGCGGTCGAAAGCCTCTTTGTTCTTGACGCCGGTAAGGGTATCTCTCATCGCCATGTAGTTGGCACGTGTCACTTCTTCCTTCATGTTCTCCAGCTTGACGGTTGAACTTGTAAGATCGGAAACGTAGTTTCTCATATTTTTGGACACGTCCACAAGGGAATTCGCGAGAGATTCAAGCTCGTCACCGCTGTGCACACTGCGGTTCTCCATGACAAGAGCGTCCGGATCGTCCCGGTGACGGCTCTTCTGTGCAAAATCACCCACGGCCTCTTCGATGGTCTTGAGAGGGTTAATGACACGGCGCCTGAGCCAGAGCGTCATAGCGAATGCCATGATCAGTGAGATGATGATATCGCATGCGGCTACGATCAGAGTGTACCTGCGCATAGTATCATTGATCTCATTTAAAGAAAGGCTTGATATGAGAAGACCAACGGGCTCGCCGAGACCGTCGCGTATGGTGGCTACCGCATCATATGTCTCTCCGTATGCGGTATCGGTCTCCATATAGCTTATATCTTTGCCGCTTATGAACAGAGCATACTTTTCCTCGGCAAATCCCGGAGGCAGAACTCCCGTGATGTTATCGCCGAGATGTGAGAGTGGTATGTCTTTGCGTGAGTAGCCCGCACGTTCACCGGGGAGAAGTCCCGATACAACATAGATCATCTCGTAACTGTCACCGCTTTTGACGGGAAGAACGATTATGAGTGAGTCGAGTCCGAAACTGATACGCGCATCATCCAAAAAGTGTGCAAGTTCGATAAAGGCCGGAGATTCCTCTCCGGTTTCTATACAACGTGACAGGTCAGCTGCATCTATACGTGAAAGTGTCAGGTTGATCACTCCCGTAATGTGGGAACGGTACTGATCCATGATCCTGTTGCTTATCACGGTATAACTTACCAGACCTATAACGATCGAAAAGATGACAGCGAAAACAAAACAGCTTATGATCATCGATCTGATCAGAGGGTTTTTAATCTTTCTTTTCTTATTCATGCTATAATAATAACACAAGATTGTTATAATGTGTCAGAAATATATGAGCGTAAAAAGGAGAGAAGCCGGATATGAAGATACTTGTAGTTGTGGATATGCAGAATGATTTTATCGATAAGGCACTCGGGACGAAGGAGGCAGTAGCCATAACGGATAATGTGGCACAGAAGATCAAGGGATTTGACGGCCGCGTCATCTATACAAAGGACACTCATCACGAGGATTATCTTTCTTCCAGGGAAGGAAAAAACCTTCCGGTCGAGCACTGTATAAAAGGAAGTGAAGGATGGGAGTTCTCTCCGCTTATCCCGATCAGAGAGGATGCGGTCATTTTCGAAAAGCCGACGTTCGGTTCAAGGGAGCTTGGAGAGTATCTTTATAAGCTTTCGCAGGAGACGGAAATAGAGGAGATAGAAGTGATCGGACTGTGCACCGATATATGCGTCATATCAAATGCACTCCTGATCAAGGCATTCCTTCCCGAGGTGCTCATAGCGGTTGACAGTACATGCTGTGCGGGAGTAACACCCGAGAGTCATCAAAACGCTCTCGAAGCTATGAAGATGTGCCACATAGAGATCAGGGGATGATTGACATTCCCACCTGCGGATAATATGATTGAAGGATGAGAAACAGTAAGGCGGAACTGAATAATCCCGTTGAGGGAAAGCGGGTCAGATTTGTCGAGGATGCGGGTTATCCTCAAAATGCCGACGGTGTCTGCGGGTATCTCGAAGCGGTCGGGGACAGCACATCAAAGAGGAGCTTTTATGACAGGGTTTTTAAAAGACTGATCGATGTGATCATGTCTTTTTGCGGTCTCATCATACTGAGCCCGGCATTTCTCATCATAACGGTTGCGGTCCTGATCGACGATCCGGGTCCGATTTTTTTTAAACAGAAAAGAGTGGGACTCAACAAGCGCTTTTTCTATCTTCACAAGTTCAGGACCATGAAGATGAGCACGCCCCATGATACACCGACACACATGCTCGTCGATCCGGGCCGGTATATCACAAGGGTCGGCGCTTTTCTGAGAAAGCACAGCCTTGATGAGCTGCCGCAGTTCTGGGATATATTCGTTTCAAACATGAGCATCATCGGTCCGCGTCCCGCACTGTACAATCAGGATCTTCTGACTGCGGAACGGGACAGATATAACGCCAATGATATCAAGCCGGGTCTGACCGGATGGGCCCAGATCAACGGACGTGATGAACTGTCGATCCCCGACAAGGCGAGACTTGACGGAGTATATACAAAAAAACTGAATGCCGGAGGGTTTGCGGCATTTCTGTTTGACTGCAGGTGCTTTTTCGGAACGGCATTTTCGGTCGCGAGGGCCGAGGGTGTGGTCGAGGGCGGCACAGGTGCTGCAGCAGGCGAAGAACCGCACGATCCGAATAACAAGGAGAATCATAAATGAGTGAATTTAACGGAGCGACACTGTTGATAACGGGAGGAACAGGTTCGTTCGGACACACCGTACTGAAGCATTTCCTCGCTACGGATATAGCACAGATCCGTGTATTTTCCCGTGATGAGAAGAAACAGGATGACATGAGGCACGAGCTTCAGACCGCGTATCCCGATCTTGCCGCAAAGGTGAAGTTTTATATAGGAGACGTTCGAAACGCCCAGTCCGTGCATGATGCGATGCCGGGAGTGGATTATATATTCCACGCGGCCGCGCTCAAGCAGGTCCCGTCATGTGAGTTCTTCCCGATGGAAGCGGTTGAGACAAACGTGATCGGTACCAATAACGTACTTCATGCGGCTATTGAGGCGGGGGTAAAGAGGATCGTGTGCCTGTCCACCGACAAGGCGGCTTATCCGATCAATGCGATGGGTACGAGCAAAGCCATGATGGAGCATGTGGTGCGTGCCAATGCGAGGGTCGCCGCAGAGCGCGGAGATACGGTCATCTCCTGTACACGTTACGGTAACGTCATGTGTTCGCGCGGTTCTGTCATACCGCTTTTCATAGATCAGATAGAGAGCGGCAGTCCGGTGACCGTAACGAATCCGGATATGACAAGATTCCTGATGAACCTCGATGAGGCTGTCGACCTTGTCAAATTTGCTTTTGAGCATGCCAATCCGGGAGATCTGTTCATACAGAAATCTCCGGCATCAACCATAGGCACTCTCGCAGCCGCCGTACAGCAGCTGTTCGGCGATACGGGTATCAACGTGATCGGAACGCGGCACGGTGAAAAGCTCTATGAGACGCTGATGACACGTGAGGAGGCTCTTCGTGCCGAGGATATGGGTAATTACTTCAGGGTGGCTGCGGACAACAGAGACCTCAATTATGACAAATACTTTGTTGAGGGCAAGGTTGAGACCCAGGCTGATGAATCATATACATCTCATAATACCGTAAGGCTTGATGTTGCAGGTACCGTGGACAAGATAATGACCACGGACTATGTAAGGGAAAGGGTTAAGGCGGTGACGCAATGAAGATTCTCGTAACGGGGTCCGAAGGTTTTGTCGGAAAGAATCTGGTATGGAACCTTCGTGAACTGATGGAAGGCAGGAACAGGACGAGACCATCGCTTTCCATTACCGGGATATATGAGTATGACAGAGGATACGATCAGCGCATTCTTGAAGAGGCCTGTGCGAAAGTTGATTTTGTCTTCAATCTTGCGGGTGTCAACCGGCCGAAAGATGCATCCGAGTTCATGAAGGGAAATCATGATTTTGCGGTCACGCTCCTTGATACATTAAAGAAATACGAAAACACGTGTCCGGTGATGCTCTCGTCATCGGTACAGGCAAGTCTTACCGGAAGGTTTGAGGGCAGTGAATACGGAAAGAGCAAGCTCGCCGGCGAGGAACTTTTTTTTGATCACGGAAAGGAGACAGGAGCGCAGGTTCTCGTATACCGCTTTCCGAACCTGTTCGGCAAATGGTGCAGACCGAACTACAACAGTGCGGTTGCGACGTTCTGCCATGCGGTGGCAAATGATCTTCCCTATACCGTAAACGACCGTTCCACGGTGCTCGAACTTTGTTATATCGATGATCTCGTGGAGGAGATGTTTGACGCACTCGAAGGACGTGAACACCGTGAGGGAAAATACTGTTACGTGCCGGTAACACATAAGGCCTCTCTCGGCGAGATAGTGGATCTGCTCGAGTCGTTTAAAAAGATGCCGGAAACACTCGGCATGCCTTCGATACCGGCAGGATCGTTCGCAAAAAAGCTTTATTCCATGTATCTGTCATATCTTCCGGCTTCGAAGATGTCATATATACTTGAATCGAATGTTGATAACCGCGGCAACTTCACCGAACTGATACGCACATTCGATCACGGACAGGTGAGCATCAATATCGCCAAGCCGGGCATCACACGCGGAGAACACTGGCATAACAGCAAGTGGGAGATATTCATGGTCGTATCGGGACACGGGCTGATCAGAGAACGCAGGATCGGACTGGATCCGGAAACCGGAGATGAATATCCGGTTGTCGAATTCGAAGTATCGGGCAAACAGATGAAGGCAGTCCAGATGCTGCCCGGATATACACACAGCATTACAAATCTTTCCAAAACCGAAGACCTTGTGACGGTAATGTGGGCAAACGAGATGTTTGATCCGGATTATCCGGACACGTTCTATGAGCCGGTGGATCCCAAAGGAAAATGAAACGGATGAGGTGATAAATAATGGATGAGGACCGCTCGATAATCTTTGACGAGAAGACAAAAAAGCATTTGGCCGGTCAGGGAATCTTTTTCGCAGGGACCGTACTGATAAACTATGTACTTCCGAGACTTGCGGGTGCCGCAGGTATCCCGTTATATCTTGATAACGTGGGAACATTGCTTGCCGCCATACTCGGAGGATATCTTCCCGGCATTTTCGTCGGATATCTCAATAATATCATCAATATGCGCGGCAATCCCGGCAATGCCTACTATGTTGTGCTCTCCACCATGATAGCGGCGAGCGGAACATATCTTGCGCAGAAGGGATTTTTCAAAAAATTCTGGAAAGCACTTCTGACAATCCCGGTGTTTGCTTTTATCGGCGGGGCTCTCGGATCGATCCTCACATATCTTCTGTACGGATACGGAATGGGAGAAGGGATAAGTGCGCCGTTTGCCAGGATGCTTCTTGAAAAAGGCACGCTTTCGGTATTCTGGGCACAGATGCTCTCTGATGTTGTGATAGACCTGGTGGATAAAGGCATCACAGTCATCCTCGTATTTGTGATACTGAGGCTTATACCTGAGAGTATCAAGCCGGGGCTGTGGGTCACGGGATGGCGTCAGGCACCGCTTACGAGTGATGCGATGAAGAAAGCCAGACACAGCATCACCAGATCATTTTCTCTTCGCGGCAAGATAATCACGATCATCTCACTGATCATGTTTTTCGTCGCTGTTGTTACAACGATCATAAGCTTCATCCTCTACAACAGCTTTGCGATGGATCAGCATACGAACAGCTGCAGATGTGCCGCCAAGATCGCATCGGACATAGTGGATGCGGACAAGGTTGATGAATACATACGGCTCGGAGAGGCAGCACCGGATTATCATGAGATCGAACTTGAGCTTGACGATATCAGACTCAGCAACCCCGAAATAGCGTATTTGTACGTATACAAATTCACCGATGAAGGAGTGTATGTCGTGTTCGATCTTGATACCGTGGATGTTCCCGGTGAGGATCCCGGAAAGATGATCCCTTATGAGGATTATCTGCTCCCGTACAAAGATGATCTTCTTGCGGGAAATACACCGGATCCGATCCTTGACGATACAAAGTACGGACGGCTCCTTACGGTGTTTGAGCCGGTCTATGATGATTACAGGAATATAGTCTGCTATGCGGCAGCGGATATCAAGGTTGAAGATATCAGGCTTACGAGCCTCAATTATATGACGAAGGTGTTCTCGCTGTTCATCGGATTTTATATCTTCATCCTGTCGCTGTGCATATGGCTCGTGGATTATCATCTGATATATCCGATCGCTGCCATGACCGTATCTGCGAGAAAGTTTGCATATGACAGCGAGGAGGCAAGGGAGATCAGCGTTGACAGGCTGCAGCACCTTAACATCTCAACCGGTGATGAGATAGAAAACCTGTATGAGAGCCTTTCCAAAACGATCGCCGAGACCGTCGGATATCTTGAGGATGCCGAGGCAAAGAGCGAAGAGATCCGCCGTATGCAGAACGGGCTTATATACGTTCTGGCCGACATGGTCGAGAGCCGTGATAAGAACACCGGCGATCACGTCCGCAAAACGGCTGCATATGTACGTCTGATCACGAAAAAGATGAAAGAAAAGGGTGTATATGCGGACCAGCTTACCGATGAGTTCATGGATGATGTCGCCAATTCCGCACCTCTTCACGATGTCGGAAAGATAATGGTATCTGATACGATCCTTAATAAACCCGGAAAGCTTACCGACGAGGAATTTGCCATTATGAAGAGCCACACGACAGCGGGTAACCGTGTGATAGCATCCGCCATGGGTCTTGTGGCTGACAGCGGATATCTTCAGGAAGCCAAAAATCTCGCGACCTATCATCATGAAAGGTTCGACGGCAAGGGATACCCGAGCGGCAAGGCCGGAGAGGAGATCCCGCTTTCCGCGAGGATCATGGCAGTGGCAGATGTTTTTGACGCACTTGTGTCAAGAAGAAGCTACAAGGAACCGTTCTCTTTTGAAAAGGCTATGGATATAATCAGAGAGGGAGCGGGAACGCAGTTTGATCCGCTTATCGCGCAGGTTTTCCTTGACTCCGCGGAGGAGGCCAGACAGATCGCCGAGGCTCACGAATCGATGCTCGGGCAGGGTATAAGAAACTTTTCCGACGAACAGCAGGATTCACTCGACACCCTTTAATGCGTCGACCATATCGATGGTTTTGACTTTTTTGGAGAACATGAAATTGACGGCAACGGACACAAGGAATGTGCCGCCGATCGAATAGGCATATGTGGGCGCATACAGTATCGGAAACATATCGAGCGTGTCCGATACGGTAGTGCATATAACGTAGAGCATTCCCCATCCGGCATACAGACCTGCGGCTATTCCGATAACCGTCAGCCAGATGTTCTGCTTCTGTAATATGTTTCTGATGGCTGAAGATCTGAAGCCGAGTACTTTGAGGGTTGCTACCTCTCTCGTTTTTTCGACAAACGAGAGCACCCCGAGATTGTAGAGCACGACCACTCCGAGAAGCACGGCGGCCACGACCATTACGTATACCATCGCATTCATCATTTCCATTGTTTCTTCAAATGATCTTTTCATGTCCGAGATGTTCATCACTGACGATACCTCGTCATCCTCGGTAAGCCCCTCATCCACACTCATGTTTGTCAGGACCGCAGTCGGAGTGAAAGTATATTCCATATCCTCGAATACGCTTCTGTTCATGGTGATACCCTGTATGGAAGGATCCCTGTATATCTGAGCTATCCTTGAATACTGCCATTTGTCGTCGCCGACAAGGTGCCACCGTATGTGATCGCCCACACCGACTCCGAGAAGAGATGCCATCTTGTTCGTCATCGCGATCCCGTCTTCGGTCAGTTTTACGGGACGAAGATTTTTGTCCTGTATGTGCAGGAAGTTTCCGCGATCCACGATGGTCGCACTCCCGCTTTTCTTGGCGGTGGGAGAGACGAACTCAACGCTTGTCTCTTCGACGAGCTGCCCCTTGTATGAAACGCTCAGTTCGTATGCGTAGCCGTATGATGCGTCGGAACTGAGTATTATCTTGTTCTTTGCGGTCATCAGTTCCCCGTACATCTTATCCATCAGACCGGATATCGAATCAAAGCATCCGAATCCGCATATGAGCAGCATCGCACAGCCCATCACACCCAGTATCCCCATGAGGCTTCTGAGCTTGTTTCTGAACACATCCCTTATGTTCCACTGCGTGGAAAAATCAAGACGCAGCCACAGTCTGCTCTTTTCAAGAGCGGAGTGACGTATCTTTTTCGGAGCAGGCGGTTTGAGAGTGATCGCAGGCGGGTCTTTCAGTTCCTTGCGGCATGACAGGAAGCTTACGACAGTGGCAACGGCAACAGCAATGAGTATCGCCTCGATATCAAGCGGGGTGATCCTGCCTTTCAGATCAGGGACGAGATAGCTTCCCTCAAACATACCGAGTATCCACGGAGGCATTGTCATGTAGCCGATCCATGCTCCCGCTATGCAGCCGAGAGTGCTTATGACAAAGCCGTAGGAGACATAGTGAAGGGTTATGACGGTCTTGGAAAATCCTAGGGCCTTCATCGTACCTATCTGTGTACGCTGGCTGGCTGTTACCCGGGCCATAGTGGTTACGATACCGAGAAGCGCGATGGCAAGAAACACAACGGCAAACATGGCTCCCATTGCTTTGTGCTGGCGCACTTCCGCATCAAAGGTCGCAAAGCTCAGATTCTGATTCCTGTCGGTTACCGCGATATCGTCACGGTCAAAAGCTTTCTCCAGTTTTTCCTTGATGACATATATCGATCCGTCATCGCTCATCTCGTCTTTTACATCAATGAGAAGCTGGTTGTAGATGATGTTTGCCGGATCCGGATACATGGCGGGAGACATGAATGCAAGACCGCATTTCTGATAGTTCGGATACATCACATCGGCTTCCGACACATAGTACACATAGTCGGGAGCATCGACGATCCCTTTGACGACGGCATCGATCTTCATGCTGTCTATCTTCATCGTAAACGTATCGCCGGGGTTTATGCCGTTGGTCCTGGCAAACCATTCCTCGAGCCAAACGCCCTCCACCTCTTCGCTGTACGGCTCACCTTCATAGAGCATCAGTGAGTTGATGGCTCCGCCGGTCAGAAAGTTTATGTGCATGTAGGCGCTATCATACTTCTCAGCCGTGCCGGTAAGATACAGTCTCTTTTCGACCGAATCAATACCGGTCACACGTTCGGCTGTCCGTATATCGTCATCGGTAAAGCCGGAACCCATCACCCACAGATCACAGAGATTGTACTGCCTGTAATACTTGTCGGCGGCAGCTGCCGCACCCGAGCTTTCGGCGTCGAGTCCGACGAATACGAGCATGCCGAGAAGGGACATGAGAAATATGGAAATGAACTGCGTCTTGCTCTTCATAAGATCGCGACGCATTTTTCTTCTGAGCAATTAAAGGGGTCCTCCTTTTTGTATATATTATGACTCTCATCCGGTAGAACCAACACTCGCTTCGCGAGCGTCGCCGTGTCGTCAGGACTCCGTCATCTGCTTCGCAGATGCCACCTCACGACAAAGGTCGCTCGGCCATTAGAATCGTCTTCGACGAAGGGCCTCGCGGTGCAGTAAGGAATCTTCCCACTACGTGGGCCCCTCCTTCCAGCATTTACCACGATACCTCAGAAGCATCTTTGGGGGATTCGTTGTGGACGACGCTTTGGATGCCGCCGTTTTTGACGCGTATGACCGTATCCGCGATATCCGCGAAGAAGCTGTTGTGGGTGACCATCACAACGGTGCGCCCTTTACTGCGACTCATTTCCTGGAGCAGCTTCAGTACTTCTTTGCCGGTATCGGTATCAAGAGCACCTGTCGGTTCGTCACACAGGAGCAGACGCGGATTTTTGGCGACAGCCCTTGCTATGGATGTTCGCTGCTGTTCTCCGCCTGACATCTGCGACGGAAACTGGTGAAGATGATCCGCCAGACCGACAGAGGCAAGCGCTTCTTCGGGATCCGTCGTGTCATTTTTGATATCTTTCATCAGCGCCACGTTCTCATATGCGGTCAGCGTGGGGATCAGATTATAGAACTGGAAGACCACACCGACATTTTGTGCCCTGTACTTCGTGAGCTGATTGTCGGAGTAGGTTGTCAGATCATCGCCGTCAAAGAAAATATGGCCGGAAGAAGCACTGTCCATGCCTCCGAGCAGGTTCAGAAGGGTACTCTTGCCGGCGCCGGACGGACCGAGTATCACGACCATCTCGCCTTCGTTGATGGTAAGGCTCGCGTCCTTTAAAGCATAGAATTCGTGCTCGCCCTGAACGTATTTCTTGCATACGTCCTTAAATTCGATGAGGACCTTTTTGGGAAGGTCCGTATCGGATCCGGACCCGGACTGTGCCTCCAGATCGATTATCTCAAGATCAGGTTGTTCCTTTTTTTTCTTACCAAACATAACTGACTGATACGTGTTTACTCGGATGCGGCTTTTTTACCGACGAGATCATCGGTCACTGCGTCCGTAATCACAACGTCTCCGTTTGACAGGCCCGACAGCACCTCGACGTAATCATCCGCGGAAGATCCTACGGTAATGTATTTCTTGGTTACGACACCGTTATCGATGGTGTAGCAGTAATCACCGCCATCATCGGCATAATAAGCATCACAGCTGATGGAAAGAGCTCCCTCCTTCTCATTCGTGTGTATGACAACATCGGCTTCAAGTCCGATATAGACCTTATCGTCCGGCCGGTCGAACCTGACGGATACCGTAACCTTTGCCTTGTCGGAATCCGTAGCTTCGGCGAGCCTCTTGATCTCATACACCTTTCCGGTATAGCTGTTCCCGGCTATTGATATGTCGGCCTGCTGTCCGACCGCGATCTTTCCGATATCGTATTTGGATATTCCGACATCGACCTTCATGTCGCGGCTGCTCTCGACGGTAAAAAGCGGCGTGCCTTTCGTAACGACGCTTCCCTTTTTGATGAAGCTTTCCGTCACTATCCCGTCAAAATCAACACTCACGCCTGCAGATGCCTTTGCGAGGTTTTCTTCTGCCGAGCCGACACTTATTGTTGAAAGATCGTAGGAGTTTTTCAGCTGTTCTTTCTGATATGAGTTCAGGATCTGACTTTCGTATGTGTTTCTCAGAGTTGATGCCTCGGTCCAGTTACGCATGATGTCCGACATCCAGTTTCCGTTTATCACGGTCTGCGCGTATTCTTCGGGAGGCAGGGTGGCCGGAGGCAGGGATGCCAGATCGGCATTGAGATCGGCTATATCCTGGTTCAGATCCTCTATATCCTTCATGAGCTTTATCGCGGCACATTCATCCTGAACCGCCTGTGCGAGCTGAAGTTCCGTTGTCTTCGTACTCAGGTCGGCCGTCTTCTGCGCGAGATCTTTGTTGATGCTGTCCGCGATACAGTCGACATCCCAGTTTTCCGTATACTGTCCCTGGTTCAGGTAATCGTTGGCCTGCCGGTAGAGAGCGTAAGTTGATCTGTAAACATCTATATCCGAAACGGCCTTGTTATATTTGGACTGGTTGCTGTTGCTTTTCTGGACCTGGCCGTTCATCGTGTTTTCCGCCGACTTGGATGTCAGTACCGCCTGGTCTCTTGCGTTTATCAGATCTTCGAGATCATATTCCACGACTTTCTGCGAGGCACTGACTTCATCGCCTGCTGTCAGATCATAATATATAACGGGAGCCGTAACGGATGAATAGTAGGTGACACTGTCCATTCCGTGTACATCTCCCGTAGCTTTGACATCTTCTGATATGGTTCTGTATCCGGCAGTATCCGTACTGAAAGATCTGCTGTTTCCTATGCATCCCGTCAACGTTACGGATGCAAAAACAAGAACGGCACATGCCGCTCCACCTGTCAGTCTGTTAACACTCATTATTCCCTCCACACTGTCCGGTTAGTCATTGCTAACTGACATACAATATTTTATCACACTCGTAATAATTGTCAAGAATCTGTTCCAAAATATGTATATGTGATACAATATTACTGCTGTCTTAACGGCGGCAAACGGGAGTAATCATCAATGTATCAGGTTGTATTAATCATTCAGTGTATCAGCATCTTACTGGTGCTTGTGGAAGGATGGGCCGTATTTCGGAATTGGAAGGGGACAATGCACTCATACCTCTTCCTTGCCTGCTGTTCGACTCTTGTTAGTAATCTCGGTTATCTTTTCCAGCTTCGGGCTCATTCCTTTGAATCTTATTTTACGGCTCTTAGGCTGTCCTATGCGGGAAGGGTCTGGGTGACCTTTGCGCTCTTTTTATTCGTCACGGAGTTTGCGAGGCTGCGGGTCCCGAGAGTGATCAAAACCGTAATGGCTCTTTTGAACGTTGTCACATACGGAATCGTCTGCTCGACGATGAGCACGGGACTGTACTATAAGATACAGAGTTTCCAGGTCCGCGAGCAGTTTCCGATGATGATCCATGAGGACGGTGTGTGGCACCACGTATGGTCGGCGTTTATAATACTGATCGCCTTCTACGGAGTGCTGATCTTATTTGTTTCATTCAGAAAAGAAAGAAAGCCCTCCAACCGCCGCCGCATCATGATGGTATCGATCGCGATGCTTACAATGAGCGTTTCCCTGTTCATGGGCACACTCAAACCTTTTGCGATAATGCACGTGTATGATGTGACGATGCTCGGATTTCCCGTCTCCGCCGTATTTATGCTCATCGCGATCTTCAGATATAACCTTCTTGACACTGCGGCTCTTGCAAGAGAGTACATGATCGATACACTGTCGGAGGCCATCATAGCCGTTGATGAGACGGGAGAGATATGCTTTACCAACGAGCCTGCTCTCGAACTGTTTCCCCATATCGGTATTTCCGGAGAGAGCATAATCGATTCGATAAGATCCGCAATTGAAAAAGGCGAGCCGATCAGACAAGGTGACCGGATATATTCTCCCGAGGCAAATATTCTCGGAAATCCCGGTTCCGGCGCCGGAACGATCTATACACTTACCGATGACACGGATCATTACAGGTATCTTGCCGAGCTTGAAGAACAGAAGCGTATCGCGGATAACGCCAACAAAGCGAAGAGCCGTTTCCTTGCCAATATGTCCCATGAGATCAGGACTCCGATAAATGCCGTTCTCGGCATGGACGAGATGATCATCCGCGAGAGCAGCGAGAAGGATATACGCGATTATGCAAAGGATATCAAAAATGCCGGCCGTACCCTGTTATCACTCATAAATGACATACTGGATTTTTCCAAGATAGAAGAGGGAAGGATGGAGATACTGCCGACCCAGTATGAACTGTCTTCCGTCATCAACGATATCGTCAATATGATAAAATCACGGGCTCAGAAAAAAGGCCTTAAGTTTGAGGTTACTGTCGATCCCAACATCCCCCGTATTCTTTACGGCGATGAGATCAGGATCAAGCAGGTGGTACTCAATCTGCTGACAAATGCGGTCAAATATACGAATGCAGGCAGTGTGAAACTAGCCCTGTCATATCATAAGGAAGACGAAGACAACATATCCCTTTCTTTTGAAGTTACGGACACCGGGATCGGAATGAAGGAAGAGGATATGAACCGGCTGTATTCTCCGTTCTCAAGGATCGAAGAGTCCAGGAACAGGACCGTTGAAGGAACGGGGCTCGGGATGAGCATTGTCAGGCAGCTCCTTGATCTTATGGACAGTCATCTTGAAGTGAGCAGTGTATACGGAGAAGGGTCGCGATTTTACTTTGAGATCAGACAGGGGATCATCAACCCGGAGGGGATCGGAAACATCAGCGACAGGCTGTCTCATGAGAAAGGCGAAGAGGATGTTTACCATGAACTTTTCTGCGCTCCCGACGCAAGGGTGCTTGTAGTTGATGATACCGAGGTGAATCTGACGGTCTTCGAAAATCTCTTAAAGCAGACAAAGATGAAGATCGATACTGCCGTCTCCGGGGCTGAGGCACTCGAGCTGACTGCAGAAAATGATTACGATATCGTATTTATAGATCATATGATGCCGGATATGGACGGCATCGAGACGCTTAAGTCTATCAGAGACCGGGACGGTGAAAAAGAGACCGTATACATAGCCCTTACGGCCAACGCGGTAAGCGGAGCGAGAGAAATGTACATAAATGCGGGATTTTCTGATTATATGAGTAAACCCGTGGACGGAAGACGCCTCGAAGAGATGATAAAGAAATATCTTCCGGAGGAAAATCTGCTGGCTGCGTCTTCGGCAGGGTCCGAATCTCCGGCATCGGATCGGGAACGTCCCGCCATAATGGTGGTAGATGATGATGAGGTCATACTTGAGACTTCGGCACAGATACTAAAGGACAGCTTTGACGTTATCGGTGTAAGCGACGGCGGCGAAGCGATCCGGATGGCAGAATCGGAGGTCCCCGACCTGATCCTTCTTGACATCAATCTTACCGGTATGAACGGTTTTGAGATTCTTGCCGAGCTTAAAGGAAACGCTCAACTTCGCGATATCCCCGTGATGTTCATAACAGCCGATGAGGATCGCGAAAAAGAGGCGCTGGGCCTTAAAAACGGGGCGATCGATTTTATACGCAAACCTTTTGTTCCGGAAGTCCTGATCCAAAGGAGCAGGCGCACGATCGCGCTTGACCGCTACCAGAGGGATCTTAAGGCTGAGGTCGGTAAGCAGACGAGAAAATCCGAGAGGCTTACAAAAGAGATGATGATCGCACTTTCGCATACGGTTGATGCCAAAGATCATTACACTAACGGCCATTCGGAAAGAGTTGCGGCGTATGCCGCCGAGATAGGAAGGCGTCTCGGCAAGAGCAATGAGGAACAGAAGAAGCTGTATGAGATAGGGCTGCTTCACGATATAGGTAAGATAGGCATTCCCGAAGAGATAATAAACAAGACCGAAAAGCTTACGGATGAAGAATTTGCCAGGATCAAGGAACATACCCTGATAGGCTGCGAGATACTGAAGGGAATAACCGATATGCCGGAACTGTCGTCGGGGGCAAGATCCCACCACGAGCGGTATGACGGGCGGGGATATCCCGACGGACTCGCAAGGGATGCGATACCGGAGATAGCCCGGATAATCTGTGTCGCCGACTGTTATGACGCGATGACTTCGACCCGTACTTATTCAACGCCCAAGCCCAAGGAGGTTGTCCGCGCCGAACTTGAAAGATGTTCTGGCACACAGTTCGATCCCGACATAGCCGCTGTCATGATCGCCATGATCGATGACGATAAGGACTACATCATGAACGAGCGCACCGGAGGAAGCGATGTATGGAAGGGATACGCAGGGCTGTGGGTTTCGGATGTTGTCTATACGGATACGGCGAACGAAGATGAAAAATATGCCGGAGCCGAAGACATAAAGACGGATAAGATACCCGCCTGGCTATTAGATGTCAGTGAGATCGATACAGCCGGCGGAATCGCAAACTGCGGCTCGATCGCAAGCCTGTTGTCGGTGCTGTCCGTATTTCATTCGACTGCACCCTCAAAAGCAGATGAGATAGAGAACCTGTATGAGGCGGGCAATACAGAAGATTACACGATAAAAGTCCACGCTCTGAAGAGTTCGGCGAGAGTTATAGGCGCGGGGCATCTTTCGGATATGGCAAGAGCCCTTGAAGAAGCGGGAAAAGCCGGAGATACGGATAAGATAGAACGGGATACAGCGGAGCTTCTTGAAGCATACAGGTCACTTAACGAAAAGCTCGCACCTCTTGATGAACAGTCCGATGATAAGAAGCCGCTGACACCGGGTATGCGCACAGAGGCTTTTAATACAGTTTTGGAGATTACACGGAGCATGGATTATGGTATGATGGAAAAAGTGGTGAACGATCTTAAGGGATACGAACTGTCGGAAGAAGACAGGGGAGTCATTGAACGGATCACCGACAGTCTGATGAAGCTTGACTGGGAAAGTATAGAACACATTGCCGAAGAGGCTCTTGATAAGGGAGAAAGATAGATGATAACAGACACGCAGATGACCGAACAGGGCCTGGTCCTGGTGGTCAGCGATACGGACAGTTTTCTTGCCAGCAGTCTCGTATCAAAGCTGGAAAGTGAAGGTATCGCGGCGCAGCTTTGCCACGGCCGGATAAAGGAAGTGGAGACGGTCCGCGAAAAGATAGAGCTCATTATCCTCTTTTTGAGACAGGACCTAGATGAGATATCCGAAAATGTCGTGTACCTGAAAGATACGGCATCGGATCTTGACCGCAAGATCATACTGATCGGGGAGGAGTCTCAAAAGAAAGAAGCACTTGAGATCATTCCCGAGACGCTGATACTTGAGTGGTTTGAACGGCCTCTTATGATGGATGAACTGATGAAGTGCATCCGCAAATACATTGAGGAGAATACGGGCGACAACCGCAAAAAGACCGTACTGATAGTGGATGATGACATCACATACATGAGGACGGTCTATGAATGGCTGAAGGACAGTTACCATGTCGGAATGGCCGCAAGTGGGGTTCAGGCCATAAGCTATCTTGCCAGGAACAAAGCCGATCTTGTTCTGCTTGACTATGAGATGCCGGTAGCGAACGGACCGCAGGTGCTAGAGATGCTCAAAAATGATTCGGAAACCGGACAGATACCCGTGATGTTTCTGACAGGACACGCAGATGTGAAAAGCGTCCTTTCGGTCGTGAGCCTGTCACCGGTAGACTATCTGTTAAAATCAATAGATAAGGAAACGCTGCTTTCCAAGCTGAAAGATTTTTTTGATAAGAGGAAATAAGACTGATGAGTGAACAGAATGAACAGAAAGACAACCAGCCGCTGTTTAGAAAAGAAGCCCTTGAGCGCATATCGTCGCCCGAACAGCTCAAGGACTATCTGAAGGTGACCAATCCCGGGGTATGGCTCGTGCTCGCTGCAGTGATAGTGCTTATGGCCGGCATTTTTGTCTGGGCGGCAACCGGAAATATGGAGACCACGGTCGCGGCCACCGTGATCGTAACGGATCACGATGCAAAGGTCGTCCCTCTTTCCCCCGTGGAGCTGAAGGAGGGGATGACTGTGAAGGTGCTCCGCCGTGAAGGGCTCATTGCCGGAATTGAAAAGGATGAGTACGGAAGAAGCACCGGAAAATCGGAACTCATACTTCCCGACGGAACATACAACGGGGAGGTTGTGACCGACAGCGTTCACGCCATAGACTTTCTGCTGAAGAACAGGTGAGCCGGATATGGGTAAGAAACGTATAAAGCCTACGATCAAAAAGGGAGTCGCGAAGGTCCCCGTCATAATGCAGCTTGAAGCATTGGAATGCGGTGCGGCCTGCCTTGCCATGATCCTGGCATACTACGACAAATGGGTCCCTCTTGAACAGGTGAGACTTGACTGCGGTGTATCACGAGACGGATCGAAGGCAAAGAACATTTATTTAGCGGCGGAACGATACGGATTTTCAGTTGAAGCTTTTCGTGTGGATCCCGATACATTAAGGGATGAAGGGGCGTTCCCTTGCATCATACACTGGAACATGAACCACTTTGTGGTACTTGACGGGTTCAAGGGAAATCATGTATTTATCAACGATCCTGCACGAGGCTCGGTAAAGATCAGCTGGGAGGAGTTCGACAAATCCTTTACGGGTATAGCGCTCATCCCGGTTCCTTCGGAAGAGTTTGTGCCCGGGGGTAAACGTAAGAGCACGGTTGATTTTGCCAAAAGACGTCTCGAGGGCGCCGGAGCTGCAGTGGTCTTTGTCATGATCTCCACTGCCATAGCGTATCTTTTCGGTATTGTTAATTCCGTTACTTCCAGGATATTTGTCACAAGACTGCTGTCGGGACAAAACCCCGGATGGCTGTATCCGTTCATAGCGGTACTTACCGGACTGGCATTGATGCAGATAGTGGTCGCCTGGGTGCAGGCCATATATTCATTGAAGATCGACGGTAAGATGGCGGTCATCGGAAGCTCGGATTATATGTGGAAAGTCCTTCATCTGCCGATGGAATTCTTTTCCCAGAGACTGGCGGGAGACATCCAGTCCAGGCTTGAACTCAATTCGAGCATAGCCGGGACTCTTGTCAATACTTTCTCCCCTCTTCTGCTCAACACGGTGATGATGGTATTTTATCTTGTGCTGATGTTCAAGCAGAGTGTCCTCCTGACGGCTATCGGTATCATCACGGTCCTGGTCAATATCATCACGTCGCGCGTGATCGCAAACAGAAGAGTTAACATCACCAGAGTTCAGATGAGAGATGCCGCAAAGCTCGAGTCAATGACTGTCACGGGCATAAGCCTTATTGAAACGATCAAGGCGAGCGGGGCTGAGACGGGCTTCTTTCAGAAGTGGGCCGGGTTCCAGGCAGCCGTTAATTCATCAGAAGTCAAAGAGGCGAAAGTCGATCAGATACTCGGTACCGTTCCTGCGTTCATGGCAACAGTTGCCAACTATCTCGTGCTCATCATAGGTGTATATCTCACGATAATGGGACACTTTTCGCTTGGAGCGATAATGATGTTCCAGGGATTCCTTACATCATTCATGGCTCCCGCACAGATGATGGTAAATGCGGGACAGCTCATACAGGAGATGCGTACAGAGATGGAGCGCGTCGAGGACGTCATGCAATATCCGATCGATCCTTCCGTTTCGGATGAAACCGGTAATGATGCTCCAATGAAGAAGCTTTCCGGAAACCTGGAGATCAGGGATCTGACTTTCGGTTATTCGAGACTGGAAGAACCGCTGATACGGGATTTCTCGGTCAGCCTCAAGACCGGGGATCGCATAGCCCTTGTCGGAGCGTCAGGCAGCGGCAAATCCACGGTGGGAAAGCTGATCTCCGGACTGTACCAGCCATGGGGCGGACAGATACTGTTTGACGGAAAGAGCAGGAGCGAGTATCCCAGGGATGTCATGACCGGTTCGGTTGCGGTCGTGGATCAGGATATCACCCTGTTTGAGGATACCATAGCGAACAATATCAAAATGTGGGACTCCTCGATAGCTGATTTTGAGATGATACTTGCTGCAAGGGATGCCAGTATTCATGACGATATATCGGCACTTCCCGGCGGATATAATCATAAGCTCATATCGGGCGGAAAGAACCTTTCGGGTGGACAGCGTCAGCGTCTTGAGATCGCCCGCGTGCTATCGCAGGACCCGACCATTATAATCCTTGACGAGGCTACGAGCGCATTGGATGCGAGGACCGAGCATGAGGTTGTCAATGCTATCAAAGCGAGAGGCATAACATGTATCGTTATCGCACACCGCTTATCCACCGTTCGCGACTGCGACGAGATAATCGTACTGGATAACGGACTTATCGCGGAGCGCGGCACCCACGACGAACTGATACGCGCCGGCGGCATATACGCCGATTTAGTTGATAATGAATGATGAAGGTAAACTTAATTCAGGATGGCGCGACACACCGATTAAAGAAGGTAGGAAATAAATGGGTTGGTTTGAGAATCAGATAGAAGAAAGACGAAAAAGCGACCTGGAGATGCTGGAGGAATCTTTTGCCCGCGCAGCACAGGTCGTGCTCGGGGAAAAGATTGCCGGAAGACTGAATGATAGCCGGGTAGTGGCGAAGAATACGATAGATGAGATACTCAAGTATTACAGATGCAAGCCGGTGGATGTTCCCGAGGATATTACAGAGGTCAATGACATACTCGATCACTGCCTGCGCCCTCACGGGCTCATGTACAGGATCGTTGAACTGACGGAAGGATGGCACACGGATTCCTACGGTCCGCTGATCGGATTTTTGAGGGATGACGGAGGCACTGTCGCACTTATTCCCGACCGGGTCGCGGGATACTCCTATATCGACCCCGCGACCGGCAACAGGGTCAGAGTCAGATCAAATAACGCATCGCGTCTGGAACTTGAAGCGATATGTTTTTACCGTCCTTTTCCCAAGAGAAAGCTTGGGATAAAAGATCTTCTGATATATACCAAAAACTGCATCGTTATGTCGGATATCGTTCTGCTGGCAGCCGCAACGCTTGCGGTCGTGCTGGTGGGGATGATCCTTCCGAGAATAACAAAAGCCTTAACAGGTCCCGTACTTGAAACCGCCAACAAGCGCGCTCTTACCGGAGCCGCCATATGTGTCATCTGTGTGGCACTGTCCTCCCAGCTTCTCACAAGTGTAAAATCACTCATACTGATGAGGATCAGTACGAAGACATCCATCGGTGTCCAGTCAGCCATGACGCTCCGTATCATGTCGCTGCCGGCAGGATTTTTCGGTACGTACAGTCCGGGTGAACTTCGGACCCGGTCGAATGCCGTCAACACGCTCAGTTCCATGATGGTCAACATGGTGCTGTCAACAGGACTTACATCACTGACATCGCTTTTGTATATCACGCAGATATTCAGATATGCCCCGGTGCTCGTGGTGCCCTCCATAGTGATAGTTCTTATAACCACCGCATTTACGGTGATCTCATCACTTGTACAGGTGCAGATCAACCGTAAGCAGATGAAGATCTCTGCCAAAGAATCGGGGATCAGTTACGCCATGATATCGGGTGTTCAGAAGCTCAAGCTTGCGGGCGCGGAAAAGCGTGCTTTTGCCAAGTGGCTGAATATATATTCGGAGAGTGCGGAACTTCTTTATAATCCTCCGATGTTTATCAAGATCAACAGCGTGATCTCCGTTGCGATCACTCTTGCATCCAATATAGTGATGTATTATTTCGCATCCATGAGCGGTATTGATGCTTCATCCTATTTTGCTTTTACCGCAGCTTACGGTATGCTGTCGGGAGCTTTTATGGCGCTGGCACAGATCGCGATCCCCTTCGCACAGATGCAGCCCGTGATGGAGATGGCAGAGCCGTTTCTGGAAACCGAGCCTGAAGTTACCGAGAACAAAGAGATCGTGACGAACATTTCCGGCGCAGTCGAGATGGATCATGTTTCTTTCAGATATACAGAGGACGGGCCGCTGGTCCTGAATGATCTGTCGCTTTCGATCAAGCCCGGAGATTATGTGGCGATAGTCGGTAAGACCGGCTGCGGAAAATCAACCCTTGTGCGTCTGCTCCTCGGATTTGAAAAACCGGAAAAGGGAACCATATACTATGACGGGAGGGATATAAACAATCTGGACATAGCATCTCTTCGAAGAAAGATAGGGACCGTTCTGCAGGATGCCGGACTCTTCCAGGGAGATATTTATTCCAATATCGTAATATCCGCTCCGCAGCTTACTCTCGACGAGGCATGGGAAGCGGCTGAAATGGCCGGGATAGCGGACGATATCAAAGCCATGCCCATGGGAATGAACACAGTGATAGCCGAGGGCCAGGGAGGCATATCAGGAGGTCAGCGCCAGCGTATAATGATCGCACGCGCCATCGCTCCCAAACCGAAGCTTCTTCTGTTTGACGAAGCCACGTCGGCTCTTGACAACAAGACCCAGCGTCAGGTTTCCGAATCTCTTGACAAAATGGGATGCACACGCGTGGTGATCGCCCACAGGCTGTCGACCATTCGCCATTGCAACCGGATACTCGTGATCGACGGCGGCAGGATAATGGAACAGGGAACTTACGATGAACTGATCGCAAAGGGCGGATTTTTCGCGGAGCTTGTTGAACGGCAGAGGCTTGAAGCAGTGTGACGGTAGTGTGACATTTTCCATGATACAATACGATCGTAAGAAAGTAACCGATCGTGGGAACGGGTGAAAGAGAACATCACAGGATATATAAGGAGGGAAAACAATGTCGGATATGAAGGATAATAAGATTGATCTCGAAACACTTGATAACGTAACAGGCGGCAAAGGCGGATGGAATATCAACCCATGGGGTAATAAGGGTATCGGCTGGAGCAACACAGAGCAGGATACGAATATCGATGCTTCAAAAGGCGGTAAGATCCGCAACCGGCCTTCCAATCAGAATCCTATAATCGGTGCATAATATCTGTCGTAAGGATTTTGAACAGATCCACTAAAGCTCCCGGCGCAGGCCGGGAGTTTTTTGAACACAGCCGCAATTCGGCTGCAAGTTTGTGCCCTGATGTGATAATGATATTCGGTATATCAGCATATATCGGCAGAAGAGCCGGATAAAAAGGTCGGAAAATGCACAAAAACACTAAAAAGTCACGAATACTGTCTGTCGGACTGGCAGCTTTTATCATATTATCAGCCTGCGCTCCTTCACCCGATGCACAGAAACCGCACCCTGCAGGTGGCGGCGGATCCAATACGAAACCGACGGAGAATGTTCAAAGCGCAGTTAATTTTGACCATGAGCTGGATTCATATGAACCCAAGAAGACAGACTATAATTTCTATTTCACATACAAGACCGTTCACTCCTGGTGGGACGCCGTTGCGCTCGGAATGGAAGACGCCCAGCGGCAGTTTCTCGATAAAGACGTAAAGATAACATACGAATATATGGCACCGGAAGGAGCCTCTGCCGACGACCAGATCATAAGACTCAAGGAGGCGCAGAAGAGTGACTTTGATGTGATCGGTGTTGATGTTGCGGATGAAAGTATCATTTCCCCGATCATAGATGAGATGATAGAAGACGGATCAAAAGTCATGACGTTCTCCAGTTCTGATGCGGCTGAGGGATGCCGGAGGATCGCATATGTCGGAAATACCCACAATTATCAGGATGGTGCGGATCTGACGGAAGCTCTGTGCGAGAAGCTTGACTACAAAGGAAAGGTTGCCATCCTTGTCGGGAGCAGAGGTGCACCGTGCCATTAAGACCGTGCAAAGGGTGCAAAGGATACGATCGACAAGTACAAGGATATGCAGATCATAGCTACCGAGTATGACATGGATTCGGTCGATCTGGCCTATGATCTTACGAAGAAGATTCTGGCTGATAATCCGGATCTGGATGGGATCGTGTGCTGCAACATGAGTAATCCCGTCGGTGCTGCAAGAGCGATCACGGAACTGGAAAGCGACGCTGTTATCGTGGGCATGGATCATGATGAGGAAGCACTGCAGTATTTAAATGATGGCGTGATATACTGCCTCGGTGTGCAGGACTGCTATTCGATCGGTTTTGATACGATATGTGTTGCCGTCAAGATAGCAGATGGAAATATTCCCGGGCAGCTGTTCCCGGAAAAGACCGACGAGATCACGACGGTCATATATCAGAATGATGCAGCTCAGATGCTTGAACTGCTGTATGGTGTTGTTTTATGAAACAGAAGAAACAGATCAGCAACAAAACAATAGTATGGACAGCCGTCTTAGGCAGCCTGACCGTTATTTTAATGGTGACTGCCAATACGTTATGGTCGTCAAGGAAGACCAACGAGGCAACAAATGAAGCCGTTTCGGCAGTCAGTTCTTTCTATCTTGAAGCTATGGCGGACCGCCGGGCGAAGACCATTACCAACCTTATCAACAGCAACTTCGAACAGATGGAAAAAGCGGTCGATTTTATTGCGGACGAAGGGATCGTTTCGCAGGATGATCTGAGACACAATATCGGTATGGTCAAATCGCTGCTCAATCTTAACCGCTTCGCACTGATCGATGAAAATGATATCGTATATACACAGTACACGACCTATACCGGCAGAAGCCGTCATTCGTTTCTGTCCGATGTGGAAATGAAAGACCGTATCATCACCACGGTTTCTGTCTACGGCTCTTCCAAACAGTTGTGTCTCGCCGTTCCGACACCTGGTCTTACGCTCATGGGCAAGCCGTTCAAAGCCTGTTTTGTCCAGCTGTATATCGAAGATATCGTTGATCTTTTGGCATTTGATGATCAGGGAAGGACTCATTTCGCCCTGTATGCCAAAAACGGCGGAAATCTGTCGGGTACCGATCTCGGCTCCATTATCGCAAAACATAATTTTTTTGATGCGATAAGGAGTATTCTCCCGGAAGAAGTCTGGAATTATAATTATGCGAATTTCCGGGATGAGAAGGAAGGGACCATAACGTTTGCTTCCGGTGAATCTGAAGAGACGCTCTGTTACGTACCTATTGAGGGGACCGGCTGGGAGATGGCTGTTCTCATTTGTGAAAGTGTTATTCAAGATCAGATCCGTGATATCAGTGAGAGTAACCTTGAAAACAGCAGGAATCAGATCATATTCGCTTCTGCCGCACTTTTGATCCTTGCTGTTATCCTTCTGCTCCAGCTCAGGAGATTTTCAAAAGAGAGGATCGAAGAAGAGAAAGAAACCAGCAGAAGTTTCAAGCATATGGCAAATACGGATTCTCTGACCGGTGTTCGTAACAAGCACGCTTATTCCGAA
Source organism: Lachnospiraceae bacterium (assembly GCA_024695145.1). Classification (GTDB taxonomy): domain Bacteria; phylum Bacillota; class Clostridia; order Lachnospirales; family Lachnospiraceae; genus UBA2868. The sequence continues at coordinate 47,840 of JAILIS010000037.1, forward strand.
ACGGAAGCCGTCATCAACAGTCAGATAGAGTCAGGTGAACTGCAGAATCTTGGAGTTGTTGTCGGGGACATCAACGGACTCAAATATGTCAATGATACCTTTGGTCATGCGCAGGGCGACAGGCTTATCAAGGATGCATGCACATTGATCTGTGAGTATTTCAAACAGGGAGCGGTATTTCGTATCGGTGGGGATGAGTTTGCCGTCATCCTTCAAGGAAAAGGATATGAGTCTATGATGGAGATCATAGAAGAACTTAACCGGAAGGTTGAAGAAAATATACGGGAGAATTCCGTGGTCGTTTCGATCGGATATTCGGTCCTTGGCGAGGATGATCATACGCTTCAGGATGTTTTTGTCAGAGCGGATCAAATGATGTATGAACGCAAGAACGAATTGAAGACAATGGGAGCCAGAACCGGACGCATGTGACCGGTTTAAAAAAGCCAATGGTTCGTACATTTGTAAAGATATGCTCGGGTTTGATATTGTCCGAAGATGGTCGCAAGTGCGGCAGATATATTAGAAGGGATCATGGATGAAATGGAACAGATCGGATGACTTACCGAACAAACACCAAAAATGACTGAATAGACATGTTTACTTTCCGTATGTATTTCCCAAAACTATAATTGAAAAAATGATCATACAAGGAGAGAGAGCATCTATGGAGCAAAAAAAGGATCATTCACTTGTCAACTGTGTCGCTACGGCATTACTGGCTTATTTTTTCACGATACCATTTCATGAATCGATCCATGCGATCACTTATATCCTCTATGGAGACAAAATAGTCAACTTTTCTGCGGGGTCTGTAAGTACGGCGGGGCTCGTGGATTTTTCCACTAAGGCAACGATCCATAAGATCCTGTCCAGCGGCAGTGCATCCATTGCTAACGCGATCATTGGAATAATTCTTCTGATAGTACTTATGAAGGTCAAAGATATGCCGGCGATGCTGAGGCTCTTCCTTACACAGCTCATGGGAGGACAACTGCTTGAGGGATTCGGATATTTCCTGATAGGAGTATTTTCCATCGGAGACTGGGGAAATGTTTTCAATCTTTTCAGTGACAGCCCGGGAGCGGCTCTGACTCTTCGAATAGTACTGGCCGTGCTGGGATTTGGTGCTATGGTACCTTTGCTCTACCTTTTTACTTACATGACCTACCATTTTATCGAAGATCCGTCAGACAAAGCAGAACGCAGGGGAGTTGCCCTCAGGCTCAATCTGATCCTCTTCCTTGCGGCATATATCGTAGGGGCTCTGGCGACCATAAATCTCCCGATCATTAAAAGCGGGGAAATGCCGTATTGGATGTTCCTGTGTTTTAACGGGATGTGGGTTTTGTATCTGGTTGCATTTTTCTACGCATGGGGCGGCATAATGGTCAGGCCGCCAAAGGAGAGCAGGCTCAGATGCAAATTGCCCAAAGAACCGCATCCGGTAATCTGGGGTATGGCAGTTGTCCTTATTCTGATAGATATATTCGTATTTGGTCCCGGTATTTTCTTTTCCTGATACCGGGGCTTTTTTTTTGCCTGAATACTGGAAGGAGTATGCGAGATATGTTAGTATGAAAAATCAAGGAGATTAGGGAAAATGATCATCAGAAAATATACTGACCGGGATCTGCCGGAGATCATCAGAATTTGGAATGAAGTTGTGGAAGATGGTATTGCATTTCCGCAGGAAGAACTGCTGGATGAAGAAAGCGGCGCCGAATTCTTTGCGTCTCAGAGTTTTACAGCTGTAGCCGAAGAGGATGGTAAAGTATTCGGACTCTATATCTTACATCCGAATAATGTCGGAAGATGCGGTCATATCTGTAATGCGAGCTATGCGGTTTCCTCAGATGCCCGGGGCAGACACATCGGGGAGCAGTTAGTTCTGGATTGTCTGAAGAAAGGCAGGGAACTCGGATTTCGAGTGCTTCAATTCAATGCGGTTGTTGAAAGCAACATTCATGCCAGACATTTGTATGAGCGGCTGGGCTTTACACAACTCGGAACCATACCCGGAGGGTTTCGTATGAAGGACGGGCATTATGAGAACATCTGCCCGTATTATCATGAACTGTAAAATGAAGCAGAGAAGCTGAGCATTGACATGATATACGTTTTGTAATACCATTTGCAGGCAGTGCCCTTGTTTTTGCCGCTTTTTTCGCATTTCTACATACCGCTGATGTTATGGCAGGCAACTTAACAGTGTGATTTCCGGTGCTCAGAGGAGGTGCCAAGGATGCTGGTCACGTTAAAAGAGATCATGGATATTGCAGAGGAGAAGAACATAGCTGTCGGATCTTTCAATGCCTCTTGCCTTGAGGCTGTCGAGGCTGAGCTCGAAGCGGCTGAAGAACTGAAACTGCCGGTCATCATTCAATTTGCTCAGTGTCATGAACCCTGGATTCCGCTTACAACAATAGGACCGGTCATGACAGAGATGGCAAAAAAGTCAACCGTCCCTGTATGTGTTCACCTTGATCACGGTGAGACGCTTGACTATTTACAGACGGCTCTGGAGATCGGTTTTACCGGGATCATGTATGACGGTTCGGTACTTGCATATGAGGAGAACCTTGAGAATACCAAAAAGGCTGTGGAGATGGCGGGAAAGTACGGGGCGTCGGTAGAGGCTGAACTCGGCTCCATGGGAAAGCGGGAATCAGGCACGGGAAATGATGGTGCCGGAGCAGGCGATGATACAAAGATCTACACGGATCCCGGTCTTGCCGCAAAGTTTGTTGCCGAGACGGGAATCGATGCTTTGGCCTGTTCGTTTGGAACAACTCACGGCATATATCTTACCGAACCAAAACTGGATTTTGATGTTGTAAGAAATGTCAGGAAAAAGACCGGTAACATTCCGGTTGTCATGCATGGCGGTTCCGGTGTGAGCACGGAGGATTATCATAAGGCAGTAGAATCAGGCGTCAGAAAGATCAACTATTTCACATACATGGACAAAGCCGGCGGAGCGGCTGTGGCTGACTATCTGAACGGTCTTAAGGAAGGTGAGCCGCTGTTCTTCTCATCAATCTTTATGGCAGCCCGTAAGGCCATGAAAGAAAACGTAAAGTCTGCCATGAAGGTTTTTGCCGGAATTGAGTGATCTTCCGAAAGTAATAATCTTGAAAAAAGAAAAGTTTGTTTATAAAAACAGAAAATCAATGAATGAGATGCATGAGTTTTACGATGAAACTCTTGCATCTTTAAATGTTGCTTATGTCGAAAGCTATATAAGGACAAGTTTTGGAAAAACTCATTCTTTGCTTGTGGGAGATCCGGGGAAGCCGAGAATATGCACTATTCATGGCGGCAATGGGATCACAACACTCAATCTCCGGTTTTTCCTGCCGCTGCTGAAGGATTTTTCCATCATTGCTCCTGATGTCGTGGGAATGCCGGGGAAGAGCGCACCCTACAGAAATATAAGCAGTACAAAAGATGAGTATGGACTTTGGATAAAAGAAGTCCTTGATCATTACAAAGTGGATAAAATCTCATTTGTTGTTTCGTCCTACAGTGCTTCTATGTTCCTTTCTTTTGCCAAAAGGTATCCCGATATGGTGGACAGGGCTCTCCTTCTGGTTCCTTCCGGGATTGCACATGGCCCTGTAATACCTATGGTATGCAGGATGGTGATTCCGTTTATAAAATATTATCATTATCCAACCGTGAAAGGACTGAATGGAGTGATCCGGTGCATAGGCGGAAAGGCAGATGAGGTCTGGCGGAGATTTTTCAAACTGATGATGTCAGGATATAAGATGGAAATGCGTCCTCCGAGGGAATATAAGAAGGAGGAACTTCAAAGCATCAGATCGCCGCTTCTGATCATTGCATCAGATAATGATATTTTCTTTCCGGCTGATGCGGTATTCAAAAAGGCAAGAGAAATATTTGACTGTCCGGTGCACTTTATAAGGATCAAGAGTAAGCATCTGCCATCGGAAAAGGTTATGAATAAAGTCTGCAGCAAAACCACAGAATTCTTTTATGGCGAAAATCAGCCATTGGGCATATTAAAACACACATCTGTATTTTAGAAAAATGGCGCATTGTTCGTAAATATAAAATGGCAGTTGTAAATCGGATGTTCCTATAAGACTGTACGGAGTGTTGAACGGGCTTCTCAGAAAAAATAATGTCGATGTTTATGTGACCGGAAGCAATTCAAAATTTCTTTCTTCAGATATAATGACAGAATTCAGAGGGCGTGGTGATGAAATACATATTGCGCCAC